>NZ_OBQM01000002.1:0-1072274 GCF_900221055.1 Paenibacillus sp. RU5M | reverse complement strand
CTATGAATGGCTTTCAATTTCTCATCTAAACTGAATTTAGGCAAAAAAACTGCACCTCCATTGTTAGTCGTGTCTAACAAATGGGGTGCAGTTCATAAATTAGCAGCCTGGCTTTTTTGGGAAGATTTGAATTACGCACATGTCTCGACTAGGCTGCATTTTACTTCTTCGCGGCGTTTTCGCAAGTATGAAATACGGAAGAAGGTAGCAGCAGTTACAGCAGCCAGAATGACGCTTGTTGCGCCGATCCAACTGATGTAGCTCAGTGATGCCTGCTCGACGACAACACCGCCAAGACCAGCACCAGCGGCCATGCCAAGATGCAACACGGAGGTATTCATACTAAGCATAATGCCGGATGCCTCTGGAGCACGTGACAATAAATAAAATTGCTGGGTAGGGCTGGAAGACCAAACTGTAAAAGACCAAAACATCAGAAGCGGGAATACGATCAACGGCGATTGTCCATCTAGTGAGAGCAGAACTAGAGCAATGGTATTAAACAGCATTCCAATGACTAATGTGCGGGGAGCTCCCCATCTATCGGTGCTGTAGCCGCCGAATTTAGAGCCAAACAAGCTGGCGATACCGAAAGAGAAGAGTGCAATGCTTACGCTTTGCTCGCTTAATTTGGTTATGGTCAGCAAGTAGGGCGAAATATAGGTGTAAACAACAGAGTATCCACCAATCCACATGAAGGCGACAGCCAACGCGATCGCAATTTCAGGTTTCTTCAACAGTGCAAACTGTTTGCGAATCGGAACAGGCGCCTCGCCATTGGATTGGGGAATAGCAATAAGGATTAAGAACATGGCAAGCAAACCTAGTAGACCGATAACGCCGAAAATAAGCTTCCAATCATAAACCGAAGCGGCGACTCTTCCAAGTGGAACTCCGATAATTAAGGAGGCACTGAAGCCCATTATAAGTGTTGCAATCGCACTTCCTTGTTTGCCAGGTGCAGCGAGCTTGGCAGCAACCGTCAATGAGGTAACGAGAAACACGCCGGTACTAATCGCGAGAACAACACGCGATACGAGCAAGAATGTAAAGCCTGGTAACGCGATGGCAATCAGGTTGCCTACTGCAAATACACCAAGCGCATAAAGGAGAAGTTTACGTCTCTCCATACGTGCAGTGACGGCTATGACGATCGGTGTGCCGAAGGCATAGGCCAGCGAAAAAACGGTAATCAGCTGACCTGCGACCGATACGGAGACACCTACATCTACAGCTACCTTATCCAAAATCCCTGCAATAATATATTCGGATGTCCCAACTAGAAAGCTGATAATAGCCAATATATAAATTTTCAATGCGTTCGACATACGGGTAAAGCTCCTCTCTATACTTCAATGTTTTATATTTCTAGTTCTATAGAAATAATGTTTAAAAAAAATTACTCCAGCAAATAAGGCGCATATTTCTGTGCCATTTCGCGGTTTACGCTGTAGTAGATATACGTTCCTTCCTTACGGAGGTTCAACAGTCCACAGTCTGTCAATTGCTTCAAGTGATGGGAAAGCGTTGAGCTGGCTACCGATTCCAGCTTAGACTCGATATCCGAGCAACACAAAGTTGTCTCCTCCGTAAGGAGTAAGGCAATTTTGATTCTCGTGGGTTCTCCGAGCGCTTTGTACACTTTAATAGCTTGACGCACATTCGCATTTTCTTCTACCATCGTAAATTCACCTTTTTTCTAACTGTAGTTATTTCTATATCCGTAAAAATAATGTAGCACACCTTTTTTTGAATGTAAACAGAGAATAAGACTGTGCAGTTTATTTTAACAGATGAGTCGCTTGGGCTTTCCGTCAAAATAGCTACCATCTTACCAGGCTCTCATGCCGGGAACACCTGAAATCAGGTGTTCCCGGCTTCTTGCGTTCGCAGCCTGAATCGGCTCTCCCCGCAACATGATTGAGCTTCGAGTTAAAAAAGGATAGGATGGAATCTTTTATTTAAGACCATTATGTAAAAGTAACTTGCGTTGCAGAATGCGGTTGAAATTTTTGCCCATAATTATGGCGACAATCGTATAAGCTATTTATAATCGGAATGCTAGTATTCTGAAGGAAGCCTTAATGTTAAAATAGTCATGCAGAGCCGTTTATCAGGCATCATCCCATCATCAGTAAGTGGACTGAGTGACCCCAGAACGGAACGATTATTTTAGTTTTCCGCTAACAGTCATAACAGTCACGGAGGATAAGAAAATGAACAACTCGGAATGGGCAGAGTCCTATTTTCCAATATATACAGCAGACAGCATTCAATCATTGTATAGTACGTCAACCATGCCGATACATAGGATCCATGAGAACCTAACCGTTCTGTTGGCCGTTTCAAGTGGTAAGGGTTCACTTCATCTCGACGATCACATATACGAACTCACCGATGGCATGGTAATCCTTATTCCGGCGCAGAGTGATGTCGTTATACAGGGGAATCAGATGCATCCACTTCATATATACACCCTCTCCATTCGCACGCAAGAACAGAAGAGATCACTGCCAATGATAGCCATGGGACGGTCCAGTGTGCTCGCAACAGAAACTCTTATTGAGTTCTATGAACCTGCGATTGCAGCACAGCTTGAGGAGCTCTATATGTATCGTTTACCTGGCAATGAAGTCAGGCATATGCGTAACCAGATTCTGTTTCATCAAGTACTGATGAGTCTGTTGGAACGAATGGAAGCAAAATATATTGCGAGTGAGCAACCATCTATGGAACGCAGCATCACATTTATGGAAAACCATGTTAGTGAGAAGATAACAACCGAAGGACTTTCCGAAATTGCGGGAGTCAGTCGCTCTCACTACTCCATCCTATTTAAGCAGCTTACTGGATTTTCACCCAATGAGTATCTCTCACGCTTGCGTGTTCACCGTGCCAAAGAGTTATTAATTGGCGGGTCCGCTTCACTTCGTGAGATCGCGCTGAAGGTCGGATATAAGGATGAATTCTATCTTAGTCGTCGCTTCAAGCAGCAGACAGGAGAGAGTCCTTCAGGTTACACACGTCGCAGACCTTCTCAACGAGTGGCTGTGTGGTGTGCACCTTATGCAAGCCATTTAATGTTACTTGGATTGGAACCAGCAGTCGTCATCTCGGAAAGCAGCGAATATGTAAGCACAGAGGGAGTTAGCCCACCTCAAACGATACGTTTTATCCATTCTGACAGTTCACCTGAACAAATAAAGTCCGCATTGCTAGATGCTAATATTGAGCTCATCATTGCAGCAAATCAGCATCTACATATGAACGGATTAAGTTCTGAACGTCTGAGATCCATCGCTCCTATTGTTGAAATTGCGTGGATGGAGCTTGGGTGGAAAGAACATTTGCGGTTTATCGCACAGGCGATTCAAAGGGTGGAGAAGGCAGAACAATGGCTGGCAGACTTTGAAAGGGAAGAACAGCAGGCACGGGAAGCCATTCAAACGAGTCAGATTGTGAATGAGACACTGACTATTCTCGTCATAAAACCGGATGATATACAAATATATGGAAACAGAAATGTCGGATATGTGATGTATCAATCACTCGGATTACGTCCTCCGGCCAAGATTGCCCAGGAAATACAGAGGTTTGGCGACCAATTTCATTCGGTCTCTATCCAACTGTCGGAACTTCAGGATTACGAGGGCACTCGTATGCTCGTCATTGTTTTTCCAGATGAAAAAGGGTCCAAAGCTCATTCAGAAGGTATATTTAACTCGGAATACTGGAAAGGGCTCGAGGCAGTGAAGCGAAATCGGGTCTATGATCTGGAGCAGGAAGAGTGGATACCCTACAATCCGGTTTCCATTCGTCTGCAGCTCGGACGTGCTGTATCCTTATGGAGTGGCATCCAATAATCCAAAGGTTTTCTCAAACAAAAAGGCATGGTTAGGTTCATCCTGCATGCCTATAATTAGCTATTGTAATGAGAATGATTTTCATATTCAAAGAGAAAAGGGAGAGAGTCATCTAATGAGAAAGCTTTTTGTTCCATTTATATTCATTCTGGTTTTATTGCTTAGCGCTTGTGGAAGCAACTCAGCCAAAGATACAACGGAGAATGCAACTACATCCAACGAATCCACTTCTTCGAACACGGATTCCGCAGGTTCTTCATCCGAGTCAGATTCGGGCACGTTCACTTATCAATCGGAGACGGGTCCTGTGGAAGTTCCTTCCCATCCGCAACGCGTGGTTGTGCTGACCCGATTCCTGACAGGAAACGTGATGGCGCTGGATGTGCCGCTGGTTGGTGTGGATGAAATGTCCAAGGAGAACCCAAATTTCAAAGAAAAACTAGCGAATACAGAGGCGGTTACCGACGAAAGTCTGGAGAAAATTATTGAATTGAACCCGGATCTGATTATCGGCCTGTCTGATATCAAGAACGTAGATAAGTTGAAGCAAATTGCGCCAACAGTCACCTATACATATGGTAAGGTGGACTTCCTCAAGCAACAACTGGAGATCGGAAAGCTTGTGAACAAAGAAAAAGAAGCACAGGCTTGGGTTGAAGATTTTGACGCTCGAAGCAAAAAAGTAGGGGAAGAAATCAAAGCTAAAATTGGCGCGAATGCGACTGTATCCGTTATTGAAACGTTTAATAAACAACTTTATGTGTATGGCGAGAAATTCGGACGTGGAACGGAAATACTGTATGATCAATTCGGTTTAGGCATGCCAGATAAGGTCAAGGAAGCGACCAAGAAAGACGGATTCTTTGCTGTATCGAACGAAGTACTGAAAGACTACATGGGAGACTATGTGATATTCAGTAAAAATGCCGATGAGGACAATTCGTTCCAAAATACCGAAACATACAAAAATATTGATGCGGTGAAAAATAATCGAGTATTTGAAGCCGATGCCAAGGCATTCTACTTCAATGATCCACTCAGTATGGAATACCAGCTGGAATTTTTTATCGAACATTTTCTTGGCAAGTAAACCTTGAACGTGATGAAAAATAAACGAATTCCTTTTCGGTTTGCTACTAAGCTGCTGGGTAGTGTACTCGTACTTATCGTGTGCTTCATCATCGCCATGATGTTTGGCGCAGAAGAAACAACATTTCGCAATTTGTGGCTGACCCTCACCTCTGCGACGAAGAACGATAATATTCTTATTCTGCGAGAGATCAGACTTCCACGGGAACTCGCTGCCATGCTGATCGGAGCGGCTCTCGCCGTCTCCGGAGGCATCATGCAGGGAATTACTCGCAATCCGCTGGCTGATCCTGGACTGCTGGGTCTGACTTCAGGTGCCAATATGGCACTCGCCCTGGCTTTTGTCTTCATGCCATCACTCGGATATTTTGGAATTATGGTCGCTTGTTTTGTTGGTGCTGCACTTGGAGCAGCATTGGTTATTGTGCTCGGCTCAATGCGGAGGGGGAGCTTATCCCCTATCCGGGTAGTGCTGGCCGGGGCAGCGGTATCTGCTTTTATGTATGCCATCTCGGATGGCATCAGTATCTTTTTCAAAATTTCCAAGGATGTATCCATGTGGACTTCGGGAGGACTCATCGGAACGACATGGGGCCAGATTCAAGCCATTGCGCCTGTCATACTGATTGGTCTAGCTGTAGTTCCGTTCCTTTCCAACCAGATCAACATTCTTAGCTTGAGCGATGAGGTTGCGACTGGACTGGGGCAGAAGCTTGTACTCGTCAAAACCATTCTGTTCCTGCTGGTCATCGTGCTTACCGGAGCGTCGGTTGCATTAATTGGGAATATGGCTTTTGTCGGCTTAATGATCCCGCATATTGTCCGTAAATTGGTGGGCACGGACTATCGGTATATTATACCCGTATCCATTTTTGCCGGAGCATCGTTTATGCTGCTTGCCGAAACACTGGGTCGAACGATAAATGCACCTTACGAAACACCTGTGGTCGCCATAGCTTCCATGCTTGGTTTACCTTTCTTCCTGTTCGTTGTGCGTAGAGGGGGCAAAGCATTCTCATGACAATGTCTGCGCGAATTCGCAAGCAACGACTGATTCTGCTCGTGTGTTTGCTGCTGATCCTCATCACGGCTGTGGTAGGTATGAGCTGGGGTTATTCCTCGTTGTCTTTCAAAAGGGTAATTCCGGTGTTATTTGGTCAAGGTACATTTAAAGAAGACTTTGTTCTGTTTTCGGTCCGATTACCTCGAATTTTTATTACATTACTAGCTGGTATGGCCCTTGCGCTGTCAGGCTCTATTTTGCAGAGTATTACGCGTAATGAATTGGCCGATCCAGGCATCATCGGAATCAATTCAGGTGCAGGTGTTGCTGTTGCAATCTTCTTTCTGTATTTCCCGATTGAAGCGGGCACATTCGTTTATATGTTGCCGTTAGCTGCTTTTATCGGTGCATTACTGACAGCGGCGCTCATCTATCTGTTCTCCTATAGCCGGACCAAGGGACTTGATCCCATAAAAATGGTGCTGGTTGGGGTTGGATTCTCGATGGCGCTGTCAGGCATCATGATCGTCATCATCTCTTCCGCGGAGCGCTCCAAGGTCGACTTTATTGCCAAATGGATATCCGGAAACATATGGGGGGCAGACTGGCCATTCATATGGGCTTTGCTGCCTTGGCTGATTGTGTTAATCCCGCTTACTTTGTTCAGAACCAGACGGCTTGATCTGATGGGGCTGAACGAAGAAACAGCGATCGGAGTGGGGTTGAAGCTGGAGCGGGAACGCTTGGTACTCATGGTGATTGCTGTTGCAGCTGCCGCATCTGCTGTATCGGTTACGGGAGGGATCGCGTTTATCGGTTTGATGGCTCCACACATCGCCAAAGCGCTGGTCGGTCCACGTAACTCGTTATTTATTCCTGTTGCCGTTCTGCTTGGAGGCTGGCTTCTATTAATTGCAGATACGGTTGGACGCAACCTGGTTGATCCTGATGGAATTGCAGCAGGAATTATGGTCTCCCTAATCGGTGTGCCTTATTTTGTCTATTTATTATTGAAGAAATAATCTAAAATGCTTTAGACTAATTGAACACTTAGCTAATGAGGCTATCTTTTGTCGTCAAGACAAGGGATAGCCTTTGTTTATAGTTTTGACGGGGGAAAGGTGAAACTAAAGCTAGCCAGTATGTTTGATGTAACGATTATTGGTGGTGGGCCTGCCGGATTATTTTCAGCTCTGAGGAAAACGAAAAATCCGCTCACCCGTCAGCATGACGAGGAGCGGTTTCTTTTTCACAATCAGACCGATTTCGTCGGTCTGATTAACTAATGAATGTAAGGTTCGGTTTTTAGCGTTTAACCGCTTCTCCAGCGAATACTTCAACGTTCATTGGAGCAGCCATGAATGCTGCTGCTTGTTGAACAAAAGCCTGGAAATGGGCGCTAGTGTTGTGGGAAGCTGTAGCGGCTTCGTCTTTCCACAGTTCAATCATCGTGTAATGATGTTCGCGTTCAGTACTTTTGGCGAGATCATAGCTGATGTTGCCTTCTTCATTGCGTGTTGCAGGGATCAGCACTTTTGTTGCTTCCAAAAAAGCTTGTTCCTGGTCTGGTTTAACTTGCAAGTGAGCGTGAATGATAATCATAATATTCAACCTCCAATAGTGTATTTACAATGTTGTTATTGTTTCTGAATGAAAACGGTGTTTTACATGTAAAATGTTGACTGATATTATGCCCAAGTCGTAATCGTCTCAACAGGCAGACGGTAGGAAGGGTGACCTTCTTTGGCCGATTTACCGATCGAGATCAGCATAACGGGTTGGTAACGATCTTTATCCATACCGAAGGCTTCAGCAATTTGATCTTTCTCATAACCACCGATTGGGTTAGTATCATACCCATGAGCACGTGCAGCGAGCATCAATTGCATGGAAGCCAGACCCGCGTCAATCAGATTGACATCGCGAAGAGCGGAAGCGGGCATATTTTCATAATAAGGCATTACAGTTTTGAGCTGCATTTCCTTGACTTCCTGTGGCATATAACCGAGCTCGACAGCTTTACCAAAAATTTCGTCCATGTACTCGACATTGTTCATATCAATAAATACACCAACGACTGCTGCGGAAGTCAAAACCTGATTTTGGTTGAATTTCGCGAGAGGAGCAAGCTTTTCTTTGCCTTCAGCCGTATCTACAACGAGAAAACGCCAAGGCTGCAAATTGATGGAAGATGGGGCACGAGAAGCTTCTGCCAGAATTTCTGTCATTTCTTCACGGCTGATTTTGACTTCAGGATCGTATAGTTTTACAGACCGGCGGCCGTAAGTAATTTCGTTAAAATCATTTGTTTTTTGAAAAGTGCTTTGGAATGTACTCATGTATGGTTCTCTCCTCTATATATGGGTTTAAAAATTGTTTTGCATTCGTTCCAGGAAATCAGCAAGCAGATGAACTTCTTCTTCACTAAAATCCTGTAGAATTTGATTGATAAAATTGGTTTTCTCAACTTTATAACCTTCGATTTGCTTCCGTCCTTCATCCGTAAGGCGGACAAAGGTAACGCGGTTGTCTTCCGGATTTTTACGTCTGGTGACCATCGAATCGGCTTCAAGCTGCTTCAGATGGCGAGTGATCGCCGCACTGTCTATATTAATAATTTTTTGCAACATGGACTGATTAATCTCGTCCACCTGATCCAACTCATGCAAAATCTCAAAGCGTGATGAGCTGATGCCCGTACAGCGTTCGAACTTGGGGCTGATCTTGTTACCCAGCCCGTTTAGCAGATTGATAATCTGCTCCTCCTTGGAAAACACACGTGTCATGACTAGACCTCCCGGGTGAATCTCGACCATGAACAACGGCTTATGTGAACAAAATACATAAAGTTGCCATTATACAGTGCCATTGCTTAGTCAGTAATATCTGCTAAGTTAATCTTTGACGTATCAATATTTGATGCATCAATCATTGATGGCTCAATTAATATATCATGGGTGTTTTGATTTTGCAACAGGGTAGTCATGTGAAGATAAATCCATCTATTCCAAAGCGATAGTCTTCTTGGTTCCGTAGGTGTAGGTTATCCATTCAAGTAACTTTATATTGATTTATATTGCGATTGAGAATAATTATCAACTATAATGAAGGTGATGTACATACAGATGAAATTGACGTCACAGAAATGTTTAAACAATAGAGAGTTCTAAGCTGTGCTTAGATTGGAGGGATGAATGCAAATTCCTGCCGGACGATAATAGCATGTTGGAGGGGGGAGTCGGTTCAGTTTATCCTGGATCGGAGTGATGAGTCTCTTTGCAATGCATTAGACTTTCCTATATACTTCAAGCTATTGATCAATTAATTACTAACAAATGGAGGTGTGATTACCATGGCTAAAAATGCAGCGGTATCGGTTAATCGACGTAGTGATATCATATCCGCAGCGATTGAGGTGTTTGCTGAAATCGGCTATTTCCGGGCGACCACAGCTCAGGTAGCAGAAAGAGCAAATATTTCGCAACCGTATATCTTTCGTTTCTTTAAAAGCAAAGAAGCTTTGCTTTTAACAGCACTGGAGGTATCCTGGACGCGATTGATTGATTCATTTCGAGCGGTGGTGGAGACAGCTTCCCCAGATCAGTTGGAGAACGAGTTAACTGAAGCCTATGAAGAGATTCTTAAATCTCACAAGAACGAAATTTTGCTGCAAATGCAGGCGCAGACGGTTCAGGAGGAAGTCATCCGTCAAGCAATGCAAAAAGGATTCGCAGAGGTTCGAGATATGGTATTGGAAGCTTTTACAGCGGCAGGCAGTGCCAATCCAAAGCAAAGAACGTTAATATTCTTGGCAATCGGCATGTTATGTAATATATCGACCGCACTGGATATGCCAGAGCTTATGGATAGATAGAAAGGGAAGAGTCCCTTTTTGCATTTTAGTTATTGATCAATCACTAAATATACGTTATATTGTGTTTAAGTAAGTAATTGATCAATAACTAATTGAGAGAAAGAGGTTGAGATGAAATGAAAAGAGCAATCGTGGTTGGGGCAACAGGTGGAACGGGCGCAGCGATTACAGAGGAATTGATTAAACGTGGCATTTCTACAATCATTTTTGGTCGCTCACGTCAAAAACTGGAGCAACTTGCGGTAAAACTGGGTTCACCTGATCATCTACAGATCGCTATCGGAGATGCATTCCGATCCGATGATATTATAGCTGCTTCACTAGAAGCCGATGTAATGTTTCATTGTGTGAATGTACCTTATAACGAAATGGAGAGCAAGCTGATTCCTCTGGGTGAATCCGTTATGGAGGCGGCAGAACAACTGGGCCTAAAGGTGGTCGTCATTGACGGGATTTATCCGTATGGCAGAAGACAAATGAAAGAAGTGACTGAAGAACATCCAAAGCAGCCGCATACTCGAAAAGGAAAGACTCGGCTTGCTTTTGAGCAGATGTTATTTAGCAGCAAATGGCGCAAAGCGCAAGTAATGATTGTTCGCTTGCCTGATTATTATGGTCCTACTGCCAATCAGGCTTCTTACCTGGGGTCTACGCTTGAAGCAATAGCGGAAGGAAAAATGACTTTTTTTATCGGAACTATGAAAATTCCACGAGAATATATATATTTGCCAGATGCAGCGGTCATGGTTGTGGAGTTGGCGGGCAGAGATAATGCCTATCGGCAGAACTGGAATATCCCTGGTGCTGGCATAATATCGGGTAAGGAAATCGTACGTATTGCACAACAGGAAGCGGGTAAAGCGAAACCGGTCATAGCCCTCGGCAAAACAGGACTTTCGCTGCTTGGATTGGCCGTACCGGTAATGAAAGAAGTTGTTGAAATGTTATATTTGACAGAAGAACCGCTGGTGTTGAGTAAAAAGAAATACGAGGCCAACGTTGGGCCGGTGAAGATGACTTCTTTTGAAGAAGGGATTGCACAGACGATAGGTGAGCTGCAAAAGAAATAAATGTGTATGTGGATTTATAATTGATCAATCAATAAATAAATTGTGAATGCTGATATGACTTCATTAATGGGCGGTGCACAAAACATGTCCTAGACATAGAGTGTAGTATTGCAAAAGCGGAGAATAGATACGGTGTATAAGGAGGGGGGAATTTCTTGTGAGCTATATGTCCAAAAAGCAACGCAAAATTTCCTCAATCAATACAACCAAACGCAAATTAAAAAAAGCAGGCACTCGCGTTTCTAAAAAAGGAAAATTCAAATGTAAATCCAAAAAGAAGCTTGCACTTAAAAAGAAAAGAGCTGTCAGATCCAGATGCTTTGTGCTTCGTGGACCTAGGGGATATAGAGGCTTTCAAGGAAAGACAGGTGCAATCGGAGCTACGGGAACCACAGGAGCTATGGGAATAGCAGGTAAGCTGGGTAATACGGGAGCTACTGGCTTGATAGGAATAACGGGATTAGCTGGAGTCCAAGGAATGACTGGAGTAACAGGTACAACTGGTGATCCGGGCGTTATAGGTAATACGGGTGCAACTGGATCAACGGGAGCCTCTGGGACAACAGGTGCAACTGGAACCACGGGAAATACTGGTGATCCAGGAACGACAGGTGCAACAGGTGCGACAGGGATAACTGGAGCGACGGGCGATCCCGGAGTGACCGGAATAACAGGCGCTACAGGAACTACAGGTGCGACTGGAGTAGGAACAACCGGGGGTACTGGAGTGACAGGCGTTACAGGTTCGACTGGAGCAACCGGAGCTGTGGGAGCAATGGGAATAACAGGTGTAACTGGAACCACCGGTAGCACTGGAGTGACGGGTGTAACGGGTGATCCTGGAGTGACAGGCGTAACCGGAGTAGGAATCACCGGGGCTACCGGAACCACAGGCGCAACAGGATTTACGGGTGTAACTGGTGTAACCGGAACAGGAACGACGGGATCAACTGGTGCAATGGGGCCTACTGGTGTAACAGGTGTGACAGGCGCAACGGGAACAGGAATAACTGGAGCTACTGGTGCGACGGGATCAACTGGGGTAACTGGTGTGACAGGTTCAACCGGAATAGGAGTCACCGGGGCTACTGGAACCACCGGCGCCACTGGAGCACCGGGTCTTACTGGGATAGCCGGTGTAACAGGAGCAACGGGAATAGGAACAACCGGAGCTACTGGTGCGATGGGTCTTACCGGAGTAACTGGCGCGACAGGTGCAACCGGAACGGGAATAACCGGAGCCACTGGTGAAACTGGCTCTACTGGTGTAACCGGAGTGACAGGTGCAACGGGAACAGGAACGACTGGAGCTACAGGTTCGACGGGTTCAACTGGCGTAACCGGAGTGACAGGTGCAACCGGAACGGGAACAACCGGAGCTACAGGCGCGACTGGCTCAACTGGTGTAACTGGAGCTACTGGTGCCATCGGCGCAACAGGGCTTACTGGAGTAACTGGTGCGACAGGTGCAACCGGGACTGGAACAACTGGAGCTACTGGTGTAACGGGATTTACGGGTGTAACTGGTGTGACAGGCGATCCTGGAGTGACCGGAATAACAGGCGTTACAGGTTCGACTGGAGCAACCGGAGCTGTGGGAGCAATGGGAATAACAGGTGTAACTGGAACCACCGGTAGCACTGGAGTGACGGGTGTAACGGGTGATCCTGGAGTGACAGGTTCAACGGGTGTAACCGGCGCCACTGGTGCAACGGGATCTACGGGTGTAACTGGAACCACCGGTAGCACTGGAGTAACGGGTGATTCTGGAGTGACAGGTTCAACGGGTGTAACCGGTACGACAGGCGCCACCGGAATAGGAGCAACTGGAGCAACTGGCGCGACGGGGCTTACTGGTGTAACCGGAGTGACAGGTGCAACGGGAACAGGAACGACTGGAACGACTGGAACCACTGGAACCACTGGTGCGACAGGATCTACTGGTGTAACAGGTGTGACAGGCGATCCTGGGGTGACCGGAACAACAGGCGTTACAGGTTCGACTGGAGCAACCGGAGCTGTGGGAGCAATGGGCATAACAGGTGTAACTGGCACAACAGGGATAACTGGAGTTTCGGGTGATCCTGGAGTGACAGGTTCAACGGGTGCAACCGGAACGACAGGAGCTACCGGTGTCACTGGAGCAACGGGGCTTACTGGAGTAACTGGTGCGACAGGATCTACGGGTGTAACTGGTGATACAGGTGCAACGGGAACAACCGGCGCTACTGGTGCAACAGGGCTTACTGGTATAACTGGAGCTACTGGTGCCACCGGCGCAACGGGTCTTACTGGGGTAACTGGTGCGACAGGTGCAACGGGGCCAACTGGTGTAACCGGAGTGACAGGAGCAACGGGAACAGGAACAACTGGAGCCACCGGCGCGACGGGTCCAACGGGTGCAACAGGTGTGACCGGCGCAACCGGAACAGGAGCAACGGGAACAACTGGAGCCACTGGAGCAACGGGTCTTACTGGGGTAACTGGTGATACAGGCGCAACCGGAACAGGAACAACCGGAACTACTGGTCCGACGGGCTCAACCGGGGTAACCGGTGCAACAGGTGCAACCGGAACGGGAACAACTGGAGCCACCGGAGCAACGGGACTTACTGGAGTAACTGGAGCGACAGGCGCAACCGGAGATACAGGATCAACGGGTGTAACTGGTGCGACAGGTGTAACCGGAACAGGAACGACGGGAGCTACTGGTGCAACGGGTCTTACTGGAGTAACTGGTGCAACAGGTGGAGCAGGAGCTACAGGCGCCACCGGCGCGACGGGTCTTACTGGGGTAACCGGTGCAACAGGAGCAACGGGAATAGGAACGACTGGGGCTACAGGTGTAACTGGGGTAACCGGTGTGTCAGGCGCAACGGGAACGGGAGCCACTGGCGCGACAGGATCTACTGGTGTAACCGGAGTGACAGGTGCAACAGGAACGGGAGCTACTGGTGCGACGGGCTCAACTGGTTTAACCGGTACGACAGGAGCAACGGGAACAGGAACAACTGGGGCTACCGGAGCCACCGGTGCCACAGGCGCGACGGGATCTACGGGTGTAACCGGAGTGACAGGTGCAACAGGAACGGGAAATACTGGAGCTACTGGTGCAACAGGATCTACGGGTGTAACTGGTGATACAGGTGCAACGGGAACGGGAACAACAGGAGCTACCGGAGCAACTGGAGCCACAGGTGCAACGGGTCTTACTGGAATAACAGGTGCGACAGGATCTACTGGCTCAACTGGGGTAACCGGTGCAACAGGTGCAACCGGAACAGGAGCTACCGGCGCGACGGGTTCAACTGGTGTAACCGGAGTGACAGGAGCAACGGGAACCGGAACAACCGGAGCTACTGGAGCTACAGGAGCCACCGGCTCAACGGGCTCAACGGGTGTAACTGGTGCAACAGGTGTAACCGGAACAGGAACGACTGGAGCCACTGGTGCAACAGGTGTAACCGGAACAGGAACGACAGGAGGCACTGGTGCAACAGGCGCAACCGGAACAGGAACGACTGGAGCTACCGGTGCAACGGGCTCAACGGGTGCAACTGGTACGACAGGCGCCACCGGAACCGGAGCAACTGGAGCTACTGGTGCAACAGGATCAACAGGTGTAACTGGTACGACAGGCGCAACAGGATTGACGGGTGTAACAGGTGCGACAGGTGTAACTGGAATAGGGACAACTGGTTCAACTGGGGTAACTGGTGTAACAGGTGTGACAGGCGCAACGGGAACGGGAACAACTGGCGCCACTGGAGCAACGGGTCTTACTGGAGTAACTGGTGCGACAGGTGTAACGGGAATAGGAACGACGGGAGCTACAGGTGCAACGGGTCTTACTGGGGTAACTGGTGATACAGGAGCAACGGGAACGGGAGCAACTGGAGCTACAGGATTAACGGGTGTAACAGGTGCGACAGGAGGCACCGGAACGGGAACAACCGGCGCTACCGGCGCGACTGGTTCAACTGGGGTAACCGGTACGACAGGAGCAACGGGAACAGGAACAACTGGAGCTACAGGTGCGACGGGTCTTACTGGAGTAACTGGTGCGACAGGTACAACCGGAATCGGAGCTACAGGAGCTACCGGCGCGACGGGTTCAACTGGTGTAACCGGAGTGACAGGAGCAACGGGAACCGGAACGACTGGAGCCACTGGCGCAACAGGATTTACAGGTGTAACCGGTGCGACAGGCGCAACGGGAACGGGAACGACTGGAGCCACTGGCGCGACAGGATCTACTGGTGTAACCGGAGTGACAGGTGCAACCGGAACAGGAACAGCCGGAGCCACTGGTGCGACGGGGCTTACTGGGGTAACTGGTGCGACAGGTGCAACGGGAACAGGAACAACCGGAGTAACAGGCGCAACCGGAACAGGAACAACAGGAGCCACTGGAGCAACGGGCTCTACTGGTGTAACTGGAGTGACCGGTGCAACGGGAACAGGAGCTACAGGTGCGACGGGCTCAACTGGGGTAACCGGTCCAACAGGTGCAACCGGAACCGGGGCTACTGGAGCCACCGGCGCAACAGGATTTACGGGTGTAACTGGTGCGACGGGTGCAACGGGTGTAACAGGTGCGACAGGCGCGACAGGCGCAACCGGAACAGGAACGACAGGAGCTACCGGTGCGACGGGTCTTACTGGGGTAACTGGTGCGACAGGTGTAACCGGAACCGGAACGACGGGAGCTACAGGAGCCACCGGCTCAACGGGTGCAACGGGTGTAACAGGTGCGACAGGCGCAACGGGAACGGGAACAACCGGAGCTATAGGTGCGACGGGGCTTACTGGAGTAACTGGTGATACAGGCGCAACCGGAACAACCGGAACAACTGGAGCAACGGGCTCTACTGGTGTAACGGGAGTGACCGGTGCAACCGGAACAGGAGCTACCGGCGCGACGGGTCTTACTGGGGTAACTGGTGCGACAGGCGCAACAGGAACGGGAGCTACAGGAGCCACTGGTGCGACGGGTTCAACTGGTGTAACCGGAGTGACAGGGGCAACGGGAACGGGAACAACTGGAGCCACTGGAGCAACGGGTCTTACTGGAGTAACTGGTGCGACAGGTGCAACGGGAACAGGAACAACCGGAGCTACTGGAGCCACCGGCTCTACGGGCTCAACGGGTGTAACCGGAGTGACAGGCGCAACGGGAACAGGAGCTACTGGAGCCACTGGAGCAACGGGCCTTACTGGGGTAACTGGTGCGACAGGCGCAACAGGAACGGGAGCTACAGGAGCCACTGGAGCGACAGGATCTACTGGGATAACTGGTAATACAGGACTTACTGGTGTGACAGGTGCAACAGGAACGGGAGCTACTGGTGCCACAGGAGCAACGGGAACGACTGGGGCCACCGGCGCGACAGGCGTCACCGGAACGGGAACAACCGGAGCTACAGGAGCCACCGGCGCGACGGGTGCAACGGGTGTAACCGGAGTGACAGGTGCAACGGGAATCGGAACCACTGGAGCCACTGGCGCAACAGGATTTACGGGTGTAACAGGTGCGACAGGCGCAACGGGAACGGGAACAACCGGAGCTACAGGTGCGACGGGCTCAACGGGTGTAACCGGAGTGACAGGGGCAACGGGAACGGGAACAACTGGCGCCACTGGAGCAACGGGTCTTACTGGAGTAACTGGTGCGACAGGTGTAACCGGAACAGGAACGACGGGAGCTACAGGAGCCACCGGCTCAACGGGTGCAACGGGTGTAACAGGTGCGACAGGCGCAACAGGAACAACAGGAACAACAGGAACAACAGGTACAACAGGAGCCGCTGGAGCAACGGGCTCTACTGGTGTAACGGGAGTGACCGGTGCAACCGGAACAGGAGCTACCGGCGCGACGGGTCTTACTGGGGTAACTGGTGCGACAGGCGCAACAGGAACGGGAACAACTGGAGCCACTGGTGCGACGGGCTCAACGGGTGTAACCGGTGTGACAGGAGCAACGGGAATCGGAACCACAGGAGCCACTGGCGCAACAGGATTTACGGGTGTAACAGGCGCGACAGGCGCCACCGGAACGGGAACAACCGGAGCTACAGGAGCGACGGGTCCAACGGGTGTAACCGGTGTGACCGGCGCCACCGGAACGGGAACAACCGGAGCTACAGGTGCGACGGGCTCAACGGGTGTAACCGGTGTGACCGGCGCCACCGGAACGGGAACAACCGGAGCTACAGGTGCGACGGGCTCAACGGGTGTAACCGGTGTGACAGGAGCAACGGGAACGGGAACAACAGGAGCCACAGGTGCAACGGGGCTTACTGGAGTAACTGGTGTGACAGGAGCAACGGGAACAGGAGCAACGGGAGCTACAGGTGCGACAGGCGCCACCGGAACGGGAACAACCGGAGCTACAGGTGCAACGGGCTCAACGGGTGTAACAGGTGCGACAGGGGCAACCGGAACGGGAGCTACAGGAGCCACCGGTCCCACTGGCGCGACGGGAACGGGGACAACTGGCGCAACTGGGGCTACCGGGGCGACTGGAGTTACTGGAGCCACGGGAGCCACCGGTGCTACAGGTGCATCAGGGCCCAATCTAGCTGCACAAGGGTTCTCTGCATTTTTGGCTAACCTATCAACAGCAACCAGTGCACAGTTAACCAACTGGAGTACAGCAAGTCCTTACTATGGCAATGCAAATTTTAATGCAACTACAGGCAATTACACGGTGCCCAATACGGGGACCTACTCGATTGTGGCAACAATCAATTTTTCTACAACTGCCGCGATTGCTATCTCATTGGGTGCTGGGGTCAATCCAGCGTTTCTGGTGCAAAGAACATCCCCCACTACCACTACTTTGGTCAATGGACTATTGCCAATCCTGAATATCAGTGTGACGCTACTCACGTTGCGGGCAATACTTGGTAGTGGAGCTGTAACGCTAGCTGCGGAGGTGGCGTTGAACGCTGGCGATGTGATCGGGTTGTATTACGCAGCGAATGGATTAACCATTACTCTGAACCTGGGGATTGGGACAACGAACGGTATTGTATGGTCAGTACATGAATTGACATGAGGCAACAATTATCCAATATTCCCCCATTAAAATAAACAAACATGAAAACAGATCCGGGTTGGATCAACCGTTATATCCAACCTGATCTGTCTTTTTTACATACAGGAAAAATTCCTTAGATTTGGTTTCGTTATGGTTAACAAGCATGTTAGATATTTTTAGGTGTGGTGACAAGAAAGCTGCCGTGAACTTCAAAAAATTGATTCCAACTCATATAATAACGCTAATCCTAATGAAAATGATGTAAGGAATTAAGAGGATATCGTCGTCCTTATCCATATGGTAAAGGAATTTGGTTGAATTTGAACTTGCAAAATATCCATAACAGAACAAATAATAACACAAACATAACATTAAACGAGCGTTTCGTAGAAATATACGAGTGGACGTTGAAAGGGTTGAGGAATGATGAGCCTTGAAACATTAAACCAACGAGTACAAGATGATCTGGCTTATCTCGCATATGGAGGTGCGGATTGGATTCGCCCGCGGGAACATGACGAAGGCCATATCTATGATGTCATTATTGTAGGTGGTGGGCAGAGCGGCTTGGGTGCTGCTTTTGGATTTCTGCGTGAGCGGATATCCAACATTCTCGTCATTGATGAAAATGCCGCAGGGTTGGAGGGACCTTGGGAAACTTATGCGCGTATGGTCACGTTACGTACACCAAAACATCTGACTTCCATTGATCTCGGTATTCCTTCGCTGACGTTTCGAGCATGGTGGGAGGCGCAATCGGTCTTCTCCGGATGGGATGCGGTTGATAAAATTCCGCGCAGCGAATGGATGAACTATCTGCGCTGGTACAGGCAAGTGCTTAATCTGCCTGTCATGAATGAAGTGAAATTGAGACTGATTGAACCTGCAGATGGAGGCATACACCGACTGCACATTACAGGTGCGGGGGCTCCAAGTAATATGTTGCTGGCACGAAAGGTTGTCTTGGCTACGGGCATCCAGGGTGGTGGGGAGTGGCATGTACCACCAATGATCGCTGAGAAAGTACCTAGACATTTGTATGCACATACGTCGGAGCTGATTGATTTTGAGCGGTTACAAGGAAAAAGGATTGCCATACTTGGCGGCGGGGCTTCTGCCTTTGATAATGCCAACTTTGCACTAGCCACAGGCGTGGCTGAGGCTCACGTATTTGTGCGGCGGGAACAATTGCCGAGCATTAACCCGATTCGTCAGATGGAACAATCCGGTATGATCGAACGGTTTCACGTTTTGTCGGACGAGGATAAGTATGTGACCATTTCCCATTTTTTCAAATACAATCAGCCACCGACGAACGATACCTTCAACCGAGCCGCTGCATGGCCAGGCTTCCAATTACATCTTCATGCGCCTTGGCTGGATATACAGATGAAGGATGGGAAAGCGGTAGTGACTACGCCACAGGGCAAGGACTCCTTTGATTTTTTGGTCATAAGTACGGGTATGGTGAGTGATCCGTCACTGCGTCCCGAGCTCAGTATGGTAGAGGCACACATTGCACGCTGGGCAGACCGCTTTCAAGCTCCGATAGGACAAAGGAATGCACTGCTTGATGCACATCCCTACCTTAGTCCCGGGTTTGCAATGACCAGCAGAGATGAGGAGGGGCAGGATAAGCTGCGTGGGTTGTTTGTCTTTAACTACTCTGCACTTGCAAGTTGCGGCCTCTCCGCCTCAGCAATATCGGGGACAAGGAATGCTGTGCCGAAGTTGGTTTCAGCTGTAGCCGACCAGCTTTTCCTGGATGACCGGGAACAGATCTTGGAGCAATTTTTTAAGTATAACGAACAGGAATTTACCGCGAGTTGGGTGAAAAGTGAAGTTGGAATCTGAGTATTCAAAATAACCGTACAGCGGGGTAAGATGCTGTACGGTTTTCCTTTTTCTAAAGTTACATTTACGTGTGCTTATATAATGCTGTAAAATATCGAATTATACAGCGTTAAGGCAGGCGATAGATTATTGTGAGAATCATGGATTATGAGGGGTTCAGAACCCATTTGAAGAAAGCGTCACGCAAACGAAATGAACCCTTGATCAAAATTGTAGCTTTTCAGGAAAAGTATATGAAGATTGAAGAGATCCAATATTATGATGTAGAGCAGAACTATATGAGTGTTCAGGCGTGTAATACGCTGTGGATGAACTTGAAAGATAAATCGTTCCGCAATCTGGTGTCCCATGATCTGAAGTATTTCCAAACCATGGACAACCTCGGCCGTCATTCATTGGAGAATCTAATTAAAGAACTGTACGACATGGCTGTTCCAATCCTGCTGGATTATGATCCAAGTGATTTTTATAGTTTGCAGCAGTTGTCTGAAATTCTGGTACTGGATGAGATGAAGCTAGTAGAGAAATTGGAGATGGGGCGTTTTAAGGGTGCATTTATTAATGAAGAAGGAAATTGGGTAAAACCCAAACCAGACAGGGCTGAGCTATTCCTATAATTGAAAAAAGAGACTCGTGTCAATTCCATAATGACCGAATATCCATTCTGCAATGGTACGCCGAATAGGCACATTGCAGTTTTTTTCATTAACGAATCTGCCTACAACCAATCTGTCAACGAAGAAGGTTCAGCCGTTTCGTTTCACGACAAAAGAGTCTCCGCTTGGTCCCGGTGTTCCTGGAATGGAAACAACCTGTTTTTGCTGAATCATGATGCCTTTCTCTTTGACGATGAAGCCGGGGCAGCGACCGTTCAGGCGACAACACTTGAAGGTGACAGGCGTGATTTTTGCCATCCGGGAGATGGTGTTTCCCAATGATGGAGCTTCTACAATCCATTCCGCGGATGATTGCTGACCTGTATATTGCTGAACGGTGCGGAAAGTCCAATTTTGGGTCAGGTTATGAAGTGTGATACACCAGCGAGTTCGATTGATTCTGTAAATGGCCGCTCTCATCCGATCTCCCGGTGATACAGGAAAAGGGATGACCGTTTCAACGTCCGGAAGAATTTCCCACCAGGCATAATAACTAGCTTGGCCGTTAACCCAATCATGGCCTGTTCCAGTCTGAATGAGATTGGAATTCTCGTATCCATCGATTCCGATCCAGGCTGAGGAGTATGAGGACTTGGACGATGGTAAAACAAAGGGCACGTTCCATTCAGCCGAGATACGTCTGAATTCAGCTTTGTCACCCGCGCGGGCATAACCACTCCAGTTGGAGGAAATCCACCCGAAGCGTAGTGAAGAATTTGTTTTGCCTGTATGAGGTATACAGGGTTTTCGGCGTTTGTTTCGATTATTCGCCATACGGCCACCTCCCATGTGAAAATAGAGACGAAATCATTCGTTCGATATTATCAAATGCATGGAAGACGAAAGAGGACATGGACAATCTGAGAAAGAAATAAGGTTTGAATGATTTTGAACGATATTTAGGGTTGAATGCGATGTTTGATGTCTATAAAATGTCGAATGTTGATGGTTTTTGAATGTTTTTAAATTAATTTGAATGAAAGTGATTGTTTTTTGAGGAATTTATGTTACTATAAAAGCAGTTGGAGGAATGAAAATGCTAACTGAAGAACGATATGCTTCAATTATAGAGCGCTTACACGAAAGAGGCATTGTGAAACTGCAAGAGCTCGTCGATGTGCTGGGTGCTTCTGAATCAACGATACGGCGTGATTTAATTGACCTGGAGAGCCGTCAGATGCTGAAACGCATACATGGTGGTGCTGCTCTAGTGAATGAAAAGACGCCGGAACCCGGTATGGAAGAAAAAACGTTCAAAAACATTCAACAGAAAACGACGATTGCTCGTTTAGCTGCGCAGGAAATCAACAATGGTGAATGTATCTATCTGGATGCAGGGACGACGACATTAGCCATGATCGCCTATATTGAGGCCAAGGACGTTACGGTAGTGACGAACGGACTTTCTCATGTAGAAGCGCTGGTAAGTAAGCGAATACGCAGCTATCTGCTTGGCGGAATGATGAAAATTCACACCAAAGCCGTGATTGGCAGTATCGCATTACAGAACATGGACAACTTCCGTTTTGATAAATGTTTTATCGGAACCAACGGAGTGGATGCCGAAATGGGGTATACAACTCCCGATCCGGAGGAAGCCTTGATTAAAAGACGTGCACATCAATTGTCCGGGAAATCTTACGTGCTGGCTGATTCCAGCAAAATTGGGGAAATTACTTTTGCCAAACTGTTTGACCTTGAGGAGGCAGACTTGATCACAGAACGTATGCCGGAACACTGGCGCTCTGTAATCGCCCAGAAAACTAAAATAATTGAGGGATAGCCATGATATATACCGTAACACTTAATCCTTCCATTGATTACATCGTGGAAGTGGATGATCTGAAGCTTGGTGATTTGAATCGTATGAATCGGGACCTGAAACTTCCTGGAGGCAAAGGCATTAACGTATCGCGAGTGCTTAATCAACTGGGAGCCAAAAACACTGCACTCGGATTTCTAGGAGGGTTCACAGGCCGTTTCATTAATGACAAATTGCAGGAAGACAAGATTCTGACGGACTTCGTTACCATCGCAGATGATACCCGAATTAACATCAAGCTGAAGCATGGGGAAGAGACAGAGATTAACGGACTGGGACCAGCCATTCGACCAGAGGAAGCAGCGGGGTTGCTTAACAAGTTATCCGCATTGCAAAAAGGAGATATCGTCATTCTTTCGGGAAGTGTACCACCTTCACTGGGAGTTGATTTCTACGATCGTCTGATCAACGTGTGCAAACAAACGAGTGCCGAATTTGTAATCGACACGACAGGACCCGCTTTAATGGATGCTTTGGTACATGAACCGCTGCTGGTGAAGCCGAACCATCACGAACTAGCTGAACTTTTCGGAGTAACCATCGACACTCAAGAGGAACTGGTGACCTATGGTCGCAAGCTTTTGGAAGCAGGTTCCAAACATGTGTTGATCTCCATGGCAGGAGAAGGAGCGCTGTTGATTACCAAAACAGATGTCTACCATGCGAGCGTTCCAAAAGGTGTCGTGAAAAACTCGGTTGGTGCTGGAGATTCCATGATCGGTGGATTCGTAGGTACATTTGGATTAAACGAAGACCTGCTTGAAGCGTTCCGAACGGGGGTTGCTTCGGGTAGTGCGACGGCTTTCTCAGATGACCTGGCGACTCGTGAACTCATCGAAGAGCTGCGTACTCAAGTCACCGTAACCAAAATATAGTCCGTACAAAATGAATGGAATACAGGCCCCTTTTTAGAAGAGGGGATTCAGTTAATAGCAGATAACAGCGTAAGAAGTACAATTATAAGTCGGTCTGTATCACGCAGGCTGACTGAATTTAAGGGAGTGTTCCAAATGAGAATAACAGACCTGATGATCCAGGAAACGATGATCATGGACCTGCAAGCCACGACGAAAGAAGAGGCTATTGATGAACTCATTGCAAGTTTAAACCGTAGCGGGCGTATTAATGATCCGGTTCTGTTTAAGGAAATGATTTATAAACGCGAAGCGGAATCCAGCACGGGAATCGGTGTCGGTATTGCCATGCCTCATGCCAAAACAACAGCAGTTAATGAACCTACAGTTGTATTTGCCAAGAGTCGAAAAGGACTTGATTTTGAAGCACTTGATGATGAACCGGCTCATATATTCTTTATGATTGCAGCTCCAGAAGGGGCGGCTAATACACATCTTCGTACACTTGCGGCTCTTTCCAGGCTGTTGATTGATAGCGATTTCATCTCGCAGCTAATGAGCACGGACACTCCTGAAGAAGTGACTGCATTATTCGATGCGAAACAGGCGGAAGAAGCGGAGAAAAAAGCTGCCAAAGAAAAAGCCGAAGCGGAGAAAGCAGCAAATGCTGCAAATGGAACAAATTCTGTATCTGGCGCGGGCAATGTGAATGGACACATGCAGAATACATCAGGCCTTATTGTTGGTGATGCAGCATCTGAAGATTTTGTCGTTGCAGTAACCGCTTGCCCAACAGGTATTGCTCACACGTTCATGGCTGAAGACGCTCTCAAAAAGAAAGCACAGGAGATGGGCGTTAATATCCGAGTGGAGACCAACGGTTCCGAAGGAGCACAGAACGTACTGACAGCTGATGAAATCGCTCGTGCCAAAGGGGTAATCATTGCGGCGGATAAAAATGTGGAAATGGCCCGCTTTGATGGCAAACCGGTATTGCAAAGACCCGTAAGCGATGGCATTCGCAAATCCGAAGAACTGATTCGCAAAGCAGTTAACGGGGACGCTCCGATCTACCGAAGCCAAGGCGGCAACGGCGGGAAGGGTGAAGGAGAAAGCCAAGGCAAATTGAGCATGGGCAGCAAGATTTATAAAGATTTAATGAACGGGATCTCGCATATGCTTCCATTTGTTGTAGGTGGCGGGATTTTGCTCGCCATATCCTTCTTGTTTGAACAAATTGCGAGTCCGGACAATCCTATTGTGCAATTGTTGCAGACCATTGGTGGCGGGACCGGTGCGTTCCACTTCCTGATTCCTGTCCTTGCCGGTTTTATTGCGATGAGTATTGGTGATCGTCCGGCCCTGATGCCTGGTATGGTCGGTGGATTGATGGCTGTGAATTCGAACGCCGGTTTCCTTGGTGGTCTGGCTGCCGGTTTCCTGGCAGGTTACGTTGTAATTGGTCTGCGCAAACTATTTAAAGGACTTCCTAAAGCAATTGACGGATTGAAACCAATCCTGCTCTATCCTGTGTTCGGATTGCTTATCGTTGGTGCAATAAGTTTCTATGTCTTTGATCCAATCTTCGGTTCCCTTAACACATGGCTTGTAGATGCACTTGGAAACCTGGGTACAGGAAATGCTGTATTGCTTGGCTTGCTGCTTGGCGGCATGATGTCCATCGATATGGGTGGACCGTTTAACAAAGCGGCTTATACATTTGCTATCGGTGTATTCACATCCAGCGGCAATACGGATGGTGCTTGGATGGCAGCTGTTATGGCGGGCGGTATGGTACCGCCACTAGCGATTGCACTCGCTACAACGTTCTTCAAATCCAAATTTACGGAGCAAGAACGCAAATCAGGTTTGACGAATTACGTGCTCGGATTTTCCTTCATCACGGAAGGTGCCATTCCATTTGCTGCGGCTGACCCGCTGCGTGTCCTGACATCCTGTATTCTCGGTTCTGCTGTTGCAGGTGGGCTGACTCAACTGTGGAGCATTAACGTACCTGCTCCGCATGGCGGAATCTTTGTTGCGGCACTGGCGAATCACGCATTACTCTTCCTGCTTGCTGTAGCAATCGGTGCAGTAATCTCCGGTCTGATTCTCGGACTGTGGAAAAAATCGCCGACCATTGTGAAATAAGTCAAAGGGTAAAGTTTCCCTAAAAGTTATAAACAATCTCTATCTCATAGATTATTTAAAATAAGATGGCATCTCCTCAGTGAAATTCACTGGGGAGATGCTTTTTTATTTCGCTGCAGGTCATTCTGTGATAAGATAAATAATATCTAATTAATGAAACAATGTTTCATCTAATGAAACTATAAGGAGGGAACAGCATGTCTAATGATCAGATTAAAGGACAGGTACGCAAACAATTTGCGAAAAATGCGGAGAAATATGTGACTAGTGCCGGTCATGCCAAAGGGGATGATCTGGCATTTCTTGTGGCTTCATCTCAAGCAAGCTTGGATATGAAGGTGCTGGATATTGCCACTGGCGGAGGACATGTTGCCAATGCATTAGCTCCGCTTGTGGAGCAGGTTATCGCATTGGATTTAACGGATGAGATGTTACAAGTGGCTGAACATTTTATCCGGGGAAATGGGCACCAGAATGTGGATTTTGTTGCAGGAGATGCTGAACACGTCCCTTTCGAGGATGATTTCTTTGACCTTGTGACCTGTCGCATTGCTGCACACCATTTTCCAGACGTACCTTCCTTTGTAGCAGAGGCGCTTCGAGTAA
Organism: Paenibacillus sp. RU5M; assembly: GCF_900221055.1. NCBI lineage: Bacteria > Bacillati > Bacillota > Bacilli > Caryophanales > Paenibacillaceae > Paenibacillus > Paenibacillus sp. RU5M. The sequence goes on along the minus strand of NZ_OBQM01000002.1, from coordinate 1,046,390 downwards.
TGAAACCTGGTGGCAGACTGTTATTAATTGATAATGTGGCACCTGAACATGATGAGAATGACCAATTTTACAATGAAATCGAGAAGTGGCGTGATGGAAGTCATGTTCGGGCATGGCGTAAGACGGAATGGATTCGGATGTTGGAGCTTGCAGGATTTCGAATGGAAACGATGGTTTCCTTTGAGAAACACTTTATATTTGAAGACTGGTGCAATAGGGCTGGACTCCCGGAGTCGGAAAGTAGAGAGCTTGAAGCAAGCATGCTGAGCGCGCCATCTGTAATTAAGAAGTATTTCAATTTTGAAGTGACGCATTCTGGCAGACTCGCTAGCTTCAAAGGAGAAAGTGTATATATTCAGGCGGTAAAAGGAAAATAAGGTTTCGCCATCATTAATTAATTCGTTAAAGTGGGCAAAAGCAAAAGCAAAAGCAAAAGCAAAAGCAAAAAAGGCAGAGGGCCCGCGTAAGGGACATCTGCCTTTTTAGATCGTCGTCACATAATCAAGGTTTCAGTATAACTTTGGTACACTCGTCTTCGTGTTCGTAGAAAATCCGGTAAGCTTCCTTCGCATTTTCCAGCGCAATGCGGTGAGAGATGATCTCGGTAGGGTCGAATTCGCCAGCCGTGATTTTGCGGAAAAGCTCCGGCATATAGTGAATAACAGGGGCTTGTCCCATTCTCAGGTTAATGTTTCGTTCAAACAGATTGCCTAGGGGGAACATGTTATAGGTCGAGCCATAAACACCCGTCAGTTGCATCGTCCCGAATTTGCGCACAGCCTTGATACCGATCTCAATTGCACTTAATGTACCGCCTTGAATTTTCAGCTTCTGTCCAATTTCCTCCAAAGTGGATTTCTTGCCATCCATGCCTACACAGTCGATGACAACATCCGCTCCGCCTTGGGTTATTTCGCGAATATGTTCACCCATATCATCGTAATCTTCAAAATTAAATACTTCGGAATTATTCATTCGTTTGGCTTTGTCCAGTCGATACGGAAGACGATCCACAGCAATGACTCGTTTGGCACCTTTCATCCAGGCGAATTTTTGTGCCATCAGGCCAATCGGCCCGCTGCCGAGCACAGTTACAGTGTCTCCCGGCTTCACCCCGGCGTTCTCAACACTCCAGTACGCAGTAGGGAGCACATCGGACAGGAATAACAGGGCTTCATCCTCGAGCTCACATGATTCGGGAATCACAAAAGGCATGAAATTCCCATAAGGAACACGCAAAAATTCAGCCTGACCGCCTGGATAATTTCCGTATCGTTCCGTGAAGCCAAAATAACCTCCGGTATGAATCTCCGGATTACGGTTTGAGTTATCGCACTGACTCTCCATGTCGTGATTGCAATAAAAGCATTCGCCACAAGAGATGTTAAAAGGCAACACCACACGATCTCCTTTTTTTACTCGCGTCACTTCAGGTCCCACTTCCTCAACAATGCCCATCGGCTCATGGCCGATGACATAATCCTTCTGGGCTGGCAGAGCTCCCTGATAAATATGAAGATCTGATCCACATATGGCTGTAGAAGTAATACGCACGATGATGTCATCCTTTTGCTGCAATCGAGGATCTTCCACCTCTTTGACTTGAATATCCTTGGTTCCTTGAAAAGTAACAGCTTTCATCTTCATATTCCTCCTAGATGTATTCCTATTAAACAACAGGCCATTTTTCTTTACGCAATGAATGGAGCAGTTCGGGGGAAGCGTTCAGGTTGTCATGCACTAGCTCTTCCGGGGTTAATGCCATCCATTGATTCAGGGAGATATCCTCAAAGCGGTCACTTCTAAACATCTCCAAAAACCATAACGTATCAGTGCCCGTATTCTGAATATAATGTCCCATGGCTACAGGTACGTATCCAATATCTCCAGCCCGATAGTCGAATGTGCGTGCAATGCCATTCCCTCCAAAAACCGTCATTCTTCCTTGCCCGGTCAAATAGTATTGCCATTCATCCGCATTGGGATGCCAGTGAAGTTCGCGCATACCTCCAGGCTTGATTTCCACGAGTGCTGCGGCAACGGTTGTTGAGATCGGAAAGTTGGTGGAGTCCACAATGCGTACACTGCCTCCCGGTGTAACGATCGGTTTCTGAGCTAATAGCCGATGTTTGAAGGAGAGCGGAACCGTGCCATAGGGGGACTGCACTTCCTGGCTTGCGAGGGAACCAGGGACCTGATCCTGAAAAATGTAAACCTGTTCTGTTGGCATGGATTGGAACGCGGATTCGGGTATGCCAAAATTGACGGACAACACTTCCGGTGGCGTATGCGCAAACCAATCAGAGATGGATAATGTATTCAGATCGGAGAAGGATCCATCATCAAATACAAGCAAAAACTCACATCCATCGGCCAGGCCCTGAATGGAATGAGGCAGACCCTTTGGGAAAAACCACAGATCTCCGGGTCCCACATCTGCAATAAAATTACGACCTTGCTGATCCACGGACGTAATCCGTGCCGTACCCCAGATCATATACGCCCATTCCGATTGCTGATGCCAGTGCAACTCCCGTACGCCTCCAGGTGTGAGACTCATATTCACACCAGCCAGTGTTGTAGCGATGGGCAGATCCCGTACTGTAATTTCGCGGGACCAACCGCCATGGTTCAACTGCATATGTGTATCGGAAAAAGACATCCTCAGGTTGGGTAATAAGCCGTTGTCGGTTACCGGAGGCACCAGCATATCTGGATTTTGTAAATCTCTCATCACATCCCGAGGTCCCAGATCGGGTCCACCGGCACCATCTTTTCGTATCGGCTGCGGTATAATTAATGGCTTGCCATTGTTGTTGTTGTTGTTGTTTTCATTTTTCATATGCGGATTCCTCCAGTTCATCACTTCATCACTTCATCCATGACAGATGTTGGTATAGTGAAAGATTATGAACCAGAGCCTGGCTATTATGAGGGACGGGAATAATCTGCGGTAATGAGGTGGAAAATAACGTGAAAATTCATGATAGGTGGTGAGTGGAATGCGCAAACGTTTCAGGTTATTGCTTTACATCTGTTTCATCGTTGGGATTGTATCCACTTCGATCGCCGCGAGGCCACTGGAGGTTCAGGCCAGTCCAGATTACATAAAGAAAGACAAAGCAGCTTCTTCTCAGGAACAGTTGGCTTATTCGCTTGGGGTTCAGGCTTACATATATGGCTATCCGCTAGTAGTTATGGAACAAACGAGACAGATGGCTCTGAAAACAAGGGCTCCGCTCAATCAGTTTTATTACTCCAGCATGCTGGCTTCTCCGCAATATCACGATATTGTAACTCCTAATAGCAATACGCTTTATTTTAGCGCCTGGCTAGATCTCTCCAAAGGTCCGGTGGTCCTGAACGTTCCGGCTAATACGGATGACCGTTATTACACCGTCCAAATGCTTGATGCGTATACCAATACGTTCAGGAATGTGTCCAATCGTACGACAGAAAACAAGGCAGGGCAGTTCACCATCGTTGGACCTGGTAGAAGCAGTGATATCACCAAAGCGTCCATCCATGCCCCAACGCCAATCGTTTGGCTGCTCGGACGTGTGGAGGTGAACGGTGAAGAGGATCTGAAACGTGCAGTTGCCTTCGAGAAGCAGTTCACCCTGTCTACGATAACGAGTAAATCTGCCAGTGGTATAGAAGATGGTTCGTCTTCGAATCCGATGTCTTCCATGAAGAACGACCCGTTTGCTTTCTATAAAATCATGACGGAGCAGATTCGGCAAAACCCTCCGCCTGCCTGTGATGCAGTTCTGCTGGATCAGTTCAAGCTAGTTGGCATTGATCCTGCCAAGGGATTTGAACCAGCTGATCTGAATGCTGCCACGAAAGCCGGACTGTTGCGTGCTGCAAAGGATGCGCAAGGTATCATTACGAATTCAGTCAAATCCATTCCAACCACCAATGGGTGGTATGTCGGCCGTGATATTGGAACCTATGGCAACCAATTTCTGCTGCGAGCTGTCGTTGCATATTCTGGTTTGGGCGCTAATGTCCCGGAGGAAGAGCTATATGCACGTGCATTTACAGATCAAAATGGGGAAAAGCTGCATGGAACGCAACGGTATGTGTTGCATTTTAACAAGAATGATCTTCCGCAGGTGACCGGATTTTGGTCTCTCACCCTGTATGGCTCTGATTTTTATCTGGTCGAAAATGCCATTGGCAGATATTCAATTGGGGATTTGACGAAAGGTTTGCTGTACAATCCTGACGGATCGCTGGACATATATATCCAGCAATCTGCTCCTGAAGGGAAAGAATCGAATTGGCTTCCTGCACCACCAGGTGAATTCAATTTGGTGCTGAGGATGTTTGCGCCGAAACCATCCATGCTAGATGGGGAATATGAAGTACCTCCGGTCGCTCGGATACAATAGGAATGCCTAGATACCATACATGTAAGGAGTAAAATGGATCCAAAGGAACATCAAAAAGACGTGACCGATACGCTCGGTCACGTCTTTTTGATGAGTAAAGAAGAAAGCTCAGACACTTTTTTTGCTTACAGGATCGGTCTTGGAGTCAAGCTGCAAAAATTCATGCTCATAAATTTCATGTACTCTGTTCAAAATTGCCGAGCCTTGATCCGTAAAACGAAGATTGGCGGGTTTGTTTTTCATCAGGAACGTACCGGATGTAAGTTTGGTTTGCGCAATGGCAGCGTTATAAAGCAGAGAAGCTCCGTGACTTGGATGTGGGAAGAACAGCTTCATGATTGGTTTAATATAAAAGGGCAGTCCAGATGTTTTATTACCTCTGAGTGTATTGTTGCCCCCAGGGTCCACACTGAGTAACCGAATTCCTTTAGCCGCAGGGGTAGAAGCAGCTTCGTGTGTCCATAAAGACAGTGCGAGCTTTGAAGTGGCATAAGGACCAAACAACTTTTTGAACTCGGCTGGATGTTCCAGGATGTCCAGGTTAAACTGTTTAACCATATTAAACGCACTGGTGGATGTATTAATAACGGTTTTCAAGGTGCTTTTGTGAAGAAGATCCTGTAGTTCCATGTAAATGATGTACGGCACCACGGTCTGTAATTCAAAGTGCATTTCATGTCCCTGATCGGACAAACGAAGATCGTAACCGCTGCCCCCGGCATTATTGAACAACACATCGATGGTATCCGTTTCGGATTTAATTTGATTCAGTGCTTTTCTCAGATTATCGTACTGAGTAAGATTAGCTTGAACCCAACGGAGCTGACCGGAGCGCAATCCGTCCTGAATATCACTGTCTTCCTTCGGAAAAGCGGAACGGTTAAGGCCGATAACTTGCCAGCCTTCCGCTAACAAGGTGCGGGTCAGTTCAAGACCGATTCCCGAAGTTGATCCTGTAATTAAGGCTGTACGACGTGTATGGTTTGAATTCATATAAATACCTCCTGAGTGAATGGTGTGACAGGGCCAATCTGTCTAATGCGCTCATTCTACAATTTGGAGTCGACTCCAAGTCAAGCGTACTGTTGGTTTATATTTTAATTTTTTGGATGCGGTATCTATAAACGCATAACAACCTTGACTTGGAGCTGACTCCAAGTTGTAAGATAGAGATCAATGAAGGCGGAGGAGGTCGACGATGATGAATGATACTGAAGTGTTCTCCATTAAAGAGACGTCAGAACAGGCCGGGCTATCGGAAGATACCATTCGTTATTATGAGAAGATTGGACTTCTTCCCCGGGCTGAACGCAAGGCCAATCGCCATCGGGTATACCGTCCGGAGGACATCCAGACAATGAAGCTTATTACTTGTTTGAAAAAAACAGGCATGTCTCTGGAGGAGATGAAGCCTTATCTACAGATGTCGATGGATTCGGACCTTGAAGATTTCCCGGATGAGCGTGAAATGCTGCTGAACCATCGAAAAAAGATTGAAGCCCAGATTGCATCCTTGCAGCAGATCGTCGATTTTATCGATGAGAAGATGGAGAAGCGTAGCATGTTTCCGGATGAGTGCCCGATTACCGGGGAGAATCAGATGTCTGTATTTGAAAAAAAGAACATCTTCTCCTGAGCGCTGCTAGCCAGCGGAACCCAAAAACCACGTCATTATGACGTGGTTTTTTTGCTTATATTTAGCATTCGATATGGAGTATATGGCGAAGGCGTTTGATATCACTTTTGGGAGGAAGACCATACATGCGAGCGTACTCCCGACTGAATTGGGAAGGACTCTCGTACCCAACCTGGAATGCAGCATCGGCTGCATCGGTTGAAACCTGCAAGCAGCATTCGCCGTGCCTCCTGCAATCGAATCTGTTTTTGATATTGCAGTGGACTCATGGCGGTAATGGCTTTGCCGTGACACCAACAGCCGCGGTATATTGTGCAACTAAGTACGCGGTCCGTGCGATCTCGGAGGGTCTGCGCCAGGAAGTAGGCGCAGATATCCGCGTGACCCTCGTATCGCCAGGTGTGACTGAATCCGAACTTGCCGAATCCATCTCTGATGAAGAAGCTCGCGAGCTCTAGGTTGCAATATGGTATAGTATGATCAAGTAACGCACCAGAGAGAGGGGAATAATGCATTGACGCTGCAACAGCTAAAATATGTGATTGAAGTCGCCACGCGTGGCTCGATGAATGAAGCCGCCAAGCGGCTGTTTATTTCCCAGCCCAGCCTGTCGAATGCCATTCGGGATCTGGAGCAGGAACTGCGGATTACCATTTTTGAACGTACAAATAAAGGAATTACGTTGTCCAAAGAAGGCGTGGAATTTCTAAGTTATGCGCGCCAGGTGGTGGAGCAGGCGGAATTGCTGGAGAATCGTTATTTGAATGCGAAGCCGTCTCCGCAGCATTTCTCCGTCTCCACACAGCACTATGCTTTTGCAGTGAATGCCTTCGTGAAGCTGGTGCAGCAGTATGGACAGGATGAATATGAACTGGCTCTGCGGGAGACGAAAACGTATGAGATTATCCAGGATGTAAAAAGCCTGCGCAGCGAGATTGGCATTCTATATCTGAATGAATTCAATTCCAAGGTAATTAACAAGCTGCTTAAGGATGCGGGGCTGGTGTTTAACAGTCTGTTTGTTGCCAAGCCGCATATTTTTATCAGTGTGCAAAATCCGCTGGCGAAGCAGGAATCGGTTGCGATTGAACAGCTTCAGGATTATCCCTACCTGTCCTTTGACCAGGGGGAATATAACTCCTTCCATTTTTCAGAGGAGATCCTAAGCACGCTTTCTCATCCCAAAAGCATACAGGTTAACGACCGGGCCACGCTGTTTAATCTACTGATCGGTTTAAACGGATACACCATCTCGACAGGTGTGCTTAGTGCCGACCTGAATGGGAATGAGATCATCCCCGTCCCGCTGGAGTGTGAAGAGACTATTAATGTCGGTTGGATCAGCCACAAAAATGCTTCGCTTTCCAATCTGGGTATGGAGTATGTTCAGGCTTTGCATGAGGCGATTCAGTCCTAAATGGTCATGGGAAAACCGTTTCCGTTCCAACGGAGTCGGTTTTTTTGTTGGTTTATATCATTCTGGTCTAGGGTACAATACTATCTTCCCGTATAATATAGAAACAGATGCGTAATAGTACGAAGGGAGGACGGTCAGTGCGAGTTTTATACCGAAATAAGAGTGAACAGCATGAGTTGACGATATATGATACTTCCAAGCTGTATGGGGAAAAGGGCCGATTTCGTGTGCTGGAATTCTCCGATGCAGCAGTACAGGGGGCAATGAATCTGGACGAGCCATTCCGAATGGTGCTGGAGTATCCAAGAGCAATGGTTCACCTGATGGAACGAAATAATCCCGATTATGAATCGGTTTTTATAATTGGACACGGCATCGGAACCTTATCAAGCTATTTGTCTAACCGTCAAGTAAAAGTCGCCGAACTCGATGCGGAAGTCATTGAGCTCAGCAGAACTTTCTTTGGATATAGTGGAGATCATGTGTTGGTTGGTGACGGTCGTGAACTATTGGAGCAGGAGGCATCAGGCTCATACCATTATATTATTGTAGATGCTTTTACGGCTGCGGGAACACCTGCACAGTTTACTTCAAGCTCATTTTTCACGATGCTAAAAGACAAATTGCATTCTGGTGGTATCGTATTGCTGAATGTATTTGGGCGTGCAGGCAATGACAGACTGGTGAATGCGATTCATACCACGTTACAGGAACACTTCGCTTATACGCGCTCATTTGCATTGCCAGCTGAAACTGCTGATGAAGTCCAAAATCGCATTTTGGTCGGTTGTGACGGACCGATTTCATTTCAAACGCGTCATATGGCTGGGTTTGTAGAACAGCAGCCTGGCGAGGGATATGTTATTTTGGATTCAAATGTATTTTAATCTCGAATACAGATCCAGAAGATTCCGAAAAAAATTGTCATTTCATGTAATCAATTGTCATTAATTCGTCAATGTTCCTATGTAATTATTCGAACTTCACAAACTATTTATTTCTTCTTAACAACTTTCGTATAAGATAGAAGGAATATGCCTTTTCATGAAAAACCGGGGGAAGCAATAATGATCGCAGATAATAAAACATCCAGATTAAGAAGAAAAGTAAGGGAGATCAAAAAAATCAGCCTTACCGCTCTGTTGAGTGGATTGGTCACCATTGCTGTTTTGATGACATTGACCATTATGTTTATTTCGTCTTATACATCCCAGAAGCAATCGCTGATTGATAATACGCTCTCACTTAATTTTTCAAGTGCCGTGCAGATGAGCCAAACACTGGACTCGTTGTTTCAATCCATGCAGACCAGTTTGAAGTATTCAGCCAACTATTTTCCGGAAATAGACTATGATGACACCAAAAAACTGGATTCCACACTGGATTTAATTCGAAACAGCAGTAATTATTTTAATTCGGTTTCTCTGATCGATGCATCGGGTATAATCCGGAGTTCATCTCCTTATTTGAAAAAAAGCCTCGGACAGCCTATAACTTCTAATGCAGCGAAAAATGCGTTTAAATCGAGGTCTTCCTATATATCCGAAGCGTATCGTGCGCCGTATTCGGAACGAAGAATCGTTTTTGTGAGTGAACCGATCTTCAGTCCATCAGGTGAATTCGAAGGTTTGATTAGTGGGAGCATCTATCTACAGGAAAACAACATCTTGAACCTGTCATTTGGCAGTCAGCTGAAGACCAGTAATGGCTCTTATTTTTTTATTGTTGATGCCAAAGGGACGTTGTTGTTTCACCCGGATACGGAAAGAATCGGTGAAAATCTAAGCGAAAATCAAGTTGTGAAGAAATTGCTTAACGACCAGACAGGCAAAGAACAATACAAGAATCTGGCGGGTGTGGATTCACTCGCAGGTTATTATAAGGTCCCGGCAACAGATTGGGGAGTTGTCGTTGTATCTCCAACCCAGATGGTATACGATCAGCTGAATCAACATATTCGCATGTTGCTGCTGTACACTTCAATCCCGTTTATCATTCTGACACTTATCGTTATTCGTGTAGCGCGCAAGTTGGCTAGTCCATTTGTTTATCTTGCGGACCTGGTTAACCAGGTGGATCAGGGCAAAATAGATCTGCCTGTAATGAAGCCGCATTGGAACAGGGAAGCGGACTTGTTAACACGCACCGTGCTGACTGCATTGGCGAATTTTCGAAAGCAGAAGGATCAGCTTACCTATGATGCCAGAACGGATGTATTAACCGGAATGACCAATCGTAGAACATTTGAAGAAGTCATTCAGCAGTGGATTGATGAAGAAGTACCGTTCTCCATTGTGGTATTGGATATTGATCGCTTCAAATCCATAAATGATACGTATGGGCATCATGCGGGGGATCAGGTTCTGAAGCATATCGCCAATATCATTAAACTGTCGGTTCGGACGCAGGATGTATGCTCCCGGTTTGGCGGGGAGGAGTTTGTTGTGTTATTGCGACATACGGAGTCCAAAACAGCGTATCAGATTGCCGAGCATATCCGTGTATCGGTGGAACAAAGTATATTGCCCATTGATCGTTCTGTGACGATTTCGGCAGGCATTGCCGAATATCCACTGCATTCCACAACGGCGACAGAGTTGTTCCATTTGGCGGATAATGCGTTATATCAAGCCAAGGAAGAGGGGCGTAATCGTACCATTACCATTCAAACGGTCATAAAATAAGGTTTACTCATCTTTCATTTCGAAATCAAAAGAAGCTAATCCCATCGAAGAAAGGGATAGCTTCTTTTGTCTTTTGTTTAGACCTCTTGTGATCTGGCCTGGACTTCATTTGTATACTGTTCTCCCCAGTCTCGCATGCTGTAAATAATCGGCTGTAGCGTTTCTCCAAACGGTGTAAGCGAATATTCCACTTTGGGTGGAACCTGAGGATAGATTTCTCTGTGAACAATTCCGCTGCTTTCCAGCTCTCTTAATTGGAGAGTTAACATCCGCTGAGTAATATCAGGGAATAACTTTCTGATCTCGTTGAATCTTAACGAGCCGGAGAATAGGTGATATAGAATCGCACCTTTCCATTTGCCTCCAATGACGCTCAGCGTGACTTCGACGGAACAGCCATAAGGCGAGGGGCACCCATCGGCCGGGTTTTTTCTCATTATAATTGCACCTCCAGTTCGTGGTGGTTATTTATAGTATCAATTTTAGTACTACAGCACATAAATGTACATATCATTCATCTATGAGCATATCACTTCTCCCTTGGATTATAAACCCCATCCCATACATCTACATGAAGATAAAACAACAAAGAACCCCGGTTTCGTATCACGAAACATCGAGGTTCTCAAGAATGAAAGGCTTGATTAGAATAAAGTGTCCAGGGAGTAAGCTCCAGCACCCGCAAGTGCAACACCGATCAGTGATCCAAGCAGAACCAGATTGTACTCGAATCCTCCGTTCAGATTCCAAAGTCCTTTACCTGCATGGACTTTTGCTATGGCAACAACCATAGGGATGATGAGCAAAATGACAGCAAAACCAGTCCACAGACCTGCCCCAAACAGGAATCCGCCGATCAACTCAATAAGGCCTCCACAGACAGCCATAACTCTTGCGGGCCTCAGACCAATCGCCCCGAAAAATTCGGCTGTTCCTGATATGCCTTCTCCTCCAAACCAGCCAAACAGTTTCTTGCATGCATGACCCATCATAATGAAACCAATAACAAGTCGAATGATAAGTAATCCGGCGTCTAACATGTGCTTCTTTCCTCTTCTCTAGTTGTATAAAATGATTGGTCTTATATCGTATGAACGTCAGATCAGCGACGCCAGAATGGTATCACATAGCGCCATGGTTTCAATATTATCCTTACCACTGGAATGTGGATCAGATTTGTTCTGGCAGCATTCCATAAAATGAGCCATCTCACCAACAAATCCTCGTAAGTAGAGATCACGATAAGCCCCTGACATGGGAGAGCCGGAAGGCGTGAAAACAGTATCCTGCTCCTCAAGGGATTTCCAGGGGAGGTTATCCCCTGTACGAGATTGATGAACCGTAAGTGTGTTAATCTCATCTGCTAACGCAAATCCGTCGTCAAAGGTAACTAGTACACTTTCGCTTTCGCGTGACCATGCACTCATGCCAACAAAGTAGGCACTGCCCACCACACCATGATCAAATTTCAGGGAAATGCTCTGGTTAATATGTTCTCCGTCCTTAACCGTTGTGCCTGTGACCTGTGCGGCTTCCCCGAACAGAAAACGCATCAAATCGACCATATGAATGGCGGCGAGCTTCATGAATTGTTCTTCATCCTTGCAGAATGGTGTGCTGTCTACAGCGAATTTCATTTGGAAAGAACGTGCTTTGCCCATTGTTCCACTATCAATCAATTCCTTGAGTTTAATGTAGACCGGCGCATATCGTTTCATGAATCCAACCATGACAACCACACCTGCCTTTTGGGCAGCTTCAGCCACAGCAGCAGCTTCGGCAGCATTCCATCCGAGGGGTTTATCCACGTATACATTTTTGCCAGCCCAGATGCATTCAAGGGCAAGTGCTGTCTGATCCTCTGGTTGCGCCACAACAACGACGCCGTCACAGTCTTCATTCTGCAGCATCAGCTGAGTATTGTCATAGGCTTTCCCGCTGCTCCCAAAACGAAGGAGAGCCGCCTCGGACCGTTCAATACTGCGAGTGGCGATGGCCTGAATGTCTGCTCCTGCTTCAACAGCAGATGGATATATATTCGTGGATGCATGGAATCCTGCACCGATAAAACAAAGTTTGGCTTTTCTCATATGGACCTCTCCTTTAAATTCATATCACCATTCTTAATGACTAGATCTTGTAACTTAAATGCTTCAACATCTGTCCGGCGATAGTGTTGTTAACGCTATGAGGAACCGGCTGTGGTCCGAGGGTGAGATGTTGGCGTTGCTGTACAAGATATAGGAGGGAGGCGGCTTGCAGGGACAAGCCCAGATCCATCGTTTCGGCAGGGTTGCCGCTGCCACCAGCCAGGTTCAGCATCTCGCCTTGAGTAAGTAACATGAGTCGACGTCCGTTGGCTAATGTAAATTGTTCGATATCCGATGTCAGTTGTTCTGTATGCTCCGCCTCTTGACGAAGACTTTCCAGATCCATCTCCCAAGAAAAATGTCCGGCATTGGCGAGGATCGTTCCATCATTCATTTGATTAAAATGTTCCTTCAGAATGGCGTTAGAACGGCCAGTGACAGTAATGTACACTTGGGCAAATGTAAATGTATCCTCCAATCGTGCCACTCTAAATCCATCCAGCGCCGCTTCCAGGCCAGCAATCGGATCGGTTTCAACAACGACGACCTGGCTGCCCAGATTCCGCAAATATCTGGCAATGCCTCGTCCGCAGGTTCCATAACCTACGATGACGAAACGACGTGTAGGCAGAATCAGGTTTGTAGTACGCATGAAACCTTCAATAATGGTCTGTCCAACACCATGTTCATTTTCCATGATTCGTTTGAGTGGACTATCATTAATAACAATGATCGGGAAAGGAATGTTCTCACCCGTCTCTTCACGCAGCAGATTGGCCCCGGTCGTTGTCTCCTCCGTACCACCAATCAGAGAATGAGTATCATACTGTTGAATGAACGTACGCGCCAGATCAGCTCCGTTATCCATGAGGAGATGGGGTTGGTGACGAAGTACACTGTGGATATTTTGCAGGTGCTCATTGCGCCTGTCTGCACGTTGACCATATACCGTGATGCCTTCTTCTTGCAGAGCTGCTGCGACGGCGTCTTTGGTTGTACCCGGGCTGCCAGTCAATACAACGTTGGCACCACCTGCTTGGAGTGTGCGGCATAATACAGCTGTTTTAGGCTCCACATGAATACATATACCGATGGTTAAACCAGCAAAAGGCAGCTCTTTGGCAAACTGAGATTTCAATTCGCCGAGCATGGGCATATGCAACTCCGTCCAGTGAATGTTGCGTTTTCCTTCTTCAATACGTTCATGTGTTGTGTTCTTGATCGTCATGCAAAACTCCCCTTTTCTATGCAAGGTATAGCGTGTCCAACAGGACACTTGATCTGCTTAATGTCTACGATAGGGAGTTTGATGGGGTTAAAAAAGGACATATGTCCTATTCATTGCAGCTTGGAAAAAAGGTATTGCAAACTTATTTCAGAGCATGTATACTCTTAATTACGGTAAAACAAGCGATTGCTTGACCGGAGTACTTTTCATCCATGATGAGAAGATACATATTATGCGGTCGTGGCGGAATTGGCAGACGCGCACGGTTCAGGTCCGTGTGGGCTAACCCCCGTGGAGGTTCGAGTCCTCTCGACCGCATCGAAGAAAAAAAGCTCGCGAAATTGCTCTAAAGGCAATTCGCGAGCTTTTTTTGTTTTTTATTTATTGAATATGAATTGTTGCACACATAGGCCTGCAATCGCTCCAGCAATACCAAAGAGCGCAACGCTGGCCATCACCTCATATGCCTGGAAGCGAAACAAAAAGGCGATGCCGCTGCCAAATGTCGTTCCTGCGAGAAATCCGAGAGAAATTCCTATTTCTTTGGTTAATTTCATAGGTTCACCTGCTTGGGAATGTGAGTTTGGGGTTTGCAAATTTTTAATACAGGAAGTAAAGTGTGATCAGGAAAATACTCACATTTTATTTCCTTTTTTCATTTTGTGGTTTTAACCATGTAATTATGCATGATATTTCTTAAGGGAGGTTAAAAGCGGATGAATATGAACAAGCGAATTGCCGTATGGAACGAAGAAGCGCAAAATTGTACTTGTGGGCATGATCATCGGTTGGTGCAAATGCAGGTCTATCTGGAGCATGGAGCTGTTCAGCGGTTACCTGGCTATTTGTCCGAGCAAGGGTACAGACATGTAACAGTGGTATATGATCGATTTACAGGTCCGGCAGCAGGATACGAGGTGGTAAAGAACATTCGAGAAGCAGGCGTTCATGTGGATGAGATATGCATGCCAGAGAACAAAGCAGGGGACGTGATCGCCGATGAGGGCGGGATTGTGCAGGTACTGCTCGGTGTGAAACAAGAAAGTCAGGCGATCATTGCTGCTGGTTCAGGGACCATTCATGATCTGGTGCGATTTGTTTGCTCCAAAATGAACAAGCCCTTTCTGTCAGTGCCTACAGCAGCTTCGGTTGACGGATTTACCTCAGCGGGTGCACCTCTTATTGTAAGCGGCGTCAAACAGACTTTCCAGGCGGTACCGCCTAAAGCTATTTTTGCGGACATCGATATTTTAGAGCAAGCCCCCCAAGAGATGAATGCAGCCGGATTCGGAGATATGCTTGGTAAATATACATCACTGGCGGACTGGGTGGTTTCCAGGGATCTGGGTGGAGAACCGTTCTGCCCCGTAGCTTATCGCATGACAGAAGAAGCACTAACGACCTGTGTGGAGCATGTACAAGGTATCGCTGAAGGACGGGCCGATGGTGTGAGTGTATTGATGGATGCGCTGATTGCTTCCGGCATTTCCATGCTAATCATTGATCATTCTCGTCCGGCATCCGGTGGAGAACATCATCTGTCTCATCGGTGGGAGATGGATTTGATGGAGTCAGGGCACAAGCCTGTTTTGCATGGTGCCAAAGTGGGAGTGGCCTGTGCACTGCTTACCGTAAAATACAAAGATCTTGCACAAAAATCCGACGAGCCGGTATTCCATGTATACAATAATCTGCCGGATGCATCTCAGCTTATAGCTTGGCTTGATCAAGTTGGGGGACCTACAACGACTGAACAACTAGGTGTATCCATGGAGATGGTGGAACATGCTTTCAACACAGCTCATTTGCTTCGTGATCGTTATACGGGACTGAAATATATCAACGAGACTCTAAACGTGGGTTCGAAATAAGGATGGGAAAAATAATATGAACAAGTGTTATCTTATGCATTTAGTTGTACGTACAAATTAAGAGTGAATCCTGTAATGTACGAGACAAGGAAGTGTTGTTGTTTACGCTAGAGGTGCTTGTGCTTGATTCGATAGCAAAAAATCACATGAATTTTTGAAAAACACGGTCATACAAGGGGTAAGGATAGATTGAACCAAACGTTATATGAGCTGAATTAGAGTTTGAATTAAAGCCTACTTCCTTAAGGGAAAGGCTTTTTTTGTACTTAATATAAAGTGTTGGTTTAATTGTTCGTACAAATATAATGTGAAAATGAAGCTAACGATGAAGTTTTATTTCTTTAAATAATCCATGATTTAATGGACTGGTTGGTTAGCATTGATGAGGTATATATGGGTATAAGTCGCCGCGCCTTTCGACAATGGGATTTTCGCCTCGTTCAGAGAGCACGCTGTACCGGCCCAGGTTAAGGAGTGACTGGGAATGAAGGGAATGATGCATCCAAAGCTGTTTGGAGGGCAAGAGGGCGGCTTATCGCCCCTGAGAGACGATGCTGAGTACACCCGACTGGAGAAATGGTAACCTAATAAAATTTGTACGATGAAAGTGTATTTTAAAAAGGCTCTGTCTTTCCCAATGGGGAGAGGACAGAGCCTTTTGGTTGTTCGCTAATTTAGTTATTGTGGCGATCTTTCAAGATGACATCTGCGAACAAAATAGTTTTCGGGATGCGGAAAAATTGTTCCGCTTGTTCCTGAAACGCAGCAGAAGGCAGCGTTCCCTGATGCAGCCATTTGCGGAAAGTGCCGGGGTGAACCCCGATCCAGTGGCTGACATCTGTCACCGACAAATCATGGACCATACACAAGCCTGTTAGAATACGGTTGCTAACCGGAGAACGGGTCACCGTACGCTTCATGAAGCGGGAAGGCTCGGGCTGACAAATGACAGGGCTTTTGCGTACCACTTCTTCATTAAAAAGAATGTGGCGCGGGTAGCCGAGCAATTGGCATGCCTTGTCCAAATTGGTACTGCCGGGTATCCGTCCTTCATACACCCACGCGCTGACGCTGCGTGAAGAGATGGATAGATCTTCGGCGAGCTGAGACAACTTGATATCATTGGCCATCAGCACGGCAAGAAGAACACGGTTGCGGATTTGACAGCGTGTCGGTTTTCGGAATCGTTTAACACGGACGCCTTTTCCCAAATATTTACGGTTGATCAGAGACCACGCCTGGATGGAATGTTGTTCTGGTTGATTAGGCATATTTCCTCCGATTTTTTTAACCAAATACTACAATAAGTACGGGGGTACTTTCAAGTGCCGGGTGCACCTGTTTCAAAAGAGTGGATGCGCGAATCCGCTACAAAGGAGGAATTATGAACTAGACCAGACGCAATTCACATCCTAGTATATTCCTAGATTACAATGTTTCACTAAATTTAAGGGATCAAATAGATAATGAATAAAAATAAAATGAGTCTAATTACCTATTAGTGAGACTTTAGTACTTTTATCTATTTTTTGTTGATATGATGCGGTTTATTTCCCTGATTTACCCATAAATATTCGATTCCCGTTAAAGGAACCCATTTCCAATGTGCACAAATCTGAAATTAGAAATCCGCGTGTTCAGCAAGGCATGTGGACTGTCAAAATCTCTTATTCTTACATATCTTGTATGGAGATCAATGAGAGGGAGAGGTGAGAAACGTGAGTCCATCCGTAAGTACCTTTGCTGCCATTTCAGGGGCGTTCATGACGTTTGCTTTTGGTGGATGGGATCAGTTGCTTAGCTTGCTGGCGGTTGCAATGGCTGTGGATTATATTACGGGTCTCGCTGCGGCAGTAAGAACGGGAAAAGGATTGAATAGTAATGTTGGATTCTGGGGGCTCGCGCGCAAAGGTCTCATGCTAACGGTTATTCTGCTTGCCCACCGAATTGACATGCTCATGGGAACTGACATCATTAAAGGGGGAGCCATCTACTTTTATCTGGTGAATGAGCTGATATCCATTACCGAAAATTATGCCCGCATTGGGCTTCCATTGCCTGACAAGCTCAGACAGGCTATAGCGGTGCTGAAAAAACAGGAGGGATTGTCTGACAGGGAGTGGCCTCAACCACAGCCAAACGTGGAGAATAAGGAGACAAAAGAACAAGCAGCAGAAGTCGTACCGGAAAAACAGACAAACCAAAGTGAACAGACGGATAATATGTCTCAGGAGAAATCCAAGGCGAATGAAAGCAGCCCCGATTAGATAGTCTTTGAAGAGAACGTTTCCAAGTATCCTTTCGTAATAGAGGACGTTATGATATATTTTGGATACAAGAAAATTCAATCATACCAATTATTATACTTAAAATGAGGTGCTTGTCTGATGATTAAACATATTGTTCTGTTTAAAATGAAAGATCGTTCTCCTGAAAGTATCGAAGCGGCTGCGAATGTTCTTCGCAATCTGCAAGGGAAAATTGATGTTCTGGTCTCGCTTGAAGTGGGTATCGACGTGCTTCGTTCGGACAGATCTTTTGACATCTCACTTACGGCAGAATTTGCATCACTGGAAGATCTTCAGGCATATCAGGTGCATCCGCTGCATCAAGAAGTCATCAAGTATATGAACGAGGTCAGAGAGCAGTCGATTGCAGTGGACTACGAAATCTAATCTGTTATTCATTCTACTTTGGATAAAGGGGACTCTGCATGAGCGATTTAAGAGACGTTATGGAATTTTTATATATTTTTGTCGTGTTTCTGATCGCTTGTCCTGTGATGTTATTTTGGCTGAAGCGAAGAGGAAAAAGGAACCGATAATTCACTGAACGGGAAGTGAACACATTGTATTACGTAAACAGAGAACAGATTGCCCGCCGGCTTGCTGCCGTACCGGAGGTGGCCGAAGGTCTTCGTCGCGCGTCACAAGCTTGGGATGGCAGTCTCATGCTGGGTCTGGTACAGGAACGCTGTCTTCATCTGGCGATTGAAATCGTTACGGATGTTGGGAGTTATCTCATTGATGGCTTCATCATGCGTGATGCGAGCAGTTATGACGATATTATTGAAATTAACCACGAAGAGAAAGTTTTTGATCATGCAACCTATGAGGTGCTTAGTCGCCTCGTATCGTTGCGCAAGCCGCTCGTTCAGGACTATTACAGCTGGGAGCGGTCTGAACTGCATCCGCTGAGCAGTGACTTGCCGGGCGTGCTTGAACATTTTTCCCATCAGGTCAATACCTATGTGGAAAAAGAACTCGGACCTTTCCAGACTGCACAGGCCGAGGGACAGAGCAAGGAATGAGGGGAAACAGCATGACGAACGAACGGAAAGAAGCTCGAGAAGTAAATAATGAAACGAATGACATACCTTCCGGGTTTCATCCGGTATATATGATTGAGCTGTTATTTCAAGAACGTCCCGTTATAGATCAGGGGCGTTTGCATGATGCACTGAGCCGTCATACCGGACAAGTCCGGCTTGACGTGAAGCAGGGTAATGAGGAGCATAATCCTGAGATGCTGGTTTTCTACCACCTGGATTATAAGGTTTCTTTTCAGGAAGGTAATATTCCAGCACAGACTTGCATGCTCCCCATTACTGAAATTGTAGATCGTGCCCGCTTTGGAGGGGCTTTACAGCAAGCCTGGCATTGGCCAGAAGCAGGACAAGCTATGGAAACGATCCAATATTCTATCCGACTTCATGATATGTTCACTGCTGCCATGCCGCGCAAACAACGACTCGAATTGTTCCAAAAGACGATTCAGGCTGTCATGGAAGTGTTGCCTTGTGAGGCGTTATACTGGTACGGAAGTGACAAATTAGTTGAACCAGAAGCCTATGTGCTGTCACAGGAGCGTGAGGAGCATCTCTACGCTGCGATGAATGTGCGCATGTATCAGGCTGGGGGCACGGAGGAACAGCGTCAGCTGGTTATGGACACGGTAGGTTTGTCAGCACTTGGTGTGCCTGATGTACAGTGTCATTTTATTGGACTCGATCCGGATACGGTAGCCCAGACATTACTGGGTGCCGCCTATTACATATTTGATCAGGGAGATGTTCTACAGGATGGACAGACGCTGGGATCTTCCGGCGGACGACGCTGGCGTTGTGAGCATCAGGCGGCGTTGATTGCACCAGGACGATATGTAATTGATCTGGACCCGGGTGATGAACATGCTGCTGCTCCGCTTGAGCCGGCGCGGCAGACCTGAGACATATCTCGATAACGTCAGAAGGTGCGAAGACGACATCCAGAATTTTTTTTGGTATCCGAGTGTCAGGTCAAGCCCTTGCTGCTTATACTGCATCAACAGAGTAGGCATTCGCCCGGATTGACGAGCAACAGGTCGTTGCTTAGTTATTCGGTACTTCATTTAAGGTAAAGGGAGAGATGAGACGTGAAGGATTCTAACAAAAGTTTGTTGTGGGGAGCATTAATCGGCTCGGTTGTAGGTTCAGTGACAGCTTTGCTGCTGGCGCCAAAATCCGGACGCGAACTTCGTCAAGATATTTCGGAAGGTGCACGTCAGGTGAGTGAGAAGGGTCAGGAACTGGCTAGCAAGGTAGGAGAACAAAGCGCACAGATCGTATCCAAAGTAAAAGAGACGGCAGATGTCGTTATCCAGGATATCCAATCGTGGCGCAATTGCGCTGAAGGTAAAGAAGTGCGCGTATCCGCCGTCATTACTGATTCCGATTCTTCCATCGATGCAGATGCAGCAAATGAGTCTGGCATTGAAGTCATTGCGAAGCTTCCTGCCGACGACTCCAAAGATAACATCTAAAGTTAAGCTTGAACGCAAGCAGGCTTTCCTCCATCTGGAGGGGAGCCTGCTTTGTTGTGCGTGGTCGTGCAGGAGTTGTACGATACGGCATTTTGTTTGAACCCTGCGATGAAATCGGGTAAGATGTAGGTACCTTTTTGCCTGAAAATTCATACGGTAGGAAGAAAGCTCTGGGAACCAATATGTTAACAGAACCAATTCAATGAAGAAGGAAGCGGTGTGTTCGTGCAGCAAGCAATCGCTATATTAGACTCCGGTGTAGGGGGATTGACGGTCGCCAAGGAAGTGATGCGTCAGCTCCCACGGGAAAAGATCATATATTTTGGAGATACTGCCCGGACACCGTACGGACCCCGTTCGTCCGAACAAGTTAAACAATTCACGGAACAAATCGTTGATTTCTTGATCCAGTTCGATCCGAAGGTTATCGTTATCGCCTGTAATACGGCTACGGCAGCAGCGCTCGACTATATTCGAGCCAAGGTGAATGTGCCTGTCATTGGTGTCATTCATCCTGGAGCACGAGCAGCCATCACAGCGACACGCACAGGACGCATTGGTGTCATTGGCACCGTGGGGACCATTGGAAGTGGTGCATATACGTCTGCACTCAAACAGTTGTCTCCCTATATTGATGTGGTCAGTCAGGCTTGTCCGGCACTTGTGCCACTGGTGGAGCAAGGCGAATTCCGTTCCGAGCAAACGACAAGTACGGTGGAGCAATCTCTAGGCCAGATTAAACAACAGCCGATTGATTGTCTTATTCTGGGTTGTACGCACTATCCTTTTCTCATGGATACCATTCAGGAGGTTATGGGGCAGGAAGTGAAGCTGATTAGTTCGGCAGATGAAACGGCAAGGGAAATCAGTACGATTTTGTATGATAAACGAAAGCTGGCCAGTGGGGATGAGACGCCGGTCCATCAGTTTTTTTGCACAGGGGACCCCCGCATGTTCCAGAATATTACCCGCCAATGGCTCGGAGAGCAGATCTCCAAAACGCCAGTTGTGTGGCAGGTTACCCAATTACCATAACTTTTTTTGATTTCAATGCTTATAAGAATCCCGGAATACTTAGTGTTCCGGGATTCTTTTGTTTATATCCGAAAGTATAAGAAGCTCAGATGTATCATCACGTTTTCTTATGTTGGAGGGATTTACGCGATTCATGTCACATGACGGACAACCAGACCCGCATACATATTACATACAGTAAGGACACTGGCGAGAAAAGGACGGGAGATTACACAATTTCCTAAGGGAAAGGAGATCGACATGGAGCTGCAATGGATTATTGTTCAGCAGGGAGATACCTTGTCGCGTATTGCGGCAGCGAACCATATGACGAAGGAGTTACTGGCTGCTCTCAACCCTGAAGCAGCGTCCCAGCCTTATTTGCTAACAGGACAGATGCTGCGCATTACGCCGGGAACGGGACGCAGATATGCAGTGCAACCAGGGGAGAAAGTGGCTGTGATTGGATTACGTTTTGGACTGAATGAAGAAGAATTGCGTGAGGCCAATCCAGAAATAGCGAACATTCCGGACTGGTGCGGGCGATGTATTCATATTCCGGATTCAAATGGAAAAACTATCGTCAAGTTGCAGGGAGAGTATGGTTATCGTGAAATGAGCCGTGATATCGGTTTGCTGGAAAAGAAGTATCCATTTATCGAGATTGGCTCGATAGGCAGCAGTGTTATGGGCAAGACTTTGCCTTATCTACGTTTGGGTGATGGCCCCAGACATATTCATGTTAACGCATCTGTTCATGCGAATGAGTGGCTGACAACGGCGGTTCTAATGCGGTTTATTGAAGAATATGCGAAGGCCTACAGTACACATACGCCATGGCATCAATTCCAGACGGAACGTTGGATGCAAGAAACCACGCTGTGGACGGTGCCCATGGTCAACCCGGATGGAGTTGAATTGGTGCAAGAGGGCGTGGTCAATGATCATCCCCATGCAGAAGAATTGCTGGCATGGAATGCTGGACGCTCCCATTTTACGCATTGGAAGTCTAATATCAGGGGAGTAGACCTTAACGATCAATTCCCGGCTTATTGGGAGGAAGAAGCAGCTAGAAGAGGGATAACGACACCAGGGCCCAGAGATTATGCAGGAACCGCTCCCTTATCGGAACCGGAGGCATGGGCACTTGCACAGTGGACCGAGCAACATCATTTCGATGCTGTCGTTTCGCTGCACAGTCAGGGACAAGAAATTTATTGGAACTACCGAGATTTGGAGCCAAAGGAGAGTGCCCCGCTGTCACGCAGACTGGCAAGGGCTTCGGGGTACAAGGCAGTTAAGCTGGGTGGAAGTGATGCAGGGTACAAAGACTGGTTCATTCAGAAGTTTCGAAAGCCCGGCTTCACGGTAGAAGTGGGACTTGGGGTCAACCCGCTGCCCATGGATCAGTTCGATGACATCTGCGTAGAGGTTGGCATGCTGTTGGCTGAATTATTAACAGATCGAGAGCACTAACAGGGAAGACCGGGAATCCATGAAATCTGACTTCACATAATTTGGATGGGAAGACATGAAACTTAAAGGTTGTCCACTCGTATAACAGGAACGGGCGCTGTTACCGGCGTTCGTTTTTTTAATCTGCATATTGCATCATTCGTTCCGGAACGCTCTGGAACGGGTAATGATGGGTGTGACTATAACGTGTTCTGTTTTATTTCAGTGCAATAATCATACGGAGGGGTTCATATGAAGTGGAGAAGACTGCTGTCATTCAAACGATGGACACAAGTATTCAAACGGCTGCCGCGTCTGTTGCGGGCTCCTCAGATCCCTTTGGGTGAGAAGCTGCTGTTCATCATCCCGGCGCTGCTCTACTGGGTGCTTCCTGACGTGATGCCGTTTATGCCTATAGATGATATCGGGGTTACGTTGTTGCTGATGAACTGGTTTGTAAGTCGTGCGGAGCGCAAATATCCGGTACTTACAGCGGGTGCGTCGTCTTAATCCGACACAAAATGGGTGGTTTTAACATCGATTTTGCATCAATGTTATTGCGAAGCGCAGTAATTTTCTTTACAATAGATGCTGGAGTTTAGAAATACTGAAAATTGTTGGAACCAGCAATTACGATATAGGAGATGAATGAAATGAACTGCAAAATTACACGTAATGCCGCGAAAGTATTGAAACTTGAACTGGACAAGCCTGAGAACGAAGGTAAATTGCTGCGCGTTGTGATCACACATGCACATGGAGATCATGCCCACTACGGACTCGATATCGATACGCCAAAAGAAAATGATACGGTTGTATCTACCGATAAAGAGATCGACGTTATTCTTGAGAATGATCAGCCTTTGCTGGATGGCGTTAAAATTGATTACCTTTACTTCCCTGAAGAAGGCTTCGTTATTACGAATCCATCCCAAGGCAACCACGGCGACCACTAAGGGAGCGAAGAAGGGGAACTCATGGCTAACGATATCCGCGTATGCGAAAAATGTAATCATATCAGACTAAAATCGATTGTAGCCAAGTTGGAGAAAATGGCTCCGGATACGGAGATCAAAATTGGTTGCAAATCGTATTGCGGTCCCTGCGCGAAGCGTGCTTTTGTCTTCATCAACGGTAGGTACATCAGTGCTCCGTCAGAAGAAGAAGTGCTTGCAAAAGTAGCGAAATTCGTAAAGTAATTGTATGAATTTACATTGGGCAAACTTGTCCACGAACGGAAAAGAGAGGCCGCGGCCTCTCTTTTTTAGTTGTGATTAGGAACGGTACAGGGTTAGAACGTAAAGCCCTGCATCATTTCAAAAATCTTAAAGGTATCCTCTTGAATCTCAATGGCGATGATAGTATCGCTTTTTTTCAAATAATGAACATTCCCCATACGCTCTTCTTCCACTTCAACCCATCCGGCTTCGAATAATTTCTCAAAATAATCGGAGGGTACATATAATCCCTGTTCTCCCCCGATATGTTTCAATTCATATTTAATGCCTGTTTTAATGTTTGGATTGTCTGAATATGTCGTTATACTCAGCTGCTTTGCATTCACGGGAACCGGGATCTCGTTATTAATAGAGGAGCCTGTATATCCCGTTATTTCATACGTCGAAGGTGTACAGCCGCTGATGAGTAGCAATAAAGATAGCAGTATGAACATAATCCCAAAGTTCTTCAAACACACGCCTCCTTGTGAAAAGGTACTTATCAAATAAACGCAGTCAGACCGGAAAAGGTTATACACATCATGATATTTATCACTAATCGTTTAATGGGAACAGTGAAGCGATCCGTCATTGTTTTAGCAAAAGAAGAATAAGGAAGGCCGATGTCAACCATCCTAATGGGGTAACAGGAACATGATCCCAAGGAGGAATACTCATGCCGAAGCGTTATGATTCCAGTTTGCAAGCCGATACGACCGTATCCCAGGCGCAGAATGCAGTGAACAAACTTCATTATGCCGTTTCACAGGCAATGTCACATCCAACAGAACAGACCATTGAACAAGCAGAACGCCGTTTGGCGCATACCGAGCAGGCTATGCTTCAAGCTGAACGTTCGCTTGGAGGTCAGGGCGTTGAGCTGGCAGAAGAGATGTTCATTGAGGAGAAGAGAAGATTGAACTCGATCCAGAGTCAGAATGGGCAAGGGGATCTATAGGCGTTCCTGTCACACCAGAAACCCGCAGAGCAGCAGTGCTTTGCGGGTTATTCATGTCTCTTTTGAATGACCCCAAGAAGTGGATCTCAGTCAAACTGTGTGTAACGTGCCGCTTAAAATTTGGTGAGAAGGTTAATAGACCAAGAGCAGGCAAATTTCACACAGGAGGTACAGAATGACAAAACATATTACAGATTGTACGATTCTGAACAACGGAGTGACGATGCCATGGCTGGGATTTGGGACTTATCGAGCAAAAGGCAAGGAAGTACAGCAAGCAGTGGAGACTGCATTGGAAGTCGGATATCGGAGTATTGATACGGCGTCCGTTTATGGAAATGAAGAAGAAGTGGGACAAGCTATTGCGAGCAGTGGTGTTGCTCGGAATGAGCTGTTTGTGACAACCAAGCTGTGGAACGAGGATCAAGGCTTTGATTCGACCTTGAGAGCATTTGAGGCCAGTCAGAAGGCGCTTGGATTAAATGTCATTGATCTATACTTAATTCACTGGCCTGGTAGAGACCAGTATAAGGAGACGTGGAGAGCTTTCGAACGTCTATATAGCGAAGGAAGTGTACGTGCCATTGGTGTAAGTAATTTCGAAGTACACCATCTGCGCGATATCATAGATGAAGGTGGAACGGTACCTGCGGTGAATCAGGTGGAACTGCATCCAGGTCTGATTCAACAGGAGTTGCAGGATTTCTGCGGGGAGCAGGGCATTCAACTGGAGGCATGGAGCCCCATTATGAGAGGTAAACTGAACAAGGAATCGGCTTTGAAAAGTCTGGCCCAGAAATACGGAAAAACACCAGCGCAAGTTATTCTGCGTTGGGATATTCAGAACCAGATCGTGACGATTCCGAAGTCGGTTACCCCGGAGCGAATTCGCGAGAATGCGGACATCTTTGATTTTGAACTGACTCCCGATGAGCTGAAACTGATTGATGCGCTGGATTCGGATAAACGGACGGGACCACATCCGGATCAGCTGTTTTGGGATTGAGCGTGTAGCTCAATTCCAAAATGAGTGTTTAATGATCTGCTTGTGGATGTTCCGGTGACGGATCGTTCTTCGTGATATAAAATGAAAGCATAATCCTTTACAGTAGGCCACTACGTGTGCAGAACAATCTTTCGATCGCCGTTATCCCCGGTTTTTTTGGAATTCCCTATCTTCAAAGGGTAAAATCCAGTGATAAATGCGAAGTATATGCTTCCGTTGCAGCTTTCTTTCAGAAAGCTTTTAGCGCCGCTTCTCCAGATTTGTTCTGCCCTCTCCGTTATAGTGTAAATTATGAGTTCATCTTAAGTGGATGGATTTAAAAGGGAAAAGTGAAAAGCAGCAGGTTCAGGGGATAACCCTTGATCCTGCTGCTTTTGTGTTATTTGGATTGGTCCGGTTGCGGAACCTCGCAGCCGTCTTCGGTGCATACTCCACTGCCATCTGCGTCAGTGGTGTTGGACTCTACCATTGTGAAGGGGGAACGCTCGTCCCATGCTTTCTGGATAGCGTCAAGGAACACCTCATCCGGTTGAGCACCAGATACAGCGAACTTGCGATCAAATACGAAGAACGGTACACCTCGGATGCCTAACTGTTCGCCTTCGGCTTGATCGGCACGAACCTGTTCTGCGAATTGATTACTGGACAACACTTCTGCTGCTGCATTGCGATCTAGACCTACTTCTTCAGCCAACTCGATCAGTACATCGGAATTGCCGACATGTTTACCTTCGATGAAGATCGCTTGAAATAGTCGTTCGCTCAACTCAAGCATTTTTCCTTGTGTTTCTGCCCAATGCGTCAGACGGTGAGCAGAGAAGGAGTTGGTAGGGATCATCTCATCAATGTTGTATTCCAGTCCAGCCGTACGAGCATTGGCATTCATTTGGGCATTCATGCCGCGTGCCTGCTCCACACTCATATTGTATTTGGCAGCCAGATATTCTGCGTTGGTTTTGCCACTATTCAATTCAGCATTTGGATCAAGCTCAAAACTTTTGAACTGTAATTGCACTTCATCGCGGTGGGGGAATTGTGCGAGTACATTCTCCAGACGACGTTTGCCAATATAACAGAAAGGACACATAAAGTCGGACCATATTTCAATATTCATTCATTAAAACCTCCATCATCTATAAATGAAACCAATACAGTTACAATTATATAGCGACTTTCCATCATTCGCAAGGTTGTGGTTATTACCAGCCTCGAAAAAAGAAGTGCCGAAGCATGCAACGGATTGCAGCCTCAACACTTATAATTTAACTTCTTACTTATCCCGGTATGCCTTGGTCCAATGATAAGGCTGAATTTCGTCCAATCGTTTGTAAATTAAAGCTCCATCCGGATCGTACACGGCAGCCTTCACGTCTTCTCCCCAGAAAAACAATCGTTCCTGGCACACACCACAAGGGGTGAGGACCTTGAATTCTGAGTGCTCATCGTCCCGTGCTACACAGATCGAGTGGGTGACCCGCTCGTTTAATTTGTGTGCTTCTAGATAGGCTCCTGTTTCCATACATAAGTGCGTGGCGTCGTTAATCACTTCTGGAGCTACGCTGATTAACAGCGATCCAGCTTCGGTATAAACAGCAGCTGCGCCGCCCCACCCTTGAGGGTAGCGATGTTTGACAAAGTTTGCAGCTTCTTCGAACAGCTTTTGTTCGATATTGAATTGGTCAGGATGTGACGTCATGGTCATGCACTAGCTCCATTTCATTGTAGTATCGGGTTAACTTTAAAAAAATGAATTATACAGTTCCGTCAGCTACCGTTCCATATCTGTTAGGATTCGGACGCAGGCGCTTGCTCCTCGCGAAAACGCGAGATCAGGTCAAACGTATTAACCGTATCTGACACATGCAGTCGCTTTGTTGCTTCATCATGGCTAGATCGGCAAGCATTAATATCCGTTTTGGTACCAGTAGACAGATCGTAACAGGAGCCGCTGTCATAGATGTAATCATCCGAAGGAATATAGAACAAGGAGCCATCTGTAAATGCACCACTGCGCAATACCACCATACGGGAGGAACCGTCGTACACATCGTTGCCCATGTGGTAGTAGGATTGATCTGAAATACCCAGCAGATGCAGTACTGAAGGTGTAACGTCCAGTTGTCCGGCAGGCTCGTCAATCGTTCCCGCTGCGGCTCCGTCAGGCAGATGCACCAGCAAAGGCACTTCGTTCATAATCTGCTCCATATCCAGATCAGTTAGTGAACGTCCGAGAAATTTCTCGTATTGTGGCTGTTCTTTGATGGAATTATCGTGATCCCCATAGAACATGAAGATCGTTTTGTCCCATAATCCCCGATTTTTCAGGTCTTCCACCATGTTGCCGAGCGCAGAATCCACGTAATGAACGGATTGCAGATAGTTGCCAAACATCGTTCCTTTGAATTCACCCACATCCAGCTGCTGTTTATCTTGGGGTAACGCGTATGGATGATGACTGCTGAGCGTAATGAGGAATGAGTAGAAGGGCTCTGTAACCTCACTGCTCATTTTTTCAACCGATTGGCGGAAAAAGGACTCATCCGACAGCGACCAGCCAAGCGGGTCATCCTGTTCAAAATCATTTTTACTGTAAAACTTGTCATACTTCATATTCTGATACATCGTATAACGATTCCAAAATCCGCTCTCATAGGCATGAAATACATTCGTACTATAACCATGATCCTTCAAGATAGAAGGCAGAGAATCATAACTGTGGTCTGCGTAACGGACAAACGCGGATCCAACCGACAGTGGATGCAATGAAATATTGGCCCCAAAGTCAGCATCCGATGTTCGCCCCTGACCTGTCTGGTGATAAAAGTGACTGTAGTACTGACTTTCCTTCATCAGCTCGTTAAAATGAGGCGTGATTTCCTGTCCGCCAATGCTTTGTCCAATCATGAAATTCATGAAGGCTTCACCTTGGACAATGATCACATTGCTGTCTTTATACTTGCCAAACATCGCATCCTTCAGTGGATCAGCCTGCTGTCTGCTGGCGAAATAAGCTTCCGCCTGTTCGAGATCGGCAGGATCGACCTCCGGTCCAGAGCCGAGCTGGTCTTTGGCATAGTTGTACAGATCATAGCCATGAAAAGCAAGAAGTCCGGTAACATTGTACATGGATACGTTCCACCAGTTGTTATCGAACAACCCTTTTGCCCAGGTTTTACTATAAAAATATATCGGACCAACCGCGAGCCCCAGACCCAATACCAGAGCAATGCTGCCTGCGGTGAGTCGACGACGCACACTTGATTTGCCTGAATTTGACGAGTAGGAGTTCAACCCGTTCGAATATGCGCTGGAACGTCCACGACGGTTACGTTTGCTGAACAGCAGGATCGCTGCGTATGGGATAATCACCAGCCAATCGACGAAGAACCACAGATCACTGGCGTAAATAAGCGTAGCAATACTGTCTCCCAAAGCGTCAACCTGTCTGGCTTGCATCAGCACAGGGATTGTTAGGAAATCCTGAAAGTAGCGATAATAAACCATATCCGCATAGATCAGTGCAGTGAGCAGCAGATTGAGTATAACGAGTGATATAATCATGCCCCGGCGAGGCAGCCACCAGGTCCAGAAGGACAGAAGCAGCAGCGAACCGATGGCAATCACTTTGTCCAGAAGACCCATCGTAATGTTGTAAGCGTGCAGATTGTGGTGGAGCCACATTAATTTGAGCAGCATGAGTACAAGAAAAATAAGATATAACGTAAATGGATGATTCAGAAGCCCACGCGGCGTAAGGCTGCGTGTTGGCTTAGTGACAAACATATATGTCTCCTCCCTGATGAATGGTTTTGTTAACGGAATGTAAAATAGGACTTTATCCATTATAGCGTGGTGTCATGGCTTTTCAACTATGCCCAGGGGAGAAAATCTTCATGCGGAAGCAATGTTAACAAGATCATCCATAAGTCTCCCGAAATACATACAAAAAAACGCCCCAGCCGTGAACGGCAGGAGCGCTTGATCATTCCAATATTATTATTGTTGTGGTGTTTTATTACGTGGAGGCAGTGGGCCCAAATACTGATAATATTGGGTTTCAATGCGTCCATTGAACAACTTACGGCGCTTGTCTGCCTTGTGTCCAAAGTCTTCCTCGAAAGATTTGGTCGACGTGATGGCAAAAAAGGACCATGTCGGTAAATCGAGGTAACTGCGCCCTAAAGAACGCAGCAGCTTCTGCACTTCTTTCTCTTCACTCAAACGTTCACCATATGGAGGGTTGGTAATAATGACACCATATTCGCCCTGTGGTCTTGCACGATGAGCGGGCAGGACGCTGACTTCAATATCTTTGGCGAAGCCGGCACTCTTGATTGCTGCCTGTGCTACTTCAATAGCTTCCGGATCGATGTCGCTGCCCGAAATTTGCAATGGAATATCGTCGCGAACCGCGTCAAATGCTTCTTCGCGCGCCTGTTCCCACAATTCTTCAGGAATGACAGCCCAGTTCTCGGAGTTGAAGGTCCGACGAAGTCCTGGTGCAATGTTCCAGCCGATCATGGCGGCTTCAATCAGCATGGTGCCTGAACCGCAACATGGATCATAGAATGGACGGGAAACATTCCAGCGGCTGAGCTGAATAAGTGCCGCAGCAAGCGTTTCTTTGAGTGGTGCTTCGGTTACGAGTTTACGATAACCCCGTTTATGCAGACCTGGTCCCGTCGTATCTAAAGTAAGCAGGGCGCGATCGTTCAGCAGAATGACCTCAATCACATAACGAGACCCATCCTCTGGGAACCACTCCGTGTCATAAGTCAGCTTCAGTTTCTCTACGATTGCTTTCTTCACGATCCCTTGTGATGCAGGCACACTGCTCAACTGAGATTTTTGGGAGCGACCTTCAACCGGAAATTCGCCATCGGCTGGAATCCATTCCTCCCAAGGTAATGCTTTGGTACCTTCAAATAATTCATCGAAAGTTGTCGCCGGGAATTCACCCATTTTGACCAACACCCGGTCGGAACTTCTCAGCCACAGATTACACCGGCAAATATCAATATAATCTCCAGTGAAGAAAACCCGGCCATTGTCGATCGTAACATCCTCATACCCCAGTTGCTTCAGTTCCCGGGCGACAACAGCCTCGAGTCCCATCGCCGAGGTCGCAATCAATTGCAATTGAGCCATGTGATTCATTTCAACTCCATTTCAAGCTGGGGAAGGAATATCCTTCTCTCAGCTGTATAGTGACGGTGCGGCCTTGCCGCTTTCCGTGAAAAAACTTACAATGAGAAATGCGGTGAGCTAATGCATTCATCTTTCGAGCCGATGCAGCAGTTCAACCGCCTGTGTTTGACAACAAACATTTATTATAGAACATTGGCATCCATATGGAAAGCAGTCCAAGTGTCCAAGGAGGATTTTAGCGGTGAATCTGACCCCTGACGAATATGTAAATCAATTATTTCAAGAGGATGATCTCTTGTTAAAGGTAAAAGAAGCCATCCGATCGAACGGCATGCCGGAAGTTTCGGTTGCAGCGGCCTATGGCCGTTTGCTCACTTTTCTCGCGAATACATCGAAAGCCGAGGCTGTACTCGAAATCGGCGTGCTGGGCGGATACAGCGGAATTTGTCTTGCTCGCGGTTTAAGTGACGGGGGGACCCTGACTTCGCTTGAACTAAAAGAGCAATACGCAGCGATGGCTCGCGGTCATCTGGAGGAAGCAGGCTTTGGGGATAAAGTCGAATATCGAATTGGCCCCGCAGCTGACAGTCTGGAGCAGCTGGCACAGGAAGGACGTACCTTCGATTTCTTCTTCATTGATGCAGACAAGGAGAATTATCCCGTATACCTCGATTACGCCATTAAGCTCGCGCGGCCCGGGGCGGTCATTGTGGGAGATAACTGTTTCCTGCGCGGCCGTACGCTGAATTCAGACAAGCAGGGTCCGGCTGTCCTCGCGGTTCGACGCTTCAACGAGCAGATGGCCAGTGACCCGCGCCTCGTAACGACGATGCTGCCGGATTATGATGGTCTGGCTCTGGCCTGGGTGAAGTAAGAAAAGATGCAGATCCGTTAAAACGGATGGAATGCGTATTCAATTCGAAAAGAAAGAGACGATAACACTCCTGAATCTCAGGGTATTATCGTCTCTTTCTGCTTATTGGAGTGAAGTGATGAGAGCCTTATTAAACTTCAGGCGTTCCGTAAGTCTCGAACCATTTTTGGATCGTGTCAAAATCGTCGCTAAAGGACAGGCCGAGCATCAACAAAATGCGTGCTTGCTGAGGACTGAGGTTGTCACCGGCTATAACGCCTTTCCCACCGCCATATACACTGCCTGAACCTGTCCGAGTGGTCGTTACGAAGATTACGCCATCCTCGACCGCTTTGGTACGTGCTTGTCCCATCGCTTTGGAGATACCGCCTGCTCCGGTACCGGACGTTACGATTCCCTTGGCGCCGCCCTTCACAAATCCTTCAATAGCTTCGCCGCCAGCTTCCTGATAGGAAATCGCAATTTCCACCTTGGCGAGATCTGCCTTCGTGATTTTGCTCAGGTCGAATGCCGGTTTCAATGTACCTTCAGGCTTCAAGGCACGTGCAGGAGCACGGTAAATTCGAATGTTTTCTTCATCAATATAACCTACTGCACCAAGCATCGGAGTTTCGAACGTGTCTGTTCGATAATCATTCGTTTTGGTCACGCCGCGTGCCAATTGAATGGTATCGTTCAACATTAGCACGGTCCCAAATGAAGTGGTGCGCCCGCTGCCTGCGAGCTTAATGGCGTTGTACAGATTCGCTTGTGCATCTGAGCCGATAACTGTCCAAGGGCGCATGGACCCTGTAATGACGACGGGTTTGTCACTTTGTACGGTCATGTCAAGGAAGTAGGCGATTTCCTCCATGGTATCTGTACCGGTGGTAACTACAACGCTGTCATACTGAGCCAGAGCCTTATCTACCGTCTGAGATAAGTCATAGAGATCAGCCATGGTATAAGAACCTGAACCTGAATTTCCAAATTGGAGAGTGCTAACATCTGCAATCTTCTGTTTGTCCGGTAAGGCGTCGACCATTTCTCCAATCGGGAGTGTACCAGCTTTATAGTTCTGGAAGCTGGTTGCATCCTCGGATTGACCTGCAATCGTACCACCCGTTCCAATGACCAGAACATTAGGCAGTGCGGATTGTTTGGACGAATCTGATAGAGCAGGGATGGTCGTATTGCGAGCCGGAGTGGATGATGCAGTCTGAACCGCACTAGTTGTACCGCTCACTTCTACCGTAGCCGCGTGAGCTGCATAGGTCCCGATGGGGGACAAGGAAATGGTCAGAGCTGTCAAAGCGGCTGTGCTCCATACAGCCCAAGGACGAAGATTTGAAGTTTTTTTCATGAATAGCACTCTCCTTCAGGTTAGTTTCGTGTGATGTTTGTTGAGGATGATATGTATATGAATTCAAATTGATTGTATTTCATGTTAAATAATATGACAATTGTAGATATAGATAGAGTAATCGGTTACATTTATAGAAATGTAGAGTATATAGCGTATTTATGAGGATTTATGGATAAATATGAGAAGGTAAAAAAGAGAATGAGGAATATGAAATCATAATAAATAATTTTTTGTGTCATATTTTATTACATTTGAGTCTTTTGACCTGATAGATTTAGAAGGAAACTTTGGGGAAAGTGTTGCAGTATCGTCCATAGCTGAAGTGATCTTATCCAAAACGAATAGCGGGGGTATAAGTTAGCAAGTCTTGACGATTTTTGTAATACGTTCTAGGAAAAGAGGCTCAATTATTGCCAAATATTTGTATGCCCGCAGTGTTGAGTCTATAATATATGGTGATTTCAATATGTAAATAAATATATATTAATGATTGGAGGAGAAACGATGAACCGAGCACCCAAAAAGTATGCCAATTACATTCCGATCCGGGAGCTGGAGGCGGTGGAGCAGCAATTATTTCCCTTCCAGGTGTACGCTGAACTTCGTGACAATACTCCAGTCCGCTATGACAACCATCGAGAATGCTGGGATGTTTTCCGTTATGAAGATGTGCAATATGTGTTAAAAAATCCTAAACTGTTCTCTTCTGAACGTGATCGCGCAAACGCCAGCATGCTTACTACAGATCCGCCGAAGCACAAACAACTACGGGATCTGGTTAATCAGGCGTTCACACCTAGAGCGATCGAAGCGTTAGCTCCGCGTATTCAGGAAATCGCTGATGAATTATTGACTCCGCATTTTTCAGAAGGTCGTATGCGTCTTATCGATGATCTTGCTACTCCACTTCCAGTTATCGTGATCGCTGAATTGATTGGAGTCCCTGCAACGGATCGCCAGAAGTTCAAAGACTGGTCTGATGCACTCGTGAAGGGGGCGCGGGATGACAGTGACGAAGCTTTCCAGGAATTGATGGAAGAAAAGAAACGGAACCAGCAGGAGTTGGCGAGCTACTTCACGGCCATAATGGAAGAAAGACGTCAGCGACCAGAGGATGATCTGATCTCTATACTGCTTGCTGCAGAGATTGAAGGGGAGAAGCTAACGGCAGAGGAAGTGGTCGGATTTTGCATCTTGTTACTTGCTGCCGGTAATGAAACCACAACCAATCTGATTACCAATGCCGTTCGTATTCTGTTAGAGCAGCCTGAGCTTCAACAGCAGCTGCGAGAACATCCTGAACTTATCCCCACTGCGGTAGAGGAAACGTTGCGTTATTATCCGCCAATTGTGGCTATAGGGCGTATTGCCAAAGAAAACGTAGAATTGAACGGACAAACGATTCAGGCGGGGGAACAGGTGATATCCTGGGTAGGATCGGCCAACCGGGATAGCGCTCAATTCGATCAGGCAGAGAAGTTCGTGCCCGACCGCAAGCCGAACAGACATATGGGTTTTGGTTTTGGTATTCATTTCTGTCTCGGTGCGCCGCTTGCACGACTTGAGGCGAGGGTTGTACTTCAGACGATGCTTCGGCAAATGGAAGACATTCAGCTTGTGCCGGAAACCGTTCTGCAGCCGATTCAAAGTGCTTTTGTATTTGGAGTTAAAGAATACCCGATTCAATTCACAAGCCATCTGACTTAATGACTCAATGAATCAATTTTAAGGTTTGAACAAATGAATGCCAAAAGCCGCTTTCATGCCTAATAGGCGCTGAAAGCGGCTTTTTATAAGAACAAATAACATTGAATCCAAGCGTCAGGATTCTCTGATCAGAGGGGGCTTTTTGTACAGCTTGAGTCTTACCCACACCATGTTGAGCAGCAGCAGCCCACCAGAGACGATGAACAGTCCTTCGATGCCAATGAACCCGGCCATAAAGCCACCGATTACGGCTCCAAGCATGTTACCGAGCGCGAGTGTACTCGTATTAAAGCTGAAGGCCCGACTAATCATGCTATCTGGCGTATAGGAGCGAATGAGCGCGTTGACACTCGGAAGCAGGCCGCCCATGAACACACCCATCATGAAACGGACGATGATGAGCTGCCATACCGTCTGCACGAAAGCTTGAGGTATAAGCATGAGCCCTGTTCCTATGAGAGAGAAGGTAAGTACCTTGTGTGAACCTACCCTGTCACTGAGTTTCCCGAGTATCGGGGACATGGCCATGTTAGATAGTCCCGTGACTGCACCGACAAGCCCTGCCCAGAAGGCGACGTTGACATCCGAACCGTGTAACTTCTGTACATACAGCGGCAAGAGTGACATCGGGCTGATCATGGCAAATTGCAATAGGAATGTTACAGCGAATAGCGCAGGTAACTGGGGAGACTTGTTCAGTTCCTTCAGACCGGACAATACGGATTGTTCCGGCAGTTTGGCCGCTTCCTTGCGGTCAAACTTCTCTCTGACCAGGAACATGGCGAGCATGGAAGCCGCAAAGATCAGTCCGCCAGTAATATAGAAGATAGGGCGGAAGCCCACTGCATCAGCAAGCAAACCGCCGATCAGCGGACCTAGAATCGTACCGGCCACTTGGCCGGATTGGCTGATGCCCATGGCAAAACCCATGCGATCCTTCGGCGTTGTACCCGAGATCAATGCAACTGCTGCCGGGTTGAATCCGGAGATCGTACCGTTGAGCAGTCGTAATAAAAGGAGCTGCCATGGGTTCTGTGCAAAACCCATCAAGGCAATAACAATCGCCATCCCGAATCCGGAACGCAGCAACATAATTTTCCGTCCGTACTTGTCAGACAATTTGCCCCACAAGGGCTGGAACAAAAATGAGGTGAGGAAGTTGGCAGCAAATATAAATCCCGCCCATATGCCAATTTCATGCTCACCAACCACGCCAAGATCCCTGGCGAGATAAAGGGACAAAAACGGGGTAATCATGGTCATGCCCGAGTTGACCAGAAATTGTCCAAACCAAAGCACAATGAGGTTTACTTTCCACGTTTTCAAAGTGCTTTCACTTCCTTTCCGATCGTTTCTGCAACGTTTCAAAAAAACACGATTCTTTCATTATAACATAATTTGCATATAGATGAGGGGATGTAAGGAATGTCATAGTATTGTCATCGGAACAGATCGACACGTGGTTGTTACCGCTCTTTAAAAAGGGCATAATGTTATTTA
Source organism: Paenibacillus sp. RU5M (assembly GCF_900221055.1). Taxonomy (NCBI): domain Bacteria; kingdom Bacillati; phylum Bacillota; class Bacilli; order Caryophanales; family Paenibacillaceae; genus Paenibacillus; species Paenibacillus sp. RU5M. Next base: position 1,010,043 of record NZ_OBQM01000002.1, on the reverse strand, counting down.
TGAGTCCAAAAACTATTGGAGGCTTCTTACATGAGCTATAATGATCGTCTGATTCAGGCCAGTTTCAAACAGCAGGTGGACCGTGTTCCCGTGTGGTACATGCGTCAGGCTGGGCGTTATGATCCCGAATATCGCAAGATTAAGGAAAAGTATTCTTTGCTCGAAATTTGCCGTCAACCTGAGCTAGCAGCTGAAGTTACACTCATGCCGGTACGTAAACTCGGTGTGGATGCGGCTATTTTGTATTCCGATATTATGAATCCGGTTGCTTCCCTCGGTATAGATTTTGATATTGTTAAAAATATTGGACCTGTTATAGACAATCCAATCCGCACGGCGGCAGATGTGGATCGTTTGCGTCCCATTGATGTTGAAGGAGATCTGTCTCATATTCTGGAGACGATTCGAATTCTGGACAAGGAACTGGATGTACCCCTGATTACGTTTGCGGGTGCACCGTTTACCATTGCCAGCTATTTGATTGAAGGCCGACCTTCCAAAGGGTACATACGGACCAAAACGATGATGTACAGTGAACCGGAAGTGTGGCATAAATTGATGCAAAAACTGGGCGATATGGTGATTACATATGTCCGTGCTCACATTGCGAACGGCGGCAAGGCATTCCAACTGTTCGACAGCTGGCTGGGCGCACTTTCGCCAAACGACTTTAGAACGTATGTGTTGCCGACGATTACTCGTATCTTTACCGAATTATCGGATTTGAATGTACCGAAAATTTATTTCCCGGGTGTGGCTTCTGGTGAATTGCTGCCAACCCTGCATGATCTGCAAGCTGATGTGATTGGGCTGGATTGGAGAGTATCGATCTCCGAGGGACGTAAACGACTGGGCGGAAAATTTGCTGTGCAAGGTAACTTGGACCCTTATGTGCTGACTGCACCGATGGATCTGATCAAGCAGCATGCCAAATTGATTATTGACGAAGGTATCAAGGAGCCAGGGTATATTTTCAATCTGGGGCACGGACTATTTCCTGAAGCGTCTTTGGATAAATTAAGAGAACTCACGGCGTATATTCATGAATATTCCGCTGAAGCATTGAAGACTGGGGTGACGGTTACTAATGACTAATACGGTAGGTGTACTGGTGATGTCGTATGGCACACCTGAGAATATGGAAAGTATCGAAGCGTACTACACACATATCCGGAGAGGACGTCCGCCTGAACCGGAACAACTGAAGGAATTAACCGACCGTTATGAAGCGATCGTTGGGGGTGTATTCCCTCTTCGAGAAAACACGGATAATCAGGTGAAGGCCCTCCAGGAGACGTTAAACAAGGATGACCGTTCCAATGAGGTTGAATTCCGTTGTTATCAAGGGTTGAAGCATGCGTATCCGTTCATTGAGGATGGCGTGGAACAGATGGCTAGGGATGGAATTCAGACTGCAATAGGCATCGTACTGGCACCACATTTCTCCACGATGAGTGTAGGGAGCTACATCAAGCGTGCTCGTGAGAAAGCGGAAGAACTGGGTATCCAGATGTCATTCATTGAGAGTTATCATCTGCATCCGAAATTGATTCAGGCTCTCTCCACACGTGTTAGCGCCAAATTGGATGCTTTCGAGGAAGCGGGGGCCAAGCGCGGGGATGTACGAGTGCTGTTCAGTGCACACAGTCTGCCTGCGCGAATTGTAGATATCGGTGATCCATATCCGCAGCAACTGCTGGAGACTTCGGAAGTTATTGCTTCCCGTTTAGGAATTACCAACTGGCAGTTCACGTGGCAGAGTGCGGGGCGGACAGCAGAGCCATGGCTGGGCCCTGATATTCTGGACACACTTCAGGATCTTGCTCGTGAACAGGTTGAGGATGTGCTTGTAGCACCGATTGGATTCGTATCGGATCATCTGGAAGTGCTCTATGATCTTGATATTGAGGCCAAAGCGATTGCCAAAGAGATCGACATGCGCCTTATGCGTATTGATTCTCTCAATAGTGACCCACTTTACATGGAAACGTTAAGTGATGTCATTATTAGCCAGTGGCAGCAAGGAACGGATGAGTAATGGAAGACCATAAACGTCGTGTCGTTGTTGTCGGCGGAGGTCTGACCGGCCTAAGCGCGGCATTTTATATTCGGAAGCATTACCGGGAAGCAGGGGTTGAACCTGTCATCACCTTGGTTGAGAAGAGTTCTTCCATGGGTGGCATGATTGAAACGCTGCACCGGGATGGGTTCGTCATTGAGAAGGGACCAGATTCTTTCCTTGCCCGCAAAACCGCGATGATTGATTTGGCTAAAGAGCTGGAAATTGACCATGAACTGGTCAGCCAAAATCCGGAATCCAAAAAAACGTACATCATGCAGCGTGGCAAGCTGCATCCTATGCCGGCAGGACTCATTCTCGGTATTCCGACGGAGTTGAGACCTTTTCTGAGAAGTGGTCTTGTATCTCCGGCAGGCAAGCTGCGCGCATTAATGGATTTTGTCATTCCTCCCCGTCGTACAACGGAGGATGAATCGCTTGGTTATATGATTGAGCGCCGCCTTGGAGCGGAAGTGCTGGAAAACCTGACTGAACCGTTGCTCGCAGGCATCTATGCAGGTGATATGCGGCGATTGAGTCTTCAGGCAACCTTTCCGCAATTCGGTGAAGTGGAGCGGGATTATGGTAGTTTGATCCGAGGAATGATGACGGGCCGCAAACCGACAGAGACCCATACGGGAACGAAGAAAAGTGCTTTTCTGAACTTCCGTCAGGGCTTGCAGAGCCTGGTTCATGCGCTTGTACATGAGTTGCAGGACGTGGATCAACGGCTGAACACTTCCGTGAAATCTCTGGAGGTTCAGACTGGAGATGCGGCCAAGTATAGCATTCAACTGGATAACGGAGAACGTCTTGAAGCAGATGATGTAGTCATTACCGTGCCTACGTATGTTGCATCTGAACTGCTGCAACCACATGTGGATACAGCGGCTCTGGATGCAATCAATTACGTATCGGTAGCGAATGTGGTGCTGGCTTTTGAGAAAAAGGATATCGAACATGTATTTGATGGGTCTGGTTTCCTCGTTCCGCGTAAGGAAGGTCGAAATATTACAGCATGTACTTGGACATCAACCAAGTGGCTGCACACCAGCCCAGATGACAAAGTACTGCTTCGCTGTTATGTTGGCCGTTCCGGAGACGAACAGAATGTGGAGCTCCCGGATGATGCACTAACAGATCTGGTACTCAAGGACTTGCGTGAAACAATGGGCGTTGAGGCCGTTCCGATCTTCTCGGAAATTACTCGGCTCCGCAAATCCATGCCACAGTATCCGGTAGGTCATCTGCAGCAGATTGCAGCACTGCGCGAACAACTTGGCAGCAAATTGCCGGGGGTATACATTGCCGGCGCTGGTTATGAAGGGGTAGGCTTGCCTGACTGTATCAAACAGGCGAAGGAAATGTCAGTTCAAGCTACGCAATTGATTGCTGCAAAGTAATTAACGTATTTGGCTGTCTCGAACGTAGATTTTTTCTACAGGGAGACGGCCTTTTTTGCACCATAAAGCGAAAAGGGGAGAGGTCTGAACTCTTTCAATATTTGCAGTTCCAAGGAATGATGGAAATCCAGAATATGCCTGATATAATATGATAAGGATTGCTGTAAAGAAGAGGAGCTGCCTATGTATCCCCCAAGATCAAAACGAAGTGTACAAAAGAAAAAAGTGAAACGTGCCCGAAAACGCCGGATTTGGATCATTAATCTGGTATTGATTGCTGCAATTGGACTCGTCGGCATCTATTACGCAGTAGGCATGCAGGAGCAGCAAATAGACCCGGCGGTGACAGAAACGGCTGTGAATCAGGAACCTGTGAATGAAGAGGGCCCTCAGGGCGGTGATCAGGTGAATTCACCTGACACGGATTCGGAGGCAAGTAATACCCCGGATGAAGAATCGGAGGATTCTGATAAACAGGTAACTGAAAATTCCGGCGGTACGTCGGGTGAGAAAAAGCCTGATGCTACAGACTCCAAGGTAAATGGAAAGACAGATACGGGAACGAAAAAACCGACGGATACTCCCGCTTCTTCCGGCTCAAAGGGAAGCGAAGGTGCCGGAACTGGGGCGACACAGCCATCTCATTCGGCGAAGGATGTAACCATTAACTTTGTTGGGGATATTCAGTTTTCCGGCAAAGTGGCTGAATTGTTGGAGAAGAACGGTTATGACTACCCCTTTGCAAAGCTTGGCAACTTGTTCAAGGAAGATGATCTGACCATTGGAAACCTTGAAACTCCCGTAACCCTTGGTGGAACTGGTGCTGCAGACAAAACCTATGTATACAAGTCTTCGCCAAAGGCGCTCGAAGCAATGGCTTCAGCAGGATTTGATGCTGTAAATCTGGCCAATAATCATATTTTGGATCAAGGTGTAGAAGGTTTGGTCGATACGTTAACTTACCTTGAGCAATATGGTATAGCGCACACAGGAGCCGGTATGAACAGGGATGAGGCTTATGCACCTGCATATCTGGAACGCAAAGGCATGAAGATTGCACTGCTTGGATTCAGCCGGGTTGTACCTGAAACAAGCTGGAAAGCGGAAGGGAATCGGGCCGGTGTTGCCGAAGCTTACGATTCTACAGGTGCAGTAAAGGCGATTCAGGAAGCCCGTGAAAAAGCTGATCTGGTTATCGTTGTTGCACATTGGGGAGAGGAAAGGGTCAGCACTCCAAATAATGATCAGACTCGACTGTCTCATGAATTTGTAGATGCCGGAGCCGATCTGGTCATAGGTGGGCATCCCCATGTCTTGCAAGGGGTAGAGTACTACAAAGGCAAATGGATTGCATATAGTACAGGCAACTTTATTTTCTCGAAATCAACGACAGAGGAAACGTGGAAAACAGCGGTTTTTCAGGCGAGTTGTAGTAAGGATGCCAAATGCAGCATGAAGGTTATCCCTTATGAAGCGGGGTTGGGTCAGGCCATTCCGATGGTGGATCAAGCCAACAAATTGCTACTGGAGCAGATGGCCCAGCTCTCGCCAGGTATTCGTTTTGATGCGAACGGATTCGCATCGCCAAATTAAGATGCATTTTTTTGAGGAGGGGATGGAATGAACAACCTTTGTGTAGCGCACCGTGGATTTTCGTCCATTGCACCAGAAAATACGATGGCTGCATTTCTGCTTGCCATGGAACAGCCTGAAGTTCAGTGGATGGAGCTGGATGTACAGTTATCACGTGATGGTGTGCCGGTTGTTATTCATGATTTTACGTTAAACCGGACCACGAACGGTGAAGGCTTCGTACGAGAGACGGGCTGGGCAGATATACAGCAGCTGGATGCGGGATCGTGGAAAGGAAAAGCCTATAAAGGGGAACGTGTTCCTGCGCTTAGTGAAGTGTTGGACCGCACCTGTGGCAAAGTGAGATTGAATATCGAACTGAAAACGCAAGGTAATATGTATCCCGGTCTGCCGGCAGCGGTTATTCATGAGGTGAGGAAGAGACATATGCAGCATGATGTGGTCATCACTTCGTTTGAACCTGCGGCTCTGGTTGAAGTGAAGAAACTGGCCCCTGAGTTCAAAACAGGTTTGATTATTGATGCACGGCCAGGGGATCTGGCAGCAGTGCTGCGGCAGATGAATTGCAGTTTTCTTTCCATCGGGTACACCAATGTGGACAAATCGCTGATGCGTGAGATGCGTATTGAAGGCATTCAGGTAATGGCTTGGACAGTGGACGACAAAATCATCATGAAGCGGCTTGCGGCGATTGATCCGGAGCTGATGTTATGTACAAACCGGCCTGATGTGTGGGAACAGGCTTTTCAGGAAACGAGCAGCCGATTTTTCAGACCATAAACTCCAATTTTTTGAATAGCGAAAATATGATATGTACTTATATAATAAAAAGATGAACATGATCCATATACGCTAATGAATCCGATAAAGGTGGTCGTAAACCCATGCTGACAAACATTCGAAATGTATACTGTGTAGGACGAAATTATAAACTTCATGCAGAAGAATTGGGTAACGCGGTTCCGGATGAACCGATGATCTTTATGAAGCCTTCCCATGCGGTTGTGGCCTTGAATAGTGAAACGCTGCAATTGCCTGCGACAAAGGGCGAAGTTCATTATGAGGCTGAACTAGTAATCCAAATCGGGCGGAGTTATGAGCCGGGTATGGCAGTGGATGAATTGGTTGACTCGTATGCGTTTGGCATTGATTTTACATTACGTGACGTACAGACGGTTATTAAAAAAAAGGGCCATCCGTGGACAGCGGCCAAAGGGTTCAAGAACTCGGCTCCGGTTACTGCATTCCAGCCATTTCCGGGGGCCCAGGCTCTTCTTGAGAAAGACTTTACACTCACCAAGAACGGTGCCGAGGTCCAACGTGGCAATATTCGTAACATGATCTTCAGTCTACAGGACATTGTGGATTATGTAGGTCATCATTACGGCCTGGGACCTGGAGATGTCATCTTTACAGGTACACCAGAAGGGGTTGGACCAACGGCAGCAGGAGATGTGCTTGAACTGGCCTGGGACGGCGAATCCTTGGGTAAATGCACGATTGCAGCAGCAGTTCAGTAAGTATCATGCATCATCAATCTGCTTACTTAGAGTAAATATGAAACAGATAAAAGGGGCGCTTCGACGCTCCTTTTTGCCATGCCCTCATTCTCTGCCATAGCACATGGGAGACTTTTCATTTACGCCAAGTTGTAGGCTGTATTGGCACTCTCCGTGACCAACTCCTCCAGTTCACTGCTTTGCACTGCGTGTTGCTCCGCGCTAATACTTCCACTTGCAAGTCGTTGATCTAATTGCTCCTTGAGCTGCCTTATTTGCAATGCGACAACCTCGGTGAAATCAGCATCATTTTCATCTGCAATCATCCTCAGCGATTTACCCGCGCACAGATCCTGAACCAAGTCATCTTCCGACTGTTGATTCAGAGCACTCAGCAACTCATCTCCGCTCTCGTCTTTGGTATCGATGTTAACGATGGACCATTTCGTCAAAGGTATTGGGGATATCGCTGATCTGCCCCAGGCTGTTCCGGCGAAGGACATGGTAACAATCATTGTTCCGACAATGATTACGCGCTTCATATTCATATGTGTTATCCTCATTTCTATGGTTAAGTACGAACTGAATCGTAGCTGGTTTGATGTAACGCTCTGAGGATAGTGTAACCGGGAAAGCTGAAGTGAAACTTAAAACCGGATAAGTTATCTAAATATGAGGGACATCTGGCTACGAAAAAACAAATTTAAATTCATACTTGACAGGTTGGGTTAGTGGGTTATATGATGAACTCAATTATTTTAACACTAATTAAATGAACAGTGAAATAATTTGAACTGAAGCGAGCTGATTGGACCACCAAAGGCTCCCGGGACTACTCCACTATGGAATGTCCGCGGGAGCCTTTTTTCGTATTTGCTGTCGTTTCAGTTAGACAGGAGGATGAAATGAGCAATAACGACTGGGAAGCGTTGGAGAAGACAGATTGGTTGTTTCGTAAAATGGTCAGACGATTCGTGAAAGAACGAGATCGTATATCGGTAGAGGGGGTCAGTTTACCGGGCATGCTCATCCTGCACAAAATCATTCGTGAAGGGGAACAGCGGTTAGGGGATTTGGCTGAACAACTGGACTTCACTTCAGGTGCCATTACAGCTTTAACAGACAAGTTGGAGAAAAAGGGACTTACGATCCGCAGGCGCAAGGAAGATGACCGTCGGACGGTATTGCTCGATATTACTTCCAGTGGGCGGGAGATGTTTGCACGGAACAGCAATATCGGTGCCCGATGTATCACGCTTCTGTTTGAGGGCTTTACGACGGAGGAACTGGAGCAGCAAAGCCAATTTTATGAGCGGGTGATAGCGAATCTGGAGGGGTTCTCGGATACGCTGCTGGAATTGGCAGAGAACAACGGGAAGCAGGAACACGATCCGTCCATCAAAAGTGACCCTGAACAGAAGCAGAGGGAGAATACCGGAAAGAGCAATTATCTCAGTTATTAACGTTTGATCCGATGTGAAAACAAACAAACCAAGGGAGAGATGATCAATGGGGCATTCAACAATTTATCCAACCGGGGCAACCGTATATAACCCTGATAAGGCTTGGGGCGGTTATACCGTCTATCAGGCAGGCGAGGAAGGTGTTGTACTGATTGATATGAATGGTAAGGAGGTTCACCTGTGGAAGGGGCTGCTGGGCTTTCCGGCCAAAGTTTTCCCTGGTGGCTTCGTATTGGGCAGCACGGGGCGAAGAGATCCGAAGTTTGGTATCCAGGACAACGTCGATTTGGTTCAGGTGGATTGGGAAGGCAATATTGTATGGAAATACAACAGCTACGAACACATTGAAGATCCAGGATATGAACCATTGTGGTACGCACGTCAGCACCATGATTTCCAACGTGAAGGCAATCCTGTCGGATATTACGCCCCCGGGCTTGCACCAAAGACACAGAGCGGGAAGACTTTGATTCTTGCTCATAAAAATGTGAACAACCCGTCCATTTCGGATAAGCCTTTGCTCGATGATGCGATTATAGAAGTGGATTGGGAGGGCAATGTATTATGGGAATGGCTGCCGAACGAGCACTTTGAGGAACTTGGATTCGATGAGGCCGCCCGTAATGTTCTGTTCCGTGACCCGAACACACGCTCATTTGGACATCTCGGTGGTGGGGTGGGGGATTGGCTACATATTAATTCAGCTTCTTATGTTGGTCCAAACCATTTCTATGAACATGGAGACGAGCGGTTCCATCCCGACAATATTATCTGGGATGCCAGAGAAGCAAATATTATCGCAATAACCGACAGACAGAGTGGAAAGATCGTATGGAGACTAGGGCCGGATTACTCTTTGCCTGAAGTGAAGCATATTGGCACCATTATTGGACAGCACCATGCACATATCATTCCCAAAGGTTTGCCTGGAGAGGGGAATCTGCTGGTATTCGACAATGGCGGCTGGGCCGGTTATGGCCTGCCCAATCCGGCTTCTCCATACGGCTTGAAACACGCCGTTCGCGATCATTCACGCGTACTGGAGATCAATCCGGTGACCCTGGAGATCGTTTGGCAATATACATCCGCAGAAGCCGGATTTTCCGTTCCGACAGATTCCTATAAATTTTATAGTCCGTATATCAGCTCCGCTCAGCGCTTGCCTAATGGAAACATGCTAATTACGGAAGGTTCCAATGGCAGACTGTTCGAGGTTACATCCGAGTATGAGCTAGTGTGGGAATATGTATCCCCTTATAAGGATGGACGGAACACCAATATGGTCTATCGTTCGTATCGCGTGCCTTATCACTGGGTACCACAGCTGGAGAAGCCCCAAGAGGTTGCTATTGAAGCCATTGATGTTTCCGCCTACAGAGTGCCGGGAGCAGCGCCCAAAGGTTCTTCATCCGTTGTAAGTGTTGAAGTAACACTGCCGTTTGTTGAAGGTGCAGCCTGTGTGGCAACGTCAGATGAAGGCAAGTAAGGTGGCGAAGAGCGATGAACAATGATTAGAACGAATGGGGTGCATATTGTGAGAAAACCATCCACCTTAACTGGTGCGTTATTAATGCTCTTATCCATGTTATTGATATTATCGGGATGTTCTGCAAACGAATCGGTATCCGAAGCAAAGGGTGCCTCCGGCACAGAGGCCCAAAAAGTGAAAGTCCGGATCGCAGATACAAGTACGAACCCAACATTCAGGGTAGCCATTGCCAAAGGTTTCTTTGCAAACCACGGCATTGATGCAGAGAGCATTACGTTTGGTTCGCCAGCGGAAGGTGTAAATGCACTGTTTATCAAGCAGGTGGATATTGCGTACGGAGCTGACTTTCCTGTATTGAATGCTTTGGCAAAAGGGGATTACTCTGTCATTGCTTCCGCAGGTCAGGCTACGAATGAAGCGGCAGCTGCGTGGAAGTTGTATGCCAAGAATGATATACAGAGTGGAGCCGATCTGAAAGGTAAAAAAGTAAGTTTCATCCGCGGTACGTTTATTTCTTATCTGTGGGATGAATATTTGAAGGACCAGGGACTGGAACTAACTGATGTAACCCAGGTGGGTCAGGGAGCATTTGACGAAGCCTACATTGCACTAAAGCAGGGCGATCTAGATGCAACCTGGGTCATTGGTTCCGCCTTGACTGATAAATTCGATGCGCTTGAAGGCGTGCATCAGCTCACCGATATGTCCCAAACCCCTGTACGTCTTGGAATGGGGCTCGTAGCAAGCAATGAGTTCATTCAGGCGAGCCCTGAAACGGTGAGTGGTTTTCTCGCGGCGCTGAATGAAGCCTCCGTGTATGCCCAGGCACATCCTGAAGAGGTTGCAGACCTGATGTATAAGGAAACCAAGCAGCCTAAGGAGGCCACATTGAAGGATCTGCCAATCAATCCATGGGAAGTTGGATTTACCCAGGCAGCTTATGACAGTCTGGCAGGGCAGAAGCAATATATGGTGGATAACGGGATCATCGAACACGATTTCGATCTCGATAACAAACTGAACCTGGAGCTCCTGAAGCAGGCATTGCCAGATAAAGTGACTTATAGCAAATAACTCGCAAATTGCATTGGAGGTGTTCTCATGTCCTTACCTGCAGATCAGCATACGATTCGTATTGAGCAGCTTCGTAAAACATACAATGCCCCCCCCCATGGGGATGTACACTATATTATCAAGGATGTCGATCTGGTCATCAAGGGAGGGGAATTCTTTGTCCTGCTCGGTCCCAGCGGATGTGGCAAGTCCACGCTTCTAAATATGATTGCAGGCTTTATCTCTAAGTCGGGCGGTCAGCTCAAGGTGGATAATAAGGAGATTGATAGGCCAGGCAAAGATCGGGCCATGGTATTCCAGCAGGCGGATTCTTCTCTTTTCCCGTGGCTTACCGTAAGGGAGAATGTGGAGTTTGGACTTCGGATGTCCAAGGTGCCAAAATCTCAGCGGCGTACGATATCAGACCGATACATCGAGCTTGTTGGACTGGGTAGTCATGAAGCCAAATTTCCGAAGGAGCTGTCAGGTGGCATGAAGCAGCGGGTGCAATTGGCCCGGGTGCTAGCCAACGATTCGGCCATCCTGTTGATGGATGAACCCTTTGGAGCGTTGGATGCAATGACTCGGCGTACGATGCAGAAAGAGCTGGTCAATATTTGGCAGGAAACCCACAAGACCGTTATTTTTGTCACTCATGATATTCAGGAGGCGCTCTTGCTGGGTCAGCGGATAGGAATTATGTCAGTAGGGCCTTCTTCCAAGATAACGGATATTTACGACAATATTCTGTCTTATCCAAGGAACATTGCCTCATCTGAGTTCAACACGCTATATGATCAGATTCAAAGCCATTTTGAAGAATAATTGAGGTGATAGCAAGATGAGATGGTTGGAGAAGAAGTGGGTGTCTATCCCTCTATTGTGGGTGACGGTTATTCTGATTTGGCAGCTTGGAGCCATGCTCTATGGACCCGACGTGATTCCCGGTCCTTGGGATACGATTCTTGGTGCTCGCGAACTGATTGCTGACGGTACACTGATGCAGTATATCGGAATTAGCTTTACACGTGTGCTTGCGGGTTGGGTACTTGGCAGTGTGATAGCGATCCCGGTAGGGCTGATTATCGGCAAGGTTCATATGATCCGGCTGTTTGCCGAACCTTTCCTTAATTTTATCCGCTTTATTCCGCCGATTGCATTCATTACTCTATTCCTGGTCTGGTTCGGAATCGGGGAGCAATCGAAGATTGCACTCATCATGTATGCAACGTTCTTCATCGTTGTGTTAAACACGCTGACAGGTGTACTCTCCATTGAAGAAGACAAGATCCGGTCAGCCCGCAGTATGGGAGCCAACGAATGGCAAATTTTGCTGCATGTCGTTGTTCCGGCGACGACTCCGTATATCTTCACGGGGGTACGACTGGCAATGGGCACTTCCTATATGGCTATTATCGGCGCAGAGATGATTGCTGCGAATGAAGGCGTGGGTTATCTGATCTGGAATTCCCGATTATTCTTTCGCACAGATTGGATCTTTGTCGGCCTGATTTCTCTGGGCTTTATGGGCTTCCTCACCGATCGGTTGTTCAATTGGTTTGGTCGCAGCGTGCTCTACCGTTATGGTGTAATTGGTGGAACGAAGCGGGTCTGAACTGGAACTTGAGGTGATGTAATCCTCGAATACTTGGTCAAACGGAAGAAGGATCACTCATCTCAGTTTTATCGCAATATCATAGACCTGATTTGGTAGCTTTCAAAGCTGCTGAATCAGGTTTTTTGTATGCGGGGCTAGGGAGTTTCGGCATTGGGATCAAACCGTGGTATAATTGAATTTCAAAAATATAAAACGTCATGTGGGCCATGGATGCTGCCACATGCAGGAGAACTTATGGACTGGATTATTGGCGCCGTATGCGCTTTTATTGTGGCGGGTGCTGCCTACGCGAAGAAGTCGCTAACCCTGTCCGGCTGCCTGGCGGCTGTGATCATGGGTACGATATATTACGGAGCGGGCAACCTGTTCTGGTTTGGAACACTGCTGTTGTTTTTCATTACCTCAACGCTGTTCTCCAAATTTCGCAAGGATCGCAAGCAGGAGCTTGAGAAATCGTATGCCAAGACGGGTAATCGTGATGCTGGACAGGTTATGGCTAACGGTGGAATCGGCATGTTTCTTGTTCTGGGGAACTGGGTCCTCCCACACCCAGCTTGGATGTATGCTTTTATCGGTGTCATGGCTACCGTTACTTCAGATACATGGGCAACCGAGTGGGGAAGTCTCAGCCGTAAGCCACCACGCTCTGTCGTGACGTGGAAGGTGCTGACTCCAGGTACCTCTGGAGGTGTTTCATTACTTGGGACACTGGCTGCTGCCATAGGTGGAGCTTTAATCGGCGTGGGTGCGTTTTTATTTTCCTGGATTGCCGGGATTGGAAGCTTGAGTCTGCTCAGCTGGACGTGTGTCGGCCTTGTAGGCGGATTGGCAGGAGCTTTTGCCGATTCTTATCTGGGCGCAACGGTTCAGTATATGTATCGTTGTACTGTGTGCGGCCGTGAGGTCGAGGTAAGTGAGCATTGTGGACACAAAACCGTTCGATCGCGTGGTTGGTCTTGGATGAGTAATGATCTGGTAAACGTGCTCAGTTCGTTGATCGGCGGATGTTTGGCGATCGGTTTGGGTATCATTTTGGCGTCGTAGGGAGGGAGTGCATTTGAGCACTGTGCAAGGAGACAAATCGGAGGCTATTCTGGATGCAGCTTACGGTATTTTCGGTTCAAAAGGATTCTATGAGACGAAAATGTCCGATATTGCGGACGAAGCGGGCATCGCGAAAGGCACCATTTATTTATATTTTAAAAATAAGGAACAATTATTTGTTGCTGTATCCAAGCGTGACTGCGACAATTTTATCAGTCGCCTGGTTTATGCGTTAAACTCACATCAGAGTACGGGGGATAAGCTCGGTGCGATCGCCAAGACTCACCTGACGTATTATTATGAGCGTCGCAATCATACCAAGATGTTTTTCATGGCACCCAATAATGATCCGGATCTGATGAAATTCATGAAGGCATTTATGAATGAATATATGAGCATGGTGCGTGAGGTGTTAGAGAATGCTGGCGTACCTGAGCCTGTGCTGCTTGCAGAAGCTTATATCGGGATTCTCGATCGGCTAAAGATGGATATTATGCTGAATCCAGAGTTTAACGAGGAACATCTGAACAAACGAATTGCCTTTGCAGCAGCTCTGTTTCTGGACGGGTGTCGTTCCTTTTTGCAAGTATAGCGTGAGTGAGCGTAGTTGCATTGCATCTTAAGTGCAGCTTCATATTGAATTTATTTTACAGAGAAGTAGGTTACGACCAAATGAACATAATGACGGTAGAGCAAGTTGCGAAAAGCTATGGTGAGAAAATATTGTTTAAAGACGCCTCATTCGGTATGGGCGATCAGGACAAGATTGGTGTCGTTGGTGTCAATGGAACCGGGAAGTCCACATTCTTGCGTGTCATTGCAGGTATGGAGCCAGCGGATGAGGGACAGATCTCGATTGGTAATGACGTGCGTATACAGTTCCTGGCACAGAATCCGCAGTTTAACCCGGATAATACGGTCTTGCAACAAGTATTCGAGGGCGACAGCCCGGAGATGAAAACGGTACGTGAGTATACAGAAACAATGGAGCTACTGGAACTTAATCCTTCCGATCCGGCGCTGCAAGAGCGTTTGCTGCGCTTGAACCAGGAGATGGAGCAGCTTCAGGTCTGGCAGATGGAAAGTGAAGCGAAGAGCATTCTGTCCAAACTGGGCATTCGTCAATTCGATGCGCTGATGGGTACGTTGTCTGGTGGACAGCGCAAACGGGTAGCGCTTGCCTCTGCACTGATTCATCCCTGCGAACTGCTCATTCTGGATGAGCCTACGAACCATATTGATAATGATTCCGTAGTTTGGCTGGAACAGTATTTGCAAAAACGGCGTGGCGCCCTGCTCATGATCACGCATGATCGGTATTTCCTGGATCGTGTAGCAAATGTGATGCTGGAGCTGGATCATGGACGTTTATTCCGATATGAGGCCAACTATACTCGCTACCTGGAACTGAAGGCTGAGCGTGAAGAGCGTGAATCCGCATCTGAACAAAAGCGGCAAAATCTGCTGCGTACGGAGCTCGCCTGGATTCGTCGCGGTGCAAAAGCACGGACCACGAAACAAAAAGCGAGAATTGATCGTTTCGAAGAGTTAAAGGATCAACAAGGACCAAATCGGTCAGGCTCTTTGGAGGTATCGGTGGGTTCCACTCGTTTGGGTAAAAAAATACTGGAGATCGAGCATCTGTGCAAATCGGCAGATGGCCGCAAATTGATTGACGATCTGAGTTATATTGCGGTACCTGGTGACCGGGTGGGCATTGTCGGCCCGAACGGAAGTGGAAAGTCAACCTTGCTGCAAATGATTTCAGGCAAGCTTGAACCTGATGCCGGGGAGGTTGTTGTGGGCCCGACGGTTAATCTGGGCTACTTCACTCAGGAGCATCAGGAGATGAATGAATCTCTGCGGGTTATTGAGTACATCAAGGAAGTCGCCGAGAATGTGAAAACGGCTGATGGATCTCTCATTACTGCAGCTCAGATGCTGGAACGTTTCCTCTTCACCCCTGCGTCACAGTGGACACCAATCTCCCGTCTGTCTGGCGGAGAAAAGCGCCGTCTATACCTGCTGCGTGTACTGATGGCTGCACCTAATGTTCTGCTACTGGATGAGCCGACGAACGACCTGGACATTCAGACACTCGCTGTACTCGAAGATTACCTGGATGATTTCCCGGGTGTTGTATTTGTCGTATCCCATGACCGGTACTTCCTGGATCGGACGGTGGATAAAGTACTGTCTTTTGAAGGTGGCGGTGCTGTGCGTGTACATGTCGGGGACTATAGTGAATATGCAGAATGGATGCTGAAAAATGCCCCTGGATCTTCTCAGGAAAGTGCGACGGGAACAGCAGCTAAAGTGAAACCGGCAACGGAGGAAAATAAACCTGCTGCCTCGGCGGCGAAACCTAAGCTGAAGTTCAGCTTCAAGGAACAGCGTGAATATGACCAGATTGATGAGAATATCGAGAAGGCTGAAGCCAATCTCGCCCGCATTAATAAAGAGATGGAAGAATCTTTCAGCGATTCAGCTCGTCTGCAGGAGTTAATGGCAGAGCAGGCGGAGGCGGAGCGTCATTTGGATGAACTGATGGAACGCTGGACAGTTCTGAATGAACTTGCGGAACAGATTGAAAACAGCAAGTCTTAAAGTATATTTTAATGAATCGTCCTCTCTTCAAAAGCGACTTGCAGTTGTCTTTTGGGGGAGGGCGATTTTTTTTGAATTGATGTAAATGAATTTATATGAAACGTTAACCATATTCAAACCGTTTATTAAATAAAGAATTCCATAGAAGGGGGAGAACTCCACATCCATGTACAGAGAACTGAATGAACAATTGGCAGTGATCAAGGAAAAGGGAAGAATGTACGAGAAATGGAATGATCGGCTGGAGACGCTGAATCAGGAGGAAGCGGAATGGAAAACGAAAGTACAGCAGCGTCTGGAGCACCTACAGAAGGAACAAAACGATGTTGATCGACTCAACAGCATGACTTTATCAGCATTCTTTTATCATTTAATCGGCAAAAAAGAGGATCGACTGGAGAAAGAAGAACTGGAGTTGATGGAAAGTAAGGCAGAGTACGATACAGCAAGCCAGATGTTAACGGATATCCAGGAGCAGCGTTCGCGTGTGCAACAGGAGCTGGACGGACAGCGGCAATATCAATTCTGGCAAAGTGATTACAAGGTGTTATGGGGCAAAAAGGAAAACGATCTGCTGGAGAAAGATGCAGAATTGCAGCAAATGGCTGAGGATCGGGAACATCTCTCAGGAGAGCTTCAGGAGCTGAATGAGGCGGATCGAGAGGGGCAGTATCTGCTCGATGCACTTGAACGCGCTGAAAAGGCTTTGTCCTCTGCGGGAAATTGGGGAGTATACGACATGATGGGTGGGGGTATGATCTCGACTCATATTAAGCGCAGCAGAATGGATGATGCTCATGTTGCCATTATGGATGCCGGAAGACGTCTTCGCCGATTTCAGAAGGAGCTAGAGGATGTGAAGATGGCTGTAAACACGGAATTACACCTTGGAGGCCTGCTTTCATTCGCAGACTATTTCTTCGATAATCTCTTTGTAGACTGGATGGTTCAAGACAAAATTCGCAAAGCAGAAACACAGGTGAAGGATGGACTGAGTGCAGTGCGAAGCACGATGCGTGTACTGAAGAATCAGATTCGGGAGCACAAGGTGATGTTGGAACTTCTGGAACGTAGGTATTGCGAACATATTGAACGAGCGAATTAAGCCATCTCAAAGAAGAAGGACACTTCCAGCTTGCCCCTAATGGCGCAGCTGAAGTATCCTTTTTTACATAATAAAAGTTAAAAGTGAATCATAGATATTCAAGTCGGTATGCCCAACAAGATCGAGATCACAACTCTGATCATTTATTCAAATGCTGTATTGCCATTCTACTTGTCCATGTGTGTGTTCACAATTTACTTGGTTGTAATATATGCAGCGAGCAGTCTCGCTGTATTCAGGACAGCGTCTTTATGCGTGCGTTCCATGGAGTGAGAAGCGTGAACGCCCGGCCCAATCAATGCAGCGCGAATGTTATTTCCTCCACGTAATGCTGCACTGCCATCGGAGCCGTATTGTGGATAAATATCAACGACATAATCAAGACTTGCTTGTTTGGCCAGTTCAATCAGCCGAGTGGTCATATCGTAGTCATATGGTCCGGACGAATCCTTGGCACAGATGGATACATCCGTCTCTTTGCAGCTAAGGTCGTCACCCATTGCGCCCATGTCTACAGCAATCAATTCGCTGATTTCGGCAGGAATATAAGAAGCTCCGTGTCCAACTTCTTCGTAGTTCGAGATAAGTAGCGAAACGTTATGTATTGGTTTCCAGTTTTCTCGATGTGCAGATTCCAGTATACCGAACAAGGCAGCTACGCTGGCTTTATCATCAAGGTGACGCGATTTGATATATCCGCTGGGCGTAATGACCGCACGGGCATCGAAGGAAATAAAGTCCCCTACAGAGATACCCAATGCTAGAACATCTTCCTTGGAAGAGACCACTTCATCAATACGCACTTCCATATGGCTCTCGCTTCGCTCAAACGTGCGTGCATCTGGATAGACGTGTACAGATGGGTGCAGGGAGAGGATGGTGCCTGTATAGGTCTTTCCATCACGTGTGTGGATGGTGCAATACTCATTCTCGATACTGTTCATGGTAAACCCACCGACAGAAGTGAGCTTCAGTGTGCCGTAGGAAGTGATGGAACGCACCATGGCTCCCAATGTATCCACATGTGCGCTCAGTCCGATCGTTCTGGAAGAATCCTGCCCAGGCAATGTGAGCACAGCTCCGCCTTTGTTGTTCAATTCAAAAACGATATTAAGTGATTCAGCTTCCTTGCGGATCATCTCAATAATATCGTGGGTATAGCCACTAGGGCTGGGAGTATCGAGTAACTTTTTCAGAAAAGATAGGACATAGGATTCGTCAATGGTAAAACTCATATAGAAATTTCCTCCTCGTTAATAAATATGCAGAAAGTTGTTCTAAAAAGAGAATACAGCCTGTCTGGCAGAATGTACAATTCCATTCTCGATAGCCAGCAGGCTGCCTCTGATGTGTTACAGCGTACCCGAAGGATTTCCTTTTCGTTGACTCTGAATGGAATCGGACTCCACAGAAGCGTTGTCCGAATCGGTCGTTCCGAATGTATCCATCGATTTAAACGAATCCAGAGAGGAGGAAGAGCTGCTTGCTGCGGAGCTTTCCAATTCGGATACACGCAGCTTCAATTGCTTGTTCTCGCGTTGCAGTCGATATTGGCGGAAGATGCCATAAGACCCTACAATGATTCCACCGATTAGGGTGCATCCAAGAATGAGCAGAATCAGCGGGATTTGAACCGTGTTAAATAGCAGGTTGACTTGAACGGAATCCACATTAATGACCGCAAAAATTCCGGTAAGTAATGCAAAAACGAGACCTGCGATGAGTGCCCATTGCATTTTCATGGTGGTGCCTCCTTGTTGAACAATTCAGAACTATGTAAGCAATTACCCTAATTCATGGAGCTTGCATCTTGCTTGATTATAAAATCCCTTGCCCATTTGGGCAAGGGATCAGGTCACATGGACGAGAAAGCAACCTTATTTCGTTAGTTGTTCCATTTGCTCAATCAGTTCCTTGAACACACTCATAGCTTCGCGAATCGGCTCTGGCGTAGACATATCCACTCCTGCTTTTTTCAGGATGTTGATGGAATAGTCACTGCCACCGCTCTTGAGGAATCCAAGATAACGGTCCACGGCAGGTTGGCCTTCTTCCAGAATTTGCTTGGAGAAACTGGTCGCTGCTGAGAAGCCGGTCGCATATTTGTACACGTAGAAGCTGTTATAGAAGTGGGGAATTCGAGCCCATTCCATCTCAATATCTTTGTCCACAACCATGCTGTTTCCATGGTATTTGACGTTAAGGTCATAATAAATTTCCGAAAGCAACTGAGGTGTAAGAGCTTCACCCTGTTCAGCACGCTCGTGAATAATTTTTTCGAATTCTGCAAACATGGTTTGACGGAATACGGTGGTACGGAACTGATCTGCATAATACGTCAGCAAGTACAGCTTTTCCTTCGGATCCGTCGATTTATTGAGCAGATAATCCATCAACAAGGCTTCATTCGTTGTGGATGCAACCTCAGCCAGGAAAATGGTGTACTGTGCATCACGATACGGAAGTGTAGTGTCTGAATAGTGGGAATGCAGTGCGTGGCCCATTTCATGTGCCAATGTAAACATGCTATTCAGGTTATCTTTGTGATTCAACAAGACGTAAGGGTGGGTGCCGTAGGCTCCCCAACTGTATGCGCCTGAACGTTTATTCTCATTTTCGTATACATCAATCCAGCGATCATCATAGCCGGCCTGTAATGCGTCTGCATAATCCTTGCCAAGCGGCTTCAAGCCATCTTTAACCGTTTGTTTTGCTTCCTCGTAGGTAATGTCCATTTTGTATTCATCCACCAATGGGGCGAAAAGGTCATACATATGCAACTTATCTACGCCGAGCAATTTTTTGCGAAGGTCCATATAACGGTGTAACAGCGGAAGGCTCTCATGAATCGTATCCACAAGATTGGTATAGACATCCTTCGGAATGTTGTCGCCGTAAAGGGACATTTCCATGACGGAAGGGTATTTCCGAACATCGGCATAAAACATGTTTTTAGTTACGTTAGCGTTCAGAGCTGCAGCAATGGTGTTCTTTTGCTTAGCATAGGTTTCATACACCGCTTTGAAGGCACGTTCGCGAACTTCCCGATTCGGATTTTCCAAGAACTGAATATAGCTGCCATGAGTCAGTTCCACTTCGTTTCCATGCTCATCCTTGATTTTCGGGAACTTGAGATCTGCGTTGTTCAACATGCTAAAGATGGTCTGTGGTGCCTGGGACAGGTTACCCACCTGTGCGAGCAATGCTTCCTCGGCTTGGCTCAGTACATGAGCCTTTTCACGTTTCATCTCTTCCAATGTGAACTTATAGGCAGAGAGTTTCTCGTTGGAGATGAGGGCATCCAACTGATCATCCGGAAGGGACAAGATTTCGGGTGTAACATAAGATAGTGCTTCACCAACCTGCACGCTTAACTTTTGTGCTTTTTGGGACAGGTTTTGATATGTAGGGTTAGCTGTGTCTTCATCTTGATGCATCCGTGCATACACAAAGAGGCGTTCGGTTTTGAGACTGATCTCATCTTCGAGTTCAAAACAGCTTTTGAGTGTCTCAGGTTTGTTCAGTTTGCCCTTGAATTCGGAGGCTTTCTTGGTCAAAGACGATACTTCTTCATATTCCTGATCCCAAGCTTTCTGATCGGCAAATAGATCTTCCAGTTTCCATGTTTGTTCAGTAGGTACCTCGGAACGTTTCAATAGTTGACTCATGGGAATCCTCCTTTGATGAAGTGAAGAATATATAGACGAAGCTGCCTTCGTCCCACTCGCTTGTGCGGAGAGAGACGAAGGAATCAGACTAAGTACCAGCAGAATGAACAGCGATTTGCGGTATTTCAACGGCCTTCCTCCTCACTATACGAATAATCCCGTATAGTATGACCTGAGGGGCATTGAAATATTTGAAGAAGCTAGGCTCCCATATTGACCAAAAAGTAAACGATCAGGAAAAATGCGAAACAAATCAGCAGGGTGGCAATCAGAGCCATGCCCCGTCTTAAACGATCCGGGATGGAGTTGCGTCCCAGAATCAGCACGATTCCTAGGGAAAAAGCAAGAATAATAAAGATGACAACATTGCTTGAGTCAAGCTGCATGGGCTAGACCCCTTTGAAGGCAGCCATCAGTTGACGCCATTCGTCCTCGCGGTTCTCAAAATCTTCTTTTGGGAAGCGACGTTCAGCCCAGTGCATCAACGCAGGACGGCTGAGGAATGTATGGCATTCTTCTCCCCATTCTTCCGAGATTTCACGAAGCACCAGATATTTGCCTTGAACTTCTACGGTCATCATATTCCACTTGTCTGTTTTGTATATTTCATGTTTTTTTATCATAGGTAGTCTCCAAACTAACGGTTTTGGTAAAATGATACCGTACCCTTGGATTCAAAGCAAATTTTTTCGACTTTTATGGAAAAGATAAATTGCAATGTAGAAGGTCATACAGTATAATAAGGGTATTCGCCATAGATGGCGATATTTTTAGGAGGTTTTTCATTTGAAAGGTACAGTTAAATGGTTTAACGCAGAAAAAGGCTATGGCTTTATTTCAGTTGAAGGCGGCGAGGACGTATTCGTACATTTCTCCGCAATCCAAGGCGACGGCTTTAAAACATTGGAAGAAGGTCAAGCGGTAGAATTCGAAATTACTGATGGAAACCGTGGTCCTCAAGCAGCTAACGTAAACAAATTGTAAGAATATTTCCGGTTAAACGGATTTCTTATAAATGATTGGCTTCTAGCTGAATATATGAACCCAAGCGCAGTCCCCCCATGGGAGGCTGTGCTTTTTTTGATATGTTTTGATATGTTGAGATCCATAAGGGAAATCCTTGTTGGATGCTTATGTGCGGCTAGTCATGCTTGACCAAAGCTTCATGGAAAATCCAACAAGTGCGGCCAGGGAAAACGCCATCGCAGTGAGATAGAAGGTGTTTCTGTTGGTATGCTCGAGCAGCAATCCTCCCAGTGTTCCGCTGAGCAGACCGGAAGCGCTGGACCACACAATGGTGAACAGGGCCATACCAGTGGCGCGATAGCCATCCGGAACAAGGCGGGTAATATAACGGACTGCAGTCACGTAGAAGATGCCAAAGGTCACGCTATGCATCGTCTGAATAGCAACGACTGCCGCGGGTGTATCTGAGATGGACATCAGAAATAAGCGAATCGTATACATCAGTGCAGCGATCGTGAGCAAAGGAAGTTCTTTGTAGCGATTGCCGTATCTGCTTAGCAGCAAAAACACTGGAATCTCACTGACCGAAGAGATCAACAGGGACCAGCCGATCAGCCCTTCACTGGCACCTAGATCTTTCAGCGTAATGGTAAGAAAGGCTTCATTCATCCGGTGACCCAGAGCGAGCAGGAAAACGCAACCGAAAAAGGTGAGGACATCCCTTCGTTTCAAGATGGACCACAGACCCGAAAGATCCATTTTAGTGCTGCTGCCCGAAGGCTGCTCTTTTAATCGAAAACCGATCAGAAGAGTAGTCGCGGCCAGGGCGATACATACCCACATCGTCCATCCCGGTCCGAAAGATCCGAGAAAATATCCAATGCTTAACGCAAAGAACGCATATCCGATCGAGCCAAATACACGAATGGAAGTGAAATTACGTCCATATTTGCTCGCGGTTGTAATCGCCATCGTATCGGAAAGTGGATAAACCGGGTAGTAGAAAAAGTAAAACAGGGCCACCAGTACAAACACCTGACCAAAGGTTGTGGCATTGGCAAGCATGACACCTGTGATCAGTTGCCCGGCAAGCAAGATGATCATCACTTTGCGTACAGTTTTGTAGCGGTCACTGGCCATACTCCAGAACATGTTGGAGAATACGGAGACGAGAGGACCGATTCCGTAGAGGTAACCGATTTCGGCCCGACTGAATCCTAGATGACTGAAGTAAAGCTGGAAATACGATACCACCAGTACAGTGGAACCGAAGATGGTGAACATAAGTGCCCGCAGCCAGTTTTGATCTGGCCGGGCGGTATGACTTGATTTCATGATGAAAGCTCCATTCTTGATTACAGTTCAAATTTATTATCCCTTGAGGGAAGATGATTTTCCGGATGAGGGTACAGACATGGTAGGTTCCTTCTGTGTACGCCGGATGACAAGCCAGACAATGACAAGCTCGGCAAGCAGTCCGAGGGATTGAGCCACTGCACCGATCATGCCGTTCCACGCAGGGAATATACTGACCAGAATGAGCAGGACGATCACCGTACATATGGCATTGGCCGTCTGGGAGCGGAACATCGTTTTGGTCTGTCCGCGCAGCAGAATCAAACCATTGCTGAAGTCGAGAAAAGGTGAAATCAGCGGAAACAGTACAAACGCACGCAGCGTCCACAAACTTTGCTGTAGCAGATTGCCCTGAACGCTCATTACATTTTCCAATACCCACGGTCCAATCGGGGTGTAAGCAATCGATATGGTCATGGCAAAAGGAACAAATCCGGTGACCAGTGCGAACTTCTTCACCAGTTTGGCATCAACAAGATAGAAATTCAGCACGATTTGGTGGATGTATGTAAAAAAGCTTAGCATCAGCTGCATCAGGCTACTCGCAACGGCAAAGGAAGAGATGGCCAAGGCTATCCCGGTCGTTTTGCCAAGTACGATATTAATAACGGGTCCGATAAACAGGGCCACGAAACTGGATAATAACAGCGGCTTGTAAAAGCGAAAGACGTCTGCCTTGTTTTCAACGGGATGATCCTCCAACTTGGCTGGCATCTTGCGTTTGATGCTGTTACCTTCAAGAAAACTGACCAAAGCCTCAATCATCATACCCGCGGCGAAAATGATAGCGCCTACACGTCCACTGTCAATGCTGTCTGTATATATGAAATACAAGGACAGGCCATACATGCCGGCAAGACGGAATAACATGCCGATTGTCAGCCATTTCGTACGGTTATTCGTAATAATGATGCCCTGATAGATGTTACGGATGACCGAAAAGATGCTGACATACATGAGAATCTCGTAGACGTCGATCACTTTGGATAACAGTTCCGGGCTTACGCCGAACAGATATTTGAATACACCTGTTCCAATGGGAGAATATACGATGAGAAATCCGATCAGAAGTACACAAGCGAGAAATATTTTGGTCACAAACGTGAGGGCCTGAAAGGAAAGGCGGTCCCGAACCAGCGCCGAACAGGTTTGACGCAGCAGGGTTGAAGGGCGCTCGGTGAGAGTTAGCAGGCTACCGGCGATAGCGTAGCTGGCAATGACCGTCTCGGGATGAGCGGAACGTGCGAGTGTGCTGTTAATGATCACGTGCGAGATGGTAACGAGAGAGGCGGATATGCCAAGCGGCACAAAAAATGCAAATAACCGTCTCCACGAAAGTGGTTCACTTGACGTCATGTCAACGACTCCTTTGATGGATGAAATATGCCTAGTATATCACAAAGACTTGGAAGCGGATGCGATTTTTTGTGCGGAATATGCGGGAGATCATTTGTACAATTAAGGGGATCATATTATAATAGGATTGGTTAAAAATCGCTCTAATACGTATTCAACCAAGTGGAGGCACATTTATTTTGAGCCAATCAAATCGAAATCGTCATCAATATCCGCGTGGACCGTTGGCATTGATGAGAGGCGTGTACAAATACACCATTCCGGAAACGCGGAAGGAATTGGATGGATGGCGTGCCCAGGCTGAGAAAATTCCGAATGAGGAATTGCGCAATCAGGCACTGGCCAGTCTCAGGGACAAGCAGTTCCACTGTGAAGGCGGGACCGTTTATGCTTTACCTGATTTGCCGAACAGGCACATTCTGATTCCACTGATCGTTTCATATCAGACTATTAGTGATTATTTGGACAATCTGTGTGATCGCAGTACATCGATGGACCCGAATGACTTTCGGCTTCTCCATCAATCAATGCTTGATGCGGTAGATCCCGAAGCAACCCCTGTCAATTATTACGCGCTCCGTGAGGAGCAGGATGATGGTGGATACCTAAGGAATCTGGTGACCTCATGTCAGGAGCTGACCCGTCAGCTGCCAGGCTATGCATCCGCCAAGCCTCAAATTCAGGATCTGGCAGGCCTATACACGGACCTGCAGGTATATAAGCACATCAAGTCGGAACTGAGAGAAACGGCATTGCTGGAATGGTGGTCGGAACATCGTCACCGCACACCTCAGTTCCGTTGGAACGAATTTGCCGCCGCTACCGGCTCTACGCTGGGCGTATTCATGCTGTTTCTGGCTGCGAGTGATGATCAGCTGACAGAAGAGCAGGCGGCTTCGATCCACACTGCCTATTTTCCTCATGTATGCGCATTGCACATTATGCTCGATTATTTAATCGATCAGGATGAAGATCGCATCGGAGGAGATCTCAACTTCTGCAATTATTATGAGAATGTGGAGACAATGCTGGACCGAATTGCTTTTATTGTGGAGATGGCCCGCAGTGATGTGCAGAAGATTCCGGGAAGTTCGTTCCACCGGATGATTATCGAAGGACTGCTTGCCATTTACCTGTCTGATCCCAAAGTCAGCGAACAACAGGAAGTTCGCGTCGTTTCCAAGCGTTTGATGAAGAATAGTCCGATGACAAGAGTATTTTTCTTTATCTTTAGCCGCTGGATTCGTAAGCATATGTAAGTCAGGCGTATTGTGGTGGGAGCCTGAAGTGAAACTAGAGGAGGAAGAAACATCATGACAGCAGTAAAGAAAATCGCAGTTTTAACGAGCGGTGGTGATTCACAAGGGATGAACGCGGCTGTTCGTGCGGTTGTTCGCAGCGGACTGTTTCACGGTCTCGAAGTGTACGGGGTTCAACGTGGATACCAGGGTCTTTTGAATAACGATATTTTCCCAATGGACTTGCGGAGTGTAGGGGATATCATCCAGCGTGGGGGAACGGTTCTGCAATCGGCACGCTGCAAGGAATTCTATACCGCTGAAGGTCAGCAAAAAGGTGCAGACATTCTGCGTGCACGCGGCATTGACGGGCTGGTTGTTATTGGTGGGGACGGTTCATACAACGGCGCCAACAAACTGAGCAAGCTGGGCATCAACACGATGGGTCTTCCGGGAACGATTGATAATGACGTTTCTTTCACCGATTACACGATCGGATTCGATACAGCAGTAAGCGTAGTAGTAGATGCAGTTAACAAATTGCGCGATACCATGTCTTCACACGAACGTTCTTCCATCGTTGAAGTAATGGGTCGTCACTGTGGCGATATCGCTTTACATGCAGGACTCGCATCGGGTGCAGAAACCATTCTTGTACCGGAAGTTCCGTTTGACATGGACGAAGTGGCAGATCGCATGAAAGCCAACTTTGCACATGGCAAACGCCACAGTATCATCATCGTTGCTGAAGGCGTGGGCAAAGGTGAGGATGTAGCAAAAGAACTGATGGAACGCTGCCCAACATATGAGCCACGTGTAACTGTTTTGGGTCACATTCAGCGTGGAGGTACGCCAACTCCGTTTGACCGTAACCTTGCCAGTCGTCTGGGAGATTTCGCTGTTCGCAGTCTGATTGCAGGTGAGACAGACAAAGGTTGCGGTATTATCAAGGGAGAACTGACCCTGACCGATATTGATAAAGTTGTTAATACGAAAAAAGACTTCGATATGGTGACTTACGAGCTTGCACAGCGTTTGTCCCAATAATCCAGTTATCATCAAAAGTTCAAAACAAAAAGAGCACAGTCCCGATTTACAGCGGGCTGTGCTCTTTTTGTTATATTTCCATTATTTATTTTCAGCCATACGAACCGAGGCTTGCTTCTGCACAAGGAACAATCTCCAGAGAAGCGCCGTTGCTCCAACGGCGAGGCCGGCAATGAGTCCAACCCAGTATCCAAAGGCACCGAGTGAAGTATACGTAGCCGTGATGTAGCCGACAGGTAGACCGATGATCCAGTACGCGACAAACGTTATGATCAATGCAGGATTCACGTCCTTGTAGCCCCGAAGTGCTCCCTGCGTTGGGGTGGCAATGGCATCAGAGATTTGAAAGAAGATGGCGTAAATTAGGAAATGCCGTGTCAAAGCAATAACCTCGTGATCATTCGAGTACAAGCCTGCAATTTGTTCCCCGAATACCAGTAATACCACAGCTGTTAACAGAGAGAGCCCAATGGCACCTCCGATACCCAGGAGACTATATTGCTTTGCGTCTCTCACACGCCCTGCACCCGCCTCATAGCCCACAAGAATTGTAAGGGCCATACATATACTCACAGGCAGCATATACAGCGTAGAAGCGAAATTCAGGGCTGCCTGGTGGGCAGCAATCGTAATGGTGTCGAACCGGCTCATTAATAATGTGACTGCTGCAAAGATGGAAGTTTCAAAAAAAGTAGCGAAACCGATGGGAACGCCGATCTTGAGCAGCTCTTTCCATTTGGTCAATGAAATTTTGGGCATTTTCCGAAAGATACCATATTGGGCAAATGGCTCAATCCGGTGTACGAAAAAGAGGCTGAGGAGAAAAATGAGCCAGTATGTACTTGCTGTAGCCACACCTGCTCCAACACCTCCCAGTTGTGGGAAGCCCCAACGTCCGAAGATAAGTAAATAGTTCAGGAAGATGTTTACTGGCAGCGAAACCAGCGTAATCATCATGGTGATCCGTGTCTGTCCCAGTGCATCCATAAAACTCCGCAGCACAGTGTAGCCGAAAAGGGGGATGACCCCAAAAGCCAAAGCACACAGGAAATAGAAGGCGACTTGGGCAACTCGGGGCTCCAAAGGCATTCCGTTTAGAATCGGACTGAGCAGCAATGTGCCTGCTGCAAGAACGACGATTCCGACCGCCACACCGAGATATAAGGCTTGAATGACGCTATGACCAATCTTGTCATTACGCTTCGAACCGAGCAGGTGGGAAACGACAGGTGTAATGCCAATCAGAATTCCACTTAGTCCTGTCTGCACCGGCAACCACAGACTTGTGCCAATGGCGACACCCGCGAGATCAGCAGGGGAGAACTTGCCTGACATATTGGTATCGAAAAACGACATGGCAGAGAGGGCAATTTGTGTGGTGAAGATGGGTAGAAATATAATCAGGAATTGCTTTACTTTTTGAGAAAAGCTGGTGGTGGTCATGTTCACTGGCAGTGCCTCACTATTCTTAAGAGTTATCACTAAACTGTCATGTACGGACAGCTATTTATTGTAGTGGATTTTGCCCGATTTGAATAGGGAGGGGGAACGTGGTTATGTGGAAGGTAAGGTTGAGAGCATAGTAAAAAACCTCGCTCCAGAGAATATGGAACGAGGTTATTGGAGTAAAGTGAACAAAAAAAGAGTGCATTATTTATAGTTTACATCTGGTGTATATCGATTGGAGGCATTCCAGAGCAGGTACTCATCCACATCCATGTCTTTCATCGCGCGAATTTGGTCCTCTACCTGTTTTTTGCCGTATTTGATGTAATGTCCACTGCCTAACCAGCTTGCTGTAAAGTCCTGAATCCATGGGCGGATAACGGGTTTCAGTTCCTTGGTTGGATCCAGTTTCTTATGTGTATCTTTCATGGAGCCTTTGATGGTTGTATAGGGATCTTTGTCAGGGTCCTTCACACCGTACCAGCCGGTGGAGTAATGACTCGGGTAAACCATCGGTGAGATGACATCCACGTTTTCAGATATCTTCACAAAATCCTGTCCAATACCCTCGGCTGCTGGAACAGAGGCGGCGTAACCGAATATATCAACCGAGACTCGAACACCCAGCGGTGCGAGCTCCTTGCGTGCATACTGCACGAATTCGGCTACAATGTCGACCCGGGACTTGTCAGACTTGGTGTATTTCAATGCGTCTGCACGCGTTTCAAAACCTTCCGGAAAACGAACATAGTCGAACTGGATTTCCTTAAATCCCAATTTAGCAGCTTCCTTGGCAATCTCTATATTGTAATCCCATACTTCCTTGCTGTAGGGATTCACGAAGCTGTCGCCTTTACCATTGGCCCATACAGAACCGTCCTTATTGCGGAAAGAGAGCTCCGGATTTTTCTTGGCGAGAATCGTATCCTTGAAAACTACCACTCGTGCGATCGGGTAAACATCGTGTTTTTGCAGACGTTTCATCAAGGCATCAATATCACGGATAAAAGGCTGAGATTTGCCCATTTCCTGTAACGTCTTGTTCTCCGTAGGGTAAGTTATGTATCCGAGATCGTCCTTGATATCAATGACCATGGAATTGAGCTCTGTGTTATCCATCAGATCGAGTAATGATGTCATCCGTGCACCACCGGCGCTGTAAGCCGTCACATAGATGCCTTTGACAACGGGTGCATCGGGTTGTGGGTCAATTTTGGCAGGTGGGTTATCCGCATCAATAACGACTTGATCTTTTTGAGATTGAATGATGGCGGTGTTGAAACTGTTTGTTAATGATTGAAAGGGTTGATTCCCTTGATCAGCTGTAGCTGGTGTACCACTGAAGGTTCCCCAGGCCATAGCCAGTAAAGCCCAAAACATGTTCATTCATTTCCACTCCCCTATGTGCATTCCATGTTTGAATTATACAATAAAGCCTCTGGGCTTTTAACCATATTATTCAAGTGATGAAACACATGGGGAAAATGAAAACCGCTTCCTGTTGAGGGGTAACCCCCACAAGAAGCGGCGTGATCAATCTAAAAAAATTATTGAATGTAGATCTCATTTTGATGCTCACAAATACTGTACTGAATGATTTCCATTGCGTCTCCCTGTTCCAGGATGCCCAGCCCATCCCGGAGAACAATCAGTGAGTCGAGCTCATTCGGTTTTAAGAAAGGGAGCATTTCCGGGCACCATTTGTTGACGATTTCAAACAGTTTTACCGTTTCCATATCCACAATAATCACCCTTCCCTACTCGAATTCCAAAATGGTAAGTCATTCGGCGCGATTCGGAAAAGCACATGGTTCTGTGAAATTGAAGGGCACATTCTGCTATACAACATATTTAGGAGCCGTACACCGTTATTATACCACAATGTTTAGAATTGTTAACCGTACATCTGTCTCAACTTCGGCGGAAAGAGCCCATAACTCCAACCGTTTCCACAATATTAACAAAGGCGTTCGGATCCGTTTCCTTGATAATTCGTTTGATTTCAACGAGTTCGTAGCGAGTAGTCACTGTCATTAACATGTCCTTTTCGATGTCTGTATATGCTCCCTGGGTTTTGATTTTGGTGACCCCACGAGGGCGAACAAGCAATTTTTTCAACATCGCTTCGGTTTCATTGGTAATAATGTACAATGTGACTTTGACATGGCTGATATGAATCAGATCCAGCACTTTACCGGTGATATAGATCGATACCATGGAGGCAAGCGCGATGTTCCAGTCATCATTCAGATATCCTGCCAGCATAATAATGGCTCCGTTCATGCCAGCCATTACCGTACCAATCGGGAAATCACGATTACGGGTGAAAATGGAACCAACAATGTCCAGCCCGCCCGTCGAGCCGCCGACTCGGAAAGAAACTCCGGTACCCAGTCCCACTAACACGCCGCCAAATACACAGCTCAGAAGGGGGTCTGTTGCCACAGCAAAAACAGGCAGAAGCGCGATGAACCATGAAGTGGCTGCTACCGAAACAATACTTAATGTAATGAAGCGTCGTCCAAGAATAAACCAACCTGCAATGAGCAGAGGGATGTTCAGAACAAAATACATTATACTAAGATTCAAATTCGTAAAATAGCCGAGAAGCATGGAAATACCGGATACCCCGCCGCTAAGAAGCTTATGGGGAACCAAAAACCAGTTGAAGCCGCAGGCAATAGCTGCAGCACCCAATACGATCACTAAAAAGTGCCAAATCATTTTGGGCAATTTAATCACCTCATTTATATTTAAAGCCAGATTGCTGGTAATCTTGAATTGTTTTGTGATATAATAATTTGTGGATATTCTTGAGTAGGAAACTTTTCCTAAATGGAGCAATAAAATTTTGAAATGTTTCAAACACATGTATGTAGTTTTAGTCTTATGTTTGGGACCCATTCATGGAATTATATTCGTTCGTGAAAATAATTTGGCTTGATGGGATACCCTATAAATATTAACGCTACTTAAGAATACAGACAACAAAGTGGATTGTCCACCATGTCCACCATATAAAAGGAGCATGAATAATTTTGACAAATTTAAATTTCACAGATTTCAATCTTGAACCACTGGTGCTGCAAGCCATCACTGAGCTCGGGTTTGAAGAAGCAACACCGATCCAATCCAAAGCGATTCCTTTGGCACTCGAAGGCAGAGATTTGATTGGTCAAGCACAAACAGGTACGGGTAAAACAGCTGCATTCGGTATTCCGTTGATCAGCAAAATCACTAAAAGTGACGAGAAAATCCGCGCCCTCATTATGGCACCTACACGTGAACTTGCAATCCAAGTTGCTGAAGAAATCGAAAAACTCACTCGCTTCAAAGGTCTGCGCTCCCTGCCAATCTACGGCGGACAAGATATCGTTCGTCAGATTCGTGCATTGAAAAGAAAACCACAGATTATTATTGGTACACCTGGACGTCTCCTTGACCACATCAACCGCAAAACAATCAAACTTGATGATGTACAAACTGTTGTATTGGATGAAGCAGATGAAATGCTCGACATGGGTTTCATGGAAGATATTCAATCCATCCTGAAACAAGTTCCAGACGAGCGCCAAACAATGCTGTTCTCAGCAACAATGCCTCCTAACATTCAAAAATTGGCACAACAATTCTTGAACAATCCTGAGCACATTTCTGTGATCCCGAAACATGTTAGTGCACCATTGATTGACCAATCCTATATCGAAGTACCTGAGCGTCAAAAATTCGAAGCACTTAGCCGTTTGTTGGATATGGAATCTCCTGAGCTGGCGATCGTATTCGGACGTACAAAACGTCGTGTTGACGAATTGGCTGAAGCTTTGCAAAAACGTGGATATTCTGCAGACGGTCTTCATGGTGACTTGTCCCAGAATCAACGTGATGCGGTAATGCGTAAGTTCCGTGACGGCAGCATTGACGTTCTCGTTGCAACAGACGTGGCTGCACGTGGTCTCGATGTATCCGGCGTAACTCACGTTGTGAACTTTGACCTTCCGCAAGATCCGGAGAGCTATGTTCACCGTATCGGCCGTACAGGTCGTGCGGGTAAAGAGGGTGCTGCATGGTCTTTCGTTACTCCGCGTGAGATCGACCACCTGCACTTTATCGAGCGTGTAACACGTCACCGTATTCCGCGCAAACCACTGCCAACAATGGCTGAGGCTGTAGAAGGAAAACAACGTTTGACAGCTGAGCGTTTGCTCGAAATCGTACAATCTGGCGAACTGAACGAATACAAAGGTATCGCGATTCAAATGCTTGAGCAATATGATTCTGTTCAACTGTTGTCAGCTGCTCTGAAGCTCCTGACAGGTGACAAAAAAGATGCTCAAGTTGATCTGACTCCTGAAGATCCGATCCGTGCAAAACGTCGTAAACCGGATGTTCGCTCTGGCGGACGCAAACCATCTGGTTACAGCGGCAACCGCAGCAGCAGTGGTGGTGGCGGTAGTTACAACCGTGATCGCAACAGCAGTGGCGGCGGACGTGGTGGATACAACCGCGATCGTAACAGCAGTGGAACTGGAAGTGGAAGTGGAAGCAGAGAAGGTGGTTACAACCGTGACCGCAAACCGCGTCCAAGCAACAACGAAGGACGTCGTCCTGCCAAAGATTCTTCTTTCGAATAATATACAAGTGTGAACTGGAAAATGGGGCAGGGCGACTGCTCCATTTTTTTATGTGCAGATTATGCCAAACCAGTGAGCCGTCGATCTCTTTTCGGGAAGGGCTGGCTTTTCCTATCTATAATAAGGTATATTAATATTATTAGAATTAAGGCTAGACGCAAGGCTGCGGAGGAGGAGAATTGTTTGGAATTTAAAGGAGCTATGGGTGGGATCTACCGACTTACAGAGTGGATTACGAGACTGGCCGCAACCAATCTGTTGTGGGCTATTTGTTCGTCTCCGTTCTTGTTTTTCTTGTTTATGAAACTGCTCGTGATGCAGCAGAACCTGGCTAACGAATCACTACAAATGAACTGGGCTATAGCCATTGTGGCACCGCTTACACTATTCCCGGCAACGTCGGCGCTGTTTACGGTTGTTCGTAAATGGAATATGGGTGATACGGACGTGCCGATCTTCCGTACTTTCTTTGTAGGTTACAAAGAGAACTACAAGCAGAGTTTAATCGGAGGCATCTTCTATACGTTGCTGTTTGCCATCATGTATCTGGATTACACAGTATACATGA
This sequence comes from Paenibacillus sp. RU5M, assembly GCF_900221055.1. Lineage (NCBI taxonomy): Bacteria > Bacillati > Bacillota > Bacilli > Caryophanales > Paenibacillaceae > Paenibacillus > Paenibacillus sp. RU5M. The sequence goes on along the minus strand of NZ_OBQM01000002.1, from coordinate 976,834 downwards.
CACAATTCAAGAATATGCAGCTGGTCGGAATTATTATGCTCGTACTGTTGCTGCTGCTGTTTGTTTCTCTCTTTAACTTCTTCTCGATGGTTGTGCATTACCACATGTCCATCGGATTGATTATCAAAAATGCGGTTCTATTGACGCTGATTAGACCATTCCGTGTATTTTCCACGTTGTTGGGAAGTGGATTGTTGTTCTATATCGGTTTTCGTTATCCGGTCTTGTTCATCTTCTTCATTATTAGTATTGTTGCCTGGTTTGCTTTCTTCAACTTCTACGCAACGTTTAATAAGATGCAGGAGCAGATGGAGAAGATGCAGCTGAAGAAAGAAGAAGAGGAAGCTGCACAAGCCGCTGAACAGGCAGGGGAGTCAGTTGGGACGATAGAGACGGCTGAACCATCTGAGCTTAAATCATCTGACGAAAAACACGATAATCTCCAAAAATAAAACATGAGCTGTCACCATTTACTTTTTACACAGTTAGGGATATAATAATTGTACATCCTGCGATGTACGTTTCGGTTATTCGTTGTTTTGAACCAATGATGATGTCTTCGGGAGATCAATACAGAATGTTGCTGAAACGCCCTGTCTATATGACATGGGGACTTCAAAAAACATTTTTGCGGCCACCCACCTGCCAAGCAGGTTCATAAGACAATGTAGCCGGACGGCATAGGCGGGTTTCTATTTTATCATGTACAGCACCCTGACTCTTTCCTCTAATCCAGGAATTTCAGGGTGCTTTTTATTTGAGTTTATTTTGTTGAATGGGCTGTATTTTGTTAAAAGTGTCGCTTGCCCTTTTGTTACTACATGAACAATGTTACACTAGTATACATAAATGGAACGGTTACATTCAAAGGAGGAAGGGTCTTGACCTTAAAGAGAACGCTCGTCGGTATCATCCGCAGCATGGAGGGAACCAGCGATCGAGCCAAGGATCCCAAATTAAAAACACGGTATTATAACTTATCCAAAGACAGAGCCTGGGAAGAGGTTTCTTCGACACTCAAAAAAATTCCGGGTTATAAAGTGCTGCATGAAGTGCCTTCTGTAGGAGAGGTCATACTGGAGAAGCGGACTACCTTTGGACGGACGATGGATATTACGGTTTCCATTATATCGGTAAGTCCTGTACGCAGTGCGGTCGATATGTATTCGGCTTCACGTGGTTCACTTGGAGATCTGGGTTCTAATTATCGCACGATCATGAACTTGTTCTCCGTATTGGATAAGAAGCTAAGTAAGTATAAGTCAAATGATTGAAATAGATGGGTGAATAACAAAAAGCGAGAGAAGGTTAACCTTCCTCGCTTTTGTTCTGAACGTGAACTACCTTTTACAGCAAGGCTTTTACAGCGGAAATCGCTTGCTCGAAGTTAGGGGAGTCTGTCATTTCAGGCAGATATTCCACATATGTAATTCGGTCTTCAGCATCCAGCACGAAGATGGAGCGCATGTCCAATTGGAATTCTTTGATCAGAACACCGTAGTCTTCACCGAATGAACGTGTTTTGTAATCAGACAGTGTTACGACGCGATCAACTCCGGCTGCTCCACACCAGCGTGCTTGTGCAAATGGGAGGTCAACGCTTACTGTCAATACGACAACATTGTCTCCAAGATCTCCTGCTTCAACGTTGAAGCGACGGGTTTGGGCATCGCATACGCCAGTATCCAGTGAAGGAACAACGCTGATTAATTTGATTTTACCTGCGAAGTCTTTCAAGGATGCATCTTCAACCAGGTTTTTACTCAGTGTAAAATCGGGTGCTTGATCGCCCACTTTCAATTCGGGTCCGATCAATGTAATAGGGTTGCCTTTAAAGGTGGCTGCGCCTGTACGTTCTTGTGCCATAATAATGTTCCTCCTTATAAGTTGGTGATCCGTGCCAAAATCCATTATAATCTTTTATGAAAGGCATTGTCCAATTCGGACGAAGGATCATTAGAATGGGTCAGACTTACAGGCCGATCTGAACAGGGTGGAGTGAAAGCAGAAACTTATGATATTTATAAGGTATGAGAACTGGAAAAGTTATTTGAAATTTTTTCCTTTGACGTCGATTCTTTTAATTGCCAATGTTGTTATGTTTATTGTATTGAGTTTGAACGGTGGTTCCACAAACAGTATGACGCTGCTTAAGTTTGGAGCGCTTGTTAACCACGAGTTATTTGCAGCAGATTGGTGGCGTTACATTACGTCCATGTTCTTGCATGCTGGTTTCAGTCATTTGTTGTTTAACAGCTTTGCTCTCATCGTATTTGCACCACCAATGGAACGGCTGCTTGGGTCGGTAAGATATGGTGTGTTGTACTTGGGTGGAGGCATTCTGGGCAACATTCTGGCTGTTGCGTGGTATAACTCGGTTGGAGCGACGACAATCTCGGTGGGTGCTTCAGGAGCAATCTATGCAATCTATGGTGCGTTTCTGTATGTAGCTTTGTTCCAGCGGACAATGATGGACGAGACCTCACGTAAAACGTTGTATACACTGCTTGTATTCGGAATTATTTTTTCCTTTGCCATGACAGGCATTAACTGGATGGCGCATTTGGGTGGGTTGTTAGGTGGATTCTTCATTTATGGACTTCTCATCCGCTTGTGGAAACCCCGCAGCTTTAAGCAGTAGTCGGATTGATCTGAAGACGGAATGCAATCAAGGATAAGTAGGGTATAGCAGATTGGAGAGATCAGTGGCAGTGGAATTAAGACAGTTGCATTACTTTTTGAAAGTGGCACAGAAGGAGCATGTTACGCAGGCGGCGGAGGAATTGCACGTAGCGCAGTCTGCGGTGAGTCGTCAGATTCATCAGCTAGAGGAAGAACTGGGAGTAGACCTCTTTATGCAAAAAGGGCGAAATCTGCAGTTGACCGCCGTTGGGCAGCTCTTTTGCAAACGGGTTGAAGGTATATTGAAAGATCTGGACAAAGCGGTCGGGGAGGTTCATGAGTTTCTCGACCCGGAGCATGGTGAAATTCGTATCGGTTTTCCTCATAGTCTCGGTATTCACTTGATTCCTTCGGTTGTAGCAGCGTTCCGTCAGCGTTATCCTAACGTCAAATTCAGATTCAAGCAAGGCATGTTCCCAACGCTCATTCGTGATGTGTTATCGGCTGAAGTGGACTTGGCATTTATATCTCCATTTCCGGAAAAGCACGACCAGGTAGATGGTGACATTGTGCTTACGGAAGAACTGCATGCAATCCTTCCGCCCAATCATCCATTGGCTGGTGAAGAGAGCATTGCGTTAGAGCAACTTAAAGATGATAAGTTTGTATTATTTAGTAAAGGGTATTCTCTGCGTCCGATTGTTTGGCACGCATGTCTTGAAGCAGGGTTTACGCCCAAGATTGCTTTTGAGGGTGAAGAGACGGATACCATTCGTGGGCTGGTTGCCGCTGGTATGGGAGTTAGTTTACTGCCAGAAATGGCGCTTTTCCAGACGAATCCGCTGCAACCGGCACATGTAGCCATTTCTCATCCCAAAGTCACGCGTACGATTGGGTTGATCCATCGAGCGGATGACAAGCTTCCGCTTGTTGCGCAGTCATTTCGTTCATTCTTGCTTAATTATTTCGGTTTACAGCAAAACAATACCCCATCCGATTAACGGTGGGGTATTGTTTTTTTGTTTTTGTATTGAATTAGTCGCGGCTATTGAAAATTCCGATGTAACGAACCAGTTCCAGCAATGAGATTAACGCTGCAGCGACGTAAGTTAATGCTGCGGCATTCAATACTTTGGCGACGCCTCTTTCTTCTTCGTTCCGGATATAACCTTCCGATACCATAATCTCTCTTGCGCGATTACTAGCATTAAACTCGACCGGCAACGTAATGAGTTGGAACGCAACGGTTACGGAGAAGAAAATAATACCAATACCGACAAGGTTCATTGCATTAAAGATGAATCCGGCAATGAGCAAGAAGGGCGCAAGTCCGGATGCAAAGTTGACGATCGGGAAAATCCGGTGACGTAGTGCCAACATCGGATAACTTTCCTTGTGCTGGATCGCATGGCCAACTTCGTGACACGCAACGGAGACAGCCGAGATTGAATTTTCATAATATACAGGCTCAGACAACCTCACGACACGATTGATTGGATCGTAGTGATCGGAGAGTGCTCCACGCACGGGTTCAATAGGAACGTCGTGTAGGCCATTGGAATCAAGCATGTGACGGGCAGCATCGTAACCGGTCATTCCATTCAGGTTTTTAACATTAGACCAACGATTGAATGTACTCTTAACGCGAAATTGCGCCCATAAGGAGAGCAAAAAGGCGATAATGATCAAAACGAACATACCGTTATTAAAACTCATATTCATTCCTCCGCTTTCTAAATAATAAGCTACATCATGGTGTTCTCCAGCAAGATTTTCAAAGCTTCCATCGTACCAGCACTTTTGGTGAGCAGTCCGGCCATCATCTTGCGTGCTTGTACAGGTTTCATCTCGCCTAGCAGCGGTTTAAGCTCATTCACCTCTCGCTCCAGCTGTTGCACGTGGAGCTCCAATGTTGTCAGTTTGCTGGCAACCTGTTCTTCCGTGCTCACCAGACTCCACTTCTCAAGAGATTGCTTAATCTCGTCGAGACTATATTTCTCTTGTTTCATGTGTACAATACGTTCGAGCCTGGTTAAAGTTTCATTACTATAAAGACGATAGTTTTTTTCTGTGCGCTCTTCAGGAGCGATGAGACCGAGCTTTGTGTAATAATCAATCGTCCGTTCGCTCACACCTGCAGTTTTGGCAAGTTCGCCAATCCGAAACAATTTCATATCCCCAATGATATTCACCTCGCTTGCAAGTTCAAATGTAGGGAATTGTAGATTCCAGTTGCGGCTTTGCATAACCCGCCCAATTTTTTTCTTACTATTAGTTATGATACATGATCTTTAACCATACAGTCAAACGTTACGCTTTGACGGCTGTCAAGCTGCGTTTCTATATCTATGTACTCATGGGACATGATTATGTACTTAAGTGCAAGAAAAAGACGTATGACTTTATTCCCAGAAATATTTTTCAATTTTGCTGAAAATACTCTTGTCAACTTTCCTGTCTTCTGCTTATAATGGCATTAAGAGTTTCACGATATGTGAAGAAACTTAACATAAGAGGGAGTGGGGTATATGAGAAAGAAATGGTTGGTTTCGGTGTTAATAATGCTTACTTTATTGGCTTTCCCGGTCAGCGCATTTGCAGCTGCGGAGGGGCCGACTAACATCGAACTTCAAAGCGGTCTGAACTCAGCCTTTACGTTTCTGGCTGTTGTGCTGGTTTTCCTGATGCAAGGGGGATTTGCTTTACTTGAAGCGGGTTCAACTCGAATGAAAAACGCAGGACACATTGCGGGTAAAACAATCCTGACATTGGGAATTTCAGTTATTGCCTTCTGGGCTCTAGGCTTCGGTCTTGGTTTCGGTAATGGTAACAGTTTCTTCGGTACAACCGGATTTTTCCTGAGTGGGGACGGAATGGCTGCTTCGTTCGAATCACTGGCCTTCTCTGATGTTCCGCTAACAATCAAGTTTGTATTCCACCTTGCCTTTGCAGCAGTATCCCTGGCCATTGCCTGCGGTGGTATGGCTGAACGTGCAAAGATGAGTGTATATATCGTTTTCGGTACGCTGTACACCATTATCATGTATCCGGTTGTTGCTCACTGGGTATGGGGCGGCGGCTGGTTGGCTGAGCTTGGTATGCAAGACTTTGCAGGTTCGACGGTTGTCCACTTGACGGGTGCAACTGCTGCACTGGTAGCTACCATCTTGTTGAAGCCGCGTATCGGCAAATATAACAAAGATGGTAAACCTAACATCATTCCAGGTCATAACCAAGTTTACTCTGTACTCGGTGTAATTATCCTTTGGATTGGTTGGTTCGGTTTCAACCCAGGTAGTACATTATCTGCCATGGGTGATGGATTCTTCGGTTATGTAGCATTGACTACAAACGTAGCTGCGGCTGCTGGTGGTGTTGCAGCACTGTTGATCTCATGGGCTGTATTGGGTAAATCCGATATTCCTAGCATGCTGAACGGGGTGCTTGCGGCACTCGTTGCCATCACAGGTGCTTGTGCTTTCGTTGAACCATGGGCAGCGCTGGTTATTGGTGCTCTGGCAGGTATTATCACATTCTTCACTGCTCAATTCTTTGAGCGTAAAGGAATCGACGATCCAATCTACGCTTTCTCTGTACACGGTATTGCTGGTATGTGGGGAGCGATCTCGACAGGTTTGTTCGCAACACCAGAACTTGCTGAGAATGCAGGCGTAGGTCAAGCGGGTCTGTTCTACGGTGGCGGTTTCCACCAACTGGGCGTTCAACTTCTGGGTCTGGCTGGCGCATTTGCCTTCGTACTGATCATGTCCTTCATTATTCTCGGTGGTATGAAAGCTATCATGGGAATCCGTGTAACGGAAGAAGAAGAAACGATGGGTCTGGATTTAAGTGAGCATGGTACTTACGGGTACCCTGAACAAATGAAAAATGTAGAAACTAAATCCAATGGCGGTACGTTCAGCTCCTAAGAGGAATGATTGCTGAATCATGCTTCAAGGAGGCTGGACATGATGGAACCCATCCCGTATATAAATCAATCCTGGTCCTATCAGGGAATAGATGGTGCGGCATCTTCGCAAGAACTGCGCCAGGCACGTGTGATATTGCAGAATGAGCTCCAGGAACTGTTGTCCGCTTCCTTGTCGCCGATTGAATGGTACCAGACGGTAAATGAACTGCATGACAGGGTTGCTCGGCGGGCAGTAGAGTTATGCATCCAGGGGATGGTAGAGGAAGGCTTAGGCCGACCTCCCGTCCCCTATGCCTTTATCGTATTTGGCAGTTCCGGCAGGCAAGAAGCGACGTTATGGAGTGATCAGGATAATGGCATGATTATCAGCGATACCCCGGATGAAGGGAAAGAGGTATATTTTGCCGAACTTGGACTTCGAATGACCGATATGTTGGAGGCACTTGGCTACGCCAAATGTGAAGGCAAAGTGATGTGCTCGGAGCCTTTATGGAGGAAAACGCTGGAGTCATGGAAGGAACAACTGAAAGCATGGGGATCGGACCTGTCATGGGAGCCGGTTCGCAATCTAATTATCGCTTCAGACATGCGTTTTGTTGCAGGTGAGCCACAGCTTGCGGAGGAATGGATTTCTGCATTTTACGAAGGATTCAGATCGGTTCCTGAGCTTTCTGATGCTGTGCTGCGCAATACCGTTAAACACAAGGCAACACTGAACATCCTCGGAAGGGTAGTGACGGAACGATTCGGTGAACATGCAGGTGGATTCGATGTGAAATACGGCTTGTATATTCCGCTGGTGAACAGTGCGCGTTTTCTGGCTTTACAGCATGGTATCAAAGAAACGTCCACGCTGAAGAGAATTCAGAGGTTGGTATCACTTGAAGCAGTTCCGCTTACTTTGCTGGATTCAGCTCAGCGAGCCTTTATGACGGCTTTGAAACTGCGACGTAGTACACCCGTTGTGATGAAACAGGGGTTACAGCATAGCGGTGGTTTCCTAAATGAGAGACAGTTGAAGGAAAAACAAATGCTTTATGAACTCCGGGATACGTTAGGGTTGGTGCGGCGAGTACATCGTGCGCTGCAAAGACAACTTCGTTTTGCAGAAAGGAGACGTCCATGAGAGAGCCGGCAAGGGGCAATACTGGATTCTGGAATTCGCTGCGCCAGGGAGGGGTTCCTTCCGCCATCGCTTCCATAATGGGAGCCCCTACGGCGCAACATATGGCGTTCATCCGTTCGATGATGAGAGAACAGCGCAGACCCGAGGTACTGCACACACCCTTGAACGAATTGAATGCTGTCGTATTCGATCTAGAAACGACGGGCTTCTCGCCCCAGCATGGGGATGAGATCCTTTCCTTTGGTGCGGTGCGTATTAATGGCGGTGTGATGCTGGAGAATGAGCAGTTCTATACATTGGTTCAGTCCAAAGTCTCCGTTCCGGAACATATTACTGAACTGACGGGAATTACTCAGGAAATGACGATGCATGCTCCGTCGCTCCTGGAAGGCTTGCATGACTTCATGTCTTTTGTTGGCGGAAGTGTACTGGTTGCCCATGCAAGCGCGCATGATCGGGCTTTTCTGAATGCGGCCTTGTGGCGGACATCCAAAGTAAGGCTAACTCACCGGCTCATCGATACGATGATGCTGGCACGTTGGCTAGAACCGAACAGACCGGGTTATGGTCTGGATGAGTTGCTGGAATCCAAAAGCATTCCGATCTATGGACGCCACCACGCTTTGGAGGACGCCAAAATGACAGCACAGTTATGGTCCTGTTATCTGGAGGATATGTCTCGCAAAAATGTAGAAACATTGGGTGATCTGTACACCCAGTTAAGTCACGCATAGCTGGGCGGGCTGTAAGTTGTATGATTGGTCATGGCTCATTCCAATGCTTGAATCAACATTTGAATGAATTTGATAACCATTTAGAAGCATATTTGATTGTGTACCAGTTGTCTGATCAGGCGAGCCTATAAAATAGACCTTGAGTAATCCAGCGAAAATCGGTAGGTTACGCAGATCCTCATTGGAAGGTACGGGAGTGGTTCGGGGGTGGGAGTGAAAGAGTCCGATAAGTTGTGGCTCATTGAACACACACCGGATCCATTCTGCATCATCCAATGCAAAATGGTGCAGCGGGTCAGGCGCTACGTTACGAATGGGCTGAAACCGACTGATTCGTATGCCGCCCGCTGCGGCTTCACCCAGCACAACCCCGCAGGTTTCCTGTGGCAGTGAAGCGAACATGTACTTAGACATCTCCTGTTCTACGGAGGAAGGGATGTATAAGGTGTTTTGTTGCCCGTGAAGTGCTGCCATTTGTATTCACCCCTCTCTCTTTGGCTCCTGCTTCGGCAGGAGTCCTTTTTTATTTTATTTTGTGTGACTCGGATTGTAAAATTTTAAAGGAAAAGGGTACAATATGATAGAGATCTTGAAATATCTCACATGTTAGAAGAGCGTGAATCTCAATATGTTTGATTATACAAAAGGGTGGCTGGTCATGAAACGAAATATATACATACTGCTGGGTGTTGTATTGCTTGTGGGCATTGCTTTGGCTCAAAATGCAGACAACGGAATCGCAGCCGTGTTTAAGCAAGAGGAGCCAATGCCGACGGAGACGGGGCCGAAAGCGGGTTTACTGGCACCAGCGTTCTCTTTGCAAGCCATGGATGGGAAAACCTACGCTGTAGGTGGAGCCAAGGAAAAAGCCATCTTCGTCAGTTTCTGGGCATCCTGGTGTGAACCGTGCAAGCAGGAAGCTCCTGCGCTCAATACATTAGCAGCGAAATACAAGGATAAACTGGATCTCTACGGTGTGAATGTAACTACGTACGATAAAATCAGGGATGCCAAAGCTTTTGTAGATGAATACAAACTGACGTTCCCTATTCTGCTTGATGAAGACGGAACAGCATATGCCAAATATAACGGTTTAGCTTTTCCAACGAATGTACTGATTGATTCCCGAGGTGTCGTTCAGGAAATTATTTTGGGGATTTTGCCTGAGAAAGAGCTGGAGCGCAAAATCAAGGAGTTAATTGAGGATTAGCCAAGCAAGAAGCTAGCCAAGCGAGAAGCAAAAGCGCCTGTCTTCCAATGTTTTTTGGAGACAGGCGCTTCTTTTATTTTCCGGGAAATATGCATTAATGGTTGCTTAGTCCGTGAGCAGGGATGTTGACTACGCCAGGCTTGTCCTGCAATTTTTCCTGAAGAAGGGCATAACGGAAACTGTGTACGAGGGCTTCCCAGCTCGCTTCAATCACGTTCTCGGATACACCGACCGTATTCCATGTGTTTTCTGTGTTTTTGGATTCAATTAATACACGAACCTTCGCGGCAGTAGCATCTTTCTCATCCAGAACACGTACTTTATAGTCGGACAGATGCATGTTGGCAAGGGAAGGGAAATACTGCACAAGCGCTTTCCGAAGTGCGTTATCCAGTGCATTAACCGGACCGTTGCCTTCAGCTGCGGTATACGCACTTGTTCCGCCTACGTTAAGTTTAACAAAGGCTTCCGAAACAACAGACTTGCCAGCCACTTTTTCAACAAGCATCTTGAACGATTCAAAGGTAAACAATTCTTTCATGTCACCGTTGGCTTCACGAATCAACAATTCAAGAGAGGCATCGGCGCCTTCGAACTGATAGCCCTGATGTTCCAGATCTTTGATTTTCTCAATGATCTGACGTGAGTTGGCACTGCTTGGATCGAATTCAAGACCCAGTTCCTGTGCTTTGGACACAATGTTACTTTGTCCTGCCAGTTCGGAGACGAGCACACGCTGTTTATTACCAACCAACTCAGGAACGATGTGTTCGTAAGTTCGGGAATCACGCAAGATGGCAGAGACGTGAATACCGCCCTTGTGAGCGAAAGCAGCATTTCCGACATAAGGCTGGTTGATTGGCATATTTACGTTGGCAATCTCACTGACATAACGGGCAACATTCGTGAGCTGTCTCATTGAATCCTCAGAAACGCACTCATATCCAAGCTTCAGTTGCAGGTTAGGGATAATGGAAGCCAGATTAGCATTACCACATCTCTCTCCATAACCGTTCATCGTACCTTGCACCTGTCTGGCACCAGCTTGTACAGCGCTTAAGGTGTTGGCTACAGCAAGTTCACAGTCATTATGTGTATGAATGCCCAGATGGGCTTGCGGAAGTCGTCCAGCGAGAGTGGACACGATCTCGTACACTTCATGCGGCATCGTTCCACCGTTGGTGTCACACATTACAAGCCAGTCCGCTCCAGCTTCATGGGCTTTGGTCAATACAGCCTGTGCATATTCTGGATTGTTCTTAAATCCATCGAAGAAATGCTCTGCATCAAAAATGACTTCCATATCGTTTTGTTTCAGATAGGCAATGGAGTCGTAGATCATCGACAGATTTTCTTCCAAAGTAGTCTGCAAAGCAGTGTGTACGTGGAAATCCCACGATTTTCCTACCAGAGTCGCTGCCTGAGCACCGGATTCAATCATGCGCTTCAAGTTGGCGTCTTCACTGGCGATGCTACCTTTACGACGCGTACTGCCAAAAGCGACAACCTTCGCGTTCAGGTTCAGTTCCTTGACTCTTTTGAAAAACTCAATGTCCTTGGTGTTGCTGCCTGGAATTCCGCCTTCAATATAATGAGCACCCAGGTCATCGAGCTTCTTGGCAATTTTGAGCTTGTCATCTGCCGATAAGCTGACTCCCTCCCCTTGTGTGCCGTCACGTAAAGTCGTATCGAAGATGGAGATGGCCTTTGACATGAAGATCCTCCTTTAAGATGAAGCGCTTTTTTTAGAAAGTTTAATGGTGTGTTTAAAAAACATATGGGCATGTTGGTGACGAATCCTTCGATTCTGTACCGCTACACTGTATTAAATTCAAAGTGTAGATTTGTCCTAAAATCGTGAATTTGTATAATTAATTATTATAGCACCATTATCGCCAAATGCTACATCGAATTCACCATTTGGTGTAACAAATGATGGATTGTAGGGTTAAGTGAGCTGTAAACGTAGTCTTGTAATATGTTATGCTTCATCTAAATACAAGTATTCCAGGATTGCATAGGGATTCAAATCCTGTCTTTATAAATGGAGGGAAGAGGATGCATTTTGTGTGGGAGAATACAATTATTTCATTCATTATAATTGCTATTATCGTCGTTGCCGTGTGGGGTATCATTCGATCGATCGTTAAATCTCGCCGAAAATAAGGGGATATAAATGATTTTTACATAAGGGAATTTGATATAATAGAGTAGAGATTGCATGTAACGGAATTGTGTATACGAAAGGGCGGTGGTGGATCATGTCTTCAGACCAGACGCATAACAACATAAATGTAGATCGATATTATCCTACCGCCGGACGAGTGATTTTGCATGTCGATATGAATGCTTTTTATTGCTCTGTACATGAAGCCGAGGAACCGGAATTATATAGAGGAAAAGCGACGGCCGTTGCTGGCAGTAGTGAAGTGCGCAAAGGTGTCATTGTAACTTGTTCGTACACGGCACGAAGCAGGGGTATTTCCACAGGTATGGTCGTTCATCAAGCATTGAAGAAATGTCCTGACTTAATTGTGATTCGTCCGGATTTTCATTTATATCGTAGATATTCGAAAGAATTCATGAAAATAGCTTACAGTTATACACCGCTGCTTGAAGCGACCTCAATCGATGAGTGTTACCTCGATATTACGGGGTCCAGACAGTTCGGTACACCGCTGGAAATTGCGGAAAGTATTCAGACCAGAATCCGGGATGAGCTGGGGATGCCCTGTTCGATCGGAATTGCACCCAACAAGCTGCTTGCCAAGATGGCCTCTGATTTGAAAAAGCCTAATGGCATTTCGATTTTGCGGATGAGGGATGTACCTCAGATTTTATGGCATAGACCTTGTAACGAGATGTTTGGGATTGGCAAAAAGACAGCGGAAAAGCTGAAGAAGCTGGGCATTGAAACAATAGGCCAGCTGGCCAAATCAGACGAGCGGATGTTAACCGATGTGTTTGGTATTAATGGTTCTTGGTTAAAAAATTCAGCAAACGGCATTAATCATTCTGCAGTTCAGGCTGAACGTGAAGCGAACAAATCGATCGGACACACAACAACGCTGCCTGCGGATATATCTGAAATGGATGATGTACATCGGGTGTTGTTGAATATAAGTGACCAGGTTGCCAGACGGTTGCGCAAGCACGAAATGCTCAGTCAGGGCATTCAGATTACGATTCGTACACCGGATATGAAGACGATTACGAGATCACGGATGATGGAAGTGCCTACTGAAGATGCATCCATCATATACCGGGAGGCCTGTGCTTTATTTGCGAAACATTGGCGCGGCGGGAAGCCTGTTCGTATGTTGGGTGTGACCCTCCAAACACTGATTCCACGTGAGGAGTCTGCGATACAGCTTGATCTGTTTGAATATGAGCAGAAACCGAAGAAGGAAAACCTGATTCGCATTATGGATCAGTTACGTGACAAATTTGGTGAGAATGCTGTCGTTACAGCTGGCATGCTGGGGGATGATCCTTCCGTATTACTGCGCAATCATAAAGTCCGGGGAACATCGCTGCAAAAAGATAATTTGCAAAGTCTTGATTAAATAGGGCATAATGGAGTCTTGAGGCTGTTAAAATTATTTGTAATAACTCTTACTTTGTATTAATATGTTTCTAGATAAAAATACTGTACGTTTTTGAATAATAGGAGGAGAGATTGGTAATGAGTAAATTTACTTGGGTAGAAAAAGATACATGTATTGCGTGCGGAGCGTGCGGAGCAACGGCGCCAGACATTTATGACTATGATGATGAAGGTTTGGCAGAAGTGATCTTCGATGGAGATGCCAACAAAGGGATCAAAGCAATTCCGGATGACTTGTTCGACGACATGCAGGATGCTTGCGACGGCTGCCCTACGGACTCCATTAAAGTTGCGGATGAACCTTTCAATAAAGAAGGTTAATTCCTTTCATATGAACATACAAGAGTACATTCTTCTGTCATTGGGACAGTCGAATGTGCTTTTTTTTGTCGAATGTTGAGGCATAGATCCGGGTACTCAAGTCCTATGGATTTCTTGTCATCATTTGCCGATATATATAGAAACGGAAAAAGGCGAAATGATGGAGGATCGGATGCAAAATACTCATCTACGAACATATGTAAAGAAACATCCAGATAATAAAATGGCCTGGTATTTACTCGGTAAGGAATATTTGGGTGAAGGGCAGGAAGCCAAGGCGAACTATTGTTTTCAACAGGCGGGTGAAGTCTACGAGGCTTTCGAACGAAGCAAGGCACCGGCAGATATATGGGTAGATTATCAGGAGAAGCTGGTTGAGATGGCTGAGCAAAAGGAGAAAAAACATCGTGTTCGCAAGATGTGGCTTACCCTGCTTATGCTGCTTGCACTGGCAGGATTACCACCTGCAGACGCTCCTGGTTTCAATCGGGATGCAGCCGAGGCTTTGGCTTCAGCGTTGGAATCGACGGACGATTCCATGGATAGCGAATCAGGGAATAACCCGATGGAAGACTTGGCTCTTGTTGCAAAATCCAATGTGTTTATAGCTGGAGCATTCGGTGGAGGGGACCAGGGTGAGGCTGCACTTGCAGCTGCATGGTCAGGCTCTGGTGCGAAAGTACAGACATCGGCTGTGCTTGGAATGCAGGTCGCAGGTAACTGGACATTATGGAAGCGAAATATGGCGGTGAAATACATCGTTCAGACAAACAGCAGTGGCAAATTAACGGCACAGAGTTATGATGCCAAACAGTGTAACTGTGAACCGCCGGAAGTATCACCGGAGATCAAGCGTCTGGCACAAGCCTGGACAGCCAAACAGGAATCCGCGGCAGCTCTGTCGAGTGCAATGATTACATATAAAAAACAAAACGGTAGCTGGCCGAAAAGTGTGGCGCAACTTGCCCAGCCGTTTCCAAATAATATTTTGGGCGAAACTGCACCTGGCATGACCCGGATGTTTCCGGCACTACTAGCCATGCATCAACAAGGGCAAATGGGAAAAGGGAAAAACACAGGTGAGGGAACACGTGAAGGTTCAGATTTGCCGCAAGGCAAAAACGCTGCATTTGTGGATACGTTAGGCGGAAAGCCTTTTTTGCAGGATCGGCTTGAGATCATCGTGGACAAGAGCAGACATAAGCTTGCACTGATTAGTGGCAACACCATTATTCGTAATTACGAGGTGGGGCTCGGAGGAGATCGCACTCCAGAGGGTTTGTTTGTCATTTCAGACAAGGTTGTAAATCCAAATGGTCGCTCCAACGGCGAATTTGGAAGTAGGGGCATGCAGCTATCGGACACGAATTATGCCATCCATGGGACCAACGAGCCAAACAGTATCGGGCTGGATGAATCCCTTGGATGTGTGAGAATGAGTACTGAAGATGTGGAAGAGCTATTTGCTCTTGCTCCTCAGGGAACTCCGGTACGCATCGGGAAAGATCTGCTGCCAGAGACAGCTATGGTTCCAGAAGCGAAGGATCGTTACCGGTACACACTTGTTCCCAAGCAAAATAATCCGAATAAGACGTATCATTGGTTGAATTAAACGATAAACCAAGTGATTCAGACCGAAGAAAACGTAAAATCCATGCTGGATTGGTATGTAGATGCAGAAACAGTCGGTTGAAGCATTTACAGGTTGGCGATAATAATAAGCGCACCAATGATAATGATCAGTCCACCGACGCTGGCTGCGGTCCAGATAATGGCTTTCCGGTTGACCTCATCTTTCTTTTGCTGCAAAGTAGGTGGTTTGCGTTTGGGAGCCATGGGCTGTTCCTCCTTCATGGAATAAGGCTATATAGATATAGCCATGCTCCCATTGTAAAGAATTCAACTCGCCATTTCCAGTAGGCGGGTGGATTTCTTGTGAGCATTTTGCATAATACGATTCCTTCTGTCTATGCTCAAACTACTTTCCTTTTGAAGAAGAAACGGATAGACTTGTGTATAGAGTGTTTTTTACATATGAAAAAGACGGAAAGCAGTTTTTTCAGCGTACCGGACCAGAACGGAGTGAGTGATTTGTTATACAGAAGTCTTGCTAAACCCTTGTTGTTCAAAATGGACCCTGAGCAGGCCCATCATCTAATTATCGGCGGCCTCAGTGGAATGGGGAGTATTCGCCCGGTTCCTTCCGGTTTGCGTGTCATGTATGGCGTGCGTGAAACATCGGATCTGGCTGTGGATATGTTTGGATGTCATTTTCCTACACCTGTAGGACTTGCGGCTGGTTTGGACAAAAACGGACAGGCTGTAACGGGCTTTTCTTCCATCGGGTTTGGCTTCATGGAAGTGGGCACAGTCACACCGCTTGCACAGCCAGGTAACGACCAGCCACGGTTATTCCGCCTGCCTCCCGATGAGGCATTGGTGAACCGGATGGGATTCAATAACCTTGGAGCCGAAGCGATGGCGGGTGAATTGGCACGCCTCACGGAGCGCCGTATTCCAGTGGCCGTAAATATAGGTAAAAATAAGGCGACATCGAATGAAGAAGCGCATTTGGATTATGCAAAATGCATTCGAGCGCTATACGATTATGCGGACCTGTTTGTGGTGAATATCAGTTCACCAAATACACCGGATTTGCGTAATCTGCAACATGGGAATGAACTGAAGGAATTGCTTGCCGCTGTGATGAATGAGATGGAGACGCAGCGCAAGAGAGCGGGCGGTTCCGTTAAATCGGTACTGGTCAAAATTGCACCTGATGTGAATGACCAGGAGCTTCAATATATGGTAAGTACCATTGCAGATAGTGGAGTTGCCGGTATCATCGCAACGAATACAACGATCAGCCGCGAGGGTCTGTCTCATCAGCATGCTAAAGAGACAGGTGGACTAAGTGGCAAGCCGCTGCGTGATCGTTCCACGGAAATCATTCGCCAAATCTATCGCCAGACGGAAGGCAAACTGCCAATCATCGGATCGGGGGGCATTTTCACAAGCGAAGATGCTTACGAAAAGATTAAAGCAGGGGCCAGCCTGGTGGAAATATATACGGCATTGATCTATGAAGGACCTGAAGTGAACCGGCGCATTCATGCCGGACTGCGTGAATTGCTGCGCAAAGACGGTTACAGTCATATTTCGGAAGCTGTCGGTGCAGAGCATCGTTAAGCAATGTTTCGGAGTTCCCCAGATTGGAAATTAGAAGCGTGGAAGAGGGTAATGTCGTACGGGACTCTTCCCCCCGCTTAACATCATGTATAATGGATAAGAACAGGGGAAGCTATAGAGACAGGAGGCATAAGCATGGACGGTAGAGACTGGGGTACATTTTTACTTCCTTATGAACAAGCGGTAGAGGAATTGAAAGTTAAGTTTAAAACGATGCGGGCGGAGCTTAAGAAAAGGGAAGAATACGCCCCGATCGAATTCGTTACCGGTCGTGTCAAAAAAATATCCAGCATTCTGGAGAAATCCAGACGCCTGAATGTGCCGCTTGATCAGGTGGAAACAGGCATTGAGGATATTGCAGGTATCCGCATTATGTGCCAGTTTGTGGATGATATTCGGCGGGTAGCCGAGTATATACGTGGACGTAAGGATTTGACGGTATTAATCGAGAAAGATTATATCACCAATTTCAAAGAAAGCGGCTACCGCAGTTTCCATATGATTATTGAGTATCCTGTTCAGACGGCTCTTGGGCAGAAGAATGTACTGGCCGAGATTCAGATTCGGACGCTGGCGATGAACTTCTGGGCCACGATCGAGCACTCCCTGAGTTACAAGTTTCGGGAGAGTCTGCCGGATGATATGCGCGCACGATTGAAAAAGACGGCGGAAGCCGCTTTTGTACTCGATAATGAGATGTCGGCGATCCGTCTGCAAATTCTGGAGGCGCAAAAGGCCTTTGAAGATGACTCCAATATTGTATCAAGAACGCTGAACATCATACATCAATTGTACTTCTACCACCTCGTGAACGAAGCGATAGAGGCACAAAAGCGCTTCAATGACTGCTGGGAGCGTCATGATATGGAAGGGTTAAAAGACCTTCTGGATGATGTGAAAGCACTTCTGAATGCGGCTAGAAAGGGCGAAAACCCGGATGAGCAGCTATGAGCCGTTGTATGTTGACTATCTGATCTACTTCAATCGCGATCGGGACTACTTTGAATGCCATGAGGTATTGGAAGAACTGTGGCTTGAACGGGATCGAGATTCTCTGTACAAAGGATTGTTGCAGATTGCAGTGGGGCTGTATCATTTCAGGAATGATAACCTTCGCGGAGGACGCATGATGTTACAGAGTTCGGTAGATCTGTTAAAGTCATATCCGGAAACTTCGCGAGGTATTGCCCTTGGACCGTTGGTGCAGGAAGTACAGGAGCTGGTTCATGGACTTTCGGGTCCTGAGCCGCAGAAGTTTCCTTACAGAGACTTGCATATTCAGATTCAGGATGAGGTACTGGTGCAGGAGGTTCGAGAACGAGCTCTTGAACTGAAGCCTAATATTCCCCAACGCCGGAGTCCTACACGTGGACGATTCTATGAAGAGAAGATGAAAGCATTGCAGCAGGAGCAGAACTTGCAGAGCGAGTAAGCTTGTAATAGAAAGACATCATTCACTTTATCATTAACATGTTCTCAGACATATGATCTTTAAAAAACACCCCGACCGTTCCTCTAGAGGAATTGGCCGGGGTGTTCGATATTAAAGGACATCATTAAAGGTTGGAATGATTCCAGAGCTTGTCCATGAAAAGGACAATATAATTCATGCGGGTCCATCAAATCCGCGAAGGGAATATACGATTAGCTTGCCGATGGAGTGGCACTGCCTTTATATTTCTCGAAAAATTGCTTGTAGTCATCCAGTGTATAACCGTTGGCACTGCCATTTTCCTGCAGCCCGCCAACCATGCGGTCTTTCTCAACACCATCCTGATAATATACCAGAGTTGGTGTGTACTCAATGTTATAATCGGTCCAACCGGAATCGAATTCACGCAGATTGAACTGAGGCAGTTGAATCCCTTCCTCATCGACCAGTGGCATCAACTGAGGTGTTGTCGCACGGCAGTGTGAGCAGTCGGAGGCGAAGAAATATACAAAGAAGCTGTCTTTGTTATCAATTCTGGCTTTCAGATCATCAGGCAAAATGATTTGTTGGTAGTTCGGATCGTCCAGCAATTCGCGTGTTGCGGGATTAAGCTTGGAGGCGGCGATGCCATAAGCATTCCCCACGGCGTCCATTTGTTTCTTGGATTGCTGGTTCACCAGGACGAGTGCTGCAATCAAAACGACGAAAATACCCAGGAAAATAAGGATCGCAGCGCTTTTCTTTTTCTTCTTGGATTTCATTAAGACATCCCCCATCGATCATATCGAAATATAGTTTTGGCAAAAATACAGAATGGGATAATATGCATAAACACCCGAATTTTTGCACATCAATCAATCTACTTGCCATTATACTACATTACACGCTGTAGTGGAATATGTATGAAGCAATAGGAAAGCATTGCCCGGATATGATAACATAGAACTATATGCAATTTTAACAAGACAGGATGAGTGGGATTATGGCTGTACAGCTGCCTTCGATATTTGCCGAGCGAATGAAAAGCTTGTTAGGCGATGAATTTGAACAATTTATGAAATCTTATGAGCAGTCGCCACATGCGGGGCTGAGAGTGAATACGTTAAAAATATCGCTGGAACAATTCAAGAAAATTGCTCCATTTGATATGCGACCCATTCCGTGGTGCGGAACGGGTTTTTATGTGCCTCACGGGGTTAAGCCGGGGTTACATCCTTATTATCATGCAGGTTTGTATTATATCCAGGAACCAAGCGCCATGGCCCCAGTTGAATTATTGAATGTGAAACCCGGGGAACGTGTACTAGATCTATGTGCTGCACCTGGCGGGAAAACAACCCAGATCGCAGCCAAGCTTCAGGGGAAAGGTGTACTTGTTACAAATGATATTCATGCGGAACGTACGAAAGCCCTCGCCAAAAACGTGGAATTGTATGGGGTACGCAATGCTGTTGTATTGAATGAATCACCGGAACGGATTGCGAGTGCATTTCGTCATTATTTTGATAAAGTTTTAATAGACGCGCCTTGCTCTGGTGAGGGCATGTTCCGCAAAGATGAGGACATGGTGAAATCTTGGGAGAATCATTCGGTGGAAAAATGTGTGCTGATGCAGCGCGATATTCTGGAGACTGCGGCCAAGCTGCTTGCTCCAGGGGGTACCATCGTATATTCCACATGTACATTTGCACCAGAGGAAAATGAAGCGATGATTGCGGAATTTCTGAACATCAATCCTGATTTTGTGGTGAATGACATCCCGGAAAGTGCAGGATTTGCGCTAGGACGACCGGAATGGGTGCGTCAGATGTTGCCCGAAAAAGCAGAAGAGACGGAATCTGTGCTGGACCAAACGCGCGGCACTGCGAGGTTGTGGCCTCATCTCTTGGAGGGGGAAGGACATTATGTTGCTGTATTGCAGCATCGTGCGGAATCTCTTATCGAAGAAGACGGAAATCAAGAAGAGGGCAGCGTTTTACAAATTGGACAGGCAGTGGGCGCAGATTTCACCGAACTAAGTGAATTGGTAGAACCATTTATCTGTGTATCTGCACCAATCAGTAAAGAAGAGCGGAAACGGGAACGTCTAATGAGAACCGAATCTAGAGAACGCGATGATAAGCATACCCGTGGTGGCAAGGCTCAGGGAAAACAGGGCAAAAGAAACGAACGTGGTGGTCGTAAAAACGAACGGGCTCAGGGACGAGGAACCGACCAGGCAAATGTCGATCCAGGAACGGTGTATGCTCAATTTGTACAAGAAAATCTGGAAATCGAGCTTGCTGGAGAAACGGTGTATTACGGCGATCGAGTGTATCAATCTTCTGTGGGTGCTGCCCGTCTGGAAGGGCTCAAGGTTATTCGACCAGGTTGGTTTATGGGTACCGTAAAGAATGGGCGATTTGTGCCCTCTCATCCGCTTGCATGTGCTTTGAATGCAGCTGAAGCTCAGAGATCCGTTAATTTATCTTCGGCAGACGGTGAAGCAGTAAGGTATCTCAAAGGAGAGACGTTGAACATCGAAGAAGCACGAGTTGAACGTCAAGCAGATACGGCGGCCAAAGGTTATGTGTTGGTGTGTGTGGACGGATTTGCGGCTGGCTGGGGGAAATGGCTGGATGGTGTACTGAAAAATGAATATCCGGCAGGCTGGAGGTGGACATCAGTATGAGTGGAAAAGGCAAACAAACGCTGCGTCTGGATAAAATATTGAGCCATATGGGTGTGGGGTCTCGAAGTGAGCTCAAAAAGATGGTAAAACAGGGCAGAATCCGTGTGGACGGTAAACCGGTGAAAGACAGCGGTGTGCAGGTTAATCCAGACGTAAACGTAATTGAAGCTGACGGAGAGCGGATTGTGTATCGTGAAATGATCTACCTGATGCTTCACAAACCACCTGGCGTGGTGTCGGCAACCGAAGATAATCGGGATAAAACGGTGATTGATCTGCTGCGTAAAGAGGAGCGTGTCTTCGATCCGTTCCCTGTGGGACGGCTCGACAAAGATACCGAAGGCTTGCTCATCCTAACCAATGATGGGCCGCTTGCCCATGATCTGTTATCCCCGCGTAAACATGTGCCCAAGACGTATGAAGCCCGTGTGCTGGGAAATGTTGATGAAGAAGATATTGAAAAATTCAAAGCCGGCATTCAGCTGGATGATGGATACGAGACGTTGCCTGCGGAACTGACTGTGCTGGAACATGAGGAAACAGAAGAGGGCGTGTTTTCTTCCATTTCATTGATCATTCATGAGGGTAAGTTCCACCAGGTGAAGAGAATGTTCCAGGCTGTTGGCAAACGTGTGGTTTATCTGAAACGTGTTGCCATGGGTGACCTGGAGCTGGATGCCAATCTTGAAATTGGCAGTTATCGCGAATTAACCGCTGACGAGTTAGAACGTTTGCGGAAGTAATAGTTCCCTGCTTCGCGAAGCGAAGCAAGGAGTCTGGGCAGGGGGCGAAGCGCTGCCCACCGCGCCAAAGGCGCAACAGCTCCCGTCCTTCGCGAAGCGGAGCAGGGATCCGGGCAGGGGCGAAGCGCTGCCCACCGCGCTAAAGGCGCAACAGCTCCCGTCCTTCGCGAAGCGGAGCAGGGAGCCCGGGCAGAAGGCGAAGCCCTGCCCGTAATGGTCCCGCTTGAGCTTGGGCGGGGCCGCCGCTGTCAAGCGGCAGACCCGGCAACCAAGCGCTCCCACACCGACCGTCACATAGCAAGATCGAAACCGCCGCCGGTAAACGAGACGGGAGTCCAGAGGGCAGAGCCCTCTGGGGCCCTCCCTCGGAAGGGAGGGTTTGGGTGGGTGCGACTCTTTTACAGATAAGGAATGAAGACAATGACAATTAAATTAATCGCACTAGATGTCGATGGAACGCTGCTTAATGATCATCATGAACTTACCGAATTGACGCAAGAGACCTTAATTCGTGCTTCCCGTCAGAGAGCTGAGATTGTTCTGTGTTCAGGCAGAGGTCCTGCGAATACGATCCCGTTTATGGAGCAGATGGGACTTGACGGATATGTCATTACACATAATGGGGCGGTGACCGCACAGGTTCAGACTCGCGAAGTGGTGCACCATTTTGCCATGGATGGACAGGGGCTGGAGCCTTTTATATCTTACTGCCGTGCGCAAGGTGTACATTTTGACATCAACACGGCGTTTGGACTCTATGTGGATCAGCCCGAAGGTTTGGAGTTGCAGGTACGCGAAATGTATCAAAACTTCATGGCAGAGCCATTAAAGCTGCCGCAATGGGCGGATATGACAGAGCCGCTTGCGAAATTCACTGCGTTTGGACCCATCGAGCAGATGAATGCGGTGCAGCAGGAGTGGTCGACCTGGAATCTTCCATATTATATGACGCGTAGCGGTGATTTTTTCATTGATCTGATGCATCCAGAAGCCTCCAAAGGTGCAGCTCTAAAAAGACTGGCCGAAGCAAAAGGAATCCTGCCTTCCGAGATCATGGCGGTAGGTAACTACTACAATGACATCACCATGTTGACCTTTGCAGGCAAAGGGGTTGCGATGGACAATTCCCCGGAAGAAGTCAAGGCAGCTGCGGATGAGGTTACACTTTCGAACAACGATCAGGGTGTGGCCCACGCTATCCAAAAATATGTGTTGTCCGTCTAATAGTTCGCTCTTAAAATCTGAATAGCGTTGTATCTTATAAACTGTCGCTCTCAAGGGTAACCTAATAGAATAACGTTAGGAACCGAGGAGGACAGGTGCATGGAACTGAAAGTAGAGCTGATTCCTGATCTTCGAACATCAGGTGGCGAAGTACAGGATATTATGGTGGGCGGTCAATATATGGGTTCGCTGCTGCTTGTGTTCAGGGAAGGGGATCGGGTATCCGGCAGCCTTCAGATTGAGCAGAATTCGCTACCTGACGAGACAGAACAATATATTGTGGAGCAGGTGCACGAATATATTCGTTCTCTCGCGGATGCGGTAAGTGCTGCTGAATATGAAGTGCTTGTAAGCTGCGGTACACTGTATTCTGTGTTACAGAAGCCAGAGTCTCAAACGGATATGTTCAATCAGTCGTCACGGTCTGAAGATACGTATAATCACGATGGACAGAATGATCGGGCTGGTGTAAATGAAGTACACGTCATTCCTGGCTCACAAGCCGAATCATTTACATATGAAGACCCGGAACATTTGCTTGAAATGGAGCTGGTAAGCGCCGGACGCAGCATATCTACCTATGTATTTAATGACGCCAATGGACAGGAACTGGCTGAAGCCTCTCTGAAACAATATGGCGCTGATGTGCAGGGTGAGATCCATTGGTATGATGAACCGGCAGAGAATTATCAGGATGCGGCTGCCGAGCTGCTGGTACGAGAGCTGGATGAAGAAATCATCGATACGATTACGATCCGCATGTGGCATCAAGGGCAGGAGATGGAATCGGCGGAATGGGTGCACCGGGATTTTGCGGATGAGGATGAGATAGAGTCCGAAGAAGATCTCGAAGAGATTGAAGCTGCTGAAGAAGCCTGTTATGTCATGTTGGTGCGCAAAGATCGGGAGTTTCGGGTATATGAACTGTTTCTACAAGAACGCGGAGGGTTACCTGTAGGTACAGCAACGATTGATACCTCAGAAGCGGATTTGTCAGGCTATATTGATTATCAGGTACCCGGCACAAGTGTTCAGCGAAAGAGTCTGGTTGAAGTTCTGATGCGAGAGCTGGACAAAGAGCTTGAGTTTGATACATTACATCTCACGATGTTATACCGTAATCAAATTATCGATGAAGCGAAGATTGAAGGGTAAGAGGCACAGCCTCTTGCCTTTTTTGTTTTCTTTTTGACGAACAAGCCATTTCCCGGTATAGTACCATTAGTTTAAGAGAGACCTGGAAGTGGAGGAGAATCATGAAGCACTCATTCAGTATCACAACAGACTACATCAATGATGAATTTAAGGCATTGCAGGCTCAGCCGGAAGACACGGAGGATGTGATGTCCCTGCTCATGGAAACAGCCGAGTGGTTGCGGAGCCAGGGGTCTTCTCAATGGAATGCGTTGTTAAAAGGTGAGGATTCTCATAATACGGCGGAGGCTATTCAGCGTGGCGACGTATTTGTATTTAAAAAGGGTTCTGACATAGCTGGCATGGTTATTTTGATGAGCCACCCAAGTGCATGGGATGTGCACTTATGGGGAAGCAAAGCGCATGCCGGGGATGGCGCACTTTATCTGCACCGATTAGCCATCCGCAGAAAGTACGCCCAGAGTGGACTGGGACGGGCGATTTTGCAATGGTCGAGCAGCGGGATCCAGTTTGAGGATAAACACATTGTCCGATTAGATTGCGGAGCTGAGAACGCAACATTGAACGCATTCTATGGGCGTAACGACTATACCTTTGTGGGAGAGACAGACGGCTTCAGTACGTACGAGAAGGCGATCACACACTTGTCTGTATAAACACTGTATTCAAACAAAAGAAGTACATTCAAAAAGCCGGGGGCAACCATTGCTCACTGGCTTTCATTTGTATGTCGGCAAAGGAGGCTTAACTTCCAAAATCATACATCCGCTTCTTAGCCGAGCATCTTCTGAATATGTTGTATATACGACTCCGAAGTGAGGGCGTACGCTCAAACAAGATGAATAAGATAACGTATAGTAGAATAAAGGCAGACAGAGAGCGATGATTCCATTGGAATTGCCCTCAGTACCTAACAGTACTCGTAATATCGTCAGCGTCAGATGCAACATGGTACAATTGATATTGAAATGAATTCTATTATTCGGCTGTAAATGAGCGAGTGATAAGAAATCTCATTTTGTACCTTTACTGAACATATGTTCTGATATATCATGATTGAAGATGTAATGAAAAGATTTATGCTAGAAAGGGGGAAACTAACGGTGAGATTGCTGCAGGCGCTTTTCTTTCCTCCGGAGCAGCCCGGAGGTGTATCCTCTATGATTCCGTATATGCAAGAGAGGTTTACAACCCCGAGGTGGGAGATGGATCTGTTCTCGTTGCCTAAGCGAATTCGCAACAAGGGCAGGGAAGATATCCAGTTTGAGACGTTCGATTGGACTCAGTATCAGGATAGTCCTGTCGTGCAAAAATATATGCAAACCTACCGGGATTATTTGTGGTGGACCAAGCTGCGTATTCAGAAGCCTTACGATCTGATTCATGCCCATCATCCTATTGCGGGGCTTGCAATGAAGAAGGTTTTCCCGGATGTACCTCTCATTCAAACGATCCACTCCAGTTATGAGCGAGAGCTGATTCTGAATGGACGCATTGAGCCGAACGGACCGGAGCATCAATTCCTGCTGGCCATCTATGGTGAGCTGGAGCACCAGGCGGAGCGGTTGTTAACGGTATCGGATTCTTTCCGTCGTTATCTGGCGCCTTATGTACAGCATCCCGATGTTATCGGTGTGATTCCGAATGGTTTTGATGAGAAAAGGTTTAAGCCAATTCCCCATGAGAACGCGATACCACAGCTGGTCACCGTATGCCGTCTGGTTCCGGCGAAAGGGCTGGATATTCTGTTCAAAGCCTGTGCCGAACTGAAAGCCCGGGGACATGATTATGTGCTTCATATTATTGGGGACGGACCGATCCGTCCAGACTTGGAAGAATTGGCCCAGCGGCTGGGCATTTATAATGAGACTATTTTTTATGGTTACACGCTGCACCCTGAGGAATTCATGCCATTTTTTGATATCTTTGTACTTCCTTCGCGGGCGGAGGCGTTCGGGTCTGTTTTCGCGGAAGCAGCGCTTAGCTGTCTTGCCCTTGTAGGTACAGATGTTGGCGGCATACCCGAACAGATCGAGAACGGCAGTAACGGCTTGCTGGTGCCTTCAGAAGATCCGTTTGCACTGGCAGAAGCGCTGGAGAAGGTGATGGTTGACCCGGCGTACCGTTATGAGCTCGCTCGTTCGGCATGCGAGAAGGCCAAAACCCATTACTCTTTGGGCAGATCGGTCAATGAACTGAAAAAAATGTATTTGCAATTCTCGAGCCAGTTTTAACTTCTGGAAAGGGAAAAGAAGGAAGCCGCTGTGTGAAGAGCGGCTTTTTTTATGTTTAGGGAAATGATACTTCGCAACAAAAATACGTTGTTATAGGTGTTTGTTACGACCTCGAAAGCTTCCCCATCGATCCATTACTAATTTTGCACCCCAGACCAGTGCCAAACTGCCGAAAATGGGGTAAAGGATAGAGAGCAGGGAGCTGAACCCAAACTGGCTAAGCGAATAACATAGCAGCATGATGGCCAGTATGATTAGTTTGGGATGTACGTGGACATGCTGTCTGAGTTGGAGGGTCATTCCATAAATATCGGCTACAAATGTACTGAAGATTTCCATAAAAATCAGGGATACATAGATAGACTGGACTACCCATCCAAGTTGAAAGGCAATGCTGCCCATTGGAATTTCAAATTGCGTGATGCCAGGCATCTGGGCTGACATGGCGAAGTGGGCTGCCATAAGCATGAATCCTACACCAATCCCGCCCAGAACGCCGCCCCATTTCAGTACCTTTCGGCTGCGAATCTGATTCCCCACCGGAACAAGAACAGCTTGGGCAAGTGCCAGGTTGAATGAAGTATACAACAGAGGAGATAACCAGATCTGGATTGGATTGCTGTCCGTGGTTAATGTAATAAATCGGTTTGCGCCGGGATGATGTATGGTGCTGGTGATCATAAGCAGAGAGAGCAGGAGCATCATTGGCACTACGATACTGTTCATTTGCAGAATAGCCTGAATGCCCCGTCCAAGCAGCAGATATGTACCGATAAGGGTAACAATCAGTCCGGTCTGGTAATGAAGCCCCAGATGCTCTACAAAGACCGACCCTGCTCCGGCCAGCATGACACTGTTTACTCCGATGAGAATAAGAAGGGTAACCCAGGTAATCCAGTTTCCTGCTTTATGACCGAATAGATGCTTGTTGAGATCTTCGTATGAGCGCGAGCCGGTATCATGGGCAATCAGCATCATTTTTGTACCTAACCAGACAAAGAGCATGGTCGATAAGCCAATGGTAATGGTGGCCCATTTGCCATACTGGGTAAAAAACTGCAATATCTCCTGTCCTGTTGCAAAGCCGGCTCCTACTACCGTTCCAATGTATGTAAATGCGATCTGCAGCACCCGAAATGCCTGTTTCATGCGTTTCCCCTCTCAGGCCCCTGAATAGTTTGGACATGCGGGTGCCATGGTACAAGGTATGCTTGACCCATCAAAGTCATGACAATTGAAGTGTGACATAGGGTCATTTCTATGCTCTGGACAAGAGCAAAGGCAATTTCGCTTGAACTGATAGCCGGATCTATGATACTTTTACGTCATAGGATAGGCTTGGGAGGTCAAATTATGGAAGTATTGAAACAACGAATTTTACAAGAAGGTGTAGTCATGTCAGATCAGGTGCTGAAGCTGGATGGTCTGCTGAATCACCAGATTGATCCTGCATTGACGATGGAAATGGGACGTGAATTTGCCGCTCGTTTTCGTGAAAGTGGTGTAACTCGGGTCATTACAGTGGAGTCTTCCGGGATTCCGGTCGCCTTTGCTGCCGCACATGAACTGGGTGTTCCGCTGGTATTTGCTCGTCGCAAAAAAACACTTTTGGCTGACCCCGACGCCTACTGTGAAAGAGTACCTTCTTTTACCAAAGGGATCGTAACGGATATTATGGTGTCGCGTGAATATATTCATGAGAATGACCGTATTTTGTTTATTGACGATATCATTGCGAATGGTGATGCCGCTCGTGGTGTCATCAAAATTATCGAACGTTCGGGTGCGGAACTGGTTGGATTCGGTGTCGTGGTCGAAAAATGTTTTCAGGCCGGAGCGCGCACTATTCGTGAGCAGGGCATCCCGGTTGAAGCGTTGGTGCGCATTCGTTCACTGAACGATGGCACCGTGCAATTTGACGATAACGAATTGTGACTTTTTAAAGGAAAAAGTGCCTATTTTTATAACAATGCCTTTGCATGAC
This sequence comes from Paenibacillus sp. RU5M, assembly GCF_900221055.1. NCBI lineage: Bacteria > Bacillati > Bacillota > Bacilli > Caryophanales > Paenibacillaceae > Paenibacillus > Paenibacillus sp. RU5M. The sequence goes on along the minus strand of NZ_OBQM01000002.1, from coordinate 948,651 downwards.
CGCTGATTTCATTTATAATGGGGTTATGTTAGGGAGAGGAGGCAACACCATGGGTAACCAACCGGCAACAGAACAATTTTTTATTGATAAGCTGGCGGAATCGAAAGTACATTTTGAGCGTGCCCTGGATTGTAAACATACGGAATTCGATGACCTTTATCCCTATATGATTGAACATCCTCAATTTTTCTGGTACAAACGCTACGTTGCCTGGTCAGAATTGCTGACGATTGTAGGCTTGTGCGAAGAGTTGTCCTTCTCTTGGAAAGAACAATTTACACCGCATCAAGTGGAGTACCTTGAAGAACGTGTGATGTCCGCCAAAGTGCTTGATTTTTGGTTTGAGAAGAACGACAGCAAAGAGCACGCGCAGCGGTAACTTTCAGTCGGGACATACTTTCGAATGACATGACAGTCCAATACAGTCACGTGAGACCTAAATGACTTTTCATTTAGGTCTCTTTTTGTAAATAATTTTTTTGGGAAAGTAGGCGTCGGAAATATGATCAGTGATGCACAATTGGATGCACTGCGTTTATCGGGTGAAAAAGTAAGGGTAGTACGGGACGAGATTCAGTCCAATGATGTGACAGGTATTGTAGTGGCTTGGGACGGGGAGCAGGTACTCATTCGCCGTCAGAATCGTCGTGTGGTCAAGCTTGATCGGAATTACCGATATCAATTGTTCAGCGAACCACGCGAGAGCCTGCTCGAAGAATAGGACATGCCTATTTAGGTTCATTTACCATGGATGTTTTGGCATAATTACACCTCTCCGGAGAGAAGATAGGTACAGTGAGAGCTTGTAACATATCAGCCGAGAGGATGTGCGGTAACCATGACACTGATGAATGATAAGGTTCATGCCTATAAAGATCAGATTGGTGAATTAAGCGATGTGCTGCCAGCTGTGGTGAAGTCTTATCATGAGTTCACTGGAGAATGCTTTCAGGCAGGGGCGATTGATGCCAAGACCAAACAGCTGATTGCGCTGGGTATTGGACTGTTTGCGAACAATGAGGTATGTACGTTTTACCATGTGGAAGAGGCACGTGCCAAAGGAGCGACCGATCAGGAGATTATGGAGACGGTTGCTGTGGCTGGAGCGGTAGGCGGAGGCCATGCGCTGTCTCAGGGTGCAATGAGAGTACAGAAGGCTTTACATTAAGTATAGAAGTCTACAGCACACCGGATTTGTAAACAAAAGCCCCAAACAAAGAGGAGGTCCCGGATTCACCCGGAGCCTCCTCTTTGCACTATATCAAATCAAACTTATATTTTGCCCAGCATTTTGTTATACATAAATTGTCCTGTTACCCGGCGTGCTGTTACGTAACGATCATTGAAGTAAGGATTGGATAATTGTGTGATGCTGACACCCTTGCTGCTTGAAGCATGAGCGAACTGTCCGCCCCCGATATATACACCTGTATGTGAAATGCCATTGCCCATCGTATTAAAGAATACCATGTCACCAGTACGCAGATTAGCTTTGGATACCGGAGTTCCGGCCTTAGCTTGTTGCTGGGAAGTGCGTGGTAATTCAATGCTATATTTGTTGAAAATATATCTCATAAATCCAGAGCAATCAAATCCGGCCATTGTTGTGCCGCCCCATTTGTAAGGTATGCCTGTCATGTTGTTAACGACGGTGTTGATACTGCTTGCCTCTGTGCTTGCTGCACCGGATGTAAATAGAACTGCTGCTCCAAAAATGGAGATGATAAGCTTTTTCAAAATTTTTGTTCTCCCTTCGATGCCTACGGAGTTAGCTAAGGGTTCGGTAGAAGGTTCCCTATATTTCCTATGTATAAGAATAATTCACCCAAAATGGTTCCCCCGTTTTCAAACATGAAACTCGGCAAATGAATAATTAAGTTTTTGTAACCTTTTGAAACTATATTGCATAAATGCGAAAATGTCAAACCGATTTTGAACACTTCTTATCATCTCAATGTTAACGGAATTATCGCTATTTATGTAGAAATAACTCGAATATTGGGTTTTAATAGATGACAAAAAAGTAACTACTGTTTCAAATGGAGAAAAATTGGATAATTTATTGGCTTTCTCACATTTCGATTAGACGATACCTAAAGGTTAAGACAAAGAATTTGTTACATATTGTTGCAATTATTGACAAAATTCATTGTTTTGCATAGAATTCTTTTTATCTAATCCACTTATTGGATGAAAAGAAATAGTTTGAGTTTAAAAACAAATATAAGGAGGGGAGACGCTCAAGGAAAACAGTTTGCAGAAAATGAATTGGGGAGTGTTCTAAACGATGTTGAAGGCACAAGCAAGGTTTGCATCTTTGGTAATGGCATGTACAATGGTTTTCTCTGTTGTCGGAATGGTATTTCAGCCTGCTGCTAAGGTATCTGCTGCAGACGCATCTGGAACGACAGCAAGTATCTCAGATATTTTGAAGAATCAACGTCCTGACGGGGGATGGAAGAAGGATTACAAAGAAACAAGTGGTGAGTGGGCCAAATCTACGATTGATAATAAAGCTACATACTCAGAAATTAGAAGATTAGCCAAGGAATTTAAAAAGACAAATGATCCGCGATATTCGGCTGCTGCCATCAAAGGAATCAACTTTTTGTTAAGTATGCAGTACTCCAATGGAGGATGGCCACAAGTATACCAGAGCTCAGGCTATCACAAACACATTACCTTCAACGACGATGCCATGATTAATGTCATGTACATGCTGGATGAAGTAGGTGCACGTAAAGGTGATTTCTCATTCATCGACAGCTCTCTTGCGGATCGCAGTAAAAAATCAGTTGCCAAAGGTGTAGATGCTATTCTCAATACACAGGTTGTAGCAAATGGTAAACTGACTGCATGGGGACAGCAGCATGATTCCAGCTCCCTAAAACCTGCAGGAGCAAGGATATATGAAGTGCCTTCTCTAAGTGCTGGAGAGAGCAGTACGATTGTAAAGTTTTTGAAAACAAGACCGTCGAACTCGAAAATTAAGGCTTACATTCAAGCGGCAGAAGCCTGGTTCAACAACGTGAAAATTACAGGATACAAGTATGTCAGAGAAAACGGAGATAGCAAACTCGTAGCTGATTCAGGTGCATCGCCAATTTGGGCACGTTTTTACGAAATTGGAACGGATAAACCGATCTTCGTAGGACGTGATGGGGTTGTGAAATACAAACTCAGCGATATCGATAAGGAAAGAAGAGGCGGGTATGCCTGGTATGGCAACTGGCCTTCAAAGATATAATTTATAAAAAGCTTTATCATTGAAGGCGAAATTATATTTTTTTTGTTGACACTAATTACCTGCACATGATATATTATCTCTTGTCGCCGCGATATAATTTCTCGGAGATAAGACATACGCGGTCGTGGCGGAATTGGCAGACGCGCACGGTTCAGGTCCGTGTGGGCTAACCCCCGTGGAGGTTCGAGTCCTCTCGACCGCATCATATGTAACACGAAAAAGGTTCCTAGAATGGCATTGCTGCCACTCTAGGAACCTTTTTTATTTGTTTACAGATTTTGATCTTTGCTTTTCCTGATTCTTTTCAACCCATTCCCTCGGCTTGAGCAAAAATGAAGTTTCCATTTGTTTATTTATCCATTAATGGAAATATGTTTGTTCTGCGACGGTTTGCCCCTATATTTCAGGTTAATTGTACGTAAAATACCGAATTGTACCTATCTTGGGAATGCCTCATCCACTATTCTCTTCTCGTGTGGAAGCGCTATCAACAGGAATTTGAATGACCAAATTCAGAGGGGGTAGGGATAATTTGAAACGAATCGGAAAAAGGATGGCAATGTGTTTCATGGTATTTATGATTGCGGCGGTGCAGTTCGGGATTATGGGAACGACAGGTAATGTGGCACAAGCAGCAGATAAGAGTCTGGCCCAAAAGCCGTATATGGGTTGGAGCAGTTACAGCATGCAGGTATATGACGGGCCGGGTAACTGGACATCGGCCGAGAGTATAAAGAAGCAATCGGACGCCATGCGTGAGAAGCTTCAAGCCCATGGATATGAATACATTAATATTGATGCTGGCTGGAACGGTGACGAAGATGAATACGGCCGTCCTATTCCGAGTACTGTTCTTTATCCAAATGGATTTCAGGAGGTCATTGATTACGTCCATAATAACGGACAGAAGATCGGAATCTATCTGATTCCGGGATTATCAATCACCGCCTATGATAAAAATCTTGAGGTTTATGGGTCGGGCGGGGCATGTCGTATGCAAGATATTGCAGTAAAACCGCTCGTTGTTATGGATGCTTGGGATTCGTACACGTACAAAATTGATTTTTCGAACCCTTGCTCACAGAAGTACATTGACTCCATCGCGGATCTTCTTGGCGAGTGGGGTATCAACTTTGTCAAATTCGACAGTGTGACGCCAGGATCGGGAATCAATAATCTGAGCCGGGATGCACGTGGTGATGTGGAGGCATGGTCCAAAGCCCTGGACAGAAATAACATCTGGTTTGAGCTTTCCTGGGCGCTTGATCACAATTACGTGGACTTCTGGAAAAAGTATGCAAACGGCTGGAGGATCGACTGGGACGTTGAAGCTTACGACAGCAGTAAGGGATTGACCGAATGGTCGAGTATTTCCCGCTTGTTCCCCATCGCTGCCCTCTGGTGGCGGGATGCAGGTCCCGGAGGCTGGAACGACTTCGATTCACTGAATGTCGGGAATGGCTCGATGGATGGTCTGACCAAGGTTGAGCGGCAAACGGCCACGACCTTCTGGTCTATCTCTTCAGCACCGCTTTATACAGGTGATGATTTAACAAGGCTGGACAGCTATGGATTGGAATTGCTTACGAATGACGAAGTCATTGCCGTCAATCAGGCCGGACGTCCAGGCCATCCGGTTTCCATGGAGACCAAGCAGCAGGTTTGGTATGCCAATAACGGAGATGGTACTTACAGTGTAGCCTTGTTCAATTTGGGCGACCAGAGTGCGGAGGTTAAAGTCAAATGGAGCGATCTTGGCCTCAACGGTCCGGCTTCTGTCCGTGATCTCTGGAGCCATTCCGAGCTGGGGAATTTTAATCATGAATTCAGTGGCGGCGTGCTAGAACCCCATGCTTCCCGGATGCTTAAAGTAACCGCACTGAACGGCACATCAGCCGTCAATGACGATGATACAGGCATGCTCTATAGCGGGGATTGGCAGCGCAACGGGGGCAAGGAGCAGACAGATGGGAGACAGGATCTGAGCATAGCGATTACGGATTCCTCTGGCACTGGTCCAGCGAATAGCAGTCAAGGGGGTGCCTTGGACGCTGAAGCTGACAATGCTGCAAATTCAATCTCCGTGGAAGATGCCACTGTTACCAATGAGGTCTACATTAATGATGATGACAGCAGTATTAAATACACGGGCTCATGGAACTCCAATACCGGCAGAAGTTACGGTGATTACAATGGCGATGTGCATTTTACTGAAAAAGACGGCGATTATTTTGAGTATAGTTTCACGGGCACAGGCATTGAACTGCTGACGGAGAAGGATAAAGACCAAGGAGACATGATTGTCACCCTCGATAATGGAGCACCTGAAACTGTAAACGCCTATACCAGTGGAGAAAGGGAAGTCCAGCAGGTTTTGTACAGCAAACTTGATTTGGACAACGGCCCACATACCTTGAAGGTGGTCAAGGGCTCGGGCCAGTATATGTTGCTGGATGCGCTTAGAGTAACCATGGAAATTCCTCCTGGAGGGCAGAACAGCACCATTAGTCCGACCTCTGCAAACTTTGACAAGGAGACGGAACAACAGAAGGATGTCACCGTGAGGCTGTTCTTGAACGGCAATATGCTGACCGGCGTTGAAAATGACGGGGTGCTGCTCAGTGATGACGACTACACGGTGGTCAATGACAAGCTGACTATCAGGAAGCAGTACCTCACGCAGCTGCCTATAGGGACAACGAGTCTAAACGTAATCTTTAGCGCGGGTGATCCCCAGTCTTTGGCAATAAGGATCAGCGATACTACGGGCATTCGATTTATAATGATCAATAACGACGATCCGGCAATCAAGTACAACGGCTCCTGGTCACGAAGCACTGGCAGAGGTTTGGGTGACTATAAGGACGATGTGCAGTATACCGAAAAAAACGATGATTCTTTTGAATACACCTTCAAGGGAACGGGGATCCAGTTATTTACGGAGGTTGACCAGTCACAGGGAGACATGGATATCTATGTTGACGACCAATTCAAGGAAACAGTCAGCGCCCATCGTAACGGTCGGCTGGCACAGCAGAACCTGTACAGCATATCGGGGCTGCCGGATGGGCAGCACACGCTCAAGGCAGTGAAGAAATCGGGGGAGTACATGCTGCTCGATATGCTCAAAGTTGAGCTTCCGAATCTAATTAATCCGGTAACCGCGGATTTCGACAAGTCAGCTTCCGCTCAGACGGACATTGATGTGACGCTGCTGCAACAGGTGGAAAGCTTCAGTGGTATTACTAACGGATCACTTGATCTGGTTCCGGGGTCCGATTATACAGTTGCAGGGAACCGAGTTACACTGAAAAAATCGTATCTTGCTGCGCAGTCAGTGGGGACGCTGAACCTCAGCTTTGCCTTCGGCGGTGATTATCTCAATGATGTGCATTCCACGGTGGTGGACGGGGATTCTTTCGAATACACCTTCAAGGGCACTGGAATAAGTATGATTACACCAACTGGACCAGAACAGGGCGAAGTGGACATTTATGTAGACGGACAGCTGGTGCAGACCGTGAACGCCTACAGTCCAAGCCGGCAGATTCAGCAGGAGATTTACAGCATTTCAGGACTGGCAAAAGGCCAGCATACACTCAAAGCTGTGAAGAAATCCGGTGAGCTCATGCTGGCCGATCAACTGAAATTTACTGTCCCTACTGGAAACGGTGAACCAACGAATCCGTCGAATCCAGGTGGTCCATCCAATCCAAGTGGACCATCGACTCCAGTCGTCCAGCCTTCAGACACTTCTGTGCCTGCGCCGGCTCCTGAATCCGGAACTACAGACAAGACAACAGAAACGGAGGGTGGTCAGGATATTCCATATAAGAAGTATATTCAAGGTTATCCGGGCGGGTTGTTCAAGCCGGATAACAAACTCACCCGTGCAGAAATGGCAACCATACTCGCAATGGTATCTGAGAAAGAAGGCACAGGATCTGCTGTTGTATTCAGTGACGTTAAGTCAGAATATTGGGGAGCCGACGCCATTGCTAAGGTAAGCAAGATGGGGTTGATGAATGGTTATAAGGATGGGACGTTTAAGCCAAATCAGCCATTGACTCGTGCGGAGATGGCCACTCTCGTAGCCCTTCTCGGTCTGGATTCCGAGAATTCAGACGATGGATTTTCTGATATCAGCAGCCACTGGGCCAAGGAAGCCATTTTGAAAGCGCAAAGCGCAGGCATTCTGAAAGGCTATAAAGATGGAACTTTTCGACCGAATGCTTTATTGACAAGAGCGGAAGCCGTTGTAGCAATCAACAGAGCTTTGGGCAGAGCACCGCTCACGAACGTTTCGCAGCCGCAGTGGAAGGATGTTCCTTCCACACACTGGGCCTTTGGCGATGTTGAAGCAGCATCCGTCGATCAGGTTGTAAAAGCCCGATCAGAGGTGGAAGAACCAAAGAAGAAATGATGTAAACTAGGATTGGGGGGCTATCTCGGCCCCTTTTTTCTGAATGATAAGGAATTATCATCTCAAACCAAAGAACTTCGGAAATGTTAAAAAAAGCAATGATAATCGTCTTTTTATCGTTGCCTTTTATTCATTCCCGAATGAAACACGATTGAAGAATAAGATAAAACAATTGACTAACCCGGAAAATATTATTATCTTTGATAACGCTACCAATACCTCGAGGAGGGGGAGGAGGGTTACCCATTAAATATTCCAATGTTTTTCGTAAATTTTTAATTTCCTACGTGATCATTTTGGTTATACCCAGCATTGGCGGTTATATGTCTTATCTAACTTCCATCTCCGTAACACAGTCCATTTCCATTGAGAATAGTGTTACCCAACTCCAGAAAAGCCAGGAAATATTGGAGGGCCGCATGGCGGAAGTGGAGGGCTTCACCCGACAGCTTGCGGTCAATCAGGAATTGAACGTTCTTATGAATGAAAGGGACAACGAAACCAACGTATATGGGATATGGAGAACGATGGAGAATGTGTTGACCTTTGGACAGACCAATGATTTTCTGCAAAATTATTATATTTATCTTGCGAATTACAATCTAATTTTGACCCCGGGTTCTTCTTACAGACCAAATCACTATTACACTGATTTTCGTTATAACGATCTTTCGTTAGAAGAATGGATGAAGGACGTGTTGGGGAAGACCCACCGGAGTGAGATTAAACCGCTTAGTTCCTATGTCAGTAGGGGGAAGCAGACTTCGGTAATCACATATATGCAGTCATTGCCTCTGGACAGCTTCAATGATTCTTCACCGGCTGTCGCCGTTGTAATCATTGACGAGAAAATGATTCTTAGTCTGTTGTCCAGCCTGAATGACCGATACGGTGGCTGGGTTCATATCAGTGATGCGGAGGGCAATACCATTGCACTGCAAGGGAGCTCCGAGCCCGAGATGGTGAAAATGGCCTCTGACTCTCATTTTGATCCAAGCAGAGTCAGCCAGTTCTATGGGGATGATCTTGTGATCACTACAAGATCTGATAAGAACGGATGGGTATACCAGGCGGGTATTCCCCGTCATGTCCTGATGGAGAATGCAAACAGGATCAAGGGGATGACGATGCTGATTACGGGCGGCACACTGCTCATCGGACTGATTGTTGGACTTGTGCTGGCTTATCGCAACAGCGTTCCAATCAATCGACTGTTAAGTGTAATGAAAGAGCAGTTTGGGAAGGATGAATCGGCTCCCAAAAATGAATTTGACTTTTTGAGTGGAAATATCGCTGCTATGCTCACCAAGAACAAGCTGCTTGAATCCGAATTAAATCGCCAGCTCCCACTGGTCAGGGATGCCTTCCTGAAGCGGCTGATCTCCGGCGAATTCAAATCGCGGGATGAGATTCTTTCCGCTGCCGAACAGGCAGATATTAATTTGTATCAAGGCACGGGATATGCTGGAATTGTCCAGATTAAGGGTTATGCCAGTATGGACAGCGTCGAGATCCTGAATGAACTGAATGCCTCCCGATTACTGTTGAAGCAGGCTTTGGCTGAACTGGACGTGGATGTCCTGATGACCGATATGGGTTCGGATAAAGTGGTCATCCTGTTCTTTTCCAAGGAAACCGACTCCGAATTGGATCGTGAAAAGGAAGATATCACGCATATCATGGAGAATCTGGCACAGTATGTGTTCAATGAATACAGGATCACCATCCAGTCAGGATTCGGAAATCTCTTCACATCGTTGACAGAGGTCAGCCTTTCCTTTGATCAGGCCAATCAGGCGCTGGAGTATGCAGTCTACATGAATAAAAAAGGCATGATGTGGAACAACGAAGCCCAAACCGAAAATACAACGTATTATTACCCGCTGGATTCGGAGCAGCGACTGATTGGCACGATCCGTGCAGGGGAACTTGAAGAGGCCAAACGGATTGTCGATGCAATTATTGTGCAGAACACGGAGCAGCGGGAGTTGTCCATGGAAATGAAGCATCAACTTGTTGGAGAAATGAAGGGGACTTTTCTCAAGTTGCTGGATCAAAAGGCGTTTACGGAATATGCCTCCATCGAGAATGTGAAACGGCGGGTCATTGATATTGGTTCCTCGGAGCCGCTCGAAACAATCAAAGCTGAGTTTTATGAGATCATGGAAGAGCTCTGCTCCGTTATTGCAAACAAGAAGAAGGATGCTCATATTCAAATCATCAAACAGATTAAGGAATATACTGCGAAAATGTATTCAGATACAGAGCTGACTCTGTATCGGGTGGCAGAGCATGTGGAGCGGCCTGAGAAATACATTTCTCAATTGTTCAAAGAGTTTACGGGGGTTAATTTCTCCGATCACCTGATCAAAGTCCGAATGGATCAGGCTGTGATTTTGTTGAAAGAGAGCAATTATACTGTTGACGAGATTGCGTCACGGGTAGGTTACAATAGTTCTCACTCCTTTAGGAGGGCCTTCAAACGATTGAATGGCGTTTCGCCCAGTGTGTATAGACAATCGGTTGACGATTAAATGAAAGGAAGACCCATAGACTGTGTTGTCCGTGTTCCGGACAATGCGGTCTTTTTTTGCGAATGCGCCTCCGTAATGGAAAAATGGCTGTCGTACTGCGGATGTGTGCCCCCAAAAACAGGATAACTGTACGTGTAACGGCGCAGGTGTACCTGTTTATAGGACATCAAAATCGACTATGATCAGAATCAAGAAAGCGCTATCATAATTTACGCATCGCAGACAGCTAGTAAGGGGGGATTGTTCTGGAGAAGGAAATCGTATTAAATCACAAGACATCAACACAGCCGAAGGCACCTGGTTTTCTGACCAATGCCCGCAAAAGAATGATGAAGCACTGGCAGTTACACCTACTGGTGATTCCGCCCTTGCTATTTTTTCTCATCTTCAAGTATTATCCGATGATCAATGCGGTTCTTGCCTTTAAGGACTATAACGTCATCAAGGGGATATGGGGAAGTGATTGGGTTGGTTTTCAAAACTTTCGTCTGTTCTTTGAGAACCCATTATTTTGGACCCTGGTAAAGAACACCATTTTACTTAGCGGTTATTTAGTGTTGGCCGGATTTCCAATTCCGATTGTGCTCGCACTCATGATTAATGAGGTACGCGGAGCAAAGTTCAAGAAATTCGTCCAACTCGTATCCTTTGCACCCTATTTCATCTCAACAGTCGTGATGGTGTCCATGATTATGCTGTTCCTGGCACCACGGCTTGGATTTGTGAACATCGCCATGAACTTCTTTGGGCTGGATTCCGTGAATTTTCTGGGTGAGCCGGGCATGTTCCGTTCGATCTATGTCTGGTCCGACATTTGGCAGACTGCGGGCTACAGTGCGGTTATTTATTTGGCAGCACTTGCCGGAATCGATCCCACATTGTACGAAGCGGCTAAAGTCGATGGGGCCTCGCGTTTTCAAAAAATCCGTCACGTGGATCTGCCAGGGTTGGTGCCAACCATTGTCATTATTTTGATCCTGAATGTCGGAAATGTCATGGCGATTGGCTTTGAGAAAGTCTACCTGTTACAGAATCCGCTCAATCTGGCTAATTCTGAAATCATTGCAACTTATGTCTACCGAGTCGGCCTGTTGAATGCCAACTATAGCTTTGCAACTGCGGTGGGGCTGTTCAACTCACTGATCAATCTGGTCTTACTGGTTACGGTGAATGGTTTGGCGAAGAGAGTTACTAAGAATAGCATTTGGTAGGAAAGGAGTTCACCTATGGCTGCAAACGTTCAAACCAAGATTAAAGAGTCCGCTGTGGACAAAACGTTTCTGATTACAATTTACATTTTGCTCAGTATCGTGGCGCTGGTGGTCATTTACCCACTGATATTTATCGTCAGCAGCTCAATCAGCAGCCCGGCAGCAGTAACTTCCGGTCGAGTATGGCTCTGGCCCGTAGATATTTCCTTCAACGGTTACAAGGCATTATTTAATACACCTGAGATTCTCATCGGCTATGGTAACTCCATTTTCTATACGGTCGCAGGTACCCTGATCAGTGTAGCGTTAACCATCATGATTGCTTATCCGTTGTCACGCAAAACCTTTTTCGGCAGGAACACCCTGATGATGATCATTACCTTTACCATGATTTTCAGTGGTGGGCTGATTCCGACTTATATGGTTGTGAAGCAGCTTCATCTGATTGATACTCGCTGGGCGTTACTGATCCCGAATGCAATCTGGGTATGGCAGGTCATTATTGCTCGCTCGTTCTTTCAATCTTCTATTCCGGGGGAGCTTCTGGAAGCCAGTGAAATTGACGGCTGTAGTGATATGCGATTTATCTGGAGTGTTGTACTCCCGTTATCGAAGCCGATCATCGCCGTGCTGGTTCTCATGTATGCTGTGGGGCAGTGGAATGCGTACTTTGATGCCCTGATCTACCTCAAATCGGCAGACCTGTTCCCGCTGCAACTCATCTTGCGAAGTATCATCATTCAAAATAATGGTTCGGGTGCCATGGACGTCGCGAAAATGGTGGAAAGACAGCAGCTTACCGAACTGTTAAAATATTCGTTAATTGTGGTCGCCACTTTGCCTGTACTTGTCATCTATCCATTTGTACAGCGTCATTTTGTACAGGGGATGCTGGTCGGTTCTGTTAAAGGTTGATCCTTAGATTCGGTGTATGGAGAAAGAAGATATAGACAGTTCATACGCAAGGTACCATCGTCTCAACTGGTAAACTACAAAAAGGGAGTGATCAGATTTGAAGAAAAGTATGGTAACGTTATTGATGCTGGTAGTGGCATTCACAGTTGTCATGAGCGGATGTTCCAATGGTAGCTCATCTACAGCACAACCGGGGAGCTCGGAAGAGGGCGGCAAGGTGAATATCAGCGTGTTCGCGGTTCAGGACTCTAGCATTGATATTCCGACCAATAAATTCACTGCATTTGTGGAAGACAAATTCAATATCAAATTCAATTGGGAGATCAACCCATCGGATGGAGCCAAGGAAAAGCGGCAAATCTCGCTGGCAAGCGGCGACTATCCTGATGCCTATCTGCTAACCCACTATATAGACCAATTCTCTCAGGCAGATCTGCTGAAGTATGGCAAGCAGGGTGTGCTCGTTCCTTTGAACGATCTCATTGATCAATACGCTCCCAACATCAAAGCAGCTATGGAGAAGAACCCTAATTTGAAAACGCTTAATACAGCACCTGATGGCAATATCTATGGACTTGTTGCATATACGGAATGTTTCCACTGCTCCTACCCGAGTAAGATGTGGATTAATACCGAGTGGCTGAAAAAGCTGGATCTGGAAATGCCAAAGACGACCGAAGAATTCAAAAACGTGCTGCAAGCTTTCAAGACGCAGGACCCGAACGGAAACGGCAAAGCAGATGAGGTACCTCTGAGTGGTTCCATAGAGGAGTTCGGCGTAAGAATTATTCCGTTCCTGATGAATGCATTTGTCTATGATGATGACCGAAACTACCTGCAAATGGAAAATGGAAAAGTTCAATCTGCGGCAATTACACCTGAATGGAAAGAAGGATTGACTTACATTAAGTCCCTCTTTGATGCAGGTCTGATTGACCCTGGCGCATTCACACAAAATGCAGAAGCGTTCAAGAAAATCGGTGAAAATGCTGACGCTGAAATTTTGGGTGCTGGTGCAGCTATGCATCCCGCAATTTTCGTGAACATTGACGAAGGCAATACTCGCTCGGCGCACTATAACCCGCTGGCGCCGATTTCTGGACCACAGGGTGTGTCCTATGCGACGCATGATGCGGGCGGTGTATCTCCAGGAGCGAAATTTGTAATCACAAACAAGGCAAGTGAAGAAGCGCAAATTGCCCTGATCAAAATGGTTGACTACATGTTCACACCAGAAGGTCAAACGAACGGTGCAAGCGGTATGAAGGGGATTGACTGGACTGACCCGGTGGAAGGTGATGTGGCACTGGGTAAAGACGTTAAACCTGTAGTGAAACAAATCCCTATGGCTGAGGGTGAGGCACCACGTAATGCGGGCTGGAGTGGTATGGCTCACTTCTATATGCCAAAAGAATATCGTGATACCTTCGTTCAAGGCACAGATATTTATGCATCCAATGGTTATGAGCGCAGATTATATGACGCATCGCTGTTGTACGAAGGGCATGAGCCGAAAGAGCTGTTCCCGATCTGGTCCGTCTGGATTGATCCAAACGAAATTGACGAAGCCAGTTTGCTGCAAACCAACATCAGAAACTACATTGAGCAAAATGAATTGCAATTCATCACAGGCAACAAGGACTTGAATAAGGACTGGGAAGCTTATGTGAAAGGTTTACAGAACCTGAAGCTCGATCGTTATCTAGAAATTTTGCAAAAAGCATATGATACAAGCAAGTAATTAAGAGGGATATCGGAATCAGGTGCCTATGATGTACCGGCACCTGATTTTCCTTGTATTTAGGCAGAAGCGAAGTATGATGATGGAGTATATGTGATGATAGAGAAGAAGCAATGGATGTGTTACATACCAAGAAGGGTGGGATCATCATTTCTGTGACAGAACAAGAAGATATCACGAATTTCACGACGATAAGTTTGACGGATTATGGCGCTGTGCCTGACTCTGAGTTGGACACCCAGCAAGCCATGGCTCGTGCAATTCAGGCGGCGGCCGAAATTTCTGGTCCGGTGGTGCTGGACTGTGCGAGAGGCAGATATCATTTCTACCCGGAGGAGGCTATTCGGGCGCCTTATTATATCTCCAATACGACGAGTGAAGAAGAGAATCCAGACGTAACCAAGACCATTGCCATTTTGCTGAAAGGGATGAACGATGTAACACTGGAGGGCAACGGCTCCCTGTTTATTTTCCACGGCAAACAGACCCTGTTTTTGCTGGACAATTGCACCAATGTAGAGATTCGCAACCTGCGTACAGACTATCACCAGCCGACGGTGACGGAGATGACGATTATCGCAAGCGGAAAGCATTATTTCGATGCGCGGGTTCACCCCGATTCCCGTTATCAGATTCGGGACAACAAGCTAACTTGGCTCGGTGAAGGCTGGAATTTTGCGGAAGGTCCCATGCAAACCTATGATCCATTACGGAATACAACCTGGCGAATCGACAATTGGCTGGAATTGGCCCAATCTGTGGAAGAGCTTGAGCCCATGACCATCCGTTTGCATTTTGATTTTCAACCTGATGTAGTCCCTGGTCATGTTCTACAAAACCGCGATGGCATTCGTGATCAAGTTGGAGCTTTTATGACCGAATGCTCGGATATAACGTGGAGAGACGTGAGTCTGCATTTTCTGCACGGACTCGGGGTCGTCGGACAGTTCAGCACAAATCTGACCTTCTCACGGATGAACCTGGCTCCCCGTACCGAAACGGAACGTACGGTTGCCGGCTTTGCGGATTTTCTGCACATCTCCAGCTGCAGAGGCAAGGTTGCCGTAAGGGATAGCTATTTTTCCGGTTCGCATGATGATCCTGTCAATGTCCACGGTACCTATTTACGAATTGTAGATCAGCCGGCGGTGGATCGCGTGAAAGTTCGATTCATGCATCCCCAGACGTATGGGCTTCCGGCCTTTTATCCTGGTGATGAAATCGAATTTGTCCGTTCCGGTTCGTTGACGACCTACGCCTCCAACAATGTGGTTGCGGTTGAGCGTTTAAGTGCTCGTGAGCTTTTGCTGACTCTTGCTCATCCGGTACCGGACGGTATTGGCAGCTATGATGTCATTGAGAATGTAACCTGGACACCTGAAGTGGAAATTACAAATAATCATTTTGCCCGAGTACCAACACGAGGCATCCTCGTAACGACTCGTCGGAAAGTGCTGATTACCGGGAATACGTTTGAACGCATGTCCATGAATGCTATTTTGATTGCGGTGGATGCGGAGTCCTGGTATGAGTCCGGAAGGGTAGAGGATGTGACGATCTCCGATAACCATTTTATTGAATGTGGCGGCAGTGAGCATCCCGTGATATTCATATCCCCGGAGAATGTGGTGGTTGATGAGAGCGCTCCGGTCCACCGACAGGTCGTTATCCTGAATAACCGTTTCGAAACTTGCAGTGATGTCCCGATTCTAAGCGCCAAATCCACTCGTGGGTTGGTTTTCAAGTCGAATAAAATATGTTCCTCCAGCGAGACAGGAAAGTTATCCTGCGTTGAAGAAGCAGTCTATGCAATCGCCTGCAGCGAGATTGACATTGCGGATAATACGTTCACTAATGTTCCTGAAGGAATTGACTAACAATTGAGAAATCATGAGGGAGAGTGCACATGAAACTTCAATATGACAAACCTGCGCATGTATGGACCGAAGGGCTTCCCATAGGTAATGGCCGTCTGGGCGGTATGATTTTTGGTGGGGTGGAGCAGGAGAAAATCAGCTTGAATGAGGACACGCTGTGGTCCGGTTATCCGAAGAACGGCAGTAATCCTGGCGCAAAGGACGCTCTACCAAAGGTTCGCAAGCTGTTACAGGAGGAACGTTATACAGAAGCGGACATGCTGACCAAAGAGATGTTGGGTCCGTATACCCAGTCCTATCTGCCTTTCGGGGATTTACTCCTGCGTTTTGAGCACGGGAACATCTACCATTCTTACAAGCGGACGCTGGATGTAGAACATGCAGTGCACAGCCTTGAATATCAGATTGGCCATGTTATATATACCCGTGAAATGTTTGCGTCGCATCCTGATCAGGTACTTGTACTACGGCTGGCTGCGAGTGTGGAAGGTGCGTTGAATGTACATGCGTCACTGGTTAGCCCGCTTCGGCATGTGACTAGTGTGAGGGAAGGCCGCTTTGTTATGGAAGGAACGGCCCCTGAACATGTCGATCCAAGCTATGTTGCAAGCGATGAGCCGATCCGATACGGTGATCCCGGAAATAACAAGGGCATGGTCTTTGAAGGCCAGCTAGCGGTGAAGACAGAGGATGGACAGGTAACGGTAGATGGCAGTGGAATTCATGTATTGGGTGCGACAACGGCAACCTTTTATTTCAGTGCGGCTACAAGTTTTAATGGTATGGATGCCATTCCGGGAGTCGAGGGGAAAGATGCTTCCTTCACTGCAAGTTCATTTCTGAATGAGGCGGTAGCCAAGCCGTATGACAGCCTGCTTGACTCCCATATTGCGGATTATCGTCTGCTCTTCGATCGGGTGAAGCTTCAGCTGGGGAATTCACCTGCTCCGGAGCAGATGTCCACTGAACAGCGGATTACGACCTATGGGGCGGAGGATCCGGGGCTTGTGGAGCTTCTCTTTCATTATGGGCGCTACTTGCTGATAGCAAGCTCCCGTCCGGGAACGCAGGCTGCGAATCTTCAGGGCATATGGAATGCAGTAACTCGTCCTCCATGGAGCAGCAATTACACGCTGAATATTAATACTGAAATGAACTATTGGCCGGCTGAAATATGCAATTTGGCTGAATGCCATGAGCCATTGCTGGACTTGATCAGCAATTTGGCGAAGAAGGGCGTTGAGACCGCACAGGTCAACTATGGTACCCGAGGCTGGACCACGCATCATAACACGGATATTTGGGGACAGACGGCACCGGTGGGCAATTATGGTGACGGTGATCCAAGCTGGGCTTTCTGGCCGATGGGAGGTATTTGGCTGACCCAGCATTTATGGGAGCATTATGCCTTCAGCGGAGATGAGACGTATTTGCGGAATTCCGCGTATCCAGTGATGAAGGAAGCTGCGCTGTTCGCACTGGACTGGCTCATTGACGATGGTAGCGGTCACCTTGTGACTTCGCCTTCAACTTCGCCGGAGCATAAATTCCGGACAGCGGAAGGTGTAGCAGCGGTCAGTCCGGGTTCAACCATGGATATCTCATTAATCTGGGAGTTGTTCACCAACTGTATTGAAGCCTCGGAAATACTTGGAACGGACCTGGATTTCAGAAAAGAACTGGTGAGCATTCGCGAACGCCTTCTGCCGCTGCAAGTCGGGAAATATGGCCAATTGCAGGAGTGGGCGAAGGACTATGAGGATGAGGACATTTACCACCGGCATACCTCGCATCTGGTAGGCGTGTATCCGGGTCGACAGCTTTCGGACGAAGAGACACCAGAGTTGTTTGTCGCCGCCAGAACCTCCCTTGAGCGGCGGGGAGACGAAAGCACGGGTTGGAGCCTGGGATGGCGTGTTGCACTTTGGAGCCGTTTCAGGGAAGGAAATCGTTCCCTGCATCTGCTCTCCAACATGCTGCGTCTGGTCAGAGATGGAGCGTCGGAACAATACAACCATGGCGGTGTATATCCGAATCTTCTGGGCGCACATCCTCCGTTTCAGATCGACGGCAACTTCGCGGCCTCTGCCGGGATAGCCGAGATGCTGCTGCAATCTCACCGTCCTTATATGGAACTGCTACCTGCACTGCCGGATGCTTGGCAGCAGGGCAACGTTTCCGGCCTGCGTGCCCGAGGTGGATTTGAGGTCAGTATCCGGTGGGACAACGGACAACTCGTAGAAGCGTACATCACTTCTCATCTGGGCCGGGACTGCGTGCTTAGAGGTGAAGGCCCAGTTGTGGTAACGCTTGACGGCAGCGTACTTGAAACGGAGGAAACCGATTCAAATATCATAAGCTTCCCTACATCTGCAGGACGTACCTACAGGGTAAAGTTGAGTTAAATCGCGTTATGGATCGGAAGATCGTTGCATGGAAAATGCTCTATTCGGTCTTTATAATGAGGGCAGACTTGGGCAGGAGAGACATAATCAGCTCCGCTCAGGGCACAGCATGCAACAATAAGGAGGCATATGATGCTAACTAGCGATACAGCCGTACAAGTGCAGCAACAGAATGTTAATCTTGTAAGCGTTACAAATGGCCACGTGAGCCTGGAGATCAATCTTGAAAATGGTGAAGTGTCCTTCATCGGCAAGCATTCTTCCCATGTGAAGGGCATTCGTAGTGCTTTTCGCTGGCAGGGCCGGGAATACAGCACGGATCATTATCAGAACCATGAGCTGACGGCACAGGAAGATATTGTTCGAGAAGGATTTGGAAAAGGCATCCGCTTGGTCGTTCTGCATAAAGCCTCGTTGCTGCCGCAACTGGAGCAGCATTTCTATATGTATGAATCCTCACCGTATGTACTGGTGCAGACCGCTATAGTCGGTGATGAAGAGCTTAAGGCGAATCGCATGGCTGTCATCCAATCCAAAACCATATCACTCGGCGGAGAATCCGGCCAGAATGAACCAAGCATTCTGCGTGTTCCGTTTGACAATGATAAATGGGTCAGATATACGGTGGTTAAGCCGCCGCTTGATATGGAGAGTTATGAGGCGACAGCCTTGTTCGCGCCCGACAGCCGCCGGGGAATTGTGATGGGTTCCCTTACGCATAAGGTATGGAAAACAGGGATTCGTATGCAAAGCGAAAAAAGCGGACAAATTGAGGGACTTGATCTGTACGGCGGTGCGGTGGGTGAACTGACTCGCGATTCCCAGCCTCATGGTTATGTGAAGGGAAAAAGAGTTGAATCTCCATTGGTATTCGTCGGGTTCTATGAAGACTACCGTGAAGGTCTTGAAGCCTACGGTAGGGCTAATAGCTGGATTGAGGCTCAATTACCTTGGGAGGGCGGTGTCCCCATCGGATGGAACAGCTGGTCTGCGGCTATGAGTGATCTGGACTATGATCTATATACAGCGACCAGCGATTTTCTGAAAAATGAAGTGCAGCCGCTTGGATTCGAGAATGAGGATACGTTATATATCAACTTTGATGCTTTCTGGGACAATTTTACGCCGGAAGAGATGAAGAGCGCACTGGACCGAGTACGGCAAAACGGACATAGAGCGGGAACGTACTGGACCCCATTTGCCTTCTGGGGAGGGCCTGATCAGTTCAGTCAAGCGGTCGAAGGAACAAACGGCAAATACACCTATGCAGATATTCTGCTGCGTGACAGTGAGGGCGAAATTCTGCCAGATGTAGACGGTGGTCTGGCAATAGACCCGACACATCCTGGCAACCTGCAAAGAATCGACTGGTTCACGGATAAATTCATCGCGGAAGGTTTCGAATATATCAAACTGGATTTCTTGGCACATGGCTCGTTGGAGGGACAGCACCACAATTCGGATATTACAACAGGGATCGCGGCTTATCATTATGGCATGTCTTATTTGCAGCATAAGCTCTCGCCAGAAGTAATTGGACGGCCATTTTTCATTAACTTGTCCATCGCTCCATTATTTCCATATGCTTTTGCCCACAGCCGCCGTATTTCCTGTGATGTCTTCGGTACACTTGCGGATACGGAATATCTGCTGAACTCGCTGACACACGGCTGGTGGATGAGCAATACGCTCTATCGCTACAATGATCCGGATCATTCGGTGTTATACAAGAGCTTCAACCAGGAAGCTACCGGCTGGCATGAAGGACGTAGCCGCCTGACTGCTTCAGTCATTGCCGGTACGGTGCTTCTACTCGGGGATGACTTCCGCAAAGAGGATGCTGCCGAACGAGCAAGAGAGTGGCTTGGTAACAAGGAGATTTTGAACGTTGCTCGTATGGGCAAAACCTTCCGACCAGTTGAAGGTGATTTTGGGAAGCTGTCTTCTGACGTGTTTGTCCTTGAATCGTCGGAAGAGAAAAGTTTCTATCTCGCCGTCTTCAACTTTGATGCTGCACAGGCCGCGGTGAAATCCATCTCGCTGGAGCGGGCCGGACTAAACACCAATGCCGTTTACAGTTTGCAAGATCTGTGGGAAGGCTCACAAGGGGAAACGTCTGGAGAGCTTACGGTCTCACTGGAACCGGCGGAATCCAAAATCTTCAGATTGACCGTGAAGGGAAACTGACCTGGGAGAAATGACAACCCAGAGATGTGAACGGTTTTAGAATATAAAAACAAAGTCAAACGCGCGCTTTTGTATCTCACAGATCGCGCGTTTGTCTGTTTTGGGTCATGAGTCTATCTGTATAGATAATCATTATTGGACTGGAGGACATGATATGAACGATTTTACTTTGTGGTATTCAACCCCTGCAGCGGATTGGTCTCAAGGCCTGCCGCTGGGCAATGGAAGAATAGGGGCGGTTGTTATGGCGTCTTCGCATCGAGAAGTATGGAGTATGAGCGAGGTCACCTACTGGTCGGGTCAAATTGATCCGGAGCACCCTTCCGAAGGAGGCAAGGCTGCACTTCAAGAGATGCGAGATCATTTTTTCTCTGGGGATTATGATGGAGGAGACCGTCTTGCCAAGCAGCATTTACAGCCAAAGAAACGTAATTTCGGCACCCATCTTGGATTATGTGATGTTGTTATTGATTTTGGGAAGAAGAATTCGGGTTCTGATGAAACTGGAAGCTTCCAACGCGAGCTGGATCTGACTCATGCGCTGGCCGGGGCGTTCTGGAAAGATGATGACATCACGATTCTTCGTGAAGTTTTCGCTTCTCACGCCGATGATATAGTGGCCTCAAGAATTTGGAGCAATGTTCAGGGTTGCGTATCCTTTACACTTGGCTTGCAGGCAGGCACGGACTCATTCAAGGTAGTAGCCTTAGATGACAACACGCTTGAATTCCAAGGGCAGGCAACGGAAAATGTACATAGTGATGGGACTTGCGGCGTATGGGCCAAGGGTTTGGTCAAGTTGGTTGTATCCGGGGGTACCATCGTAAGTAGAGATGGTCGATTGAACGTGACCGGAGCGGATGAGGCATGGATTTATTTTAGTGTAAGCACGGATTATCGCCGTACAGATCAGGATTGGAAAACAGAGAACGAGTATACGCTGATGAAGGCTTTAAACAAGGGGTATGCCTTGCTTAGGGAGGATCATATCCGCGATTACGGCAAGCAATATGACAAGATTGATATTCAGTTGGGGCTCAAGGGGAAATCCGGTCTGGCTACAGATCAACGTATTCGTTTGTTGGAACAGGGTAATGGGGATGAAGATCCGCAGCTGTACGCATTGTTTTTTCAATATGGCCGGTATCTGACCATTGCGGGGTCTCGCGAGAACTCTCCGCTGCCACTCCATCTCCAAGGAATCTGGAATGATGGTGAAGCGTGCCGAATGGGCTGGAGCTGTGATTATCACCTTGATATGAATACCCAGATGAATTATTACCCCACAGAGATTACGAATCTAGGAGAGAGCCATCTTCCGTTATTTAGGTATGTTGAGGATCTGGCACAGGCGGGCAGGGAAACGGCTCGTAATGTATATGGATGCGATGGGTGGGTCGCTCATGTCTTCTCCAATGTATGGGGCTTTACGTTGCCTGGATGGGAGACCTCATGGGGGCTGAACGTTACAGGCGGATTATGGCTGGCTACACACCTGATTGAGCATTATGAGTACAGTCAGGATCGTGTTTTCCTAGAGAATGTGGCCTATCCTGTACTTAAGGAATCCGCGGCTTTCTATCTGGACTACATGTGTGAGCATCCTCGGAACGGTTGGCTGGTGACGGGTCCTTCCAATTCGCCGGAAAATCATTTCTATTCTGATAATTCGAGAGAGGGGGCACAGCAGCTGTCCATGGGAACAACAATGGACCAGATGCTGGTGCGCAGGCTCTTCGAATTTTGTCTTAATTCAGTTGAACTTTTGAACAAAGACGAGGAACTTGGACGCAAGCTGGAAGAAGCAATCAGCAAGCTACCACCTCTACAGATCGGCAAGAAAGGTCAGTTACAGGAGTGGCTGGAGGATTATGAGGAGGTGCAGCCGGAGCATCGGCATTTGTCTCATATGTATGCGCTGTATCCGGACAATCAGATTACACCTGACCATACACCGGAACTCAGTACTGCAGCACGAGTAACGCTGGAGAACCGCATGGTCCAGGAAGAGCTGGAGGATGTTGAATTTACAGCTGCTTTGTTTGGACTGGGTTTTGCGAGATTGCACGATGGGGAGACGGCATATAAACACCTCTCACATTTGATCGGCGGCCTGTGCTTCGATAATCTGTTCACCTATTCCAAATCCGGAATTGCTGGAGCAGAGAGTAATATCTTTGTCGTTGATGGAAATTTCGGCGGTACAGCTGTCGTAGCGGAGATGCTGCTGCAAAGTTATGCGGGCGAGATCCACCTTCTCCCAGCGCTTCCACAGGCATGGAGCACCGGCTCGATAACCGGGCTGAGAGCAAAAGGAAATGCCGAGGTTGACATCGTCTGGGAGAATGGAAAGCTGACCTCTACGAACATTCACACTTTCTCGCCGGGAACGTTCACCATTTGTTGGGGCAACCATAGAACGATCCTTCATGCCGAAGCAGGCGAAAGTTACTATTTCAATAGCGAGCTGGAGTTGGTAAAATAACGATCTATACTTGAAAATAACTTTCATTTATATGGACCATGGTCCAACGGGGGGAAAAACATATAATAGAGACAGACAGAGACAAAGGGAGGGGACGTTGATGTACAGTATTTTTTTGGTAGACGATGAAGAACTGGGACTTGAGATGATGAGGGATTACATTCGTTGGGAAGAGATGGGTATCTATATCATGGGAACGGCGAGTAACGGCAGGGAGGCCTTGGAGAAGATTGAGGCCACCCAGCCTGATATCGTTCTTACCGATGTTCAGATGCCGATAATGAACGGTATTGATCTGGCGAGAAAGATACATGAGAGCTACGACTCGATCCAGGTGATGTTTCTGACCGGGCACGATGAATTTCAATATGTAAAATCGGCTATCAACGTAGGGGCCGTGGGATATATGCTAAAACCTTTGGATTTAAACGAAATTGAAAGCGTTATCAGTAAAGTTAAACAGCGTTGTGAAGAAGTTGCAATGAAGAACCGTTCCATGGAGGCGGCTAAAGCCAACATCCTGAAGGAGTTATCTTACGAAAAAAATGAGGATCGTGCTCTTGATCTCGCTTTTAGTTACAGCCGTCTAACCCGACAACCGGAGACCACCCGATATGCAATGGCCTTGTTCAGTATCGATCCCAAGGAGGCTGAGGAGGAACAGCAAAGTCTGGAGGAATGTACAGGACGGCTCGTGTCTTTTCTCGACCATTTCTTCAAGGCGAAGAACCTGAAAGCGATCTTTGTGGATTACAAGGAAGGAGAGACGGGTGTATTTATGGAAGCGGCCCAGCAGCCGGGACATTATGCGTGGGAAGACTTGGCTGAGGCTATTCGTAGTGCCCTCGATTTTACGGTGACGGCAGCTGTAGGAGGACAAGAGACAGAGTTATCCCATATTCACTGTCTGTACGAACAGACACGCATCGTTTTGAATGAGCGTTTCTATGAAGGTACAGGCACCATTATTCATGCGGAGTCGCTTTCGAACCAGTTTTATACGGAGCATATGCCCCCTTTTGAACAAAAGGAATGGTTTGAGGCCATTAACCGACTGGATTTTGAATGGGCGGCACAGAAGCTGCACGGGTATATTGAGGGATTGGCAACACTGCGAGTTAAGAAGAAAATGATCTGCGACTGGTCGATAGATCTCGTTAATGAGCTGCTGGAGCAGCTTCATAAACCTGTTCCGAAGCGGGCTGAGCTGTATCATTCCATCTATAATGCACTGACTCTGCATGAGATCGAAGATCTGATTCTCGGTACTGCGGAAGATGCCGTGAGTATGCTGGGTGAGCGGTTTATGGACAAAAATGCAAAATTGATTCACAAGGTCTGTACTCTCATCGATCAGAATTACAATCAGCCGATTACCATCAACAGCCTGTCTGATCAGGTCTATTTGTCACCAAACTATTTGAGATCCATTTTTAAGGACAAAACAGGGATGACAATTCACGATTATCTGACACGCATCAGACTGGATAAAGCCAGGGAACTGCTGGCAGATGGCTCGCTCAAGATTCACGATATCGCGCAGAACGTGGGCTATGAAAGTTCATCTTATTTTATATCTCTTTTCCTGAAG
Source organism: Paenibacillus sp. RU5M (assembly GCF_900221055.1). Classification (NCBI taxonomy): domain Bacteria; kingdom Bacillati; phylum Bacillota; class Bacilli; order Caryophanales; family Paenibacillaceae; genus Paenibacillus; species Paenibacillus sp. RU5M. The sequence goes on along the minus strand of NZ_OBQM01000002.1, from coordinate 924,035 downwards.
ACAGAGGGCGTAACACCCAACGAATACAGGAAAAGTATATGAAGATACAGGCTGTCTGGTAACGATCACGATCCTCCCGTTTTCCTTGAACATGATTTGAATTGGCTCCCTCTTACTAACCCATGATATGGCGAATGAAAGAGGCTTTCCTGTATGAATAGTAACATTGTGGTATGGAACATCCCCCGCCTCCTTTTTACAATTAGGCATATAGGAAAGGAAGGAGGAGAGAGGGGATTTAACAGCTCTTTATGAAAGCGATTACAGATAATGGCTGTGAACCACCGCAGGATAGGCATATGGAGACCTAACTCAATCAAAAGAAAATGGAGGCATGTTATGTTGGGACGGATTATGAAAAAAGGATTTGTGTTCTTTATCATTTTTTGCTTGGTAGTTGGCGGGGGCCAGTTCGTCCGAACAGCTCACGCCGATGATATGAATACCTATGAAGCCGAGGCCGAGGGGAATATTTTGCATGGCAACGCGAAAATCTCTGATAGCCCGACGGCTTCAGGCGGCAAAAAGGTCGGAGGCATGTACCAAGGCAGTTCCTTGCAATTTAACAATGTTACTGTAAGTGAGACAGGAAATTATAAGATTTCCGTTTACTACATTTCAGGTGATTCGCGGCCGTTTAATATTAGTGCGAATGGCGGGGAGAAGCAATTTGAAGAACCGCCCAAGACAGTCGACTGGGATACGGTGGGAACGTATGATGTGACTCTTCCGTTGAACGTGGGTACCAACACAATCCTGATTGATGACAACAACTGGTATTCTCCCGACATCGACAAGATTGTGATCCGCGGTTTGGACAGTGACATACCGGGAGAAGGTGGCGGAGACGACTGGAAGAAAAATCTGCATGGTGCAATCATTGAGGCAGAAGCAGCCGACAATATTTTGAAAGGCAATGCCAAGGTGGTGGACAGCAGTATCAGTTCAGGCGGGAAAAAAGTAACGGATCTGAACAAAAACAGTTCACTGCAATTTACGAATGTTACTGTACCGGCAGATGGTACATATTTGATCCGAATATCTTATATTTCTGGTGACCAGCGACCTGTCTATATGCAGATGAACAATGAGACGGATGAGATGATTGATCTGCCCAAAACGGCAAGCTGGAATACGGTAGGCACGTATGATGCAGAAGCTTCCCTCGATAAGGGAGTTAATACCATTACGTTCTCGGATCATGATGGTTACTCCCCCGATTTTGACCGAATTGAAGTAATCCCGTATACGCTTAGCTATGAAGCCGAAGATTCGGGCAATACACTGACTGGTGAAGCGCGTGTAACAGAGAGTCCGAATGCTTCCGGAGGCAAAAAGGTCGGCTACCTGAATGGCGGGAGCTCCTTGACGTTCAATAAAATTATAGCCCCAATGACAGGTGATTACCGCGTTAAGGTAGATTATTTTTCCGGTGATCCGCGGAGTTTCTATGTCCATGCGAATGATGGGGAAGAGCAGTTCCACGACCTGCCTAAAACCCCGGATTGGGATACGGTAGGTACGTATGATCTTACCCTCCCATTAACTGAGGGCGAGAATACGATTACCTTTTCAGATAACAATGGCTATTCTCCCGATCTGGACCGGATTATCGTAGAGCCTGCGATAGAGACAGAACCCGAAAATCCAGGTGAAGGAGATGACGATCTGGGAACACCGGGTGACTCGCAACAATACGGGGATATCACGGTGACTGATTACACGTATGGCCTTCTGGTATCGAACGGACAATACGAAGTGTCTTATAATACCCAGACTGGATTCGTCGGCTATAGCTGGGCAGAAGGGCAGAAGATGCGGGGGATTTTCAGCAGCATTAAACTTGGTGACGGCCTTGTGGAGACCAAAGGTTATGAGAGTCATGCGAGCGGTGGAACACCAGTGGAGATTCAGGATGGATTCGGCAAAGGCATTGAGTTGAACTTTGTTCATACGTCAATTGGCAAACCAACCCTGAAGCAGGTCTATCGGTTTTATGAAGATAAATCGTATTTCCTCAACCGTCTGGATGCCTTCAGTGATACAGAGATCCAAAGTAATTACATGTCACCAATTACCGTAAAAAATTCGGGTGGTGTGGATATCGGCGTAAGCTCGGATAATCGTGTGCTTACAGTACCTTTTGACAATGACGCCTGGATTCGCTATAAATCTCAAACGATGAACCGGGCGGATACTAGCTACGAGATGACGACGGTATTCAATAACTCAACACGTAACGGTCTTGTGATTGGTTCAGTAACCCATGACACCTGGAAGACCGGTATTGACTGGAAAGGCTCAGCTAATCGTCTGAATGAATTTGCTGTGTATGGTGGTGCAGCGAGTGACGTTACTCGCGATACCCAACCACATGGCAGCCTGACCGGTACTGAGCTGTCCTCACCACTGATTATGGTAGGTGGTTTCAGTGATTACCGCACAGGACTTGAAGAATACGGAAAAGCCAATGCAATTATTACACCTCCGCTGGCGTTGAATCCGGAGCTGCCACAAGGTGTTCCAGTAGGTTGGAATAGCTGGGGAGCTTATGATAGCGGGCTTTCGTATCAGAACGTAGTGGATGTGTCCAATTATTTCAAGAATAACCTTAAGAAATTCAACAATAACGGAAATGTATTCATTAATATGGATTCCTACTGGGACAATCTAAGTGATGCTGAGCTTGCCCAAGCCGTATCTGTAATTAAGGACAATGGTCAGCATGCAGGCATCTATTGGGGGCCATTTGTGTATTGGGGCAACGATATGAGCCAAAAAGTAGATGGTACCAACGGGCAATATACGTATGGTGATATTGTGCTCAAGGATGCTCAGGGGAAACCTCTGCCTACGCTGGATGGAGCATATGCACTGGATGTGACACATCCGGGGAGTCAAATGCGTATGAATTATTTTCTGGATAAGTTTAAATCACTTGGATTCACATTCATCAAACTGGATTTCCTGACCCATGGATCACTGGAAGGCCAACACTATGACACTAGCGTGACGACAGGAATCCAGGCATACAATGAAGGGATGCGTTATGTTGAAGAGCGATTGGATGGGAAAATGTTTATTAGTGCGTCCATTGCACCGATCTTTCCAAGTCAATATGCGCATAGCAGACGGATCTCTTGTGACACCTATGGCAAAATCAATGAGACGGAGTACATGCTCAATTCATTGACATATGGTTTCTGGCAAAATGGAACGATCTATTCTTATACAGACCCAGATCATTTGGCATTAAGCAGTGCTTCAAGCCTGGAGGAAGCCCGTAGTCGGGTAAATTCCGGTGTGATTGCCGGCACGGTGATGATGGATTCCGATGATGTGAACGATCCCAAGGCACAGGAATACATGACAGCATTGTACAATAACACGGATGTTCTTCAGGTGGCGCTGAAAGGAAAAGCATTCAAGCCGCTTGAAGGGAATACGAATGCAAATGCTGCGGATACGTTTGTTCTGAAAGACGGCAATAATTATTACCTTGCCGTATTTAATTACAGCGCCAATAGTTCAGCGAACAAAACGATTAATTTGGGTCGTGCCGGATTGAATGAATCCAAATCCTACACGTTACAAGATTTGTGGACAGGTGAATCTTCGTCAGCCATGGGTTCATGGTCCATCTCGCTTGGACCGGCTGAATCGAAGTTGGTTAAATTGACCGAAAAACCAGTCAACCCGGAAAATCCAGGCAACCCAGGTAATCCAAGCAACCCAGGGAATCCTGGCAACAATGGAAATAACAACAATACTAGTGGAAACTCCGGCAATAGCACTGTTCAGGAGAACGATACAGCAAAACTGGTCATCACAGCCGATATGCTGAAAGTGGACAGTGGGGCAGGGAAAGCCGTTGTGGACATAAAGGCTGGTACTCAAGAGCTACAATTGTCATCTGCTGTTTTACGCCAGCTCGGCGACCGTGCACTGGAAGTGAAATCAGGCATATTAACCCTGCAAGTACCTGCGAGTTTGTTCCAGCAGCTGTTGAGCAAGCTACCAGCGGGGCAACAGGAAGATAGTACCATTTCCTTGAAAATGGTTCCGCTTGGCAGCAAGGCCAAGGAGGTCATTGCTGCAGTGGAATCATCTTCCCGGGCAACGGTTTCCCTTAAGGGAGAAATCTATGAATTCAGCCTTTCGGTAACAACTAAATCTGGTACAACCGAAACACTCTCTGCGTTCAATCATCCGGTTACGCTGAGTCTGGAAGCGGCTGAAGGCTTCGACCCTTCACAGGGAGGAATATATTATATTAACGAAAATGGGAAATTGGAATTTCTCAAATCGGATTACGTGAATGGCGTATTAACGACTAAAGTGAGCCACTTCAGCAAGTATGCCGTTCTGGAACTGAATCGGACGTTTGCCGATGTTCCGGCCAATCATTGGGCTAGCTCTGTAATCAAGGAGTTAGCAGCAAAGGGGTATGTTGAAGGCACAAACGAAGATCAATTTGAGCCAGGACGTGCAGTCACTCGCGCTGAATTCACCGCCATGCTCGTTCATTCTCTGGGACTGACCGTAGCAGGGGAATTACAATTTACAGATGTAGCGACAGATGCCTGGTACGCGGAACCTATCGCGATCGCGACCCAAGCTGGTATTGTCAACGGCCGAAGCACAACCAGTTTCCAGCCGGACGCACGGATTACCCGAGAGGAAATCACGGTGATGCTGATGAAAGCATACAAACTGAATGATGGGAAAGTGCCTGTTGGTTCTACAGATATCTTGTTTACAGATATGGCTCAGGTTTCTTCATGGGCAACTGCTTCGGTAAAGGATGCAGCCAAACTAGGACTAGTTCAAGGCCAAAGACAGGGGCAGTTTGTGCCTAAAGGGATAGCTTCCCGTGCAGAGGCGGCTCAGGTCATCTATAACCTGATTTTGAAGTAAGATTTAAGGCTGCGAATTGCATCGCAGCCTTATTTTCATAATTTGAAATGAGAGATGATTTCCCCTATGGATTGTAAGAATGCGATATGGCTAATTTAACTCCTGCTTCCTACAATAATATGTATGTTCACAACACACAGCACGAGGGTAACAGGAACTCGAAAGGATGATAAACTTGACGATTCAATATAATGAACAACTACGTATATTTGCAATACAGACGCAAAATTCGTCCTACATTTTCGGAATCAATGAGAGAGAACACCTCCAGCATCTGTATTGGGGTGACCCCGTAGACATCGAGGACAGCGCTCCGTTGCTCCATCTACAATCCCATAGCTCTTTTGATGCGGAAGTGGAAGGAGAGATGGAGGAATATAGCTTCTGGGGAGGTGCATCTTATACAGAGCCATCTCTGAAACTGCGTATGCCTGATGGTGTCCGCGATCTTCAGGTAAGGTATGACCGTCATGAGATCATTGAACAGGATGGCAGACAGACGTTGATCATCACGTTGAAGGATCAGGTGTATGCACTTGAAACGCAGCTGGTATATCGGGTCATTCCGGAATTCGACCTGGTGGAGCGTTACGCCAATATCGTAAATACGGGACAGGAGGATATCGTGCTGGAAAGCATGCAATCTGCAGCCTGGACTTTGCCATATCTCCAGGATTACCGCCTGACGCATGTTACGGGGAAATGGTCGGGTGAATTCCAAATGCGCAATACCGTTTTGACAGAGGGAAAAAAGATACTTGAATCGCGGAGAGGTTTCACGGACGGTCATGCCAACCCATGGTTTGCGATTGATGATGGTCTTTCGACAGAAAGCGGCGGCGGGGTATGGTTTGGTGCTCTGGCCTGGAGCGGCAACTGGAAGATTGTTGCGGAGAAGACCCCATTCACGCATGTGCGGGTAACAGGTGGCATCAATGATTTTGACAATGAATGGTTGCTGGGTGCGGGCGAAACGTTTGAGACGCCTGTCTTTGTCGGCGGATTCAGCCCAGAAGGCTTTGGCGGAATGAGCCACCGCTTGCATCAATATCAATACAATTACATACTGCCTCGCAGTGAAATCGGGAAAGTGCTGTACAACTCCTGGGAAGCTACCTACTTCGATGTTAACGCACAGGACCAAATGGCGCTTGCCGAGCGGGCAGCCAAGATGGGCGTGGAGCTGTTCGTCGTGGATGACGGCTGGTTTGGACAGCGGCATTCCGACCGAGCGGGGTTGGGCGACTGGAACGTGAATATGGAGAAGTTCCCGAACGGACTTGTTGAGCTGATTGACCGGGTTCACGGACTTGGGATGGAGTTTGGCATATGGGTAGAGCCGGAGTCGGTCAACCCAGATAGTGATCTCTATAGAGCACATCCAGACTGGGTATATCATTTTGAGATCCGGGGACGTACGGAGCTTCGCAATCAGCTGCTGCTGAATATTTCCAAGCCGGAGGTTAAGCAATACATTATCGATTTTATGACCGAACTGCTTGGCAACCATGAGATTAAGTTCATTAAATGGGACATGAACCGGACCATCACGGAGCCTGGCATGAAGGGGCACCCTATTAACCGCCAGAAAGAAGTATGGGTAAGGCATGTCCAGAGTCTCTATGATATCTGGGCACAGCTGAGAACCAAGTTCCCGGATGTGGAGTTTGAGACTTGCGCAGGAGGTGGCTCGCGGATTGATTTGGGCATCTTCCGTTATGCCGACCAGTCCTGGCCGAGTGACAATACGGATGCGTTCGACCGTCTGAGCATTCAGGAAGGCTTCTCCTATACGTACGCACCACGTATGATGACCTGTTGGGTAACTGAGTCACCTACAGGAATGAACGGTCGAAACGTCTCCCTGAAGTATCGTTTCCACAGTGCAATGATGGGCACGCTTGGTATTGGCTCCAATCTGAACGAGTGGAGTGATGAATGGATTGGGCAGTCCGGGGAATTCATCGGTCAGTACAAAGGCATTCGCCATCTCGTGCAATTCGGCAGACAATTCCGCCTGACTTCGCTTCGACATAAGGGGGTTACGGCTGTCCAGTACAGCGATGCTGCAGGAAGTGATCATGTGCTGTTCGCTTTTCTTCACTCGCAGAAGCTGGGTGAACCGTTGCCTAGACTCCGTTTGGCAGGTCTTCATGCTAACAAGACCTATCTCATTGAAGAGCTGGGATTATCGGTCAGTGGCCGTGCGCTGATGAACATTGGGGTGGAATTGCCTCTACGTGGCGATTTCGACAGCCTGGTGTATCGTATCCGTGAGCAGGTATAAAAGGATGCTGTAGAATAGTTTAAAAGGAGTGCTTTGCAAGCCAATAGTGGCTGCATCGCACTCCTTTTTTATTGGATCTCTTTTTGTGGCAGACGAATTTGGACCGTGGTTCCCATACCTAGTTTGCTATACACTTTAACACCGTAATATTCACCGAATTTTAGCTTAATTCTCCGATCCACATTTGAAATTCCGTAGCCGCGTCCTTCTTTCTCTTCAAACAAAGACTGAAGCGTCTCACGCCGCATGCCCATTCCATCGTCTATAACAGATAAGATGATACTATTGTTCTCGATGACGCCCTTGATATGGATATTTAGGGGCCGATCCTGGTTCCAAAGTGCATGAATCACTGCATTCTCCACAAAAGGCTGTAACGCAAGCTTTACGGTCGAGTAGGGCAAGATCGATTGATCTATCGTGTAGGTGATATTCAGCTTGCCTTTAAATCGAATAAGCTGAATGGCATTATAGCTCTGCGTCAATTTCAATTCCTCATTGATGGTCAGGATGCTCTTTCCTTTATTCAGGGATATCCGATAAAACTTGGCTAGATGAAGGACCATATCCTGGATCTGCGGATCCTGATGCTTTACGGCCAGAGAGGAGATCGAGCCGAGTGTGTTATACAGAAAGTGAGGATTGATCTGAGCTTGAAGCAGGTCAAGCTCGGCTTCCTTACTCTGTAGCTCCTTCTGGTAGACCTCCGTAACCAGACTTTTCAGCCGGGTTGTCATCTGTTCGAATGCAAAGTGAAGCTGTCCTATCTCATCATTGCCCATTTGTTCCTCATGGGTAGGATTGAAATCCCCCCGTTCAATGCGCCGAATCATGCGAATTAACGTCCTGATACGTTTGCTGAACAGCGATGCAGTAATATAAATGAGCAACAGCGCCACGCCGATGAAGCCCAGTGAAATTTTGATAATCAGCTGAGAGAGAGATTTGGCATCTTTGATAATACTGTCGTAAGGGAAGATGGACACCGTTTTCCAGCCATTTTTAAGCGTGTTATAGACCGCTAGAGCCTTCACGTCTTGATAAGTTGTATCAAATCTGCCTGAAGGCGTCTCGTCAAAATTTTGATGAAGCAATTCGGGCAAGCTTGTATTGATTAACTGTTTGTCCGCTGAAGAAAGAATAATGCCCTTGTCATTTATAATAAAGATATCTTTGCCGCCTGCTTCTTTTTCCATGAGAGAGTAGATGACAGACTCGGAAATTTGAAAGACCAGCATTCCGTAGGGATACTGATTACTGTTGTTGTTCAGCAGCCGGGCAAGCGTAAACATGGCGGGACTATTCTCTGTCTGCGGCGATGAGAGATGAATAATGTTCCCATAGGATTGTTTCAATTTGTGGAACAGTTCCGTGTTCTGAACTTCGGGTGTAATCGGCCGGATATAATAATTGTCTTTGGGCAGAGATGGATTGTCCGAATAAATGAATGCGCTATCAAAATCGGGGTAGGCAGCCATCACGGTGTCGATTCGATTGCCAATATAATTATAGACATCCAAATAAGACGGATCATCCTGATACTCGTTCGTAAGGTAATTGGCAAGGCGGTTATCCAAATAAATGGAGGCGGAAATATGTTCGTAGCTATCCAGTTTATTCTCCAGATTTTTAGTGATCTGAGCTGTGGAGTTCGTCATGTTGATGTAGATCTGCTCGGTAAGTTTCGTTTTGGTAAGTTCATAGGAAAAATAAACCAATAACATCATTGGAATGATGGTGACGAGTACAAATACCATAAATAGTTTGGAACGAAAGCTCAGGTTAACAAAAGGCATGTATATGTATTTTCGATAGAATTGGCGCATTTGGAAGCCCTCTCTTGACTGATTATTCGTTGCACAATTCATCATAGCAGAGTGAATATGGAAAACCAATCCTCTCTTTTTACAAAAACATCTTTAAAAAGCGGTATCTTTCGGAGAATTCGACTATGGCAAGCGATCTGCGTCAAATTTATGATAAATAGGAGAGAAGTTGAATCAAGATATGGCCGGCCATGCTGCTGTATAGAAAAAGGGAGGGTACTTAATGCATAAGGTAAGCGCTATCAAAACAGTCAGGAGCAATAATCTGATAAGCAGACTAAAAGAGCAAAAATGGTTATTCGTGCTTATGCTTCCTGCCTTCATTGCGACATTGCTATTTTCCTATGGTCCGATGTTCGGACTGTATATGGCGTTTACGAATTATCAGCCGGGTGGGGGATCTTTTTTATACCAGTTCTTCCATGCCGAATTTGTAGGTTTCCAGTGGTTTGAGTATTTCTTTACAACAGGGGATTTCTATCGGGTTATGCGTAATACGCTTGCGACAAGCTTGCTGACGCTGTTCTTCGGATTTCCTGCGCCAATCATTCTCGCGCTTGTACTTAATGAAGCGAGACAGGGATTTTTCAAACGTTTTGTACAGACGGTTTCTTATCTGCCGCATTTTATCTCATGGGTTATTGCAGCCAACATTGTAATTACGCTGCTTGCTTCGGATGGAATGCTTAACAATATTCTGGTTCTGCTGGGCATTGTCAAAGAACCAGTCGCATTTTTGCAGAACGGGCCTCTATTCTGGTGGATTATCGCATTGTCGAACATGTGGAAAGAGATGGGGTTCAGCGCCATTATGTATCTCGCCGCAATCGCTTCCATTAATCCGGAGCTCTACGAAGCGGCCAGGGTGGACGGAGCCAGCCGATTTAAGCAAATGTGGCATATAACGCTGCCATCCATGCGCCCTACAATTGTCATATTGGCTATTCTCGCGGTTGGAGGCATTTTGAATGCAGGGTTTGAACAGCAATACCTGCTGCAAAATAATACCGTGCTTGAATACTCCGAAGTTATTGATATTTATGCCTACAAATACGGACTACAAAACAGCATGTTCTCTTACGGTGCTGCCGTGGGGATGTTCAAATCCGTTGTTGCCTTTATTCTTGTCCTCATCGTGAACCGGATTTCCAGAAAAGTGAACGACCAGGCGTTGTTCTAACTACAAAAGACAGAGGGGAGCGCTTGTGATGATTCTGAACAGATTCGGGGATCGTATTTTCAAAATTATTGTGTATTTCATTCTTATTCTCGTATTACTGGTTACATTTCTTCCGTTTTGGAATATACTCGTTCTTTCATTGAACAGCGCGGAGGATACGGTACGGGGCGGCGTTTACTTGTGGCCCAGGGACTTGACCTTGGACAGCTATCAGCAGATTTTGAAAGATAGTGAGATTTTAAACGGGCTGTGGGTAACCGTCAAACGGACGCTGATTGGCGCACCGCTATCGGTTCTCGTCATTACGATGCTTGCGTATCCGCTAAGTCGGCGGAATCTGGTTGGTCGCAAAGGCTGGAACCTGTACTTTATCTTTACCATGTATTTCAGTGGTGGACTCATTCCGTTCTACATGGTGCTTAAGGCACTGAACATGATCGATACATTTTCGGTGTTCATTTTGCCAAGTTTGATGAATGTCTTCTATATGATTATTGTCCGTACCTTTATGGAGCAGCTGCCCCATGAGATTGAAGAATCGGCCAGGGTAGATGGGGCTAACGATCTGACGATTTTCTTCCGGATTGTGATGCCGCTGACAACACCTGTACTTGCCACAATAGGACTTTTTCAAGCGATTGGGCATTGGAATGCCTGGTTTGATTCCTATGCGTTCACCTACAGCTCGGACCTGAAGACCCTGCAGGCCGTGCTCGTTAAAATCTTGAATCAATTTCAGACTGGCGGCATGATTTCACAATCGCAGATGCTGGCCAACTCTGCTAAACGAAATGCTGTTTCGAGTGATACCATTCGAATGGCTGCTACCATGGTGGCCACCTTACCAATCGTTATGGTGTACCCGTTCCTGCAAAAATACTTTGTTAAAGGCATGACTTTGGGAGCTGTTAAGAGTTAATCTATTCCGTGATCCGGTTGCAGGGAAGGCTTGTCCGGTGGCTTCTCCCTGAAAGGGGGTGGGCAAAGATCGTTTTGGAAATGCTCAATCTAGCACTACAGGAATTTATTCATTGGGAGGAATTAGGGTGTCAATGATAAAGACAAAAAAATGGATGACCATGGGAATTACGGCTGCATTAGTCGTTGGTTTGCTTGCGGGCTGCTCCTCCAATGATGGGGAGAATAATACAGCGGGTAAAGATGGGGAACAAGGGCCGATTACGCTGACGTGGTTTGATGGCAATACCAAAGGAGAACCATTTACCGATGCAATTGCCCAGGAAATTACCAAAAAGACGGGCATAGAGATCTCCATCCAACAACCAACAGGTAATCCAACGGAAAAACTAAGCTTGATGCTCGCTAGTGGTGACTATCCGGATGTGGTGGTCATGAGTCGGGGAGACGCTTCACTTGATAAGTACATTTCAAGCGGTGCATTCATTCCACTGGATGAGTTAATTGAAAAGTATGGTTCTGACTTGAAAGAGATGTATGGCGAAACCTTGACCAAAACACGTTATACAGACGGCAAGAACTACTATCTGGCAAACTGGTATGGACTCGACAGTGATCCGGTCTTCGGTATGCTGATGAGACAAAACCTACTGGAAGAGTTTCTTCCAGACAAAGCAGATGGTTCAAAGCCACTTACAACGGATGAGTTTGAAGCACTCCTGAAAAATTTTAAAGAAAAATACAACACGATTGATGGCAAAGAGTCCATTCCCATGACGATGAACGGTGAGAACATGGGCGCGAATTTGGGAACATTCAAAGGCATGTGGGGCTTAAAAGCCTACTATGACAACAATGGACGTCTGCAATATGATGTTAAAGACCCCAAATATCGCGAGATGCTGTTATATATCAATCGCTTATATAGAGAAGGTCTGATTGAGAAGGAATTTGCGATCAGCAAAACACAGACTTGGATTCAAAAGCTGACGACTGGCGCAGTATTCTCTACACCAGGTGCCTATTGGGACCCAGGTAACGGCAATGGAGCCTTGAAGAAAGATGGCGGGGAAAAGAATCAGTTGTTCGCATACAAGGTTGTTGCTCCAGGTGTAGACCCGGCTCAAACAACATTTGGCCCAAGAAGCTCGCTTGGATGGGATGCCATTGCGATTACCAAAAACAACAAACACCCGGAAGAAACCATAAAGCTGTTTAATTATCTGGCGAGTGATGAAGGACAGCATTTGCTGCTGTGGGGCAAGGAAGGCGAGCAATACACTATGGTGGATGGCAAGCGACAACCGGACCCTGCATTCCTGAAAAGCTTCAAGGATAACTGGGATGATACGGTGAAGAAAAGTGGCGTTCGTAAATGGTTATGGTTTGTCAAAAATGGCCTGGATCCAAATGGACAGCCGTACGACATGGCCGTTAAATTCCAACGCAGTGAAGTGGATGAACTGGCCCTCAAGAGTCTTGGTGATTCCGTATGGGATACAGCACAGTATGATAACCTGAATCCGGATGGGGGAACACCTCAAGCACTGACGGCCCAGAAGGTGAAGGATATTATGGATCAGAGCATTACGAGAGCCATTATTGCTCCAAGTGAAGCTGAAGCCAACTCCGTATTTGACAAGATGCTGGAGGATATGAAGAAGGCTGGCGATGAGAAAGTGGAAGATATCATTAACGAGAAATATGCTCAGCGTATGGAACTGTGGTCTTCCAAGTAATTGAAGAGTAAATTTGGTACTAAGAAGCGTCCCGGGATGGTCAGGGACGCTTCTTATTTATGGTCACATTCTACAAGATACGCTAAAACGTCGCTTTAACAATGGAGATGATATCTCCTGCTACGGTTGAGATCTTGCCAACCTGACCAGAAAACATATATTGTTCACCAGAAGAAACTGTGCACAATGCCCCTTCTGCCCATGGGATATAGAAGGTTAGGGAAGTACCAGCTTCGCTCTCAATCTCGATCCAATCCGTCTCCCCATCCACAAAAGCCGCGCTGACAAGGAAGCCTCCCACAGCACGGAGAGTATGGAACTCTGCTTTTTGTCCATTCGGCCAGTTGGGAAAGAAGCGCAGGGTGCCATTATAACTTTGAAGAAGGCATTCATTGATAACGGCAGGCAGGGAGAAATTTTCGAACCAGATGCCCATGCGTGACATGAAATCGAAGTTCTCCGTATCAGCATAGCGACCACCGCTCATCAGGACCCGATCTGTACAAGTACCGTTTGATAGCAGACAATACTGGATTTGACGCTTGAAGCGTTCCAGATCCAACACGCCAAGCCGGGCTCCTGCAAGATGAAAGAATACCAGTTCATTCCCGCCTTCGTTGCGGTGGTTAAGGTAGGAGTTTACTGCGGTCTGGTATTCCTCCTCTGACGAATGAAGCCCGTGATCTTCACCTGGAAATACGGTCGTAATAGGAATCGGGACGTTATACACCACGTCAGGATCTTCCCCCTCCACCGACACAAAGACTGGACCGTTGCGGGATTCGGCTGTGGGATAAGAAGGGAACTGGTTTAAAATCTCCTCTACATTCTCTAGCAGTTCCTGCTCCGATTTTATCCTTTCAAGAACACCGCAGGCCTGGGTGAACGCATTGAACAGAAATCGCGTCAGTGTCAGGTCGATCAGGCAGTCTTTGTTTTTGGCAAAGCCGGGTGAAATCTCATATAGCTCCGGCACCACCGTCGGAAAAATGTGATATTTACCATCTACCCAGGCTTCACCCTGTGCTTCCGGACGATTCATGTAATCGACCATGAACAGCACGGCTTCCTTCATGGGTTGAAATGCACGATCACGCAGAAACGTCTCGTCCATGGAATATAGATAGTGCCACCATAGACTTTGTACGGTCCAAGGCGTCTCACAGATTTCCCATCCCCAGTGCGGGACAGGGTAGGGCATCATGGACATCTCAACAGGATAGGCTGAGTGGGGGAAATAAGCTCCGCTTAGTCCGTAATAATCACGTGCCCATGCTCGGCTGATGGGAAGTACATGATCAACCATATCCACGTAGGGCAGATGTTTGTCGAGATGATTGCTGGAGAATGCGAGCCAAGATGGCTGCTGTGTGTTGTAATTCATGTGGTAATCCCCATGCCAGTCTGCACCGATGGTACGGTAGCTCCAGTTGGCGAATAGACCTGGACAGGTAACGCCCTCTCTCACGGCACAATTAAAAAAGTAAAGATTGTGGTACCAGATACGCTCCAGAAATTCATCTTCCAGAGAGACGGAGGAGCGGCTCCAATAATCACGCCACATTGCATTGGATTCTTGTTTAGCTTGACTAAAAAAAGATAGTTCTGGCGGGTGGGCCTCATTATTGAGTTCGCTATAAAGGCCTTCCCACAGCTCTGCGCAGGCCAAAAAGCCTTGTACAGATTCTCCCAGAGTAGAGCCGTTGACTGCGGGCGTCTGATGATGCAAAGCATGTTCCTTCATTGCTGTTAATCCAGACGAGCGAACAGCGAGCCGGAAAGCTCTATCTTTTTCATGTGTGATATAGGGCGTAGCGGGATGCTCCACATGAGGCAAAATTTGCGTAAATGACTTTATACCCGTAATTTCACTGGTTACGATTGCTGTTTGAGGAAATTCAGGCGGTGTTTCGGGATCAGGAATCAGCTTGATCTCCTCGAATAAGGGGATCGGAGCACCCGTCGCAGTATCACTTACTTTCATCCAGATCCGGTCGTGTTCTCCTTCTACAAAGAGTTCGAATACAGCAGGTTCGCCATCGATCAGGAAATCAATCGTGCAAAGGCCATTGGCAATATCCATGGCATGGCCGATGACTTCGGCCTTTCGCCGATCATACCGCAGCAGAAGTGACCCGCAGGGCATGGGCTTGGGATATGCCTTACTGTAATTTTGCCCGGCCATCTCACAATACTGTTTGTACCACGGATGATCCGTTAATTGCGGCAAATCTGCTGGCAGAGTAGCAAATCTGTCATATACCTCTTGGAAAGTCATGAGCTCTTCACGGTGTTCTTCGGCGAGACGAATATCCCATACATTGTTGTGTCCAAAATGGAGCATCACAGCGTCAGGACGGGTTGTTACGACAATACCCAGTCCTCCATTGCCCAGTAGTGCGCCTTCAAAAAAATCCGGCGCAGGACCATTGAAGGAAATGGGATGCTGCTTTGCCCGTTCATAGCCTTTGTTCTTGTTTAATTCGTATCTTCTTTTCGGTTGCTTATTATTCTTCTGCACAAGTCGTCCTCCTCATGAAGTCATGCGATGTACAGTTATTACTGTATCTGAACAGCAGTTTGCTGTATTTAGCAAGACGTCCATGATTTGCACGATCGTCAGATCAATTGGTGCTCTGCTGATATGTACCTCTAGTCCCCAATTGTACCTTTCGATGATGGAGATGAAAGGTTAACATCGAGAAAAACGGAGTCGGAAAGGAAACTTCCAATGAATTTTGCTTCCTTGCATCCCTATGTATATTTGGCGACCCGATACCCTTTTGCGAAGGGACAGTCGAGTTCTCCGCGAATTTGTTATACCAGTTCCATTTACTTGATCAGCGAAGGGTATGGGGTATTAAGTACAAATGGTCTGAGCAGCAGGCTCGGTCCTGGTTCGCTGGTCTATATTCCAGCAGGGCAATTACATGAATGGGTGGCTGATTCGGATAACCCTATGATTCACCTGTGTTGTTACTTTGATTGGCATTATGTGGAGCGAAAAGCCGTATTTGATACGGCCTGTCCGATCTGTTATCCGCCGCAGGTGTTGCAACAAGCTTTTGTTGGCCCAGCCTTTCCATATGAACTTAGGGAGATTTCAAAGGTGGAGTCGTTGCGAATCTGGCAGGATCTGTTCCAAGACTTTTATAAAAGTGGTTCATACACCAATGAGCAGACTTTTATGCGGAGCTTGACGATTCAGCGTCATTTTCAAACGTTTATCGACTACTTTCTGAACTGCTGCATGGAGAAGGGCCATGTAATCCCCGATCGCCGGATAGCCCATATGCTTAATATTTTGGAGCAGGACTTACTTTACGGAACACCCAAGCCGCTGGATATCTATTACAAAAGCTTCAATATGAGCCGTGGTCATTTTTTCGAGCTGTTCAGGAAATCTACCGGATACTCACCCATCCAGTATATGAATCACTTTCGTATTGGACGGGCGAAGTACGATTTGCTTCATACGACATTAAATATCACTCAAATTGCTGAAAAATATCATTTTAGCTCGGTTCATTACTTCTCCCGCCTTTTTCATCAACTGACAGGTCAGGCTCCTCGCCAATATCGCTTACGTCATTCCAACACAGCGGCCTTCAGCGCTCCATTGGAATGAACAGGCTTTTTTTGTCTACATATTCCCCCTTCATTGTTCAAATAATGATGGGACAGAACAAAGGAGGGAACGATGGATGAATAAGGCCGGACGAAAAGGGTGGTCCTGCACCTGGAAATTTAAAATGTCAGTGGTACTCACAGGTACGATATTCATGGTTTATGGTTTTGGCTTTTCTGCCAGCAGTGCGGAATCACAAATTCGTTCAGGGCAGCCAGAGCAAATGTTAACGGAGCAAACCTTAATACAAGTACCTGATTCAACTTCAGGTCAGATATCACCAACTCCGGCAGACAAATCGCAGCGTAAACGAATGGCGATCATCATTGATGATGCGGGGAATGACATGAAAGGTACTTCTGAAATTTTGGCGACCCCGGTTAAGTTAACGTTGGCCGTGATGCCATTCTTGCCAACGACGAAGAAAGATGCGATTGCCGCACATGAAAAAGGAATGGATGTGATTGTTCACATGCCAATGGAGCCCAAAAAGGGAAGACCAGAATGGCTCGGCCCAGGTGCGATCACATCCAATCTGACGGATGAGGAAGTGCGTGATCGAGTCGAGAAAGCCATAGATGAAGTTCCTTATGCCGTCGGCATGAACAACCATATGGGTTCCAAAATTACGTCTGATAAACGCATCATGTCCATTGTATTGGATGTATGTCAAGAGCGCGGGCTATTTTTTGTGGATAGTCGTACCAATTTTCGCTCTGTGGTGGGGGAATTGGCCATCACCAAAAATATGCCACCCGTCGGCAACGATATTTTTCTAGATGACCACAATTCAAAACAACAAATACGCAAGCAAATGGATTTGGCGGCCCAACGTGCTCTCGACAAAGATGTGTGTGTAGTGATCGGTCACGTTGGTCATACCGGATTAAATACCTCTGCTGTTGTCCATGAATCCGTATCTCGGCTCAAAGGTCAGATTGAGTTCGTCGGTATTAGCGATCTGGTCCGAGATGTGTGGCATTGGCAAGCTGAGCCTAAACTGCCGACAGATAATAAATAATGCCATTAGCAATGGACTGTGCAATCCGTTTCTGTTCGCCCGGGTCGCTGATCATTGCGCGATCGTGTGCATTGCTCAGAAATCCGGTTTCAACAATTACAGCGGGTTGCTTCACATGATTTAACAGGTAAAAGGGCTTGCCCCATACCACATCGCGCTCCGTCTTGTACAATTGATTTAGCTGATTCTGAATGGAACTTGCGAGCATGTAGCTTCTTCCTTCGTTCTGATGTAAAACAACTGGGCCACGAGCAGCTGATCTTGGACTCCAGTTGGCATGGATACTGACGACGAGGTCGGTGCTGACCTCTTCGCTAAGGCTTTTGCGTTGAGCCAAATCCCTGCGATGGCGTGAGCGACTGTTTAACCAGCGATTCTCGTCACTAAGCGCATAATCGCCGAGTCGGTTGATGATGACTGCATAACCTTTGCTGCGAAGCAGAAGATACACCTTTTGGCTAATGGCTAGGTTGATGTCTTTTTCCAGTACGCCATGGTCTGTTGTTCCACCGTCAATGCCGCCGTGACCAACGTCCAGAAGGATGACAGGTGCTGCAAACGCATGATGAGTGGAGTGATAGGCATCCCCATCGGTTACCGGCAACATGGATGGGCTTATGGGTGATTGTTGTGAATGCAATGTAGGCAGGTCGGTCAGGGCGAATGTTGCCGCGCTGGCATGGGAGGTCAGAGGGATGGAACTGATGCTGATTAGCAATGCCATCGATGCGGCCAGCAGCTTATACATGAGAATACACGCTCCTTCTTGAAATAGGTATCTTATGCCATAAGTGAGTGGATGGATACCTTTGGCATTAGACTGTGCATTCTTCTGTTTTTCATACTCTTGCAGCAAAAAAAATGTTTATTGATGATCGCTTCTGCACACAATAGAGATAACACAAGCCCCGGCTTTGCCGGAGCTAAGGAGGCAGAGGTTATGGCCAAAAGTGATGAGCTGGTGAAATACATTACAGAGCGAGTCGTTCATTATATCGACACTCCGAAGGATGAGCGTAAAGGACGCACCAAAGCCAAAGAGCCGTGGACAATGAAGTGGTTTGGAATGATTCCTTTTGCTGTATCTCTATGGGTTGGAAAAAAGGAAAAAGCAATGAATTCGCAGGGGAAAATGCAGAAACGAAGCTCTTCAGGTAAAGGGTGAATCAAGAACCAACATAGGTAGTAGCTTCTTCCAAAGAAAAAGACGCATTCCTATGAAGAACCAGAGGAAGGCGTCTTATTTGTTGTATAGATCGGTCAAGGTTTCACAGCATAGAAATGCCCGTCCCGCAGCAAAGTCTGAAGAGGTACAAATCGTCTTACCGAAGTATTCCCGCCAATAGCTACATATTGTTTTTGAACGGTTCCACGGTCGTCACGCCAGATTTGATAACCACTGACAGGCAAAGCCCCGCCATACAAGACATTTTTCTCATCTGCAGAGAAAACGATCTTTTTATGCTCTTTCCATTGCTGATTCAATGTTTTTACGCCATTGATCGAAAGTGCTTTTGAAGTGATCCATAACAGATTGTCCGCGGGATCAAAGAGAGGTTGCAGATCCATGGAGTCAACGGACAACGACAACGAGGAGACTTGTGGCGAATCCTCGGGGGTCATCACGACAGCTTGTACAGATATTGACCTTATGAACTTCATTCGACTCGTAGCCTGCCGTGAGTCCGTATCCAGTGCATCCAAAATACCCGTTGGTAAGGTGTCGCCGTTGGTTGCGTCAATATAGATTGCATCATCGTTAGGTCTCTCCACTTTCCAATAAGCGAGCAGGGGAGGCGCATAACGTAATTGAAGCCCTCCTCCGTCATTAATCATTTTCTTCAAGTCCAGTTGCTGTCGATCCAGAGCTTGATCCAACAAGGAAATGTTGTACGGTCGTTGTTCTCCCTGACCATACTCGCTGAGCTGTAATTGTCCTTGCTCGTTAGCTGAAATGATCATATAACCAACGGGTGACTCTCCAACATTAGCGTATACCAACCAGCTGCGTGTGCCTGGACCGAGGGGATAAAAGTCCAATTGAGCATGATCCCAATGGTTCCCTTCATGTTCAGTACTTAGAATGATAGCTTGCTCGCGAGCAAATTGTTGTACTGCATCAGGAGCCAGTGTGTCGGAATGAAGTTCCGCCGTACTTGTGGCCAATGTAGTGGGTAGTACGGACCTAGTTGCATTTTGGATTCCAGCACCTTCAGCTTGGAGTATGGGGAGCAGGGTGATTATACATAGAAAACACATTACAATGCCGGTTATACGGCGAATCACGTTCCATCCCTTGTGGAAGGGTCGTTTCATGCTAACACCTACTTTTCTGGGGTACATATCCTGACAAAACGGACTCCATTTTCGCTACGTGATCGTTTCTAATTCCATTTTAGAGGACAGGTTATGCAAAGGTTGCTGCAACCTGTCGGGCTGCCACTCATGAATAAACACTACTTTTGCCGTCATTTGCGGGAAAAGTAGTGTCTTCGTCGTCTATCTCAAATGAAACATGCCGCTGCTAATTGCGGTCACCTTCACTTTGGGCTCATATTGCCAGATCATTTCGGTACGCCGTGTTTCATATTGCAGCTTCATAGCTTCCCGGTCCATGACCGCTTGGCGGGCTTTCTCCTGTTCCGGGTCCGTTTCTGGTTCTGCCTGAACAGCAGCATCAGCAGCGAGTTCGACATCTGCTCCAATCATCACGCCAGTTGGTTCGACGGGCTGTAGATGTGCTTTCTGGATACGAGTAGGGCCGGAGCGAGAAGTCTGAATTTGGGTAAATGGCCCGGTCCCTGCATGTTCCTGATCCGTTGAACTACCGTCTGTGCTGGAGGCAGAGGTTGTATCAACGTCGACCTCAGGGGTGTCCTCTCTAAGAACTGCTTCATAGTACGTATCCACAACAGCAAGCTCCAGATCAAGCCGTTCTTTGGCTTTCTCTGCCCAGCTATAGTCGAGTTCCAGCAAGCGATTTGTCAAATGCGATTCCAGAGCTGCCCCGGCATCGGCTAGCGACACTTTGGCGGTCTGTACGTGCATATTTTCAGCCAGCCTTGGGCTAAGGTCACGCCTGTTCAGTTTCGAGCCGAACTTCTCGACAATTTCCCCTGTTCTGAGGGAAATGCCGATAAAATGAAGTTCCTCTTTTTTCAGATCACAGGCGAATTCCACTTTAAAACACACACCAAGCCATGGCTCATATACTGCTGGCGCGGTAGCTCGCAATTGCCTTTTTGCAGCCTGTTCGAACAGGTTCACGAATGCGCCGCCTTCACGCGCTGCATTGAAGATCTGCTGCAACCTGCGACTGCCATATACAACATCTTCTTTCAAAATCCGTCCGGGTCCCAGCTGAGGCAGAGAAGGGACAATACCGAAGTACCGACCTAGAATGGTATCTTTGGGAGCCTCGGGGGTACCGGTACCTGGTGAGGTTGGAGGAGCTAACTGTGCAGCTTTTGCTTCTTCAGCTTCCAACGCTTGCTGATGGGCATCCGGATCAAAGACGAATGTAAAGGACATCGTCTCCGCAGGTGCACCGGTTCGCTCCACAAATCCCCAATAATACGGACGGTTGGTTAATGCCTTGTCGGCTTCAGGTGAAAGTTTTACCGTAACATGGGCAGGAGAACGCTCCATAATCTGACAATCAAGTGTTTCCAGGTAAGTGAGCACATACGCCTGCACTTCATGGGGTGACATGGTCATGATCAGAGGCCTCCTTTACGAATATCAAGCCCGGATACGGCTGGTGCCTCATCTGCGACTTCGCGTTGAATGGAGTTCAACGATTGTCCAAGGGAGTCCATTTTACGGCGGATATCCTCTTCGTTTTGTGATTCAAGCATGATTTTGTACAAGCTTTTTTCTATCGATTCCTTCTTCTCCAGCCGCTCCAGAATGACATCCAATCCACCAATGACCATCTCGAACATATTGATCTTCTCATGAAGCAGATTCAGAATATGCTCCTCGATTGTGCCTGTCGTCGAAAGGTTGTAGATGTTCACATCATGCTGCTGTCCTAATCGGTGTACGCGACCGATCCGCTGCTCGACACGCATGGGATTCCAGGGCAGGTCGAAGTTGATCATGTGATGGCAAAATTGCAGGTTGATACCCTCACCGCCCGCCTCGGTTGCAATCATCGCTTGTACGCGACCACGGAAGAGGTCCATCATCCAGTCTTTTTTACCACGGTTCATGCCGCCCCGGTAGGGAACAGCGGTTAGGCCGTTGTTGCGAAAATAATTGAGCAAGTACTCCTGCGTGGCACGGTATTCGGTGAAAATAATAACCTTCTCATTCATGTCACGAACGAGTTCCATCGTTTTTTCGGCTTTCGTATTTTCCTTGATCGCTTTAATATGGGCAACGAGCTCCCAAATTTTATCCCGCAGTGGGGAGTCCAGTGGAAGCTTCTTCGACAGATTGACCAACGTCACAAATACGGCATCCCGGCTGCTGCATACTTCTCGCTGCAAAGTCACCAGGGAAAGCATGCTGCTCAGATTGCCGCCGGCTTCCTGGTACTGATCCTTCACAAAGGAAGTGACCCCATCGTAAAGGGCTTGTTCTTCAGGCGAAAGCTGCAAATTCACATTGGACACGTTCCGTTTGGTAAATTGAACAGGTCCTTCACCGCGACGGTTACGGATCATGACTTTGGACAACTCATCCTTGAGCTGCTCCTGATTTTTCGGAATGCGTTTGTCGACGACAAAGTTGGCTGCAAAATCACCCTGACGGCCAAGCTGTCCCGGCTTGAGCAGATTAATGAGGTTGAACAGCTCGCTCATGTCATTCTGTACCGGTGTAGCCGTAAGCAGCAGGCAGTACTTTTTCCGCAATTTCAGCATGAATTGATAGTTCGTTGTTTTTTTATTTTTGAGCTTATGAGCCTCGTCGATAATAATCATGTCGTAATCTGTATTCAGCAGCATATCTTTATGCGGGTCACGCTTTGCTGTATCCATAGAGGCAACCACGATTTCATTTTGCCAGGAATAGGCTTTTTTCTGTGCAATCGCTGGGATGCCAAATTTGGAATTCAGCTCCCGGACCCATTGTAGTACAAGGGACGCAGGCACGAGAATGAGCACTTTGGATACAAGTCCACGGACCATATATTCTTTCAAAATCAGGCCAGCTTCAATCGTTTTGCCAAGTCCAACCTCATCGGCGAGAATGGCACGGCCTGACATTTCAAACAGTACTCTGCGTGCAGTATCCATCTGGTGTGGAAGAGGGGTGAGTCCCTGTAAATGCTTCAGACATTGGATTTCATCAAAGTTGGGAATCAGATTCGTCTCTTCGGCTTGAATGCCAAGTTGAAAGAGTCTGTAATCGCCCCAAGGGCCGCCTTTATCGAGTCTGGACTCCAGTTGGGTGATCCAGCTGCGATCGAATTCAAGCGGAACGGGTAGTTCTGCTGCAGGTTGATTAATTTGATGCGGGTTTTTCCGGTTCATGGTGCTTCCTCCCCTGCCATTCGTGATGACGGTTTATTCGTAGGTAATAGTATGGACGAATGAGAGGCAGTTCATAACCAACCTTGGAATAAGGGGTGATTTCAATCAGAAAGTTTGGAAGGGTTGTAAAATGATAGGTATTCACGTATGTTGATGAATAGTCACTTTACTTAAGTAGAGTGACTATTATATCTCAAACTATATCCTGAATATGAAGGAGGAGAATCTGTTTATGCTTTCATTGATTTTTGATATGGATGGTACGTTATTTCAGACAGATCGAATATTGGAAACTTCTCTGCATGACACTTTTAATCATCTGAGATCAAAGGGATTGTGGGAGCAGAATACGCCAATAGAAAAGTATCGTGAGATTATGGGAGTTCCTCTGCCCGTCGTCTGGGAGAATTTATTGCCCGGATACTCGGACCAGATTAGACAACAAGCGAATGAATGGTTTCATGAGAAGTTGATTGCGAATATCGAGGCAGGCCATGGTGCCCTGTACCCATACGTAGAAGAGTTCTTTCTATACTGCAAAGAGAAGAGTATACCGATATACATAGCGAGTAATGGACAAATCGAATACTTGAATGCCATCGTAACCTATTATCATTTGGATGAGTGGGTAACGCAAACCTTCAGCATACAGCAGATTTCATCACAAAATAAATCTGATCTCGTACGCTCCATCGTGGAGAAATATAAGATCACTCATGGGATGGTTATCGGGGATCGATTGTCTGACATTAAGGCAGCGAAGGATAATGATTTAATTTCCATAGGATGTAATTTTGACTTTGCTCATGCCGATGAATTAGCTCAGGCGGATCGGGTTATTGATAGCTTCGAGGAGTTGAAGACTTTAATCGGTGTACTGTAAAATGGATGCGACAAAAAAGCGGCCCATGTGGCCGCTTTATTAATTAATTATTTAAAGAGATTAACTCCAATATTTCTTGATAATTTCATCACGTCCGGAATAAATCCGGGATTCTTTATAATATTTCGGATCTTTGCGATGGAAATTTTGATGATATTCTTCTGCTGGATAAAATACGGATGCTTCCTCAATAGCGGTAACGACAGGTTTATCGAATCGGCCTGTGTTGGCCAGTTCCTCTCGTGATTTCAGGGCCAATTGGCGTTGCTCTTCATTGTGATACAGGATGGCAGCCCGATATTGGCTTTTGCGATCATTACCCTGACCCGTGGCATCTGTGGGATCGATCTGCGGCCAGTACAGCTCAAGCAATTTCTCATATGGGAAAATGGCTGGATCAAACGAGATTTGCACAACTTCCAAATGCCCCGTTTCCCCGGTCAATACTTGCTCATATGTAGGGTTTTCTACGGTTCCACCCATGTATCCGGATATAATCCCGTGAATGCCGGGCTGCTCTTCAAAGGGACTTACCATACACCAGAAACATCCCCCGGCAAACGTTGCTTTTTCAATCACTGCTATTCCCCATTTCTCAGTTGTGTTTAATCAAGATTACTATGAATGCTAATTATAACGCAATCCATTTGATAGTTCACCCAGCCTCTTCTTTTCAAAAAGTGATTTGTGATAAGGAAGTAATTCTTTCTCATCCTTTACTTATATTGTATAATAATGGATGAGAAAAACGGCCTAGTGCTGCTTTGGGGCCAATTAAAAACGAAGAGGTGATCAGATGCGGAAAACGATAGATGAACCTATGTTTTATTCATATCCAGGCATGGTGGCGGTAGTGACGTCTCGTCATAAGGACATGCAGAATGTGATGGCCTCAGGCTGGCATACCTATATTGGGTCGTCTCCCGGAATTTACGGGATATCGCTGAGGAAGGAAACGTACTCTTATGAATTGATTGAGCAGAGTGGAGTATTCGGGGTACACTTCCTTCCGGGTCATCATTCGGAGTGGATTCAGGCTGCGGGAACCTTCAGTGGAAGAGACACAGACAAATTCTCGAAATTCGGGATTACATACGAAGAAGGAATTAAAGTGAATGTACCCATTCTGACTGAATCTTATTTTGCTTACGAGTGCAAGGTAATCGATATCACAACATATGGGGATCATGAATGGATTGCAGGTGAAGTATTACAGCGGTATCAAGACCCGGAATACTTCTTGGAAAATGGAATGGTTAATCTGGACAAATTGCAGATTCCAATGTACGTAGGACGATCCTCTTATCGGATTCTTGATGGGAGTGCGGAGGAGAAGGTTCATCCGTTTTACCTCTAGGGTCCTAGGCACCAAGATGCAATTATGAGCAAAACTTTCAATCCGGCAAGAGATAGGTTTATAATGGTTATTGGCTGCTGAGCAAGTCGGCAGCCTTTTCCTATTGGCATAAGTGTACACTCCAGACCCTCAGAGGGATCTGCTCATATATGAAATAAAAGGTAAGGTAATATTAGCCATTCTATGAAAAATGCTGTATTTAACAATAAAATTAGAGTATGATTTTACAGCTATATATGCTTGGCAGGAAAGGTTACATCGTTTCACTGGATTGTAACTATTACTGTAATTTGTGAATAATCTTTCGGGCGTATAATGCTAAACGAGACATAACGACAAAGATATAAAGAAATCGTAATCATAAAACATCATGGTTAAGTAACACGTCTTCTTTATGTTGTAAATGAATGATGGAAGGTGCAATACGTATGTTAATGACAACCAGAACCACAAGGAGTTCACGAACGCCCCAGACATGGATGATGTCGACTCACATTGTCAAGGAGGGGCTCGCATGTCACAATCGTTGAAAAGCAAGCGGCATATGAACGGACTGGATGGTTTGCGAGCCATCGCTGTGCTTGCAGTAATAGGGTATCATCTGAATTTAGGTTTTATTCCGGGCGGTTTGCTTGGTGTAGGCATTTTCTTTGTTCTATCAGGGTATTTGATTACAGATATTCTTTTGACACAATGGCAGGAGCATGGCCGGATTTCGCTTGGTGATTTCTGGGTGCGAAGAGTAAGGCGCTTGTTACCTGGCATGATCACGATGACTGCAGTGGTGATGATTTGGCTGCTTTGCACAGATCCATCTCGACTGGCTGCGTTGCGTGGTGACATTGTCTCGGGAGTATTATACATAAGCAATTGGTGGTATATCTTTCATAACGTTTCCTATTTCGAAAGTTTCGGCCCTCCATCACCCTTTGGACATTTCTGGTCGCTGGCTGTGGAAGAACAGTTTTACATTGTTTGGCCCCTTCTACTGGTCGCAGCAATCGTCTTGTTCAAAAGAAAGGGATGGCTGGTCGTCTTTATTGTCGTAGCAGCTGAATTGTCTGCTGGTGCGATGGCCATCATGTATAATCCGGATCTGGACCCGAGCCGTGTTTATTATGGAACAGATACAAGAGCATTCGCCTTATTGGCTGGTGCTGCACTGGCCGTGGTATGGCCGAGTCGCAAACTATCGTCATCCCTTGCCCGCATCAATCGCCTTGTCCTGGACGTGTTAGGTCTAGCTGCGCTGGCTTGGTTAATCTACATGATGCTGAATAGCAGCGAGTACGACCCTTCATTGTATCGAGGAGGAATGGTACTTCAGGCTATAGCGACGACTTTGCTCGTAGCTGTACTGGCTCATCCATCATCCTTCCTGGCAAGGCTTATTGGCGCGAAGCCATTGCGCTGGATCGGGGAACGATCCTATGGTTTATATTTGTGGCACTATCCTGTCATTATTCTGACGAGTCCAACGGTAGACACGGGTGGAGCACATCCTGTGCGAATGGTTTTGCAGGTTGCAGCGACGGTTGCACTGGCCTCCTTGTCACTTAAATATATTGAAAATCCAATTCGTCATAACGGATTTCGTGATTCCTGGTCCCGGTTATGGGGAAGAGGGCGCAATGCAACAGGTATTCGCAACGTATGGTGGAAGCGCGCTGGATTGCTGATGAGTATTCTGTTGATGTGCTTTACGGTGTCACAGATGATGATTACGTCAGCAGCGAATTCTGATTCCCATTCGGTATCGATGTCGGCCACGCTGAATGGAGATCATTCCGTAACGGAGGAAAAGGGGCAGGACGTTCTTCCAGCAACAGTGAGCACCTCCGGGGCCAACAACCAACCTGCGCCACAGAAAAACGATAAACCAGCGGCGAACGCTGGAGATCCACCAGGCAAAGGAGAACAGCAAACGACGAAGCCAGGTAATGCTCCGAAATCTGAGGAACCAACTTCAGGTGAGCAGAAAGGATCAACTCCTGGCGACTCGAACCATGCTGTTGGTAAACCCAAAGGAAGCACCGACAATCCTGGAAATCCAGAAGACAACGGTAATGAACAACCCGAGGATCCTGTCAATACATCAGATTCGTCCAAAGAGCAAGAGGAAACAGCCCCTCCAGCCAAAGATGGCAAGATTCATTATACGGTCATTGGAGATTCAGTTATTTTGGACGCCAAGCCTTATCTTGAACAAACCATTTCGGGCGTGCACGTGGACGGTCATATCGGCCGTCAGATGTGGGAGGCTGCCGATGTACTGGATGGCCTGAAGAGAAATAACCAAATGGGCAGTCAGGTCGTACTGGAGCTTGGAACAAACGGTTCCTTCAATTCCAAAAGTCTGAATTCCGTGTTGGATTATTTGAAAGATGAAGAACATGTTTATCTGGTTACTGTGCGAGTCCCTCGCCCATGGGAACGAACCGTGAATAAAGCACTGAACGAAGCGGCGTCAGATTATAGCAATGTATCTCTCATTGACTGGCACACTGCAAGTGAAGGACATGACGAATATTTCGAAAAAGATGGTGTACATCTGACGAAGGAAGGTTCGGAAGCTTTTGCAGCACTTGTGAAAGACAGTATGAAATAAATCAGAACTTATCTATTCATTTATTTATAAATTCAAGAATGGTTCCCGAATCCACATACAGAAAGAGCTCTCATGATGAGGGCTCTTTCTGTATGTAGCAAAGATTGCAGGATCAACGGGGAATCCGATATTTTTCCCCCCTGCATCCGTGCATCGTCACCTTACAGAATGATAGCGTTACCATTTACAATAAGTGTATTCAAATCGCCAAGGGGGACTATAGAGATGTTGAAAAAATGGCTTTCGGGAATATTGGCAATGACGCTATTTTCCATCGTTCTGGCTGGTTGCGGCGGCGGGGACAGCTCAGAAGGCAGCGACAGCAAGGATAAAGTAACCGTCACTATATGGCACAACTGGACTGGACAGGACGCCAAAGCGGTGGCGATGCGCAAAATCATTGAAGACTTCCGTGGGTCGCATCCGGATATTGAAGTCGTGGATGAAGGTCTGCCGACAGATGGCCTCAAAACAAGGCTCCGGACGGTGGCAGCGGCCAATGAAATGCCGGATCTGTTCGTCATGTGGCCGGATGCGATGACCAAGGAGTTTGTGAAAGGGGATCTGTTGCAGCCGATCAATGCCGAGCTGGACGCGAAGCCGGAATGGAAAGACAACTTTATTCCGAACGCTCTGGATGGATATACGGTGGACGGGGATATCTACTCGGTACCGATGAATCTCGCACCCACTTCCTTTATTTATTACAATGAAGCACTATTTAAGCAGTACAACGTGAAAGTACCTGAAACGTGGGCTGAGCTGGAGCAGGCCATCGCTACATTTAATGAGAACAAAGTAATACCGATCGCACTGGGGAACAAGGCCAATTGGGTGGCTCAATCCACGATCTTCAGTACACTGGCTGACCGGGTAACCGGCACAGACTGGTTCTTAAAAGCAACAGCGCAGGATGGGGCCAGCTTTACAGACCCACAATTCATCCAGGCGCTGGACAAAATGCAGGAACTCGGTAACAGCAAAGCATTTCAGGATGGTTTCAACAGTATTGACGAAACACAGATGATGCAGCTGTACTTCCAGGGAAAAGCAGCGATGGTGATGA
Organism: Paenibacillus sp. RU5M; assembly: GCF_900221055.1. NCBI lineage: Bacteria > Bacillati > Bacillota > Bacilli > Caryophanales > Paenibacillaceae > Paenibacillus > Paenibacillus sp. RU5M. The sequence goes on along the minus strand of NZ_OBQM01000002.1, from coordinate 895,125 downwards.
ACGGCGGATGGGCATTGGCCAACCTCGTCAACAACGCACCGGAAGACATTTTGAACAATACACACATAACGATTTTACCAGCAGTAGATGGAGGCCAGGGTGAGGCCAGGACGACATCGGGAGTTGTGGGGACAGGCTTGGGTGTAAGCAAAAAGTTAAGCGGTGCCCAGAAGGATGCGGCCATGGAGCTATTCTACGCTTTGGCAGGCCCTGACGGTCAGAAAGCAACTCTGGATAGCAGCACACTCGTCAGCTACAAGATTGATCTGGACAAATCAAAAGCCCATCCATTGTTTGTGGAGCTCTATGACTTAATGCAGGAAGTAAAGATTACTCCGGTGTATGATTCCAAACTAGGATCTGCAACCGTCGAGGTTATCAACAATGGATTGCAGGAGCTATTGATGGGTGGTAAAGCCGCAGATATCGCGAATAAAATCCAGGCATCGCAAGCCAGTGCAGTGGGAAATTAAGGTCATAGGTCATTCCGATCCAGATCTGGATGAGCTGAAAGATGCTTTGCGGTAAGATTCAGACCCCTTCCCGGTAGGGGAGGGGTTTTGCATTGATATCATAATTACCAAAGGTTTGATGAAAGGAAGTGAGCAAGATGAACGCATTGCGCAGTCGACGTTTTATTATGCTGGGGCTCGCTCCGGCAGTTCTAATTTACGCTTTGTTTGTATTTGTGCCGGTTGTATGGTCAGCGTACTATGGATTCTTCAACTGGTCGGGAATCGGAGAGTCAAAATATATCGGACTGGATAACTATGTGGAAATATGGCATGATTCCGTATTTTGGCGGGCACTGAAAAACAACGTCATTTTTGTTCTAGCTTCAGTGTTTGGGCAAATTCCGTTAGCGTTGATGCTGGCGGTCATTTTGCACAAAAGCAATCCGTTACAGCGTTTTCTGCGTTCAGCCGTATTTCTGCCGATGGTATTATCCACAGTAGTTATCGGTATGATCTGGCAATATATCTATCACCCGCAGATCGGGATACTGAACTTTCTACTGGATGCATTAGGGCTGGAAAGCTGGAAGCTGCAGTGGCTTTCAGATGAGAAAATCGCCATTTTCTCCTTGGTGCCACCGCTGCTCTGGAGTTTTGTCGGTTTGTACTTGATTATCTTCATCTCGGCGCTGCAGAATATTCCCGGCGAAATTCATGACGCTGCCAAGATTGACGGTGCTTCCGGAATCCGCAAGCTGGTTTCCATTTCTTTGCCCATGATCTGGGGAACGGTTCAGGTAGCGATCATTCTATGTATCTCGGGCAGCCTAAAATCATTCGATCTGGTGTACATCATGACCAAAGGCGGCCCGGCGCATGCGACAGAGCTGCTGGCAACGTATATGTATAATTCAACCTTCACCACGTATCGCTATGGCTTCGGGAGTTCCATCTCGACCACCATTGTGCTAATCTCCCTGCTGCTGATCGGAACAAGCCAGTGGGCGACAAGCCGTAAGAGAAAAGAGAATTAGGAGAGAGGAGGGAATGTAATGAGTGTTACACCTTTATCGATGCCAACACCAGGGAATACTTCAGGCCATCCGGTTCGCCAATTCCGTAGTGGAATTGTTTGGACGCTGTTGACGGTCTATGGTATTTTAACATTGTATCCGTTCTATTGGCTTGTGATCAGTGCATTCAAAACGAATGAAGATTTCTATAGCAGGCCCTTCGGGCTTCCGGAGAAATGGAACGTGGAGAATTTCAGTAATGCTTGGGAGAGCTCAAAGCTGGGAACCGCTTTTGGCAATTCCCTGATTGTGTCCGTAGGTTCGCTTATCATAACGCTTTTTATAGCAGCGCTGGCCTCATTTATACTCGCTCGTTTCCTGTTTCGTTGGAAAGGGCTGATCATGACCTTCTTCGTTGTAGGTATGCTGATTCCCATTCATAGCACATTGGTTCCGTTATTTATTTTGATGAAACAGATGTCCCTGCTGAATACGTATTGGGCACTGATATTGCCGTATACCGCATTTGCTTTGCCGACCGCCATATTTGTGCTAACAGCTTATTTGACTAGCATTCCACGTGACATTGAAGAGGCCGCTTTTATTGATGGAACAGGTCTATGGGGGCTGTTCACCCGGATCATGCTTCCCATGTCTGTGCCTGCCTTGTCAACGGTCACTATTCTGAGTTTTCTACACGCATGGAATGACTTTTCATTCGCACTCGTGTTTATTAACAAAACAGGTTTGAAAACGTTACCGCTCGCGATCGCCAACTTTGCCGACGGATATCAGACCGATTACGGCCTGACTCTTGCTGCCATGACCTTGTCCGTAATCCCGACCATCATTCTATACCTGGTATTTCAGGAACAAGTCATGAAAGGCATGACGGCCGGAGCAGTCAAAGGTTAAATGAGAGCGCATCCAGAGGAGGAAAAGGTGTGGGACGCTGGCTAACATCTTCACTGCAGCGGAAGCTGTCCGTCGTGGTTACGGCTTCCATGATTGTGCCGCTGCTGGCACTGGGGCTGTTCGCCTTTCTGATCTCTTCCCGCATCACAGAGCAAAAAACAAAGCTTTCCGGCATGGACACACTGAAGCAGGTGGAAGCGAATTTGCGCTATATGCTGCAGGATGCCGAGACATTATCGATTTTTTTGATTGGAGAAAGGGACATTCAGCAGTATTTAAGTAACGATGAGGACGATGTGCAGGAGCGTGTGGATATTCTGGGCAGGATGACTAATCTGGCCGCTTCCAAAAAATATATTGCCAACATTGCCATCTATCCGGAACGTTTCGATGCGGCTCTGTCCACGGCTACATGGTATGAATCATCCAATGTAACTTATCCTCCTGCTCCGCGTGGTGATGCGGTTAAAGCATGGACTGGCGTATATCCGGTTCAGAATTATGCGGGTATCCAAAATGTAATAACATTGGTTCGACCCATTCGCAGCATTCATGATTATGCGCCCATGGGATGGCTGGCGATCAGTCTAGATGAGAAGGCAATCTCGAAAGGATGGGCAGCGCTGGGATTGGGTATGGGCGAAGGTCGACTGGAACTGATCGGTCCCACTGGAGAGATTTTGTCTTCCATGGACAAATCCCGTCTTGGACAGTCACTGGAGAAGATCGAGCCTGAAGTACATACGCTGATCCAACAGGAAGTCAGTGGAACAGCCACGTATGGCAGCGGCAATGAGAAACGTACTTTGCTCTATTATCCGGAACTGTTGACAGATTGGACGCTGACCGGAACGGTTCCCTACGATCAGTATAAGTCCGAAAACGGTTATATTCTGATCCTAACTGCTGTTGCAGTGAGCCTGTCTGCTGCGATCAGTGCAGGACTGGTCTGGTTTACGGTGCGACGAGTCACAAAGCCGCTGCGAGTTCTTACGAGACATTTGTCCCGAATGGACCCGGATCGACCGATGCCCCTATTTCGATCGGAAAGTGATGATGAAATCGGCAAGCTGGGAGAGAGTTATAATTTGCTCGGTGCACATATTGAGAGACTGAAGGAAGAGGTTATCCGTGGTGAAACCCGCAAGAAGGAAGCTGATCTCAGGGCACTTCAGGCGCAGATCAATCCTCATTTTCTGTATAACACACTTTCATCCATTCACTGGATTGCCTTGATGTCTGAGGAAAAACGGATCGCAGAGATGGTTGAGGGATTGAGCGATTTTTTACGCATCAGCTTGAATCAGGGTAGGGATTATTGTCCAGTTGGGCAGGAGATTGCCCACATTCGCCATTATGTTCGTGTACAATCCATCCGATTTCCCGACAAGTTCGCCGTGCATTATATTGTGGATCCGGCACTTGAACAGCGAATGATGCTGAAATTGCTGCTCCAACCACTTGTCGAAAATGCCATGATTCACGGAATTCAGCCAAAAGCGGGTAAGGGCACAATTACGATCATGATTCGTCAAGAACAGGAACGAATGAATGTGCTGGTTCTGGATGACGGGGCTGGCATGGAGCGGGACAGACTTGAGCATGTCAGAAGCAGCCTTGTGTCATCGGATGAGGAAGAGCACCATGATTCAAACCACTACTGGACGGAGAAAGAGCCAATGAAGCAAACATCCCAAGGGGGTTACGGACTCCGCAATGTGAACGAGAGACTACTGCTTCATTATGGAGCGGAGGCGCAGCTCGAAGTGGACAGCCGGGTTGGAGGTGGAACCCGGATTTCATTTTCCATTCCAATCCTGGAGGAATCACGATGAGATTACTGATTGTTGATGATGAAGTAATTATCCGCACAGGGCTCGCCAGTGTAATCGCTTGGCATGAACTGGGGATTGAGCTGCTTTCGCCAGCAGCCTCGGCAGAAGAGGCGTTAACACGCATGGCCGAGGAGAGGCCGCATATTCTGATGACTGATATTCGGATGACGGGAAGGTCGGGGCTTGAACTGGCTGAGGAAGGGCGGCATATGCTGCCGGAACTCGAGGTCATTATTTTATCGGGATACGATGACTTCTCTTACGCTCAGCAAGCGATTCGTCAAGGTGTCACGGATTATCTGCTTAAGACGAGTAAACCGGAAGATATTATCAAGACGGTGCTTCAGGCCAAACAACGGATTACCGAACGATGGGCTGAGAAATCAAGAGAAGGGCAGCTACTGCGAGAGAACAAACAGCGCCTGTTCGCTGGATGGATCATTGATGGAGACGTTGAATCAAGCCCTTGTCCTGTATTTCTCCAGTCGGGAATGAATGTGCAATCGGAATATTCCTCAGACAAGGAGCAAGTGCAGAGACAGATTCTTATTTTAAAAGCTGAGGGGTGGAATCATTCTTCGGTTACTTTACTGAACTTTGCCGTGCAAAATATGCTGGAGGATGTTCTGTCAGGCGCAATTGCACACATTCAAAAAGACCGGATTATCTGTGTTGTACAGCTGCCACCGAATGAGCAGGATTTCCAATTTACTTTGGGGATTGCGTTAACCCGGATGGAGCAATTGTTAAAATGTACATTGCGTGCAGCAGCAGGTCAACCTTGCATGGAGGTTCAACTTCTGCATGAGAGCTACCGAACGGCGTCGATTGCGTACCGTTATCACGGGTTACTTGAGGACAGGATTTGGCAATATGAAGATGTCTTCCAACGCATAGGAGGTAAAACCGTCCTTCAACATGAGGAAGAAACTACCCTGGGGACATTGTTAATGGATAACGACTCGATTATGCTGACCACATGGACGCGAGAACTGGTGGATGAACTCCTGATGGACCCCGAAGTAACGCCAGAGTCTTTTGATGCCTGTCTGCATGCTGCGGTGAACGCCGGACAGCGTTGGTTGATTCGTGCCATACGAGCTATTGGAAGAGACGAACCGGAACGGTTCGAACCATGGAGGTCAAACCCGGATGCCGATGCTGGTGAACTGCGGGATCTGCTGTTTCATCATTTATATGGACTGATGCATACCTATCACAGCCAGATGGGGCAAGGGCGGATTACGCATGTACAGAAGGCTATTGCTTATATGGAATCCGGATTGGTACAGGATATTAGCTTGCAACATGTCGCAGGTCAAGTTCATCTGCATCCGGGTCATCTCAGTGAACTGTTTAAGAAGGAAACGGGCGTCACTTTTGGTGATTTTGTAACAGGTATGCGAATTCGACGCGCGATGGACATGCTGGTGGTTTCTCCCGCAAAAGTAAGTGAAGTGGCGGCTATCAGCGGATATGAAGACGTTAAGTATTTTAGCAGGCTATTCAAAAAACATACAGGCAAGACTCCGAGTGAGTATCGCGAGGAGGCTGTGTCGTACAAGACTTCCGGACATTAAAGGTTAGCAGGCTAAAGAACGAACGAAGTCATTTTTATATTGCAAACGTTTTCGATATTTTATTACCAAGGAAACTGGGGAGCGAGGCAAGGATGAAGATGATTAATTCAAGTCAGGATTTGTCAGGACAATGGAAAATACAGCATTTCGAGGTTGGGGAGAAGCGGCCCATGGATGTTGCAGCGGCAGCGCTGGATGATCGATTTTGGATCGGAGCGGAGGTGCCAGGGGATGTGCACACCGCTCTGGTGGAACGCAGCATCATTGATCCGCCCTACTATGGGCATAACGATGCCAAGAGTCGATGGATCGAGCAGAAGGAATGGTGGTATCGTACTAGCTTCAACCTGTCGAAGGATGGGGAAGCAGAGGAGTACTTTGAGTTAGTATTCGACGGGTTGGATACGTTCGCCACCGTATATGTGAACGGACATGAAGTGGGGCAAACGGCTAATATGCTCATGTCCCATAATTTCGATGTGACTACACTAGTTCGTAATGGCTGGAACGCCCTAGCGGTCAAGTTCGATCCCCTTTATCTGCATCACAGAGACAAGGAAACGTTTGACTGGTCTTCGTATACGAAGGAACGGCCATGGTTGCGCAAAGCTGCGATGAATTTCGGTTGGGACTGGGGTCCACGGATGGTCACCGTAGGAATTTGGGGAGGGGTACGTCTTGAAAGACGAACGATCGCAAAGCTGGAGAACGTATTTGCACGTACCGAATCAGCCAGCAAGCAGCAAGCAGTTGTCCATGTCACTGCGGATGTGAAGTCCGTATTGTCTTTCCGTAGCAGACAGAAACGTGAAAAAGCGGTGGCCCTGTCTTGTGATATCCGTTTACTGGACGCGAGTGGACATGAAGTGGCACGGTCAGCCGAAGCAGTTGTGGAAAATGGTCTCGCCGATACAATACTAAAATTAGATTCACCACAATTATGGTGGACGCATGATTTGGGTGAACCTTACTTGTACAGGATGGAAGTTACGCTATTTGCCGATGGGGTGGAAGTAGATCGTTACAACGAGCCTTATGGTGTACGAACCATTGAACTGGCGCTTCATAATGAGCAGGGTGAGGATGCGTTTACGTTTATCCTGAACGGAGTGCGTGTGTACGCGAAGGGAGCCAACTGGATTCCGGCCGACCATCTGATTGGTGCCATCCCGGCCTCCCGGTATCGTGAGCTGATCGAGTTGACCGTGGAAGGGCATATGAATATGCTGCGTGTCTGGGCGGGCGGTATATATGAAAAGGACGTCTTCTATGATGAGTGTGATCGGCAAGGCGTACTGGTGTGGCAGGATTTTGCTTTTGCCAATGCCCTATTCCCTGATTTCAATCGGGACTTCATGAACAATGTACGGGATGAGGTTGAAAATAATGTCTTGCGCCTGCGCAATCGTGCCTCGCTTGCACTCTGGTGTGGCAATAACGAAATTGACTGGCTATATGACATGAAGTCCGCCAGTGGAGATATTACCAGCCCCTTCTATGGAGAGCTGATCTACCATGAGCTGATACCGGAAGTGCTGGAGCGGCTGGATTCGTCTCGTCCATACTGGCCTTCCTCACCGTATGGGGACAGTCACGGCAATGATGCCAACGATCCGGCTCTGGGGGATCGTCATAACTGGCAAGTATGGCATGGTTCCGTTTATCCCCGAAAACACGGCGAGCCGCCACTGCTGAATTACAGTATTGAGGGCGTGACTTTCAAAAACTATAAAAAAGATAATGCCCTGTTCAGCAGTGAATTCGGCATGCACGCCTCGGCCAACCGCTACACACTGGAGAAAAACATGCCTGCAGGGCGATTTTACTGGGGCAGCCCCGAAATGGCCTATCGGAATAAGGATACCAATCATCAGAAAGGCATTCTTCTAATGGAAGGATATACGGGCATTCCGCAAAATATTGAAGAGTACATGAACTACTCGATGCTGACACAGGCGGAAGGATTACGGTATGGCATTGAACATTTCCGGCGGATCAATCATCGCAATAGTGGAGCCCTTGTGTGGCAGCTGAATGACAGCTGGCCAGGCACAAGCTGGTCCATGATTGACTACGAACTACTGCCGAAGGCCTCCTTTTATTACGGAAAAGTATTCTTTAACCCGATACTGCTGTCTCTGGAACATGAACCGGGTGAGCCGCTTACGTTATGGGTTGTGAATGATACACGTGACACTCTGAAGGGACAGCTTCGACTTAATGTCTATGGATTGAATGGGGAAAAAGTATATTCCAGCTCGCATCATGTGGAGACAGGTTCGCAATCCGCTAATCGCATTGCAGAGCTGAGCGAAGCGGAAGTATTGGGAGGCAAATTGGCAGATGAAGTGATGGTTGAATTGGTAGCCGAAGGTTTCACTGCACCACTCAATCGATATTTCTTACGTGATCCGAAGGATGTTAACCTGCCTCAATCTCAGCTCAGTGTGCATGTGAACGAAGAGGAGCAATCCGTGTCGGTTACAGCCAGTGGTGCAATTGCACGGTTGGTGAAGCTCGAGCTGCCCCTCGGACGCGTTCGTTTTAGTGATAACTATTTCGATCTTCTCCCTGGTGAGAGCCGTACGGTGAGATTGCGTCATCCCGATAAGTTGTCTCTGCCGATGATTGAGCTACGCGTAAGCGCAATGAATGGCAGTGAAGCCTGATTCCTAATTGTGCTTCAAAAGCTTTTGGGAATCCGGTTCACCGTTGGTGACATTCTGTATAGTCATAACATAAGAAAACAGCCGATGCTTCCCCAATAGGGAGTCATCGGCTGTTTGTTGATTAACGTGGTATGTGAATAACACGCCCCATTATTGGAAAGATTCGTACCGCTGCTGGAACGAAGACTCCATCTCCAGTTGCCTAGCCAACTGCTGCTTCACTTTTTCTCCACGTCTGGCCTGCAGCTCTTGCAGCCGCTCTGTAGAAGTGAATTGATCAGCGGCCATATCAATGAGTAGCTCAGCGAGCACGTCTGCATCTTCCAATGCTGCATTCAATCCAAAAGCGCCCGTTGGAGTCATCGTGTGAGCGGCATCACCAAGCAAGACCACGTTGTCCTGCGCCCATAATTCGGCGAAACTGCTCTCTACGGATAACAAAACAAAATCACTCCAGGTTTGGATATGTTGAGCTACCGAATCAGCGAGACAGGGGAAGGCCGCCACGAGTTTCTGTACAAAGGGAGCAAAAGGCTGTTCACGCAACTTGGAGAAGGACCCTTGCGGAATGTTCCATCCAATCTGCACGTAACCTCCGAATTGTGAGAATAGCGCCAACTGCTGACCATCCATACTGGCCATCCGAACAGCAGGTTCCCAGCCTGCTGGAGCAGGGATGCGAGCCCATAACAGGTCGTACCCATGTTTGCGGATATCCGGGGTTAGACCAGCGTGTTTGCGTACAGCTGAATATCTGCCATCTGCACCAACAATTACCGCTGCTTCAATGGAAGCAGGCCGTCCTTCTTGCCGAATGTTGATGCCAACCGTGTGGTCAGCCTTATTCCGTAATAATCCAGTCATAACCGTATTATAAAGGACTTGTTCGTTTTCCTGGTTCTGTGATTGTGACACGATGACTTCCAGCAGATGATCCTGAGGCACATGAATGCCCACATGGGATTCTTGCTCTCCAGGGAAAATGGTGTGGATGATCTGACCGTTCTCCCAATATTGAATTTGCTCCAGAGGCAGCACGCCACGCTGGGTGACAGAAGGGTATAACCCATGTTTATTTAATACATGTTCACCATCTGCATTAAGCACTTCGCCACGAAACGACTTAAGAAGGTGCGGCTGGCGCTCGATCAGAATGGTGGATATTCCCTGCCGTTTCAGCAGGAATGAGAGTAGCGCCCCTCCAGGGCCAGCTCCCACAATACAAACGTCAGTTTTTAAATACGTATTTTGATTCATGTGTAAAATTCCCTTGCAATATAATGGATGAATAACCTATTACTTTATAATAACAGATTTATAAAAATCATTAAGTAACTAAAAGTAACTTTAAAGATATACGTTATTATAAACAAATTCAATCCAATAATGCAATAGAATCCTTCTATTTCTCTACAGGAAGGAGGATTCAAGCCTGCGGTACTGCTTTTCAGCTTATGAGCGCAGGCTTGATAAGAACAGCAAATTCTTTTAAGGGAAATACTCTGATATCTATGTGATCAGTCGGTTGGTTATGCGAGCCACGCGTTCTCCCAGAGCTTTACCCAGTGCTATGCCCTGTTCGCTGAGCAGATCATCACTGTCCACCGGACAAGTCACCCCAACACCATAATAGGAGCCATATAATGCATTATCTGCAAAGTTTCCAGGTAGTCCGGTAATGATCATGCCCTGATGGAGCATGGGTGTCAGCAGATGAATCAACGTTGACTCCAGTCCACCATGCTCGGTTGCGATGGTACAGAACACCGCACCTACTTTGTCTACAAGCTTGCCCTCTGCCCAGAGGTAGCCCAGCTTGTCGATCCAATTTTTCAACCCGGAGCTGATGGAGCCAAAATGTCCGGGGCAGCCCCAGATAATGGCGTCCATTTCCACCAGCTTGTAAATGTCGGCTTCTTCTGTGGAATGCAAATGAACGGTTGCACCATGCACGCTGGCTGCGCCAGCAGCAATCGACTCGGCAAGCGCTCGTGTATGACCGCCTTCACTATCGAAAACAATATAAATGTTCATTGCTTGATTCCTCCTTGTGTGGTTATCTGTTCATGCTATAAGGTAGCTTGTCACATGAAACGGCAAAATAAGCATGAACTTTACAGACAAGTAAAGGGTTTTGGGAAACAAGCGCATTTTTCACAAACAAAATAGTACAAATATGTTACAATATAAGGTAGGTTATGATCAAAGGTAGGAGGAACGTTTATGAGCCCGGATACGGAGCGAAACTCTCAATTGGCAAATGTCGATCAATTGTTGGAGGCCTTCTTCAGATATAAAAATAAAGTATTGGATCAGCAGCAAAGAAATGAAACAAACTGCAAATTGAATCCGACGAAAAGTCATATATTGGGCATGATTTTGCGTGAAGAACGCTGTATGGCTGTGGATGTGGCCAGACAACTTAGTCTATCTTCTGGAGCAACCACAATTGTGCTGAATCAACTGGAGAGCGAAGGTCTGATCCAGCGGGTGCGCAGTGAAGAGGACCGAAGAATTGTATGGTTGTCTTTAACTGAAGATGGGAAGCAGCTTGCAAGAACGTTGATTAATAATCGCGGTCGGATGACGTGGGAACTTTTGCAGGCGCTTACGGAAGAGGAACAACTGCAGATGTTTGGCATGCTGAAGAAAATTGAGCTGAAACTGCTGGAAAAAATGAAAACGTTGGAACAAACGCATCGCTAAATATATGGTGTGTAAAACGCCAGCCTTCAAGAATTTGAGCCCGCTTTGGGACTTGAATCTTGAAGGCTGGCGTTTTAATTTTTTCAATTAAAGATGGAAACGTTGAATGTGATCAGTCAGACCTTCCTGGATCAGAATTTCCTTCTGTTTTTTACCGAGCAGGTCAAAATGGGGGAAAGGCTGACGCCGATGGATGTAACGTGGGTCGAGTCCATGCTCTCTACACCAGTCCTCAAGCCGTTTCAGATCCGAACAGCCCACTTTGGTCACACTGGTAATGCCCGGAAAACGGTTGTCGATCCAGAAATGAGTGAGATAGGCAAGGTCGCCACGAGATACACGTTCTTTCCACTCGGCCAGCTCCTGTCGTTTAATTCCAAATGCCATAGACACCAAGTTCCTTTCCAAACGGGTATTGTCCTGAGCATATTGTAACATCTTATAAACAGAACCAATCAGAAATCTGCAATCGGACTGTTGTCCATTCGCTTTGGACGGGTATTAATATGACAACATTTTTATAATAAACTTTGGTTTATGTTAAAATAAGGTACACAAAATGGTTTTCACCACTTCATTATTCGGAAAGGGATTGTCATCATGGAACTATTTATCGCCGTGCTTGTTTTGCTGGTACTGATCGGTTTATCGAATATTTTGAACCGATTTGTACCCTTTATCCCCATTCCGTTGATTCAGATTGTTCTCGGTGTAGCCATTGCACTATTACCTGCGGGTGTGCATCTGCCACTGAATCCGGAATTGTTTTTCGTACTCTTTATCGCTCCGTTGCTGTACAACGACGGGAAGCGAACACCGAGGCACGAGCTGTGGAATCTAAGAGCGCCCATCCTTCTGCTGGCCCTGGGCCTTGTATTTGTAACGGTTGTCGTGGCAGGATATGCCATTCACTGGCTTATTCCAACCATTCCGCTTCCTGCGGCTTTTGCACTTGCGGCAATTCTGTCCCCGACAGACGCTGTGGCTGTAGGCGCTATGGCAGGTCGTGTGCATTTACCCAAGAGCATACATAGGCTTCTTGAGGGAGAAGCATTGATGAATGATGCATCCGGTCTGGTTGCATTCAAATTTGCGATTGCCGCCACGGTTACAGGGGTATTTTCCCTGGCTCAGGCGTCATTTAGTTTTATACTTATCGCGATTGGCGGGTTGCTGATTGGTGCCTTATTATCGTTCCTGTTGATCCGATTGGGTGTCTGGATTCGGCGTCTGGGGATGGAAGATGTAACGATTCATATGTTATTGCAAATTCTAACGCCCTTCGTCATTTATCTGGTCAGTGAAGAGGTCGGTGTTTCGGGCATTCTTGCGGTCGTCGCTGGCGGGATCATTCATGCAATTGAGCGTGATCGGACCGAGTCTGTACAACTGAAGATGCAGGTGGTATCTGCCAGTACCTGGTCTGTCATTTTATTTATTTTGAACGGATTGGTCTTTGTCATTCTGGGGGTACAGATCCCGGATGTGCTGAGTACCATCTTCGAGAATGTCTCGTTTGATAACCTTCAAGTACTCGGATATGTGGGCCTCATTTCAGTGCTATTGTTGGTACTTCGTTTTGTCTGGATCTATCTGTTCTGGAAAGGAAATGAAAATTCCGGTGAGGCGTTGTCGAGCGGGAAGCCTCGGCTGAAAGAAGTTACGATCATTACTCTTTCGGGTGTGAGAGGGGCTGTAACGCTGGCGGGGGCATTCTCCATTCCTTATGTTCTCCAAGACGGGTCTCCTTTTCCTGAAAGGGATCTGATCATTTTCCTGGCCGCAGGTGTGATACTGTTCACTCTGATTGCTGCAAGTGTGTTCCTTCCTATTCTTGCGAAGAACGAAGATAAAGCGGAAGAAGGTACACCGCAAACGACGGAACGAAAAGCACAGGATATTATGCTGAATGCTGCCATTCGTGCAGTGAAGTCGGAAATGAACGACCAGAATAAAGCTGCTGCGCTTGCGGTTGTTTCCGATCTGTCGAAGTATATCAGGCAGGCGGCTGGCGAGCTTACTGCCGGTAAGCGCAAGGACATTTTAAAACAGGAAACAGCCATTAATCTCATCGGTACACGGGCTGAACGCAAAGAAATTGAGAATATGATGGATGAAAATGTAATTGCTTCGGAAGCCGCCTTTAGATGTAACAGTTGGTTGGATCGAAAGGAAATGATGCTTGCAAACCGCACGAATACACAGATGATGTTCTCACTCAGTGAAATTGGACGATTGTTTGGACATGTGTTTACGAATCGTTCACGGAAGCCGGATCAGCCATTTATGATTGAAAATGCAGATCTGTTCCGTCAAGTGAAGATGCGTACCTCTGAAGCAGCGATCAAGGCGATTCGTGCTCATATGAACGATAGTAACCGGATTGTGGCTCTGTCGGTCATCTCTAGATATGAGCGGGTAATTGCCAAATTACGCACCTGGAATCAGGGCAAAACGGAAGATCCATTTGATCAGGAAAAGCTGGAATTGCAAATGGTGGCGATGCAGGAGCAGCGCAATACCATACAGCAGCTATACGAAAATGGCGAAATTAACCGCGATGTGGCTGCAAAACTCCGCCGTTTCATCAATGATGTGGAAGCTACAGCGCTGAAAAACACCTAATCCGATAAACCCGATATTTTAAATATGCTTAACCCTCTGATATAATATATGTGAGTTACCAACGCTCAGAAAAGGAGATGGATGAGACATGGCAGAACAACGTACTCGCTTGGGCAAAACCGATCTGATTGTTAACCCGATTGGATTGGGGGCTAATGCAGTAGGAGGACATAACATCTATCCGAATATGCTGAATGATGAGACAGGTAAGGATGTCGTTCGTACAGCTTTGAAACAGGGCATTAACTTTTTGGATACTGCTTTCATCTATGGACCTGAGCATTCAGAACGCTTAATTGGTGAAGTGCTGAAAGAAACGGGTCAGCGTCAAGATACTATCATAGCAACGAAAGCTGCACATAAATTCGTGGATGGTAACGTAGTCTTTGATAACTCGCCTGCTTTCCTCAAAACCTCTGTAGATGAGGCATTGAAACGCTTGCAGACAGATTATATTGACTTGTTCTATATTCATTTCCCGGATGAACTTACACCGAAGGATGAGGCTGTAGGTGCGCTGAAACGTTTGAAGGACGAAGGTAAAATCCGTGCCATCGGAGTTTCCAATTTCTCCATTGATCAGCTGCGTGAGGCAAATCGGAATGGAGATGTGGATGTGCTGCAGTCTGAATATAATTTGTTCAAAAGAGAAGCGGAGAAGGAATTGCTGCCTTATACGGCAGAGCATGATATTTCTTTTGTACCATACTTCCCTCTGGCAGCAGGTCTGCTGGGTGGCAAATATAATCGTGATACAACCTTCCAGGATGGACGGGCGAAGAACCCGTTATTCACTGGAGAAGCCTTTATTCAGAATCTGGATAAGGTGGAACAACTACGTAGCATTGCACAGTCCAAGGACACTGAAGTCGCCCATCTCGTTCTGGCCTGGTACCTGACTCAGCCGTCCATTGATGCGCTCATTCCTGGTGCCAAGAAACCAGAGCAGGTCATCAACAATCTGAAAACACTGGATGTTGAGCTCACAGCTGAGGAAATTGCAGTCATTGATCAAATATTTCGTTAAATAGTTCTGGTGAATCGGGAAATGCTAACAGGGAGTTTACGTTTGAAGATAAAGAGAGGACATAAACATGAACCTGAAGGCAGCCCGATGCATCGGATTGTGTACGCTGGTTTTTTTGCTTGGCAGCAGTTCTGCCTACGCCAAACCTGTGCAGAAGAACCGACAGTATTATGAGGAACGGGGAGAGATTGTGTGGGAGGTTCCCACACATGACAAACTCATCGCACTGACCTTTGATGATGGGCCAGATCCGGTCCAGACTCCGCAAATTCTGGCTTTACTCGAGCAGTACCAGGCCAAAGGCACTTTTTTTGTGCTTGGCAAATGGGCGGAAAAGTTTCCTGACCTGATTAAACAGGAGCAGCGGGAAGGACATGAAATCGCCAATCATACGTATGCACATACGTACGCGGTCAGGTCAACAAGGGCGGATAAATACAGCCATGAAATGAACATAGCGGAGAAATCCATTGTTGGAGCAGGGGCGCAGCGTCCGACGTTGTTTAGACCCCCGGGAGGCTATTACAATGACATGGTCATTCAGGTCGCCAAGCAGCAAGGCTATACGATTGTGCTATGGTCCTGGCATCAGGACACACGTGATTGGGCTTCACCAGGCGTATCAGCCATTGTGAACAAAGTGCTGAAGAACGCACGTAACGGGGACATTGTTCTGTTTCATGACAAGGTGGAGGGCAAGTCCCAGACGGTTGCTGCGTTAAAAACGATTCTGCCCAAGTTGCAGGAACAAGGTTATCGTTTTGTAACTGTATCGGAACTGCTTGCCGTTAAGGCGAGAGAGGCTGCAAAGGATGACAATCCATCCTTACCACAGCATCCATAGTACAAGCCAAAAACCGCACGTCTCTGGATTGAAGAGACGTGCGGTTTTTTATTGTTTCCTTTTATTTAAAAAGGGTAGGTATAGGTTGCCCAAGGCCATTTTAGCGTTCAGGCTTGACTTTACGAGGACGGGAGCGAGCCCGCCGCAGGAATAATGAGAGAAACAGACCAATGATTGAAATCCAGGTCGCTACAATGAAAGCATCATTAATGCCTTCAATCGTTGACGTCTGAACAGCGATACCATAGAGCTGCTGTAATGCAAGGCTTGAACCTTGCTCAGGCGGCATTCCAGCCGCAGTAGCCATCTGCGTGCCGAGTATACCCACTTGTTCTGTCAGTGCGACATTGGTTGTGGTCACGGTGTTGCTGTAATCCGCCAAATGAATACCTGCACGTGTCGCCATCACGGTGATGAGCAGGGCGGTCCCGATCGAACCAGCGACCTGTCTGACCGTATTGGACATGGCCGTACCATGACTGGTGAGATGAGGCGGCAATTGATTTAACCCCTCTGTCTGTACAGACATCATCAGCATGGACATGCCGAAGCTACGAAACGTGTATAGCATCATGATGTGACCATAAGGCGTCTCCCCCGTCAACTTACTAAACTCAAAGGTGGTGATGGCGGTAATGATCAAACCGACAATGGCTAGGGGGCGAGAGCCAATCCGGTCAAACAGCGCTCCTGAGATGGGAGACATGACGCCCATTAGCAATGCACCAGGCAGCAGCAACAACCCGGATTGCAGAGGAGAGAATCCCCTTATATTTTGCAGATAGATCGGTAACAGCAGCATCCCGCCAAAGAGTGCCATATTAATCGTTGCACTGACTAGCGTCGAGATGGTGAAGATGTCGTATTTGAATACACGAAATTCCAGCAGGGGGTTCTTCATAGCCGTTTCTCGGAGAACAAAGAAGACGATGAAGAGCACTCCGATAATGAGTGTCAACAGCACTGTCGCGCTGGTCCAGCCTTTATCTCCGGCAGAGCTAAATCCATATAACAGAAAGCCGAAACCGATGGTGGAGAATAATGCGCCAAAACCATCAAATTTCGGCGAAGTAAGCTTGGACACATTTCTCAGCCAAATGAAGGCAAACAAAATATCAAGCAAGGCAAGCGGAATGACCATATAGAACAGAATGCGCCATGTATAATGTTCCACGATCCATCCAGATAATGTCGGGCCAATGGCCGGAGCAAACATCATGGCAATACCCATCGTACCCATGGCGGTTCCCCGTTTCTCTGGAGGAAACACAGTCAGAAATACGTTCATAACCAAAGGCATAATAATACCGGCCCCACTGGCTTGTACGATACGACCGATGAGCATGACCGTAAATCCAGGACTGATGGCACAGATCAATGAACCTAACGTAAACAACAGCATCGCAGTCACGAACAATTTGCGGGTTCCGAACGACTCGATCAAGTAGGCGGTAATCGGAATGAGTACCCCGTTCACCAGCAAATAAGCTGTGGACAGCCACTGCACGGTCGTTGCTGAGACGTTAAAGTCATTCATCAGATGGGGGATGGCTACATTGAGCAAAGTTTGGTTCAGAATGGCGATAAATGCGCCAAGTAGCAAGACAGCGATGGTTTTTCCAAGTGGCAGTTGGTTTTTTTGATTATCCATCAGCAGCCTTAGATATGAACGCGCACGGTAGCGCTCATGCCGGGAACCACACCCAGTCCTTTATATCCTTCGATTGTAATGATGATCGGGATGACTTGTGTTACTTTGGTGTAATTCGCATTGGTATTGGACGACGGCAGTAGTGAAAAGGAGGACGCAGTGGCAAGTCCGATCTGGTCTACTTTGCCAGTCAATGTGGTGTCTGGAAATGCATCGACATATACATCGACGATCTGACCTGCTTTAATTTTATCAATCGCGGTCTCGTCTACATTGGCCGTCACGTACAGGTTATTGAAATCATAGGCCCGTGCGAGGGGCGTACCTGCAGATACTAGTGAATTTTCGACGGCGGTCTGTTGTACAATGGTCCCATCAACAGGCATCGTCACGGATGTTGATTTTCCCGCAGCGGTGACGGTGGCAACAGTATCGCCTGCATTAAATGTTGTACCTACCTTGCCTTTCCAGGATCGAAGTTCACCGCCTACTGCGGAAGCCACGGAGATAGGCTGCCCGGTAACAAGCGCATTATCGGTTTTAACGTAGCTGGTGGATTGGTTGTAATAGTAGATCCCGGCAGCCCCGGCCCCCAAAATCACCAGTATAACAATGATATTGATCAAAATGGCACGTGAATTCATGCTGATCATTCCTCCTCGATTCGGTTTTCTGTAAACCTTCTCTTTGATTGGTGCTGAAAGTCTTCTGCTGACAATCCTGTTTGGAGCATTCCCGCTACTTTGTCGCTCTATACGAAACAAGGTGAAATATTATTCGCAGAATAGGGCACCAATATATTGATTAAGGCTGCCTACAGGCGGATGATAAGGAGGATGCTCATATGTTGATCATTTTGGTGGTAATTGTTGTTATTGGGGTTGTGTTTCTGATGATTTATAACTCCAGATCGTCTCGCAAGGCTGCAGAAGCACGAGCTTCCAAAATAACAGAGATGGATGAAGGGCCTGTCCTGCTGCATGAAGAAGATCGAGCCCGGAAGGAAGACAGAATTTACGAACAGGCAGAGCATAAAGAAGTTTTGGAACATGAGGATCGTAGGCAAACAGAAATTCATCAGATGGATTCTACATCGGAAGTGACCCCTTCACCTCAGAAAAGAGAGACGCAGACTACAGATGGTGATCAAGCTTATCGCCAAGCATTGCTTCATTTCCGTAAACCTGCCGAAGTGGAAGACGAAACGGTGCTGACGGAGACAAAAGAACCTGAAAAGAGTGCAGATGAAGTCTATCGATCGGCTCTGAAAGTGATGAAAAGCAAATCTTCTGATCCCTCTTCAAAGCGGAAATAACAGTTCAGTTATGTTTTTGAACATTGGTCATGGCTTTCGTTTTCAATCCAAAACGTCTACAATAGATGAAGCTTTGTAAATTATGGCTACATGACATGGAATACGTTGATGAGGAGAGGGAAACCCATGAATGGACAACAACGAGTAAATATCAAACCGGGTCTTGAAGTGGATATCGTGCTCAAGCAAGATCAGCCGACAGGCAAACTGACACGCGGTATCGTGAAGGATTTGTTGACCAAATCGCCCACACACCCGCATGGGATCAAAGTACGTTTGACCAGTGGACAGGTGGGTCGAGTGAAACAAGTCGTTACAGGAGCGTCAGAATGAACCGCTACCCGAGGGTGTGACATGATTACAACTACGGATGTAATGGCACATTTGGCCTCGGGGAACGAGCGTCAGCAGGATGCATATAAGGTGTTGCAATCCAGTGGATTGTTAAGCATATTGGCAGCTTATCAGCCTTATCCGGCTGGAACAGTGCCGATTGATATTGATATTCCTGGAAGTGATCTTGATCTATTATGTGAGGCAGCGGATCTCGAGGCGTTCCAAACATTGGTGCACCAACAACTGGGCGGAATGCAGGGTTTTCGATGCGACAGGGGGGATGGCCGTGCTGGCCAGCGTCCTTATGTGACCTGTAGTGTGGAAATTGGAAACTGGCCTGTAGAGATTTTCGCTCAGTCCCTATCTGTACGCAGGCAGAATGCTTATATTCACATGCTGGTAGAGTGGGGATTGTTGCAACTCTGGGGTGCAGCAGGACATCGGGAAATTCGCAAACTGAAGCTGGAAGGCTTGAAGACGGAGCCTGCATTCGCTACTGTATTAGGACTTCAGGGAGACCCGTATGAGGAAATGCTTCATCTGGCCGCAATGAGTAAGGATGAGCTTTGGCAATGGGCCCGCTTGCGCACGTCTTTTCAGTTCGAATAGCACGGTTAAGTAATCAGATTAGAAAGATAGCAACGATAGTAGTAACTGTTAATCCCAGCAGTACCGGTTTCAGATTGCGTCGTGCCAGTTCAAATGGACTGACTCCACAGATGGCAGCAGCTGGAATTAAGGCCCATGGAATTAAGGTCCCACCGCCTACCCATATGGCGGCGACCTGACCCAGTGCCGTCAATACAGGTGCGGAATCTGCCGAGCCTGCAAACATGGACGCAATGGAGCCGACCAGGGATATTCCAGAGAACCCCGAACCATCCATTCCCGTGACCGCTCCGGTCACAGTCATCGTTATAGCACCTACCGTATTATTCAATGGCACTAGCCCTGCAAGAGCAACCCCTAAATCATTCACAATCCCGTGTGATCCAGCAGGCAGCGGGTTGTTGAACAGTTCTGTGATCGCGGCATCCCCAAGATAAAAGAAAGCGGCAATCGGGATAACAGGACCAAACACCTTGAATCCGAACTGAAATCCTTCAATTAAATAGTTTGTTGTTTCTTCCGGACCTGTATGACGATGCGCGGCAAGTGATACGGCAATCAGAATGAGCACGGCCGTTCCACCAATTAGTGCTGTGGCATCACCGCCTTGTAATTTAAGTAAAAACATCAGAATGACATCGACTAAGAATAACAATGGGATGATCAGAGCGAATACCTTTTGCAAACGTGGGGGCATTGCTTGACGTTGAACGGCTGGCTCCTCGGAGATCGGCGCAGAGTCTGACGAAGGTGGATGAACGGTTACTGCTTCACCAGAGATCGGATCACTGAGTTTAACGGGGGAACCTGACTTCATCTCCTTGCGCAGCATCCAGAATGCCGTTACGGTAGACACCGTCCCCATCACTATGACAAGTGGGATACTTGCAGTCATAACAGCGGTAACGGGAAGGCCAGCTGCATCAGCTGTCAGTTTGGGTGCCCCTTGGATAATGTAATCCCCTGATAAGGCAATGCCGTGACCGAACAGATTCATGGCAATGGCAGCGCCGATGGGAGGAAGTCCGACTCGTACTGCTACCGGAAGAAGTACAGCTCCAACCAGGGCAACGGCAGGAGAGGGCCAGAAAAACAATGATACGATCATCATAATGAATCCAATTCCCCAATAGGCGACCTGTGGAGAACGGATGAACCGGGTGAGTGGTGTCACCATGACTTCATTGATCCCCGTCCGGATTAATACCCGGCTCATGGCGACAATGATCGAGATGATAAAAATGGTGCTGAGCAGCTCCTTGGCTGCGTAGATAAAACTGCTGAAGATTCCGGAAACTGATCCGCTTAATGTTTCAGTCGCCAGGAGTCCAATGGTCATGATACCTGCGACACAAATGATGGTTGTGTCTCTACGCCGAACCATGACGGCGATAATCAAGACGATAAAAGCCAGATATACATAATGCAATGGGACGAGTTGTATATTCATCGGACATGCCTCCTTACATCCTTGATGTCAATCCAAGGAGTGATATATCGTATGCATGTCATCACCGGGCGTTCGTGGAGTGTGGAGCAGGATTTTTTTTACAGATGGAGAACTAATTAGAGCATGGACCCTCGAACACGTACTGTAAGCCAAGAGCAAGTCACCAGAATTGACACTGACAGGTCACGGAACCACATAGACAGATGCAAGCAAGTATGACTACAATAAACATGCCATTATAAGGAAGAAGATGGAAGAAATACAGTGGTAGAGCATCAAAAAAACAGGAGAAATCGCTTGATCTTGATAGCGGTTACAACAATGTGCAAAAGAACTGAAATCTAGATTAAACAAAAGGGCGGGAATTCATGAATTTCATCCGTTCACTGCGCTTTAAGTTTATTGTGGGTCTGACATTGATCATGCTGCCACTATTCATGCTGCTATATTACAACAACGTATATGCCATGAAAGTTGTACGTGATCAAGTGTCTCTCACCAATATGAATCATCTTGCAAAGAGTGTGGAGCAGAACGAGCGTGTGCTGCAGGAGACCAATCGGTATTTATACAGTCTGGGCGAGCGAGACCCGGACATTATTTCCCTGTTTTTTCTCAAATACGGCAGCGGCGATTATATTATTGCGAAACAGCGTATTATGAACAAATTCATGACCGATATCGGATTTTATAATCTGATCGATTCATTTTTTCTGTACGATGCCGTGAATGATGATCTGTTACTCGCTACCTCAGGCAATTATGATGTCAAAATGTCGATTGTGCAGGAGAGCATGCCGGTCCAGATGCAGCAGCTGGAGGGGGAAATCCAGAAGCCAGAGTGGAGCATCGTTCGGGGAGGCACTTGGAATGCCTTGGTCAAAACGGTGCGGATCAACGCCCAGTTCTATGCGGGAGCGCTGGTGGACATGAATGCACTGAATCACCCCGAGCAATTTACGGAGTCCGGTGACCGGGGAGGTGCAGTCATCTTGGGAGCAGATGGCGGGGCACTGTCCGATTCAGCCCTGAACTCCGCACAAATCAAATTGGCCGCAGCCCATATCACGGGATTAAATAATCCCTACCAGGTGATCTCTGAAGTAACGTCCACAGGCAGTGCACGTCAGTATCTGATGCTTGGCATTGCCTCAGCCATGTCTGAGATGAATTATATTGTCCTGCTTCCCGAGGAGGATATGATGCGAAACCTGCCATTTTTTCAGCAGATCATTCGCCTGCTTCCGATTGGTGCAGCAGTCATCCTAATAACAGCTATGATTTTTCTCAGGCAGCTCCTGTTCCGTCCGATGAATGTGCTCATACGTGGGATGAGGAGGGTCAGCCGAGGAGAACTTGATGTGAGGCTTGAGACGCCGGCTTCATCTGAACTGGAGTTTGTCACACACAGCTTCAATCAGATGACAAGTGAGATCCAGCATCTGAAGATAGATGTGTATGAGGAACAATTGCGCACAAGAGAAGCAGAGTTTAAACAATTGCAGATGCAGATTAATCCTCACTTTTACCTGAATTCATTGAATATCATTCATAGCCTGGCTTCGTTGCAAAAGCATGAGCTGGTGCAGCAGATGGCGGGGCATCTGGCAGATTATTTCAGGTTCAGCCTGCGTGCAGGCAAACGTGTTATTCGATTGGATGAAGAATTGGAACATATCAGTCATTATTTGGAGATCCAGAAGCTGCGGTTTCCAAACAAGCTGGATTTCGTTCTGGATGTCGGACCGGATCTGGGGCATTATGTGCTGCCGCCTTTAACGATTCAGCCTTTTGTGGAGAACGCCATTATTCATGGCTTCCAGCGGCGCAAAGAGCCTTTTGTTATTTGCATAAGAGCATGGAAGTCGAAAACGTTATCTGATCCTGAACCGTCTTCGGTTCTTCAACTTTCAATTACAGATAACGGTGTTGGATTTGAGCAAGACATACTGGAGCGCCTGCAACAGGGGCAATACGCCGAAGATCCGGGTGGACAGCACATTGGCATCTGGAACGTTATTCATCGGCTGCTTGTAAAGTACGGCGAACATGCCGGATTGCAGTTCAGTAATCAGACTGAAGGAGGGGCAGCAGTTCATATTCATATGCCGGCCCAGACGGAAGAAGAAGAAGGGAGAGCCTATGCGGAACCTGTTGATCGTGGATGATGAAGTATACGCCCTGCAAGCGATGGTGGAAGGGGTGGACTGGAGCCTGGCCGGAATTGACCAGGTATTCAGTGCTGGTGATGCGGAAGAAGCGAGAATGCTGATGAGAGCCCATCCCATTGATATTATGATCTGTGATATTGAGATGCCGGGTGAAACGGGACTGGATCTGCAGAGCTGGGTGTTAAAGCATGATCCCGGCATGCAGACGATTTTTCTTACAGGTCATGCCCTGTTCGATTATGCCCAGACGGCAATCAAGCTGAACAGCTTCGATTATGTGCTGAAGCCTGCTCCCGCAGACCAGCTGCTCAAGGTTGTGAGCCAGGCAATGGACAAAATCAAGGATGACGAGAAGCGTTCCCGCACCAATGAAGTATATGAGACGGTGTACAAACGCTGGCAAACGCATAAACCACTGTTGATCGAGCGTTTCTGGAAAGACGCCATCTCACAGCGCGTAACCTTAACCCAGCAAAAGCTGCAGGAGCTGGCCGAGGTCTATGGAGCCGAGATTGATCCGCACGTGTGCGTGTTGCCGATTGTCATTTCCGTCGAAGAATGGGTGCGAGACTTCGATCTGCGTGACGAGGAGGTGCTGGAATATGCGCTCCGCAATGCTGCCAAGGAAATGCTGCTTGGTGACAAACCTGGGGAAGTGTTTCAGGATCACAGTGGACTAAATATTGTGCTTGCATACGAACAGGACGGTATCATACCTACGGCGAGTGAAATGGCACAAGGATGTCAGAGTTATATTCAGGAGTGCGGTACCTACTTTTATTGCCGATTGTCCTGTTACGTCGGAGTCCCGGTAGCAGTTACAGATTTACAGGGGATGCTGAATGAGCTGATGGACATGGAGCGTCGCAATATCAACGAGCTTGAAGGGGTCTTTATCTATGACGAGGTGGGCCGAGATACGGAGGATCGTTTTCTGCCAATACCGTGGTTCTCCGAGCTGTCCATCCTGTTCGAAACGGGAAAGTTTGACGACCTGCGCGAGCGTGTGGACGAAATCTTTGAATTACTGGCTTCACAGGAGCGTTTGTCACCGGAAATTCTGCGCTTGTATTATCATGCGATGCTGCATGTAATCTACCCGTTGCTGCATCAGAAAAATGTATCTGTACGCAGCCTGTATCCCGGAGAACGGGAGCCGGAAGAAAACGTTGTGACACGTTCGCTGCCCCAACTGAAACAGTGGACATCAGATCTAATTAGTCGTGCCATCCCGGTATTGTATCCGGACGATCACAGTCCAATGACGATTGTGGACCAGTTATGCATTTACATTGAAAATCATATTGGTGAAGAGCTGATGCGAGAAGAACTTGCATCCTTTGCCGGATTTAATCCGGCCTATCTATCCCGCCTTTTTCGTAAAGAAAAAGGCATGTCGCTTTCCGAATTTATTCTCCAGCGCAGAGTAGCCAAAGCGAAGACATTATTGTCCCAGTCTACTGTGAAAGTGACGGATATCGCAGGCAAGGTCGGTTACTACAATTACTCTCATTTTACGAAAATGTTCAAAAAGTGCACGGGCATTACCCCACAGGAGTTTCGCAAACAGTCTCGAACGGTACAGATTTGACGCAGCATGCTGCGTCTTTTGTTTTTTTGTGCCCTAAAGTCATAATTTGATCAGTGAACAGGTCACCACAGCAGATATTGGTCCTGAACGCCCCGCCGTATACTTGAACCACAGGAGACACAGCGGTGTTTCATCCTGAGGATGAAATTCAAGAGGAGTGAGGGAGAACAAGTTATGAAGACACAACCCCAGGCGGGTAAGGCAGCACGTCTATCGGATGGAAGGGACATATCGGTTCGAAAACGAAAGTCTGTCCTGTACAATCTAGGTAAATTCAAGGTTTTGTATCTCATGTTTGTGCCAGGCATTCTGTTTCTGCTGGTGAACAACTATATGCCGATGTTCGGCGTTCTGATTGCATTCAAAAATGTAAACTATGCCGACGGTATTTGGGGCAGTCCGTGGAGCGGCTGGGATAATTTCAAGTATTTATTCTCCACCAGCGATGCTTGGGAGATCACACGTAATACGCTCGCCTATAACACCGTATTTATTGCTCTGAATTTATTTGTAGGTGTAGGGCTTGCGATTTTGTTGAATGAAGTGAAAAACAAGGCGATGTCCAAATTGTATCAGTCACTCATGCTGCTTCCGTATTTTCTGTCGATGATTGTAGTCAGCTATCTGGTGCTCGCGTTTCTCGGCAAGGATTCGGGTTTCATGAACTCAACGATTCTTCAGCTCTTTGGCGGACAACCCATTGACTGGTATTCGGAGCCCAAGTATTGGCCGTACATTTTGCCACTGGTGAACACATGGAAGAATATCGGTTATTATGCCGTCATTTATCTGGCAGCAGTGGTAGGCATCGATGAGGAATATTATGAAGCAGCCGTGCTGGATGGCGCGAGCAAGTGGCATCAGATTCGCTTCATTACCGTTCCGTTTCTCGTACCGCTGATCGTGATTATGACATTGCTGCAGATCGGTCGTATTTTCTACGCGGATTTCAGTCTGTTCTACCAGGTTCCGCTGGAATCGGGCGCATTGTTCCCGGTTACGAACGTTCTGGATACTTATGTGTACCGAACCTTCCTTATTGGAGGCGATATCGGGATGTCCTCGGCAGCCGGGCTGTATCAGGCTGTTGTCGGATTTGTACTTGTTCTCGTATCCAATACCATCGTTAGGAGAATGGACAAAGATAATGCATTATTTTGAGAGGAGGCAAGCCAGCTGTGAAATCACGTGATCCATTAGCCGTGTCGCGGCGTTCCGCGTCTATCATACACGCTATGTTTATATTCTATGCCATTGCCTGCATCGTGCCGATCCTGCTTGTCTTCGCGATCTCATTCTCGGACGAGACGACGGTCATTGCGAACGGGTATAAGCTGATTCCGGAGAAGTTTAGCCTGACTGCCTATGAGTTTCTGTTCAAGGACATGGATCAGATCATCCATTCCTATGGCATTTCAATTATCGTAACCGTGATAGGTACAATAACGAGTGTTGCACTGACTGCATTGTACGCATATCCGCTTTCCCGAAGAGATTTGCCGTATCGCGGGTGGTTCGCCTTTTTCATCTTTTTCACCATGCTGTTCAATGGCGGTCTGGTCCCATGGTATCTCGTCTATGTGAACGTACTGGATTTGAAAAACTCGATTCTGGCACTGATCATGCCGTTGCTGTTGTCACCGTTCTTCGTGCTGGTCATGCGTACGTTCTTCGCCAATTCCATTCCGGTATCGATTCTTGAATCGGCACGGATTGATGGAGCGGGTGAATTGAGAACGTTTACACGTATCGTGCTTCCGCTCTCCCTTCCGGTGATGGCGACTGTTGCACTGTTCAGCACATTGAATTACTGGAACGATTGGTATCTCAGCATGATTTTTATATCTGATAACCGGACGATCAGTCTTCAGTACCTTATGTACCGGACGCTGCTCGATATTCAATATTTAACATCCAACTCCAATGTCTCTTCACAGATTTCGTCACAGGGCGGATTGCTGAATCTGCCGAATAAAACACTGCAGATGGCGATGGCTGTAGTCGGTATTGGTCCAATCGTACTGGCATATCCATTCTTCCAGCGGTATTTCATCAAAGGCCTGACCGTAGGCGCAGTGAAGGGGTAACTCCGGCCGGTTAGCGGAGAGGGCAACGGATAATTGAAGATGGACCTGAGAGGGCATATACAAAAAGCAGCGAGTACAGACACGCCGGAGGGCCGGTAAGCGAACGGACTTTTGCAGATTGGGGAACATTGCGAATTGGGGCAATCGGTTGCAGGGTCCAACATATGACGGGAGGGGTTCACTTGGTTAGAACGTTTAAGGTATGGCCGCGTTTCGCGGCAGCAGTTATGGCGCTGAGCCTGGTGCTGGCAGGTTGCTCATCAGACAAAGGCGGAACAACACCGGAAGCACAGGGTGGCGGTGGAGCGGAGACTGGGGGCAAGCCCTATGAAGTGACGTTGTATTATCCAGGGACACCACAGAAAGATGTAGCTCTGGTGGAAGCCGAGATCAACAAAAAGATGGAGCCCAAGATTGGGGCAACACTCAAGATTAATGCGATCGACTGGGGTCAGTGGGATAACAAGCTGAATCTTATGATCTCTTCCGGCGAAAAATCAGACATTATTTTCACAGCGGCTTGGCAAAATTATACGGTCAATGTGGCAAAAGGAGCTTTCTTGCCGCTCAATGATCTGCTTGACAAGTATGGGCAGGATATCAAGAAAAATCTCGATCCAGCCTTTCTGGAAGGTTCTCAGGTGGATGGCGTAAACTATGGCGTTCCTACCAACAAGGAGTTAGCTGCGACGCGTGGTGTACTCGTACGCAAAGATCTGGCTGACAAATACAAGCTCGATCTGACCGCAGTAAAAACATGGGCTGACCTGGAGCCGCTGCTCAAAACAATCAAGGAAAACGAACCAGGCATCACTCCATTCTATATGTCCAATACCAATGGTAACGGGCTGTTAGAAAATCTGGACTGGGATTATCTTGGTGATGCATCCGTTCCAGGCGTCATCTCCAAAACAGCGGGTACAACGACGGTACTGAATGAAGTGGAGACCCCTGAATTCAAGGAAGCGGCTGAGCTTGCACGCAAGTGGTATCAGGCTGGATACATTAACAGTGATGCAGCAACTTCCAATGTATTCCCGAAAGATCAGGCGAAGGCAGGCAAGGCCTTCCTGTGGACCGATGGCATGAAGCCGGGCAAGGATAAGGAAGAAGAAGGGTATGTCGGATATCCACTGACCCAGATCGAGATGACACAGCCTACGATTACAACCGGGGATGCTTCCGGTGCGATGCTGGCGATCTCCCGTTCCTCTGAGCAGCCGGAGAAGGCGATGCAAGTCATTAACCTGCTGCATTCCGACAAAGAAATCAACAACCTGCTCAACTTCGGAATTGAAGGCACACATTATGTGAAGAAAGACGGCCAGGACAACATTATTACCTTGCCGGAAGGTGTAGATGCGAACAGTCGCACATATAATCCTGGTGCACAATGGCAGCTAGGTAACCAGTTCCTGAACTATCTCTGGGATAATGAAGATCCGCAGAAATGGGAAAAGTTCAAGGAGTTTAATGCCAAAGGCGTTAAGTCACCTGCACTGGGCTTTACGTTCAATAGCCAATCCGTCAAAAACGAAATTGCTGCGGTCAACAACGTGAACAAACAGTTCAAACCGGGTATGACCTCGGGTGCAGTAGATCCGAACGAGATGATCCCGAAATATCTGGAGAAGCTGAAAGCCGCAGGTATTGATAAAATCATTGCAGCTAAACAAGAACAGCTCGACGCATTCCTGTCGAAAAAGTAGAATTGAGTTGCAAAACCAAAGACGTTTTCGGTTAAAAACCGGAGCGTCTTTTTTTATTTGGATCGTAAACCATAATAAGGAAATATATGATATAATCAGGTGGTTGATTAGGGGGTGTTCGTGTGTCGAGAACCAGACTTGTGTTCTCTGCGATGTTATTGCTGTTTGGCATCATTTTTACGTTTAAGCATCACCTCGGTTTCTCTGTGGGGGACACGATGTTGTCTGCTATAGGCATGTCGCCTTATACCACATCCTATGTAAGTGGTGTGCATATCACGTTATTTTTTGGAATGGGTATATTAGCGTGCAGCTACTATCTTACACGCAAAGAAATCATGCCATTATATCCGGTTCTGGCCAAACGGCTCTGGCTGATCGTTCTCGCTATTGTTCTCAGTTATTCCTACATGACGGATAAATTGATGTATGTAGCCAAATGGGGGGCGTCCGGTATCAATGGTGTTTCCTATGTCCAAAACGATAGTTCCTGTACCTATGATGTACTGGAAAATGGCATTACACGAGTAAACTGTGACCTGACACTCAAAAATTACACCAGAGAGCCTGTAGCAGCTGTGCTTTTGCCTGACTTGGCCCGCAGTTACAAACACCAGGATGATCCGCTCTATGAATCCCTGCAATCTGTCCAGCTGAAGCCTGTGCATATAGAGATTGAGCCGCATGGAACATTTAAAGGTCAACTGGCGTTTTCCGGTTTGGCTGCCTCCCCGCTGCAAGTCAAAGGAAAGCTAACCGATATTGTAATGGATGTCGCCGTAGATGGAGAGAACACTGTGTTTGACTACGATATTCCATAATGATTTTGCGTTAGCAAGATAGAATGAATACATAAGAAGAGCATTGCGAATTAGAAGAAATTAATCAATATATAGTGTTTAGAAAGGAGCTGGCGATTGCCAGCTCTTTTTTGCGTGGAAGTTGCAATTAGTGCAGAAAAGTTGGTTTTGTCACCTTTATGTATGTATATGGTAACGCTTACGATATATAGAGACTCTCTTTAAAGAGATTAAGTCAGGAATAACAGATGAGCTGTGGAGCGGATTCGCCCAGAAAAAATAGTTTATGTTTAACGCTTTCATCGTTAAAATTAGATTCACTGACAAATGAAGGCAAGGTGAGGTAAGCAGATGTCATACCGGACGAATCTATTTTCCAAAATGGTCATTTTAATTCTAATTATGCTGGTTCCAGTCGTGCTGCTGTACTGGTATTCCAACCATAAAACGACAGCAGTTCTGCGGGATGAACTCAATCGCTCCAACAGTAACCAACTGGAATTTTTTCAAAATCAAGTGAACACACACATCGAGTTGTTATCCTCGTGGCCGAATCTGCTCATCCATGATCCTGATATTGCGAGCTTCCGGCGGATCTACGCCGACAGTAAATATTTCGATCTGGATACGATCAATTTGGTTAAACGTATTCAGAACAAGCTGAGCATCCAGGAGAGTTCATCCAACTGGACAACGAAACTGTACCTCTATTCGCCGACGCTGGGCAGAGTCATCTCTGAAAGAGATGCTGGCTATTATGATCAGCAGACGCTGAGAGGCAACATATCTTCCGGATGGAATGTTCGAAAGACTCAGGAAGGGGAAGATGATAAATTCATCTTCAGCTGGATCACCGTATCTCCGTACGGCATTAGCGATCCCGCAGCCAATGCGCAAACCGTGATTAAGCTAGAATTCGACAGTGACAACATTCGAGATATGTTGGACAAATTCAAGGACGATGGTCGCCATGATCCATTTTATTACCGGGAAGAGACGGGGGTCATCTATAACCGCACCTCGGATCGTGCCCTGACAGGTCAGCTGATGGACAAGCTGGCCATTGATAAGCTTAAGGATGTGGATAACCGGACGGTAGTCATTAACGGCGAGCCTTATATGGTTAATACGGTAAAGTCCAGCACGACCGGCTGGTATCTGGTCGATTACATGCCACTATCGGCTATTCTGAAGCCGATTCATCAATCTAATATACTGTTCTACTCAGCGATGATCTGTCTGCTATTGATGAGCTTTGCCGTAGCCTATCTGTTATATGTACAGGTCCAAGTTCCTGTCAAACAGTTGATTCGTGGATTCCAACGATTGAAGCAGGAGGATTATTCAGTCCGAATTACACCCAAAGGACGCAATGAATTCAGCTTTTTGTCCGAACGATTTAACTCCATGGTGGCGCAGATTCAGCAGTTGTTTGAACACGTGTACCTGGAACAGATTCATGTGCGTGAAGCCCGTCTGAAACAGCTGCAATCGCAGATTAATCCACACTTTTTCTATAATTGTTTCTCATTCATTACGAGCATGGCCAAGCTGAAGCGTGTCGATGCCGTCGTTGCCATGTCGCATAATCTGTCCCGATACTATCGGTATACGACGAGGCAGGAGCGTGATGTGGTACCGCTCACAGAGGAAATTGAGTTCGTCACCTGTTATCTGGAGATTCAGCAGATGCGTATGGACCGAATACGTTTCAAAATTGACTTATCGGAAGACCTCTTAAGGCAAGAGGTGCCTCCTCTAATCGTACAGCCACTGGTGGAAAATGCGGTCATTCATGGAATTGAAGCCGATGCCGAAGCTGGGGAAATACGGGTGTCCGGAGAACAGAGAAATGGCATGATGATTCTTACCGTAGATGACGACGGGCAAGGTATGGATGACTTGGCCCGGCAGATGCTGCTCCACAAACTCACAGGCGGTATGGACCAAGAGATGGGATGTGGGTTGTGGAACGTTAACCAGCGTCTTCAGCTCAGGTATGGGGAGCAGGCGGGAATTAGCGTCACGGAATCACCGCTTGGTGGGCTGCGTGTTACCTTGTCCTGGCCTACTGACGAAAAACATCTTATTGAATAGAAGGATAGAAATAGAGACGCCATATGACCACAGAATTAGAACTATAGAAAGAATGCACTGCATAACGAAGCAGATAGGGAGTGACTGTCTTGATTGATATTTTACTGGTGGATGATGAAACGTATGTAACTGAAAGTCTAGAATTGACCATTCCTTGGGGCGAGCTCGGGGTTACGACGGTTTTGCGTGCAGCATCTGGCAAGGAGGCGCTGCAGATCTTGGAAGAGAATGCAGTGGACCTTGTGGTGACCGATATTCGAATGCCGGGCATGTCCGGGCTGGAACTGGTGGAGGAGGTAAGCAGTCGATGGGCGCATATCCGCTGTATTCTGCTGACCGGGCATAGTGATTTTCAATATGCCAAAAAAGCAATTCAGCTGCAAGCTGCCGATTATATTCTCAAGCCAGTGAACGATGAGGAATTCATGGCTTCGGTCTCCGCTGCCATCACGTCCCTTCGGGATGATTGGGATGAATTTGATAAATACCATCGGTTGTTATATAGCCGGAAGTCAGATTATAAAATTTTGCGGGAGAATCTGATGCACGATTTGTTATTGGGCCGCGAGATTACAGCACGGGCACTGGGTGAACAGCTTGAGAAGTATGAGATTGTGCTTCAGCCGGATCAACCGGCAGTTATGATGCTAATTCGCCTTACAGGCCGGTTCTCGGCAATGGACCAGCAATCACTGGATTTGATGGAGTTTGCGGTTGGCAATATTGCCGAAGAGGTGTTTGGTCCCCAATTCAACGTATGGTTTGGACGAGGTCCTCATGAGAGTTTGGTCATGATGATACAGAATCAGGACTGGACAGAGCCTGCTCAGACCAATGTGGAAGAACTGAAACAGCCAGTTGGAACTTTCCGCGAGCATGTCATTCGATATCTGCAAGGCGATCTATCCATGGTGGTTACTGCACCGTTTCAATTTGCCGATCTGACAACCGCTTATCGTAAAGGTTTGGGATCACTCGTACTATCGGGTCCAGAGGAAAATACAATCATTTACATGGATAAAGAGCTGTCCAAACGACCGGAGAACGATGCGGCTCAAGCGCTTGAAGAGCTCTATAAGCCACCCGTTCTGCCTCAATTGCTTGAAACCAAACAGTGGGAGGCTGCGGCACGTAAACTGAATGCTGTCTTTGATGCAGCGGACCGTGTATGTCTCTCCAGAGAGCATGTATATGAGATGTATTTGTCAGTAACGAATGCTTTTATGTACATTGCGCACAAGCAGGGGCATCTCGTACATGAGATTGATCATGCGGGATTTGATCTGCTATTGGCACATCAGTTGATTCAATCACCTGACAAGCTTCGCCGCTGGGCGACTGAGATGCTTGCCAAGTTGCAGGAGGAGCTGTCGGATCAGGAAGGCGTGCAGAGTCGCAGACACGTCATCAAGCAGGTTCAGGAGATGGTAACCAGAGACGCAGGACAGGATCTATCCGTGAAGATGATCGCAGACAAGGTGTATTTGCATCCCGTTTATTTGTCCAAGATCTACAAAGCCGAGACAGGTGAGGGGCTGGGCGATTATATGATTCGCATGCGGATGGAGCGTGCATTGTATTTGCTCAAAAACACCAACAAAAAGATATACGAGATTACCAGTGAACTTGGGTACCAAAATCCGCAATATTTCAGCAAAATGTTCAAAAAACATTACGGCATGACACCGAATGAATATCGGGATCAGGCATAATTTCAACATCATTCCAATATATAGGTTGCCAAAGGTGCAGAAATCTTGTTTTCGTGACATAGGCTGAAAGACCCGGCAGGCCTATAATGAAAGGGTAACCAAAATGATTAAAGGGGGAACAACATTGAGAGCGAAATCCACGAAAAAGAGATTACTGTCGCTTCTCGCAACGGCGGTGTGTCTGACCGGCGTCCTTGCAGGCTGTACAGGAGGAAATAGCGGAGGAGATAGCG
This sequence comes from Paenibacillus sp. RU5M, assembly GCF_900221055.1. Taxonomy (NCBI): domain Bacteria; kingdom Bacillati; phylum Bacillota; class Bacilli; order Caryophanales; family Paenibacillaceae; genus Paenibacillus; species Paenibacillus sp. RU5M. Next base: position 861,695 of record NZ_OBQM01000002.1, on the reverse strand, counting down.
AGGCATCAAGTACGCCAGCTATTGAAAACGAATACAAAGAAAAATATGATCCTGCAGTAACGATTACAACGGCATGGGGAATTGATCCTGAGCTAAAATTCAAAAATGGCGAATCGATGGAAAATAACGTAGCAACGAAGTGGGCCAAAGATCAATTTGGCATCGACATCAAATCCTTGTGGTCTGTAACGGATACGAACAACGCATTTGCGACAAAACTTCGTCTTGCTATGTCATCCGGTCAGGAGATGCCTGAAGTGGTAATGGTAGGGGACAACCTGCTTGCACAGGATCTGATTGATTCTGGCATGTACCAGGAAGCGGGTCCGCTGTTCGACAAATACGCTTCCGACACATGGAAAAAAGCGATGGAGCAGGATCCCAATGTATGGAACCAGTATAGCCGTGACGGCAAAAGAATGGGTATTCCCGTACTGGACTATGCGTACAACAATGATTACCTGCTGTGGATTCGCCAGGACTGGCTGGACAAGCTGAATCTGGAGGCACCAAAAACAATCGATGAACTGGAAAAAGTCATGGATGCGTTCAAAAATCAAAATCCGGATGGCTTAGCTCCAGATAAGGTCATTCCGCTCAGCATCGGTTTCAAAACATCCATGAACACATGGATGGGAGATCCATCCTGGATCTTTGGTGCATACGGAACATTGCCGTTCCAATGGAATGTAGCTGAAGACGGCAAGCTGGAGTATGGTTCCATCAATCCTGGCATGAAGCAAGGTCTGACCAAATTGAGCGAATGGCTCAAAAAAGGTTACATCCCGCAGGAAGCAGCATTGTGGGATGAAAACAAAACAGCCGAGCCAGCAGTGGCAGGTACAGCCGGTATTATCCCAGGTCCATACTGGATGAGTGGATGGCCGCTTCTGGATACAGTGAAAAATGTGCCAAGTGCCGTTTGGAAACCGATTGAAATCCCGACCGGTCCAGAAGGCAAAGCTATGCGTCATGGTACACAGTTTGTTAACGGCGTCATTCTGATCAAGAAAGACATGGAGCACCCTGAAGCGTTCTTCACGTATGAGAACTACCTGTTTGACAATTATGCAGACCCGGCACCGGGTAGCCAGTATGATAACGGTCTATTTGCAAAGTATGACTATCAATTGGATGCCAATGGCAAACAATTGCCGATTGACCAAATTGAAGGCGGATATGTGAACGTTGTACGTTATTTGCTCGTTCGTGACGGCGCCCGTATTCCCGATGCTCAGATGAAAGCCCTGCTCAATCTGGCAGATGGCAAAGAGCCTGAGACGAAGCTTGAGAAGGATGTTGCTGTCAACTACGGTAAAGAGACCCCTGCCGCAGCGAAAGTGTTGCTCAGTCAGGAAGAAATCTCCTACAAAAACATGTTCACAGGTCCTACAACAGCGACAATGAAATCCAAGCTGGACTACCTGAACAAAATTGAGAATCAAGCATTCAACGAAATTATTTATGGCAAAAATCCGGTAGATGCGTTCGATACATTTGTACAAACGTGGAAATCGGGTGGCGGCGACCAAATCACACAAGAGGTCAACGAATGGTATGACAGTGTGAAAAAATAAGGATACAGCAGCGTGCAGACCAACCAGGTCTGTGCGCTTTTTTGTCGTTATGAGAGCCTGATTTGCTTCGGGGAGGTGCGGGTCAGCAGTGGATGAATGACTGGAATGACAGCGAGTCCAAACTGGTTGCTTTTGTGCCATTTATATTGCTTTTATGTGCTGTTTGACCTATGCAAACGGTTGATATAATCGCAGTATAAGCCGCTCAGGGAGCACTTGAGTAGGAAGAATTACAGGGGGAGCAATCATGAGAACTTTAAAACGAACTTGGCCATTTCACGTAATGCTGCTGCCAGCCATCATCTTTTTGATCATATTCAGCTATGTGCCTATGGGCGGAATCGTTATGGCATTTCAGAACTACAAACCATGGCTCGGCATCAGCGGCTCGGAGTGGGTCGGGCTAGATAATTTTAGATATTTGTTTGAACGCGAAGACAGCCTGCAAGTCATATGGAATACTCTGATCATTGCTGTACTCAAACTCATTTTTAACTTGTTTGTCCCGTTTGTGTTCGCGATTTTGTTGAATGAAGTTCGCAAGATGGCGATCCAGCGAACGATCCAAACCTTGGTGTATCTGCCTCACTTCTTGTCTTGGGTTATCCTGGGCGGAATTCTGATTGATCTGTTATCCACCGGAGGACTGGTGAACCGGGTACTCGTAACATTCGGACTTGGGCCATATTTCTTCCTTGGAGATAACAGCTGGTTCCGACCGACGATCATTCTAACGGATGTGTGGAAAGAATTCGGCTATAACATGATTGTCTTCTTGGCTGCCCTTGCCGGCATTAACCCAGCGCTGTATGAAGCAGCAGAGATTGACGGAGCGGGTCGCTGGAAGCAGACACTGCATATTACCATCCCGTCTCTTGTACCGATGCTGATGGTGGTTGGAACACTGGCACTGGGTAACGTGCTTAACGCTGGGTTCGATCAGATTTTCAATCTGTACAACCCGCTCGTATATCAAACGGGCGACATTATTGATACATTCGTTTATCGCTCGGCGCTGGAAAATGGAGAGATGGGCTTCGCGACCGCAATTGGATTATTTAAATCGGTCATCAGCATGGTCTTGATCCTTATATCATACAGCTTAGCCAAAAAATACGCCGGATACCGCATATTCTAATCGAATGAACAGAGAAAGAAGGGACCACGATGTATCATAAATCAACGCCTTATCGCGTGTTCAATGTCATCAATATTTGTTTTCTCATTTTGGTTGCCATTATGTGTATTGTACCGATGATTCACGTTCTGGCTGTATCCTTCAGTAACAAGGCTGCCGCAGATGCCAATCTCGTTAACCTCTGGCCGGTAGGGTTCTCACTTGAAGCATACAAAAAAACGATGAATAACCCGATTTTCCTAAACTCTCTCTGGATTTCCTTGCTGCGGACAGTCATTGGTACGGGAATTACGTTGCTGATCACCTTTTTGGCAGCGTACCCGTTGTCGAAAGAAAATAATGAATTTAAAGGAAGAACCGTCTATTCATGGATTTTTGTTTTTAGTATGATCTTCAATGGGGGACTCGTTCCCTTCTATATGGTCATCCAGAAGATCGGCCTAATGGATTCCTTCTGGGTGCTGGTGCTTCCGGGAGCGGTTAACACCTTCCTCGTTATTCTGATGCTAAACTTCTTCCGGGGTATTCCGAAAGAGCTTGAGGAAGCGGCGCTGATGGATGGAGCCAATCACTTCAGAACGTTGTTCAGTATCTTCCTGCCGATTTCCATGCCATCTATCGCAACGATTGCATTGTTCAGCATGGTGTTTCACTGGAACTCATGGTTTGACGGATTGCTCTACATGAACAATGCCAAGGATTATCCGCTGGCTACTTTCATGCAGACCGTAATTATCAAACGTGATATGAGTACGATGGCCATGAACCCGAAAGAGATGGAAACCATTTCTCAAACCACAGTAAGAGCGGCACAAATTTTTATTGGAAGTGCGCCAATCCTCATTGTGTATCCATTCCTGCAGCGCTTCTTTGTCAAAGGTATGACCTTGGGTTCAGTTAAAGGCTAAACCTGTATCTAAATTAAACGGAGGTTGATGAAGTGAGCAATTTAAAGGAAGAGGCATTCGTTCTCGGAATGGATGTGTCATTTATGGATGAAATTGAGCAGCATGGTGGGAGCTATCGTGATGAGCATGGGCAGCAGGCGGACTTGCTGACCCTTCTCAAGCTGGGTGATGCCAATGCAATCCGATTGCGAATCTGGAATGATCCGGTAGGCGGATTCTGTAATCTGGAGCGGACGGTAGCGGTAGCCAAACGGATCAAGGAACAAGGATTACAATTTTTGCTGGATTTTCATTATTCGGATCGCTGGGCTGATCCAGCCAATCAATGGAAGCCGAAGGCATGGGAGAAGCTGTCCTATGAGGAACTACAACGCGAGGTATGTACCTATACGGCGGATGTGCTGAGAACACTCAAGGAGCATGATGCATTGCCGGACATGGTGCAGGTGGGGAACGAAATAACACCTGGCATGTTATGGGATGAAGGACGTGTTGGTGGGGAAGAGCATGATACCGATGAACAGTGGGAGCGTTTTGCTGGACTTGTGAAGTATGGCATCGCTGCTGTTAAATCGGTTGATTCGGAAATCAAAATTATGATTCATATAGACCGCGGTGGTGATAATGCGGAGAGTCGCAAGTTTTATGATCGGTTTGAGGCGCTAGGTGTGGAGTTCGATATCATTGGGCTCTCATATTACCCTTGGTGGCATGGAACACTGGATGCACTGCGGGATAATCTGCATGACTTGGCTGAACGCTACGGCAAACCAATCAATGTTGTTGAAACCGCTTATCCTTGGACATTGGAGCAGCCTGAAGGTCACGAGTGGATTCTGAATCAGGAAGAACTGTTGCTGCCCGGGTATCCGGCAAGTGTGGAAGGACAGACACGTTATCTGAAGGATTTGCTGCAGATTATTCGTGAGGTTCCCGGCGGTCTCGGAGCAGGATTCTATTACTGGGAGCCTGCCTGGATTCCTAGCAAGGAAGAGTGGTCTGTTGGACATCCGAATAACTGGGGCAACCTGACAATGTTTGACTTCAAGGGTCAGAAGTTGCAATCGTTTTCAGCGCTGAAGGCTGGGGAGGAAAATGACACTACATTGGATGAGCAGCCGAGTGCTGCATTGATCAAATAGATAATTAAAATGAAATGAATAAGGAGTTGTCAGCATGACATACAAATATCCACCTGTGAGTTCCAAAGCACCTCATATGTTACATGGTGCAGATTATAACCCGGAGCAATGGCTACGCTATCCTGAAGTCCTTGAGGAAGATATCCGATTGATGAAGCTTGCCAAATGTAATGTGATGTCCATTGGCATCTTCTCATGGGTATCCCTTGAACCGAAGGAAGGCGTGTACACGTTTGAATGGCTGGATCAAGTGCTGGATCGTTTTGCGGCCAATGGAATTTATGCATTTCTGGCTACCCCAAGCGGTGCAAGACCTGCCTGGATGTCGGCCAAGTATCCAGAAGTGTTGCGTGTTGGGGCCAATCGGGTTCGCAACCTGCATGGTTTCCGTCACAACCATTGTTACACATCTCCGGTATACCGAGAGAAGGTTACTGCAATCAATACAAAACTTGCAGAACGTTACTCGGATCATCCGGCAGTAATTGGCTGGCACATTTCCAATGAATTTGGCGGGGATTGCCACTGTGATTATTGTCAGGATGCTTTTCGCGGCTGGGTGAAAAACAAATACGGCACACTGGACGAGTTGAATCACTCTTGGTGGACGACATTCTGGAGCCATACCGTGACAGACTGGAGTCAAGTGGAGTCTCCTGCCCCGCATGGAGAGACACAGGTCCATGCGATGAATCTGGACTGGCGCAGGTTTGTCACCGATCAGACCGCTGATTTTATCGTGCACGAAACGAAACCGCTGAAGGCCAAAAATCCCGATCTGCCGGTAACGACCAACCTGATGGAATTTTATGAAGGATTGAACTACTGGAAATTCGCTGACATTCTGGATTTTCTGTCATGGGATAGTTATCCGACATGGCATGATGCGGACGAAGAAGATACACTGGCATCCAGAGTGGCGATGATGCATGATATCGTTCGTTCCATCAAGGGCGGGCAGCCGTTTCTATTGATGGAGAGCACACCAAGCTCAACTAACTGGCAAGAGACCAGCAAATTGAAACGTCCGGGTATGCATTTGCTGGCATCTCTGCAAGCAGTAGCACACGGCTCGGACAGTGTACAGTACTTCCAGTGGAGGAAGAGTCGGGGTTCCAGTGAAAAGCTTCATGGAGCGGTTGTAGATCATGTTGGGAATGAACATACCCGCGTGTTCCAGGATGTAACTGACGTAGGAGCAGCACTAGAAGGAATGCAGGCGGTGGTTGGAACGTCCGTTCCGGCTGAGGTTGCCATCATCTTCGACTGGGAAAACCGCTGGGCAGTAAAGGATTCCCAAGGGCCGCGTAACATCGGAGTGAAGTACGAGCAGACGGTAGAATGGCATTATGATGCATTTTGGAAAAAAGGTGTGCCTGTGGACGTCATCGACATGGATACTGATCTCTCCAAGTACAAACTGCTCATCGCACCTATGCTCTATCTGGTACGTGAAGGAGTGGGCGAACGCATTGAGCGATTCGTGGAAAATGGTGGTACATTTGTAGCCACGTATTGGTCAGGTATCGTAAATGAGAATGATCTGTGCTTCCTTGGAGGATTCCCTGGACCGCTTCGCAAGACGCTGGGGATCTGGTCAGAAGAGATCGACGGCTTGCATGACCGTGATCTGAATGGGATTGTGCCTATGAAGGACAACGAGCTTCAACTGAATGCCGAATATGATGCTTTCGAATTATGCGACCTGATTCATCTGGAAGGTGCAGAAGCTCTGGCGACATATCGCTCCGACTTCTATGCCGGACGGCCTGCTTTGACCGTTAATCGTCTTGGTTCAGGTAAAGCCTATTATATAGCTACACGTTTCAAAGCTCCATTTTACGATGATTTCTATGGCAGTCTAATCGCTGATCTGGGTATAGAGCGTGCTCTTGAAACTCAGCTTCCTGCTGGAGTTACGGCACACATTCGCACAGATGGCACAGCGGATTATGTATTTGTGCAGAACTACACACCGGAGACGAAGCAAGTACAACTGGACAACCAGTCCTATCGTGATCTGCTGAGTGATGATGCTGTAGAGGGCAGCCTGGATTTGCAACCATATGATATCCGAGTACTGCGCAGAGCAGCTGAGCGTAAATAATATATTTGTTACTCATTTGGCTGGAAAATGTAGGGATAACAGCGATCGAAAGGTTGTTCTATCATCGGAGTGGCAAGTGTAAATATTCTTTAGTTAAACTTATATAGTGTGCAGAAGGGCCACCCTTAACGTCTCGATCAGACGGTTAGGGTAGTCCTTTTTGTCGTATTTAGATCACAATGAGTACTTTTTCTGGGCAAGATAAAGGATAAACGTGTCCGCGCAGCGAAGACAAACAGGTAACATTGCAACTCATGACTTTCAGTCTGGGAGGAATTGGAATGAATCAAAGGAATTTAGACGGTAACAGCTTTATTATTCGGCTGGAAATGACAACAAAAGACATCAAGTTTGGTGAAGTGGCCTCGGCCATCTCGGAAGCTGGCGGAGACATTATCGCCATCGACGTAATTTCGACCAATCAGGATGTAAGTGTGCGCGACTTAACTGTCGCTGTAACGGATGCACAAGATAATAGCAAAATTATAGAAGGGGTGCGCCAGCTTAAAGGAGCATCCATCATAAACGTATCGGACCGGACGTTCCTGCTGCACTTGGGCGGCAAGATCGAAGTTACTCCGAAGGTCCCGATTCATAACCGTGAAGACCTGTCACGTGTATATACACCGGATGTGGCCCGGGTATGTTCGGCTATATCAGAAGAGCCTGGAAAGGCATTTTCGCTGACAATCAAGCGGAATACGGTTGCCGTGGTATCCGATGGTAGTGCCGTGCTTGGCCTTGGCAACATTGGACCACGTGCCGCGATGCCAGTCATGGAAGGTAAAGCGATGTTGTTCAAACAGTTTGCAGGAGTGGACGCTTTCCCGATCTGCCTGGATACACAGGATACCGAGGAAATCATTCGAACTGTGAAAGCGATCTCACCAGCGTTTGGCGGGATTAACCTGGAGGATATTTCTTCACCACGTTGCTTCGAAATTGAGCGTCGCCTGAATGAGGAACTGGACATCCCGGTATTTCATGATGACCAGCACGGTACAGCAGTTGTGTTGTATGCAGGTCTGATCAATGCGCTCAAGCTGGTTGGTAAATCCATCACGGATGTGAAAATTGTCGTCTGTGGTATCGGTGCAGCAGGTGTGGCATGCAGTAATATTCTGCTGTCCGCGGGTGCGAGTCGGGTTGTCGGGGTGGATCGTGATGGTGCGCTGGTACGGACGAATACCTATGAAAATGAAGTATGGAGCGACTATGCGGCTCGTACCAATCCGGAACTGGAGACAGGTTCACTTCGTGACGTGATTCGCGGAGCAGATGTCTTCATCGGTCTGTCGCGCGGTAACCTGTTAACCCGTGAAGATGTGCAAACCATGGCCGCTGATCCAATTGTTTTCGCCATGGCGAATCCGGTACCGGAGATTATGCCGTCTGTGGTGGAAGACATCGTGGCTGTCATGGCGACAGGCCGCTCAGATTATCCGAATCAGATCAATAACGTATTGTGTTTCCCAGGTATGTTCAGAGCCGTTCTGGATTGCCGTGCCAGTGAGATTAATGAAGAGATGAAGCTCGCAGCAGCTCAGGCGATTGCTTCAGCCATTTCCGATGAAGAGCGCACCCGCTATTATATTATTCCGAGTGTGTTTAACGATAAAATCGTCAAATCGATGCGCAATCGCGTGATTGAAGCAGCGGTCAAAACGGGTGTGGCAAGACGTATACCGCGTGAACAAACTCGCGAAGGCGGGGACGTGTAAGATGCAAGAGAATTCCCCTCAACATCTGAACCTACACACGCAACAATTAGGGCATGGGGATCAGGTTGATGGAACGTTAACAGGAGAGGCTATTCTTCGGGCGGCTCGTGCTTTTGTACAGGGAGATGCGGCCGCACATACGGATGGTCATGACTGGCCGCATATCGAGCGGGTGACCGCACTTGCGGTCGAGCTTGCACACCGTATGGGTGCCGATCCCTTTATCTGTGAACTCGCTGCATTGCTTCATGATGTGCCGGATGAGAAGCTTAACGAAAGTCTTGAAGCCGGAATGGCGAAGCTGAATGCATGGCTGGATACCCAGCCGCTTGAAGCGGGTACACGGGAAGCTGTGGTACGCATCATTAGTTCCATTTCCTATGCAGGAGGGCAGCGACCTGCCGTCTCATCCCTGGAAGCCCAGGTGGTGCAGGATGCGGATCGCCTGGATGCGCTGGGCGCTATTGGTATTGCGCGTACGTTTGCTTTTGCCGGCGCGAGAGGTCGTGAGATGTATGATCCCGCCCTTCCGCCACGAGAGCAGATGACGCGGGAGGAATACCGGAATGGACGCAGTACAACGATCAATCACTTTTACGAAAAGCTGTTTAAGCTAAAAGATCTGATGAATACGTCCTATGGCAAGGAACTGGCAGAGCAGCGTCATGACTTTATGGTGCAGTTTGTGGAGCAGTTCAAGCGTGAATGGGAAGGAAGGTTTTCATAACTTTCTCCGTTTGAGTTAAACATACAATACCCCCTACTTCCGAGATTGGAGTGTGGGGTATTGTTTTGTGTACATAGAAGTAGTAGGGAATGGAATTTAACTCATCAACAGGATACAGGGCATGGTAACCCAAAGGCTTCCATGATACAATAAATCGTTCTCCTGAATTGATTCGGGCAAAAAAAGAAATATGGGGTAATAATGATAATGATCATCCAACGAATGAAATCAGTTTCGAAAAAGAGGAGGGGTCACCATGTCATTTGGTGCACGTGTACTTAAGACAGGGATTGCGGTCACGCTGGCCCTGTACCTTAGCAGCATGTTCCTGAACCCGCAATCTCCCGTTCCCGCCGCAATTGCGGCCATCTTTGCGATGCAGCCATCCATTTATCGTTCCTGGAAGTATTTCCTGGATCAGCTGCAGACCACCACACTTGGGGCAATTGTGGCTCTGCTGGGAGGCATGGTGCTGTCCAATGAGCCCATCGCCGTCGGGTTAATTATTGTGCTGGTTATTATGATTTGTCTTAAATTGAATATGGGCGAAACGGTTGGCCTGACGCTGGTAACCGTTGTATCAATTATGGAAGCGTCGGGTGACTGGCATTTTGCATTGAACCGTTTCCTGCTGACACTTGTCGGCATTGTATCTGCTTTTCTTATTAATATTACCGTATTTCCACCCAAGCCGAAGATTCAGTTCGTGAAACAGATTCAGAGTGTGTTCAGTGGCATGTCACTGCTGCTGCGGACATCGATCTCGGATGAGATTAAGGAAGTGGTGTTCCGGGATGAGAAAAATAATCTGGGCGGTTCCATTAAATCTTTGTCAGATAAATATAATTTGTTTGAAGAAGAACAGAAGAAGATGAAACGTTCCACATTCAGCGAGACCCGGCAGATGGTCGTATACAAACAGATGCTGCTGAGTCTGCAAAAAGGATTCGATGTGCTGGATTCGGTAGAACGCCATTATTTCCAGGCATCGCGAACACCGGAAATGGATCAGTTCTTTGATACACATCTGGAGCTTGTTATCAAATTCCATGAACATGCGCTGCTCAAATTCGAGGATAAGCTGAAACCGAACGGGGAAGAGGCGGCACAGTTCATTTTGGATAATGATCGCTTCATGGAGCAGGCCATTTCCCAGTTTGATATTGATCAGGAAGGGATGCTGAGACTGTCCATCGTAGCTGCCGCGATCTATGACTATGGCTATCAGCTAGAACGATTGAACCGGCTTGCCGAACATGTGCATAGTGCCAGTGAAGACAAGGAGTCACAGGATAAAATTCTGAATTGGCTTAAATGGCCGTAAACATGGTAGTACAGTTTGCGGTGATGTGGTTTCATCATATACAATGGAACCACAACCAGCCCGGACAGCGTGTCCGGGTTGTTTTGTCATACATAGCGCAAACCTTGCGCAACCAACTCAATCGAACCGAGGTAGATACGTATGAATTTAACACAGCTTGACCCTAAATGGACGCAGTGGTTCAATGGACAGGATCTGGAGCAGAAGCAGCACGAAGCGATGCAATTACTGACGGTGTCCGAAGATGGCTGGCCACATCAGGCGATGATCAGTATGGGGGAAGTTATTGCCGTCACGCCCAACCTGCTGAGACTGGCTTTATGGCCGGGAACACAGACAAGTATGAATATGAGTCGAACAGGCAAGGCTACCTTGATTGCTGTTCATCAGAAATGCTTGTTATCTATTCGTCTAGATGTGACTTCACTGCCACAACTCATGGAAGCTGTGCATCCGAGAGATCGTTTCGAGGCTAAGGTGTTAAACGTTCGTGTAGATCATGCACCTTATGCGGAGATTACTTCAGGGATAACATTTCAGTTAAAAGATGAGTCTGGGGCCATCACACGCTGGAGAGAGACCATTGAAGAATTACGACAATAGTATAGGAGCGTTCTATATTCAACCAATTTGAGGGTAATAATAGAATGAAGACAACAAAAAACGCCTCCGCTTGCATCGGGACGTTGTCACTGGTACAATAAAAAATGGTTTTCAGAAAATTAGAACTAATTAACATAAAATAAAAATGTTTACTTTCTAATTAATTATACCATAGCCTTTTCGGGCTTGTCAAATGGGCTTTTGAGGACACAATCCGGGGAAAGAGGGGCGTATTAATATATGAGTACAGACCAGCAATGGAGCGAGGAGCAACAGCGGGTCAACATTGTAACAGAACAGATCGATCGGAAAATCGACATCCTAGAAAAAGAGGTAGGTTCCTTCAGGGACGAAGTTGTGGGGATGAGAAAAGATTTCTGGGACGAAGTCACCATGAACTTCAGCGAAGCGGATGACGTGGGTGAGACCTCCACCAGTATGAGGCAGCAATCACAGGTTCTATCGGATCGGGAGCGCAGTCATCTGAATACGGCAGCAGCGCTAGACAAAATGAAACGGCTGCATCATTCACCGTATTTTGGACGCATTGATTTTAAGGAAAGTGGCTATCCAAATGCAGAGCGAATCTATCTAGGGATCGCATCATTGCTGGATGAGAAGGAGGAATCCTTTCTTGTCTATGACTGGCGTGCACCCATATCGAACCTGTATTACGATGGTGCGCCAGGTCCGGTCACGTATCATACACCGAGTGGTGAGATCCGTGGCGATATTGAGATGAAGCGGCAGTTTGTTATTCGGGACGGACGTATCCGTTTTATGTTCGACACCGGAGTTACGATTGGGGACGAACTGTTACAGGCCGTTCTCAGTCGAACCTCGGATGCACAGATGAAAAGCATTGTGGCGACCATCCAGAAGGAGCAGAATCGGATTATCCGTAATGACCGGACTCGCATGCTGATCGTTCAGGGAGCTGCTGGCAGTGGTAAAACATCCGCTGCACTCCAGCGTGTGGCGTATCTTCTCTATAAATACCGCGAGCATCTGCAAGCGGATCAGATGGTCCTTTTTTCGCCAAACCCAATGTTCAACAGTTATGTTTCTACCGTACTACCTGAGCTTGGGGAGGAAAATATGCTGCAAACGACCTTCCAGGAGTATCTGGAACGCCGTCTGGGTCGTGAATATCAGCTGGAAGACCCATTCATTCAGCTTGAATATGTACTGACCGGAACAGAAGATCCTCAGTATGAAGCACGCATGTCCGGCATTCGATTCAAGTCATCCGAATCTTTCCTGAAGGTAATAACACGTTATAAGGACAGCATGATGTCGGAAGGCATGAAGTTCAAGCCGGTTCGTTTCCAGGGACGGGCTGTGGTTACAGCTGAGGCCATGGCGGAGAAATTCTATAGCTTCGAGCCATCCGTCAAACTGGTGAATCGATTGGAAATCCTGCGGGACTGGATGCTGAAAGAGTTATCGGCCTTTGGCAAAGGTGAATTGGAAGCCCCTTGGGTAGATCAACAAATGGATCTGATGGAGCCGGAAGATCTGCAACGGGCCTATCAGCGCCTCAAGCGAAAGCAAAAAGGGAAGTCGGACACGTTCGATGATTTCCAGCAGGAACGGGAGATCCTTGCCCGGATGGTGGTCAGTGATCGGCTCAAGCCTTTACGCAAATGGATCAAATCGCTACGTTTTGTCGATGTCCGTCAACTGTACGCGCACTTATTCAACGACCGGGCCCAGATGGTTCGCCTGTTGGGAGAGGAAGAACTGCCTTCACATTGGGAAGAGATTAGTGAGATGACACTTCGCAGACTGAAAGTACAGGAGCTGGCCTATGAGGATATCACACCTTATTTGTATCTGCGTGAGTTGCTGCTTGGTTTCCATATTAACTCCAATATCCGCCATGTGATCATAGACGAGGCGCAGGATTACTCTGCCTTCCAGCTGGCCTTTATGAAAAGATTGTTCCCGAGATCGAAAATCACCGCACTTGGAGATTTTAATCAAGCTATCTATGCACACTCTTCGGTATTGAGTGGTACGGGACCGCTGACTAACCTGTATGGACCGGAAAATACGGAAGTGATCGAGCTGACGAGAAGTTATCGTTCAACACAGGAGATCGTGGAGTTTACACGCGGCATGGTTCCCGGTGGAGAAGAGATCGTTCCATTTAACCGAGGCGGGGAGAAGCCGAAAGTGATCGTTTCTTCCAATGAACAGGAGCATCTGGATGTTATTACAGCCGATCTCAAGCATCTGATTCAGGAAGGGTATGAATCGGTTGCGGTCATCTGCAAAACCGCGGAAGAGAGCAAGGACATTCATGAGGCGTTAAGCAAAGTACTGCCTGCGGCACCGAAGCTGATCAAGAAAACAACACTTGCCTTTGAACGGGGTGTGCATGTCATCCCGGCGTATCTGGCCAAAGGTGTGGAGTTTGATGCCGTTCTGATCTATGACGGATCTGCATCGCAATATGCGCAGGAACATGAACGTAAGCTGTTCTATACGGCATGTACCCGTGCAATGCATTTACTGCATGTCTATTGCATGGGTAAACCGAGCCCATTCATTACGTCCCAGTCCGAGGAATTGTATGATATGGGCAAGGTGTCTGCGGCTCAGGCCGATTGACTTCGTCTTTCAGGTTCATGAAGAAGGCTTCCGTTCGATGGGACGGGAGTCTTTCTGTGTATTGCGGAATACGATGTGGGGAATAAGAAGCTCCATGGGGATGGTCTTTGGTGTGAGAAGTATGGAGTAGATCACTGGACATAATTGGACATAGTATATTTCATCTCTTCTGATATGAGATCAGGCGGATTAGGTTTCATGGATAAAAAATGATCCATCCTTTGTGTTCATGTACAATAGGTGTGAATTTTCTTTACACATGACGGCGAGACTCATATAATCGTAACAATCTATTTTTTTTGGATCGTTTATTTAATGAAGGAGGCAGCAACATGAACACACCATCTTTTGAACGCCCATTAATGGCGGATTGCGTACCGGATCTGGTGGCAACAGCACGGGGAGACTTGCCTGCTACCTTGGTCATTAGGGGCGGAACGCTGGTTAATGTGGTTTCGGGTGAAATTTTGCCGGGCATGTCTGTAGCGGTACAGGGAGCCCGGATTGCATATGTTGGTAAAGATGTAAGCCATACCATTGGAGAGAATACACGCATCATTGAGGCTGAAGGCAAATACATTGCTCCCGGATTGCTGGATGGGCACTGTCACATTGAAAGTACACAAATGAAAGTAACGGAGTTTGCGAGAGCTGTTCTACCTTCCGGTACAACGGGAGGGTTCTTTGACCCGCATGAGATCTCCAATGTGCTTGGACTCAAAGGTCTGCGATTGATGCTGGATGAAGCACGGACGACGCCAATGGCTGCTTATATGCAGGTGGCTTCCTGTGTTCCTTCCACACATCCTGGACTGGAGACAACAGGCGCTTATATTGGACCGGAAGAAGTGGCGGAAGCTCTCTCCTGGGGTCCGGATATGATTGGTCTCGGAGAAGTGATGAACTTCCCTGGGGTCGTGTACGGGGACGAGACGATGATCGGTGAGATTCAGGCGACGCTCCGAGCGGGCAAGGTGGCAGATGGTCACTTCACCTGGGCAGCGGATGACTGGCGTCTGCCAGCCTACGCAGCAAGCGGCGTTACGGGGGATCATGAATGTGTTACGAAGGAAGATGTGGTGGAACGCCTGCGGCTTGGTATGTACGCCAAAATGCGTCAGGGCTCTGCTTGGCATGACGTTGCGGAAACGATCAAAGCCTGCACAGAGCTTGGCCTGGATACACGTCGCATGATGCTGGTGACTGATGACCGAAGTTCAGAATCGCTGCTCAAAGAAGGCCATATGGACTTTGTTGTGCGTTTGGCCATTTCTCAAGGGGTGAAGCCGGTTACCGCTTTCCAGATGGCAACGATTAATACGGCTGAACGTTTCGGTGTAGCACGCGATATTGGTGCGGTTATTCCGGGGAATATCGCCGACATTATTTTGCTGGATGGACGCTTGGCTGATGTCCGTGTAGGCATGACGATTGCCGCAGGGCATATCGTGGCAGAGAACGGAAAAATGACAGCGGTCTGGGACAGCTTCACATATCCGGAAGAGGCGCTGAACACCGTGAAACTGGAAGCCAACATCCAGCCGAAGGATATGGAGCTGTCTGCGCCGATTACCGAAGGTACGATTGGAGCGAAAGTCATTCATGTGACGGAGAATCATGTGGATACCAAGGAGAAGCATGTTAATGTCACGGTGGAACATGGCAATGTCGTCGTTTCAACATCAGGTGAAATCTGCAAAATTGCAGTGCTGGAGCGTCACAAACAAACGGGCAATCGCGCCGTTGCTCTTGTTGGGGGCATAGGCTTCACAGGTCCTGCGGCCATTGCGATGACCGTTGCGCATGACAGCCACAATCTGCTCATTATCGGGAATGATGACGCATTGATGGCTGAAGCGGGCAACCGGGTCATTGGAATGCAGGGCGGCGTAGCTGTCGTGACTGCCTCTGGTGTGACTGAATTCCCGCTGCGCATTGCAGGCTTGATGTCCACGGAATCTTTTGAAGTGGTAGCAGCTCAATCTGCGGCTGTCAGTGAAGCGTTACAGTCTGCGGGCTGTACGTTAAATAATGCGTTTATGACGCTATCTCTGCTGGCACTTGTTGTTATTCCGGAATTGCGCTTGTCTGATAAAGGACTCGTACGCATTTCGGCAGAAGGCATTGAGCTGGTATCCCTGTTTGATGAGATGGTGGAGAATACACCGGCTGCTCCAGCTGGTAATTAATGAATAATAGCGTGTCCATTCTTCCTTGAAATGGGAAGAGAAGTGTAGGTCGCCTTTGGGCGGCCTTTTTTTATTTTCACAGGAAAACGCCTACTAGGTCTTGAGTCGTCTGTTGTACATATGCAAAAAATGACCCATGTTGGGGTGGAATTAGGCTTAAATTAAAAATCTTTTCATAAATGAGACTTTAGAACTATAAATACAGAAGTGTGAATACCCGAAATAATGTTATATGATTCTTTCGTCGTGAGTCTAAGAGATGATGTTGCATATAAAAGCAATGTAAATAGTCGTACATCGAAATCGTATCCAATGAATGAATATAAAACGACAGAATTTCATCGAGATTTGCACGATAGAGCTGCATAACATCAAAGGGAGTGTACAAATATGAAAAGCAAAAGAAGATACCAATTCATCTTGTTAATCAGTTGTTTCATGCTGTTTGTAGGGAATACTTATGTTTGCAAGGCCACTGCACTTGGCTCAGTCGACAGTTATGAAACCATCCATGGAACGGTACAGGGAACCGTAAGAGCAACCTGGGTATGGGACACGACGCAGATTCAAAGTAACCCTCAGCTAGTGCTGAAGTTTGCCACAACGAACAAAATCAATACGATCTACCTACAAATGAATCGGGATGTAAAGCTTCCGTACTATACGGATTTTATTCGTAAGGCCAGAGAGAAAAATATTGCCGTAGACGTTATGGATGGAAGACCTGCTTGGGGACTGACGGAGAGCCGGGATCAAATTGCAGATTTTCTGGACTGGGTTGAAGCGTATCAAAATCAAGTAGAGCCCAATGAGAAGTTTGCCGGCATCCATTTGGACATTGAACCTCATGTACATCCAGAGTGGAAAACCAATCAAGCCAGTGTGATTACGCAGTGGCAGGGGAACGTTCAATACATTGTCGATCGGGCCGCACGGATGAAGATGCCTGTTGCCGCTGACCTGCCTTTCTGGCTGGATGGTTATAAAATTCCGGGTTCCACGATGAATGTAAGCAGCTGGATGATCCGCAAGTTTGACTCGATTACCATTATGGCTTACCGGGATACCGCTGCGGCCATCTATAATGTAGCGAAGGATGAGCTTGAGGAAGCGTCACTTTTGGGTAAAACGGTATCGATCGCCGTGGAGACCAAGCAAAGCAAGGAAGGCGATTTTATTACCTTTTATGAAGAGGGTACAGCGTATATGGAGGCACAGCTTAAGCTGGTAGAGAAAATGGCAAGTGTGCACTCGTCCTTTAACGGATTCTCTGTGCATGAGTACAGCTCATGGGAGACTTTGAAAAAGTAAAATGGAATTCCATTCATCAGAATGATAAAGAAGGTGCTTACGACCGAACAGGTTGTAGCACCTTCTTTGCATCTTCTATCTGAAATATAAGTGGAGAGCATTGAACAATCGTCAATTCAATGTGCTGAGTACCGCACCGGATAGGAGTTTAAGCTTAGACCAGTGCAGGTTCCATCGCCACTTTCTCATAAAACATTTTGCGATATTGGGACGGGGTAATATTCTTGTGTTTCTTGAATGTTGTAATGAAGTAGCTCAAATGCTCGAACCCAACGTCCATGGCAATATCCACAATTTTGTGATCGGTATTCTCAAGCTGAACACAGGCCTGCTGGATGCGATAATAGTTGATATAGTCGACCGGACTTTTCTGCACCATCTGTTTGAAAAAGCGGCAAAAATGTCCTTCGCTCATGTTGGCCTCATCTGCCAGTTCTTTTAACTTGAGTGGTTCAGGGTAACGATTGTGAATATAGCTTAGCACTGATTTCAGGCGCTCCACTTTATCGTGGCTGCCTGACGGAACGGTCCCTTTGAGTGCAGCAGGTCTCATATGTTCAAACATTTGTGCAAATATTAAATAGAGGTAAGCTTTGGTTGTCATCTCGCAGGTTGGTGTGCCAGTGGCATGATCGGCGAAAATTCGTTTCAAATGAAAAATGATTTCTTGCCCCCACGCTTCATCGGTTTGGATATGGTAAGGGGGAAGAACTGTTTTGTGCACTAGCGGGCCAATGAACTTCTCCTGTACGGCATCAAACGTCCGACTGCCTAACAGCTCCGGATTAAATACAATGGATGAAAAAACACAGGGGACATCGCCTTTAAGGTAGCCTGCGTGAATTTCCCCCCGATTAATAAAGATGGCTTCTCCCGCCTGAACCTCTACCGTATTCATATCAATTTGAAAAACAGCACTGCCCTGAGTCACCATGGTGAACTCCATCTCGTCATGCCAATGGCAATCGAGAATGCTGTCGCCATTCAATTGTTGAATATCCGGGTACACACTGACTGGATACATGGCATTGCCGTGAATCCGGTCTTCCCGTAATCGTTCACGTTCCATATGTGAATCTCCTTTTGCATCATTATTAATGTAAACGTTCCCATAGATTGGTGGTGTTTATAAAGAATCGGATAAGGAATATCAGAATCGTGATATATTTGGTCAAAATATGAGAAGAAATTCGTTATTAATGTCAATATTATTATAGTATAACCGAAGGGGGAAAGAAAACATGAAATTTACTGATGGATTCTGGATGACTCGTGAAGGGTACCACGTTCAAAACCCGACTGACATTCGTGATATTGTGCAAAAAGAGGATTCTTTAACCGTACATGCGGCTACTAAATATATTCGTACCAAAGGCGACACGTTGAACGGTACATTACTTAAAGCAACATACAGCTCCCCTATGCCTAACGTTATTCGCGTAACCTTGAATCACCATAAGGGCAGAGTGAAAAAAGGGCCTGAATTTGAGCTTAACCATCAAGATGTGAAAGTAGACATCTCGAAAAATGAACAAGGCGCTGTTTTGAAAAGCGGCAATCTGGAAGTTCAAATCGACAAAACGAACGGTTGGGACGTCAGCTTCCTGTATGGAGGAAAACGGATTACAGGTAGCGGTCAAAGAGCGGCTGGTTATATTACTGGTCCAAGTAAGGAAGCGTACTTCCGCGAGCAGCTTGATCTCGGCATTGGTGAATACGTTTACGGACTCGGTGAGCGCTTTACGCCGTTTGTTAAGAATGGCCAAGTGGTGGACACTTGGAATGAGGACGGCGGTACAAGCAGTGAGCAGTCATATAAGAATATTCCTTTCTACTTGTCCAACAAAGGATATGGCGTATTTGTAAACCATCCTGAACGCGTATCGTATGAGATTGCATCTGAGAATGTATCTAAAGTGCAGTTCAGCGTAGAAGGCGAGACTTTGGAATACTTCATTATCGGTGGGGACAATCCAAAGGATGTACTTGATAATTATACGAAATTAACAGGTAAACCAGCGCTTCCACCGGCATGGACGTTTGGTCTGTGGCTGACAACATCATTCACAACGGATTATGATGAAGCAACGGTTAACCATTTCGTAGATGGCATGGCTGAACGTGATCTTCCGCTTTCTGTATTCCATTTTGACTGCTTCTGGATGAAGGAATACCAATGGTCTGATTTCGTATGGGATGAAGCGATGTTCCCAGATCCGGAAGGTATGCTTGCACGTCTGAAAGAAAAAGGACTCAAAATCTGCGCGTGGATCAATCCATACATTGCAGAAAAATCCTACTTGTTCGATGAAGGTATGGAGAACGGTTATCTGGTAAAAACAGCGGATGGCAGCGTATGGCAATGGGATTTGTGGCAAGCAGGTATGGCACTGGTTGATTTCACGAACCCAGATGCTGTTAATTGGTATAAGAGCAAGCTGGAAGTCCTGCTTGATCAAGGTGTTGATTCATTCAAAACAGACTTCGGTGAAAGAATTCCGACAGATGTCGTGTACTTCGATGGCTCTGATCCGGTTAAAATGCACAACTATTATACACAGCTCTATAACAAAGCTGTATTTGAATTGCTGGAAGATAAGATTGGCAAAAACGAAGCTGCCCTGTTTGCACGCTCTGCAACGGCAGGTGGTCAACAGTTCCCGGTTCACTGGGGCGGAGATTGCTCTTCTACTTATGAATCCATGGCTGAATCACTTCGAGGCGGCCTCTCACTTGGACTTTCCGGTTTCGGGTTCTGGAGCCATGATATTAGCGGCTTTGAAAGTACAGCGACCCCTGACGTATACAAACGCTGGGTACAATTCGGACTTTTATCTTCTCACAGCCGCCTACACGGAAGCACTTCGTATCGTGTGCCTTGGCTGTTTGACGAGGAATCCGTGGACGTTGTTCGTGACTTCACCAAACTCAAAATCAGCCTGATGCCGTATCTTTACAATTCTGCGGTCGAGTCGACTGTGAAAGGTATTCCGATGATGCGCGCTATGCTGCTTGATTTCCCAGAGGATCCAACAACATACAGCCTGGATACACAATACATGTTTGGTGATTCGATCCTGGTGGCTCCAATCTTCAACAAGGAGGGTGATGTTCGTTATTACCTGCCTGAAGGTACATGGACCAACTATCTGACAGGTGCCAAAGTTGAAGGTGGACGTTGGATTAGCGAAAACCATGACTTCAAAACACTGCCAATGATGGTTAAGCCAAACAGCCTAATTGCTGTTGGTGCTGTGGATAGCAAACCGGATTATGACTTTGCGGACAATGTGTCCCTTCACTTGTTCGAACTGGCTGACAGCAACTCCGCTCAAGCGGTGGTTGTAAACCAAAGTGCTGAGCAGGAGCTGGTTGTTAACGTATCACGTAACGGTTCTGTTCTGGAAGTTCGTGCTGAAGGTGCAGGCAAACCATGGAATCTCGTGCTGCGTGGCATTGAGAGTGTATCCGGCGTAGAGGGTGGTTCCCAAATGTCTGGTGCAAATGGTGTTGTCGTTACGGCAGCAGCAGGTGCTAGCTCGCTTACAATTCAACTGTAATGTTTATTGGATGAACAGAAGGACGGTACCGCAAGGTGCCGTCTGTTTGTCTACTGTCTACTGTCGTGCCATGGAAGTATGGTTCTAACAAAGAAATGGTAGTATCATTTAGTTGCTAGCGACAGATAAAGATAGGGGATTATATCAAATGAGTACAACGAAATCAGGTTTACACCAAACCATTACAGCAGAGATGCTGCATCAGTTGGTTGAGAATACTTTTGGAACCGCTACCATTGTGAAGAGTTTTGCACTGTTGCAGGGTGGACTTTTTAATACAACGTATCGAATTCAGCTTGAACATGCGTCGTACACGGATGTGATATTACGTTTGGCTCCAGAGCTGCCGCTGGGATCTTCTGGCGATCCGTTATTTTCATTTGAACGGACAATGATGTCTGCTGAAACTGTCGTTTATGAATATTACCGTAAGGCAGGCATTCCTGCTCCAAACATTATTGCCTGTGATGACAGCGGATTGATCATTCCGAGAACCTACATGTTTATGGAGTTTATACCCAGTAAGCAATTGGATCATCCATCGATTTCGGAGTCAGATAAAGAGCAATTATATCATCAGCTCGGCGCTTATACCGCTGTCATGCATCAGATTGAGGGTGCATCGTTTGGCTGGCCGCAAGGGGATGGGACGATTAAAGGCTCGGATCATTGGTCCGAGGTGCTACACTCTTTTGCAGAAGAGACGGCACTCAAAGCTTCACAAGCCGGGTATATGCCAGGTGTAGGAGAAGAAATCGCAGATATGTTCATAACAAACAAGGATTTGTTTGATCAGGTAATTGTTCCGGTTCTTGTTCATAACGATCTATGGGAAGCCAACGTGCTTGTTCATGAGGAGAACGGGCAGCTAAACATAGCCGCCATCATTGATGGGGATCGTTCCATGTTTGCGGACAGGGCGTTTGAGGCGATTTTATCGACAGAATCATCAGCTGGTTTTCATGAAGGTTATGGCCGGCCACAGGATATGTCCGATGAGGGACAGGCACGCCTTCTTGCCTATCGCATACTTTCCTCTTACTTTAACGCATATGTGCATGAACATCAGGTGGATCAGCCGGAGGCAGGACAGAAGTATCGTGAGCGTACACTGGATCTATTGAAAGAATGGAAGAGACTCAAACTTAACGAATAAGTAGGAGGGTTTAGTATGAAAGAGTATATGCAATATCCGATGTGGGACGCAGCATTATCTTTGGAAGAACGATTGAATGACTTGATTGCGCGTCTGACAACGGAGGAGAAAATCCGATTAATTCCTACACGCGAAGCCGCAGTACCCCGATTGGGAATACCCGGTTACAATGTGGGAGGCGAAGCGGCTCACGGGGTTGCCTGGATAGGTGAAGCTACCGTTTTCCCGCAGCCACTCGGTCTGTCGAGCACCTGGAATACCAAGCTCATGCGCGAAATTGGTTCCGTCATCGGAGATGAAGCTAGAGCATACCACCATCGTGCACCCGAGCGTCACGGCTTGACCTTATGGGCGCCAACCGTCGATCTGGAACGAGATCCGCGTTGGGGCAGAACGGAAGAAGGTTATGGTGAAGATCCCGTACTGACAGGTGAAATGTCAGCTGCTCTTGTGAAGGGCATGCAGGGTAATCATTCTTTCTATTTAAAAATGGTAGCGACGTTAAAGCACTTTTTTGCCAACAACAATGAGAAGGATCGGTTGAATTGTTCATCCAGCATCGATCCGCGTAACTTGCGTGAATATTATTTAAAAGCATTCGAGACGCCTTTCGTAGAAGGTGGGGCCTTGTCCATGATGACAGCCTACAATTCGATCAACGGCACACCCGCTATTGAAAGTCCATACGTGAATAATGTGGTCAAGGGTGAGTGGGCTATGCCTGGATTTATCGTGTGTGACGGGGGAGATTTGTCCCAGACGGTCAATTATCACGGTTATCATGCCACGCATGCGGAATCGGCAGCAGGGGCTATAAAGGCAGGTGTGGACTGTCTGACGGACGAGGTTGATTTAGTGGTATCTGCCTTGGAAGAGGCGCTTGAGCGTAACTTGCTGGAGGTCGAGGATCTTGACCGGGCCATTCGTAATATTTTTGGCGTGCGGATGCGGCTTGGACAACTGGATCAGACGGGACTTAACCCGTATGCTTCAATATCGGAATCAGTATTGTGTGCGCCTGAACATGCCAAATTAAGTTATAGAGCAGCAGCCGAGTCTATCGTTTTACTCAAAAATGACGGACTGCTTCCTCTCCAATCGGAAAGATTGCAGAAGGTTAGCGTAATCGGTCCCCTCGCGGATGTGGTCTATACCGATTGGTATAGCGGCACACTGCCTTATCGTGTTACCGTTTTGGAAGGACTACGCAAGCAGCTTGCTGGAGCTGAAATATCTTTTGCAGATGGGAATGATCGCATCAGCCTGAAGACAGCCGATGGAAAGGTGATCACGCTCGGTGCTGACGGAAAGCTTGTAGCCGTGCCGGAAGGTAGTGCGGAGGCCGCTGAGTTCATCCATCAGGACTGGGGCTGGGGAAGTCATACGCTTCGCAGTGTGAAAAATAATCGCTATGTTTCGTTAACCGAACAGGGCATCTATCAGGCGAATGCGCCGGAGATTGGTGGCTGGTTCGTCAAGGAAGTGGTACAGATTGATTCACAAGCGGATGGAACCAGCACGTTGCGTACGTGGAACGGACTGCCACTGAGGCTGGATGAAAATCAGGGGCAACTGGTGCTGTCCCCAACGCCGGAACAAAAAGACGAGGACTTGAGTTCATCTGGTAATCCGGATGCCGTAGAAGGGAAGCAGAAACCTCCTGTGTTCAAGCTGGACATTGTTGCTAACGGAATAGAGCAGGCGAAAAAAGCTGCTCAGAACAGTGACGTTTCTATCGTTGTTGTAGGTAATAGTCCATATATTAACGGCAAAGAGGAGATCGATCGCCCAAGTCTGCTGCTTCCGCCTGAGCAGGCCCGATTGGTAAGAGAAGTCTGCCAAGTGAACCCGAATACGGTCGTTGTCATTGTTGGCAGTTATCCATTTGCACTGCAAGAGTTAAAAGACGTGGCTCCAGCAATCGTATACCTGACGCATGCAGGCCAAGAATTGGGGAATGCGGTTACGGATGTTCTGCTCGGTAATTATGCTCCTGCTGGTAGACTGAATATGACATGGTATGAGGATGAATCACAGCTGCCTGACATCATGGATTACGACATTATTCATAACGGTACAACCTATATGTATCATGAAGGTCCAGTCCTGTATCCCTTTGGTCATGGATTAACCTATTCGGAATTTGAGTATAAGGCGATTCGAGTGGAGCGGGCACAGGGATCTTCTGGAGATGATGTGCTGAAGATTGAAGTGCAGGTCGAGAACAAAGGGGCACGTGCCAGCGATGAAGTGGTGCAGCTGTACGGGCACGCCCAAACTTCACGGGTGAAGCGACCACAACGTCAGTTGATCGCTTTCCGACGTATTCATCTTGCTTCTGGCGCCGTGGAAACTCTATCTTTCGAAATTCCTGTTCACAAACTGGCCTTCTGGGATGTAACTCGAGACAAATATTGTCTTGAATCCGCCGCCTGGTCGATCATGGCTGGACGTTCCTCAGCAGATATTCGTCAGACCGCAGAAATTCTCATCGAGGGTGAAACTATTCCTGCACGCGCGCTGAATCTGCCTACATTTGCGGAAAATTACGATGCATATGCAGGCGTTCTGTTGGATGAGTGTCTGGAAGGGCGTTCAGCCGTCCGAGCCATTGCTTCAGGCGAACCGCTGTATCATGAAGGTCGTTTCTCCTGGATTTCATTCCACGACAATGTTTTCCGGCAAGCTAGTGCGTTTGAGGGTCGGGTGGCAGCCTTCGGAGAGGGTGGCGAATTGGAGATTCGGACGGAAGGTCCGGAAGGCCCACTGCTCGGCACTTGTGTCGTTCCTGGTCCCGCTGGAACAGTCAACGGGAAGAATCTTCAGTGGAGCACAGTTCGCTGTTCCCTGAAGGGAGAGCGTGAGATTGACCAGCTCTGCATTGTTTTCAGGGGCGGTGCAGCCCTTCAGCAATTTGTGTTGAAATAAGTTGATTTGTTGATCTTCATAATGCATGGCGAAAAGGCTGTCCTGGCACTGGATTTAGTGCGACAGCCTTTTTGCGCTGTCATCCCCAGTGACCTTTTTTACATAGGCCGTATATTCAACTGCAGAACAACCCACAATAACGTTGTTGTTTTCTGATTCTGTAAAGGTGGTTGAGGTATGAAAGATAAAAAGTGGGACCTCGTCGCACTCGCTTCCATCCCGGTTATTATGACACTGGGTAACTCTATGCTGATCCCCATCCTTCCGCAGATTGAGCGTGAATTGAAAGTGTCCTCATTCAAGGTCAGCATGTTAATTACGGTTTATGCGGTCGTCGCAATCCTGCTCATTCCACTTGCAGGATATCTGTCGGATCGATTCGGCAGGAAAGCCGTTATTATCCCCAGTCTCATCATTGCAGCCGCAGGAGGCGCGGTAGCAGGAGGAGCAGCCTGGATGCTGAATGGAAATGCGGCATACTGGAGTATTCTCGGTGGCAGACTTTTGCAAGGGATAGGAGCAGCAGGGGCTTTCCCGATTGTCATTCCATTGGTGGGTGATATGTTCGATGATGAAAACGAGGTAAGTAAAAGCCTTGGCATTATTGAAACCTCGAATACCTTCGGCAAGGTACTAAGTCCGATTTTGGGTGCAGCTTTGGCTGTATGGATTTGGTATTTGCCTTTTATGGCTATTCCGGTACTTTGTGTGCTTTCATTGGTTCTGGTTATTTTCCTGGTGAAAACACCCAAGAGGAAGGAAGAACCAAAGAGCTTTCCCGAATTTGTTGCTTCCATCCGCAGTGTGCTGAAAGAAAAGGGCCGCTGGCTGTATGCGATTTTTGCGATTGGCGGTATTTGCATGTTTGTTCTCTTTGGTGTGCTCTTTTATCTGTCGGAGACGTTGGAATCGGAGTTCAAATTAAAGGGTGTACTTAAAGGACTTGTACTTGCTATACCACTGGCAGCCTTGTGTCTGGCGTCTTTCTTTGCTGGAAAATGGATAGGAAAGAACAAGACACGGATGAAATGGCTTGGTTTTATCGGACTTGCTGTTTTAACTGTATCTCTTGGCGTAATCGGGCTTTTTGACAACATTTATGTAGTTGTTGGTTTGTTCACCCTTGGTGGAGCGGGAATAGGCGCTACACTGCCATGTCTGGATGCTATGGTTACTGAAGGGGTGGACAAGGAACAACGCGGCACCATCACGGCGTTATTCAGCAGCATGCGTTTTATCGGTGTGTCTCTCGGTCCTCCTGTCGTGTCATTGTTGATCTCTTCCCACCATTTCCTTCTGTTTGGTATTCTCGCCGCGTCGGGGGCGGTGGGAGGGCTACTCACGTTATTGGCAGTCAAGCCAGATAAGGGAAATCAGCCCACATCAGGCAGTGGTCAAAATCAACGTGAACGTGATTATGATGAAGTGAAACAGCCCAGTGGTTATCTGCCGGGGCGGAGAAAGAAAAGTCCACTCTGAATTAAAATATAAAAACGCGTTTACTCTGAGGGATGTATCTTTCCTCACAGAGTAAACGCGTTTTAATGAATCGAAGGATAACAGTGTAGTTACATCAATTATCTTTTTGCTGAGTAGTTGTGTTATTCTCGGTTGCAGTCTCGGTATGCTCATGCCGATCGGAATCCTGGGCAGCGATATGTGTATGCGTCAATAACGGATGCACAGGCACCGCAAACCCTCCATTTCGTTTCCCTTGAATCAGGTATATCAGGAGAAATAGAATCATGAACACAATGGAATAACGGTACATATCGGTATAACTGGTTATGGAAGCAATAGCGCCCAGCAGAAGTGCTCCCAGAGCAATCCCCAGATCCAACGTATTCAGAAACATGCCGTTAGCCATACCGCGCTGTGAAGGGGAGACAATCTGAATCATCCAGGTCTGCATGGAAGACTGAATTGAACCATATCCAATTCCATATAAAAATGCAGCGACAAACAAGATGGACATCGACGAAGCGTAAGAGAGCGTGATCAGTCCAGCAGCGATGAATATCGCTCCGGGAATCAGTAACGCTTTTGGACCTTTACTGTCATAGATCCGACCTGCAAACGGTCTAACCAGCAGTACAGCGAGAGCATTAAACAAAAAGAACAGTGCAGGGTTAGCCAGGTTGGCTTCCTTTCCGTACAAAACGATGAATCCGACCAGTCCGCCATACGTGATGGACAGCAAACAATTCAGTACACTTGGCAAAATCAGTTTGCGGTTGAAAGGCGTCTTTACTTTGGTGCCTGATATCGCCGCTGTTCCAACGGGTGGTGTTGGTATCACCTCATCATTGACCCTACGAGCTTTCTTGCGTGTCAGTGAATAACTAAGCGGATAGATGACCACAATAACACCTGCCGTACATAACATGAGTGTCATGAACCCGGCACCCTGAAGCAACGTGACCCCAATAATGGGACCCATGGACATGGCCAGACTTGTAGACAGGCCGAAATAGCCCATACCTTCACCCATCCGTTTCACAGGCACAATATCCGACGCCATAGTCGGGAAAGCCGTGCTACTCATACCGAATCCGATACCGAACACCATGCGCAGCAATAACAGGACCGCAATCCCGGCAGCAAAATAATATCCAAGTGTAGCGAGTAAGGCAACTGTCAGGCCAATATAGATCATGGCATTACGAAGACCCTTCTCCAATGCTTTGGCTGAATAGAGCCGGGCAGCAATGGCGCTAAGGGCAAAAAGACAGGTAAAGAGGCTGACTTCAAAGGCATTGGCGTGAAAACGGTCCTGCACATAAGAAGGCAGTGGGGATACAATCATGTGGAGTTGTAGAAAGAGTAGAAAGTTACATAACATGAGCAGGATAAAATCGGTGGTCCATAGTTTGACTTGCGATGATTGTGATTTCATTAGTTGTTCATTCCCCCTGGTGTAAAATTCGTTACAGGTTGCTGTTCATGAGGGAAAGAGTATGTCTAAATGCTTCCATCTGGTCTTCGGGTATACCTTCAATCAGATTTTTATTCATTTCTCTTTCGAGCGGAACAAGCTGGTCAAGCAATATCTTTCCTTCATCGGTCAAGTAGAGCAAGTAGGCTCTGCGATCCTGTTCGCTGGTCCGGCGTTCGACCCAGCCTTTCTTTTCCAACAGATCAATAATGCGGGCAGTTGTGGGCTGGTCCTTATAAACGCGATTGGCGACTTCCTTCTGGTTCACGCCTTCGCCTCTGCCGATATTGAACAGAACGGAAAACTGCTCTGTCGTAATATCATAGGGTTTGAATCGTATGGCTAGTAAAGCCGACGCCTTGCGATGTGTCATGCCCAGCATGAATCCAATGGATTGATCGAGTGAATAATCGTTCCCCATATAATCCTCTCTTTCTTAAAATAAAAATAGTCTCAATTCATTTACTTGTTATAACAACTATATGCTAAACAATTAATTTTGTCAAAACGGATTTATGAATATCGGCGTCATGATAAGATCTTTTCATATGTGATTAGCAGTGGAATAATGTTTTATGTGAACATTGAAAATGCAAACGCTGGTAAATACTGATAAAATAGAAGTGCCGCTGTATCGCGGTAATTGGGCCACATGATGGTGAGGTTACGAAGACGAATCCGCTCCAGCTGATTCTGGAGCTGACTGAGGAGAGCTGAGTATGCTGAAGAACATTCCCGCAATAATACCTCCGGAACTGCTGAAGATCATGTCTGAAATGGGTCATGGAGACGAACTGGTACTGGCTGATGGCAACTTCCCCGCAGCCAGTCATGCCCAGCGGTTGATTCGCTGTGATGCGCTGGGTACCGTGGAGTTACTGGATGCCATTTTAAGTTTGTATCCACTCGATACGTACGCTGAGCGACCGGCAGCCGTTATGCAGGTCGTCAAGGGAGATCAGGTGGTGCCCATCATCTGGGAAGACTATCGTAGGCTGATCCTTGACCATGAGGGCATCACGGATGCCTTTGATCATGAAGAGCGTTTTGCTTTTTATGAGCGGGCTTCTCGCGCCTATGTCATTGTTGCAACCGGTGAACGTGCGCAGTATGCCAATTTGATTTTGAAAAAAGGTGTCATTTTTCCAGATACAGAGCCTTACCCACAAGCGAAAAAAGTTGAACTGAATTGAATCCAAACTCAAGGCGACGGGGCGGCAGAAGCCTCGCTCGCCTTTTTGCTTTTCCCAAATCGCAGCCAGTAAACAACAACATATAATATAGGCATACTCTCGATAAGCACGGCATATGTAGCAATGGCGTAAGAACGAATGGCTAATTCATAGGAAGCCGCGTCTTTTGCATATTGAAGCACATAAGAAGCCGCAGTTCCGGCTAGCAAGTAAACTACCGTTTTTTCCTGCCGAACTCCGGTAAGTTTAGCAAGACAAACGGAGGCGACGTATAACAGAAACGAGCTGCGAGTAAACATGGTCGTAGACCAGATGGCAATTAGGAAAGGGTCCAGGTTATCCAGAAAATCGCCGTAACGGGCAAAACGTATCATCTCCAGCAAAGGGTAGCGAAGACTGCTGGCTTCGTAAGGTCCAAAATTCATTAACGTAAACATCCAGAACACGATAATGAATAATGCAAGCGTAGAACCTGCAAATAACATACTTCGTAGAAGCGGCCGCCTGAAAGCAATGGCAGGGGCGAGGAACAGGAACATCATCCATTCGGAAAACCAGGGCATGGTTGAAAACGAGCCTGTTAAAATTTCTTTCAGATCATGATGCGTTACCATGGCAAGCAGTACATCAGGATTCCCCCCACCCATTACAGCAGGCATGAGAAAAGTAGAGGTGAAGATTTGCACCAGGAATATCCCTTCTGATAAATAGACAATGGTAATCAAACCTGAGCGCGCTGAAAGGCTGATACATAAAATAGTTACGGTTGCTGTCAGCCATATGGGTGTCTCGGGTAAATACATGGATTGCAGAAAAACGATGAAATTCTCTACGTCAACGGATATCAAATACAGGCACAGTAACACAATCAGACCGAGGAACAGCTTGTGAACGGCCTTGCCCACAATTTCTTCACCGAAATCAATCCAGGGTCGATCCGGGTAAACCGCTCCCAATCTGTATGTGAAAAAGAGAAGAATCAGACTGATCGCAAACCCGCCAAGGATGGATATCCATCCTTGATAACCGCTCATTTTGAACAAGCGCTGTAGAAGGAAAGCGATGGGTTCGGAATACAGGTAGACAAACATAAAACGGTACGCTTGTCCGGCAGACAATTTGATCATGGCGTGCTCCTTTCTTAGCCAAACAAGCGGTCTGCCCAGCCAAAGACCAGCCTGATGACATCATTGGGATTAGGCCAGCCCGGTACAGAGACAGCCAACGTATTCCACAGCAGAAATATCCCCAGCAGAATGAAATAGGCCCGTTTCATTCCTTTTTTGCTGGACTTGATCATGGGCCACTCCAGTATGTACAGTACGGCAAACAAAACAACAGCAATCATTGGTTTACCTCCTAAAGTGGCCTGAAGCTTTCCTCTGTTCCTATCAGTAGCTGGATTCCGAACCTACGAACTGGATGTTGATTTGGGTATGCACGTTAAACTGCAATTCGTTTTTGACATAATCATTCCAAACGGGACGCAACTTTTCCCAGATCCGAGGATATGCCCATTCCAGGCGATAACCGAGCATTAGAATATCGGCGTTCTTACGTTGGCCACTCCTTATTGCGTTGGTTAGATAGGCACTCACTTTTTCATTGGCCTTTTGCTCAATCTGATTCACGCCCACAATATCTTTGACCTTGAGAATCGGAATCACGGAATTCAGTTCTGCCTGCCCCCGTAAAGTGATGTCGAAGAAAGGCTGTCCGTTGACAAGCCTGACCTTAATTTTGGAATTCATATTATAGA
The DNA here is from genome assembly GCF_900221055.1 of Paenibacillus sp. RU5M. Taxonomy (NCBI): domain Bacteria; kingdom Bacillati; phylum Bacillota; class Bacilli; order Caryophanales; family Paenibacillaceae; genus Paenibacillus; species Paenibacillus sp. RU5M. The sequence goes on along the minus strand of NZ_OBQM01000002.1, from coordinate 830,801 downwards.
TCGTCATGCTCGCTTTTTCTTTATCGGTTTCCACGGAAAGGGCCACGGAATCCAATTTGCGATTGGCCCAGGCTATGGTCCTTGCTTCATTCGCCGAGATTGAATCGACCATCTTCATCTGTTTGAAAAGAGCACCACCTATTTGACTGGTCCATTGCTTTCGTTTATTATCCTCACTTGCCATCGAGGTTGCTTTCGATTCCAGAAAGGGGGCGGCAAAGCCCTGATTCATTTTGTCAGCCATAAGTACACTGAGCATTTGCGTCTTTAACATGTTTTCTTGGGTTGCAAATTCTCTTAACACATCACTGGGTGTTTCCTCGAAAACGGGAGTCAGATCAGCCACGTCTCTGGCTCTGCCCTTCGCAACCATGACGTAACTGCTAAGATGGAACAAAGGTTCACGTGAGATCCATTCCATCGCATCTTGAATGCCCTCTCTGGCGTATGCCTCACCGAATACCACTACCCGTGTGTGCCCCCAGGAAATCTTTCGTGTGAGATCGGTTTGGATTTTCTCTATGGCGTCAGCGATGGTGGATGCGGTAGCCGAAACGAGAGCATATGGATTTTTTCCGGGTCCGCCCGTACCTTCCGGAGAGAGACGGTTGGGAAGTGGCATACTTAATGAAATATCGATTTCACCTGGTTTTTCACCCTTATCCACATACATGGTTGTAATAAACGTACGTTCATTTATTTCAACTTTGGACCAGCAGCCACTGCAAAGTAACACGCATACCAAAACGACACTCAGTTTGGGCATAATCATCCACGTTTTCATGTTTTTTGCCTTTTCTTATTCGCATCTTCGTAAGCTGCTGGTCGCTTCTTCATTAGGAACCAAGGCACACGAACGATAGTATCCTTGATATCACGCAGCACGAGGGGGGCAAATGGCTGCATGTATGGCACGCCAAATGAACGCAGACTAACCATATACCAATAGATCAAATAGATCGAGATCACGATGCCGAACAAACCCAGCGTTCCACCCATAAACAGCACCGGAAATCGAAGCAGCCGGAAGGCCAGTCCGAGCTCGAAGTGCGGGATGATAAAGGCGGCAATACCTGTGATAGATACGACAATAACCAGTGGTGCTGAGACAATTCCAGCCTGTACAGCCGCCTGACCAATAACAATCCCACCGATAATAGACACCGTTTGGCCCAGTGGCTTCGGAATACGAATCCCCGCTTCGCGCAAACCTTCAAAGGTCACTTCCATAATGAGCGCTTCAATCAAGGCAGGGAAAGGAATGTTTTCTCTAGCAGAAGCGATCGTAATCAGCAGGTTGGTCGGAATGATTTCCGGGTGAAATGTAGTTACGGCGACATAAAAGGATGGAAGCAGGAAGGCTATAAAGGCAAACAACAGACGAATAAGTCTAATAAAGGAGGCAGAATAAAATCGTTGATAATAGTCTTCCGAAGACTGCATTAAAGAGAAAAAAGTAACCGGAATGAGCAGGGAGAACGGTGTTCCATCCTGCATGACCCCAATCCGTCCTTCAACCAGTGCAGCAGCCACCGTATCCGGTCTTTCCGTATATTGATATTGTGGAAACGGAGAGAGAGGATGGTCCTCCAGAAATTCAGATAGATAACTTACACCAAGGCTGCTATCCATATCGATATTACCAAGACTTTCCAACACGTTTTCCAGAATGTCTGGCTTGCATAACCCTTGGATATATACAACGAACACCTCGGTTTTGGTGTATTTTCCAATGGTGAATTTGATCATCTTCAAATCAGGGTGTTTAATTTTGTGCCGAAGCAGAGACATGTTCACATGAATATCTTCAATGAAGGCTTCCTGAGGGCCAACAATTACAACTTCGTTGGTTGATTCCGCTACGGAACGCCTTTGATAATTTTGAAGTGCAAAATGAATCATTCCCGAAATACCCTCGATATATAAGGCTGCATTACCTGACACGATATCATCCACAATTGCTTCTGGTGAATTCGAGTGGTGGCTGTTAAGGGTGAAAAATGATCCGGTCAGGACTCGGGTAATGAATTGATGATCTATTTCATTTCTCGAGGCTTCCTCAAGCAGTGGTTTGACGATGGCTTCCCGCATAGTAGGGGTATCTACAATGGACTGAATATAGATGAGTTCACAATGGAAAGGTCCAATTTGAAAAGGCTGATAGATTATGTCGGCAACACCCAACAGATTAGCTCTAACCTGTTCATAGATATTGTCTTTTTCCATTTCAGTTTCGCCTCCCTATGCTGTAATGCCGAGCCTGTAATCTGACTATAGTGTGCGACGCTTCCAATGAAATATACTTTTAAGTTTGGATTATCGAAATATATTACAAACTTTGATGCAGATGATGAATGGGGAGATCATCAGATCTGCCTTAAAATAAGAGGATGGAATGAAGTGAGTAGACGATTTATATAGGAGTTGAGGGAAGATGGCGTATCGGATCAGACTTGCTGAGCTTAGCGATGTTAACGGAGTGGCACAGTTGTTCAATGACTATAGAATGTTTTACGATCAGCCGACAGATCTGAAGGGAGCAAATGAATACATAAAAGAACGAATGGAACGGAATGAATCCGTTATTTTGGTTGCCGAATCGGAATTGGAGACAGAAAAGGAAGATGAGTACAGTCTGACGAATAAACCCTTAGCGGGTGAGTTTGGTGGATTTATACAGCTTTATCCTAGCTTTAGTTCAGTGTCCATGAGGCCAATCTGGGTACTAAATGATCTGTACGTACATGCGGATCATCGCCAGAGAGGAATTGCGCGTAAGCTGCTGGAAGCTGCACGACTATGGGGAATTGAGAGTGGGGCTGTACGAATAGTGCTCTCTACGGTGATCAGTAACAAGAAGGCTCAGGCATTATATGAGTCGGAAGGCTATACGCTGGACACCAAGTTCATGTATTATGAACTTCATATATAAGAAAGACTTTGAGAAACCTGAAGTTGAGGATAAGCAGGAGGGATTAGCACAAGATGATGCAATGGATAGCCATGATTACGATGTTGATCGATCATATAGGAGCCGTCTTTTATCCACAGGTCGGTGAGCTGCGAATCATTGGTCGAATTGCTTTTCCAATCTATGCTTTTGCCGTTTATATCGGTTATAAACATACTCGCAACGTACAAAAATACATATGGCGTTTGTTCTGGATTGCAGTGATTTCTCAATTGCCGTTTATGGTGGCTTTTAATCATTTTTCGCTGAATGTGGTATGGACATTGTGGTCTGCCCTGCTTGTATTGCTTGTGCTCGATAAACTTCCGGTCCGTTTGCTGGGAATTCCGATTGTGATCGTGGCTGGTTTGGTCATGGAGATGACCCATATGGATTATGGTATGTATGGCTTACTGCTTGTATTGCTATTCCGTTACTTCCAGGGCCCAGTATTGGTAATGGCTCATTTGCTCTTAAATGTGCTGTATATTTATCTGCACAGCAGCTCTATTCAGATGTACAGCGTGATTGCTACGGCAGGAATTGCAATGGCCCAGTATTATAACGCAGGCTTCCGTCTGAAAGGTCCGCGTTGGATTTGGCGTTATTTTTATCCTGCACATTTGGCTGTCATTGCTTTGATCCGCTTGATTTGAGAATTCTTCACGAAGAAAAGAAGCCACCTTATCCGTCATCACTGACGTTGAGGTGGCTTCTTTATATTCATTAATGGATGCAATATAGGCATTCACTTTATTGGAGTTATTCCATTGTTGGCGAAGTACCAAACTGCGGTCGGACGGCCTTAGGGAAATAACCAATCTCGATGGCATGTTCCATCATTTTTGAGATGAAACGATCATCAGTTTTGGCGCACATAATGCCGGCTGGTTCTACATAGGCGGTTGTTACAGGAGAAGCATATACGTATGCAGAATCCTTGGCACCGTCTCCTTCAAGCTGGGCGATAGCCAGTTGAAGTGCCTCAGGGTCCTTGCTGACACTGCCATCGAACAACCAGTTGGTGTATTCTGCAAAAGGCAGAGTCTCTACTTCATAACCGGCCCGATTCACAGAGCGAATCAGATCATCGTAGCTGATAGGTTCCGGATTACAGATATGGAATACACGTCCTGCTGTGTCCTGGCGTAATGCCAGATGCACAATGGCCTGACTTGCATAATCAATAGGTGTAAAATCAACCATCCAGTCGGCTGCCGGTGCCTTGCCCAGCAATAACATTGCTTTAATCATGCGATAAAAGGCGTTGCTATCAATATTAGACTGGAAACGTCCCGTCTCGGAATGACAGGTCAGGTTACCTGCACGATAGATGCTAACAGGTACACCTTCTTCAGCAGCAATCATAAGCACTTTCTCGGCTTCAAGCTTGCTGTCCGAGTAAAGGTTGTCCACGTGCAGGTCCGCTGGGAAGCGATCATATTGCAATGATGACTCCCACTGTCCACTGAGTGCAAGATCTTCCGGTATCCCCATCGTGGATACATGGTGGAAGGAGGCACCTGGTTTGCTGCGAACGAGTTTGAGCAATGCAGTGGTTCCATCCACATTGGTTTTGGCGAATTGTACTGCATCCCCGAAATGTCGTACATCCGCGGCGCAGTGTATCACACGGTCAATTCGTTCTTGCACGTAAGTTGTCTGCTCGACTGAAAGACCAAGATTCGGTTGCTCCAGATCGCCTTCAATAATCTCGACGCGGGATGCGAGGAGAGTTAGAAGCTCCGTTCCAAAGTAACCTTTCATGACGCTGCTCAGTCGTTCCATCGCAGAGCTTCCGTCTGCGGGACGGCGCACAAGAGTATAGATGCGTGTATTCGAAGTTAGAATTAACTGTTGCAGCACATGGGATCCAAGATATCCGGTAGCCCCGGTCAGGAGTACATGCTCGGGATTCAGAATTTCAGGATATCCAATCTGGGATCTTAGCTCTACAGGATGTTCTGACAATTGGGTGATCATGCCCTCATTCACTGAGGAATGGGTAGTTTCTTCTGTAGTTTGAGCCAGCTTCTCCACGCGTTGTGCCAAGGCACGAACCGTCTTCTCGGCAAAAAAGTCGGCAATTTTCAGCTGCGGATAATGCGGCTTCAGAATAACCAGCACATGGATGACTCGAAGTGAATCACCGCCAATGGCGAAGAAGCTATCCTCCACACCAAAGTCATCGTGCTGAAGAATTTCTTTCCATGCTTCCAGAATAATTGCTTCAGTTTCCGTCTCCGGCAGTACCCGATCAGGTCGATCTTCATGACGCTCTACGTGAGGCAGGGCTACCATCGCTTTACGATTGATTTTCCCTGTCGGTGCGATTGGCATTTCATCGAGCTGACAGATCCATTTGGGTACAAAATAGGAAGGAAGCTTCACCGTTAGCTCCGCTTTAATATCCGCAACGGAAAGTGTACTGCCGTCCTTGGATGTAAAGTATCCTACGAGCATGTTTTGACCATCCGATTCCTTCTTGGGAATCACGGCCACATCCTGAACCTGATCCAGACGGGCAAAATGATCCTCGATCTCTCCAATCTCAATCCGGTGACCCCGGATTTTTAACTGGGAGTCGCTGCGTCCGACATATTCCAGCAGTCCGGTATCGAGCATTTTGGCAATATCGCCAGACTTATAGATTTTCTCATCGATGGCAAATGGATTATCAATGAATGCCTGCGCTGTACGCTCCGGCTGGTTCAGATAACCTTTGGCCAAAGCGGGTGTTGCTATATATACCTCGCCGGGAACGCCTACCGGGCATAATTGCTGTTCTTCATTTACGATATACACTTTATAGTTATGAATCGGTCTGCCTATTGGAATGTTAACGACACTTTCCGGAACTTGCTCACTAATTCGGTGAGTCGCTGTCGCTACTGTACATTCCGTAGGTCCGTATACATTGACGATATCAATCTGGTTGCCGAATTTGCGCTGGAAGGCACGAACCTGCTCTCCATACAGTGCTTCTCCAGCCACGGTAATGATTTTGACTTTGGCCAGCTTGTGGAAGCCTTCATCAGACAGGAAGGAAGCAAGCTGGTTGAAAAAGATGGTTGGCAGTATCGTAATAATTGTTGTGCCTGTGCGCTCAATTGCACTCGCAAATTCTTCAACGGATACACGTTCTTCCGCCGACAACAGGTACAGTTCTGCTCCGTAGAACAAGGCGCCAATCGTATCCCACACTGATGCATCGAAGCTGTATGTAGCAAACTGGGTTAATACGTCACCTGGTTGAATATCGCAATCTCGCTGCACCACACTACCAAGATTGGCTACACCCCGATGGGCAATAAGCGCACCTTTGGGCTTGCCGGTAGATCCCGAGGTATAAATGATATACGCCAGGTCGTCTGGCTCAATATCGAGATTGGGGTTACTTGCAGCGAATCCGGCAAGGCGTCCATCTACGGCCAGGATTTGGCGAACGCTAGTAATTCCTGAGAATAACCGTGAAGCTTCAGGTAAAGAGGACTCTTTGGTCAGGACAAAGGATGAAGCTGTATCTTCGACAATATAACTGTTGCGTTCTTGTGGGTGCTCAGGATCGACAGGAACGTATACTCCGCCAGCTTTGAGAATACCGAGCAAAGAAATAATTGTTTCCAAACTCCGCTCCATAAAGATGCTGACGAATTCTCCTTTTTGCAATCCGTTGGATAACAGCACACGGGCAACCTGATTGGCACGTTCATTTAATTCTCTATAGGTGTACCTGCCAGTTGGTGAAGTAATTGCTGGAGATTCAGGATATTCGGCTGCTGTTGCTTCGAACCAGCCATGAATCGTCTGATGTTCTGGTTCGTGAACGGCGGTATCATTCATTTCTCGGTATAGCAACCGGTCTGAAGCAGATAAAATGTCCACTGTGCCGATGGCCTTGTCTTGGTCACGCAACATAGCCAGTAAAAGAGTCTGATAATACTCTGCATATCTTGTGACCGTAGATTCATTTAGAAGTGAACTGTCATAGAACAGATCCAGCGTGAGCATATTCTGATCATCACGAATATTCCAATTTAACAATTGAGGAGCTTTAGGGAGCTGTACACTGTTAAACATGAACAGCGTTTCCGGATTACCTCCCGCTTGGAGCGTGTAATGAAGCTGGAGTTGATCTGAAATCTGATGAATCAGTTCGTTAAAGGTTAACTTGCCTTGAATCTGCAATAACACATGGGAAGCTGCCTGATCGGGAGCCAGCGTGCCGATGGCAAGTTCCTGCTCAGCTGATAAACGGAACAACAGGGCTGCGTAGGCAGACAATAATGCTGGATATACGCCCTCTGAACCGAATTTTTGTTTCAGTTCCCGACCCAGGGACGATTCCAATGAAATATGAGCAGACTCATAAGTGAATAATTGTTGACGGCGCCCAAAATCCAGTGGAATCTGAAGAACCGGCAGGCCAGATTCCACTGTTTGGGGAGATGATGATTGATTTTCGACCACTTCAGTTGTTCCTCCTTGGTTCAAACCGTTCAAGTTGTGGGTTGAATTATTGTTTACTTACATTAAAATGCGAAATCAGTTCTTGCAGCTCCTCAGACATGTTGTTCAAACGGGTAGAGGAATCAACAAGTGTAATCAGTGATGCTTTTTGTTCATCTACGGATGAAGAGATTCGTTCACTGTTGTCAGCTGTCTTACTCACACTCGCAGATAAATCATCCGCAGTTGCGGTCATTTCTTCTGTACCTGCAGAGATTTCTTCTGTAGCACTCGATACTTCCTGAATCTGATTCGATACTTTCTTGGCTGCTTCCAGAATCTCTTCGAACAATTGACCCGTTTGATCAGCTACGCTGAGTCCGGTATCCACTTCAGACGTTCCTTGTTCCATCGCACGAACGGCTTGTCTGATTTCAGCCTGGATCTCTTGGATCAGTACAGCAACCTGGCTCGTGGATTGTTCGGACTGCTCAGCAAGCTTACGTACTTCACCTGCTACAACTGCGAATCCTCGACCTTCTTCACCAACACGTGCTGCTTCAATAGATGCGTTGAGTGCAAGCAAGTTCGTCTGGCTGGAAATGCCTGAGATGATATTCAGAATATCGCCAATTTCCTGAGAGCGGCTCTCCAGAACCTGAATGGCCGAAGCGGTGTTTTTAACAGATTCCGTAATCAGATTCATCTGTTCGGATACCTGACGAACCACACTGTTTCCTTGTTGGGATCGACGTTCCATCTCATAGGCCTCGTCAGCTACACTCGCTGAACTGCTGGCAATAGTTTGAATGACGATAGCCATCTCGGACATCGCACGGGCACTATCCCGGGTTGCCTGTTCCTGTGCACGAATGTTGGATGTAATCTGAGTAACGTTGCTATTAATAGAATCAGCATTCTCGCTGTTTCTCTCCGAGACTTCATACAGTTCCTTAGCAGACTCGTTAACTTCTTGCGAAGTGATTTGCACTTTGACGATGGTATCGTTGATCTTGCGAACCATTGTATTGAACTTTTCGTTCACAATGCCCAGATCGTCTTTGCCTGTCGGAATTTTGACATTCAAATTACCCCGGCTTACGTCATCAATCCCTTTGATCAGGTGACGAATAGGGGAAAGCGTGTTTTTGACAACAAGATATTGGATAATCAGGAACAACAGCAGGAACGCTACCAGGATGATAATTCCGTTCTTGAGCAATTTGTTCAGTCCGGCAGGTACTGCTGATGCGTCTGCATCGACTGCAAAGTAAGAATAAATCTTGCCGTTGCTATCCTTGATAGGGTAAGCAATGGTTGTCCAGGTTCCGAAATCATCGGAATAAAATGTGGTGAACGTTGGGCGATCGGTATTCACCATTTCTTTCAGTGCATTTGCCACAACGACTGGCTGTTCATACATGTCGCCGATATTTACATTTTCACTCTGGAAGGCTTCCTTCAGATTGGTTGGCATGGCAACAAGGGAAGTTAACCGTTGGTTATCTCCACCCAGCTCGACGCCAAAGATGTAGGCTTGTGCAATGTTAGGATAATATTGCTGCATTTCATCGAAATAGGCACGCAATTTGGTTTGGGTTTTTCCATCATAATTGGCTTCTGCAATAGCAGCCTGCACTTCGGTGGAATCAATGCCTTCTGCCCATTTTTTAGTAATTTGTTCTACCTGACCATGTAGTTGGTCTACGAGGATTGTTTTTTGAAAGTAATAGCTGCTGGCAATAAGTGCCACGCCGATGATAATAATGTTAGTAAATGAAAGCAACAGATTTTTGGAGAAAAAAGACATGCTTTTCCAACTTAATGATTTCACTAAAGTCCACTCCTGATCTTCTTTGAATTGATAATATGTTGGTGCCTTCATGTTGCAAATTAAGTCATTCCAGTATCCCCTCCAAAGGCATAATGTGCGACCATGGTCTTGGGTTCCTGGTCGCTATGTAGAGATATTTTTACCTAGATACCCATAGGTGTCTAATTATTAAAACACATCTATACTTAATATGTCGTATAAAATGTCGTCAAATTGAATAGTTTTGTTAAAACTTTTTTAATATTTTACGTACTTATGGACATATGAAAGTAAGAAGTAGGTATTTAGAACTGTTTATTTAAAATAATTCCCATTTTTTAGTTTCATTCTGTATTCTATAACATGGTGGGTTAAAAAACATCCTAAAACATTGAAAAAATAGTGAAAACGACAGAAAACGGACTTTCTTTTGCCACACAAATCAGATATCAGGGAGGAGAATCTAACCAAGAATGTACATAAGCAACATTATTGATACATGTGAAGCAGAGAAACAGGCCAAGTTTCCCAGTTGAACACGTCATGCACAGATATACATCGGAAGCGGTTTTATCTATAATAACTACAGTATGCATTTCTCAAATCATGAGCAGGCGGGGGTTTATAGATGAATCTTAAACAGATAGCAGCTGAGCGCGCGGCAGAGTATGTTCAAGATGGAATGAAGGTTGGATTGGGTACAGGGTCAACGGCGTATTACGCTATTTGTCGAATTGGTGAGCGAGTACGTGAAGGGTTGAACATTCAGGCTGTAGCTACTTCGGAAGCATCGGACAAGCTTGCCAAAGAGTGGGGAATTCCGATCGTTCCATTTGATCAAATTGGACGTCTGGATCTGACCATTGATGGTGCAGATGAAGTAGATCCTGAGTTTAACCTGATCAAAGGTGGCGGCGGTGCGCTTTTACGTGAGAAAATTGTAGCTGCAAACAGCGACAAACTGATTATTGTGGCCGATGGCAGCAAAGCCGTACAAAAGCTGGGAAAATTCCCGTTGCCAGTTGAAGTGGTTCCGTTTGCTTCAGAGTGGACCTTCCAGGCGCTGGAGAAACTCGGGTGTCATCCAGAATGGCGTATGGATGGGGATCAACGTTACCTTACGGATAATGGCAACCTCATTGCAGATTGCCGCATGGAAGCCATAGAGCATGCTGCAGAGCTTAACATTCAGTTAAATATGCTCCCAGGTGTTGTCGATAATGGACTGTTTATTAAAATGGCGGACACCGTCATTCTTGCGAAGGATGATGGCAGCATCGATGAGCGTCATCGTTCATGAACGGAAAGTGAGGTCATTGCATAGATGAGGGAAAACCCGTTAGTGGATGGTGAGATTGTTCTTCGATGTGTGGAGAAAGAGGATCTGACTGAACTCTATGAATTGATCTACAGTGAAGACGTACCGGAATGGAAACAATGGGATGCGCCATATTATGCCCTTGAACATGAGAGCTACGAAGACTTCGAACGGAGCATGTTAAGAAGACTTGGAGCAACTCAGAACAATTCTGATCCGGACTCCATTCGAATTATTGAGCTGAATGGCCGAATCGTCGGTACAATCAGCTATTATTGGGAACATCGTCCATCCATGTGGCTGGAAATGGGAATAGTCTTATATCGATCAGCCCAATGGGGGCGCGGGATCGGCACGCGAGTACTTCAGATGTGGTCCAGTCACTTATTCGAGCAATTGCCTGTGGCCCGGGTTGGATTGACAACCTGGTCAGGCAATGAAAGAATGATGCGTTCAGCTTCGAAGGCGGGACTGCAGGTGGAAGGACGTATGCGCAAATGCCGCATCGTGGATGGCAAACATTATGATTCAATTCGTATGGGAATGCTGCGCGAAGAGTGGGAGCAGATGAAATCTGCAGGCGCAGGTCGAAATGTAAACAACTGATGGAGGATTAAGAAATGCCGAACAACGAGGACAATCGGGAACTGTCTTTACAATTATTTGTGGTTCTCGCTCGCGCATACAATTCCGTTACATCCAGGTCCAACCGGGATATCCAGAGTCATGGACTGAATACAACAGAATTTGGCGTGCTTGATTTGTTATACCATAAAGGGCCGCAGGCGTTGCAAAAGATCGGTGAGAAAGTGTTAATGTCCAGCGGCAATATCACGTATGTTGTGGACAAGCTTCAGAACAAAAATCTGCTGATTCGTCGAGCGTCCAAGGAAGATCGGCGTGTCATATACGCTGAATTGACGGAGGAAGGAAGACATTTGTTTACACAAATCTTTCCTCAGCACCACCAGGTGATCATTGATGCGGTGGATGGACTGGAACCTTCGGAAAAGGCAGATGCGATTCGTTTGTTAAAAAAGCTTGGACTCGCTGCAGAGGGGAAAACTGACTTGCGTTAATAACGCAGGTCAGTTTTTTTATATGAATGTATGCCATTCGTCGTTCATGTATAATGAATAGAGGGATTGTATTTGAACGGGGAAGATCGAAGCTGCTGAAGCTTTTGCAAACGATTGGATGAGTGAAGCCTTCGTATAAGCAGTATGGCATAATTCGCGATTAGGAGAGTGATCATGTGATGTCTAATGAACATGGCAAGATGAAATCATCGCACAGAACGATTGAATCGTTATCCAATCAGATGATTCACGGTAAGGAGAACCAGAAGCAGATTCGTACATCCCTTCCGATATCAATCTTGCTAGCAGACGATAACGTCATCAATCGGCAGGTTGTGCAGATGCAGCTCAAAAAGCTGGGCATGACCGAAGTGCATACCGTCTCCAATGGGGAAGAGGCTAGTGAAGCTTTTCTCAGCAATAAATATAGTATGATCCTGATGGATAGCATGATGCCTGTAATGGACGGACTGGAGGCGACACGCCATATCAGAGCTTTAGAACAGGATAAGAAGTGGCATCCCACTCCGATTATTGCGATGACAGGAAATGTGATGGATGGAGAGAAAGAGAAATGTTTTGAAGCCGGGATGGATGATTTTATTGGTAAGCCCTTCACCCTTGAAGCTCTAAACAACTTGATCCAGAAGTGGCAACCATCATCCATGTCTGAAGAAATTACGAAACGATAAATAATATACATACATGTTTCACGTGGAAGATCGACTGAAAGAGAGGAAAATGTTCATGTTATTATACAGCCTTGCCGTTCTGGTCCTAATCGTTCTTGCCTTACTATGGTTAGGTGGACTTTACTTCTTCAAAACCGCCATTCGGCGTGCTCCAAAATCATTTTTGGTTGATAATCCGAATCTGATGCCCGAACCGGATAACGAAATAATCAGCAGTGCTTCTGACTTGACGTGGCTTGATACGCAGCCAACCGAAGATATATATATTGAATCACATGATGGATTAAAGCTGCATGGAACATGGCTTCCTACCCACTACGGATCGCAGCGACCAACGGTTATCCTGGCCCATGGCTATTCGGGAAAAGGCAGAGAAATGGCGGGTTTTGCCCGCTTTTATGCTGAAAAACGGGGCTACAATGTGTTGATGCCGGATGATCGGGGTCATGGCCAAAGTGAGGGCAATATCATCGGATTCGGCTGGCTGGATCGTAAAGATTATGTTCAATGGGTCCATTGGGTTCTGAGCAAGGTTGGTACGGAGACGGAGATCATTTTGCATGGAATTTCGATGGGAGGCGCTACAGTATTGATGACAGGTGGTGAAGCTCTCCCTGATCAGGTAAAGGCCATCGTATCGGATTGTGCTTATACCTCCGTGAAGGAGGAGCTGACCTTCCAGCTCAAGCAGCTATACAAGCTGCCCGCATTTCCGTTTATTCCCGTTACAAGTTTCATTTCCAAATGGAAGGCGGGCTACTTCTTTGGGGAGGCATCGGCACTAAATCAACTCGCCAAAGTTCAAGTTCCGGTTCTTTTTATTCATGGTGAGGCAGATACGTTTGTACCGACGGAAATGGTCTATAGACTATTTGAAGCATGTCCGACAGAAAAGGAACTGTTGACTATTCCCCGTGCGGGTCATGGAACAGCATTTCAAGTGGATCGTACCCGATACGAGCAGGTACTTGAATCCTTTTTGACAAAGAACCAGCAGCATTCATCTGATTCCAATTAAGCATCCTGGGTATTAAGTAGAAGATGTACTTAAGGGGAGGTGCGAGATGCCCTATACACCTAGAGTTTGTTCGTATTGTCATGAAAAAATGGCAGAAGATGAGTTCAAATGCAAATCTTGCGGCAATCTGGTTACTACCAAAACGGTTCAGCCTGAACAACCGTACATGATTGAAAATGATGAATTTATATTGGATCGATATACGATTGTGTTGCTTGTTCTGATGACACTGTTTCTTCCTCCCGTAGCCATGACCATCGGCGGCGTGATGTTATTTAATGACAATACGTATAAGCAGGATACGGGTAAATTGCTCGTCACCGGGGCATTTGTAGTGATGGTTATTCTCATCATTATTCTGTTTGCAGGTTCGGGGACATTGACGATTAACATCTAAGCTATGGAGGTGCTTGTATGGCAAATGAACAATTTGAGGCTGCACGGAAAGCAGAGGCAGGTTACCATTCTAACTTCTATCAGAATAATGAATTATTCGCGTCCGGTACCTGGATGGCGAGACCCATGCCGATGGTTATGGATATGCTTGAGCGTTTGCTTACCCATAAGACAGAGCTGCGTGTTCTCGATTTGGGATGTGGTGTAGGCAGACATACGATACCCATTGCGCAGCGTCTTGGGCAAACAAATAGTGAAATTATCGGGGTGGATTTGCTGGATGAGGCTGTAGATGGACTTCGTAAATATGCGAAAGAATATCAGGTTGATCATATCGTGCAAGTAGAGAAGGCGGATGTTGAGCATTACGCTGTCAAGCCGGATCATTTTGATTATATTGCTGCTTGCTCTTGCCTGGAACATGTTTCAAATAAACAAGCCTTAGTGGAGGCTATTGAACGTTTGCAAGCGGGAACTCGTACAGGCGGCATTCATTGTATCACGATGAGTACGAGTGTAGAGGAAAAGGAAATCAACACAGGCCGGGAGATTAAGCCGTTGATTGAATTGAATCTGCCCACAGCTGAGGCTATAGCATTGCTGGAGAAGGTTTATGCTAATTGGAACATTCTGCTTCAGGAACATGTAACACAGACGATCGAAGAGGAAAAATATGATGAACCGACACAGTTCCGTTGTGAACTGCTTCGTTTCGCTGCACAGAAGCAATAGTAGCCTGCCGGGATCGCGCAGCAAGGTCCCGGCAGTTCGTATTACTCGGCAGCTTAATAGAACATCACGAGAAGCATCATGGGACAGGGGACATCATCACACCTGAACATGGGGGATCAGAATGAGTACATATGTGATTGGCATGGATGGCGGGGGAAGTCATACACGTGTGGCATTGGCCGATGAGAACGGAAAGGTTTTGTCTTATGTGCAAATAGGCGGTTGCAACCGCTATCATGATGCCAATGCAGAGCAGAACGTATTGGAGGGCATCGCTGAAGCTATTCGCAGAGCTGGGCTAGAAGTGGATCAGATTGCTTCCATTCAGGCGGGGATGGCAGGCCTGGATCAGCCAGAAGATACAGTCTGGGCTGAAGCTTTACTCGCTCAAACCGGGATATTAGGCAGAATCAGCGCAGTAAATGACACGCATATTGCACATACGGCAGCCTTTGGCGGTGAGCCAGGCATCGTAGCTATTGGGGGCACAGGCTCTCTGATTCTCGGTAAAACGGAACAAGGGATCTGGCTCCGCAATGACCAGTTCGGCCACTATGCACCAACAGCAGCTCGTTTTTTGGCTTATGACGCGGTGCATTCCATCCTTGCGGGACGTTATGGTCCGCAGGACCAACCCTGGATCGAACAGATATTAGCCTATTGGAATGTAACTTCAATTCCGGAGCTTGCTGCACTGGGCGTATCAGGTTTTGCTGAAAATAGACAGGCCATCAATCGGATATTTGGTCAAATGGCTCCTTTAGTTACCGAAGCAGCAACCGAAAATATTCCCCTTGCGGTCAGAGTATGTGATTCAGCAGCGGATACGGCCGTTGTGGGTATTCTTATGCTTGCATCGTGTTTTAAAGATCAGCAGGTGCGCATGACGCTTACAGGAAGTTGTCTGAGTACACCTTATATGGTGGAGGCCGTTCGAAAGGGGCTGGATGCAGCCTATAAACCGGGTCGACAACAGATTCATTACATTACCAGCCATGTGCCGGCAGTCGGTGGTGCGCTGCTGGATGCATATCATTTGGCAGGAATTCAGGTGCCTGAAGGTATCACGTCTGATCTCCAATCGGAGCTGAAACGGCATACGACTTGAACTTTTAAAGGCTAACGACTACAATACGATAACGGAATCAAGCAAGTTATAGGAGGAATCAGGGTGTTAATTCAATTGAAATCACGCATACAGGAGCCGGAAGTGCAGGAGCTGTTGTCCTACTCGGTCTTTCCCGACCCGGATCACCTGAATCGTGCGTTACAACAGTATGTTAATAAGGACGAGCTGCATTTGGACGGTTATGAAGACGAAGGCCAGCTGATCGGTCTGATTGGATATGAAAGTACAGGAACGAGTGAGATCACTATTCATCACATCGCTGTCCTGCCTGAGAACCGTTTTAAAAATTATGGTCGTGGCATGATTTCACAGGTGCTGGCCAAATATAACCCCGACAGACTAATCGCTGAGACCGATGTGGAAGCGGTAGAGTTTTATCGAAATACGGGATTCGTAGTGTACAGCCTGGGTGAGCTGTATCCGGGTGTGGAGCGATTCCGCTGTGTATTAGAGAAGGACGAGGAGCAAGACGAAGACTAGTAACTGTCTACTACTGTGTAACGTAAAGAGAGCATAATCATAACAGGATGTTGGATTTGGCGAAGCAGCTGAGTCGGACGTCCTGTTTTTTTGTCGTTTGTTTGAAAAAATAGGAAAAACGTATTGCTTTGCAATATAGTTTCATTATAGAATAGTTTCATTGAAGAATAGTTCTATGAGTGAACTATATTTTTAGGGAAGGAGAATGAAGAATGAACACACCGGATGCTAGAAGTTTGGTTAACCGCTATTTGGATGCTTCTTTCCTAGTAACCAAACGGTTTGATACCCAGATACGTGAGCGCTTGGGGCAAACCATTACCACAGATCAGTTCTGTGCACTTCGTATGATTGAGGAGAAACCGTTATGTACGCCTTCTGATCTGGCAGAGCTTTTGTGTGTAGGCAAGAGCAGTATCACTGCTCTGGTCAACAAGCTGGTGGATCGGAATCTGGTCCATCGGGCCGGGGATGAGCGTGACCGCAGAGTTGTTTATTTGACCCTGACGGACAATGGACGTGAAGTATACAGGGAAACGGAACAGGAAATACAGCAGCTTCTGGAGCCGTATTTGGTCCATTTCAAACCGGAAGAGGTTCAGAATTTCATTGAATCTTTTGAGAAGCTCGCAGCTTTGCTAACGCATGAAGGAGGACAGGAGAACGAATGAGAACGATTTTGAAGGCGCGATGGTGGTTGATGGGGCTATGGGTCGTTGTGGCCGCCGTATTAATGTTCACCGCCCCTAACATGAGTGAATTGATTCGGGAAAAGGGACAGTTTTCGGTTCCTGAAGGACACTCTTCCACCCAGGCAGCGGCGATTCTGGAAGAAGCCGCTGCACAAAAGGGTGAGCAGCAGGGCAGCCAGTTGGCTCTTGTCTTTTATAATCAGGATGGTTTGGGTGCCGAGGGTAAAGAAGAGGCAGAACAGGCCGTTAAGAAACTGGAGGCAGAAAAGGAGAAGCTTGGCATTCTGTCCATACTGGAACCTTTCTCTCAGCCTGAATTATCAGACAAAATGATCTCTGCGGATGGCAAGACGATCTTGACGTCGCTTTCTATTGATCAGGGAGACCGTACAGTCAAGGAAATGCGCGAAGATCTCAATGAAGCTTTGTCATCGGTCAATGTGGAGCATTACATAACCGGTAAAGGCTTAATTGATGAGGATACGGTGGAAAGCTCCCAAGAAGGACTCAAAAAATCGGAGTACATTACCGTAGTATTTATTTTGCTCATCCTATTCCTTGTATTCCGCTCTTTTGTCGCTCCATTTGTTCCACTGCTTACGGTAGGGATCAGCTACATTGTTTCACAGCAGATTGTCGCGTTCCTTGTGGACGGTCTAGACTTCCCTATTTCGACATTTACGCAGATCTTTATGGTGGCAGTCATGTTCGGGATCGGTACGGACTATTGCATCCTGTTGATTAGCCGGTTCAAGGAAGAATTGGCTCATCATGAAAATACGTGGGATGCCATTATTGCTACGTACCGCACAGCAGGCAAAACGGTATTCTTCTCCGCACTCGCCGTGCTGGTTGGATTTATTGCCATTGGTTTTGCACAGTTTATGTTGTATCGTTCCGCGGTAGCGGTTGCTGTCGGTATTGCCGTGATGATGCTGGCATTAGTCACGATTGTTCCATTTTTCATGGCAGTGCTGGGCAAAAGGCTGTTCTGGCCTTCCAAGGGTTCACTGGAGCATGCCGAGAGCAAGATTTACGGTGCAGCCGGTCGTTTCTCCTTAAAACGTCCATGGGCAGCTCTGCTCATCGTTGCAGCGGTATGTGTGCCATTGCTGGCAACTTACGACGGCAAACTGTCGTTTAACAGTCTTGATGAGATTGGTGAGAAATATGATTCGGTCAAAGCATTCAATATCATTTCCGACAGCTTCGGTCCGGGTGAATCCTTGCCGGGTCAGGTCGTTATTCAAAATGATGAAGCTATGGATAACGCCAAGTATATGGCGCTCGCCGAAAAGATTAGCCGGGAAGTGGAGAAGGTGCCAGGGATCTCTGGTGTCCGCAGCATGACACGTCCAACCGGTGATGAGATCAAAGATTTTGAAGTGACACAACAAGTAGGGACATTGTCTGATGGTTTGGGCGAAGGCAAATCGGGTCTGGATAAAATCCGTGATGGTCTGAGCGAAGCCAGCAGTCAGTTAAGCAAAAATGAACCCCAACTTAAAGAAGCAGCGGATGGGGCTGGAGAACTGACCAAAGGTACTTCACAGTTGCAGTCTGGTATTACACAGTTGTCGGAAGGACTTCAGCAGATTGAAAAAGGAATTCGTGACGGCTCCTCGGGCGCCGGTGATCTAAAAGCAGGTCTGCAGAAAGCCAAAACGAGTGCAGATCAACTTGCACAGGCCAACAATCAGCTGCTTCAAGCCTATCGTCAGGCAGGAGCAGGTGTCGCAGCGCTGGGTGATGGTGTAGGTGAACTGCAACAACAACTCAAAGGTGTATCTACAGCGTTGACCAGCTTGAATGAATCGTTCACAGCGCTTGAAGAGCGCTATCCTGATTTGCTGCAAGACGCCGATTATCAGCGGGTCAAAGGCACCCTTGGTGAAACAGGTACCGGCACAGCACAGCTCGCTCAAGGTTTGGGTCAAATTCAAACCAAGCTAGGCGAAGCCGCGGCTGGAATCAATCAGGCTAACAAAGGCTATGCCTCCGCAGCTTCCGGACAGAAGGCACTTGCCGATGGTCTGGGTCAGATTGTGACGGGAATCAGTCAGTTACAATCTGGTCTCAAACAGGCCGCTGACGGTCAAGGTAAAGTGATTAGTGAAATTCCTTCCATCCAGAACGGACTTGGTCAGCTTCAGGGTGGTCAGGAGAAAATTCAGCAAGGCTTCTCGGATCTGAGTGGTCAACTGACTCAATTGACAGATGGTCTTAATCAGAGTGTAGATGGAATCGAACAGGTTTCAGGTGGACTCGATTCAGCACAGGACTACCTGACACAATTGCAAAACTCTCCTGATTCGGATCTGGCAGGCTGGTATGTTCCTGAAGAAGCACTGAATAGTAAGGACTTCACACAGGTATTCGATACGTATCTGTCCAAAGATCGGAAAACGATGACGATTGACGTTATTTTTGCCGAGAATCCATATGGAACTGAAGCGATTGATCGTGTTCCGGATATCGAAGCTGCTGTACATCGTGCTGTACAGGGAAGTGCGCTTGAAAAAGCAGATATTGCCATTGGCGGGGTAACCAGTACATTTGCAGATCTGCAGGAAGTCTCCAACAATGACTACACACGCACAGTTATGCTGATGCTTGCAGGAACGTTTATCATTCTGGTCCTGCTGCTCCGTTCGGTTATTATGCCGCTGTATCTGATTGTCTCGTTGTTGCTGGCTTATTTCACATCCATGGCCCTGACGGAAGCGATCTTTGTGAATATACTTGGGTTCGCGGGCATCAGTTGGGTTACGCCGTTCTTCGGCTTTGTCATGCTGATTGCACTGGGAGTGGATTACAGTATCTTCCTGATGGACCGTTTCAATGAGAACAAAGGTATGAGAGTACAGGATGCCATGTTGTATGCCATGAAAAACATGGGTACGGTTATCCTGTCTGCAGCCGTCATTCTGAGTGGTACCTTTGCCGCAATGTATCCATCGGGAGTTCTTTCGATGATGCAGATTGCGACGGTTGTACTCAGCGGACTGATCTTGTATTCTCTGTTGTTCCTGCCATTCTTCGTTCCTGTAATGGTGAAAATGTTTGGCCGTGCCAACTGGTGGCCATTCCCGAATAAGGAACAGGCAGATTCCGTTGATTCGGATCGTAACATAGGCATGTAATTAAATGATATATGAACAGCCCCACTGGATTCCCGGCGGGGCTTTCTGTATGGTTTTGAACAATCCTTTATGAAACGGACAAATAAATGTGTATGCCTACGGACACCATCCCGCGCCTTGTCTCCGTTCCTCTCATACGATATATAGGAATTGTATATGGAGTAGTTTATAACACAGCAGAGAGGGGCGGCGGGATGGTATATCGATATGTGGCTATAGGAGATTCATTAACGGTAGGTACAGGAGCGCTGCTGGGCACCGGCTTTGTTCCTTTATATCGGAGAATGGCAGAAACGAATGTGCGTACGTTTGTATCCATGGATAATTTGGGCGTGAATGGACTTACGTCAGGGGAAATGCTGCAGATGATATCCAACAATCCAAGAGTGCGGCAATCGCTGCGTGAGGCGGATATTATTACGTTGTCGATTGGTGGGAACGATCTGATTCGTACATTCAAAGCGAGTGGCGGGATCCCGAATGCAAGTAAGATGACACAGGTGCTTGGGGATACTCGCAGTAACGTGTCCCAGATTATGAGGCATATCCGGCAGTTGAAAGGAAACAGTGTATATATGGTCCGTACGATTGGGTTGTACAACCCATATCCGCAAGCGGCGGAAGCTGCATATTGGGTGCGGCAATATAATTCCTTTCTGAATAGTGCAGGATCGGGGAACTATGCCTGTGCTCAGGTCTATGACCGGTTTGAAGGGCGTGAACGTGAACTGTTATTTTGGGACAGGGTTCATCCAAATGCAAAAGGATATCGCGTGATTGCAGAACAGTTGAATCGTACAGGATACTATCCATTTGCCTGATCAGCTGGCAGTGAAGCTTAGAATGACTATTACCTCGAAGCTGACTAGACCGAAAGAAATACTTCCGTTAAGATGAGGACATATAGAGGTTGTATTACGTGAGATAAAGGAGTTATTTTTGGTGCACATCATCGATTCAGGTTCCCTAAACGATTCAGAACAGCAGCTCATATCCACCGTTTTATCCTCATATGGCTTCACGTCCAACTGGAAAGCTCAGCGTGGAAAGGGAGGCATGAACAACTCTACCTTCATGGTAGAGATGGGCCAAGAATGTTACGTGCTGAGGCAGTATGAAACGCATAATGATCGAATGAAAATTGCTTTTGAACACGAGGTGCTGTCTGCCTTGTCACGTTCAGAGTTTGAGCTTGATGTGCCTGCGCCCGTTAACCTTCCTGATGAGAAGCATGCAACATTTCTTGCTGTGCAGGATCATTCCTCGGGCCGGAGCAAAATCGTGACGTTGTTCCATTATCGTGAGGGTCATAATCCCGTGTGGAATACACCCGATCAGCTCAGTGGGCTGGGCAGGGCGGGTGGCATGCTGTCTTCCGTTATGGCGCGCCTTCCCATATCCCTGGCTCCCGTTTATCCGCCCTATTATCAGATTCAGGAGGCTTACCCGCTCTGTTCACCGGAGAAATTGTTACAACTATGCACCTCACCCCCGGATAGGCTGATGGCATGTGCGGATGACCTGCAGAAGCTGAAGGTTGTATTGCCAGACTTATTCAATACGCTGCGATGTATGGAGGATTTGCCACATCAACTGGTACATGGGGACTTAAACGCATCCAATGTATTGGCAGACTCACAGGATATCATATGTGCCATTTTGGATTTTGAATTCGCCACATGGGATCTGCGGGTAATGGAGCTTGCTGTGCCCATGTCTGACCTTCTGACGATGGACAAGGAGCAGGCATGGATGTGGGAGGCTTTGGAGGGACTGATCCAGGGGTTCAGGCAACAGGTCAGCCTGGAACCAGAGGAGCTGAGCGTGATTCCAGCGCTTATTTTGCTTCGAAGTCTGGATGTCGTGATGCATTTTATCAGTCGATTGTTCGAAGGTACAGATGAGCCTGATGTGGCTGTGCAGCAAATCAGGAAGCTGAGAGAACGGATAGACTGGATGAAAGGTAATGAGGAACGACTGCGTGAGCTGCTGACCTAGCTCTGCAACATGGGATGTATGACAAAAGTGCACTGATTTCTGCCTTGAGGCAATTATCAGTGCACTTTTTATTTGGTGAAATTTTTTATCACGAATGAATGGAATGGATGCGTACATTTCAAATTCACGACGTCGAATCCATTGCTCAATCTAACGTAATCAAACAGCTTTACAGTCCACGCTTGCGGAACCAGCTGCGAACAGCCCAGCGACGTTCCTGGCGCTTCTTATATTTTGGCAGGGAGCGATACACGTTCAGTGATTGCTCGTAGGCTTGTTTTGCATCTGCAGTACGTCCAAGGGAGCGGTACACCGAGCCGAGCAGATAATATGCTTCACTGGATGAAGAATGAATCTCCTGGAATTGCTGAACGTATGCCAGCGCTTTGTCCCGGTGAGTATCCTTGAACGCACCTGCAAGTGTTAGATAAGGACGTCCATATTTCACTCTTGGATTAATATCCAGTGCCTGCAAAATATGACGTTCGCCTTCTTCCGTTTGGCCCAGATGAAGTTCAGTTGTGCCTAGCGCCTCCCAATATTCGGCTGATTGCTCGTAAGGACGTTCCAGTTCCAGCAGCAAGGCATGAGCTTCGCTATAACGTTTGCGTTCAATCAACAGACGCGCCAAATCCAGCTTGGAAGAGACTTCATTCGGACTCATGGCAAGCTGCTGCCGGAGCCGTGAGATGTTACGCATACGTTTAAGTGGCTTCATGAAGCTTGGCATCACCCCAACATAGCGACGATCCAGGAAATACAGAATGATGAGGAAAATAATAACCGCCAAGAACGGATTGCCTACAATCCGCCACAGCAGGCCAAAGATTAGAAATTTAATCAGCACGACAAAGTCAACTCCAATTATGATGTAATCGCATTTCGAACACTTAAAATATATTTGGATTGGTCCAGCGGGTTAACTCCTCTGCGTTTCCGCGTATGGGTCTGATCCGAAGGACAATCCTGGTACCCGGCAAAAGAAGTCGTGAGCACCCCGCGTCCGCTCGTCTCTGAGCGGAGCTTCACCGGATAATCCATGGAGCTTGCCAGAGGCAT
The DNA here is from genome assembly GCF_900221055.1 of Paenibacillus sp. RU5M. NCBI lineage: Bacteria > Bacillati > Bacillota > Bacilli > Caryophanales > Paenibacillaceae > Paenibacillus > Paenibacillus sp. RU5M. The sequence continues at coordinate 807,853 of NZ_OBQM01000002.1, read as the reverse complement.
ACGTCCTTCAACGATGCATCGACCGCCTCCGATGATCGGCGCTTCAAAGGTTGCTCGCATATGTACCAGATCACTGAGCGCTTTACCGCCGTACTCCTCGGGGACCGTTAACCGGAAATTCAGAATGGGTTCCAGCAGGGTCGTGCCTATGCTTGCCAACCCGTCCATAATCCCCATCGGCGTGGCTACCACAAAATCCAGTGGATGGGTATGCCAGACATGATGCTCACCTTCGATTAGCGTAATGCGCAGGTCGGTAACCTCCCACCCCAATAACCCCTGAGATAGCGCTTCGGGAATGCGGCGCTCCACTTCATTCTGATAACGAAGCAGAAGATGATCCGTCCGGACGGTGGATGAGTAGATCAGACCGCTACCACGTGGCAAAGGCTCAATGCTGAATCGAAGAATGGCCCAGCAAGGCTTGGGCATCGTATACGCAATGAATCCTTCCCCTGAAGAACGAGGAGTCTCCTTATAGATGACGGACGGCGGGTCAAATACGACATCCAGTCCGAAACGACTCATCAGCAGGCTGGACAGAATTTCAAGCTGAATGGTTCCCATGACTTTAAGATGCAGTTCCCGTTCTTCAGGCAACCATTGCAAATCGAGCAGGGGATCTTCATCCGTCAGCTCTTGCAGTGCCGCTACAAGGTCAGGATAACGAGCCGTGTCTTTACCATGTACCTGCACGGTCAACAAGGGAACAGCCAGCTGGGGTACAGGAGGCACACCTTCGGGGCTGCCAATAATATCACCAACATGGGTTTCGCTTAGTCCGTACAGTGCGGCGATCTGTCCAGCATGAACAGCACCCGTATCCGCCCATTTCCGACCATCCATTCGGCGAATCTGTGTCACTTTCTCTTCCAGCTCCCGAGTGGAGTTATAGATCGTATCCCGATTATACACACTGCCACCATACATGCGAACATAGGCTGTACGGCCCATCGTTTTATCCCGTTCAATTTTGAATACAACCCCGGATACTGAAGGTTCTTGAGGCTGCGCAGGTGCAGGAAGAAATTCGATGATGGCATCCAGCAGCTCCGTTATGCCGATTCCTTTGCCCGAAGCACCATAACAAATGGGGAACACTTCGCCCTGATGCACCTTTTTGCAAAATGCTTCATCTAGCTGGTCAGCTGGCAGCGTTTCACCATTAATGTAGGCTTCCATCAGATCTTCGTCGAGATCGGCCAATAATTCAAAAAGGCCGGGGATAGAAGAAGAACCCTTCACTTGCGCTTGGCTCTCATTCCATAAAGAGTCAATGCCCTCGAACACCTCTTCATTCATCCGAAAGGTTTGGATTTCGCATACGAAGGGAGAGAGACTGGAGCGGATCTGATCGATAACCGTCTCAGCAGAAGCGCCAACCCGATCCATTTTGTTAATATAAATCAGGGTAGGAATTCCAAGCGAGCGGAGAGCATGCCAGATGGTCTCGCTTTGGGATTGGACCCCTTCCACGGCGGACACAATCAGTACGGCTCCGTCCATAACACGCAGGGATCGCTCTACCTCAGAGCTGAAATCGATATGACCCGGCGTATCAATCAGATCAATAATCGTATCTTTCCAGATCAAAGAGGTCATAGCCGCCTGTACGGAAATGCCTCGTTCCTTTTCAATATCCAGAGAGTCTGTGGCTGTTGTTCCATCATCTACGCGACCTGGACTACGTACGACACCGCTTTGAAATAACATATGTTCTGTCGTTGTTGTTTTCCCTGCATCGACGTGTGCGAAGATGCCGATATTTCTGCGATTCAATTCGTTTAACATGGGATGTAAGGCTCCTCTGGCAGCAGAAACGCATCGTTTCCGACATTGTAATTCAGTATTATAACATACCACACGAATAGTATGGAAGAATATGTTATACACAGACAAATCTCTACATTTCAGGATGTTGTGACAATCACGTTTGATGCTGATTCTTCATGGTTTTACGGTAGGCAGCGGGTGTGGTACCCGTCAGTTTCTTGAATTGTCGATAAAAATGGGGCAGGCTCTCAAAGCCGCAGGCATCGGCAACAACGGTCATTGTCTCATCACTTCGAAGCAGGTGCTCTTTCGCCATAATGACCCGGCGGGCCAACGCATAGTCAGTTAGTGTCATACCAGTATACCTTTTGAACGCACGGCTGAAGTGCGCCGGGGATACGGCTGCCTGCCGTGCCAGTTCCGGCAAAGAAAGGCCACTGCGCAGCTCTTCATCCATATGAGTCAGCGTAGAGGAGAGCCAGCTTGGTCCAGGAACACTTCTGGCAGGACTTGCAGGACCAACTGCCTCCAATCGCTCCAGATAAATAAGTAAGAGTTGCAACCGCAGCAGAGCGGCGTGGGCACTCAGGTGATGTTCTAACTGGAATTCTGCATGAATGTCGTCAATTAATACAGCAACCTGGGCTTGCTCCTTGGCATCCAGATGTCTCTTGTACACCCTGCGTTTGCGGCAGCGTTCAAATAGAGAGAGCATGGCTGACGCATTGCCTCCCGCTGTGGAAGCCAGTAATCCTGGACTGAAGAATAAGGCCGACGAAGTCACCAGATTCCCGGCATCAGGCAATGCGCGATGTACCGTGCTGCCAGGAATGATGAACAAATCACCCTCCTGCATGTCTTCAAGACCGGTATCAATGAAAATGGTGCCTTGACCCCGATATACATAAATAATTTCATGCCAGTCATGAAGATGATCCGGCAACTCGTTCTGGGGGGACTTGGTATCTGCATACACCAGACGAAAGGGAATCCCCGATTCCGCCTGAATGGTTGTACGAACGGGCGAACGTTCCATTCGATCTCCTTTCAAAACAGTGCTTACAAAAAAAAGTGGTTATTTCTGATCATGAAAGAGTACATTTACCGCAATATAAGCAATTAAATTTCCTTTTATTGATGATACAATGAATTTAAAGCGTTTTCAATGGAAGTTAAGCGGCTGTGTGCCGTGCAGCGGGACATCTGATGTTGACAAATAAAACGATGAGGTGAGTGTTCATGTCGGCGAGCACGAAAAGACCAAGGCTAAAGCTGAATCTGCTTGGAAGTGATAACCAGCGCAAGTGCAAAGAAGTGATGGAACGTCCCGTAAAGGTACTACAGATTGGGGAAGGCAACTTTCTGCGTGGGTTTGCAGATTGGATGCTTCATGAGAGTGCCAGACAAGGCAAATTCCATGGCAGTGTTGCTGTGACCCAGCCTCGGCCTGGGGGAAAGGCAAAGCTGGAACAAATTCGTGATCAGGATGGATTGTACACGATGATTACTCGGGGGCTGTCACAGGGAAAAGCAGTGGAACGGACGGAAATGATCTCGATTTTTTCACATTGTATTAATCCGTACGAAGAATGGCAGGATTTTCTGAAACTAGCGGAATTGCCCTCCCTGGAGTTTGTCATCTCCAATACAACCGAATCGGGATTGAAATATACGCATTCAGAGTACACGCAGGGTGAACCGATACTATCATTTCCGGGTAAGCTGACGGTCTTCTTGCATCAACGTTATCTGCGGTTTGATGGGGACCCATCCCGAGGGTTGATTCACCTGCCGTGTGAGTTGCTTGAGGGCAACGGGGATGTACTGCGCAGTTGTGTGCTGCAGCATAGTGAAGATTTCGGTTATTCTGAAGGCTTCCGTTCATGGATTGAGAACCATAACTTGTTCCTGAACAATCTGGTTGACCGGATTGTCACGGGTGCACCGACTTCGGAAGAAGCCGATTCCCTGACCAATCGCTGGGGATACGAGGATCAACTGGTCAATACGGCAGAGCCATATCATTTCTGGGCCATTCAGGCAGATGAAGCACTGGATAAGAAACTCCCCCTGAAACAGGCGGGACTCAACGTACATTGGGTGAAGGATTTGAAACCTTTTCAGCTGCGCAAGGTTCGTATTTTGAATGGTGCTCATACCCTCATGTCTTCGCTCGGCATTCTGCAAGGCAAGGAACATGTGAGAGAAACGATGGAAGACCCAGAGTTTGGCTCTTGGGTCAGAGAAGCGGTACATCAGGAGATCGTGCCTGCACTGGATATGCCGGATCATCATCTGGATCAGTACGCAGGGGAAGTGTTTGAACGTTTCCTCAATCCGTATATTAATCACAAGCTGCAGGATATTGCATTAAATACAGTAGGAAAGTTCAAGGTCCGTGTGCTGCCTACACTTTTGGCCTATGAGCAAAATCAGGGAACCTGGCCGGCTCGGCTCGTGAAAGGATTTGCGGGATTATTGTGTCTGTATCGTCCAGTGAACACGCCGGACGGTTATATGGCACAACGATTGAACGGTGAGTCTGTCCTACTTCGGGATGATGCGGATGTACTGGCTGCACTCGCCAAGCATTGGGATCGTTATGATCCTTTGAAGCGGGATAAGCAGCAATTAGACCAGAGTGTCGCTGCTGTATTATCTGATGTATCGATCTGGGGAGAGAATCTGGATGATCGAGAGGGGCTTCGCGAAGCACTCGTTCACGAAATTGGTTTGCTGGAAGGTGAGAGCTAATGAACACAACACGTACAGTCAATGACTGGATTGCGATTCAACCGCAGGATGATGTCATTATAGCTCTTCGAGATTATGTAAAAGGGGAAAGTATTATACTGCCAGACAGCACTACTTTTACATTAAGGGAAGATGTGCCCAAAGGTCATAAAATTGCTGTGCATACCCTCGCACCGGGCGAGGATGTTATGAAATATGGTTTTTCCATTGGGATAGCCAAGGAACAGATCGAACAGGGGAGCTGGATTCACAGTCACAATCTGAAAACAGGACTTCACGGTTTACTTGAATACCAGTATCAGCCGGGACCATCTGTCCAGACGGACATGCCTCCGGAACATCTACGTTCATTTGATGGGTATCTGCGTCCTAACGGTGAAGCAGGTATCCGTAATGAAATCTGGATTGTGAATACGGTCGGCTGCATTAATAAAGTATGTGAGGCATTGGCTCGTATGGGCCTGTCGCAGTTCGGCAGCAGGGTGGATGGTGTATATCATTTCCCACATCCATTCGGATGCTCGCAGCTTGGAGATGACCTGAAATATACGCAGCAGGTATTGGCTTCCCTAGTGGAACACCCGAATGCTGGCGGCGTGCTGGTCATTGGTCTGGGTTGCGAAAATAATCAGGTAGACCAGTTCCGCGAATGTATCGCACCGGAATATCAGGGGAAAGTCCGTTTTCTCAAAGCGCAGGAAACAGATGACGAACTTGAGGAAGGACTGCGTCTGATGGAAGAACTCGTGGAGCTCGTCGAACATGAACAGCGTCAGCCGCTACCTCTGAGCAAGCTCAAAATTGGATTGAAGTGCGGCGGTTCGGACGGTCTGTCCGGGATTACGGCGAACCCGCTCGTTGGCTCCGTTGCGGATATGCTGGTTGCTGCCGGAGGTACGGCTATTTTGACCGAAGTTCCCGAGATGTTTGGTGCAGAGACCATTCTGATGAATCGGGCGGCCAATGAGCAGGTATTTGATGATTTGGTAGACTTGGTGAACGGCTTCAAGCAATACTTTGTGAACCACGGTCAGAATATATATGAAAATCCTTCACCAGGGAATAAAGCAGGCGGGATTACCACGCTGGAAGAAAAGTCTTTGGGATGTACGCAAAAGGGAGGACGTTCTTCCGTAGTTGATGTACTTCGTTACGGCAAACGTGTCACTCAAACCGGCCTGAACATCGTGGAGGCTCCGGGGAATGATCTCGTGTCTGTTACAGCACTGTCAGCTGCGGGTGCGCACATTGTTCTTTTCACGACAGGTCGCGGAACGCCGTTTGGAGGCCCGGTACCTACTGTCAAGATTGCAACCCAATCTGACCTCGCAAATCGGAAAAAGCACTGGATCGATTTTAACGCAGGTCAACTGCTGGAAGGTAAGACGATGGAAGACGTGAAAGTGCAGCTGTTCAGTCAACTGATCGATATTGCTTCAGGACGGGCGCATACGCTTAGCGAGCAGCATGGATTTCGGGAAATTGCGATATTCAAGGATGGAGTTATCCTGTAATTGTACTCGTTCGTTGCTTTATATCTGTTGCATGTATGGTAAAGGTATATACAGCAAATCCCGGTGGCCCTCTTCGGCTTCCGGGATTTGTCGTTTATAAGTATTTCAATCAATGTATCGCAAAAGATTTTTTGATTTTGGTCAGTGCGGCAGCAGAAGTGTGTTTCTTCAATTGCTGTACCAGGAGTTCGCTCGCATCTGCAACGCTGCCCTCAAACGGTTCAATACCTTGACGCTTCATCCAGCAGCCTGAGGTCTCATAAGCAGAGCTGTTCCAAGCGACCATACCTTCAGCGAGGCCTTCTTTTTCTTTGGTGCCGCAGATGACAATGGCGCTAATGCCTTGAAGGTCCAGCAGCCCCTGGTCAAATGCTTTTTTGTCCTCTTTGGCTCCAAAACCTGCTTGTGAACGCAGCGTCCGTCCATCAATCCCCTCATGCTTCTCGATTATCTCATATAGTTTGAATGCTTCTCGAGAGAGCAAACCCGCGTCATATTGTTCCTCCATGACTCTGGAGTCCGCTAGCAGACGGTGTACCCATGGGAAATATTCGCGTGAGACAAGAATGGCTTTCTTTTTGAGAAATTTGCCATAAGCAGCGATCCCTTCCTCAGCCAGACGTGAACGCCACAACCAGGGATCAAGCGCGTTATCTTTGTGCCAGTTTTCTTGAGGCGTTATGGAGGACAGTGAAGGGTATTCAGGAAATAAAGGGGCGAGTGGGAGCAGTCCCACAGCCTCTATTCGCTGCACAGCTTCTTCGTAAGTTACGATCGATTCATGCTCATTCATCATGATTTTGGCAAGCTCCTTTTTAGCGTGTGCTACAACGATTATTGTTGGAGGTAAGATACATCTGGTATACTTCCTCGGCATGTTTGCGAATCTCGCAGCGAAGGTTCTCGGGTTCAAGTACTTCTGCTTCACTTCCAAGTCGATAAAAGAATCGTACGGCCCAAGCCCACTCACCGGGAGGGCAGAGAAAGGACAGTTCCCATACATCCGGAGCAATCTCGGTCATCCGTTCGCCAATATGCTTGTCCTGTTCTGCCTCGATCATTCCGCTGTAACTCAGACGTGCGGTAACACGTGTCGGAGAAGGTTCGGGAGATTTCGGTTTGCTGCGCTGTCGCTTTGCCTGTTCTGCCAGCTGTTGTGATTCAAGCAGCTCAACCGGTGTAATGTCCAGAATGCGGTCTGCCCTGAACAGGCGCTGTTCACCGTGCTCCTCTGAATACGCTTCACAATACCAGAAACCGGCTGAAGCATACACTCGAATGGGGCAGATCGTTAGCCAGCGTTGACGGGAAGCAGAGCGGTACAACATACGCAACCACCCTTGTTCCGGGATACAAGCCATAAGCGGTTCCAGATGATGAAGGATGTAGTTTCGTTCGGGAACATCATGCTTCAGTTGTTTGAGCATAGGATCCATCCTTGCTTTGACATCATCCGGAATAATGCTTTTGATTTTGTCCATTAATGTCCAGCGTTTCTCTTGAAAAGGGGTATCTGCATAATGGCTTAGGCCTTCGAGAGCAAAGATGAGAGTAGCTGCTTCAACCGGGTCTAATTGCAGTGGGGGCAGTACAAACCCCTCCATAAGTCTGAAGCCGCCTCCAGGACCGGAGATAGCAATGATCGGGACATTCATCTCTGAGAGAGATTGGATATCCCGCAGGATGGTACGGCGGGAAACTTCAAACTTTTCTGCAAGTGAATGTGCCGTTTCGTGACCGTGCTGCAATGCCATAACGATGGCGGCAAGCCGATTTGTTCTATTCATGTCAGCCACTCCGTTTCGAGGGTTGCGCCGCCGGAAAGGATGCTGGAGTGTTCCTCCCATTGTAGCAGTGTATAAGTGACATCATGATTGTCACCAATATTTCGCAGCAATATATTATTTATTCTATACAGTGCAGCGACTACTTTCGAAGGGGCGCTTCCTTTTCCCGGCGGGGCGTCGTTAAATTGTGTGTCTCGTCCAATTCGCTTCGCTTCTCGGTATTTCCTTCTAACCGATAGCCTCACAAATAATGACAAAAACCCGTATCCGGTCTAAACGGATACGGGAAGTAGCAGATTGAAACAAGTTCAATCATATAATACTTTAAATTTTAACAATTGACACGCTTTTAAGCCACAAATAACGATCAGTGCGATCTCCATGTAACATGTTGTATCATCGATTTTCGAATATTATTTCATTTCAAGCAGTTGTACACCGCGTCCTTCAATCTCGATCGTACCTGAAAGGGACCGATCTGTGAGCAAATCATGAGCCTCTGCTTTACCCAAATCATAGGATTGAGCGGTAGCATTGTGATTCATGACAAACAGGTACTGTTGTCCATCCTTGGTACGAGCAGTCACTTCGACACCTTCCGGAGTATCCAGAAGAGAAGCAATATTTTTGGTTGCAGCCAGTTGTCCCAGCAAGCCGTCCAGGAATCGATCTTCCGGGTCGGAAGCTACGTACCAGGCTTCACCTTGACCAAATGTGTTACGGGTTACCGCAGGCATGCCTTTGTAGAAGTCGTCTCCATACTCGGCAATGATCTCTGCACCTTCACTGTGCAGCAAGTCACACAACATGCCGCAACCATAGTCTCCTTGAAGATCGCCATAAGCCTCTTTCATGACCATACGGTTTCTTTGCTCAGGCAGCAGTGCATCAATTTCTTCAACCCAGATACCGAGCAGTTTGCGAAGTTCACCCGGATAACCCCCGGTTGTTACGATATCACTCTCATTGACGATACCACTGAAGAAGGTTGTCAGGAATGTACCACCTGCTTCAACGAACTTCTCCAGTTTGGCCGCAAAGCCTGGTTTAACCATATAGAGCACCGGAGCGAGCACGATGTCGTATTTGCTGATATCGGTATCCACACTAACGATGTCCACCTGAATGTTGCGGCGGAAGAAGGCAGCGTAGTATTTGTGAATTTGATCTACATAGTTCAGTGCAACCGTAGGTCCGCTGGATTTCTCGATTGCCCACCAGTTATCCCAGTCAAACACAATCGCGACTTTGGCATCCACAGTAGCATCCAGCGTTTTGTCTCCCAGCAACTGTAACTCCTTGCCCAGCTCCGCGACTTCACGGAATACACGGGTATTCTCATGTCCTACATGTTCAATGACTGCACCGTGATATTTCTCGCAGGCGCCCACAGAGCGGCGGAGCTGGAAGAACATGATCGTATCCGCACCATGGGCAACGGACTGGTAGCTCCACAGACGCATGACGCCGGGGCGTTTCAATGAGTTATAAGGCTGCCAGTTCTGCTGGCTTGGTGTCTGCTCCATGAGCATGAACGGCTGTCCGTCCTTCAATCCACGCATCAGATCATGAGCCATAGCTGTGAAACTTACCGGAGTCGCAAGACCCGGATAGCTGTCCCAGGAGACGATATCCATATATTTGGCCCATTTGAAATAGTCCAGCTGTTTGAAGAATCCCATCAGATTGGTCGTAACGACCGAATCCGGGATATGTTTTTTGATCGCATCATATTCCAGACGGTAACAATCGAGCATACTGTCGGAGTTGAAGCGGGAGTAATCAAGTGAGATGCCCTGGAAGGTGGAATTGTTGTTTCCCCAGTGCTCGCTCAGGTTACTTGGCAGTACAATCTCATCCCAATCGTAGAATGTATGCCCCCAGAAATTGGAGTTCCATGCTTTGTTGAGCTGCTCCAGGGTCCGATAACGTTCTTTGAGATACACGCGGAACGCTTTCTCGCAGTTATCACAATAACAGTCGCCGCCATATTCGTTGGAGATATGCCATACAAGCACACCAGGGTGATCCTTATAACGTTCCGCCAGCTTGTCTGCAATTTTCTCGGAGTATTTGCGGTAGGTTGGGCTATTCGGACAGGAGTTATGCCTCCCACCGAATTTGCGTTTACGTCCATCTGCATCCACACGCAGTACATCCGGGTATTTCTTCGCCATCCATGCTGGATGAGCAGCAGTGCTTGTCGCTAGGCAAATGTAAACGCCGCTTTCATAGAGACTGTTAATTAACTGGTCGAGTCCTTCAAAATTATAAGTGACTTCATCAGGCTGAATCAGTGCCCATGAAAATACGTTGATGGTCGCAATATCAATACCTGCCAATTGGAACATGCGCAGATCTTCAAGATGAGTCTCATGATCCCATTGTTCAGGGTTATAGTCGCCGCCGTAGAACATTTTGGGTAACTTGCTGCTAATCAAATGTGTTCACCTCTTGTATAAGAATAAATCTATACTATATGATGGATATGACTTTTAAAATATAAGAAAAGTAATGAAACATATAAGAATATGGAACTATAATTTTGCTTTTTGTTCAAAGGAGAGAATCCCTATGCTCATCACACCCGATCATCGGCGCTATTTTATGACCCCACGGGATCAGCCGCTTCCGCTCTACATCGAGAGTATAGGGTATAACGGCAATCAGGAGAATGTGTATAGACCTGCCGGATATCCTTGTTATCACTGGCTTCAGACGGTGAAGGGGGCTGGAGAGTTCAGGTTTGCAGGTTCAACTGTACAGCTAGGGGAGACATCCGGCATTTTGCTGCCGCCGAATGAGCCTCACGAGTATGTACGGTCGCAAGGAGAATGGGAGACCCTCTACATTACATTTGGAGGCTCACAGTGCCCGGCCATTACAGAGTCGCTTGGTTTGGGGGAGGCAGCCCTTCACCAGTGGGACTCAGAGAGCCCGCTTGAACATTATGGCAGGGAAGTGCTGGGTTCCATCAGCAGTGACCAGGATTTGTCCGGTTTGGAAGCGTCAGCGGACATGTACCGATTTCTGATTTTGCTCAAAAAACATGGTATGACGGGCAGTCGTTCTTCGATCTCCCATGCCGTGGAACGGCTGGCTCCGTTAATTTCATTTATGAATGAACACTATGCCGATCCCGAAATCGGTCTTGAACAGATGGCCGCCATACCAGGCATTACGCCTAGGCATCTGAATACCCTTTTCAAACAATCCTTTGGCATGACCGCCTACAGTTATTTCATTCTCCTTCGTATTCGCAAATCGAAAGAATGGATGACAGGGGACAGCAAACTGACCGTCAAGGAAACGGCAGCGAAGGTTGGTTTTCGGGATGCGAGTCATTTTGTGGCTACATTTCGGCGGATTGAGGGCGTAACTCCTGAGCAGTATCGAACGTTATATTAATCATTCTGAGGTTTAAATGTGCTATAAAACACTGTTCAAGTATGAGGATTCCGTGTAACCTGTTACAAATTGAACAAAAAGTGATGCCAGGAAGGTATTGATGCGCAAGGGTGCTTCCCGTTATGATGATATCGATTCCTTAGATTGGAAAATGACTATACGGATCAACGTATCCGTTCAACCTAGAGAGGATGATAGAAGTGACAACAACTATACCATTGTGGGATCATGCAGCACCTTATGCGGCCAAGGGTCATGAGGATGAAATGCCCCATCTGATTCCATTTATTCAGCCGGGTTCCGAGAGCGCTGTCATTATATGTCCGGGTGGGGGCTATGGATTTTTGGCTGATCATGAAGGAGCGCCAATCGCTGAATTGCTGAACCGTGCGGGAATTAGCGCATTTGTGCTGAAGTACCGTGTGGCGCCTCACCAGCATCCGGCACCCATGACAGATGGTCAGCGTGCGATCCGATATGTACGGGCTCATGCCGAGCAATATGGCATTCAACCTTCCAAAATTGCCGTGCTTGGTTTCTCGGCGGGCGGTCATCTTACAGCCACGTTGGGAACCTTGTATGACGAGGGTCAACCAGATCATGAAGACCCTATTGAAAGGGAGAGTTCACGCCCGGATCGGGTTATTCTTTGTTACCCGGTAATTACGATGGAGTCCTACGGACATGCCGGTTCTCGTGAAAATCTGCTTGGGCCAGATGTGTCTGCTGAACAGATCAAGGCTTTCAGTGCGGAGCAGCAGGTGAAAGCCGACGCTCCTGAAGCATTCATCTGGCATACGAGTGATGATCAGGCGGTCCCTGTAGAAAACAGTTTGCGTTACGCGCTAGCTCTGGGTGCACACGGCATTCCTTATGACTTGCATGTATTTGAAAAAGGTTCACATGGTCTGGGATTGGCAGAGGATGATCATGCCGTTCGGGCTTGGTCTGATCTGTGCCTGACCTGGCTTAAGAATCAAGGGTGGTAACCCGGCACCTGGCTGATCTATGTCTTTCCTGAAATGTGAATACGAGTGATCTCACATATTTTAACGCTTATGAGAGCGAAGGAGAAAACGACAATGAAATTGCAAAAGAACGATAAGCTGCTTTTTATCGGAGATTCAATCACAGATTGTGGCCGTGAACATCCTGTTGGTGAAGGGAGTTCTGGACTGGGGCACGGCTATGTGGCACAAGTGTATGCCTTGCTGCGTTCCATCTATCCGGAATTGATGCTGCGGATTCAGAATGTGGGTAATAGTGGGAATACAATCCGGGATTTGAAGCAGCGCTGGGACCGTGATGTGCTTGATCTCAAACCGGATTGGCTAACGATTATGATCGGGATCAATGATGTATGGCGTCAATTTGACAATCCGTTATCCACAGAATCGCAAGTTTTTCTGGAAGAGTATGAATCCACACTACGAGATCTGGTTGCTTCTGTTCGTCCTGGGTTGAAAGGACTTGTTCTGATGTCTCCTTATTATTTGGAAGCCAATCCGGAAGATCCGATGCGGGCTACGATGGATATATACGGTGAGGCTGTTCGTAGAGTAGCCGCTGAATATGACGCCATTTTCGTGGATACACAGGCTGCATTTACTCCATTCTGGGATCATTTCTATACGTCTGTGCTGACTTACGATCGGGTTCATCCCGATGCAACAGGCCATATGGTGCTTTCCAAAGCGTTCTTGGATGCCATTGGTTTCGAATGGTCAGGCGGCGTCAAATCTTAAAAAGGACGTGATGGCATGAGCGATTTGAACATTGCAGTACATACCCCGGCACTGTTGGGCGAAGGTCCTAGCTGGGATGCTGAACACAATCGATTATTATGGGTGGATATTGAAAGCTACAAGATCCATGTATACGTTCCAGCTACAGGAGAAGATCGGACTTATGATGTTGGCGAGCATGTAGGTGCGGTTGTGCCATACCATGATGATGAGGTTGTCGTTGCTTTGCGCAGTGGCTTCCACAGCTATAACTTGCTCACGGGAGAGTTACAGCCGATTGAAGATCCGGAGAAAGGCAAGGACAACAACCGTTTCAATGACGGGAAGTGTGACGCTCTTGGACGCTTCTGGGCAGGGACGATGAGCATGAACAATGAAAGCAAGGCAGGGGCATTTTATTGCCTGGAGGAAGGACAGCCTGTTCGAACGTTGTTCAGGGATGTATCCACATCCAATGGTTTGGGCTGGAGCCCGGATCAACAGAAGATGTATTACATTGATACGCCGACACGATCCATTGACCGTTTTGATTTTGATCTGGCTGCTGGAGAGATAACGAACCGGACAAGTGTAATTGCTATACCGGAGGAATTTGGCTATCCGGATGGAATGACTGTAGACAGTGAGGGAATGCTGTGGGTTGCCCACTGGGGCGGAGGAAGAGTTACTCGCTGGAATCCGCATACAGCAGAGCTGATGCAACAGATTGAGGTACCTGCAGATCAGGTGACATCCTGCTGTTTCGGAGGGCCGGAGTTGGAGGACTTATATATTACGACTGCCCGAATCGGTATTCGAGAAGAGCGGCTGACGGAGACGCCGAATGCTGGATCTCTATTTGTAATTAAACCGGGTGTGAAAGGGCAGAAAACCTACGCTTTTGGCGGGGGAGCACAGTCGGATACCGAATAAATGAAGGACACAGTGTTACTAGAATTTTGTTCTTCGTCTATAAAATATTTATCAATGGAGAAGGGTGCTGTTTAAACAGCATCCTTTTTTTATGTTTTCAAAAGCGATATGCAGAAAAAAATACAAAAAATAGAATTTGGGCAGAAGGGGTTTTTTAATTGCCATCGAATGTTATTTATTGCAAGTTTAATCCAATGAATGGTAATCAAAATTGATTTATGAAAGCGTTTTATAAAAATAGAGAGGAGGTGGGGCTGGTTGCCTGTTCCAATGCATTAAATGTCTGACACTGCACTCATCAACATGATGACACAGCGGGGTTTACCGGATGCGATGAACATATTGAAGAGGAGGCTAAGTAATTATGAAAACGTTTTTGGGAAAGCTGCGGGTGATGAGTTTGACGGTTGCTGTTGCAGCAGTTTCGTTGGGAGTACTCGTTGGAACAACAGATGCGGCACCGAGTGATTCATACCAGTGGAAAAATGTCGTGACCGGGGCTGGTGGGGGTTTTGTGCCGGGGATTATTTTCAATGAGTCAGAGAAGGATTTGATCTATGCCCGGACGGATATTGGGGGAGCCTATCGCTGGAATCCTGCGAATGAGAGTTGGATTCCACTCACCGATTTTGTTGGCTGGGATGATTGGAACAAAAACGGTGTCGATGCGCTGGCAACAGACCCGGTTGATCCGAATCGAGTGTATATGGCTGTCGGCACGTACACGAATTCATGGGACAAAAACAACGGCTCCATCCTGCGCTCTACGGACCGCGGTGATACTTGGCAGACCACCACTCTTCCGTTCAAAGTCGGCGGTAACATGCCGGGACGTTCCATGGGGGAACGCCTGACCGTTGATCCGAATAAAAATAGCATTTTGTATTTTGGTGCACGTAGTGGCAACGGACTCTGGAAAAGTACGGATTACGGCGTAACCTGGAACAAAGTAACGAGCTTCCCGAATCCCGGTACGTATGTAGAAGACCCGTCTTATGAATATACCAGTGACATCGTGGGTCTTTCTTGGATCACGTTTGACAAATCAACAGGTTCTGCTGGACAGGCAACACAGACCATCTATGTCGGGGTAGCCGACAAAAATCAAAGCATATACCGCAGTACAAATGGAGGCGCAACGTGGACTGCTGTTGCTGGACAGCCTACAGGGTATTTACCTCATCACGGTGAACTGGATGCCAATGGAAATCTCTATATTTCATACAGCGATGGTGCAGGCCCTTATGATGGGGAAAAGGGAGACCTGTGGAAACTAAATACGACTACAGGGGTATGGACCAACATTAGTCCAGTGCCGAGCAGCAGCTCGGACAATTATTTTGGATACGGCGGACTGGCTGTAGATGCTCAGCATCCTGGTACACTGATGGTGGCAACCCTCAACTCTTGGTGGCCTGACGCGAATCTGTTCCGCAGTACGGACAGTGGAGCTACTTGGACCCGCATTTGGGAATTTGAAGGATATCCAAACCGTAAAATGCGCTATACACAGGATATTTCGGCCGCTCCTTGGTTGACCTTTGGGACGAATCCTGCACCGCCTGAAGTTTCTCCAAAGCTGGGCTGGATGATTGGCGATCTGGAGATTGACCCGTTTGACTCTGACCGCATGATGTATGGAACAGGTGCGACCATCTACGGCACGAAAAATCTGACAGACTGGGATGACGGCAACAAAATCAATATTTCAGTGATGGCCAAAGGGGTCGAGGAGATCGCGGTTCTGGATCTGATCAGCCCGCCAAGCGGTGCACATTTGTTAAGTGGGGTAGGGGATGTCTCGGGATTCCGTCATAACAATCTGGATCAGTCACCAGCTACGATGTTTACCAGCCCCAACTACTCTTCTACGGAAAGTCTGGATTTTGCAGAGTTAAGTCCGAATACCATGGTTCGCGTTGGTAAAGCAGACTATACTGCTGATCCGAATGCAAAATCCATTGGTTTATCCAGCGATGGTGGGACCACGTGGTATAAGGCAAACGCAGAGCCTGCCGGTACAACCGGAGGAGGAACCGTAGCTATCTCGGCAAATGGTAATCGACTTGTATGGAGCACGTCGGACAAGGGTGTGCATTATTCCACTGGCGGCAACTCATGGACAGCGAGTTCAGGTATACCCGCACAGGCAAAAGTGATCTCCGACCGGGTAAATTCGAACAAATTCTATGGATTTGCTGCCGGTAAAGTCTATGTGAGCACCAATGGTGGTGCCTCCTTCACTGCATCTGCGGCAACTGGGCTTCCGGTAGAAGGTAACGCGGATCTGGACGCTGTTCCAGGAACGGAAGGCGAACTTTGGTTTGCAGGCGGCAGTGAAGAGGAAGGGCCATATGGTCTGTGGCATTCCACCGATTCAGGAGCGACCTTTACCAAGCTTGCAAATGTGGAGGAAGCGGACAGCATCGGTTTTGGTAAAGCGGCACCTGGGCAGAACGTGGTCGCGCTGTACACGATTGCTAAGATTGATGGAACACGTGGATTTTTCCGTTCCGATGACGGCGGGGCGAATTGGGTACGGATTAACGATAATCAGCATCAATATGCACGTGTGACCACGATTACAGGTGATCCACGTTTGTATGGAAGAGTGTATCTGGGTACGAATGGACGAGGCATTTTATATGCTGACCGTATTGGTGGGAACAATGGCGGTGGAGAAGGTGGAGGCGAGACTCCGGTGAACAGTTCGGCCATCACACCAGTGAATGCGGAATTTGATAAAAATACAGGCAATCAGGTAGATATTCCTGTAACGTTGACACTGAACGGAAACACTTTTAGTGCAATACGTAATGGCAATACAACGCTGGTTTCAGGTACGGATTACACATTATCGGGCAATCAGGTCGTGTTGAGTAAAACCTATCTGGCTTCTTTGTCCAAGGGAAGCGCGGCGTTAACCTTTCATTTCAGTGCAGGCAATGATGCGATCCTAAATCTGACGATCAAAGACACGACGGCTGTACCCGCAGGAGCCATTCGAATTGAGATGTTTAATGGAACGACTTCAGCAACGGGGAACTCCATTAATCCTAAGATCAAATTAACGAATACAGGTACTTCGGCCATTAATCTTTCCGACGTCAAAATTCGTTACTATTATACGATCAATGGCGCTCAAGCCCAAAACTTTTTCTGTGACTGGGCAACAGCTGGAAACGACAATGTTACAGGGGCGTTTAGCGCGCTGTCGACCCCCGTGACCGGAGCAGATTCCGTGCTGGAGATTGGTTTCAAAACTTCTGCGGGTTCATTGGCAGCGGGGCAAAGTACTGAAATTCAGGCACGGTTCTCCAAAACAGACTGGACCAACTACACTCAGACGGATGATTATTCGTTTGCTCCAAGTCAAACAGCCTATACTGACTGGAACAAAGTAACGGGATATATTGCCGGAAGTCTTCAATGGGGGATCGAACCTTAGACCTGAACTTGAAATGAAAGTATGACTTAATTTAAACGTATATCGATAAGAAGTCCTGGCTCGCCGAAAATGATTCATGGCGGGCCGGGGCTTCTTATTTTGTCGAAATATAGTGTACACTAAAGTGAGTTTCCGTTAGCATTTTGCATTATTCGAATCAACTCACTCCCGGGTACAAGATAAAGACGAATAGATGCATTTCGATCTATATCTTGCTGATTGAAAGTCGATCTATGGATTTATGCAAAATGCCTACCATTGCTTAAACGTTCGTTTTGAGATATAAAAAGAAGTACAAAACTTTTAAATTAATGTAACCGCTAACACAGGGATGCCATTCTATCCGATATATGATGGTATATCTTGCACAGACATAGAAGAAAGATTAGACAAGGGGGTCAAGGGTCATGAACCGGTTGTGTAAGGTGCTGATTGTTGACGATGAGTTTCTTGTAAGGCAAGGCATTAAGCACCATATGAACTGGGAAGCTGAAGGTTTTCAGATTGTAGGTGAAGCTTCCAACGGGGAAGAAGGGCTTGCACAGGTGCAGTCGTTACAGCCGGATATTGTCATTACGGACATCGTAATGCCTGTGATGGATGGGGAAACATTTGTCCGGACATTAAAAGCTAGCCATCCGCAGATTGAGGTTATCGTACTTAGCAGCTTCAGTGAGTTCGAATATGTACGTTCAACGCTCCAGAATGGAGCAGCAGACTATATATTGAAACCCAAACTGGATACCAATGAATTATTACAAGTACTTCAGCGTACGGCTGGCAAAATTCCCGAATTGCAGTTTGAGCCTTCACATGATGGGTGGAGGCTCGGACAACTGATGGAGAAGATGCTGTCCGGTTTTACGTTGGATGAGGAAAACGAGATGCATATGATAAGGGAGACTTTTCCTCACCGATGTTTCCGCTTACTCGTATATAAGCCGAAGGATAAACAAGTACATGTGCACAAGCTGGATAACGAGCAATTGGAGTCCAGGTTACGGGATCTGCTCCCTGATGTGGAGTGCGCAATCGTTCCGGCCGAAGGCGCGTCGCCAGTGGTGCTCCTTAATGTTGAGCCTGCGAAGGATGAATGGATGGTGCAGCGAATTAAGGAGTTGGCGAGCGAGAATAAGGATGGGCAGGACGGACCTTGCTGGGTGCTGAGCGACAGCTTCTCTTCATTTGAAGAGATGGGGGACGTATATCGAACACGTCTGATCAAGCTAATGGAGTATCGCTTTTATTATGAGGACCGATCTATTCTGGTGTATGGCGAACTTCCGCCTCTTCACCCTGCAGGATATCAGTTCAATGTGAACATGTTTTTGCAGCATGTGAAGCGAAATCGAACAGAAGCCGCAAGAGAATATTTGCAGGAGCATGCCCTTACGTTGGGGCGGGATTATATTGCGGATGTGTTTGAAATTAAGTCCTTTCTGGGCAATCTGATCTTTAACGTAACCATTACCTTGGCTGATATGGATGTGCAGTCCGCTGCACTGGAAGAGAGCAAGTATGCCTATTTCAAACATGTGGATGGCGCCTCTAGTCTAACAGAAGCGATGAATGTGCTGGATCAGTTCATGGCTGAGGTACAGGAGTGCACGACTGGAGAGGGCGCAAGACGAAGTGATCCGAATATGAAAATGCTGCTGGAATATATGCATCAGCACTTTGATCAGCCACTCGGACTTGCCGAAGTAGCCAAGCATTTTCATTTTAATCCATCGTACTTGTCCAGTTATTTCTCTTCACACAAAAAAGAAGGCTTTAACGAATATTTGAATAAAATTCGGATTGAAAAGGCAGAGGAACTGCTCCGCTCAGACGATGTTACCATTTCCGAAATTAGCAGCATGGTAGGGTATTCCGACCACAGTTACTTTTGCAAAGTGTTCAAAAAATTTACCGGACTGTCACCGAGCCGATACCGGCGAAAATTCTGGGCATAACGTCAGAAGGAAGAAATAAATGAAGAAATGGATGAATGCATTCTCAAGGCTTGGACTTTTCCCAAAACTGTTCCTCGTTATGTTCGTTAGCATCATTCTTGTCTCCGTGCTCATTCTATGGACATCGATTCATATGTCGACCAAGCTGTTTACCGAGACGTTCAGTATTACGAACTCCAAGGTACTTAGCCAGATCAAAACGAACTTTGAATCCTTCAACGATGCGATTGCTGCTGTATCCAATAATGTTAGCCAAAGCGGGGCAATTCGTGGTTATCTGTCTGAGGGGGAGGGTGACTCCCTCACGATGGCAAAATCCTATTATAATATGAGAGAAACGATGGACCGGATTCAATCAATTACGGAGTCCTATGAAGTTGGTATAACGATTAGCGGTATTAATGGGCGTACGTATTCTACCGATCGATCTCATCTTCGTTTATCAGCAGATGAATTGAAAGAGCAGCCGATTACGCTGGAAGCAGCGGCCAGTCCGAACCGGATCATTTTTGACGACTATCAGACGAATGATGAGACTGCCCAGCAGATGATCTCAGCGACCAAGGCATTGACGGATCGTGCTGAAAACCGACTCTATGGTACGTTGTATGTCACCATGAGAGAGAACGCATTTCGTCAGTTCTATAGCAGTTTCACGAGCAGGGGCAACGATGTGGTTATCCTGAATGATGCGGGTGAGATTGTATCTTCCAATCGTGAAGAGTGGATCGGCACCACTCAACTCGAATTGCTGACCTATGCCAGAGAAATGAATAACGAAAGTGTAAAAGGTGTAAATGCGCGGGTCATGGATCAGGACAGTGTGGTATTGTCCGAGTACTTACCATTTTATCGGTTTTATATCGTAAATGTGGTCGATAAGGATCTCGCGATGGGGCAGCTGATTGACATGAAGACGATTGCTCTGATCTGTGCAGCCATTGTAGCCGGAGCGCTCATACTCGTGTTCCTTATTACGAATCAGATCACCAAGTCGCTGCGCCGACTTGTGAAGCAGATGTCCAATATAACCAAAAGTGATCTGGACAACTATATTCCAGTCAGTGGAAGTTATGAGAGTCGACAGTTAGGTCACGCCTATAACTACATGCTGGACGAACTTCATGACTATGTGGATCAGCTGGTACTTACACAGCGGGAGCAACGAAATGCCGAGCTGGCGGCGCTGCAAAGCCAGATTAATCCTCATTTCCTGTACAATACCCTGGCTTCCGTGAAAGTCCTGGTTCAGCAAGGCAACAAGGATAGGGCTGCCGAAACCATTAATGCGCTAATCTCCTTATTGCAGAATACGATTAGTAACGTGAGTGAGACGATAACGGTGGAGCAAGAAGTCGAAAACCTGAAAAACTATGTATTCATTAATCATGTCCGATACGGAGGGCGCATTAAAGCAGCCTTCTACGTAGCTCCGGATTGTACACATTATCATGTACCCAAACTGGTGATTCAGCCCTTTATCGAGAATGCCTTCTTCCATGGATTCATTTCCAAGGAAACAGGCACCATCCATGTGATGGTCTCCAGAGCCGGAGAGTCATTGATTTGCGAGATTATGGATAACGGGGACGGGATAGAAGGATTCTCCATGGGTGAGTCGCTGCCCAATCCGAAGAATAATCGGCAATTGTTTAGTGGTATTGGTATCCGGAATGTACATGATCGCATAGAGCTATTGTACGGGGCACCTTATGGTGTAACCATAATGAGCAAACCGGGAGAGGGAACAAGGGTTACTGTTACACTTCCGTTGATTACGAGCTAATAATAGCTTTTGAGTGAATACAAGGTCGTTATTTTTATGAAAAGGTGGCTTTATAGAAGGTCTTCCTGGGTTGTCGATGACAACACGGGAGGGCCTTTTTGGTGCTCAGAGCGTAAGGATTCAGCCCAGACTTGTAAAATATTCAGATTGAAAAAGTACAAAATCAAAAGAAATTACAAAAAAACAAATTTAATGCAAGCGGTTTCTGTAAAGGTTTTCATTGTGGCAATAAGATGACAAATCAACACAAAATTATTACTAACGAATGAAGATTTGGGAATGATAAGATGAATTCATCGAGAGCAAACGCTTTCAGAAAACGCAAACAAATTACACACAAAGAGGTCGAAGGGGAGTTGAATCGTTTGAAAAAAATGTGGGTACTGATGCTCGTTACTGTCCTGCTGTTGTCTGCATGTTCTTCCGGTGGTGGAGGGAACAAGGCAAGTGAGGGTGAAAAAAACTCTAATGAAATTACGATCTGGGCTTGGGACAAAGCGTTTAACGTCGCTGCATTAGAAACAGCAAAAGAAGCCTATCAAAAACAAAATCCTGATCTGAAAATCAACATCATTGAATATGCTCAAGCTGACATTATCCAAAAGCTGAATACAGGTTTGAACTCGGGAACAAGCAGCGGCCTTCCGAACATTGTTCTGATTGAAGATTACCGTGCACAAAGTTTCCTGAACGCTTACCCTGATGCATTTAAAGATATGTCCTCTACAATCAAAGCTTCCGATTTCGCAGAGT
Organism: Paenibacillus sp. RU5M; assembly: GCF_900221055.1. Taxonomy (NCBI): domain Bacteria; kingdom Bacillati; phylum Bacillota; class Bacilli; order Caryophanales; family Paenibacillaceae; genus Paenibacillus; species Paenibacillus sp. RU5M. The sequence goes on along the minus strand of NZ_OBQM01000002.1, from coordinate 786,018 downwards.
ACAAACTGGGACCAACCGCTTTTGATGGCAAACAGTTTGGTGTTCCGTTTGACTCTGGTGTAACAGGTCTCTACTACAGAACAGATTTGCTGGAGCAAGCAGGCTACAAAGCAGCTGACCTTCAGGACATCACATGGGATGATTACATCAAAATCGGTAAAGATGTGAAAGCCAAAACTGGCAAAGATCTGATCACACTTGATCCTAACGATTTGGGTCTGATCCGTATGATGATTCAATCCGCAGGTTCATGGTATTCCAAAGAAGATGGTAAAACACCTGATCTGGCTGGCAATGCAGCACTGAAAGAAGCATTTGTAACGTACAAAGCAATGATGGATGCAAATATCGTTAAGTTGAACTCCGACTGGAGCCAATTCGTGGCAGCATTCAACAATGGTGATGTTGCTACCATTCCTACAGGAAACTGGATTACACCATCCGTGCGTCAAGAAGCATCGCAATCCGGCAAATGGGCGGTAGCACCACTTCCTAAAATGGCTGGACAATCGAATTCTGTACACGCATCGAACTTGGGTGGCAGCTCTTGGTACGTTATGAATAATGTTGCTGGTGCAGACCAAGCGGCTGACTTCATGGGTAAAACATTCGGTTCTGATAAACAATTGTATCAAGATTTGCTGAACAACATTGGTGCAATCGGCACGTACAAACCGGCGGCAGAAGGTGAAGCATTTGATAAAGCCGACGAGTTCTTCGGTGGACAAAAAGTGTTTGCTGATTTTGCAAAATGGACACAAGAAATCCCTAGCGTAAACTACGGTATCAACACATATGCCATCGAGGACATTCTGGTTGTTGAAATGCAAAACTTCCTGAACGGCAAAGCAATTGATGACGTTCTGGCTGATGCACAGAAACAAGCTGAAGCACAATTAAACTAAGATGATCCACGGTAACTTATAGAACCCAAGGAAGCATCGGAGCCGTTCCACTGTCTGGCACAAGCAATAGCCGACCCGGACATGGTGGAGGCTCCCTGGGTTCTATCCATGTTACACGGAGAGAGAGGAGCCATACTGTGAAAGCCAAAGCCATGAATACAGGAGACAGTCTGCAAAAGAAAAATAATTTGACTGGATGGGCTTTTATATCGCTCGCTGTTATCGGGATCGTTGCATTTTACTTCTATCCGATGCTGCAAGCGCTGCTCTTATCGTTCAAGTCTGGTGTAGGAGCCAATCTTGAATTTACGGGCCTGGATAACTATAAAAGATTATTCATTGATACAACGTTCCGTACTGCTGTATCCAATACATTTCTGTACTTGATCATTCAAGTGCCTGTCATGATTATTCTCGGTTTGTTTATTTCTGTTTTATTGAATGACAGTACGTTGCGCTTCCGCAGCTTTTTCCGTACTGCTATCTTCCTGCCTTGCGTAACCTCATTGGTTGCCTACTCTGTCGTATTCAAATATCTGTTCTCTTCTGACGGAATGGTTAACCAATTCCTGATGAATCTGCACGTGATTGCTGAACCGATTCAATGGATCACTGACCCGTTCTGGGCTAAAATTACGATTATAATCGCCGTTACTTGGCGTTGGACCGGATATAACATGATTTTCTATCTGTCATCTCTTCAGAACATTGATCAGTCGATCTATGAAGCTGCACGGATTGATGGAGCAAATGCTTTCACGCAATTTTTCAAAATTACCGTTCCATTGCTCAAACCGATTATCCTGTTCACCTCCATTACATCGACGATTGGTACATTACAAATTTTCGATGAGATTATGAACATCACCAAAGGTGGTCCGGGTAATGCGACGATGTCCATCTCCCAGTACATCTATAACCTTTCGTTCAAATATTCACCGGACTTCGGATATGCGGCAACCGTTTCGTATTCCATCGTGCTGATGATTATCGTATTGTCCATTATCCAGTTCAAAGTGGCAGGTGAGAGAAATGGCTAAAGCAAAAGCAAAACGTATATTCACATATGTCTTCTTGTCCATCGTTGCATTTGTGTCCATCTTCCCATTCTTCTGGATGCTTGTCAGTTCGACCAATGCTTCTGTAGATGTCACCAAAGGCAGACTGCTTCCTGGATCGGCTTTCCTTGATAACTTCAACAAATTGCTGGATTCGACCAATCTCGTACAGGCTCTTGGAAATTCTGCGATTGTTTCCGTTATTTCCACGATTCTTGCTTTACTGATTGGTTCCTTGGCCGGTTATGGATTCGAAGTATATCGGACGAAATCACGTGATATCGTATTTAACATTCTGTTGCTGTCGATGATGATTCCTTTCGCAGCGCTGATGGTTCCTTTATACCGGATGTTTGCTACGATCTCTGGTTTTGCACCGTTCATCGGTATCAACACCATGGCCGCAGTTATTCTGCCGACCATCACAACGGCGTTCCTAATCTTCTTCTTCCGTCAGAACACCAAAATGTTCCCGAAAGAGATGCTTGAAGCTGGCCGGATTGATGGTTTGAGCGAAATTGGGATCTTCCTGAAGATCTACATGCCAACGATGAAAACAACATATGCAGCCGCTGCGATCATCACATTCATGAGCAGCTGGAATAACTACCTGTGGCCTCTCGTGGTGCTGCAAACGCCAGACCAACAGACGATTCCGTTGTTAATCTCGAACCTCGGTTCCAGCTATTCACCGGATTATGGTGTCATCATGACCGCCATCGTCATCGCGACATTACCGACAGCCATTGTATTCTTCATTATGCAAAAACACTTTGTCGCAGGTATGGTTGGTTCCGTTAAGTAATGCATTATCATTAAACCGTCTGAATGGACGTCAATGTAGAAGAGAGAGAAGAGGACGCCAGACATGGCGTGCCTCTGTCTTTCTGTTTGTTTATGTTTGTTTCGTAAAAGGAAAATAAGAATCTGCACTGAATAAGTAATAAATATATTTGTTTCAAGAGGGAGAGAGAGCCGAATGAAAGCAACACATGCAGATATTAACTGGCTGGGCGATGTAAGCGTTTTTGAAGTAAACCGCCTTAACGCTTACTCGGATCATCGCTATTACCGTACTATGGAAGAAGCGAAAGCATCCGGTGCAATGGCTATGCGCTACAACCTTAACGGAACGTGGAAATTTAATTATGCGATCCGTCCGGATTGCCGCCCCGAAGCTTTTTACAAGCAGGAATTCTCCAGTGGCGGTTGGGATGATATTGAAGTACCGGGGCATATTCAGCTCCAAGGGTACGGTCAGATCCAATACGTAAATACTCAGTATCCTTGGGATGGGTTAAACGAATTGCGTCCACCTGCATTACCGCAGGACCAAAACCCGGTAGGCAGTTATATTCGCACATTCCATTTGCCAACAGGCTGGCAGAACAGTCCGGTATATATTTCGTTTCAGGGTGTAGAATCTGCATTCTATGTATGGCTTAACGGACAGTTTGTCGGGTATGGGGAAGACAGCTTTACTCCATCCGATTTTGATCTGACACCATTCCTCCAGGACGGAGAGAATAAACTGGCTGTGGAAGTGTATCAACGCAGCACAGGCAGTTGGTTGGAGGATCAGGATTTCTGGCGGTTCTCAGGCATTTTCAGAGATGTGTATCTGTATACTGTGCCGGCTGCGCATATTCGCGATGTGCGGGTTGTAACGGATTTGGACAAGTCTTATACCCATGGTACGTTAAACGTGGATCTGAAGCTTGAAGGAAAAGCTGCTGCTGGAGCCAAAGTGAACGCTGAACTAAGGGATGCTGAAGGCAACACGGTGAAAACATTTGGCGGGATTGAAGTTACCAATGGTCTGGTGAGTCTTCGGGAGGAGATTGGCCAAGTAAACCTGTGGAGCGCGGAGATTCCTTACCTGTATCGGCTGTACATTCAAGTATATGATGCAGCGGGCGAGCTGTTGGAGGTTGTACCTCAGGCGGTTGGCTTCCGTACATTTGAAATGATCGATAAAGTGATGCACATCAATGGTAAACGTATTGTCTTCAAAGGGGTAAACCGTCACGAATTCAATCCGCGTCGCGGACGCGCTGTAACCAAGGAAGATATGCTGTGGGATGTTCAGACGATCAAACAAAACAATATGAACGCTGTTCGTACATCTCACTATCCAAACCAAAGCCTATGGTATGAACTGTGTGATGAATATGGATTGTATGTGATTGATGAAATGAACCTGGAGACACACGGATCATGGCAAAAACTGGGTGCAGTTGAGCCTTCGTGGGTTATTCCTGGCGACCGTCCAGAGTGGCATGATATCGTTATGGATCGTGCGGTGTCGATGGTAGAGCGGGATAAAAACCATCCGTCCATTCTGATCTGGTCTTGTGGTAACGAGTCTCATGGTGGTGAAGTGATCTATAAAGTTTCGCAATATTTCAAATCGGCTGATCCTACACGTCTTGTTCATTATGAAGGTGTGTTCCACGATCGTCGCTTCAACGATACGAGCGATATGGAATCACGTATGTATGCCAAACCTGCGGACATTGAGGAATTCTTGAACGCGAATCCGGAAAAACCATATATCAGCTGTGAGTACATGCATGCTATGGGTAACTCCATTGGCGGTATGCATAAGTATACGGAACTGGAAGACAAATATCCGATGTATCAGGGCGGATTCATTTGGGATTACATTGATCAAGCGATTTACAAAAAAGATCGTTACGGCAAAGAGTTCCTTGCTTATGGCGGAGATTTCGGTGATCGTCCTTCGGACTATTCGTTCTGTGGAGACGGCATTGTGCACGCAGACCGCAGAGTGTCTGCCAAGATGCAGGAAGTCAAATTCCTGTACCAAAACATCAAGCTGTTCCCGGATCGCGATGGTGTGAAAATCGTTAACGATAATTTGTTTGCGGACACATCTGAATTCGAACTGGTATACAGTCTGGATCGTGAAGGTCATGAAGTGCTGCGTGGAACGTTGGAGGTAAACGTGGGCCCACAAAGCGAGACCGTTGTGAAACTTCCACTTGATGTGGAATCTCTTGCTGATGGGGAATATGCAGTGAATACCGCGATTGTATTAAAAGCAGCAACGTTGTGGGCAGAAAAAGGCGAGGAAGTTGCCTTTGGACAGTTTGTATTTGCTCAGGACAAGTCGGAAATTGTGGAGTCCGATCTGAACCTGACAAATGAAATTCAGGTCGTTGAAGGGGACGTTAATATCGGGGTAAGGGTAGGTCAGACCCATGTCCTGTTCTCCAAGGCTTTCGGAACATTGGTATCCCTGAAGCTGTCAGGTCAAGAGACGATTGCACAGCCTCCAATGCCATTGTTCTGGCGTGCGACCACCGATAATGACAAGGGTACTGCTATGGGCTTCGAGCTTGGGGCTTGGTATGCTGCAAGTCTGCTGCCTAGATGTGTGAACTGGAAAGCGGAACAAAACACGGATCAATATCGGATCGAATTCACGTACAAACTTAATATTTCGGCAGATGTACAAGTGAAAGTGGCTTATACCGTCCGTGCAGATGGTAGTGTGCATGTGCATAATACGTATAAAGGAACGGCAGGTCTGCCAGATCTTCCGATTCATGCGCTCTCCTTCAAGACATCTCCGGAGTTTGAAAATGTGGAATGGCTGGCGATGGGACCTGAAGAAAATTATGCGGACCGTGCATTTGGCGCTCGTCTGGGTATCCATGACAGCAAGGTAGCAGATACCGTTGCTCCATATCTTGTACCGCAAGAGTCGGGCAACCGTACGGGTGTACGTTGGGCCAAATTGACCGACAACGCGGGACGTGGCTTCAAAATTGAATCGGCTGGAGTTCCGGTCGAGCTGAATGTATCTCCATATACGGCATTTGAGCTGGAGAATGCACAACATGCATATGAGCTGCCTCCGGTGCATTATACGGTTGTAACGGTAGCCGGCAAACAAATGGGCGTAGGTGGTGACGATAGCTGGGGCGCACCGGTTCATCCGGAGTACCGCATCGCCTCGGACGGCGAACTGCAATTTGAATTTGTCATTCGTGCGCTGTAATAGCGCTATATAAAGATGTAGCTAAAGGACAGAGGTCTCCAAAACTGGGGGCCTCTGTTTGCTGTTATCAGATGATGAGCTATGAAACCGCTACCGTACCTGTCTCGTACTGTACTGGACATGGATAAAGGAGGGGTTTATTTTGAGCAGAAAAGCAAAGACGGGTGTATGGGTAACGGTACTCGTTATACTAGGCATCATTGTGGGATGCTTCATCTGGTATTTTAATACGGCTTCAGGTGAACGTGCGCTGAAAACGATGCGATCCAACAACTCCGGGGGTCTGGAACGTGTGGTTAACGTATACAGTAATTCGGGAGAATTGATTCATACGTATGAGGGTAAGATTGATTTGCAAGATACGGAGTATGGAAATAAGGTGCTTTTTGATCTGGATGGCAAACGGATTGTGATTTATAACGCGACAGTGATTAGTGAAGAGAAGTAAATGAGGGGCGGTGCAAGAGTTCATGCAGGAGCATTCCGATGACACTCTTTCGCTCATATGGTAAAATTAAGGAAATGAAGTGGAGTGAAGGAGGGGAAATCTTGGGCAATGCTGCTTTAATCATATTCTTTGCCATTCTCGGAATGGCTGTTTTCTATAGTATGGTTGCCTATTTCCTGATTCGGGTGATTTCCAAAAAGGCATTCAAAAGAAATTTGGACAGATACCAGATTACACAGATCATCATGCTGATGGCGATTGGTTTGATGATCATTCAATCTGTGAGATATCAGTCCTGGAATATGGCCTTGCCAGCCCTGGGATTATTGATGCCGCTGTTGAGTTTGAATGTATCCATGCGCAGGAGAAGAGAATCCAATAAGGTGGATTGAGGGAAGAAACATGTCTCTACTGCCTGACGTTGTGTGCATCGGAATTAGCTAGAAGGGAGGGCATGTACCATGATACTGGATAAGTCGACAGACACCTCAGGGTTAACACAGGTTGCCGCACTTTCGGATGAATTGCAGCCTGTGTTTGATAAAGCAGAAAGTAAGTATCAAGCGTGTGGCATTGAGCTGTTCTTTGTTTTCAGATGTCTGCCTGAAGAATATGAGAGAAAATCGACGGTCAGATACGCTAAGAAGGACAATACGATTTACTTTGATATGACAGTCAGTGAGGATCAGTATAAAACGTCTAGCAAAAGCAGACAGCGATATGAGCTGAGTCATTATTTCTATGCTTTTCTGAGCGACAAACTGAAGAAATATAAGATCGAACACTTGGATCATACGGAATTTATGAATGACATGGAGGAATGGCTGAAAGATATTGGATGGTTACAATCGCAATTCGAGGCCAGTATGGATGAATATGGGCAATAGGTTGTCTGATGGCGGTTTTATAATTAGTCAATGGGGTTATGGTACATAATAAAGATAACAAAAAGAAGCTCTCTTTCGAGAGCTTCTTTTTCATGGGAGAGGAGAGTTTAGAACTAATCCACTTCATATGAATTTGTGTAATCCGTTTATTATCAAGGGTTTTTCGATATTGGTCCTATGTGTATTATTTGTAATGTTATGAATCACAATGAATTCCGTCAACAATCCGTCAACAACTCGTCAACAACTTTCGAGTGCGTACTTACGTCGGTTTTTGTTTTGTCCGTAAAAAGACCTTGGAACTTTTCTGCAGCTGTTTTATCGGCAGAGTCAATTACATGACCATACACATTCATTGTTGTACCGATCTTAGAGTGACCAAGCCGGTTTGAGATGATTTTAGGGTGGACACCTTCATTGATTAGAAGGGTTGCGGAGGTGTGTCTGAGGTCGTGGAATCTAATGTATTTCAAACCGTGTTCACTATTACGCTTGTGGAACGATCTCCATTTATCTCCGATGGTTTTTGGATAAAACGGCATGCCATTTTCATTAGAGAACAAAAATCTATAAGAGCCTCCTAACCATGTATCTTCGCTGTTGAAATGATCCTTCTTCCACTGTCTTTCAAATTCACGCAAAGTCTCTAATGCTATTTGCGGGATTGCAACCTTTCTTCTTGAGCCTTTGTTTTTTGGACCTTTGATTACTGGTTGTCCATTTTTATACTTAGGAATACTTTGATTAATATTAATTATGCCATTCTCGAAATCCACATGCTTCCACTCTAAGCCTAATAACTCTCCTCGCCGCATGGCTGTTGTAATCGCTAAAATAATCAAAGACTTGAAAAGTACAGGTTCCGGTTCTAATAGTCTGAGAATCAAAGAGACTTCTTCTTCACCGTAAACCTCAACTTCCTTTTGTTCTTCTTTGGGTTTTTTAACTCCATCCAAAGGATTTTCTTTGATTATTTTCCATTCCTTTGCTTTGGTAAAAACACTTCTGAGAACGCGGTAGTTATAGACAAGGGTAGCAGAGCCCAGTTTTTCTCCTGTAGACTTCTGATGTTTCTCTTTTTCGCTTTGGGAAAGATCATCTAGATAAGTTTCGATGTGGAGAGGTTTGATTTTTTGCATTAACATATGACCAAAGTAAGGTAAAATTCGTTTTTCGAGGTGGAAAAGGTAGTTTCCCTGGCTTGTTTCCTCTAGATGTTTTTCTGCAAACTTCTTTTTCCATTCCGGTACAAAATCAGAGAATTTCATATTATCAGCTTTAAAAAAAACACCCGTCTCCACTTCGATTTTAAATTTAAGTAGCTCTTCATCTAAATGTTGTTCGAGTTTTTTTGGCGTTTTAAGCAATTCCTCTGGAACTCTAATTGTTTTCGTTTCCTTATCCCTGAACTTATCAGAGTCAGCACCAGTCTCGACGACAAGTAACCAACTTCGCAATCCTCGCTTTTGATAACTAGCCATTTATGTTCACTCCCTTATGCAGGCCAAAATTTAACTTCAACCACCTTGCCGATAATATGAATTTGATTAGCAGGAACCAACTGGGCTTCATATTGCGGATTTGATGGTAGCAACATAACCATGTCATTTTGCCGTTTAACTCTTTTGAGGGTTGCTTCCTCACCGTTTACAGACACAACAGCTATTTCGTGTGGATGGACTTCGTTTTGCACTGCTACAATCACCAGATCGCCTTCATGTATACGGTCTCCTGTCATGCTATCTCCTTTTACTTTAAGAGCGAACCCTTCATTGCCTTTCAGCAGATTTGGATCGACAAGAGTGTAACCTTCGTTATACTCTATACGGTCTATTGGAAGCCCTGCTGCGACTTGGCCCAGTACAGGTATCCTGGTCATCGTATTACTGTTGTAGGTAGCGCGTGATTCTGCTATTAACCCCTCGTTTTTCCCTAGAGAAACTACAAGTTTGTTATATGCATCCTTATCGTTCTTGTACATATCTTCAACAACATCATTTAGAAGGTTGTTTAATTCACTTTCAGAAAGGGATGCGAAAAATTCTGGTGAGTTTACATAATCTTCTGCTTCTTTTCTCTCTTCATCACTTATGCTCTCTTCGCCTTCAAACTCAACATTCAACGGTTTATTAATTAAGATGTATCTTAAAAAATTCTCATAAACAGAGACTTTTCGTAATGAACTTTTAACCTCTTCTGGAGCTTTATCGATGTATGCAGCCATAACTAATTTCTCAGGATCTCCACCTGTCACTTTTGCGAGTGCTCTGTTTATCTCATCGGAAGCAGGATATTTAGGGTTATTCCGTAGTTTCGAAATATAAGACCGATCAATAGGGATGCCTTCCTCACCTTTAATACGTTCAGCAATGGTCGCTAAACTCAGTCCACTACTTTTTATATATTCATCAACCAGTTTTGAATAATCCATGTTATTTAGCATCCCTTCATTCAAAAATAATTCTTATGTATGACTATAAGATTAACATAGTGTTGAAGAATTATTCAACGTTTTTTTGCCTGTGGTGAATATTTAGTCATTGACTTGTTCGAAACAGCTTGATAATATTTAGGCATAGTCACTGTGACTAAAAATTCAACACGTGATTAAATAATCAACACCGGGTGGTGATGAAAGATGAGCTATGCCGCAATACTCAGCGAAGGTATTGCTAAAGCCGATCTAAAATTGGCCCAGATTTGCAGAAGACTTCATAAAAAGGGTTTTTCCATGCACACATCTGTCCTATCCAAGATGAAGAACGGAAAAATGCCACCAGGTAAGGATGCACTGAACATTGCTTTGGCTGAGGTACTCGGGTTAGAACCAAAAGAATTGAGGATTGCCGCAGCAAAGGAAACAATCCCGGGACCTCTCTACAACTTGATTAGGGAAGTGGGCTAATGAGGAGGTCTTGCGAATGAATGTAGAAGATATGGCAGGACGATTCTTTGCGGAAGTAAGAGAGCAGCTACTTTCTGAATTAAGAGCCGAAATCGAACAGGACATTCCGAAGATGCTGGATCGGAAAAGGTTGACTGTAAGTGAAGCTGCTAAATATTTAAATGTCTCCGAACCGGCAATTTATGCAATGTGCAAAGAAGGATCATTGCCGCACTATAAAATCGGAACACAAACTTCCACTAAACCAGCAATTAGATTTCGTATTGAGAAACTCGATGAATGGATTGTTAAACAAGAAAAAATGAACTCGAGGGAGGAACCCGATGATGAGTAACTTGATCAATATCCAAGACGTTCGGGTATACATCGACGAAAGAGGAACAGCTCAACTTAATTTAGAGGATGTTGCTCGCGGACTTGGTTTTACCACCGTAGCCACAAGTGGCAACGAAGTTGTTAGGTGGTCAAGGGTGCATGGATACTTGGAAGAAATGGGGTTTTCCCAACAACCTGGGAAAGAGGGGTTCATACCAGAAAACACTTTCTACAGATTGGCAATGAAGGCTAAAAATGCTGTTGCTGAGATATTTCAAATTAAAGTTGCTGATGAAATACTGCCTGAGATTCGCAAGACTGGTCAATATTCTGTTCAAGCCTTAGATAAGGACGCCGCTCTGGCTATCGCTCTTCGTAAGACGGCCGATGTTATGGAACAGTTGCCGCAGATACAAAGTCGCCTGGAGCGCGTTGAAAATAACACAACAATCAATTACGGGCAGCAAAGGCGGTTAGCTCAGATAGGAAACGAAGTGGTTTTAACTACACTTGGCGGCGCGGACTCATCGGCGTACCGGAACAATAGCCTGCGGGCCAAAACATATTCAGCACTTTGGCGTGACCATAAAGACTACTTCCAGATAAACAGCATGAGAGACACGTTAGTCAAAGATTTCGATAAGGCATTAGACCGGGTATCAGCTTGGTATCCACAAGGCCTCCTGCTTCGGGAAATCGAAAATATGAATCGCCAGATGGCGCTATAGGAAGGGTGAATGAAATGAGCCAACAACTAACTCATGACGAAATCATTCGAGCTGTTAAGTCTTACGTTGAGTCAGAAGCGGAAAAATTATTTCAATCTGTGATGGAGTCAGCAAAGTGTGTCGATGATTTACATTCTGCAATGTGGGATTTAGGAAGACCGAAGAAAGAAGGCACAGACATCGAGAAGATGCTGCACCAACTGATATACAACGGATTTGCAAAAAAAGCGAGAGAGATTATTAGGGAATCAACTCAAATGCCTTTAAGCATTTGAACAACTAATTCATGTTGAGATTTGTAGCTTTCAAATGTTGAGTGAAGCCAAGAGGTGTTTCTGTCCTTCTTTTCAATAACCTCTTTCAACTGGAAGTATGCACGATCGAAAAACGTGAAGAGGGAACTGATTTCATAGTGGGCTATCTCTTCATTCAAATCAACATACAGTTTTGCTTTTTCGCACAAAGCAAAAATTTCTGAAAGTGATGTTGCAACAAGTGGTGATGGGTTCTCAGGTTTTTCGAAAGTTGTGTTAACTAATCTATTTGTTTTATCAAACAGATCAGTTACGTATCCAAGTAACGAAGCAACTTTATATTTGTCTATTTCTTTCACCTCCTCAATAACTTCGGTTATTCGACAAAGAAGAAAAAAATACCTACTTGAAAGGATGAACAGAATGAATGAAGTGATTGAACAAAACGCCGTTTCGTGGATATTCCCCGGGGCGGTATCGCTCCAGCAGCTTCAACACTACCGCGAAACACTGGTAGACAACTTTATCAACGCTGACGAGGATTACCTACAAGTGTACGGCATGCAGGCACGCGCCATTATGAGCGTAGATTGGCCGAATGAAAACAAATTCCAGTACCTACAGGTGCTTGATGATGTTTTCACCGAACTGGCAGACAAGGCGGGACGCTTATGACACTCGAGAGATTGTATGAACGGATGGAGATTCGCAAGCGGATCGTTGAACTGGAAAAGTTAAAGGCAAAGGCTCAGCCGGGTACAGGCGATTGGTTTGACGAAGACATTGAGTTTTTGAACTATAAATTACAACTCCGGGAGGGACAAGCATGAACCAGAATACAAAGGATCGCCAGCGCCGCGCGTTGCGTGCACAGCTTCTTCAAACGTATCACCAGTTAGCTGATGCGGAGGATGTATACAAACAGGCAGATTTCCGATTGAAAATACTTCGGCTCGAGAAACTGTTAAAGCGAGTAGATAATCCGGTAGATAATCGGGAGTACACAACTCAAGGTATGACAGTGGGGCATTGCATGAACTGCGAGATTTCAATATCGAGGTACAACATTCTGAAGGTGGAGGACAACGGATCAATGTTTTGCTGTGAAGGATGCCGTGTTCATTACGATGAGTCATGCGGACATAGAAAAGCGGCTGCGTCTCGCGAACGCAACCGCCAATCAAGCCATTTTTATAACACATTTGCTGTAATCATACCAAATTATCAGCCACTGGGCAAGCAAGGCGGTCAGGAGGCCGTGTATGGAGCTTGATTTCAATCCTTATCCAAAGTCACAACAGACTAAAAGCAAGCGGATAAAGCCGACACAGCGGCAAATGGGCGACATTAGGGACTCGGTGGATAAACAACTTAAAGAACGTTCTCAAGGGATTTGTGAAGCTTGTGAAAAGGCTAGGGCCACACAGCGTGCCCACCTTACAGGTCGGAAGCAAATTGACCATCGAACTGAAGTATATGATTTAGCACACCTATGTGACGAATGCCATGACATGTTGGACGAAACGGAGGCGGGCATCCGCTTCCGGCGTCTAGCGGCAACGATCATAAGCGCGGCTTTGAAATAGACGCGGGAAAGGATTTACAACATTATGATGAATCAACTTAAATTCGATACTGGGTTCTTTATGGGACCCAATGAAATATTTGATGATATAGATACGAAAACACATGAGAAATTGGTTTATCTCTACTTGTGCCGCTGCGCTAACAACGCAGCTGCCTTTCCAAGCTACACTACTATTGCTGAAAAATGCTCCATGAGTCGGCGGAAGGCTATTGATTGCATCGATTGGCTAATTGAACGGAAGTTGTTGGTCAAACGAGTACGGAGAACTGAAGGGCTGAACGAAAGCAATGTGTATGAAATTTTAAGACCTAGTGCACAGCATGCACCACGTGTAGTGCAGGACATGCACCACGGTAGTGCACAGGATGCACCAGGGGTAGTGCACCACATGCACCAGGGTGGTGCACAGCATGCACCCTATAAAGAACTATCTATAAATAACTATTCTTATAAAGAAAATAATAGTCCCGAATCGCCTTCGGCTATTCATGACACCCCTCTTTTATCTGATGATTCTTCTAAATCGAATAAAGGAAAGAGAGGGACAAAAACACCCAAGTACAACGAAGACAATATTTACTACCAGATGGCAATCCGTTTCCGCAAGAATGTTGATGATATGTGTGTAAGGGAAGGGATACAAAACGGAACGGCAAAAGCCAACATGGAAAAATGGGCAGACCAATTTCGTCTATTGGTAGAAACGGACGAGCAAACGGATATTAATCAAATTAACGAAGTGATGGAGTGGGTAGTTTACGACGATTTCTGGAATGTGAACGTTAGAAGTGCCGCAACATTCAGAGCCAAGTACGTTCAATTGGTACTGGTGATGAAGCAGAAGAAAAAACAAAAACGTTCTGGATCCGCAAACAAACCATCGAAACCAGTTATAGCCGTTGTTCCTGCATCACCGAAAGGAGATCCGGGACAGCAAGTTTCGGAAGACGAATTCGAAAAAATGATGCGCTTTGCTGCTGAGCAACAGGCAAAGAAAACCGCTGGAGGTGTCTCATGACATTACAAGGTAATCGTGGGATGGGATTTGAAGCGATCATAACTTTTAGCAATGAACGATATGACAAATTAGGGCTGGCCGTGGTAAACAAGCGGCCTACTCCGGTCAAGGTAACAAAGGCAGCTGGGGCGAAGGTACTTGAGGGATTTTATGAAGAGCCTTCGACGGTGGATTATGACGGGATTGTTAAAACGGGACGCGGAATCGTGTTCGAAGCCAAGTCGATTGCGAGTCTGGATCGGTTCCAGCTCAAGAACCTGAAAGACCATCAGGTGGATTACCTGTTAAAAGCTCACAAGATGAACGGTATATCATTCTTGCTGGTAGAGTTCCGGAAGCAACATAAGACATATCTATTGCCGTATACGGTCCTTCGCTTCTTCTGGGACGCATACAAACGGAAACAAGGTTCTAGTATCCACATCTCCGACTTCGACGTTCACGCCTACGAGGTTCCAAGCAAGAGGGTACCCGTAGATTACCTATGGGCGGTAGAACGTCACTGGAAGGCGTCAGGGTCATGATTATCACGTGTTATCAATGCACAGCAGATATGAAGGAGATACGGACGGATTTGTTCCGCTGCCCGTTCTGTGGATTCGAGGCAAGGCAAATGTCCTTGTCTCGGGAAATCACCCAAGAAGATATCAAGGCCGCGGCCAAGAACGATATAAGCAAGTGGCAACTGATAGAACGGGTGAATCGGTATAACTGGGCGATTGAAGAAGCGGTAACGGATCCGGTGCGGAAACATGAAAAGCATGGGGAATGGCCGGAGATAGCCTTGGCAAACGGTATTCCAAAGGCAACCTACTATGCCAGATATAAGAACGGCTGGGATCATGAACGAGCTGCAACGGAAAAAGTTGATAAAAAGAAAACGCCTTATAGCAAGAGGAGTGTTGCCACATGAGAAAAGAATCGGGCTGGTTGAGAGTAAAGGAAACGGCGAAAATCAACGGGATATCTTACAGCACTTATGTGTATCGCATTTATAGCGGTCAATCACCTGAAGAAGCTGCTTCAATCCAGACCAAGGAATTAACGAAGAAGCCAATATCAATCCCTCCGGTACGGGAGGAATACGAATATTATGTCCCGGTTCCTAAAACCAGGAAAGAAGCATTACAGCAAATAGACAATATCATCCGATCCGAATGTGATCCTTGTGAAATCAGAATTGCAATGAATCTTCGTAACGGTCAAAACTCATCACGGCTGGAGAAGGTTTGTAACGTTCAATGTCCGGTAGGAAATCAGATTCAGGAGCTGAGTAAATATCTCCAAGTGGCTCCTAGAAAATCGGTCAAGGAGGGATGGGCATGAATTACGAACACCGCGTTATAACTCCAAGGCAGTATGAAGTGGCAGCGGCGAATGGAATCCGAAACCGAGTTTTAGAGGATAGAGTCAGAAAACTTGGATGGTCCATGAAAGATGCTGTCAGCAAGCGACCAGGGAAAAATGTTAAGCATGGAGATTGGCCGGACCGGGCGGAAGCGAACGGAGTAACCCGAGGCAGTTATTACAGACGGACCAGTCAAGGTTGGTCACCTGAAAAAGCGGCTACAACTCCACTCAGGACGATGGTGGATAAACACGGGAAGCCAAAGCCGACTTGGGAAGATGTGAAAGAACAGGCTGCGCGTAACAACGTGTCATACAGCACTTTTATGCGGAGGTTGTCCGAAGGCGAAACGCCAGAAGAGGCGGTAACCAGACCGCCATTGAGTCGCCGGGAGATCATGAAACGAGATATAGAATCAGGAAAGATCAAATATGCAATTAAGGGATAACAGAGGAAGGGAGACAAGACACATATGCAACTCAACTGTACGAAAGATTTGATCATGAAGCCGGATGCGATTGCTGGTAAATCATACAAGGTTATATGGATTGACGAAGAAGAGGTTTGTATTAGAAACGAGAACAGAGGGATTCATTACTTTAGTACCGACCCGGCAGCAGAGACATATTACGGGCACTGGTTCGATTTAGTGGAGTAACACTTTTTTTAACAGAGGAAGGGAATACCCTCCCTTCCCACCACACAAAGGAGCGGATGAAAGTGGAGATGTGGAAAGTTTATAAATTCTACTATTGCGGGGATCAGTTCGAATCCCCTCACACGACTATTCGAGTGGCGAAAACGGCAAGCAAAGCCAAAAGCGATGAGTATAGATCGTACAGTGATTATGATTGTGATGCTACATTTTTGGGATTCTTAGAATCAATAAAGGTGAGAAAAATAGGTCAATCAATCCCCAAAAAGAACGAAGCTCCTTTTCGTAATCAAGATAGAATAGACAAAATTAATGAGCTCATTCGAGTAATCGGGAGTAGAGGCAGAAGATTCTTGTACAGCAAAACACACGACAGGTACGCGGCTTTCCATTGGGCAGACGGAAATCTTTGGCTCGTGGATGATTACACGAATCGACCACTACTTATGAATGATTTGGTTCAAGGACAACATCGGTATTTCAGTCATGGCGGTACGCTTTGGGGGCTTGTGTGCGACTTCCGGGATTACATATTGGGAGCGAACGACACGAATCACAACAACGGTTACGGCGGACTGTATGGAACTCATTGGGCATATCCAGAAGAGGACATGAAATCAATTCAGCAGCATGCGATTGAACTTGGATATTTAAAACCACGGGTTTAGGCCCACCAAAGGAGAGATAACACACATGACAAGAATGTGCCAGAAGTTGACCGAGGTAGTTAAGCTCTCTGTTAGGTCTCAACTGGAGATGCGGTCAGAAGAAAAAGCCAACAGATTGATAGAAATGTTGGAGCTTATTGCAAAAGGGACTAAGTATGAACGAGATGTTTATGAAGCTCTGGAAAATTATCACCAAACCGTTGATAAAGAAAATAACAACGCATAGAGGTTCGAGGCTCCGGCCTCTAACCAAGGAGGGATATACATGCAAGGACTTGTGATTAAACCGTATTGGGCGAATAAGATTCTTTCAGGTGAAAAAACGTGGGAGATTCGGGGCAGTCGGACCCATAAGCGCGGAAAGATCGGCATTATCAGCAGTGGCACAAGCAGGGTGTGGGGAACGGTTGATTTAGTAGATTGTATCCCCTGTCCCGTTGGGATATTCAACACCAATAGAGACAACCATCGGATTGAAGACCTCAGCGGCGCGTTTCATTACAACCAGGCTTGGGCTTGGGTGCTTGAGAATCCAGTTAAATACGATGAACCAGTGCCATACAACCATCCGCAGGGCGCGGTAATTTGGGTGAATTTGAGGGAGGAAGAACAGTCATGAGTAAGCAGGAAGAAATCAAACAATTGCTGAACGATCATGCGAAATTTACCGAACGAATGGAATCGACGAACAGTTACAACCTAGCGGACAGCTCGGTCACTCGTTTGCAAAGTATTGATGAGAGGATTGCACTTCTTGTTCCAGGCTTGCTGGAAGAGAACGATCGGCTCCGCAAGGAGCTTGAAGAGGCACGCAAGATCAGCTTCCCACGACAGTCGGACGGTGAAGGCGGATGGGTTATTGATTATAAATTTTTGGAACGGCTTGGAGTTACGATGTTGAGAGAGTCAGACCACACGATAGACACAGAGGACATCGAGTTGGTGCTGCTTGCCCTAGAGATTGTTTTGGGTCAGGAAGGAGAGGGGAACCATGGACAAACTGAAACTGCTGAATAGCTTGCCTGTGATTGAGTCGGAAGGTTCATTAGGGGAACTGGAATATGTGATGGTTGCCAACTCGCCTGAAACAATCAGAGTGCTGCAACAGATCGGATGTTCAAATGCGGATATTGACGAGTGGACAACAGATGATGGTGAACAAATCGACATATCGGTAATCGGATTTGCGGCAGGGGCGAAGTGGTTTCAGGAAAGTAAGGGATTTATCGACTATGTACCGGAAAATGCGCCTGATTGGGCTAAATAAATGGGTCGGGGCCTGCGGGCCTCTCCCTACTAAGGAGGATAACACATGAAAATAGGAATCTTTTTACACGGACAATTGATGATCGAATATCCAAATGACGGCGATCAGGCTGTATACACAGAAGCGTTGGAAGATTTGAAAATGGCTATTGAAGAGACTGGTCAATTCCACGAACTGAAATTATTTGAAGAGTAAGGAGGATATGACATGCCAGTCATTCATAAATACGTCATACAGCCATCTGAACAGATTCAGCAGATAACAGTCCCACACGGCAGTAAAATCGTCTCCTGCGGCGTGCAGGACGGGCAGATGGTTATGTGGATCATGAAGATTGAGGATACATTTCATCCTGATAAAACGGATTATCTGCGCTACATGGTGGTCGGAACCGGATGGCCCATAGATGGGAGAGAGTACTTCCCGGATTTCAGAGGGACCATCCAGATAGACGGATATGTGTGGCACGTACTTGAAATGCAAAAATACGAGTGGGTTAGGGAGGATATATAGATGACACAAACAACGTTGACCCGGGAGCAAGTGTTGGCGATGGAGCCTGGAACGGATTTGAACATATTGGTCGCTGTACATGTATTGCATCAACCTGTGCATCCGTTGATAGGTTCTCCAATGATCAGATTGGGCAAGAACTATTATTTCATTCCTGAATATTCAGGACAAATTGAAGATGCATGGGACGTAGAAGAGGCACTCAAGGACGTGAGAGTTAGAACGAGATATACGAACCGATTGCTGAGAATCATACTTGCTGAAAAAGGCGAATGTGACCAGTATGATTTGATGCACGCAACCCCTGAACAACGATGCAAAGCCGCGTTATTGGCTGTACTGGACTTATAACATAGGAGGGAGCCTGAAAGCTTTGGAATTAATAACTTTTAAGGAATGCCTTGCTCCTCCATCGCAAAACAGGAAAGCCAACATAACTGAAAGAGGCATGACTTTTGAATGTGTGCGCTGCGGCGTAATGATGCCTAAATTGTACAAGAAGGATTTTCGGAAAGCCAAAGGGTGTTTGAATCAAATTTGCGAGTGTGGCTGTAATAATCGAATCATTCAAGGCGTTGGGTATGCATGGTATGACTACGATGATTATCTGGAGCGAGAAAGAAAATTTAAGCTATACCAGCAACAACAATAGGTTGCGACTCATTGATGCACTAGGCCGTCAGGCCATCGGAACGGCCGAATAAACTTAACGAAGTGGAGGCCGTATCAGGTGTTGGTCGGTCTCCCCAAATAGGAGGATATACAAGATGCAACCAAAAGCACCGCGTGCGTGGTATAAACCTTTGGGCGTTATGTTACCGCCTGAGACGATTGAAAGCATTATCTATGAAACTAAGGTAGTTGGCGTTTATCTGCCGATGGATGGCAGAGGGTATCACAAATTAAGAATGAGTGATTTTGAATTCATGCAGCCTTTAGGACGGGAAGATCGTTTCGGGTATCCGATATACGAAGGAGACATTCAAGAAAATGACGTAGAGGTTCGGATTATCTGTTATGACACCAAACAATCGCGGTTCAAGGCGGTACCAGTGAGTTTGTACAAAGCTAACGCCGGAAATGGTGGCTGGACGGGATATGACGTGACTGACGATGAAATAATCGGGAACATCTACAACAATCCTGAGTGGTTGGCTCCCAAGGAAGGAGCGGAACAACTTGAAACAGATTAAGGTGAGATGCACAGATCCCTTCCAAGCGTTCAGCGGAACAAACTTGTTGTACGAGGTAAAAGAGGGTGAGGAACTGACAGCGGATTTGTATGAGGAAACAGAAGAATACTTTGCGACAGACAGTCAAGGTAGAGAAGTATATGTGGGTTGCTTGGATATGGACGGAAATTTAGTGTTGCAGGACTTCGAGTTGGTTGAGGAAGGAGCGGATAAGCATGAGTAAACATGTGATTGGCGATAAGGTACGCGCCAAAGAGAAATCATGGTACAGAAACCGCGTAGTGATAACTGCCTTTTGCCCTCAAATACAAGTTGACGGACGATTCGTATTCGTACAAGACAAAACAACAGCATCAGGAATCATGGAGTGTGACACCCGAGTAGAAGCCCGTGAGAAGGCGAGAGAAGTCCGAGACAACGCCAGATCTGGTGGGGAAGGAGCGGATAAGCATGGCTGAAGTTCTGGCGATGCCCAAACACCCTTGCCCATTCTGCAAAAAGAATGAGTCAACTCAATTTTGCGACTTCATCATTGATTACTTTTGGACATCGGCAAAAGATGAAAAGGGAAGAATGATCGGCGGCACGCATGCTACTTGCGACAACCAGATTTGCCAAAAGTGCGCTGTGTCTGGCGGTGGTAAAGACTTTTGCCCTTCATGTGCGGAATTGTATGAATACGTGAAGAAGAATCACAAAAGGATGCCCGGAAGATTGATGGCTGAAAAAATATTTGGTGGGGAAGGAGCGGATACAGAATGAGACAGTTCGGATTAACTTACGACGATGCCATTGCAATACAATCCTGCCTGGTGATCGGTCTTGAGGCTCAGAAGATTAGATATGATGAACACTGTCATGAAATGACGTTCCCTGATCGGATGGCAGCGCAATTGGACTCTTCACGAACCATGAAAAAGATTGCATACCTCAATAGCTTCACCGGGGTCCATAGCAGACGGAGTCTGAAAAAGTTAGGGAAGTTGGTGGTGGAATGAACAACCGTATAGCACTTCACATGAACGAATTGGAAGGCGCAGCTACTTCAGACCTGATTGATTTAATTGGGGAGAAAGACCAAGCATTACAGGCCATTACTGAAGTTAACTGGCAGCTTACGTTTGAACGGGATCAAATGCAGCGTGAAGCCGCTTACTATAAAGCAAGATGTATTGAATACCAGATGGCTGAAAAACGGCGACAGCAGGCGGGTGGTGAAATCAAATGACCCAACTCGAAGCGAAATACCATTGGGAATGGACAGAAAAAGCAGTTGAAGAAAATAAGTTCCAAAGGATTGTGGCGGGAACACCAGTTTGGGATAATTATAAGAAGAAGGCGCCGGAACGCTGGGTAGAAGAAGGTTTGATTCGCCAGGCTCAGAAGCCAGTGGTGCCAGTAGGACAAGCTGCATTTGATTTTGATTCATAGGGAAAGGGGCCATATATGGGGGCTGCGGTGTACCAAATGGAATTTTATGAGAGTGTAACAGAGACGGATAAGTTGATTGTTAGGTCCATGCTGCGTAGGTATCCGAAAATGAAGCTCACAGTGGATTTGTTGAGTGGTAAGGAAAGAAACGAGCGTCAGCAGGCTTTATATATAGATTGGAAGACGAAAGTGGAAGAAATCGAACTGGCTGTAAATTTGATCATGGATAAAGAAGTGAAAGAACTCATTGAATATCGTTTCATTAAAGGGCATCCGCGAAAAGCGGCTGTAGTGAAGTTCCGTCTTATTACCGACAGATCAGTTGACAGATGGATTGACGAAGGAATTGAGTCCATAGCAAGCACACTGAAACTCATGGGACCTATCACATGAAAAACGTGTCTGTATCCTGTCTGCATTACGTCTGTTAACTGTCTGTACCACGTCTGTTCCATGTCCGCTTTGCGTCTGTATTTCAGTTATACACTAGGGCACATAGAGAGGAATTAATCTCTCCGGTGTGCCTGGTGTACCGTTATTCCACCCGGACTCGATCATGCTAGGTGACCCAGTCAAGCTTCATAACTGGCGAAGGGCGGTGTGATGCGGGGAAGGTGGGTAAGATCACCCCAAGCCGCTCCATCCGGGCGGTTATATAAATACGGATTATTTTATGGCCTTTCAGGAAACGGTGGGTTCGAGTCCCAGCAAGGCCGGATAAAATTTTCTTGATAGTCTTTGGAGTCATTCGGAGGGTTACCGGATGGCTCTTTTCTTTTTTTAACAGGGAGGTGATGGCTGGTGAACATCGTTCAGCCGATCCGTGACCCGGCCATGATCGAAGAGATAAAGGAATTCTTTGCTGCTGAGAGTGAACGAAACCGAATGATGTTCGTCTTCGGAATCAATACAGGTTACCGGATTCAGGACATGCTGAAGTTTCGGAAGCGTGACGTTATGGGTGACCACATCGTCATGACCGAGATGAAGACAGGGAAGAAGAGGTGGCTTCAAATTAACCCGGTATTGAAACGGGAGCTAAAGAAGTATACCGCCAACCTGGACGATGATGATTACCTGTTCCCATCTCGCCAAGGAAAGAACAAACCGATCAAGCGGGACATGGCATACAAGATCATGAACAAAGCAGCCAAGGAGTTCAAGCTGAAGGATATCGGAACCCACACCATGAGAAAGACATTCGGGTACCACATGTATCAGAAGACCAAGGATATTACATTGGTTCGTAAGATGCTTAACCACGCGTCAGAGGCCATCACATTCCGTTATATCGGCATGGACCAAGACATGATGGATGCAGCCATGAACCGATTCGGACTATGAGTTATTCATAAATATCGAATGTATAACTCAAATCTTGGATGTGGACTAAACCCTTGATAAACCTAAGAAATCTAACGGTGTTCCAGTTATGCAAAATATATAGATATGAATAACTCATTGAGGAAGATAAGGAGGAATTGGAGTGAGCATAAGCTACAGCTATAAGTGTGATAGATGTGGGTGCAGGCTTTGGGACAGGCAACAAGCGATGAATGAAAAATGCAGAAGATGTGGTGGTAAGTACTTCCCGCTAAAGTCTAGCTGTTCCATTGCGATCCTGGCAGCAGAATTCACCCATAGAGAGATTAGAGCTGACCAAGGATTTATCCGTCAAGAGGTTAGCAGTTGTAGGGTGACTGCCGAAATTGGATTCGGAACAGGTAGAATGACCTCAAAGTTTGAGTTCGATGCAAATGAAATCATTCTCGTTGAGGGCGTGCCTGACTTAGCCGCTACCGTGCGTGACTTTATTGTTGGTCTGATGCATTTAATTGGGTCGGATGAAACAAGAGATGAATCATGGTCAACAAAGGAATAAGGAAGATACCAGCCGTACCGATCGTATCCAAGCTACAGCCTGAGCAATGCAGAGGTTGCGTGTGGGGAGAATGGGCGGGATCGGTGCAGATGTGTAAGAGGCCACTATGTCAGAAGGAGGTCGCAAATGACAAAGCAAAAGCTAACGACTCACTATTGCATAGACAAGAAGTGCGGGTTTGAGGAAACGAGCCATAAGATAAGGGACGGATGGAAATGTCCTAAATGCAATAGCCATATGGGTACCCGCATTCCTGATTCAGTTTTAACGAAACAGATTGCTGCCGCTTATAGAATCCCACCCGATCTTTTGAAACAGGAAGTCAAGCTGCCCGATGGATTGAATCCGAGTATTGTCATTATGGATGAGCTTTGTGAGATGGGTTTGAAAACTGCACAAACATCAGGACAGATTGCTGGAGCAATGAAAGAACTTCATGATAGTTGTGTCAAAGCCGATGCCGATTAAACTCAAGCGGCCATGCAATCATCCAGGTTGCCCTGAGCTATCGAGCGAGGCGTACTGTCCAACTCATAAGCGAGAGCGAGCAAGAGAGGTAGACCGGAGACGCGGCACATCAACACAGCGTGGATACAACGGCCAATGGCGCAAAGCCAGAGAAGGATACCTGCGTAAGCATCCTATCTGTGTAGAGTGCGAGGCAGAAGGTCAAGGAACAACAGCGACTGTGGTCGATCACATCATCCCACACAAAGGCGACGATACGCTATTCTGGGATTCAAACAACTGGCAAGCGCTATGTAAGAGATGCCATGACATTAAGACCGTGACCATGGATGGTGGATTTGGCAATGATGTGAGATCATAAGATCGAGGTGAGAGGAATGGATCTGAAGCAGTACATGATTGAATTGGAAGATGAGTACGCGAAGCAGCAGAAGCAACTTAACTATGATGAATGGATGCTTTTCTCTGTAAAGATCAATCGTCCGTTGAGAGAATACATGGACGAGATCAAGAACGACAAGAGCAAAAAGAAGGAGTATCTGGCCGCTACTTACGCATTCCAACTGTGGAATGAATTCACGACAAAGTTGCGTGGAGATCCTTTGACAGACCGTTTTGTAACACGAGTCGCAGAATTGAGATTCCAAATCAAAAAGATGATCTTCTGAAAGCCATCAATGTATGGCTTTTTTTGTTGCCCATGCACACGTCACCAGACGGACAGAAACGGCCTTCTAAGCCTCTTAATAAAAATGAAGGTGAATGACCGGACGAATCCCCAAAGTGGCAGGGGGGTATCAGAAATTTCGTAGGACGGGGTGAAAAACCGGCTGGGGCGTCTCGCGTAAAAAAAATTCCCTAAATGAAATTTCGGAATTAGGGTTGTCGCTGGATCTAGCTTCCAGAAAACGAGAAGGGAGGGGGTGTCATGGCGAGGCCGCGTCAACCGATTGACCTATTGCTATACAAGGGACAGAAAAATCTGACCAAGCAAGAAATTGAGGAACGGAAGGCCGCCGAGATAAAAGCACCATCCGATAAAATACGAGCTCCATCATATTTGCCAAAAGATTTGCGCCGGGATTTTAAAAAGATTTCGGACGAGCTAATAGCGATCGGGATCATGTCCAACTTGGATGTGGATGCCCTATGCCGTTATCTAATTTCTCGTAAGCTCTATCTTCAGGTGACAAATGAATTGCTGAATCGAAGTCCAATTGTCCAATATGAACAATCCGAAAACGACAGTGTAGACGGGGAATTGATACCAGGTACAAAAACGGTAGAGATATTCAGTAGTGTGTACGCAGACCTTACGCTTAACCAGGACAAGTTTTTTAAGCAGTGCCGTCAAGCTGCAAGTGACTTGGGATTGACCATTTCTTCCAGGTGTAAATTGGTCGTGCCGAAGCAAGAAGAGAAGGAACCTTCCGATGTTGAAAAAAGGTTTAGTGGCGTGTAGTGATCAAACAATATTTGATTGACTATTCTCGAGATGTCATTGACGGGCATGTCGTAGCGTGTCAAAAACACATATGGGCATGCATGAGGTTCTTGAAGGATATTGGGCGGGAGAACACACCGGACTTCCCTTTCGTTTTCGATGAAGACAAGGCCATGCGATTTTTTGAGTGGATGAACCTATTCCGCCATACGAAGGGTCCGCTACAAGGGCAACGGATTGTACCGCATGAAATTCAGTATTTCATATTCGGCAATATTTACGGTTGGGTTCATGTCGATACGGGTTTCCGTCGATTCCGGTATGCGTACTGGCAAGTCGGGCGGAAAAATGCGAAGTCCCAAAGCCTCGCTTGTGTAGCTTCATACGAAGCTGCCGCAATGGGTGAAGGTATGGCAGAAGTTTACTGTGCGGCTACCAAGAAAGAACAGGCGAAGATTGTTTGGAATGAAACAAAAGTTATGCTGGAACAGTGTCCTGAACTGAAAGGGAAGTTCAAGACCTCTTATGGCGTTATAAGACACATCAAAAGCGACTCTATTGTCCAGGCGTTGAGTAAAGAGGATGGCAAAAAGGGCGATGGTTTCAACCCACAGTGTGGAATTGTGGATGAGTGGCATGCCCATGAAACAACTGAAATTTACGACGTCATAGATTCGGGTATGATTTCACGCTCACAGCCACTCATGATGATTATCACAACGGCTGGAAAGAACCTGAACAGCCCGTGCTATCGCATTGATTATGATATGGTTTCGCGTCTGCTTGATCCGAATGATGATAGTACAGAGAACGACGAGTACTTCGCGATGGTTAACGAGCTGGACAAAGATGAGGATGGAAAATTAATTGATGATGTTACGGATGAATCAGTTTGGGAAAAACCAAATCCTATAGCTGCTTCACACGAAGTAGGGCGTGACAGCATTCGCAAACGATTGAAAAATGCGCTTAATGCTCCAGAAAAAATGGACGACTTCTTAACAAAGAACATGAACGTCTGGGTAAGTGGGGGTGAGAAGAAATATATGCGTATGGAAGCTTGGAATAACTGTGGGACAGATACACCACCTGATGTGCGCGGCGTTGAAGCTTTTGTAGGTGTCGACATGTCAATGAAAACCGACTTGTCCTCAGCGGTGTTCGAATTTGTATTACCTGATGGGCGATACTTCCTCAGACATCGATCATTTATACCCGCCGATACATTGGAGCAAAAGAAAAAAACGGATAAGGTGCCATATGATTTATGGGTTGAAAAGGGTTGGCTTGAGGTAATACCTGGTCCTGTAGTTGATCAGACGTATATTGAGAATTGGATCGTGGAAAAGTCGGAGGAATGGGGATGTATCGTTAAGGAAATTTGCTATGACCCATATCAAGCTACGCAATTCGCAATTAAAATGTCCGAAAGAGGATATGAGATCGTGGAGATCCGTCAAGGGATTCAAACTCTGTCTGAGCCAATTAAAGGATTCCGTGAGTTAGTTTTGCAGAAGAAGATTGTTCATGAGCATGATCACTTATTGACTTGGGCAATGGGCAACGCAGTTTTAAAGGTTGATCAGAAAGAAAATGTTCTTCTGGATAAAACGAAATCAACAAATAGGATCGATCCAGTTGCGGCGACAATTGACGCACATGTGAGGGCTGTTTTCGGGGAGCCGAAAATGGACGTGTCTGAGTTCGCCACTAACGAACTATTAAGCCAGCTTTGGGGTGATTGAAATTGAATAGGCTTTTGAAGTTCCTGCGCGACTATGCGGAGGATTATTTGCTGTTTCTGGGCGTTCTGATTATTAATTTGGCAACTTATCGAATCAATGTTACGGCAGGATTGTATTGCACTGGATTAAGCAGCATCATTCTAGCTGTCTTGGTTATGCGTGTATCAAGGTTGCCGCCAAAGGGGAGGTGACAAAGATAAATGTTTCTTAAACGTGCGTTTGAGCAACGTAGTACAGAAAACGTAACCCAGCAAGATAGAAGGCTACTTGAATGGTTAGGAATTGATTCAGCAAGAGGTAACGTCCGAGGCAGAGGAGCTTTGAAAGTAGAAACGGTGTATACCTGCATAAAAATATTGTCTGAAACCGTGGCAAAGCTGCCCTTAAAGATTTACCAGTCAGACGATGATGACATTACCAAAGGGACGAATCATTATTTATACCCGCTTTTGAAATTGCAGCCCAACCCGTTAATGTCTGCTATAGACTTTTTCAAGGCATTGGAATCAAACCGAGCCATGGGAAATGCATACGCCAACATCGAATTTGACAAGAGGTCCGGACGGGCGGTTGCTTTGTGGCCGATTGATTCGGATAGCGTAACTGTTATTGTCGATGATATCAACCTTTTGAATACAAGAACAAAGCTTTGGTATCAGGTCAATGTAGGCGGGAAGTTGGTCAAGATACCTGAGCATGAGATGCTTCACGTTAAAGGCAGTGTGACTTTGAATGGACTTGTTGGCGTCCCAACATTGGACTACTTGCATAGTGCCGTAGAAAATGCGGCTTCTGCGGGGAGCTTTATTAATAACTTCTACAAAAACGGATTACAGACAAAGGGATTGATCCAGTACACAGGCAAGATGGAAGAGGCGGAAAAGAAAATTTTCCGTGAACAATTCGAAAAGATGTCATCTGGATTAAAGAATAGTCATCGAATTTCAATGATGCCGTTCGGATATCAGTTCACACCAATCAGTATTAGCATGACAGATGCTCAATTTCTTGAAAACACTGAACTGACCATCCGTCAGCTGGCCGCAGCCTTCGGTATAAAGATGCATCAACTAAATGATCTTGATCGAGCTACACATAGCAACAATGAGCAACAACAACAACAGTTTTACACGGACACCATGTTGCCGATTTTGACAAGCTACGAGCAAGAGTTTACACGGAAACTGTTCTTGAGTCGTGAACTACAGGATGGATATTTCGTCAGGTTCAATGCCGACGCAATCTTGCGTGCTGATTTTAAAACACGGATGGACGCTTTGGATAAGGCGGTCAAAGGCGGGATTTATACACCGAATGAAGGTAGAGCTTACGAAAATAAGGCTCCTTTGCCTGGTGGAGATAGGTTGTACGTCAACGGCAATGTAATTCCGCTTGAGGAAGCAGGAAATCAGTACAAGAAAGGGGGTGGAGGAACTGGAAAAGGAGAAAAAACCGAAAAATGAAAGAGAAAAACGAGCGTTACCAATTACCTATGAAATTCGTCAAACTGGTGATGATAAAGAGACGCGTACAATTAACGGGTCGATAAAGTATAATTCGGAATCCCATATCATGCAGGATTGGTATGGGGACGAATTCGTTGAGATTATCGCGCCAGGAGCTTTTGCGGAATACATGCGAGATCACAACACGATATCTCTTTGGTGCCATCGCACTGACCAGATTTTAGGCAATACCAAGTCGGGCACACTTCGTATTTTTGATGGACCAACTGAACTGAGGTTCGAATTGGATTTGCCTAATAGTTCGTGGGGGAACGATGCGCATGAGAGTATTGACCGCGGTGACGTAGACGGTGTTTCCTTTGGATTCAACGTCCAGACGAACGGTGACCGTTGGTCTAAGATAGAGCGCGATGGAAAGAAGCTCTACCAAAGAACAATTTTAAATGCTACTTTGCCCGAAATTTCAATGACACCATTCGCCGCTTATCCAGAGAATGAGGTTTCCGTGAGGTCTCTGGAGGAATTTAAAACTACTGAACTTCGTAGTTCAGTCGAATACCAAAAAGAAAAATTATTGCTGGAGCTTGATCTATACTGATCGGCTCTTTTTGCTTTCCAAAAAAATGATGAGGTGATTGAATTGACGAAAGAACTTCGCGCTTTGCTTGACCGAATGGATAAATTGAAAACGGAAACTCGTTCCCTTGTGAACGCCGATAAAATGGATGAGGCACATGAAAAATCCCAAGAGATTCGGGAACTGCAGAAGGAAATTGATGTGCAACGTGCGTTGGAGGAAGAAGAACTTGACGAAAAACGCGAGGGTAATCCTTTGAACAACGACGACAAACCGGAAAAACGGGACATTACAGGAACAGTAGAATACCGAGACGCTTGGTTCAAAGTCCTTACTGGGCGCGAAGATGAATTGGAAGATGAACAGCGTTCAATGATGAGAAAGGTTATTATTGAAAACCGTTCGCTTTCTTCTGGTAGCGATAAAGACGGTGGGTATACCGTTCCGGAAGATATTTCACGTGAGATTCTTAAAGCCTTGATGGAATTAAACACAATTCGCAACTTGGTCCGCGTAGTTCCAAAAACGGCTCCAAGCGGAAAATACACTGTCAGAACAGGCGTTGCAGGAAAGCTCTACAATACAGCCGAAAAAGAGCAAATTAAAGAGCTGAAGAACATGGAATTTGAACAGATCAGCTACAACGTTAAGAAGTTTGCCGGATTCATGCCTGCGCCAAATGAGTTGCTTGATGATTCGTTTATTAATTTCAAACAAGAGATTATCGATTGGCTTTCCGAATCGTCTCTGGTTACCGAAAATGAGGAAATCCTTTATGGGACCGGGGGAGAAAATGGCGTTGAAGGTATCATTTCAAGCAAAAAGTTTAATGCTCTGACAGCTCCGGCTACAGGGATTGATATCAAGTTTTTACGTAAGATCAAAAACAGTGTCATCGCAGGTTACCGCCGTAATGGTGTTTGGGTCATGAACACACAGGCGTTTGAAGAAATCGCCAACATCAAAGACGGTAATGGCCGGGATATTCTCGCACCTGATCCACGTGAAGAAGATCGTTTCAATTTGTTCGGTCGCCCGGTACTTGTGTATGACGAAATCAAAACAGAAGAGGACCAAACAACACATATTTTGTTCGGCGACTTCAAACGAGGTTATTTCATGTTTGACCGCAAAAAATTCGAAATCAAGTCAACTGATGTCGGCGGAGACGCGTTCCTAACAGACCAAATGTACTTCCGTGGAATCGAAAGATTTGACGGTAAAGTTGTGGACAAGACGGCAGCAGTAGTAGTATCCGGCGTTAAAGTAGGCGCTGAATAAGGAGGTTCCACATGAGAACAACCAAAAATTATAAAACAAACGGCGGAGATACTTGGAACATACGCGGTGACCTGAATATTCTTGAGGGGGGGCGCTTGCTCCAAAATGGCGAACCGATTGGAGCAGGCGGGCAGGGCCCAAAAGGGGATAAAGGCGACAAGGGCGACACAGGCGCAGCAGGCCCGGCCGCTTCTGCGGGAACGGCGGCACAGTTACAAGCTGGAACAGACACCGTTCAGCGCACTTTCACGGCTAAGGACATTCATGCCGAGATTGCGCGTCAAATTGCTGCTGCTTCCTCTGGTGGTTAATTATGCTGGCTACTGTTGGTAGGCTGAAAAAGATGCTATACATTCCAGACGCAGATAACAGCCAGGACGACGAATTAACATTTGCCCTGGCGGCTGCGTCTGATGCCATCGAAGGGCACTGTAACCGGAAATTCAAGAAAAACACATATACAGAGCGCCGCAGCGGCACGGATTCCAAATATCTGTCCCTGCGGAATTTCCCGATCCATGAAATCACAGAAATAACAGGTCCACATGGCCCGGTGGTGGGTTACATGGAATTGGATGACGGGATATTGTTCCGCCAGGAGGGTTGGCCTAGAGGTGAATATAAGCTTCTGGCCTCCTACGTTGGCGGCTACGAGCTTCCAAGTGATGATCCAGACTCTAACCCATCCACACTACCAAACACGCTGGAAATGGCCTGTCTGATGCTCGCCAAGATGATGCATACAGGGCAATGGGGCAAATTGTCAGAACGGATTGACGGTGAATACACGGCAACGTTTGATAAGGCGGAGCGGGAGGCAGACCTACCTCCAGCTATTCAGGCGCTGTGTGACCGTCATGTCTGGAGGTTGGGATGATGTACCGGGATGTTGTCAAAATCATGCGTCAGGCGGACGATAGCGACCCGTGGGCAGGCAATTCGGTAGGAGATCAACCGGAAGTGTTCCGGGCGCGGGTTACATTCGCCACACAACGTGTTATAGGCGAGAACGGGCAGGAGGTAACCAGTTCTGTCCATATTCGTATGCCCGGAATAGTCCCGGTGGGGTACGGTGATGAAGTGACCTTCACGGAGCCGAGTGGCACGGAGAAGACAAAGAAAATCATATCCTACAAGGTGCCACGCAACCTGGAAGGACAGATCATGATGACGGTGGTGCATCTATGAGTATGGAAATTAGCGCAGGGGCTTTCCTGAAGCAGTTGGATTTATTAAGTGAACGTGCTGTTGCGGCTGCTGAACGTGGCGTGAACAAGGCGGCTGAGGAATTGGGAGAAGAAGCGGACAAATTGGCGCCAAAGAAAAAGGGGAAGCTGCGGCAATCGCGGCGGGTTGAGGTAGAAACTAAAACCGGATTAAGGATTACGGCTACCGTGTCCTACTCAGCCGTACGTCCCATGAAATCTGGTTATCCGTTCAACTATGCCCTGTTCCTTCATGAAGTCGCTGATTTTGATCCAACTACACCAGGAACCGGCCCGAAATTCTTGGAACGTCCGTTAAAGGCAAAATCCAGGCGTTTCATAAAGACCATTGCTGATGAAGTGAAAAAGGAGTTGCATTTGTAATGCTCAAGCCTAAGCAGCTCGCGGACATGCTGCAAGCGGAGAAGCCTTTCAGGTATTACGCCAATGAATTTCCAACTGGTGCGCCAGATGCTGCCGCATGGGTTCGGCTGACTGGTGGATATCCTCCGTCCGATTGGTCGCCACGCAGACAGCCATCCATGCAGATACTTGTGCGCGGACCGGAAAAAGAGGCGGTGCGAATTGAACAACACGCCTATGAACTGTACGACCACATGCATCAACGCCGGGAGTTTTACGCAGGCGATAGCTTAATACGAGAATGCACAGCCGATCAATCGAATCCGCTCTTTGTGGGCAGGGACGAAAATGGTCGGCTTTTATATTCTCTAAATTTTACATTGGTGGTGATGTGATGAAGAAAGTTGAACTGACGAAACGAGACATCCAGGTCAATATGGGCACGAAAGAAAGCCCGGATTATAAAGGTGCTGGCGATGTTGTCGAACTGACAAACGAATCGGCTGCAAAGATGATTGATGCAGGGTATGGCAAGGAATTCAAAGAAACGAAATCTAACGTGAAAGAAGGTCAATCCTAATGGCACAAGTAAATGCGGAGAAAATCAAATTGGGACCGTGCAAGGTTGTATTCGGAACCGGGGTAGATGCAATCGAATTCGGAACAACAAAAGGTGGAGTTGTCCTAACTCTTGAGGAAACATCCCGAGAAGTGACGATGGATCAGACGGGAACGACACCGCAGAAAGAAATCAGAACAGGAAGCAATGTAAGTATTGCAGTCCCTTTTGGTGAATATGACTTGGAGAAATTACAAGCAATTCTCCCGGGTTCCCGATTGATTGTAGATGGAACAGACCCAACAAAGAAAAAGGTTGTAGTCAATGCAACTAAGGTCATTGACTTGCTGAAATATGCGAAGCCAGTGACCCTGATCCCTTTAGCGGAAGGAACAACGCCAGACGATTACATTACTTTGCCTATGGCAGCGCCACGCGCAAATCTGAACTACACATACGATTATGACAACGAGTTGATTACCAATGTAACATTCAAAGGATTTCCAAATGCAGATGGCGACCTAATTGAATTTGGTGATCCAGACGTAGCCTAATACCACATAAGACGAGGCGGGGCCATTGGCTCCGCTTTTGTCATTAAGGAGGACCCATGTTCCCATTTAAAAAATCAAGCCAGTCTGTTGATCATGTGCAGTTTGGCGAAAAGCGAGTTGATATACCGCGCCTGAGTGTAGGCAAATGGATGTCTTTGATGGAGAAAATTGAGATCCTACCACAGACCGTGGCGAATATCATTGCTGCAAGAGACACGGAAATGTTTTGGCCTAGTGCCGTGGTGGGCGTATTAATGGCATCTGAAGAGGTGGTCACACTCGTTTCTGTCTTGGCAGACGTGTCTGAAGATGAAGTAAAAGAAGCGGATCTGATCCAGTTGCACGACTTCCTGAAATCAACCATCGAACGCAACAACCTGGACGAAGCTGCAAAAAAGTACCGCGCCGCAATCCAGTCCGTGCTGGGAAGGCTGCAAGCCGCGAAGAATCCGAACTAACGTTACACAATTGGGTTCTCGAAGCTTCGCTATTGCTCGGGGTTACGCCACAGGTGCTGCGTAATGATTACTACATTACGGATTTGCCTATGTTGCTGTTCCGGCAAACACAAAAGATTGCGGAAGACCGATTGGCACAGCTTCACATAGCAATGGGTCCGAACATGACCGAGGACAGTTTTAAAGGATTAGTGGACATGCTCGGCTGGCCGTTGCAGGACGAAAAGCAGGAGCAAAAAGAAGAGTTTGACGCCGTTGGGCTCCGGTCCTTACGCGCTAGGCTAGAAGGGAGGAAGGATGGCTGAGAATGAAAACATTGGTGGCATAGAGGCCAAACTCGGGTTAGACGCTGACGGATTTAAAAAGGGTATTGAAGAAGCCAAGCAGGACATGAAGAAAATGACGGACGAATCCAAAAAATTCAACCAGGATTTCAAGACCGTTTCAAAGTCTTTGCGTGACGTAGGTGTAGATTCCAAAGAAATTCGAAAGATCAAAACCGAAATGCTGGCATCTAAGCCGGAGTTGTTTGAAAAACAGCTAAAGAACGTGGAATCCCAGCTTCGTGCAATCGGGGCAAGCAGTTCGCAGATCAGCAAAGTGAAAGTGCAGATTCAGGAACAGGGCACGGCTTTAGAATCAACAAGCGGTAAGCTCACCCGGATGAAAGCGGAATTCGATGAAAATGCCAAGTCAGCAAGCAATTTAAGTAAGGAGATTAAAACGGCTGGGGTAGCGTATGCTGCTTATGCCGCGGCAGTTGCGGCGGCACTAGCCAAAGCGGTAGACATATCGGCTCAATTTGAACAGGCCATGGCTAAGGTCAAGGCGATCAGCGGAGCAACCGGGCAAGAGTTTGATAAGCTGCGGCAACAGGCTATTGATTTAGGTGCAACCACTGTATTCAGTTCAACGCAAGCAGCTGAAGCACAATCCTTTCTGGCTATGGCGGGTTTCAAAACCAAGGAAATCATGGAAGCCATGCCGGGCGTGCTGTCGCTTGCGGCTGCGGGACAGATGGAGATTGCCCGCACGGCCGACATTGCTTCCAACATCCTAACGGGATTCCGCTTGTCTGCGGATCAAACCACGGGCGTTGTGGACGTGCTGGCTAAGGCTATGACATCCAGCAATACAAACATTGAGCAATTAGGATACGCCATGAAATATGTGGCACCTATCGCCGCATCACTCGGTATGTCAATCGAAGAGGCTGCGGCATCGGTTGGTGAACTATCCAATGCGGGTATTCAGGGCGAGATGGCTGGTACACAGCTCAGGGCCATGCTCCTGCGGTTAGCTTCACCAACCAAGGAAGCTCAGTTCTATATGGACAAGCTCGGTGTGACGACCAAGGACGCAGCCGGGAATATCCTTCCATTTGCCAACATTATCGGACAGTTCGAACAGGCGTTTAAAAAATTGAATCAATCCCAACAAGCCCAAGTAGCTGCGTCCATTGCTGGAACCGAAGCCGCCTCGGGCTTTTTGACGTTGATTAGTACGGGTCAATCCCAGTTGGAAAGCTTCACCTCTGAGTTGGAGAATTCAGCCGGGGCAGCGGATAAGCTGGCAAGTACGCAGATGGATACACTGAAAGGGTCCATTGAAGAATTCAAGTCAGCCATGGAGGCAGCAGCCATTGCCATTGGCGACAAATTCGCGCCTACGGTACGGACCATCACGGATATGATTGCTGGATTGATCTTGTCATTCACAAGCTTGGATGCAGGAACGCAAAACGCAATCATTACCTTTGTTGCCGTCACTGCTGCTGTAACTGGAATCACACTGGCTGTGTACGCGCTTCGCACAGCATTAATTGCATTGCAGGCATCGTTCCCACCATTGCTTGCTATATCTGCGATTATCGGTGGTATTGCTGCTGGTTTTGCTTATTTCAAAGGGAAAGCTGACGATGCGACAGCCTCAGCGGAACAATTTGCTCAAGCTCAGGAAGAAGTGAACCAAGCGCTTGGCAAATCTCCGTTGAATCGAACGGTTCAGGACGTCCAGGATTTGCAGGAACGGACCGAACAGCTTAATTCAGTTTTACAGGCACGGGCGGCACTTCAAGAGCGCTTGAATGAAATCGAGGCGTTGCAAGCTGATCAGTTAGGCACGCCGCAGCTACTGAACGAAATGTTTGAAATCAATGATCAGTTAGCTGAGATGGATGAAAAGCTTCGAGGTATGGGCTATGACGGTGTAGAGCAGGCACAAATCAAACTGGAACAAATGAACGATGCCATTGAAGAGTCTGTTCCGGCGCTGTTAAAGATGAGAGAGGCTGAAATAACCGACTTGGCGGCAAAAAACCAAAAGGTCGAAGCGATGGCAAAGCTATCTGCGCGATATAAAGAACTGGCCTCGGCTCAAAATCTGGATGCATCCCAAAAGCAGGAACTGATTAATGTCACCGATCAGCTGAGGAAACAGTATCCAGACCTGAATGCACTCCAGGATGAATCCGGCCGGATCACGATCAAGAATATCGGAATCATTGATGACCATATCAGCGCTGAGCGTAGTTTCATCGACATGTCAGCCAAAGCGGCCAATGCCTATCTTACTCACCTGGAAGCGATGGCGAAAGCCAATAAAGCATCCGTTGAAGCTCAGATAAAAAACTTTGAAGCTTTGGCGAAAGCCATGAGCGCAGTAAGTGGATCTGCCAATCCAATGATGGCGAAGAATGTTACAGCAGTGGGCGGAGTCAGCGTCAATAAGACGTTTGAAAACTTCGCGAATGGCGGCGTAGATAAGCAATTAACAGCACTCTACGACAAACAGAATATTGCCGCTCAGAATCTGCTGGAGGTTCAACGGGCGAAAGATTCGCTGACTTCTGGAGAGGCATTCAAGCCCGTTTCAGGCGGCGGGATTGATTTGTCCAAACCGGAAAAAGAGAAGAAGACCAAAGCAGCTAAGGCAGCTAAATCCAAAAAGGAAAAGTCGGGCAAATCTGCTGCGGAACTTGCTGCAGAAGCTCGGAAAAAAGCCTATGATGCTGACATTGCCGCGGTCCGGTACCAGGCTGATATGTATGATTGGTCTGCCGAGGAACAAATCAAGGCGTACAACAAGGTTGCTGCGAAACACAAACAGCATTTGAAAGAAACGGTTGACGATCAGCGGACCATGAATCTCCAAATCAAACGACTTCAAGAAGATAGTGTCAAAGCCCGTTATGACTTCTCTTCTGAGTGGATCGATAAAGATCAGCGCCGGATGGAAGAGTCCGGGAAATCAGAAGTGGAAATGGCTACGGCCAAGCTCAACGCCTGGACACGGGTCCGGGATCGTTACAAGAAAGATTCCGATGAATACAAGAAGGCTGATGAGCAGGTATATCAAGCGAAAAAGGAATTGACGCGGCAGCTTGAAACGGAACAGAAGAAGCAATATCAGACATACAGCGAGAACATTACCAAAGAA
Organism: Paenibacillus sp. RU5M; assembly: GCF_900221055.1. Classification (NCBI taxonomy): domain Bacteria; kingdom Bacillati; phylum Bacillota; class Bacilli; order Caryophanales; family Paenibacillaceae; genus Paenibacillus; species Paenibacillus sp. RU5M. The sequence goes on along the minus strand of NZ_OBQM01000002.1, from coordinate 749,370 downwards.
GAACGCCGTATGGAGGAGTCGGGTAAATCAGAGCTTGAAATCGGGCAGATGAAGTTGAAGATGTGGACGGAGCTTCGGGATCGATACAAAAAAGACTCGGATTTGTACAAGCAAGCTGATGAACAAGTATATCAAGCGAAGAAATCGCTGCTCCAACAAACCCAAAAGGATACAGAAACATTGCTTAAAAAGCAGAAGACCGCTGTTAACGATGCCAAAAAGGCAGAACTAGCGGCCATTGATGCGCGTAAAAAGGCGTTCGTCGATGCTCAGAATGAAAAGATTAAGGCCATTGATGATCTGATCAAGAAGGAACAAGAGGCAAACGAGGACGTTGATTACGAAACGGAGCTTGCGAAAAAACGGGCGCGGGTGGATCTGCTCAGTACAGCGGTCAGTCCGGAAGGAATCAAAGAACGAAACGACCTGATTGCCGAGATTGAACGGATGCAGCTTGAACATTCGCGCGAACTGCGCAAGAGGGATTTGGAAGATCAGAAGGACAAGCTTCAGGACGAGAAATCAGAACAGGAACAGGCATTCGAGGACGAGAAAACGGCGACTGAGGCCCGTTACGATGCATTAGCACAGGCTTTTGAGGATTACGGGGATAACGTCAAACTAATCGAGAGTGCAGTACAGGATTTCCGAGTCAGTGCCAGCAAGGAAGCCAATGAAAAGATTCTGAAAGATTTGGATACCTTCTTGGACCAGTACCAATCCAAGATGAATACCGCGTCCAGTCTCAGTGGGACATCCCAGCAGGCGCTTGATTTGCAAGAGTACAACGCCAACAAGGATGCCTACAATGCAGCCAAAGCGGCAGGAAACAAGGACGAGATGCAACGCTTGTCACAGCGAAATCAAGCCATTCGGGACCAGTACGGAATTGATAAGGATACAGGCAAGATAAGCAGCTTCGATGTTGGTGGTGTGGTTCCGGGTCCTCCTGGCGCTCCGATGGAAGCGGTGGTTCACGGTGAGGAAGCTATTTTCAATCGTCATCAACTGAACAACCTATTCCGTTTACTGGAAGTGCCTAAGCTCAATCTAAAACCTGAACAAGCGGCTCCGGTTGTCCAAGAGGTCACGCAACACTTTGACATGTCTACAGGAACCGTAGTTTTAGAGGATGGGGCGGATATTGATCTATTCAACAATCGCAAGGAGCGCCTGGCTCGGAATTTACAGACTAAGGGCGTAAAGGGGTGAAACGATGGATTATGATGTGAAGGTTAACGGGGTGTGGGTGTCTACTGTTGGTGCAATCCTTGTTGGACGCACCCTGCCGCCATTGCCTGAAGCTGAAGAAAATACAGTCAAGCTGACAGGACGGGATGGAGAATTGGACTTCGGATCAACATACAACACCCGTCCGCTGGAATTGAGTTTCTATGTCATGGGTGATCTATCTGATTACCACCCAACCATCAATCGCCTGGCGAACATATTTCATGCACAGCGTGGAGATTTGGAACTGATATTTTCGGATCGGCCAGAAAGACGTTACATGGCTCAATATCGCGGGACTATGGATTATGATCAGTCTTCTGTTAATCACCAAGTAAATGTGCCATTGAAGATGTACGATCCTTTCCCGGAATCGAGCGAGGACTTCGTTTTTGAAATAACGCTGAGCAACGCCACAGAGACAATAAACATTAAGTCAGCCGGAGATATCCCTGCTCCACCGCGAATGGTACTGACTAATGTAGGTTCTACAACGATACGTAGCCTTCGACTGACAAACGAATATTTATTAGAGGGGTGATCGAAATTGAATATTAGTAAATTTCTAGCGACCAAACAATTGAATGTATCGGCACGTGGAGAGAAGTTCACCTTTCCCGATAAACTTTACATTGCTCTATATACATCTAATCCAACATGGAACGATACCGGACAAGAGGTTTCAGGCGGAGGGTATGCCCGACAAGCGATGACCTTTTCCGAGCCTGCACAAGCTACGGTTCGCGAATACCATCCAGTGACGGGCGCGTTAAGTGATGTTCAGAAGATGGTAATAAAGTCAGCTGCTGACGTTGCTTTTGCAGTTGCTTCCGCTGATTGGGGCACGGTGACACATTTTGGATTACGTGATGCAGTAACCGGAGGGAATTTATATTACTTCGGAACCTTGGAATCACCACGAAGCATTCTGACCAATGATATTTTCAAATTCTTGACAAACCAAGTCGAGATCCGGTTGAACTAAGGAGGCGTGAACGATGCTTGAAACAATGTACCCAGCTACGGCCAATAGCAGGCAAACCGAATTGGCTGCTGCAATAGATGACACACAAACAAGCATAACCGTGCTGGACGGATCGATTTTGCCGGATGCACCGAATGAGCTAGTTATTGATCCAGCTAACGAAAATGCGGAAACAATACTTTACACAGGCAAGACGGGCAATACACTCACGGGTGTAACCCGAGGGTTTGAAGGAGTGGCACAATCATGGGTGGCAGGCACGAAGATTGCCCGATTTTTCACGGCACATGACTTCAACACATTTAAGTCCAACATTGAGGACTTGGATAATCGTTTGGACAACATCCCTGCGCCACAGGATGCATCCCTAACTCAAAAGGGGATTACGCAGCTCTCCAGTGCTACAGGATTGGATAGCGAGGACCAAGCGGCTACACCGAAAGCAATTAAGACGGTGAATGACTCTCTTGCCACACATACATCCGGCACTTCAGTTCATGGAGCTGTTAGTGCAGCGACAGCTAATCGCCTGATTATTCGAGACGCTTCTGGCAGAGCTCAAATTGCTACTCCAAGCGCCGCGGCAGATATAGCAAGGTTGGATACGGTAACCGGACAGGTCGGCACACTGGCGGATTTACAAACAATTGCTAAAGGAAGTGCTGTTGCTGCCATAAATGAGGTTTTTCAATCTGGCGTTGATGCAAAAAAAGGCATTGTGGATGCCGTTAACGCTATGGGAGGAAGTGCATCCACATCTGATAGTTGGACGTCATTGGCTAGCAAGATTCAAAGCATTAGCACAGGGAAAAAATTTGCATCCGGTACAATAACCGCGAGTACAACTACCAGGGCATTCACTCAGCGTAATAACAGTACATCAACACGTAGGTTTGTTGAGATATCAGGCCTCGGATTCCGACCCAAAACGATTATTCTTCGTTTAGGTATCCTTTCAAACGTTGTCGATGGTGCGTACTTACAATTGGCGCCAATAGGCAATTCTGAGGAATACGGTGTAATGAATAACGGTGACGTACCAAGAATTTACGAATTGTCGGCGTCAGGCACTCGTTCAATAGATGGTTACATTAACGATGTTGTTGCGTTGCTTCCAGTATCAGCTAGCGGTGAATATTCTTATTACGCATATGAATAAGGAGGTCTGTCATGAATATTGGGAGACGAATTTATTACGATAAATCAACTGGAGAGGTGTTACTAAATACAGGAGAACGTTCAGGGAACGTGGTTGAGACGACGATCGATCAAGACTTCTCTACGTATACAGCTTTATTGGACCGTTCTCGTGATTCGGTAGGCGTGATTCAACTGGAATATGGTGAATATTCTTCTGATTTTACTGAGGGAGGGATTGTAAGTCGAATCAATTTGGAAACATTAAAACCTCTATTTACGTACCCAGACCCATCTCAACCCGAGGTTCCAACTGACCCACAGAAACCGTTGAGTGAGGAAATTAAAGAGGTAAAGGAACGCCAAGACATCATGCAGGATGCATTGGACGCACTCCTGATGGGAGGCATGTAATATGTTCCGATACTTGGCACAACGGATCATTGACGGTGCGTTGCAGTATGACGCAGTGTTGACTCGCTATCCGAACGGTAAGGAAGAAGTAGACGACTATCTCACACTCAAAGGCCATGAGAATCTAATCCAGGCAGAATAAAGTCGCCAACGGAACAGTAGCTTAACCAGCGTACCCAAGTGGTGCGCTTTTATTATGCCCTCTGGGTGGTCAGGGGGCTTTTCCTTTTGAAAGGGGTGAAGGCCATGTTTAACAGAGGGGCTTTTAACCGCATGGCCTTTAACCGCCAAATATCCGTATTCGTCTTTGGCCGGGCAGTTGCTGATATATCAGGATCTGCTGTAGCTGCTGCAACGATGGAAATGACGGGTTCGGCGGTTATGGATGTCAATGTGGGAGCGGCAGGGGATTTTATCCGTGAAATCTCATTTGCGGCTGTTATGGATGTAGCTGCTGGCACAAAGGCGGATTTCATTCGAGAGATTACCAAACGGGCGATTATGAATGTTGGTTTTGGAGCAGTTGCCAAAGGGAGTCGGTACCATGTGGAATTCCTTGAATTCACAGGACCGTTTAAACCAGGCGACAAGATCGAAATTGACGCCAAGACATACCGGATTACTCAAAACGGCATTAATGCGGCTGGCCTCATGGAAGGCGATTTTTTCAATCTCAATGTAGGCGAGAACCGAATCACATATACAGATCCAGAAACAAACCGCCAGGTGCTGCTGAGAATCACACACCGGGACCGGTTCTTGTATTAGGAGGATGTCCATGAAATACCTGAAGGTACTGGACAAGAATTTAAAACCAGAAGGTTACTTAACCCATGCATATGAAGTAGAACGGCGCAGACGGGTCAATTCAGATTATGAGCTGTCTTTTTTTGTTTCCATGACATCGGATGACTACCGGGAAAAAATCAAGATCAAGGGCCATGTGATGGACGAGAACGGCCAGTATTATGTGATCCAGACGCGGGAACGGGTCCGGGATGGCAAAAAGCTGACTGCACGCATCGTAGCAACGCATGTTATGTTCAAGATGAATGAATTCAAGGTTCCATATGATCAGTATCTTGAAGAGGCATACGGGGTCCATATCAGCCAAATGATTTCCCGGCTCTCACCGATCATGAACAACAAATATACATTCAAGGTCGATGACATATTCGAACTGCAAGATATTAAAGATTGGGGTCGCACTACAGCACTGGAAGCCTTCAACCACATTGTAAAGTCCTATGGGGCTGAGGTGTGGGCGGATAACTTCACAATCCATTTACGCAAGAAAGTGGGCAAGGATGAAGGCAAGCAGTATCGGATAGGAAAAGATATCATTCAGGACCAATTCAAAGACGAGGGTTCAAATCTGGTTACCCGGATGTATTCGCAGATGAAGGATGGCCGGACGTTTATTGGCATGTCCACAACCTATCTGACAGCGGAGGAATTAAGCCTGCTGCAAGGTGTTCCAGGCGCAATCCAAAACGGAAAGCTGGCCGTGAACTATCTGGTATCGCCTTATGCACAGTACTGGACCAACACAACTAACGTTTTCTATGATGGGGAAATGATCGATCAGGATATCGAGGACCCGGAAAAATTGCTGAAAGCGACCCGGGAGGAATTACGCAAGAAAGAGATTCCGGAAATCGAGATATCCATTAACGCTGTGGACATCCATAAGATAGACCGGATCGAGTCGCCGCCTGATATGGGTGATATCGTCTATGCATTTGACCCGGAAATGGAAATGCCTAATATTGAAATGCGGGTCATGGAAATGACGGAGTATCCATTTTCGATGGACAAGCACACTCAAGTCGTTCTGGCCAACTTCAAGGTTCAGGACTATGACGATATCATTGCCGACCTGGAACGATCCAAACGGATCATGAATGACTTGTTGTCTGGCGGTAAGATACGTACAGACGTCTTTGAGACATTTGCCAAGCAGGCTGTAATAGATATTAATAACTCCAAAACGCAGATTATATATGATGAGCGTGGCATTTTGCTCCAAAGCAAGATCGATGTGCGAAACCAGGTCATTCTGACATCAGATGGAATTGTGCTGACAACAGACGGGGGCAAGACTCCAAGGGTGGCTATCACAGGTCAGGGTGTTCTGGCGGAAGCTATTCGGGGTGTGCTTGGTGACTTTGTTTCTATGATCATCGGAAGCGGCAACCTGGTTACCAAAATCAATACACAAGGAATCAGCTCAGGGCACAGCGATTACAACCAAGCGCCGTTCCGGGTAGACATGGCCGGGAACGTTGTAGCCAGGTCCATTAAGCTCACGGGACAGATCGACAACTCTACCATGCTTAGTTCCTTGATACAGGCGTCCCGGATCGTAGGTAATGAGATTGAGGGAGGCACAATCACAGGGTCGTTAATCCGAACGGCAGCCAATGGGCGGAGAATTGAACAGGACATCAACGGTTTTCGAACATACGATGGGAATAACAGAAATCGGATACGGATTACTACTGGTTCTAACGATGAAATTGCTGCAATCTCATGGTACGGTTCAGGTGGCGCCTTTGCGGGGGAGATTAACTCCTATCAAAACAGTGGGGGCTTATCAATCATCAGTAACGATCTTATTATCGGATCGAATAATACAGGTAACCCAATAAGATTGCAGGGCGCGCCGATCGTTGCTGGTCCTGCTGAATTCAGAAGCAATGTTTCTTTCGTGAACTCGAATATAACAGGATTAGCAATATCCAATGTAAGTGGATTGTTAGCGGAATTAAACTCAATTTGGACAGCGGTTAATGGAAAAGCAGCGTCCAACCACACTCATACCCAATACGCAGTTAATATGACGTATGACCCATCCACTAAAAATCTCAAATTATTTAATCAAAGTGGATCGGCAATAGCCACCGTTAACATTTCTTAAATGCTGAGCAAAGCGCAACCTTCCCAATACGAACTCCGTAATGTATCATATTAGGTAAATTGAACCAATTACGGAGGTACAGTCATGAAAAAGTTTGCGCACAGAGTTGCGTATATTGCTGGCGGGATTATCATAGGTATTGTTTTTTCGACAACCACAGGGGCGTTTGCTGATACGGTTAAGAGTATGGTCGGGAAAAAGGTGACCGGAGAATACACAATCGTTGTAGATGGAAAGAAACTTTCGGATAAGGGAGCTGTGATTGATTCCAAAGCTAACGTTCCAGCTCGCGCCTTGTCTGAAGCATTGGGGGCTGATGTAAAAGTGTCAGGTAAAACGATAACAATTACTTCAGATGAACAGGATGCAGCAAGTGTAATCGTTCCAGATTCAAATGAGAATGAGTTTATAGGGCGAAGTAAAGCTGATCTTGAGTCAACAAAACAAATAATAACAGATAAGATTCTTAATCGCACTCAGCAAGCCAAGGAAGACGTAACTAAATGGCTTCAAGAATCCGAAGAAAAAGGGGATGAAGCAGGCGCATCCCAATGGAGACAAGAGTTAGCACAATACGAAAAGGACATAGAGAAAGCGAAGTCCGATCTTGCGAAAATTGATGCTGCCTTGGCAGCGAACAAATAACATATTACCCACACTAAAGAGTCCGTTACCCACGGGCTCTTTTTTTGTGCCATGAAAGGAAGTGTGATTGTGATAAAAAGAATACTGATTAGGTGGATATTTGGAAAAGGCATCACGGTTTTTGTAAAGCCTTCTGACCAGCCCAGACTTTGGGATATAGAAGTGGCCGACAGTGATAAACGAAGAAAAATATTAACCGGTACCGTTGTTCAGCAATCTTCACGGCGATTCAGATTGAAAGACTATCGACTTCATTAATGGGAGGGCGAGAATCATTATGGATAAAGAAATTCTTTCTAAATTAGAAATAAAAAATGGACAACTGTTGCTTGATGGAATCGAGTTAAAAGGCGTTACGGAATATGAGCTGAAAAAAAGTTCCACGGAACCAGCGGAGTTAACTTTGAGGGTCCTTGTAAGAGATTAAATAGGTTTTAGGCCTGGAAGGAGGTGAGACATTGAAGGCGACACATCAAGTAGTGATAACGGCTGATATTTCCCGGCCAGTTGAAGAGATTGCCGAAATAATTTCATTGTTTCTTGGAATGGTTCCAGCAGAAAAGCAGGAAGAGCTTTTGCAGGCTGTAGATCAGTTGGTAGGCGATGCTTTAGCGGGATTGGTTTCAGATAAAGATTCAGATAAATAGAGAGAGAAAGTGGGGGTTCGCTATGCAAGAGGGGATGTCTAATGTCATTAAAATGGTATCTGCGGCTATGGGGGCTGGCGCGGGATACCTCTTTGGAGGCTGGGGAATTTTGATTAATATACTACTGATATTTGTTGTTGTAGATTGGGTGACTGGTTGGGCAGCGGCCTGGATCAAACATGAGCTGCGTAGCCGAGTAGGCTTTGAAGGGATTGCTCGGAAAGCAGCTATTTTTCTGGTGATCACCATTTCACATTTTGTTGATATTATCGTGACCGGAGGAACAGGGCTCATTCAAGATGCTGTTATCTTCTTCTATTTAGCAAACGAGCTTTTGTCTATAACGGAAAACTTAGGACGTATGGGTGTTCCGATGCCTGATGTCCTTCGTAATGCAGTTAAAATCTTTGAATCGAAAAGCGAAGTGCCTACTAATCCAAACCTATCAGATCCACCGCAAGATGATACAACGAATCAAAAGCCAGCGGTTTAAGAAGGGAACTGATCAATCATGATTACTAAAGGGAATTTCTTGTTGTTGGAGTCATCCGAATTCTTCGGGTGGCTTCAACAGCAGAAAATCAGCAGGACTATAACTAAACTCCAGGTCCATCATACGTGGTTACCTAATTACGCCACACGCAAGAACCAAGACCATTTCAAGTGTTTGGAAGGTATTCGCAACACTCATCTAGCAAACGGTTGGAACGGCACCGGGCAGAATATCACAATTTTCGAGGATGGGAAAATAGCAATCAGTTTGGATCGAAACCTAAACACGATTCCCGCTGGCATCAAAGGAGCAAATACAGGAGCTTTGTGTGTGGAGATCATCGGTAATTTTGATATCGGCGGAGATACCATGACTGATTTACAGAGACAGGCTGTGCTGCACTTGTACGCTTGCTTGGCAATCAAGCTGAACATCCCGGTAGACACAAATCATATCGTTTACCACGCCTGGTATACGCCTGCTGGCGATTGGTTGGGTGACTATATCCAAGGACGATCCAGTAAGACATGCCCAGGTACAAACTTTTTCGGACACGGGAATACTCGCTTGGCTGCATCTCGCGGGTTTATTCCTGGTATTCAGGCAGAAGTGCAACGAATCAAGAATGGAGATGGGGAAGCAATGACAACAGCAGAAAAGAAACAAATGGATGACCTTAAAGCTACAGTAGACGCTCAGAGCAAGTGGATTGAGGCGGAAAAAGCAAAAGCTAATATGACTTGTCCGAGCTGGGCGAAGTCGGCATATGAGTTTTACAAGCCGTACATCTCCGACAGCACGGGCAGTTACGACTTCTGGCGGAAGCTCGTAATTGATTACCGCAAGGAAAACGGTATTAAAGTTCAACAAGTATAAGTGCGTGCTATTTCCGTAAATCCTATTGATAAAGAACGTACGTTCGCATATAATACAAACAAACGTATGTTCTTATCAATTGGAGGAATAACCTATGGTACAAAGACTAGGAGAGAATGGCTATTATGAAGGGTCGAGGTTTATTATGCCTGAACATCTCGAAGCCATGCTTCAGCAAGAGAGGGAACAACAGCGCAGAGGAAAACCAGTTCTGGACGAACAGGCCATCGAAGAAATTGTTCGCGCGTTGGCGGATTCTTACAACCAAAAATTGAAAGTGGATCTGGTTGTGTTTAACCCGTTTTATGATGAACCAGTTAGTGGAGTTGTTGTGGGGATCAACCAAAGAATGAATAAGGTCAACCTGTTGTTAGAAGATGATGAAAGGGAAATTTCAATCGCAGAAATAATTTCAGCTAACACCTGAAAATTGTATGAATTTGGCTATGGAATTGCCACATGCTCCTATATAATGACTATATAAGTTATTATCTCTTGGGGCGGTGTAGCAATAATGCAGGAAGCGTTTGGATTTATGTTTTTTTCTACACTAGAAGCGTTCTCTTGGTTCCTACTCAGTATGTATATTTTTAGGTACAAACCTTTCAAATATGCTGGGTCGGCGCTAATCGTGATTTTCTTAATGAACCTTGATAGTTTCATTTTGCGGAATGAATTATCACTAGCCAACTACGTTCCTTTAATAAATATTCTAATCTTTGTCTTCTATTATGCTGTCGTTGTTAAAATTCCGCTGATCGGATCGCTTATCGTCACTCTCGCAGGCTTTGCGGGGTTTGGATTAATCCAGGCCGCGCTAACTTTTATCCTTTTTGGTTCTATAGAGGCCGCGCAATCTACTGTATCCAACGGCTATGCGCTTCAAACTGCAACAGCTATTGTCGTGTTTATAGTGGGAGTAGTACCGTATAAGCTCGGGTACGGCATATCTGTACCATTTGAAAAGATGAAATTTAAACTTGAAGAAATTATCACAAGTATTCTGATGGTCTTGTTTTTATGTATTATTTCATTTGTTCTTTACGTAAATAATCTAATGTTGTTGGTCCTGTTATTCGCAGTGACGCTCGGATATCTGCTTTACTTTTCAGTTATGAAGGATAGGAGCTTTGAATGATTGAGAATATATCCCAACGTTTGGCCGTCGGTTTAAAAAAACGTGTTCCGGATCACCCAGCATCAATTGCTGTTTTCCGTTTCACAATCGCTGTTTTGATAAATACAGTTGCTATTATTCTTCTAACGATTTCAATTGGTCTATGGACGGGGCGCTTCAAAGAAGTATGCGTTATTCTTGTTTCATTTGCCTTACTGCGCGTTGTATCAGGAGGTATTCATTTAAAGTCAGGCGATAAATGTGTTGTTGTAACAACGGCATTGTTTACTGCAATTTCGTTAATCGACATGTCGGACTGGGCTGTTTTCTCACTTAACTCCCTGAGCATATTACTTGCATACTTATTTGCACCTTCCAGGATAGAAAAACAATCTAAGATAGACCAGAAACACTATCCAAAATTAAAATTCCTGTCGATAATATTAATAGCAACAAACTTTTTGTTCATGTCGTCTATATTAGCAGTAACATTTTTCGTACAGTGTATAACACTTATTAAGTTGAAGGAGGTGAAAAGATGAAAAAAGGGTACCTATACGGACTTGCTACTGGACTAGCTTCACTCGCTGCGCTTATCGTTACACCTGCGAGCGTGCTTTTTATATATCAAGGCGACACACCTAAAGAATTGTTGGAAAAATAGTGGATGTTATGAGGTGATTTTGTGTATGAGTTAGTTTCTTTATCGGTTTCTAAAGATCGAAACGGTAAGACTGGCGGAACTAATGTGCCAATCAGGGAGATCACTCATTTGGAGAATGACGACTACAGAGTTGTTGTCCATACAGAAGACAATATTTACTTTTATGTGGCTACATTAACGTTTTTGGAAGACTTCTTGAATTCAAGTGGCTACAGATTCCGTATGGCGGATAGAGGTTGTTTAATAAATGTAGATAGTATCGCGTGTGTGGACATGGACCTGATGTTGGCTTATTTTGAAGATGAACCAACCAAGAAATCGAAGAAGTGTACTCTGGGGAAAGATAAGTTCGCGCGAATTCTAAAGGAGTTTACGCAGCTTGAAAATAGATGTAGTTCTCGGATTACTAGTAAAAAGAGACTTTTTGGATTTGGGAGATAGTCGCCACGGCGGCTATTTTTTTTACGATTATAATATAAGCATAAAATGATGCTTATGTCTGTCGAAATTTGTTGTCGAAACGCCAAAATTCGCCCGGGGAAAAACCTTTTACAACTTATGGAATATGTTATTTAATTAAACTAGGAGGAGTTAGATAAGGAAAGAAAGGAAGGTGAGAGGACTTGATGTAAGGTTAGGTACTATTATAGTACTCAAATACCCCGGGGGAGCGCGGCAAAACCGCGACTTACTTCTTAATTTCCCACTCGTACAGTTGTTCCATTCGTATATCCAAGATCAAAGAAGCCACATACATCGCTTCTGCATTCATCGGACTCCGGCCCGTTGCGATAAACGAGACCATCCTTTTGGACCAACCTGTTCGGCGTGCGAATTCGGCTTGAGTCATTTTGCGGTGGTCAAGCCAATATTGAAGTAAGCATCTCCCACGGATTGCTTCCATGATAGAGAGCTCCTTCTTAAGCAAGAGAAAAATAAGATTCGGCACATTATATCATGCCGGAAAATTTAGGTAAACACCTGACCAATCAGCGAGGAGATGCAAGGCATGGATAAAACATCGGAAGATCACACAGCCATCGTAGATATATTGAAGGCTTCACTGCCTCGAAAAGAAGCAGATAAAATGTATAGAGAGATCACGTACTTAAGTGATAAGAAATTGACTGTAAAAATCAAAAAATAGACTCATTTCGTGAGTCCGTCAACAATCCGTCAACAACTAAGTGGAATTAAGGTTTGATATAATTTAATACAAAGGGAAAACCCTTGGTACATAAGGGATTATGAAAACAAATTCGGGGCCCTCTTTCGAGAGCCCCTTTCATGGGAGAGGAGAAACCGGACGAAGAGCTTATGGGGAAACGTAAGTCTTCTCCGCGGTTGTCTACGACACTTGTGATGTCGATAATTACAGGATGGCCGGAAAGTTTCCTTTTTATACATATCCGTCAACAATTGCGTCAACAATTTTCTAGAGAGAAAGCAGACGCACTATTTTTCAAACTGAACCTGATTGTGGTACGATAGCTTTATCAATAAACTTACATAGAGAGAAAAGGTGACTCATCAGTGAGAGTGGTATCTGGGAGTGCGAAAGGCAGACCGCTGAAGGCTGTTCCTGGCACAGGGACGCGGCCGACCACCGACAAGGTGAAGGAAGCGTTGTTTAGTATGATTGGCCCTTATTTTGAGGGCGGTACAGCATTGGATCTGTTTGCAGGCAGTGGAGGTCTCGGTATTGAGGCGCTGAGCCGCGGCATGGACAAGGCTGTTTTTGTTGACTTGGAATCGAAAAGTATTGAAGTGATCCGTGCAAATCTGAAAGCAACCAAGCTGGAAGATCAGGCGGCCATATACCGGAATGATGCCAGTCGTGCATTGAAGGCGCTCGCCAAGCGAAACACACAATTTGATCTCGTATTTCTGGATCCACCCTACCGTATGAAAAATGGGGACGAGTTAATGCTTACGATGCACGAACTGGATCTGCTTGAACCGGAAGCGACCATTGTGCTTGAATATGAATCCAAATATAGTTACCCTGAGCAATTCGGCCCGTTTGAACAAACGCGCAAGGCATTGTATGGGGAGACAGCTGTATCCATCTATTATTATGCACCTGCTGCAACAACAGAAGATGGAGAACCTAGCGCAGCAGAAGAGGAGGCTCCTCATGAGTGAAATGATACATCGTCAGGAACGAATTGCCGTATATCCAGGCAGTTTTGATCCCGTAACTATGGGGCATCTGGACATTATTGCCCGGGCGTCGAAGCAGTTCGATCGCGTCATCGTGGCTGTGTTGAATAATATGAGCAAAAATCCATTATTTACGGTGGAAGAACGCAAGAGTCTTATTACGGAAGTCACGAGTCATCTGCCTAATGTGGAGGTGGACAGCTTCCGTGATCTGACGGCAAATTATGTACGGCAAAAAGATGCTCAGGTCATTGTCCGCGGTATCCGCTCGGTGACGGATTTTGAATATGAGCTTCAGCTGGCTTCGACGAACAGCAAGTTAAATCCGGATGCGGAAACCATTTTTATGATGACCAATCCGAAATATTCTTATCTGAGCTCCAGCATCGTCAAGGAAATTGCCCACTACCATGGAGATGTCACCGATCTGGTCTCACCTGAAGTGGAAGCTGCGTTGCGTCAGAAAATTAGCGAGAAAACCGGCGGTTAAACCAAAAGGTCAGCCCGGATAGGCAGATCATGATGGTGAGCAGCAATGCCAGACCGATACAGGCAGCAGGGAAACCAATCCAGACGGCATCGATGATGTCGGAGGTATTCATGCCTACCAGGGACTGCTTGGTTAGGAAAGGTGTCAAACCATTGCCCGGATTGTTCTGAAACGTAGCCCAGACTTCGGAGCTGTAACGGCTGAATGGCAGCCACAGCAGCAAGCTGATTAAAAATGCAACCAATGCATGAAGCAGGCGGATTCCGGCAAAATACAACATGGACGTTGTGGCAAGTCCCGCAGCTTTCAGCACGGCGGAGACTTGCAGATGAGAGCACAGACCACCCCAGCCGAGAACAGCTGCAAGCAAAGACATTAGCAGAACGGGTGTCAGTGGGCTCTGACTCAGGTGATAAGTTCCGAGATGCAGTTCCAGCAGTGAGGGCCAAAAAGCAACTGAAGTACCGGGGGTGATATAGAGAGTGAGCAGCCGAACAAACACGGCAAACACAATCATATATCCTCCGGTCATCATTAAAGTTTGTACAGCTTGGGAGACCGTGTCTCCAAGCAATTTGCCGAACCCGCGTCCGTCACGTTTCTGGGCTTCGCGGGCTGCAAGCATCATTTGTGACCATAGGCTCCGTCGTTTATACGAAGAAGGGTTTGCAGTTGGGAATTCTTCCTCTTTTGATTCCTTGGGTAGGAGTCGTACTCCGATCATGGCTGCAATCCATCCACTAACCCAGTGAACGATCAGAAGGAAATATCCAGCAGCAGGCTGATGAAGAAAAGCTGCACCGATGACAAGTATAATCATCAATGGATTGGCAAAATGAGATGCTGATGCGACAATACCCGCCTGTTTGGCGGTAATTTGTTGATCCTGCACTAGGCGGGAGGCGGTATCTGCTCCTGCCGGAAAGCCGCCACACATGCCGACAACAATGGCCAGTCCGGCTTTGCCCGGCAGACGGAACCAGCGCTGCATTAATGGCCCTAATAAGACGCCAAGTGCGTGGGTAAAGCCGAATGCAGTCAGCATTTGGGATAACATCAGAAATGGAAGCATGGCAGGAAAGATGATTTTCCACCAAATGTCTAAACCTTGAATAGAGGCATCGAATGCATCTTTCGGAGATACAACTACTGCAATTACCAGCAATAAAGCGCCTGTACTCATAAGTACCGTTCGTAACGGTCCAGAGCCCGTAACTTCGCTCTGCATTGTCATTGTTTCACCTCATATGGATCGTGCCGCATACACTCGGCCAGGATTAGTTGTGGACGGCCGAATGACGTCCGTGGACGCTTCGGCCTTGACCGGATAAGCTACTGTAAACAGCGGCCTATCCGGCCTGTACCATTGTATGCAAAAGCATGAGAGTGTTAGACTTATAATTATTGAAAGATACGCAAAGAACGGGGGCTCATGCAATGAATCGGATTCGGAAATCTGGCGGATTCAGAGCTTCGATCTTTGTGATCGTGGTGGCTCTGGTCGTCTATGTTGCGGTATATATGCCAACGCCATATATCATTTATATGCCTGGTAGTGCCGACGAAGTAAAACCCATGGTTACCGTGAAAGAGGGAGATAAGGAAGAACGTGGTGTGTTTATGATGACGACAGTGTCGGCAACATACGCCAATGTGTTTTTGCTAGGAACCTCCTTGTTTAACCGAAATGCACAAGTGGATAAAAAAGAAGATCGGCTGCGCGGCAAAAGCGAAGCGGAATATTCTGCCGAACAGGTCTGGTTCATGAGTGATTCACAATCCTCGGCAATGGAGGCGGCTTATGAGCAGGCAGGAGTGAAATACTCCATTGTTCCTGAGCATATTTTTGTATTTGGGCTGTCCGAAGATCCAAAACCTAAGGGAGATATTGAGCCCGGAGATATTATTTTGGGTGTAAACGGAACGGCAACTCCGGACAATACAGTGCTGTCTGAACAGTTAAAAAACAAAAAGGTCGGAGAAACGGTTGAGATGCAATTAGAGCGAGGCGGAGAGACCATCAGCCGCGACGTTCAACTGATTGAAGTGAAAGATAGCAAAACCGGTGAAGTTCGCCCGGCACTGGGTGTCATGATCGGAGCGGTTCAGAAAGTGAAAGCAGAAGATCCGGATAAACAGATTTCCTTCACGGATACTCAGGTAGGTGGTCCATCTGCCGGACTGATGTTCACCCTGGAGATTTACAATCAGTTGACCCCTGGAGATTTGACGAAAGGTCACCGGATTGCTGGCACTGGAACTATTAACAAAGAGGGTGTGGTTGGCGCAATTGGTGGCGTTGTGCACAAAATTGTTGCGGCAGACCGGAAAGAAGCGGAGTTTTTCTTTGTGCCGAAGGATAATTATAAAGAAGCTGAAACTAAGGCTGAACAAATTGGCACCAAAATGAAACTCATTCCTGTTAGCACAGTGGATGATGCGCTGGCTTATCTGAAAACCTTGTCTGTCAAATCCTAAAACAATTATTCGCAACGAATAATGCTTGAACCAATATGAGAATGATGTGAAATCCCCCTATTGCAACGATGCCGAATCGGTGTGCGATAGGGGGATTTTGTTTGAGTAGTCGATATTAAACAACGCATCATCAACAGAGTTTGATTAATCTTATACCCGTAGATCAGGATTGCATCAATCTATGCGTAAGCGTTGGCTCCCGCAAAAACTTGTGAGTCGATCCATTGAACTTGGGGCTTCGAAATCGTTTATGTTGAACCAGCTATGGATATGACTGAACGTAGAGTTAAAGTCTCACAGGTGGTTCATAGTAGTCGCTGTACATCATGCGTGTATCGATGTGTTCACAGGCGAGTGCATATGCTGCCTGAGCTTGTACATCCAGTTCCAACTGGTTATGGACAAAGGTTGATGGTTTCAGCAGAACAGGCAGAGAAGCCGTCTTTTTCATCTGTTTCAAAAGGCCCTGCCCTTGTGCATTAAACCCGAGCACTCGAAGATACGCTGGCCCTTCAGCCAGCTTCTCGGGCGAACATTCGACCTTGGTATGATTCAGCAGGATATGGGTCAGCATGCGCTGTAGCTTTGTGCGTGTGTACCGTTTCGTTTTAAGTGCGTTCAGCAACGCCTCGACTGAAGGCTCCGGGAGCTGAGCAAGTGAACGGCTCAGCCTGTGTTCGAGTCCTTCCGTGACCTCGGCGATCTGCTCCAGCTCGGAGGCACGGCGTGTGGCCGCGATGTGCAGCAGCGGCTGTGCAAAGCGCTCCCAGTGCACGGGAGCGCGCCCTTCCTGCCATTCGCGCCGCAGAATGGCTAGGGTTGCCGCCGGCACGTATGGCGCGGCGGCTTCGGGCCCGTCCGTCATCAGCAGGCGGCGGACGGCAGTTGCACTGGCGATCGCCCCCGGTCCGGGCGTCGCCTCATGATACGCGGCACCGGTACGCGCCGCCGTAAAGGGCTTGATCGCGCTGCCCAGCCGCTGCAGCGCGATCAGGTAATGCAGCCCAAGCGAATTGTTGGGCTGCCCCAGCAGTGCAGCGGCGTCTTCCGCATCGACGCCGCCAGGCGCCAGTGCCGCCGCCGCACCTGCGTATGCGGCGGGATAGCTGGCGCCTTCCCGCAGGCGGCGCACGATATCCTCGCGCAGCCCTGCGGGCTCCACAGCCAGCACGCGCGCAATGCGCTGCAGGCTGTCCAGGTCGCCGGACTCGCTGCCAAAGCAGAGCGAGTCCACCACGCCTGTGCGGTGCAGAAGTGACACCGCACCAAAGGCGAACCACTCGGCCGGTTGTACAGCATAGGCAACCGGCAGTTCAAGCACCAGATCGGCGCCAGCATGCAGCGCCATCTCAGTGCGTGCCCTTTTGCCCACGATGGCGGGTTCGCCGCGCTGGAGGAAAGGGCCGCTCATCACAGCCACAACAACGTCTGCTCCACTGAGCCGCCTTGCTTCACTCAGATGGTAGACATGTCCGTTATGTAAAGGGTTATATTCAACAATGACGCCAACGGCTTTCATATGAGAACGCGCTCCTTTCGGTAAATATTCAAATGGGGATCAATCTTTCTCTTCCTAGCCCGATAATATGTGAGCTCATCTTGTTCCATAATAGGACATGGATATACCTTTGTTCAAATCATATCGCAGTGTGTACAACGAAAAAGAAAAGAATCCTTCAGATCGATATAGCCCGAACCCGCCTTCAAAATGCATGACTTGTAGTTTAACTTACAGTAAGCCTATAATGTATCAGAGATCGAATGCGGATTAGGATCGTCAATTTCAAAAAGGGTGTAAAGTTAAAAGTGTTGACAAACGTCTTGAAAAATCGGTATAATGATTTTTGTTTGTTAAGTCAATTTCATAATACTTTTAACGATGAATCGTCAGATTACATACAGTCAGGAATTTGATGTGTTGCAAGAGTCAGGTTTGACCTGTATAACTGTCGTTAGGCGTTTAACTTTAATTATGAGATTGGTTTCGTTTGGAGTGATGGGAAATGTTAATGCCATTTCGCAAAGTGGCTACCAGTGATGGTCCCCTGCAGTTTAATGAACAGTGGGATATCAAGGAACTGGTTTCTAACCGACAAGATATCACAGCCGTTACCCCGCTGACTGCAGATTTATCTGCAGAGTTCAGAGAGGGAGACGTTGTGGATGTTCATGGCAAGCTGACAGTAGGAGTGGACATGTTGTGCTCCCGGTGTCTTAAGCCGATTAATGAACATTTTCATATTGATTTTCATGAGCAATTCAAGAAGGGAAAGCAGCCAGAGGAATTGCACGAAGACGACGATACTTTCTATGTGGATGGAGATAGCGTTGATCTGAAGGGTTATGCTGAGGAAGCTTTTCTGCTGAATCTTCCGTTTATACCGCTGTGTAGCGATACATGCAAAGGGTTATGCCCCAAGTGTGGCCATGAGCTGAACGAAGGTGACTGCGGTTGTGATAACCAAGTTATCGATCCGCGGCTTGCAGGGCTCAAGGATTTTTTTAAATGAGCATGATTGAAAATCGAACATTGTAACAACTACCTGCAAAGGTTTATTTTGATAAGGAGGTGGGAATAATGGCAGTACCTCAACGGAGAACATCCAAGACGCGTCGCGACAAACGTCGCACTCACTTTAAATTGGCAGTACCGGGTATGGTGAAATGTGAACAATGTGGCGAGCTGAAGCTTAGTCACCACGTATGCAAAGTGTGCGGAACGTACAAAGCAAGAGAGATCATCTCTCAATAATAGCTAGACATCAAGTAGCACTTCATTTCGATGAGGTGCTACTTTTTTTAGACTATAGCATCGCAAAAATAACTACCTTTACCTGTATTCTATCTTCGTGAATATAGTTCAATATACGTTTTTGATATTTTAGTAAGGCTCGTTACTGGTTGTGTTCGGGGCTGTGAAGCCAGGCTCCGCAAGGCAGGATTGTTTTTGTTCACCCAGCCTTTCTTTTTGACACGGGATGAGATATACTATAGTTTAGTACCAGGTTCTAAGATTTGACGTTACATAAACATGAACCATGATTCGTGTGAGAACGACCCTGCTGAACAGGGATGCAACTATAGAAGCAACGTGAAAGAGTATTGAACTGACCGGATTGGGCGGTTCCTTAAACGATACAGCGGGGGGTGTCAGGCATCGAACGTGTACCGAAGAGACAGAGGCAGCAGCAGTTAACCAAAATGATCGAAGACAACCCGTTTGTGACGGATCAGGAACTTACACGCCAATTGAAGGTGAGTATTCAGACGATTCGTCTCGACAGACTGGAGCTTGGGATTCCCGAGCTTCGGGAGCGGATGAAACTGATGGCGGAGCGTTCCTATGATCAGGTGCGCTCGTTGCCCCTGCATGAGATTATCGGTGATATTGTGGACTTGCAACTGGACAAGAGCGGGATTTCCTTGTTTGAGATTAAGGAAGAACACGTATTTTCGAGAACGGGCATTGCTCGGGGACACTATGTTTTTGCACAGGCCAACTCGTTGGCTGTAGCCGTTATTAATGACGAGATTGCACTGACGGCGTCCGCAGACATTCGTTTTGTTCGTTCGGTTCATTTGGCCGAGAAATGTATTGCGAAGGCCTATGTGAGATCGATTCCGGGTCAAAAGGGCAAAGCCAAAGTAGAAGTGTTCACTTATGTGGGTGAAGAAATGGTGTTTCAAGGCAACTTTGTAATCTACCATTCAGGTGGAGAAGACAGCGTAGAAGGAGGTCATTTGGGATGAAAATCGTCATTGATGCCATGGGAGGCGATAACGCACCTGCGGCAACAGTAGAAGGTGCGATCGCCGCGGCTACGGAATGGGCGGATACACAGATCGTCCTGGTCGGCGATGAAGCCAAGCTGGAACCTCTTCTGAGTCAGTCAGGCGCCAAACCTGCTAATCTGACTATTCGGCATGCTTCCGAAGTGATCGGTTCGGATGATGAACCGGTAAAGGCAGTCCGTCGCAAGAAGGATGCCTCCATGGTGGTTGCAGGTCGTATGCTTAAGGAAGGCGAAGCAGACGCCATGATCTCTGCGGGCAATACCGGAGCACTGATGACAGCCGGCTTGCTTGTAGTAGGTCGTATGGAAGGTATTGAGCGCCCGGCGCTTGCACCCATGATTCCAACGATCGATGATGTGGGTGTACTTGCACTTGATCTTGGTGCGAATATGGATGCCAAACCGGAACACCTCGCACAGTATGGTCTGATGGGAAGCTTGTATCGGCAAAAAGTGCAGGGAATTGCGTCACCAAGAGTGGGCCTGCTCAATGTGGGAACGGAGCCCGGTAAGGGGAATGAGTTGACCAAACATGCCTATCCGTTGCTGGAGCAACTTCCGATTCGTTTTGTTGGTAACGTAGAGGCCCGTGATGTGCTTACAGGTGCGTGTGATGTGCTTGTATGTGATGGATTTGCCGGAAATATATTGCTGAAATCGCTCGAAGGCACAGCAGGTGCCATTTTCGCTCTGCTTAAGGAACAATTCTCATCATCGCTCAAAAGCAAACTGGCTGCTGCTGTGCTCATGCCTGAGCTGCGCAGTTTGAAACGGAAACTGGATTATACCGAGCATGGTGGTGCACCACTCCTCGGTTTGAGCAGACTTGTGGTGAAAAGTCATGGATCGGCTGATGGCAATGCCATCAAAAATGCTGTGCGCCAAGCACGGATTGCAGTACAGAACCAGCTGGTGGAGAGCATATCTAAGGAAATTAGCGGGAAGTGAGTGAAGACATGAATAATTTGCGCCCGGTAGGGGTTATCGGTACTGGTAAATATGTACCTGAGAAAATTTTGACAAACAGCGATTTGGAGAAAATGGTAGATACGAATGATGAGTGGATCGTCAGTCGTACAGGAATCAAGGAGCGTCACATCGCTGCACCGGATCAGGCGACTTCAGATCTGGCATACGAGGCAGCGATCAAAGCACTTGAGTCTGCTGGCATGACTGGCAGCGATCTTGATCTGATTATTGTGGCAACTATTACACCGGATTCTTCATTCCCTTCTACTGCTTGTATTTTGCAAGATAAGCTTGGTGCCAAGGGCGCTGCGGCATTTGACTTGTCTGCTGCCTGCTCCGGATTTGTATACGGTCTGGCAACAGCAACGAGCTTTATCCAAAGCGGCATGTACAACAATGCACTTGTTATTGGTGCAGATTGCTTGTCTCGCATTACTGACTATACCGACCGTAATACCTGTGTGCTGTTTGGCGATGGCGCCGGTGCGGTTATCGTTGGTGAAGTGCCGGAAGGCCGTGGATTTAAATCATTCGATCTCGGAGCTGAAGGTGCGGGCGGAAGCCTGCTTCAAATGGAGGGCGGAGGTTCCCGTCTGCCTGCATCCGTAGAAACGGTTGAGAACAAAAAACATTATATTTACATGAATGGCCGTGAAGTGTTTAAATTTGCAGTACGGGTGATGGGTACAGCGACGATTGAAGTTCTGCGCAAGGCTGGCCTGGAACGTACGGACGTGGATCTGTTTGTTCCTCACCAAGCCAATATCCGGATTATCCAATCTGCAATGCAGCGACTTGAGCTTCCTGAAGAGAAAGTTGTAGTCAACGTGGATAAATACGCCAACACATCTGCAGCCTCCATTCCGCTTGCTCTGGTAGAAGCTGCTGAAGAAGGCCGCATGAAAGCCGGAGATACTGTGCTTATGGTTGGTTTCGGTGGCGGATTGACGTGGGGCGCATCAGTACTCGTTTGGTAAACTAGACAGCTGGGAGAGATGAATTGGATGGGTAAAATAGCATTTGTATTTCCCGGACAGGGATCGCAGGCTGTGGGCATGGCCAAGGACGCGTATGAGTCTGTGCCTGCGGCAACAGAGATTTTTCGCACAGCCGATGAAACGCTAGGTTTCGCGCTGAGCAATCTTGTTTTTGAGGGACCAGAGACCGAGTTGAAACAGACATCGAATACACAACCGGCTCTGTTGACAGCAAGTATTGCATTGCTTGAGGCTTTTAAAGAAAAAGGAATTCAGCCTGATTATACGGCCGGACACAGTCTGGGTGAATACAGTGCACTGGTCGCGGCGGGCGTTCTTTCGTTCGCGGACGCGGTAAGCATTGTGCGGGCACGCGGTCAATATATGGAACAGGCTGTTCCTGGTGGACAGGGTGCAATGGCTGCGGTATTGGGTGCGGATCGGGAAGCGCTGGGGGTGCTTTGCCGGGACGTATCCGAAAGTGGTCATGCGGTTGAACTTGCCAACATCAACTGTCCGGGACAAATCGTGATTTCCGGTGTGAAGGAAGGGGTATCTGCTGTCGCTGAACGGGTCAAAGAAGCGGGCGGCAAACGTGCCATCACACTTGAAGTAAGCGGTCCGTTCCATTCTTCCTTAATGAAGGATGCAGCAGAGAAGCTGGCTGAGAAACTGAAAACTGTTTCGTTCTCACCTGGGGATATCCCTGTAGTTGCAAATGTGACTGCAAGACCTGTGGAAGACGGTAAGGTTCAGGATTTATTGACAGCTCAGGTCTATTCTCCGGTTTTATGGGAAGACAGTGTGACATGGCTTATTGAGCAAGGTGTAGATACCTTTATCGAGATTGGTTCTGGCAGTGTGTTAACAGGTTTGATTAAAAAAACAGATAAAACCGTTAAACTGTACAATGTAAACAGTCTTGAGACGCTTGAAGCAACTGCAGCTGCACTAATTTGATTAACCATGATTAGATTTGGGGAAAGGAGGAATGATTATGTCTAAACCATTACACGGCAAAAATGCGCTTGTTACCGGTGCATCCCGTGGTATTGGGCGCAGTATTGCACTCGCTTTGGCCGAGGCTGGCGCCAACGTGGCCGTGAATTATGCGGGCAGTCAAGCGGCAGCTGAGGAAGTAGCGGAAGCGATTCGTGCCAAAGGTGTCCAGGCAATTACGATTCAAGCGAATGTGGGCCAGATGGACGAAGCCGAACAAATGGTCAAAGCTACCATTGAGGCATGGGGCAACGTTGATATTCTTGTCAACAATGCTGGAATTACCCGTGATAATCTGATCATGCGTATGAAGGAAGAGGAATTTGATCAGGTGATCGAAACCAACCTCAAAGGGGTGTTTAACTGCCTTAAGGCGGTTACACGTCCAATGATGAAGCAACGGTCTGGTAGAATTATCAATATCTCCTCTGTTGTGGGTGTGCTCGGAAATGCTGGACAAGCAAACTATGTTGCTGCCAAGGCAGGGGTCATCGGTTTGACGAAGGCGTCTGCTCGTGAGCTTGCCTCCCGCGGCATCACAGTTAACTGCGTTGCACCAGGATTTATTGAGACCGATATGACGAAGGAATTGTCCCAGGAGATCGTGGACAACATGTTGAACGGTATTCCGTTGTCCCGTCTGGGCCAACCGGATGAAATCGCCGGTGTTGTCACGTTCCTGGCTTCAGAAGCTTCATCTTATATGACAGGGCAGACACTGCATGTTGATGGTGGCATGTACATGTAATTCTTCCCGGACTTGAACAATAGTCGGGGAACAGGCGCTGGACGATCCGAAATGCCGGAAAAAGGCCGGGTTCCCCGGCCGGGAGCCGCATATGTCTTCTATGGCATTTTGCCTGCGATTCTCGTATAATACCAAGGAGGAGGTGAACCGGATGTCCGATGTATTGGAGCGTGTAAAACGCATCGTCGTCGACCGCTTGGGCGCAGACGAAGCTGAAGTTACACTTGAAGCATCTTTCAAAGAAGATTTGGGTGCTGATTCTTTGGATGTAGTGGAATTGGTCATGGAATTGGAAGATGAATTCGATTTGGAAATCTCTGATGAAGATGCAGAAAAAATCACGACCGTAGGTGAAGTTGTAAACTACATACAATCTCATACCTAAAGTCAATTCAGTCCCGCACCTGTTTTCGAACAGGCGGGACTTCTCATCATTCATTGGTTTTTCTCATTCCGCAAGCGGCGCTGGTCAAACGGATCTCCGGGTCCTGCTTGGCTAGACGTCTGCTTGCGGATATTCCCACAAAATAATTGCGTAATGCAGTCGATATAGAGGTGAGTCGGTTTGAAACAAAGAGTTGTAATTACCGGAATGGGCGTAATGACATCGCTCGGAAAAGATTTGGAAACGTTCTGGGGCAGTTTAATGGCAGGTAAGTCCGGAATCTCTCAGATTGAGGCGTTTGATGTAAGTGAATATACCACTCAAATTGCAGCCGAGATCAAGGATTTCAACCCGGAAGAATACATGGATCGCAAAGATGCACGTAAAATGGACCGTTTTGTTCAGTTCGCTGTAGCAGCTGGTTTCAAAGCCGTTGAAGACAGTGGTCTGAAAATTGACGAGAACATTGATGCAGAGCGTTTTGGTGTGTCGATCGGATCGGGTATCGGTGGATTGGGTACTTGGGAGGACCAACATAATGCATTGCTGCAAAAAGGTCCTAAACGCGTAAGCCCATTTTTCATTCCGATGATGATCTCCAACATGGCTTCTGGCCAGATGTCGATTTCTCTCGGGGCGAAAGGTCCTAACATCAACGTGGTAACGGCATGTGCTACAGGAACACACTCCATTGGAGATTCCTTCAAGCTGATTGCAAACGGTGATGCGGATGCAATGATTTGTGGCGGTGCGGAAGCAACCATTAGACCAACTGGTCTGGCTGGGTTCTGTGCAATGCGTGCCATGTCTACACGTAATGATGATCCGGCTAAGTCGAGCCGTCCTTTTGATACAGAACGTGACGGGTTTGTTATGGGTGAGGGCGCGGGAGTTCTGATCCTTGAATCCCTTGAACATGCTCAAAAACGTGGTGCTCGTATTTATGGCGAAGTAATTGGTTACGGTCTCACTGGCGATGCACATCACATGACGGAGCCTGATCCGGACGGAGCAGCTCGTTGCATGAAGATGGCTCTTCGTAATGCGGGTATCGAACCAGAAGAAGTGGACTATATCAATGCACATGGTACATCAACACCTGTAGGTGACAGATCCGAAACGCTTGCGATCAAAAAAGCGTTTGGCGATCATGCGTACAAGCTTGCTGTGAGTTCAACCAAATCGATGACAGGTCATATGCTTGGTGCTGCTGGTGGCGTAGAAGCTGTAATCTGCGGATTGTCGCTGACACATCAGACGCTTGCTCCAACAATCAACCTGGAAAATCAGGACCCGGAATGTGATCTGGATTATGTTCCAAACGTTCCACGTCAAACTAAAGTCAACATTGCCATGTCCAATTCATTTGGGTTCGGCGGTCACAATGCCACCATTATTCTCAAAAAATTTGAAGCATAAGGGGCTAGTTCGTTTGAGTGAAGATCTGAAGCAGTTACAACACAAACTTCAAATCAAATTTGACAACAGGCAGCTTTTAAAACAAGCGTTTACCCATGCTTCTTATGTAAACGAACACCGGTTCAGTCAGCATCAGGATAACGAGCGTCTGGAGTTTCTGGGCGATGCGGTACTGGAACTGACTGTGTCGGAATACTTGTATCACTTGTTTCCTAACCGGCCGGAAGGTGAATTAACTAAGCTGCGGGCATCCATTGTCTGCGAGCCTTCCCTCGTCAAATTTGCTGAAGCGTTGGGTTTTGGGCAGTATGTACTTCTTGGTAAAGGTGAGGAACTGACGGGAGGACGAACTAGACCGGCTTTGTTAGCGGATGTGTTTGAATCTTTCATCGGTGCATTATATCTGGATCAGGGATTGGCGCCTGTCCGGACATTTCTGGATCAGCATGTATTTCCGTTGATCGTTCTGGGCAGCAAATTGCAAATGAGCGATTACAAAACGGAATTGCAGGAACTCACTCAGCATCACAATATGGGAGCTCTGGAATACCGTATTGTTGAGGAACGGGGCCCTGCCCATGAACGGGAGTTTGTCTCCGAGGTCCATATGGGTCAAGAACGGCTTGGCAGAGGTACAGGACGTTCCAAAAAGGAAGCCGAACAACAGGCTGCATCCGCAGCACTGGATCGACTGAAGCTTCCGGAAGCCTGAGCTTTACCGTAAGCGCATAGACAAACGAAGAGCAAAGAGCAGCCCGCGGGTCCGCCTGGCGGAATTTATCGGCCGGACTGCTTTTTGCTCTTTTTTTTGTAAGGAGGATCAGGATTTTCTTTTCCTGTTCGATAACTAGGCGCTGAATGCAACATTTGAAATTTGCAAGAGGAGGTGACGGGAAACCCTATGTTTTTGAAACGGATTGAACTGGGTGGATTCAAGTCATTCGCCGACAAAACGGAAATGGAATTCGTTCGTGGCATAACCGCTGTTGTGGGCCCGAACGGAAGTGGCAAAAGTAACATTTCAGACGGCATACGCTGGGTTCTTGGGGAACAAAGCGCCAAATCACTGCGTGGTGGCAAGATGGAAGATATCATTTTTGCCGGCAGTGATGCACGGAAGGCTGTTAATTTTGGTGAAGTTTCGTTAACGCTGGATAACGAAGATCATGCGCTTGCTTTGGATTTTGGTGAAGTAACGGTAACGCGTCGTGTACATCGCAGCGGAGACAGTGAATATTTTATCAACAAGCAGTCGTGTCGGTTGAAGGATATTACCGAATTGTTTATGGATACCGGGATCGGAAAGGAAGCTTACTCGATTATTGGACAGGGGCGAATCGAAGAGATTCTGAGTACCCGTTCAGAGGATCGCAGGGGGATCTTTGAAGAGGCATCAGGTATTGTTAAATATAAATCTCGCAAACGGGATGCTACTCGCAAACTGGATGAGACGGAACAGAATTTATTGCGTATTCATGACCTTGTCACCGAGTTGGAAGACCAGATTGGTCCGTTAAAGGAACAATCGGAGAAAGCAATCCATTATAAGGAATTACGTGGACAGCTGAAATCGCAGGAAATCTCTATGTATGTGTATCAGATTGAACAAATTCACGCTTCCTGGAGCAAAGCAAACCAACGACTTGAATCGTTGAAACAGGAAGAAGTCGGATTGGCGGCTATCGTCTCCACTCATGATGCCAAGCTGGAAAGTGACCGAAATGCACTGCGTACGCTGGAGACGGAGACGGAACAGCTGCAATCGGCCTTATTGCAATTCAGTGAAGCAACGGAGAAGAGCGAAGGGCTAGGAGAACTGCTCAAGGAGCGTTCGCGTCATCTGCAGACGAACCAGGAACAGCTTAAAGTGACGCTTGCAGCGAGTGAAGAGAGACATCGGGAGCGTGAAGCCGAGTTACTTGCATTACGCGAAAAGTTTGCCAAGCTTGAACTGGAATTGAATGATGTAAGAAACCGCCTATCCGAAGAAGAGGCCAAACTTGTCGGTGTTACTGGCGGCATTAGCCAACAGCAGGAGGAAAGCCTTAAGGGCAACTTGCTGGAACTGATGAATCAGATGGCTCAGACACGAAATGAAATTCGTTACGCGGACCAACAGATAGAAACGCTGGAACGGCGAATGAATCGCGCGACAGAGGAATCCGGCAAGTGGGAAGGCCAGAAGGAAACGCTGGAAGCCCGCAAATCGGAGATTGAGAAAAAAGTTGTTCGCTTGGGCAAGGAAATCAGTGATCTGCGCGGTGGTTACATTACGGAAAGTGAACGTCTCCAATCGTTGCAGAAGCTGCTCGAAGAAAGTCGGGGAACTGTCCGTAAATGGGAGCAGAAGCGTGAAGCCCAGGTCTCCCGTCGCGATACAATGAAAGAGATGCAGGATGATTTTGACGGTTTCATGTTGGGTGTCAAAGAAGTTCTTAAGGCATCACGCAAAGGTACACTGAACGGGGTTCATGGAGCCGTTGCAGAGCTCGTTAAAGTGCCTGAAAAGATCGAACTTGCGGTAGAGACAGCGATGGGCGCTTCCCTGCAGCATGTCGTCATGGAGAATGAATCGGTTTCCAGACAGGCGATCGCTTTTCTGAAACAACGTCAATTGGGCAGAGCTACGTTCCTCCCGCTGGATGTTATTCGTGCACGTACCATTGGTGCGGGTGAACGTTCGATGATCGAAGGCATGGATGGTTTTGTGGGAATTGGTGCGGATCTCGTACAATACGAAGAACGTTATGCTGCGATCATTGGAAGCTTACTCGGAAATGTCATTATTGCGGAGAAGTTGGAGGATGCCAATAAGATCGCGGCTCGCTGCCAATATCGTTTCCGGGTCGTAACCCTGGAAGGCGATGTGGTTAACGCGGGTGGTTCGATGACTGGTGGTAGCCAGCACAAGAAAAATGTAAGTCTGCTCAGTCGCAAACGGCAGCTGGACCAGCTGGACCAGGATATTTTGGATACCGAAAATCAGATCGTAAAACTTCATCGCAGTGTGGATGATGTAAAAACTCAACTGGAGCAGTGCCAGGACAAGCTGGACGAGCTGCGTCAGTCTGGAGACGACACCCGGAATGCAGAACAGCAGGCTTCAATGGAAATGAAGCAGGTTGAGCATGAGCTGCGTCACGTGCTGGAACAGGTTGCCGTAGCTGGGCAGGAGAAGAGTGGCTTTACCGAAGAAATCAAAGAGATGGATACAGCTCGCGATGTTGCCGTGAAGAAGCTGGAGCAGCTTGAGGAAGAAGAGAAGGCGACCCATAGGGCCATTCATGCCGCAGAATTTGCGCGTAAAGCGAATGAATCGGCGAAGGAGGAATTGCAGACCCAACTCACTGATCTGAAAGTCCGAGAGGGGAAACTGGATCAGGAACGATTCTCCAACGAGGAGCAATTGCGTCGTCTGGAGCGCGAAGTGGATTCACTGGTGAAGGATCTTCGTCAAAATCGTACGTTGCTGGCCTCCATGGAAGCCGATCTGAAGAAAACAGAGACTGAGAGTGTTAAACAGATTGAAGATCTTAACCAATACAAGCTGAAAAAAGCGGAATCTGCACAGGAGCTGGACTTCAAGCGTGCTGCCCGAAGCGAGCTGTCGAAGAAGCTTGAGCTTGCCGAGAGTGAAACGAAGGAACAGCGCACACAGCTGAAAGCTGTGGAGGAACAGATGCGACAAACGGAAATTTCCGTGAACAGACTTGATGTTGAGTTGGAAAATATTCTGCGCAAACTGATGGATGAGTATGAGCTCGGTTATGAACTCGCCAAAGAGCGTTATCCAGTACCAGAAGATGTGGAGAGCACACAAACTGAGGTTCAGAAACTGAAGCGCAGCATTGCAGCTCTTGGCGACGTCAATCTGGGAGCCATCGAGGAATTCCAGCGGGTTAACGAACGGTATGAGTTCCTCAGCACGCAGAAGAATGACCTGGTTGAAGCCAAAACAACGTTGTATCAGGTTATTCGAGAAATGGAAGACGAGATGGCCAAACGATTCAAGGCAACATTTGATGCGATTCGCCGGGAGTTTGGGGCTGTCTTCACCAAGCTGTTTGGCGGAGGTCGCGCGGATCTTGTATTGATGGACCCTGAGCGTTTGCTCGATACGGGCATTGATATCGTCGCACAGCCACCAGGCAAAAAGCTGCAAAACCTGCAGCTATTATCCGGTGGGGAACGAGCGTTGACCGCGATGGCTCTCTTATTCGCTATTCTGCATGTTAAGCCGGTACCGTTCTGCGTACTGGATGAAGTGGAAGCGGCACTGGATGAAGCCAACGTGGTGCGTTTTGCCCAGTATTTGCGTGAGTTCTCGGAACAAACACAATTCATCGTTGTTACACATCGCAAAGGCACAATGGAAGAAGCGGATGTGCTGTATGGTGTCACGATGGAAGAGGGCGGAGTATCCAAGCTCGTTTCGGTTAAACTGGAAGATGAGGAAGCTGTCATTGCCTAATCTTTGAGTTGGTTGTCACGCATGAACTCATCTAATATCATTTAAACTAAGAAATGTACACGATGGAGGGGCTTTATGAGTTTTTTTAAAAAGCTGAGAGACAGCATTGCAAGCAAAACGGAGTCGGTTACCAAACAGTTCAAGGACGGGTTGGAAAAGACGCGTAAAGGCCTTGTAGAGAAAGTATCGGATCTCGTTATCCGTCGCAAAAAAATCGACGAGGAATTCTATGAAGAATTGGAAGAGATTCTGATTGGAGCCGACGTAGGTGTCAATACGGTCATGAAACTGATTGAAGATCTGCGTGATGAGGTCAAAAAACGTAAAATTGAGGATGCGGCTGAACTACAGCCTGTATTGTCCGAAAAACTGACGGGTTTGCTTCGTGGCGAGCAGAATAATGAACTGAAAATGAATCCGGATGGCATTACGGTCATTTTGTTTGTTGGTGTTAATGGTGTTGGTAAAACAACAACGATTGGTAAGCTGGCCCATCGCTTCAAACAGCAGGGTAAAAAGGTCATTATGGCAGCAGGTGATACGTTCCGTGCCGGAGCGATCGAACAACTCGAAGTATGGGGACAACGTGCTGGTGTGGAAGTCATCAAGCAACAATCAGGTTCTGACCCTGCAGCTGTAATGTATGATGCTGTACAGGCTGCGAAGCAGCGGGGTGCTGATGTATTGCTCTGTGATACAGCAGGCCGTCTGCAAAATAAATCCAATCTGATGGACGAACTCAACAAAATCTATCGTGTCATTCAACGTGAAATTCCGGAAGCACCTCATGAAGTATTAATGGTGCTGGATGCAACTACAGGTCAGAATGCACTGAATCAGGCCAAACTCTTTGGAGAGAAGAGCGGGGTAACTGGACTTGTACTGACGAAGCTGGATGGTACCGCCAAAGGTGGTATTGTTGTTGCAATTCGTCAGGAGTTGGATCTGCCTGTGAAGCTGGTCGGACTGGGTGAGAAAATTGATGATCTGCAGCCATTCGACTCGGAGCAATTCGTACATGCGTTGTTTGCCGGATTGATTCAAGAACAGCCAGCTGAAAGTGCTGAAGAAGAGGAAGCTAATTCCTAGAATCATTAATAAATAGGATAGCGTTAACCGTATTGCCAGTGATATACGTGATAAGTGTCACGTGTAATGTCACTGGCAATACGTGTATAATGGGAATAAAGCAGGCAATGCTAAAGGGTTAGAAAGGACGGTTGAAAATGGCCAATACTCATACCTATTCTCGCCGTGAAGAAGTCGCCAATGCGGTGACACATGGAATCGGCGCTGCACTCAGTGTAGCTGCACTGGTGATATTGATTGTATTTGCAAGTATGAAAGGCACGGCTTGGCATGTGGTCAGTTTCACGATCTACGGGATCACCATGCTGCTGCTATATACGAGCTCTACACTCGTGCATGCATGGAAAGATGGAAAAGTGAAAGACTTATTTGAGATTTTCGACCATTCTTCCATATATTTGTTTATTGCGGGATCGTACACTCCACTTTTGTTTATTGCTGTTCGCGGCACACTTGGATGGACCCTGTTCGGTATAATCTGGGGAGTCGCATTATTCGGCGTAATCTTTAAGGCGTTTTTTACGAAAAGATTTCTGTTCATGTCCACGATTTTCTATATTGCGATGGGCTGGCTCATCGTTATTGCCTGGCAACCGCTTATGACTGCCATCCCTACAGGCGGAATTGTGCTGCTGGTTGCTGGAGGTCTGATGTATACACTGGGGACGCTTTTTTATGTTTGGCGTGGATTTCCGTACCACCATGCGATTTGGCATCTCTTTGTGCTCGCAGGCAGTATTCTTCATTTCTTTATGGTACTTCTGTACCTGACACCACTTCGGTAGGCCACGCACGGTAGATAGCGTAAAACGAATCGGCTCCATCTGTGGAGACCCATTCGTTTTTTTTGTTCTATATAAATGACACAGCAGGCTGAATTCTACTGTAGATGAATGGCTAAGATCAACCTTGTAGGCACGAAAAATGAGTGTAAAATGAACGTTTTTATTGTGACAAGTATTTTTGCTTGACAACCTGATTTGTTTTAGGTATTATTAGGAACGTTGCAAGAGTGTAAAGTGTTTTTCCTTGACGAAGGGAGTGCCCCGTTATGAGTCAAGAAAACCGGCTTGAGAAGACAAACCGGATTAACTTGCTGTTTGCTTTCTATGAACGGTTGCTTACCGAGAAACAGCAGACTTTTCTAAAGTATTACTTTCATGATGATTTCTCGCTGGGCGAGATTGCAGCCGAGTTCGAGATCAGCCGCCAGGCGGTATACGAGCATATCAAGCGTGCCGAACAAGTGCTGGAAAATTACGAAAGCAAGCTTGGCTTGCTGGAGAAGCACGAACGGCGCAACCGTAATCTTGAAGATTTGCAAAATGCATTGGAGCGCGCAGGCGTTTCCATTGATAACAACAAACAAATAAACGATATTATTCATCAACTCAGAGAGTAGTTCGTAAGAGTTGAATGAAACGTATCGGTCCTGAAAACAGTATTACAGCTTAAGGAGGTGGGATCATGGCATTTGAAGGATTAACGACCCGATTGCAGAATGTGTTCAGCAAGCTGCGTGGCAAAGGCAAGGTGTCTGATGAAGATGTTGCCGAAGCTATGCGCGAGGTACGTCTGGCATTGCTCGAAGCGGATGTAAACTTCAAAGTGGTCAAGGAATTCATCGCCAAGGTGAAAGAGAAGGCTGTTGGCAAAGAAGTGATGGAGAGCTTCACGCCAGGAATGGTCATTATCGACATCGTAAACAAGGAACTGACGGATTTGATGGGTGGAAGCCAGTCGAAGCTGGCTAAAGCGAACAAACCGCCTACGGTACTGATGATGGTTGGTTTGCAGGGTGCAGGTAAAACGACCACATCCGGTAAACTGGCTAAAATGCTGCAAAAGCAGAATAGTAGACCGTTGCTTGTTGCAGGAGATATTTATCGTCCAGCAGCGATCAAGCAGTTGCAAGTGCTCGGCGAGCAGATCAAAGCGCCAGTATTTACCCTGGGAGATCAGACAAGCCCTGTAGAAATTGCACGTCAGGGTCTGCAGCATGCCAAGGACAACGGCAATGACTATGTCATTATCGATACAGCTGGACGCCTGCATGTCGATGAAGAACTGATGGAAGAGCTTCGTCAGATTCACAGCGTAGTAAATCCCGATGAAGTATTGCTTGTCGTAGACAGCATGACAGGTCAGGATGCAGTTAATGTGGCAGAACACTTTAACCAGCAGCTTAATCTGACGGGTGTCGTTCTGACAAAGCTTGACGGAGATACTCGTGGTGGTGCCGCGCTTTCCGTTAAAGCAGTCACCGGTTGCCCAATCAAGTTTGCTTCCCTTGGTGAGAAACTTGATGCACTGGAACCTTTCCATCCGGAGCGCATGGCTTCACGTATTCTTGGTATGGGTGATATGCTCTCTCTGATTGAGAAAGCACAGTCCAACATTGATACCGATAAAGCCAAGGAAATGGAACGGAAGATGCGTAATGCAGAATTCACGTTTGAAGATTTCCTGGAGCAAATGGATCAAGTGAAAAAGCTGGGGCCAATCGATCAGATCATGGATATGATTCCTGGTATGGGCAAGATGAAACAAGCCAAGGACCTGAAGGTTGATGATAAACAGATGGGCCGGATCGAAGCGATCGTGTACTCCATGACGACCGAGGAGAAACGTAACCCTGATATGATCAACCATAGCCGCCGGAAGCGGATTGCTACAGGTAGTGGAACATCCCTGGCCGAAGTAAACCGTCTGATCAAGCAGTTTGATGAGATGCGCCGCATGATGAAACAGTTCTCGGATATGATGGGACCTAAAGGCGGCAAGAACAAAGCGATGAAGCAGCTCAAAGGTTTGGGCAAAGGAATGAAGTTTCCTTTCCGTTGATTCTGGGAGCAGCTGAACGATATACAGATTTCATTGAAGGAGGTGAATTTTCAAATGGCAGTTCGTATTCGTCTGAAACGTATGGGTGCTCACAAAGCTCCTTTCTACCGCGTAGTGGTATCGGATTCCCGTTCCCCACGTGACGGTCGTTTTATCGAGGAGATCGGTTACTACAACCCGGTTGAACAACCGGCTGTTGTTAAGATCGATGAAGATAAAGCATTGCAATGGCTTCAAAACGGTGCACAAGCATCTGACACTGTCCGCAACTTGCTGAGCAAAGCGGGCGTGATGAAGAAGTTCCACGAGTCTAAATTGACTAAATAAGGTGCTGATTCGGAGGGTCCTCTATGGAAGAATTAGTAAGCATAATTGCTAAGGCTTTGGTCGATCATCCGGAAGATGTGGCGGTTCGGACGGTTGAGAAAGACCGGCTTGTCGTTTATGAGTTAACCGTTCATCCTGACGATGTTGGGAAAGTGATTGGTAAACAGGGGCGAATCGCAAAGTCTCTTCGTACAGTCGTCACATCAGCAGCAGTTAAGATGGATAAACGGGTAACCGTTGATATCATATCTTAAAGATATACGAAAGGGGGTTAGGATGCATGTCCTAGCCCCTTTTCGTGCATGCTGAAACTTAAATAATAGGATTGAAAAAGCTCGTCAAGTATGATTATCTGCGGAAGTAGTGAAGGGTACGGAATCGATTCTGAAGAAGCGTTAGGATAACAGCGATACGAAGAACGATCCGTAACCAGAACGGCTGCGGGAGATCATCACATATACGTACCAATATGAATGGATTGTAGGAGGAAAGTATGGCAGAGTTTATGAATGTAGGTAAAATCGTCAATACGCATGGAATTCGTGGCGAGGTGAGAATCATGCCTTTAACTGATTTTCCGGAAGTGCGTTTTGCGAAAAATGCAGAGTTGTTTTTCTTTACACCAGATAATCATCCAGTTATGGTTAACGTGGAATCTGCACGTTTGCATAAGAATATGTATATTCTTCGTCTGAAAGAGTATGGCAACATTAATGAAGTAGAGAAGTTTAAAGGCGGCATGGCCAAAGTGTTAAAAGAGAATCTGGCAGAGCTGGAGGAAGGTGAATACTACTTCCATCAAATCGTTGGGTGTTCTGTCATCACCGAAGAGGGCGAAACACTTGGAACCATCTCTGAGATTTTGACTCCTGGAGCGAATGATGTATGGGTTGTCAAAACGCCTGCAGGTAAAGAAATTCTGCTTCCGGTTATTGATGATGTTGTTCTTGATGTGGATGTTACAGAGAAGCAAGTCAAGGTTCACCTGATGGAAGGGCTGCTATAACATGAAAGTGGATGTATTAACCCTATTCCCGGAAATGTTTGACGGTGTATTCGGAACCAGCATTCTGGGCAAAGCCCAAACCAAAGGGCTTGTATCTCTGGGAGCAACAAACTTTCGGAATTTTGCGACCAATAAACATAATACAGTTGACGATGCACCTTACGGCGGTGGTGGAGGTATGGTATTAAAGCCAGATCCGATCTTTGCTGCTGTTGAGGATGTATTAGAACAACGGGGCGAAGCTGCGGCAACGATGAAACCGCCACGTATTATTCTGATGTGTCCGCAAGGTGAGACGTTCACACAGAAAAAAGCAGAGGAACTTGTACAAGAAGATCATCTGATTTTTATTTGCGGACATTATGAAGGCTATGATGAGCGTATCCGTGAGTTTCTCGTGACGGATGAATTGTCGATTGGTGATTACGTGCTGACGGGTGGCGAGCTGCCTGCGATGGTGGCGATTGATAGTATTGTGCGCCTTATTCCGGGTGTACTGGGTAATGAGACAAGTGCTGTAACGGATTCATTCAGTACCGGATTGCTCGAATACCCGCACTACACACGTCCTCCGGAATTTAGAGGTATGAAGGTGCCCGATATGTTGTTATCTGGACATCATCTGAATATTGAGGCATGGCGCAGGGAGCAATCCTTGCTTCGTACGCTGGAACGCAGACCGGATATGTTGGAGACGGCGGACTTGACGGACAAAGAACGAGTTTGGTTAAACAAGCTTCGTTCCGATCGTGAAAAGAATGCAGAGTAATTTGATATTATCTCGTTTGAGCTCGTAAAATAATCTCATTCGAAATCTTGAAAGACCAACCTTGTGATATGAAGGTTGGTCTTTTTCTGTATTGAACACTTTTGCCGCTTTGAACATTTTTGCATGTTCCGAAATAGGGTTGTATAAACTGAAAAATTTCTTTATGGTGATCTCAGCTAGAAGCGTATGAAGACGACATGCTGAGGAGGAAGATTATGAATCATCAGCCTTATGAAGTTGGCAGAGTGGATATTAGCGAAGCTGGAGAGCGTTGCAAGATGCTTCTGGGAGATCTAAATGGAGATGGCAGGCTTGAGATGCTGTTGGTGCAGGCAGATGGGGGCATAGACGACCGTTACGTTCCGCATCAGGTATGCTGTCTGTCGGCATATGATCTGGATGGAACATTAATGTGGCAGGTCGGAACACCGGACCCGGATGCAGGTGGTCCAGGATCAGACTATCCCGCTCAGATTGTAGATTGGGATGGGGACGGAAATAATGAAGTGCTGTGTGTAATGAACAAGCAATTGCTTATTCTAGACGGAAGAACCGGAGAGATAAAGAAACGTCATGATTTGCCTGGAGAGCAAGCGCATGATTGTATTATTCTTGCAAACCTGACTGGTGACCAACACACGATGGATATCCTGCTGAAGGATCGGTATAAGACGTTATGGGCATTAGATCACGATTTCAATTTGCTATGGAAGCATGAAGGTAATATAGGTCATTTTCCGTGGGTCTACGATATCGATGGGGATGGCAAGGATGAAGTGATGGCCGGGTATGACATGCTGGATCATGATGGAACATTATTATGGTCCTGTCAGAATCTTGATGATCACGCAGACTGTATATGGTTTGGTGATGTGGACGAGGATGGAGAGGTTGAAATTGTTATCGGTGGCAGTGTCACGGTGATGATGGATCGGTACGGAAATGAAAAATGGCGTTATGAGGATTCGATTGAATCACAGCATATTGCATTGGGGAAATTTTATAGAGAAAGACAAGGATTACAGATTGCAGGCTTGGATCGGATTATTCGTGGAGATGAGAATGGCAAGGATGGAATGTTTATGCTGGATAGCGACGGAAAAGAACTGTGGAAAGAAGATCGTAAAACTCGCGGCTGGTTAACCATTATTGAGCCTGTACGCAACTGGGATGACAGCGAGCTTGACTATATCATGGCTTATCGCCGAGGTGGGGGTGTCCTGCCATCTTTGATCAATGGTAATATGCAAACGGTTGCAACGTTCGGAAAAGATTGCTATGCCGTACATGCCGACTTGTGTCAGAGCGGAAGGGAGCAGGTCATCATCTATGATGCACATGAAGCCGTAATCTATTCCAGCTCAGTGATGGATGTAATCACTCCAACCTCTTTGGACATAAAAAGAGCCCAGCTTCAGCCAAAAAGGCTGTATAGCTCGACTCTTTATCCAGGCGGGGAAGTATTAAGCTAGCTTAATGACTGATCTCTACGACAGGAAGGATTTCCTGTTGGTCTGATTCAGGATGGAGCAATGCAGCCAAATTGGTTCCTGTCGTAACCGTTAATCGTGGGAGCTTCATAGGATTATCCCCAGGTCGAACAAAGCCTGAACGTACGGAAAAGGCCATACGATAGCCGTTTTGCTGCAGTTGATAGATCATCTGCGTGCTGGTATAACCGAAAGGGTAGGCAAGATACGGCGTATCAATACCAGTTTCTTTCATTAGCTTGACGTCATTATTCAGCAGTTTTGTGTCGAGTCCGACGGGCACGTTGTCGCCGCAACGCATATATCCCTTGTGATGCAGATTATAGGTATGGCTGTTGAACTCAAAGACGTCTTTAGCGGCCTGCATCTCCTGTTTGGAGATAAACGTTTTTTTGGCTGGATCAAAAGCCGAAGGCTGATCCTGAATTTTGCTGCCGATTACAAACAGGGAAGCATGGAAATTATATTTTTTGAGCACAGGGTAGGCTAAAGTATAATTGTTCTGATACCCATCATCAAAGGTGATGACAATAGATTTTTGGGGCAGGGAGATCTGTCCATTCACGTATTGTTCAAGCTGCTCCAGTGTAATTGTGTTGTAGCCTTCTTCATGCAAATATTTCATGTTTTCTTCGAAGTCTTCCAGATTAATGATCGATTTGTTGTTTGTTTCATGATTATTAATTTTGGGCTGTATGTAATGATACATCAGTACAGGTACTTCAGTAGCTGAACCTTGTGCGATGTGAAAGGTAGCCAGATCAAGTGCAGGTTTGCTGGAATAATCGGAGTGAGACATTAGAAATGCCTTACGTTTGACCATATCCCAGGACGTGCATGCTTTGTGAGACATTGCATTGGTAGGATGAGTTACCGCATACGCATACATTGTAATGGTACAAGTGAGTAATGCGAGTGCAGCAAGAGCAATTTTTTTGAAGTATTTCATAATTCGTTTGGTTCTCCTTTTGCCATTTCATTTCTGCGTGGAATTACATTTAGATGCATCAGCACGTAATCCAACAAGCTATATCATAGACGATCTTTCTTGACAGAAAGTTACAGTATTTTTTCCGTCTAATGCTTGACTTATTCAAGAATACTAATTATGACAATCCAAGGGGCTGAAGCTTTTATGTGCATAAAGGAATTGTGTAGAAAAGCGCATGGACAGGTGTATTTTAATGGAATTGTAATGACACTATAATAAAATTCAGGACGTATTTAAGATGAACGTATAGCGGATAACGTCTAATTGGAGTAAAGGAAAATAATGAGGATTAAAGGGCATTGAAGAACTAAAGAGTTCTGTCAGCAATTTGTTTATTTTTCCTTGTGTTTTGTTATGGTGCGTGATACAATAAGTCTGTTATGTGGAATACGGCGGTCCTCTATGGATAATGAAGGAGACAAGGTGTTCTCTGGAAGAAGTATGAACGCCTGTACGGAAGGAGGGAGTCATAGATGAATATCGTTCAAGCGATTACACAAGAACAACTTCGTAAGGATATTCCGAGTTTTCGTCCTGGTGACACTTTGAAAGTGCACGTTAAGGTAATCGAGGGAACTCGTGAGCGTATCCAATTGTTCGAAGGTGTTGTGATTAAACGCCGTGGTGGTGGAATCAGTGAGACTTTTACAGTTCGTAAAATTTCTTACGGTGTAGGTGTGGAAAGAGCTTTCCCGCTTCATTCCCCTAAAATCGATAGAATCGAAGTGGCTCGCCGTGGTAAAGTGCGTCGTGCGAAGCTTTATTATCTTCGTGAACTACGCGGTAAAGCAGCGAGAATTAAAGAAATTCGTTAATATAACGGATACCGGGGAGGGCTTGGAGACAAGCCCTTTTCGTTTTTGTCCGGGAAAAGTTGAACCGGAGGTGCACTTCCGAGTAAAATGGTATGGCGGCACACGCGCGAATAGTCCGGGAGGCTTGTGAAATCAGTTATTGAGGGACATTTGAATTGTGGATTAAATGTACTGGTAATGCTTGCGTGTAAGATTACATAACTGATGATGTGTAAAAACTGCTATAACATGTACTGTGAAGAGAGGAAGATCATTAATGGAACAGGAAGTTCAACAGGACCAGGGCAATACTGCCGAAGAGAAAGGCAGTCGATCCAAAAAAGCCAAAAATGAAATTTTCGAATGGCTCAAAGCCATCGTGATCGCACTAGTACTTGTCATTTTGATTCGGTGGTTACTGTTCAAACCGTTTGTTGTGGACGGGCCTTCCATGCAGCCGAATTTTCATACAGGTGAACGTGTGATCGTCAATGAAATTTTATATGATATCAGAGAACCACAGCGCGGAGAAGTAATCGTATTCCACGTTCCAACCGAAGGCCGTGATTTCATTAAACGTGTCATTGCTGTCGCTGGTGATACCGTTGAGGTTCAGGACGATACAGTTCTCGTCAATGGTAAAAAAGTCGATGAGACTTACATTCAGGGAGCAATTGATGCTGCTGAAGCGAACGGTGGAACCTATAACGTGAAGGACTTCCCTAATGAGCAATTCCCGGATGGGAAAGTACCTGAAGGTCATGTTTTTGTAATGGGGGACAACCGTCCGAACAGTACAGATAGCCGTATGATCGGTTATGTGTCACTGACGGATATTGTAGGTCGTGCAGATGTGATTTTCTGGCCGATCGGCGATATCAAATGGATTAACCATTAATATGAATGCAGGATATATAAGCAAAATATAAAGTGTACACCAAAACGTAGAGGGCAGAACTAATCTGGGGATAATAGAAATCTAAGATTGTTTTGCCAGCGAAATGATGCGGTGTGCATGTCGTAGAAAAAGCTTGTATATCAACAAATAATGAGGTGAAGACAAGGTGACGATTCAATGGTTTCCAGGTCATATGACCCGAGCCAGACGCCAGATTCAGGATAAGTTAAAGCTGATTGACGTGGTCATCGAACTGCTGGATGCCCGTCTGCCTGTCTCCAGCCGCAACCCGATGATTGACGAGATTTTACAGGGCAAACCCCGGATGATTTTGTTGAATAAGTCCGACTTGGCGGATGCGAAAGTGACGCAAGAATGGATTGAATATTTCAAAAAAGAGGGAATCACTGCTTTCCCTGTAGATGCTTCAACAGGTACCAACGTGAAAGACATCCCAACGCAAGCGAAGCTTCTCCTTAAAGAAAAAATTGATCGTCAAATAGCTAAAGGGATTAACCCGAGAGCGGTTCGTGGACTGATTGTTGGTATTCCAAACGTGGGTAAATCCACGCTAATTAACCGACTAGCTGGACGGAACATTGCGGCAACGGGAGATCGTCCTGGTGTGACGAAGGGACAACAGTGGATCAAAGTTGGTAAAGAAATGGAACTGCTGGATACCCCGGGTATTCTTTGGCCGAAATTTGAAGATCAAAACGTGGGTTATCGTCTTGCGGTAACAGGTGCAATTAAGGAAGAGATTCTGAATGCAGAAGACATCGCCTTTTTTGGCATCAGTTATCTAATGCGTTATTACTGGGATTCTCTTGAAGAACGCTATGGACTTCAGGAGTTTTCCAAGGATGCGGATGATTCGGACAGCGTTGTTGCGATTATGGAACAGGTTGGTCGTATACGTGGTTGTGTGGTAAGTGGTGGGCGTATCGATTTGGAAAAGGCATCGCGAGCATTTCTGCGTGAATTGCGTGCGGGCAAAATGGGACGTTTCTCTATGGAAGCTCCTTATTAAATAAGAGACAACTGCCGAAAGAAGCGGCCGTTACCGGATTACCGGGAGCGGTCGCTTTTTGCCATACTGGAATTTAA
Source organism: Paenibacillus sp. RU5M (assembly GCF_900221055.1). Classification (NCBI taxonomy): domain Bacteria; kingdom Bacillati; phylum Bacillota; class Bacilli; order Caryophanales; family Paenibacillaceae; genus Paenibacillus; species Paenibacillus sp. RU5M. The sequence goes on along the minus strand of NZ_OBQM01000002.1, from coordinate 708,034 downwards.
AATAAAGGAACTTTGATTGATCTGGAAGGTGATTCTAGAAAATTGCACTTTATGGGATTGTATTGAACGTATATCTGGGTCTCTTAAATCATGCTATGATGAGTGATGAAGATTTAGCCTGCTCAATGCTGAATATCTTCAATTTAAGCGATCAGATACCGATAAAATAATATCTCATCATCGTATTATCATATATGCTTTACAGAATCTTATTTCGCTTTACAGAATCTTATTTCTTATTTAATAGGATCTGATACAACAAAAATCGGGAATCTACGTCTATATAATAAAATGATATAAAAGTGATGTGTTGAAGCAAGAGTGGGCAGAGGAGATGACACCGTAATGAATGAAATGAATGAGTTAATTGAATTGACGCAACTGGATGCCCTGGTTGAACCGAAAAAGAAGAAAAAAGAAATGGTGGAGTCCAAAGATCTGCTGATTTATGAGCGTGAATATTGGGAAAGTGGATTTGAACGTATTGCCGGAATTGATGAAGTGGGACGCGGTTGTTTATTTGGAGATGTAGTAGCGGCAGCCGTTATTTTACCTCGTGATCTGATTCTGGAAGGGGTTAATGATTCCAAGAAATTAACGGAGAAAAAGCGCGATGCATTATATGACATTATAATGGAAAAGGCGTTGTCAGTGGGAATCGGTTATGCAGATGCGGAAACGATTGATCAATTGAATATTAAACAGGCTGCAAGGCTTGCCATGAAACGTGCGGTAGAAGCACTTGAGGGCGTGCCTGACTACCTGTTGGTAGATGCCGAAAAGGTAGATGTGAATATACCGCAGTTGTCCATTATAAAAGGCGATGCAAACAGTCAATCCATTGCGGCAGCATCCATTATTGCGAAGGTTACCCGGGATAGGCTTTGCAAGGAGGATTGGGATACGTTATATCCGGAATATGGTTTATCGATACATAAGGGATATGCAACGAAATTTCATCGTGAACAAATTATGGCTCGTGGTGCTACACCCATGCATCGTCGCAGTTTTCTCGGCAATCTGCTCGGAGAACAGCACACTTTATTTTAATTAAACCATTCACGGAGGGAGGGGTAAGGGTATGAATATAAGTTCCGTGATTCGTGGGCTGCTGGGAGATAGTAAACCGGGAAATGCCAAGCCACTGGAGTTAAAGGAAGGTCAGGTTGTAAGGGGTTCTGTGGTTAGTGTATCCGATGATGGAGCAGATGCGGTTCTTCAGATTCAGGGTGTACAGGTGCGTGCAAAATTAGAAACTCCGCTTCGGCCAGGTGAAACAACACTGCTTCAGGTCCAGCCTCCAGGTGAAAATGGCGTAACGGTAATGAAACCGCTGACGGGTACATTGGCAGAACTGCCACAGGCATCTTTGAACAATTTGCTTCAGGAGGTAGGTTTGCCGGATACCAAGGGGAATCGGGAACTGCTGTTAGCTATGCAGCGAAGCGGATTACCTTTAACCAAGGATAATGTAGCCATGGTTCAAAATATGATGACAACCAAACCTGCACAGGTGCCTGTTGAAGAATGGGTGCAGGCAACAGGTATTGCTTTTCAGCGTGGTCTTCCGGTTACAGCGGAAACGGTAAAGGGTCTACATCAAGCTGTTTTTGGCCCGCCACTACATCAGTTGTTGAAGGGCTTGGCTGAACAGCTGGAGTCCATGCTGACACAAACCGCGGGTAAAACGCTGCCGACTGGTGAACAGGCAGCTACGGTTAAGAATAACATTATGGCTGGAGTGCCTGTACCGTTAAACGGAGAGCAGGCGGGAGAAACGGTAGCTGCGTCAGGCAGTAACCGTCAGGTAGGAGGGGCAACCGGATTGTCCGCGCAACTCGTGCCTGGTGCAGTCGCTGGTGATGCTCAAATGGCAGATGGATCTGTGGATACTGCTGGTGGCGCGGTTAAAGGCAATGGACAGACTGGTGCAGGAAATGCAGAGAATGCTGGGCTTAAAGCAGGGGCCAGCCATGTTGGAACTGCTGGCATGGTGGGTACAGGTATTCCGGCAGGAACTGGAATACCTGGTGAGAGCCCGCGTGCAGCTGACGCGGGCGTTGCTGGGAGCCGCCCGGGCATGCCGGGGGCGGCTGTAGATGTTGCTGCTGGGCTAGTGATAGCAGGCCAGCCTGAAGGGGGCGCGGCCGGGCGAACGGACGGCCGCGCTGAAACGCCTGCTGCTGCGGGGCCTACCGCTTCCGCAGCAGCTTGGGCGCCAGCAGCTCCATCGGCAGCGCAGCTGGCGCCCAAGCTGCTGGCGCTGCTGGACGCGCTGCGCAGCGCGTCCACAGCCGCACCGGCACAGCCGGGTGCGGCGACGCAGGCCGCCCCTGCATCGCAGGGCGGCTCGGTGGCTGCGGCTGCCGGAGGCGTGCCGCAGCCTTTGCCAGCCGGCGCGGATGCGCTGCCGGCTGGCGGTAGTGCCGCAGCACCTGCGGGAGCTGCGGCGGCGCCTGTCACCCACGAGGGGGACCCGTGGGTGGGGCGCGTGTTGAAGCTGCTCGGTGCGGAGCACGAGCAGCAGGCAGTGCACGGCGCGGCTGCGCAGGCGCGCGTGGGGGAAGTGGCGAGCCCGGGAACCGCGGACACGCTCAAGGGCTTGCTGCTGCAGCTTGCCAGCAGCGAGGGTGCACCTGCGGCGCTCAAAGATGCCGCAGGACAGGCTGTGCAATTTCTAACAGGTCAGCAGTTATTGCTAACAACAGATCGCAGTGCTACCTTTGCCCAGATGCACTGGTTTATCCCCATTACCGGACCTGACGGAGAAGAGACGGCTTCCGTTCAGATTCAATCACGCCGTGGGCAACGCGGTGAATTGGATGCATCCAACTGCCGCCTTTGGTTTGATCTGGACATGAAAAGTCTTGGTCCAACGCTGGTGGATGTGCATGTTGTTAATAATATCGTCAGTCTGCGTGTACTTAATGACGGCGAAGGAATGGGACCGCTCTTGGAAAGTGGGCGCGAAGAGATCCATAAGGCGCTGGACAAGCTGGGTTATCAGTTGCTGACTTTCAAGGCGGAACCCTGGCCTGTTGGCCAGGAACCGGGTGCCGAACGGAAAATGACTGCCTCGGACTACAGTCCTGAACGATACAAAGGGGTGGACATGCGGGTATGAAAGAGGATTCGCAACCGGACCTGATGTCCAAAAAGGCCGTTGCTTTAAAATATGTACCTGGTGAGAGCGAAGCACCAGTGGTCGTAGCCAAAGGCCGTGGCAAAGTGGCAGAAGCCATTCTGGATAAAGCCAAGGAAAATGGTGTGCCTGTTCAGGAGGATGCTGCACTTGTCGAAGTGCTTTCCAAACTGGATTTGGATGAACAGATCCCGTCGGAACTGTATCAACTGGTGGCCGAAGTGTTGACCTACATTTATCGTGCTGACCGTCTGGCTTCTGGACGAGAGGAAGAGGAATCATGGTAGAGCACAGATCAGAACAGGGTCCAGCTTCAAAACTGACACGTCAGCAAAAAGGGCGATTGGGTGAAGAAGCTGCTTGCGACTGGCTTCGTGAGCATGATTATCGCATTTTGAAGCGAAATTGGCGCTGCCGAAGCGGAGAGATTGATATCGTTGCTTCCCATGAAGGCATGATTATTTTTATTGAAGTCCGCAGTAGAAGTGGAACTGGACTGTATGGAACACCCCAGGAGTCGGTAGATATTCGTAAAATGCAGCAGGTACGTGCAACTGCATCTGTATATTTGCAAATGACGGGAGAGACAAATCATCAAATCCGTTTTGATGTGATCGCAGTCATGTTGGATAAAGCAGGCGAAGCCGTTTCGGTCGATCATATCATTAATGCATTTTGAGTTCCTACTATACGCGATTCTTCTGATGTGTTAACCCACAAGAAAGACACTTGAAAAAGTGACTCTCTTGTGGGTTATTTTTTTGGCAGGTTATAGGATAGAAAGAAATTAAGGAAATAGCTACTTCACATGCAGTAAAAATGATACAATCCGTATCTATAAGTGCAGGTAATTAAAATTATATTTGGAGTTAATATTTCCTTTTTCCGATCGTTAATGGACTACATCTAATTAATAATTCTCTAAATAAGAGCTCAAACGATATGTTTGAATTCAATATACGAAAATGAGTTGCCTGTTATAATGTGCACTCTTTCTCCTTATCATGTATGCCCTTTTACAAGTTCTTTCTATTCCATAAACAATGAAGCCTTGCTGTGTTTTCTAACACTGTTGCTAGTCGACAAAAAGACTGGAGCACTTAAAATAAATAGATACAAAATGTATCATTTATAATAAAATGAGAAAAGCAAATATGAAAAAGAGGTGTGAACTATGAAAGAAATTCAATCTGCTGCGGCAAAGAAAATGAAACTGGATTGGGTGACACCGCAATTGGAAGTGCTGGATATTAGCGAAACCATGAACGGTGGTGAAGGAATTTGGCAATATGTATGGGGCGGGGAATTTTGGAAGCTCGAAATGTTGGTCAGTTAGATAGATAAAACGAGTTCATATGGCACCGGACTTACTACTATATTTGGATGAGGTGAACGATTGTCATGAGTATTCAATGGAAATGGATGATTCGTTTAAGTGTGTTTTTAATATTTTTCGGGGTGTGTGGTCTGCTGTATTCTGGAACGACATATGCTGCATCCAAAAATGCTTCTACGGAGGGGCAAGTTAATAATCTTGCTCAAACTTCAAAAATTTATGGAAAAATTACTGATATGGATGGTTTTCCAGTGAAAGATGTAAATGTAAATATTAAGATGTACACATTCGAAAACAGCGAAATAGCAACCAAAACAATTAAAACCAATTCCAAGGGAGAGTACAATTTTGAAACAACGTTAAGTGAAGGCATACGCATCAAGATTAGTCTGGTTGCCAAGGGGTACTTGGACACCGACAAAAATTATATTAGCTATTATTTGATTCCGGGAGAAACAAGGGCATTTAATTTTTCCCTCTATGAACCAGCAACAGTTGTAGGCAAAGTTACTGATCAATCAGGAAAACCAGTTGTGGGTGCTGTCATTAAAGCAACAACTGTCAGCCAGTCTGTGAAGACGGACAAGGATGGAAACTACGCAATTACAGGTATTAATCCTTATTCCGCCCCTGATATTGTGGTTTCGGTTGATGCAGATGGGTATGTTCCTTACACAAAATATCTTTTTCTATATACCGGTGTTACAGAGAAGTTGAACATAACACTTCAAGAGGCCGCCAAGGTGAGTGGCTTGGTGCAAGATGAACAGGGGAGGCCAGTGGCTGGGGCCACGGTATCTATTAATAATCTTAAGATGATAACAGACAAACAAGGCAAGTATTCAATGGATCGACTGTCTCCGGGAATAAGCATAATCTCTGTTGAAGCGGATGGTTATATCAATCAAACGATTAGGGTAACTTTGGTCAAAGGACCTAACAATACATTTGATTTTTTCCTTAAAAGTAATGTGGACAAAACCCCGCCTGTAACCAAATATAATTTAGTTCCTCTGACAGAGGTATCCAACGGAAAACAATATATTAATGGATTTAATTTTAAGTTGAAGGCAACGGACGAAGTTAACGGATCTGGCTTGAAAATGACCCAGTACAGAATCAATGGGGGTGAATGGATCACGTTTACCGTACCAATAAAAATCTATGCTCCTGATGTCAAATCAGTGGAGTATTTCAGCACGGATATCGCCGGCAACCAAGAAAAAATAAACAAAATGGATTTTGTGAATGGGAAATATGAAGGAGCAGGATCATACCCTTATTGATTAAATAGCTATTTATAATGAAGAAAGGCGACGTTGACTCTAAAGTTTCCCTCGGCGGAGGGAAGAGTCGAAGTCGCCTTTTGCATCCGAAATAACCAGAACGAGATAATGTTATCCGCATTCCTTTGAATCCAATGAACAGATCAGTGTATAATCAAGAGGGTAATCCAGTTTTGCTGCACCGTTTGATTTTTCATAAATGAGTCGATTCATATCGCAGGCTTGAACTGCGGTCACGGATAATTTTTTATAATCTGGGAGGCATGGTCATGAGTAAATCTACCCAAACGGGTAACGCCGTAAGAGAAGCCATTCAAAATCGTCGTACAGTCAAAAAGTTTAAAAAAGAAGCTGTTCCCACACAGCAAATTATTGATTTGTTGGACACAGCCGTATGGGCACCCAATCATAAATTGCGTGAGCCGTGGCGGTTTTTATTGTTTAGCGGAAATGGACTGAATAAGCTGGCAGACGCGATTGATGCCGAGATGGGAGAGGATAACAAGTTCTCTGCCAATATCAAGCAGGTCCCTGCCGTCATGCTTGTCGTTATGGAAGAAGATCCGCGCCAGAATATCTGGGATGAAGATTTTGCAGCAGTGAGTGCATTGGTACAGAACTTCCTACTCGCGGCATGGAGTGAAGACATTGGAACGTTCTGGGTAACCAAGCCTTTCTTGTACGGACCAAAATTCCGTAAGTCCCTTGGCGTTCAGGCTGGGGAAAAAATTATCGGCATGGTTTACATGGGGTACCCAGATGTTATTCCTTCTGCCAAAGAACGTACACCAGCCAAGGACAAGCTGACTATATTTGAATAATTGATATCTTGTTCGCTACTTATTCAAAAGAAGATGTTCTATGAAAAACCCCTGCACATATCCCTCCTATACAGAGGAAATTTATGCAGGGGTATTTGACTTGTTAATTTATATAACCTTAAGTTTGAAATCTATAGATGTCTGGCTTGAACGTATCATGATGCAAGATAATGAGGGCAATATATTTTTCCTTAAAGCTTCATTTATTACCTGAATGACCCTCACTCAAAATAAATTCAAATCCAGTTGACGATACTGTATCGCCTCAGCCACATGAGCTGTCAAAATGACGCCTTCATGGTCCAAGTCTGCGATCGTCTGGGCCATCTTAATAATTCGATCATGTGCACGCATGCTCAGGTTCAGTGCTTGCAGTGTTTGCTGGAGCAGTTGGTCTGCTTCTTCAGGCAGACGGATCGTTCGACGCAGAAGGGTTCCTGATAGCTGGCTGTTCCAGCGAACAGAACTATTCGCATATCGTGCGGCCTGAATATGATGAGCATGAATGACTTTGGCCTGCATTTCCGCAGATGAAGGAGACGCGCCAGCCTTACGCCACTCCCCAGGGGGAGGAACTTCGACCTGAAGGTCGATGCGATCTAGTAGTGGTCCCGAGATTTTGGCACGGTACGCAGCCACGCGTGCAGGACTGCATATACATCTTTGATCCTCCGATTGGGCAGAGAGATAACCGCAAGGACAAGGATTCATAGAACAGGCGAGCATAAATTGTGCTGGAAATGTGAAAGCAGCTCTCGCCCGACTAATGGTGACTTTACGATCCTCCAATGGTTGTCTTAACACTTCTAGGACTTGCCGCTGAAACTCAGGCAGCTCATCCAGAAACAATATACCCCGGTGGGCAAGACTTACTTCACCCGGTTTGGGGATGCCGCCGCCTCCAATTAGACCTGAAGTGGAGATCGTATGATGTGGAGAGCGAAAGGGTCTGTCTGCGATGAGACCATTCGAGGTATCTTTAAGCTTGCCTGCGGCACTTAGCACTTTAGTTACTTCCAGCGCTTCGTCTTCGGACAATGGTGGGAGAATCGTAGGCAGTCGTTTAATTAACATCGTTTTCCCTGTTCCTGGTGGTCCGACGAGCAGAATATTGTGCATGCCTGCTGCGGCAATCATGAGTGCACGCTTTACGTGATGTTGTCCCAGAACATCACTATAATCATCGTCCAACGATGGAGATCGCATTGGACGCTCATGGCGCTCCATATCACCGACATTGGGATGCAGAGCAGACAGATGGGCGTAATCTTTTAAAACAACAGGCCCGGTATTCTGCAGCAGTCCTTCCTTGTTCTTTGAATTCGTTTCCTGTTCAGGTACGATATCTTGCAAGTGACGAATACCATATATCTGGATACCCCGAATTAGCGAAGCCTCTTCCAGATTATCGGCGGGCAGAAGAACGGAGGTAAAGCCTAGCCGTTTCGCCAAATCTACCATGGACAAAATGCCAGGCACAGATCTCACTGAACCGTCCAATGCCAACTCACCCACCACCAATGTCCGTTCCTGTGCAGGAAGTACTAGCTGACCACTTGTCGTAAGTAAACCAATAGCAATGGCAAGATCAAAAGAAGATCCTTCCTTGCGCAGATCAGCGGGGGCCAGATTAATCGTAATCCGCTGCAACGGATACTGGTAACCACAGTTTTTTATAGCGGCACGAACACGTTCAACCGCTTCACGAATAGCCGAATCCGGCAATCCGATAATAGACGTCTGGGGTAGCCCATTCGACAAATCTGTTTCCACTTCAATTAAAACGCCGTCAATTCCATATAAACAGGCACTATGCAGTTTTCCGTACATAATAAAAGAAACACCTCACTTCGTCCTTGGCGCGCATAATACAGGCCAGTCTACGAATTAAGGTGCTTCCTCAGCTTCTAACAAGCATTTTATATAAAAGAAATCAGGGCGTCAACCCGTCATTGTCATAGCTGCTGATATCTATCCCTGACTCCTAAATTTTTTGCAGTTACCGCATGAAGTTTCTAGCAGAAGTATAGAATGTTCAGTTCTGAATCAATGTCGCACTGTTAGGAAAAAAGGATGTAGACGCTGGTTTAGTTGTTTCAACATATCAAGAGTTTTTTGTTACGTTGTCATATGATTTCGATCGTATATGCCTCAAATTATATTTTATACAATTCAATTTAACACTATTAAATTGAAAAGTAAAATCATTTGTGCTCAATTATTCTGTTTTTCTTCTAATTTATGATAAGATAGATGAAGGGCTCCTTATAATTCGCCGAATTATAGCGGATATAACAGTTGTAAGCCTCTATTATTAAGGTATATAGAATGCACAATAGGTAGGTGAGACAGTTATATGCAGAATGAAAGTTTGAAGCTGGATAACCAATTATGCTTTGCCATATACGCTTGTTCACGTGAAATTACGAAGATGTACCAGCCCTACCTTGAGGTGCTTGGTGTAACTTATTCTCAATACTTGGTCTTGATGGTATTGTGGGAACGTGAAGAATGTACGGTTAAGGAAATCGGAGAGGCACTTTACCTCGATTCAGGGACTTTGACGCCTCTTCTGAAACGTTTGCAGTCAGCAGGACTTATTCATCGTGAACGTTCAGCTCAGGACGAACGGAAAGTATTGATTACCCTTACAGACGCTGGGCGGGAACTTCGCCATAAAGCCTTGTCTATACCTGAAGCGATTCAGGAAGACGCATGTCTGAACAGTTCAGAGTTTGAATCTCTACTGGGACAGTTCAAAGGCCTTCTGGAGAAAGTCCATCAGACCAATACCAAAGTAGCCAGAAAATAAAATGCATCATTAGTAATACTATTAAAAAAACCTTGGCTTATTAGCTGAGGTTTTTTCCATTAATATCCAAGCATTCACAATATGGGATCATACCCATATCAAAATACTGTCTATTAACCATTACTTTTTTAAGGAAAGCGTTTTAAAAACATGTTACAATGAATTGGGTTTAAGTGAAAATAGTCAACATTTGTCTTTTGTTAGTCTACCAACCCGCCTTGTTGCAGTCATGTTGATAGGAGGATTCGAGAATGAATATCCATGAATATCAAGGAAAAGAAGTACTGAAACAGTATGGAGTCACCGTTCCAAACGGAAAGGTTGCTTATACAGTCGATGAAGCGGTTGCGGCCGCAGAGGCACTGGGCAGTCCAGTGACTGTGGTCAAAGCGCAAATTCATGCAGGTGGCCGGGGGAAAGCCGGCGGTGTGAAAGTAGCGAAAAGTATCGACGAAGTTCGTGCTTACGCATCCGAAATTTTGGGGAAAGTATTGGTAACACACCAGACTGGACCTGAAGGTAAAGAAGTGAAGCGTCTTCTGATTGAAGAAGGATGCGATATCCGCAAAGAGTATTATGTGGGTGTTGTTGTGGACCGTGCCACAGGCCGCGTCGTAATGATGGCTTCCGAAGAAGGCGGTACAGAGATCGAAGAAGTAGCTGAAGCTACACCTGAGAAAATTTTCAAAGAAATTATTGACCCTGCAATTGGATTGCAAGTGTTCCAGGCACGTAAACTGGCCTACAGCATTCGTATTCCGAATGAATTGGTGAACAAAGCAGTTAAGTTTATGCTTGCGTTGTACAAAGCATTTGTCGAAAAAGATTGCTCCATCGCTGAGATCAATCCACTTGTTGTTACCGGAGATGGAAACGTTATCGCGCTGGATGCAAAATTGAATTTTGATTCCAACGCCTTGTTCCGTCACAAAGACATTCTGGAACTGCGTGACCTGGATGAAGAAGACGAAAAAGAAATCGAAGCTTCCAAATACGACCTGAGCTACATAGCACTTGATGGCAACATCGGCTGTATGGTCAATGGTGCGGGACTTGCGATGGCGACGATGGATATCATCAAATACTATGGCGGCGACCCGGCTAACTTCCTCGATGTTGGGGGCGGTGCTACAACAGAGAAAGTGACCGAAGCTTTCAAAATCATTTTGTCTGACGCCAAAGTGGCGGGTATTTTCGTTAACATTTTTGGCGGCATTATGCGTTGTGATGTCATTGCCAATGGTGTTGTTGAAGCCGCGAAGCAGCTTGGCCTGACTAAACCGCTGGTTGTTCGTCTTGAAGGAACTAACGTGGAGCTTGGTAAACGTATTTTGGGTGAATCCGGCCTGAATATCGTTCCTGCTGATTCCATGGCCGATGGTGCACAGAAAATTGTTGCCCTCGTAAAATAAGTTCATTCCTGGGCAAATTGCTGCCTTAGTTCCGGAGCTGTCCGGCACTTGAAAAATAACCGTAAGGATGTGAAGCAACGTGAGTATTTTGATTGATAAAAATACAAAAGTCATTACGCAAGGCATTACGGGTTCAACGGGAATGTTCCACACGAAGGGCGCATTGGACTACGGAACCCAGATGGTAGGTGGCGTTACACCGGGTAAAGGCGGAACCAATGTTGATATCACGCTGGAAGATGGCAAAGTAGTCAGTCTGCCGGTGTTTAATACAGTACAGGAAGCGAAGGAAGCTACTGGCGCAACAGCGAGCGTCATCTACGTTCCTCCGGCATTTGCAGCGGATTCCATCATGGAAGCTGTTGACGCAGAGCTGGATCTCGTGATCTGTATTACAGAAGGTATCCCGGTACTTGATATGGTCAAGGTTGACCGCTTCATGGAAGGAAAAGATACCGTTCTGATCGGACCAAACTGTCCGGGTGTTATTACACCAGGTGAATGCAAAATCGGCATCATGCCAGGTTATATTCATATGCCTGGTCACGTTGGCGTGGTTTCCCGTAGTGGAACACTCACCTATGAAGCCGTTCATCAATTGTCTGCGCGTGGAATTGGACAATCTTCTGCTGTGGGAATCGGTGGTGACCCGGTTAAAGGCTCCGAGTTCATTGATATCCTGAAACGGTTCAATGAAGATCCTCAGACACGTGCTGTTATCATGATTGGTGAAATCGGTGGTACGGCTGAAGAAGATGCTGCGGAGTGGGTACGCGATAACATGACAAAACCGGTAGTTGGCTTCATCGGTGGTGTTACGGCGCCTCCAGGCAAACGTATGGGTCATGCGGGTGCTATTATCTCTGGCGGTAAAGGTACAGCCAAAGAAAAAATTGCAAAACTGGAATCTTGCGGAATCAAAGTTGCTCCGACGCCAGCTGAAATGGGCTCGACTCTTGTGAGCGTACTTGAAGAACGCGGAATTCTGGATTTGTGCACGACACATTAATTCTTTTTCGTTATAATAGAAGAAACGGTGAAGGAAATTTATTTTTCTGGTGAGCCGACTATTGATAATGCGGAAAAGGTAAGCAACCTTTTGTCCTGAACAGGGCGAAGGGTTGCTTTTTTGCGTTTTTTTACGGGGTATAAAAGGGAGCTGTTGTCTGCCTGTAAGAGTAAACGCTTGCAATCCGTTGTCACTTAACACACAATATGAGGGAAGATTTTCTTCCCGCTATGGGAGGTTTCTGATTATGGAAGAGAGATGGATTTTGGTTGGACTGCATGAAACGGATGGTATTGGTAAGAAAACAATCTCGAAACTGCTATCAGGACAACATCAAATGACGGATTATCTGGATTATAAAGAAGGGGATTGGATTGCCGCGGGTTTACGCAAGGATCAGGCTGTGCGTCTAACCAAGCAATTCAATATCGACTGGATTGAGCAGAGACAAGAGAGTGTTTATAAACAGGGAATTGAAGTCGTTACCTATTTGGATCAGGACTACCCCATATTAATGAAGGAAACCGTTCAGCCACCCTGGGTAATGTACGGTCGAGGAGATATGAATCTGTTGCACGCTCAATCCATTGCAATGGTAGGAACACGTATGCCTACTGTATACGGACGTAAAATTGGTGAGAAACTGGCAGAGCAACTAAGCAAGGCAGGGCTGACCATTGTAAGCGGGCTTGCCAGAGGAATAGATAGTGTGTGCCACGATGCAACTCTTCGTGCAAACGGCAAAACTATTGCGGTATTTGGGACAGGAATTGATAACATCTATCCACCGGAAAATACAAGTCTTGCCGAACGAATTGCAGAAACAGGGCTGCTTTTATCAGAATATCCTCCGGGTACACGTGCGCGTCAGGGATTATTCCCGGAACGTAATCGGATCATTGCAGGGTTAACTCTCGGTACGCTAGTCGTTGAGGCTGATATCCGAAGTGGATCACTCATTACAGCAGATGCTGCACTCGAAGCGGGAAGAGACGTGTTTGCAGTCCCAGGTCCCATTACATCTCCCAAAAGCCGAGGCTCGCACAATCTGATTCGTCAGGGGGCAAAATTGGTGACCTGTGCCACAGATTTATTGGAAGAGTTTCGATTGGACTTGCCAAAAGCCGAGCAACTTCCTTACAATAGAGGACGTTCGGCGGAAAGCAGTGAAACTTCCAATCAAGGAATATTCCCTGTCGTAAAACTATCTTCAGATGAACAACGTGTTATTTATCTGCTAGAGCAGGAAGAGCAATCACTGGATCAACTTGTGGAACAGCTCAACTGGGATTTTGGACATTTGCATTCAGTTCTGTTATCTTTAATCATAAAAAAGCAGATTAGCCAATTACCTGGAACCAAATACGCGAGGGTATGACGATGCTGCGATCAAGGCAGCATGTGAAAATAGATTATTAGCGGAAGTTAGTCCTGCTGCTAATGAAGTATGAATCATAAAAACAAGCAGCAGTTTCATGACTGAGAGGAGGATGGACCTATGGCGGATGCACTCGTAATCGTGGAGTCGCCCTCAAAGGCGAAGACGATCGGCAAATATTTAGGCAGCAAGTTCATCGTCAAAGCTTCGATGGGGCATGTACGCGATTTGCCAAAGAGTCAGATCGGCGTTGAGGTAGAGAATGATTTTAATCCGAAATATATTACGATCCGCGGTAAAGGTTCAATTTTAAAAGAACTGAAGGATGCACGAAAGAAAGTGAAAAAAGTGTATCTCGCAGCTGACCCGGATCGCGAAGGTGAGGCTATTGCTTGGCATTTGGCCCATGCACTTGAACTGGATGAAACTGCGGATTGCCGAGTAGTATTTAATGAAATTACGAAACAGGCTGTCAAAGATGCGTTCAAAACGCCGCGTAAGATCAATATGGATCTGGTTAACGCGCAGCAGGCCAGACGTATTCTGGATCGGCTTGTAGGATATAAAATTAGTCCGTTATTATGGAAGAAAGTCAAAAAAGGATTGTCCGCTGGCCGCGTTCAGTCCGTGGCCGTCAAAATCATTTTGGATCGTGAAAATGAAATCAATGATTTTGAACCGGAAGAGTACTGGAGCATTACTGCCAAACTGACTGCGGACGGAAATCCGTTTGAAGCCAAGTTCCATCAGTTGAACGGTACCAAAACCGAACTTGGTAGTGAGGCAGAAGTGCAGGCCATTTTAAAACAGATCGAGGGCGCTTCTTTTACAGTCAAAGAAGTTAAAGAGAAGGAACGCAGCCGTAACCCTTCTGCTCCGTTTACAACGAGTTCCTTGCAGCAGGAAGCCGCACGTAAATTGAATTTTAGAGCTTCCAAAACGATGTCTGTCGCCCAACAGCTGTATGAAGGCGTAGACCTCGGAAAAGAAGGCACAGTCGGTCTCATTACGTATATGCGTACGGACTCTACCCGAATTGCAGCATCGGCTCAGGAAGAAGCCAAGGAATACATTATTGGCAAGTACGGTGAGCCATTTGCACCAGAGACGCCTAGAAACTATTCCAAAAAAGCAGCCAATGCTCAAGACGCGCATGAAGCGATTCGTCCAACGTCGATTTTGCGTGATCCGGATTCCATTAAATCGTTTATGAGTCGTGATCAATTCCGGTTGTACAAATTGGTTTGGGAACGTTTTATAGCGAGCCAGATGTCATCTGCCGTTCTGGATACACTCTCCGTGGACATTGCTGCAGGAGATACGATTTTCCGGGCAGCGGGTTCGAAAGTTCGTTTCCAGGGATTCATGAAGGTGTATGTAGAAGGTAACGATGACGGTACAACGGAAGAAGATCGTCTGCTGCCTCCGCTGAAAAATGGAGATGTGCTGGAGAATCGGGAGATCGAGCCGAAACAGCACTTTACACAGCCGCCACCACGTTATACGGAAGCAAGGTTGGTTAAAACACTTGAGGAGCTGGGCATAGGGCGTCCGAGTACATATGCGCCAACGCTGGAGACCATTCAGAAGCGCGGATATGTTGCTATTGAAGAGAAGAAATTCATGCCAACGGAACTGGGCGAACTGGTCATCGAACAGATGGAGGAGTTCTTCCCGGAGATCCTGAATGTGGAGTTTACCGCCAACATGGAAGGTGATCTTGACCATGTGGAAGAAGGGTCGGAGGATTGGGTCAAAGTACTCGCAGAATTCTACGAATCTTTTGAGAAACGGCTTGAGTTTGCAGAAGAAGAAATGAAAGAAATCGAGATTGAAGATGAAGTATCGGATGAAATATGTGAGAAGTGCGGCAAACCGCTCGTTTATAAGCTGGGTCGTTTCGGCAAGTTTCTCGCATGTTCCGGATTTCCGGATTGCCGGAATACCAAACCAATCATCAAGGATATCGGTGTAACCTGTCCGAAGTGTAAGGAAGGGCATGTTGTTGAACGCCGCAGTAAAAAGGGACGTATTTTTTATGGTTGCGACAAATATCCTGAATGTGATTTTGTATCATGGGATAGACCGTCAGCGAAACCATGTCCAAGTTGTGGATCACTAATGATTGAGAAACGGAACAAACAGGGAA
This sequence comes from Paenibacillus sp. RU5M, assembly GCF_900221055.1. Lineage (NCBI taxonomy): Bacteria > Bacillati > Bacillota > Bacilli > Caryophanales > Paenibacillaceae > Paenibacillus > Paenibacillus sp. RU5M. Next base: position 692,689 of record NZ_OBQM01000002.1, on the reverse strand, counting down.
CACGATTACAGTGTACTTCATGTGATCATCAAGAGCCGGTAGAGGAACCTGAAGAAGATTGAGCGGATTAGCATAATGGGGGTAAATGATTTTGACGAATGAAAAACAAGTAACCGTTATCGGTGCCGGGTTGGCAGGAACAGAAGCAGCTTGGCAGATCGCAAGTCGCGGTGTGCGCGTAAAACTATACGAGATGAGACCGGTTGTGAAAACACCGGCTCACCATACAGATAAATTTGCAGAACTGGTATGCAGCAACTCGCTTCGTGCGAATGGGTTGACTAACGCAGTTGGTGTATTGAAGGAAGAAATGAGAATGCTTAATTCTCTGGTATTGGGTGCAGCAGACCGTCATGCTGTTCCAGCAGGTGGAGCACTTGCTGTGGACCGGGACGGATTCTCAGGCGAGATCACATCTACACTTCATCAGCATCCACTCATCGAAGTAGTTAATGAAGAGCTGACTTCTTTGCCGGAAGACGGAATCGTTGTTGTTGCAACGGGGCCTTTGACTTCACCAGCATTGTCAGAGCAAATCAAGGCTCTTATGGGTGAAGAATACTTCTACTTCTATGATGCGGCTGCGCCAATTATCGAAAAAGATTCCATTGATATGAATAAAGTTTATCTGGCTTCACGTTATGATAAAGGCGAAGCAGCGTACTTGAACTGTCCGATGACAGAAGAGGAATTCGATGTATTCTATGAAGCGTTAATCACAGCGGAAGTTGCTCAACTGAAAGAGTTTGAGAAAGAAATTTACTTCGAAGGCTGTATGCCAATTGAAGTCATGATGAAACGTGGTAAACAAACGGCTTTGTTTGGTCCGATGAAACCTGTAGGACTCGTCAATCCGCATACTGGAGAACTGCCTCATGCTGTTGTTCAGCTTAGACAGGACAATGCAGCAGGAACGCTGTACAATCTGGTCGGATTCCAGACGCATCTGAAGTGGGGAGAACAAAAGCGTGTCTTTTCTTTGATCCCTGGACTTGAAAATGCGGAATTCGTCCGTTATGGCGTTATGCATCGTAATACATTTATCAATTCTCCCAAACTGCTTCGTCCAACGTATCAGTTCAAAGAGCGTCCGAACCTGTTCTTTGCAGGTCAAATGACGGGAGTAGAAGGTTATGTAGAATCTGCGGCATCCGGTTTGATCGCGGGTATGAATGCAGCCAAAGCAGCGCTTGGACAGGAACTGGTGGTATTGCCGGTGGAGACCACGCTGGGCAGTATGGCACAATATATTACAACAGCTGATTTCAAACACTTCCAGCCAATGAACGCAAACTTCGGATTGCTGCCGAAGCTGGAAACTAAAATACGCAACAAAAAGGAAAAGAATGAAGCACTTGCGCAGCGTGCACTGGACGGCATTGCCCGTTTTGCAGCAGCAGAAGGTCTAACCGTTCCGGAACGCGTGTAAATTAATCGTGGGAGGAGGCTGATATCATGGATATGTCATTTCATGCTACAACGATCTGTGCAGTTCGTCATAATGGCAAAGCAGCCATTGCCGGTGATGGTCAGGTGACCATGGGGCAAAGTGTTGTGATGAAAAATACAGCCAAAAAGGTTAGACGTTTGTATCGTGGACAGGTTGTCGCCGGTTTTGCCGGTTCCGTGGCGGATGCCATTACCTTGTTTGAGAAATTCGAAGGCAAGCTGGAGGAACATCATGGTAATCTGCAGCGTGCAGCGGTAGAACTTGCCAAGGATTGGCGCCAGGATCGGATTTTGCGCAAACTGGAAGCACTCCTTATTGTTATGGATAAGACAGGTATGCTGCTGATTTCTGGTGGTGGCGAAATAATCGAGCCGGATGATGATGTTATCGCTATTGGCTCGGGAGGAAACTTCGCGTTATCTGCTGCACGTGCGTTAAAACGTCATGCAGTGGATCTGGAAGCAAAAGACATTGCTCGTGAATCACTCCAGATTGCTTCAGAGTTATGCGTATATACCAACAATAATATAATTGTTGAAGAGTTGTAAGAAAACCAATCTCCCGTTATGGGGCATGATGATTAAATCGGCTCCAGTTACTTCGTGGAGATTCTTTGTTCTTGTAGGTAAGTTTATAACGTTCTATCTCATAAACAAGGTTCACATACTGGTAGGAGGGAAGCTATATGGATACTCAAGCGTTAACGCCAAGACAAATCGTTGCAGAGCTTGATAAGTACATTGTAGGTCAAAAACAGGCTAAAAAATCGGTAGCGGTCGCCCTTCGCAATCGTTATCGCCGTAGCCTTTTGCCCGAAAATACCCAAGATGATATTGTACCTAAAAATATTCTGATGATTGGACCTACTGGTGTTGGTAAAACAGAGATTGCACGCCGACTGGCTAAGTTGGTAGGAGCTCCATTCGTAAAGGTGGAAGCTACGAAGTTCACGGAAGTGGGCTATGTTGGCCGTGATGTGGAATCTATGATTCGTGATCTGATTGAAACATCGCTGCGGATGGTCAAGCTGGAACGCACAGAAAAGGTTAAGGACAAAGCGGAAGAGGCTGCCAATGAGCGGATCGTACATATTTTGGCCCCTTCACAATCCAAATCCAAAAATCAGCGGAATCCGTTCGAAATGATTTTTGGCAATAATGGCAACAACACGCCAGAAACCGATGAGCAGGAACCGGATACGGGAGTAGCTGAACGGCGACGTAAAATCAAATTTGATTTGTTATCTGGCAAGCTGGAAGATGACGTTATCGAGATTGATGTGGAAGATACCACGCCAAACATGATGGACATGTTCGCTGGTCAAGGAAATGATCAGATGGGGATGAACATGCAGGAGATGTTTGGTAGTTTATTGCCACGTCGTACCAAAAAACGTAAACTGGCGATTAAGGAAGCTCGTAAAGTATTGATTCAGGAAGAAGCGGGCAAGTTGATTGATATGGATGATGTTACTCAGGAGTCCATTCGCCGGGCGGAACAGACAGGTATCATATTCATTGACGAAATTGATAAAGTTGCCAGTCAGGGACGCGGTAGCGGCCCTGATGTATCCCGTGAAGGTGTACAGCGTGACATTCTGCCAATCGTGGAAGGATCTACGGTAATGACGAAGTATGGCCCTGTCAAAACGGATTATATCCTGTTTATGGCAGCTGGTGCTTTTCACGTAGCCAAACCCTCGGATCTTATTCCAGAGCTCCAGGGGCGTTTCCCGATCCGGGTGGAACTGAACAGCCTGACGCTTGATGAATTTGTATCAATCCTTACGGAACCTAAAAATGCTTTAACCAAGCAGTATGTGGATTTGCTGCGTACAGAGAATATTGAGATTGAATTCTCGGATGATGCCATTCGTGAGATTGCCAAGCTGGCTGAGAACGTGAATCAGAACACGGAAAATATCGGTGCACGGCGTTTGCATACTATTCTGGAGAAACTTCTTGAGGATCTGTCTTTTGAAGCGCCAGAACTTACGCTGGAGCGTATGGTAATCACTCCGGAATATGTACGTGAGAAATTGAATGACATTGCACTTGATCGTGATTTAAGTCAATATATCTTGTAACACAGGTGTAGAGCTCTGTTCATGGTGTGATTGTAGGTTGGATGACGGTATACAATGGATGAATAAAGATCAAACAACTACACGGAAATAGGATATTTGGTCCTGGTTCTGACTGTAGAAGACTTTATTCGATCCAGATGTATGCCGTTTATTTTTGTTTTAGCCTAATATAATGCCGTATTGCAACCGATAAAAGAGATGGAGTTGTATAAGATGAAAGATAATCTAGGACTTGTGCCGCAGAGATAATGTAATTAAACCCTAAAGACGTGCTGACAACTCATATTTGATAATTCTATAAATTCCAATAAAAGGATTTTGTTTTTCCAAGTCTGGTTATCGGTTTAATCAGAAGCTTGAGAAAGATTTGCATAAATACGCAAAAAGTGAATGAGATGGTATTACGGATGTGACAAAATATTCTTGTGAAATTTAAATAAGCTTGCTCTGTTTAAATGTTAAAAAAGTGTTTTAGATATTAAGCTGAAACAATTAAATCGAAATGGATATTTTGTCAATTAGCATTTTCATAGAATAGAAAAGTTTCCAAGGAAAATTATAAGAAAGCTTATTATATCGGTAAATATTTCTAACAGGAAATCGTTTGAAGCTTTTCGTTGGATTCCTTGTTTGTATTATTATGATGTACTGAATCGTATAGAAGCATAGTATAAATTTTAAGAATGTTTAAGAGCTCATATTGAGCACTTAAGCTTATTTTTGTTTTGGGCCCCAACATTTACGAAAAAATTCATAATTTGCAGAAAATACACAAAAAGCTCTGTCTTTCAGAAAAGATAGGGCTTTTTTCTTATTGTAATATATCCCAATCTCGAAGAAACTTATGTTATACGACAACATCAGAGTTAATTCTACTTAAGTCCTAGAAAACCGTGTAAAAGCGAATATTTTTTGTCGAAAAAACATAAGCATCCTGACGGAAAAAGATTGAATCTATTTCCATAATTTCTAAAGAGAGGAGGGCGATTATGAATCTTTTGAATGATATTAGTTTTCAAAGGTTACAAGGTGCACTCGATGCCTCCAACATTAGACAACGAACGATTGCTGACAATATTGCGAATGCGGACACCCCGTATTTCAAGCGTTCGGACGTTGCTTTTGAAGAAATGCTGCAGGAACAAATGAATGGAGACATGCCTGTTCTTAAAGGAAAAGTAACGGATTCAAGGCATTTTGTCATAGGTCCTTCCTCTTCCATACCTACACCAGTAGTTAATATGGACCAGTCAACATCCATGAATAACAACCAGAACAACGTCGATGTAGACAAAGAAATGAGTCTTCTGGCGGAGAACCAGCTGCGTTACAACGCTTATATTCAGCAAGTGAATGAACAGATCAAAATGATGCGTGTTGGAGTCGAAGGGAGATAACTTAGGTGAACATCAGTAACAGTTTCAGTATTAGTGCATCGGCTCTAACGGCTCAGCGTTTGCGGATGGACGTTATATCTTCCAACATTGCCAACGCGGAGACGACGCGCGCGAGTGTAACCAACGGCGAGGCAGTTCCTTACAAGCGCAAGATGGTTGTGCTTGAACCTAACAAAACTTCTTTCAACAGCTTGCTTCAAAATCAGATGAAAAGCGGGGGGTCTGGAGAGGGAGTTAGAGTGTCGGAGATTCGTGAAGATCAGTCCCCTCTGAAACCGGTCTACGACCCTACACATCCGGATGCCAACGCTGAGGGGTATGTGTATATGCCTAATGTGGATATCGCGAAAGAAATGGTGGACATGATTTCGGCTTCACGCTCATATGAAGCAAACGTCACAGCTTTGAACTCAACCAAAGCAATGATATCCAAAGCATTGGAGATTGGAAGAGCCTAGTTAACGGCTTAAAGGTGGAAATATCCATAAAACCAAAGAACAGAAATGAAAGGGAGGGACATTAATGATTCAGAACAACATTTTTAGCACACAGGGGATTCAACCGCTTCAGATGCAAAGTACGGCACAAAGTAAACCATCTACACCAGCCGAAACCATTCAGAGCTTCGGTACATACCTACAGGATGCGCTAGGGTCTGTAGCTGCACAGGAGACCCAAGCACATGAAATGTCAAACCAATTCCTGGTTGGAAAAGTGAACGTTGATCAGGTGATGATCGCTTCTGAACAGGCCCTGTTGAGTCTTCAACTTACGACTCAAGTCCGAAACAAAGTAGTCGAAGCATATCAGGAGATTATGCGTACGCAATTGTAAATTGACTTAAATGCGCTTCGACAACAGCGCTGATTACTACAACAAGCAGCTGCGATGCTGCTCCTGACCGTTAAACTTTAGAACCTATAGAGATTGCGGAGGGACAGACCAAGCAAAGTTTCGGATGGGGTGACAGAGTGAATGAGAGAATTGCCCAATACAGGGATAAGGCATCCCAGTATTGGAATAGTTTTAGCAAAAAGCAAAAAGTATTATTTATTTCCACATTCCTGTTTTTAATTTTGGCTGCAGTTGTACTAACCATGCAATTGTCAAAGACGGAATATGAAGTTGCTTTCACGGATTTGAATGCAAGTGACTCTGCAGGCGTCATTAGTTATCTTGATTCCTCCAGTATTCCATACAAATTAAGTGCAGACGGTAAGACCATATCTGTACCGAGCACGGATGTTGCTATTGCAAAAGTAAATATCGGATCACAAGGAATTATTCAGAATGGTTCATTAGGATATAAGTCTTTTGAGGAGTCATCATCTCCAATTGGGATGACGGATAAAGAGTTCGATGTGAAGTATAACAACGCATTGAACGGAGAAGTGGAGCAGTTGCTTCAACGGATGCAAGGCATACAGGATGCTAAAGTACTGGTCAATATGCCAAAAGATAATATCTTTGCTGGCCTAGAAGAGCAGGATAAAGCATCAGCATCAGTGGCCCTGCAGTTTAAACCGGGTTATCACCCCAATCAGGCTGCGGTAGATGGATATTTTAATTTGGTCAAAACAGCCATTCCCAATCTACCTATTGAAAACATAACGATTACGAACACGGATGAAGCGGAACTGATTCCTACGGCCCGAGGTGGTAGCGGGGGATTATCTTCTGAAGTCCAAGAAAACATGGCGTTACAGAAGAAATTCGAAAATGATGTTCGCAATAATGTGAAACAATTTCTTTCGCAGATTGTGGGTGACGAGAACGTCAATGTTCTGGTTGCTTCCAAGCTTAATTTTGACAAGGAAACGCGGAAAGAAAACCTGGTCACACCGGTCGATGTAGATAATATGAAAGGCATCGAGATTAGTGTGCAAGAGATTCAAAAGAGTTACACTGGGGCAAGCAATCCGACAGGCGGTGTTGCTGGCACAGGTCAAGAGGAAGTTCCGGGTTATCCATCATCGGATGCATCAGGCAACTCAACCTCGGAGGAAACATCCAGCACCAAAAACTACGATGTCAACCGAATTGTTAAAGATATCGTTTCTAGTCCATACACTGTAAAAGATTTAACCATTAACGTTGCGGTTGAACCACCGGCAGGACAAACAGAATTACAAGCTCCGGTTCAGGATGCAATTGAAAATATTTTGGTTAACATTGTTCGTGCATCATTGGCGGACTCAGGCACTGTAATAAGTGACGCAGACTTGGCCAAAAAAGTTTCGGTAATGTCTCAAGGTTTCCAGACTGCTGCGGCAACAAATACAGGCTTCAAGCTTTCCACCGGAATGATGTGGGGCATAGGAGCACTGGTGGCAGCATTGATTGCAACGGTTGTTATTTTGTTAGTGCGCCGTCGTCGCAAACAAAACGAAATAGAAGAAGAGGACATTCCTCTTCCAGTAGCAACAGAGTTTCCGTCCATTACGTTGGACAGTGTAACGAACGAAAGTCAAGTGCGCAAACAATTGGAGAGTTTGGCCAAGAAAAAGCCAGACGAATTCGTCAATCTGCTGCGTACGTGGCTGGCTGACGAATAGAGGTGAACGCATTGGCGAAGGCAAGCAGTCAAGGTCTGACTGGAAGACAAAAAGCAGCAATTTTGTTGATTACATTAGGTCCGGAAGTATCCGCTCAAATCTTCAAACATTTGCGGGACGAGGAAATCGAACAACTGACGTTGGAAATTGCCAATGTTCGCAAAGTGGATGCTTCTGAAAAAGATATGATTATGTCTGAGTTTCACCAGATCTGTTTGGCACAGGAATATATCTCTCAGGGCGGTATTACGTACGCGAGAGAAATTCTGGAGAAAGCACTCGGGTCGCAAAAAGCACTTGAAGTTATTAACCGTTTGACAGCTACGCTGCAGGTTAGACCCTTTGACTTTGCGCGTAAGGCGGATCCGAATCAAATATTGAACTTCATTCAGAACGAAAGCCCGCAAACGATTGCTCTGGTATTATCGTATCTGCAATTTGAGCAGGCAGCAGCAATCTTGTCCTCGTTACCACAAGAGAAGCAGGCCGATGTAGCACGCAGAGTTGCTGTTATGGACAGTACGTCTCCAGAAGTCATTTCTCAAGTGGAACGGGTGCTCGAGCAGAAATTATCTTCTACTGTTACGCAGGATTATACAAATGCGGGTGGTATCGAATCCATCGTTCAGATCTTGAACGGCGTCGACCGTGGTACGGAGCGTACTATTCTCGACTCGTTGGAAATTCAAGATCCGGAACTTGCAGAAGAAATCAAAAAACGCATGTTTGTATTCGAAGATATCGTCAATGTGGACGATCGTTCGATCCAGCGTATTATCCGGGATATCGACAACGCAGATTTGCAGTTGGCACTCAAAGTGGCGAGCGAAGAAGTACGGGATGCTATATTCCGAAATATGTCGAAACGGATGTCCGAGACATTCAAGGAAGAAATGGAATTCATGGGACCCGTTCGGTTGCGTGATGTTGAGGAAGCTCAGACCCGTATCGTAGGAACGATCCGTAGATTGGAAGAAGCTGGTGAGATCATTATCGCTCGCGGTGGAGGAGATGATATCATTGTCTAATTTGATTAAATCTTTCCAGTATGTACCGGTTGATGACCGCAAACGACTCGAAAATCATCATCATTATGGTGGACCGGAGTCTGATGCGGAGTTAGATGGTGAACGAGCTGAAGGTTCTGAAGCTGAGATGCTTCAGGCACGCGTGGACGAAGAAACACAACGTCTTACCGCGGAGATGCTGGAGGATGCCAAGGAGTTTGCAGAAAAGCAGGTACGTGATGCTTCGGAGGAAGCGGAGCGATTGCTTCAAGAAGCCCGTGAACAGATAGATAGCTGGTGGCAGGAGCAGCGTCAGCAGGATGAACATCTGACTGAAGCTCTTCGTTCACAAGGTTTCCAGCAGGGTTTTGAAGAAGGCAAAGTACAGGCTGAACTGGATCTCCAGGTGAAGATCGAAGAGATGATGAAGGAAGCACGCGGGGTGCTTGAAGAAGCTTACGTTGCCAAAGATCAGATTATTCAGGAAGCAGAGCCTTTCCTTGTGGATCTCGCCTGTGGTATCGCTGAGAAGGTGATTGACAAACAACTTTCGGTTGAACCAGAACACACGCTTGAACTAATTCGTCAGAGTTTGTCTCGCAAACGTGAACAGGGGATGATCACCTTATGTGTGGCACCTGATCAATTTGCTTTTGTGCAGGCTGCACGTGAAGAGTTGGCTATGGCAATTGACTCTCAGGCAGAATTGCAGATTTTGCCTGATGCTACGGTAAAAGATAAGGGATGTGTTATACGGTCGTCGTTTGGAAGCGTAGATGCCAGAATTGATACCCAGCTCGCTGAAATTAAAAAAGAACTGATCCGCATAGCACTTGAGGATGAGGGGCGAAAAAATCAACATGAAGATTCTTAGCTCACAGCGATACATGGAACATCTTAAGCAATTTGATCCCGTTCGCATTAACGGTAAGGTCACTCAGGTCATTGGTCTTATGGTTGAGTCGGAAGGTCCGGATGCCAGCATTGGTGATGTATGTTACATCTACCCTGGAAAATCTGCCAAGCCACTTCAGGCAGAGGTTGTCGGGTTTCGGGATAACAAAGTTTTGCTCATGCCACTTGGTGAACTTCAATCCATTGGTCCTGGGTGTGATGTGGTCGGAACGGGTAAACCACTTGGGGTACAGGTTGGATCAGAATTGCTTGGTAAAGTGTTAGATGGATTGGGACAACCTTTGGACGGTTCCTTGTTACCCTCCAGAATGCCGATGTACTCCACATCCAATAGGCCAGTGAATCCGATGGACCGACCACGGGTACTCGAAACGATGAGTGTAGGTGTGAGAGCCATTGACGGTCTGTTGACGGTTGGCAAAGGACAAAGGGTCGGTATTTTTGCCGGATCAGGTGTTGGTAAAAGTACGCTTATGGGTATGATCGCCCGCAATACAGCAGCAGACGTCAATGTAATTGCTTTGGTAGGCGAGCGGGGCCGTGAGGTTCGTGACTTTATTGAACGGGATCTGGGTCCGGAAGGACTGGAACGATCTGTCGTTATTGTCGCTACCTCTGATCAACCTGCTCTGATTCGAATCAAGGGCGCGGTCATCGCAACTACGATTGCGGAGTATTTCAGAGACAGAGGCATGAATGTCATGTTGATGATGGACTCCGTTACACGTTATGCCATGGCACAGAGGGAAGTGGGACTTGCCGTGGGAGAACCTCCTGCAATGAGAGGATACACTCCTTCTGTTTTTGCGAGTTTACCCAAGTTGCTTGAGCGAGCGGGGACTGGACCCACAGGTTCGATTACTGCTTTTTACACCGTCCTTGTCGACGGGGATGATATGAACGAACCGATTGCAGATGCGGTAAGAGGTATTTTGGATGGTCATATTGTACTGAATCGGTCCATCGCAAACAAAGGTCATTTCCCTGCCATTGATGTGCTTGCGAGCATTAGTCGGGTTATGAAGGATATTGCTCCTGAAGAGCAGCTGGAAGCCGTTAATAATATGAAGAGACTGATGGCTGTGTACAAGGAATCAGAGGATTTAATTAACATTGGGGCTTATCAAAGAGGTTCAAATGCTGCCATTGATGAATCGATAGACCAGATTGATAGCATCTGGAATTTTACAAGGCAGAAAGTCGATGAAAAAGTAACGCTGAGTGAAGTGCAGGAACGTTTGATTCTTGAATTTGCAAGGAGATGAATGGGTAAACGATGAAATTTCGATATCATTTCCAGAAGGTTGTTGACCTGAAAAGCAATGAAAAAACGCAAGCGGAGTGGATGTTATCCACAGCGATCGGGAAACTTCAGACTGAGGAAGAGCATCTTTTACAACTATTGAATGATAAAAAGGAATTGATTGATGTCATTCAATCTGCTACGGAAAGTACGGCTTCCGTATCCAGCTTGCAGGAGATGCAGCGGTATGTCCATCACCTTGACGAGTGCATTTCACGCAAAAGTAGTGATGTCAGACATGCTGAGGTCAATGTGCAACGGAATCAAACGTTTCTGAATGGCAAAATGATGGACGAAAAAGTATGGCTTGGGGCGAGAGACAAGGCCAAAATCAAATTTCAGCAGGAGATGCTCCTCCGGGAACAGAACGATCTGGACGAGATGGCTACTGTACGCTTCGCTGCCAAAGCCGGACGCGCGAATTGATGTGGCCGGACGCGAAGTTGTCTCGTGAAGGAGGAAAGAACAATGGCTGTTAAAGACACAGATATGGAAAAAGAGTCGAGCGGCGGTTGGGAAAAGTTTCTGATGATTTCAATCCCAATTGTGTTCACTGTGGTTTTGTTGGGTGTTTTGCTCACTCTATTTAATGTAGATATTCGCAACAACCTGCTTGGAGTAGCTAACAAAATTCCTATCGTAAAGGACTGGGTGCCTGATCCTGTGCTAGATCCGGAGAAAAAGAAACTGGAGAAGAGCGAGCAGCAGGTCGAGAGTGCAGAAGCGACAATAGATAAGCTGAAGGCACAAGTAAGCGAGAAAGAAACAGAGCTTAAAGCAGCGAAGGATGCCACGACCACAGAGGCGAAAAAAGCAAGTGATTTGCAAAAGAAATTGGATGATGCGGAAAAAGCTGCTGAAACCGCTGTGCAGAATCCAGAGACCGAGTCTGATTATCAGAAACAAATTAAAGATTTGGCTAAGATGTATGCGGACATGAGTCCTAGTAAGGCCGCACCGATTTTGCAAAATATGACGAACGAAGAGATGGTGCTGCTTCTGAGTGCGATGCAATCGGCTGCACGAACTAAGGTGCTGGAAAAGATGGACCCAAAAACAGCGGCTGATGTCACGATGATGATGAAGGATGCGAAACCATCCGGTGATCTGGCCCTGGACGCACTGCAATCCCGCTTAAAGAAAGAGACTGCAACTACATCTACGGCATCTACGACTAACTCCAAAAATTTGGATAAAAATCAGCTTAGTCAAACGTTTGCTTCCATGTCGGCCTCTAGCGGAGCCAAGCTGTTACTCGAAACTTATAAGCTGAGTCCGGACAAAACCTTGACCATTTTGAATTCTGTAGATGATGCTACACGGTCTCAATTGCTTGAAAATATGTCGACTGAAAATTCAGTTGAAACTGCAAAAATATTAAATAAATTAATGGGAAACAAGTAAGATTAGTAGCGTCTGTTTTATTAAGGAGAGGAGGTGAAAATAAATGTCGATTGTATATCAAATGACATCCACATCATCCGCCAAGACAACAGGGGCAGCTCAGACAGCTGGAACTGGTTCCAAAGGTGCAACTGCTGGTAGCGGTGATTTTCTACAAACTCTTGCCCAATCATTGAATGGTGGTGCAACGGGGGAGAACAGCTCGGCTGCAGCAGGGAGCTTAACAGCTAATCCGCTTATGTTTACCTTTGCAGCTAGTGAAGATGGAGAACAAACATCTATCACCGATATCTTGAGTTCGTTATTCGCAGATTTGGATTCGCTAGATGAAGCTTTGGAAAATGATCCGTCACTACTAGGGGATTTACAAAGTCTGATTCAGCAGATGTATGCTCAATTAGATGCTAATCCTGGTATTCAAGCCGAAGGTTCTGATGAGCCTACAAGTGAAGCGGGAAATCCAGCATCAGCAATTGATCTGGCGGAACATCCAGCAGCAGTGCGCTTTGTATTACAGGATGTGCTTACACAGTTAATTGCGGGCATGAATGAGCCGGATAGTACTGTTGTCAAAAACGCTCCCGAATTCAAGCACCTGCTTCAATCTCTTCAAAATCAGTTGCAAGATGCTGGCAGTGACACCAGTCTTAACAAAGGGTGGACTGAACTTAAATCCATTCTGGATACATTAGCGGTGACTAAGGACCAGGCTGTGCAAGTGGCTCCAACGCATCCCGTTCAAACATCCAAGCAAGACTCAGTGGTACCACAAGTTCTTGTTGCAGCCGCTTCAAATACTGGAACTAAAGTTTCAGTTGAAACGGATTCAACACCTACTGCAAATGAATTCGGAGAAGTGGACCATTCAAGTATCATTACGGCAGGAGAGTTGTCCTTACGTTCATCAGGAACATCAGCAGGTAAACCGGCTGAACCTGTCATGCAAGCATCCCAGTTTGCAAAAGAGATGACACAGTTTGTTGTGAATAAGTTGGATATTGTGCAACAAAAGGGATTTTCGGAAGCGACTATCTCACTACGTCCTGAACATTTGGGTAAGCTGGATGTGCAGATTACTTTGCAAAACGGACAACTGGTTGCACGTTTTATGACCGAGCATACGATGGCGAAAGACATGCTGGAACAGCAAATGGTTCAACTGCGTAGCTCGCTTCAAGCACAAGGTATTCAAGTGGAACGACTTGAGGTGACTCAGAACAGCTCACTTGGTTCACAAATGTACCAGGATGGTGGACGGCAGCCAGGAAGCAATTCTCAGCAGCAACGTCGCTCACGGGAACGTGAAGAACAGTCAGATGATGCTGTAACTACAGCAACTCTCCAGGAAGAATTGCGCAACTGGCGCAGTGAGCATGAGGAAGGAAACGACCTGCGGAGAGACACGTTTACAGCAGAAGCTTAAATAGAAATGAGGTGAAAATATGGCTAATGAAGCGATTTCTACCAATAATACCTGGCCTAACTATTCGGCAGCGAATAAAGCTACAACAAGCGCTGCAACAACAGAGCTGGGAAAGGATCAGTTTCTTAAAATATTGATCACTCAGCTACAAAATCAGGATCCGATGCAGCCAATGGAAGATAAGGAATTTATCGCTCAGATGGCTCAGTTCAGTTCGGTAGAACAACTGGTGAATATTTCGTCTCAGCTCAAGACTTTGAATCAGTCTCTTGGGACAGTGTCTGGCATGATTGGCCGCGAGATCAGTTGGCTTTCTTCTAATAAAGAGGATAACGGAACCCTCCGTAAAGGTATTGTGGATTCTATTATCGTACGAGATGGTGTTCAGTACGCAAAAGTGGGCAAAGACGAAATTAAGCTGGATGAAATTATTCAGGTAACCAATCCAACACAGGCTGAGGAAAATGAAAATCCTGTTCAGAACGTTGAAGATTCAGCTGAAACGAACGAAACCAATGAACAAGAACCATCAGCACAGCCTGAAGATAACGGAAACACGTTATGAGTGATCGGATAACCGTAGGCCAACTGTATACAGGTCCAATTACACCGAATTTGCATAATCGCTCCAAAGCAGGAGAAACGTCTAATGTACCTGAACGCCCTTTTGCACAGGTATTGGAAGACAACCTCCTGAAATTGAGTAATCATGCTGCCAAAAGGTTGGAACAGCGCGGTATTGAACTCAAGACTGAGCAGATGCAGCAGATTGGAACTGCACTGGATAAGGCTGCTGCCAAAGGAGCCAAGGAATCCTTGATTTTGATGAAAGATATGGCTTTTATCGTTAATGTCAAAAATCGTACTGTCGTTACAGCCATGGATAGTGAAAGCATGAAGGATAATGTATTCACCCAGATTGACAGTGCTGTAATCATTTCTTGACCGGCTGGCCCTTCTCGGGAGCCGGAATGCCGCTGACCGACTGACGCGGTAACCAAATTAAGGCTGGGAGGATTTTTAAAAATGTTGAAATCAATGTACTCAGGCGTTTCCGGGATGCGGGGTTTTCAAACGAAACTTGATGTTATCGGTAATAATATTGCGAACGTGAATACGGTTGGTTTTAAAGGTAGCCGTGTCATGTTCAAAGATATTATGAGCCAAACAACGGCGGGGGTAACAGCGCCTGGAGATGATAACGGTGGTGTAAATGCAAAGCAGATTGGTTTGGGTGTATCGGTAGGATCGATTGATACGCTGCATCTTGCGGGCAGCCCAATGACAACTAATAATCCAACTGACCTGCGTCTAAATGGTGATGGTTTCTTCCTCGTGACCCTAGGCGGGGAACAAGAAGTTCCTTTTTTGACCCGTGCAGGAGATTTCCATGTGGATGCTAACCGTAACCTCGTGACATCCGATGGTCTGTTCGTTGTTGATAGTGGTGGAGAACCTATCACTTTGGATGAAGCAGTAGTTTCTTTCACTATTGGTCAAGATGGAATTATCAACCAGACGATGGATGATGGAACAACTGAAGCTGGAGCACAACTGGGCATAGGGAAAGTAACAAATCCAGAAGGTCTAGAAAAAATCGGTGGTAACTTGTATCGTATTACTGCAAATGCCAATGCTGACGGGGAATTCGAAATTGTCACTGCCAATAGTACTGAATTTGGTACAGGCTCCGTTATTGCAGGACAACTTGAAATGTCCAACGTGGATCTAACAGGTGAATTCACAGAGATGATCGTGGCTCAACGTGGATTCCAGGCGAACTCACGTATTATTACAACGTCCGATGAAGTACTTCAGGAAGTTGTTAACCTGAAACGTTAATAACTGATTAGCAATTTTTAATGCGTGGGGGAGCTTGCTCCTCCACTCTGATCGAGGGGGCTTAGCATGATTTCGGTTACGCGGTTAAATGGTTCTCCCATGTGGTTAAATGCGCTGATGGTTGAAATTGTCGAAGAGACACCAGACACGTATATTACTCTGGTAACCGGAAAGAGACTTATTGTGCTTGAGAAGGCCGATGAGGTTATTTCCAAAATTAAAGATTACAACCGTGAAATCGGGGTTCAGGCAGCCACTATTAAAGTGCAGCAAACGGAGGAGTCCTGATGAAAAAGATGTTGCCATGGCTTGCAACAAGCTTGCTAGCTATAACACTGATTGTGGTGGTTGTGTTTGTATTTATGACAGGACAGAACGGAAATAAGAATGATACACATACGGCAGCCGCTGCTGCAGAGAAGAAGATGACTGCGGATGAAATTGTTGCAGTTTCCTCAGAGCTTGGAGAAATTAAAACCAATTTGGCTGATATAGACCATATTGTAGTTGTAAGTTTTTCTTTCAAATTGTCCGACAAAAAGGCTAAAGAAGATTTTGAGAAAATCAAGGAAATCACGGTGAAGCCTATCATCATCCAGACTTTTGCGGATACCAAGTCGGATGAGCTGGCTACAGCAAAAGGTCGCATTCAATTTAATAAAAAATTGACCGACCTTATTAATGAAGCTTTGCCAGAAGGTAAGCTGGCCAGCACTAGTTTTTCTGCTTTTGTGATGGCGCCAATGTAATGAACAGGACACGCTGTAAATCTGTAAGGGGGTGAGAACATGGTGGATGTATTATCACAAAATGAGATTGACGCCCTATTAGCTGCCCTTTCCTCTGGTGAGATGGATGCTGAGGAATTGAAAAAGGAAGAAACTCAAAAGAAAATTAGATCGTACGATTTTAAGCGGGCGGTTCGTTTTTCCAAAGATCATATTCGAAGCTTGACCCGTATTCACGAAAATTTTGCACGCTTTCTCACCACTTATTTTTCAGCCCAACTGCGGACGTTCGTTCAGATCAATGTCGTTCAGGTTGAACAGTTGCCTTATGACGAGTTTATCCGTTCTATTCCGAAGATGACGATATTGAACATATTTGAGGCGGAGCCATTACAGGGACGGATGGTGATGGAGGTTCATCCCAACGTGGGTTATGCAATGCTGGATCGTCTGCTTGGCGGAACAGGAAATGCACCGACAAAGATCGCATCGATGACGGAAATTGAGACGACGATTATGGAGCGGATTTTCAGCCGTGCGTTTGAGAGTTTGCAGGAAGCATGGAAGACGGTGTTGGATATTTCTCCAAGGATGGAAGCACTGGAGACCAATCCGCAATTTATGCAGATTGTTTCCCCCAATGAAACCATCGCTTTGATCTCACTGAGTACCAAAATCGGTGACACCACAGGCATGATCAATTTGTGTATCCCGCATGTCGTTCTTGAACCTATTATGTCTCGGTTGTCGACTCATCAGTGGTTTGTTTCGGAGAAAAAGACGAGAGCTCCGGAAGAATATGATGCTCTCAAAGAGCGTGTGAACAAAGCCAAATTGCCCGTCGTTGCGGAGTTGGGAGAATCCAGGATTTCGATTGCTGAATTTTTGGGTCTGTCTGTTGGCGATGTCATAACGTTGAACAAACCCGTTGATGAGGGACTGTCCATTAAAGTTGGAGACAGGCTGAAGTATATGGGTAGCCCGGGAACGATCAAGGATCGTGTGGCTGTGCAAATAGACAAGATTGTCACCGAAGGAGTTGAAGAATTTGACGAGTAAGGATTATTTATCCCAAGAAGAAATCGATGCTTTGCTCAGACAATCGGAATCGATGAACAGTTCGGAACCGGCTGAGAAAACAGTTGATGATTTTTTGACCGAGCTGGAACAGGATGCCTTGGGGGAAATTGGTAACATTACTTTTGGTAGTGCGGCGACAGCTTTGTCCACGCTATTGGGCCTAAAGGTAGATATTACAACACCTAAGGTGTCCATCATCAGTCGGACACAGTTTGATGAAGCCTTTCCTAAACCTCACGTTGCAGTACATGTGAATTATGTGGATGGATTTGAAGGGATCAACTCGCTAGTCATCAAAAAACGGGATGCTCAAGTCATAGCTGATCTGATGCTTGGCGGCGAAGGAAATCCGGTTGATGAAGAACTAAATGAAATCCATATCAGTGCAGTACAGGAAGCGATGAATCAGATGATGGGTTCGTCTGCTACTTCCATGTCCACAATCTTTAACCGTTTCGTGAATATTTCTCCTCCGGGAATTGATATTCTCAATATGGAAAGTGGTGAGGGAGTCAGCAATCTTCCAGAAGATGAGACGTTGATCCAGGTATCATTCCGTCTGTTGATTGGTGACCTGATTGACTCCAATCTTATGCAGCTGCTTCCAGTGCATTTTGCCAAAGAAATGGTAGAGATGTTGATTGGAGGGGCTCAAGAGTCTACTGCTAGTGCACCAGTTGCGTCTACTCCAGAGCCAGTACCGGCAGCAGTACCGGTTGCCCCTGAGCAACCTCCGGTTCAGCAACAGGCACCGCCACAGGCACAACAGCCGCCTGTTCAAGATTATAATGGCTATGGACAGACTCCAATGGGGATGCCGCAAGGAATGCCGCCACAGCAGCCGTATGGCATGCCTCCGCAGCAACCTTATGGTGTACCGCAGCATTACGGCGGTGTGCCGAATAGGAATGTAAACGTACAACCGGTTCAATTCGCCAATTTGCAAAATGGGGCGTTCGGCCAGGTAGACGAAAACAATTTGAATTTATTGATGGACATTCCCCTTAAAGTCACCGTAGAATTAGGAAGGACCCAGAAGCAAATTAAGGATATTTTAGAACTGTCACAAGGTTCAATTGTCGAGCTGGACAAGCTGGCCGGTGAACCTGTCGATATTTTGGTGAATAACAAGTTGATTGCCAAAGGTGAGGTTGTCGTAATCGACGAAAACTTTGGTGTTCGTGTTATAGATATCGTAAGCCAATGGGACCGAATTCAGAAATTACAATAAGCACAATTTAGGGAGGACTTGAATCAAGATGGCAAACCGAATTTTAGTCGTGGACGACGCTGCATTTATGAGAATGATGATCCGGGACATTTTGTCCAAAAACGGATATGAGGTCGTTGGCGAAGCACAGGATGGATCACAAGCAATTGAAAAGTTTAAGGAGCTTCGTCCTGATCTGATCACAATGGATATTACCATGCCTGAGATGGATGGTATTGCAGCTTTGAAAGAAATCAAAAAAATTGATGCTAACGCAAAAGTGATTATGTGCTCTGCTATGGGTCAACAAGCGATGGTTATTGATGCAATCCAGGCTGGAGCTAAAGATTTCATCGTGAAGCCGTTCCAATCTGACCGGGTTATCGAAGCAATCAGCAAAACGCTGGGCGTTTAAGAGACATGATGATGGCTCAGGATAAGATTCCAGATGATGTGGGCACGGGAGTCAATTATTATTTTCAGCTTGTATGGGTGATTGTTGTCCTGGCCGTCATTCTGGTTCTTATTGTCTATCTGATTCGTTTTCTAAACAAACGGAATCAGCGATGGTTCCGGAACGGCACAATTCGTATTTTGGGTGGGGTCGGACTGGGACCAAACAAGTCGCTGCAAATTATAGAAATTGGCGGTAGCGTTTATCTACTCGGTGTGGGTGATGACATACAGCTGGTGGATAAGGTTTCGGATCTTGAAGAGGCAAAACGAATCATTGATTCATTTGAACGGGATGCTTCAGCACAACAGGGGAGCCTTTCGCCTCTTATTGCAAAGCTGGTTGCCCGCTTGCGCAAAGATGAACCGCCGCGAGAGATAGAACTCGAGGATACAACCTCTTTTCACGAACTGTTTGAATCTAAACTTCGGCAGATGCCTAACCGTAAAGAGAAGATGGAGAAGGTCCTGGAAGAAGACAATACTACAGATCGGTCGAGGGATTCATGAAGAAAAAGATTTGGTTAGCGTGTTTTTTCATAGGACTCATCAGTCTGGCCTCCGTCACTGCTGCCTTTGCCGAACCGATTCCGAATATTGATATTCAAATTGGAAACGGGGATGGGAGCACACCAAGTACGAGTTCACTGTCCATTATCCTGTTGATCACGGTACTTAGTATCGCACCAGCCTTGCTGGTACTGATGACCAGTTTTACCCGGATTGTTATCGTTCTCGGTTTTGTGCGGACATCCTTGGGTACGCAGCAAATGCCACCCAATCAGGTGCTGGTCGGTTTGGCACTTTTTCTAACACTGTTCATCATGTCACCGACGTTGTCATCCATCAATCAGGTAGCGCTTCAGCCCTATCTCAAGGGTGACATCACACAAACCGAAGCGTTGGAAAAAGCTGCGGACCCCATGAAGAAGTTTATGTTCTCCCACACTAGGGAGAAAGACCTATTGCTGTTTATGAAGTACAATCAAACGGAAAAGCCAAGCACATACCAGGATATTCCGATTACTGTGATGGTACCGGCATATGCAATCAGTGAGTTGAAGACAGCATTCCAGATGGGATTCATGATCTTTATTCCATTCTTGGTTATAGACATTGTAGTTGCGAGTACACTCATGGCTATGGGGATGATGATGCTTCCACCTGTCATGATCTCATTACCGTTCAAAATACTGCTATTTGTACTTGTCGATGGCTGGTATCTGGTCGTGAAGTCACTGTTGCTGAGTTTTAACACTTGAGCCGGCATATTAAAGGAGGACGGTCATGACTTCGGAGTTTATTATCGGTCTGGCCGGGAAAGCGGTCTATACTTCACTGCTGGCCAGCGCACCCATGCTTATTCTAGCTCTGGTTGTAGGACTCATTATCAGTGTGTTTCAGGCAACCACTCAAATTCAGGAGCAAACCCTGGCCTTTGTGCCTAAAATCATTGCTGTACTTCTGGCAGTACTATTGTTTGGTCCTTGGATATTGAATATACTGGTCGATTTCACGTATAACATTCTCGATAATTTATACAGATACATAGGGTAGGCTGTTGCAGATGGAGACATTGTTGCAAAGTTTTCCTGTCGCTCTGCTTATGTTTTGTCGAATAGCATCATTTTTTGTAACTGCGCCGGTCTTCTCGGCTCGGAATGTGCCGAATTCTCTTAAAATTGGTTTATCGGCATTTGTAACCTTTACAGTTTATATGGTATACGGCATAGACCAGGTTGTACCTACAGATCTGAGTTATATCCTGCTGGTTATCCGAGAGATACTGATTGGCTTGCTCTTAGGCTTTGTTGCTTATCTGTTAATGACGGCTGTACAGACAGCAGGAACCTTTATTGATCTTCAGATCGGTTTTGGTATGGCCAACGTATATGATCCAATGACTGGTGCATCTGCACCACTTACAGGTAACTTCAAATATGCTTTTGCGGTATTGCTCTTTCTGACAATGAACGGACATCATTATCTGCTCGATGCCATTGTTTACAGTTATCGCTGGATTCCGTTGTCGAATGTATTCTTTCTACGATTGGCAGATGGAAGTATTGCTGAATTTTTGGTGCGTACATTAGGCCAATCATTTATGTTGGCTTTTCAGATGTCTGCGCCGATTGTAGTTGCTCTGTTTTTGACAGATGTAGGATTGGGATTCTTGGCCAAGACGGCTCCTCAATTTAATGTTTTTGCCGTCGGAATGCCGCTTAAGGTACTCGTTGGGCTTGCTATTTTGCTTTTGCTGGTTCCCAGTTTTGCCTTTGTGTTTAGTCAATTGTTCGAAGTAATGTTCACAGCCATGGAAAACTTGCTTGGGACTATTGGACAAAGGCCAGGCTGAGTGAAACGGAGGACAAGATTCGAATGAAATATCAACTCGACCTCCAGATGTTCGCAGGGGAAAAAACAGAGAAGGCTACCCCGAAAAAGAGGCAGGATACGCGAAAAAAAGGACAGGTTGTCAAAAGTATGGAGCTGTCCGGCGCATCCATTCTTCTATTCACCTTTTTGATCATGATGATGTTCAGTAACTTTTACAAAGAACGTATGGTTCGACTGTTTACAGACATCTTCATTAATCGGCTGAGTATGGAAGTCACCGGGGAGAACGTCGTAGCCTTAATGATGCGTTATGGCATCGAGGTGATGTTATTGCTTGCTCCTGTTTTGCTCGGTGCGGTACTTGTTGCGTTAATCGTCAATTATATGCAGGTAGGTTTCCTGCTTGTAGGAGAGGGTTTAAAGCCGAAACTGGAAAAGTTGAATCCGATTAAAGGATTCAAAAACATTTTTTCTCTTCGTTCATTGGTGGAGTTTGCTAAATCCATTATGAAAATGTCGATTATCGGTTTTCTGGTTTACAGTACCATCACAGGTTATCAGTCAGATATTGCTTCACTGTCTCATTTTTCATTGGATGCGATTCTGCATTTTGCTGCTTCAATCACCTTAAACTTGGGAATCAAGATTGCAGTAGCCCTGTTAGTACTTGCTGTACTCGACTATATGTACCAGAAGTATGATTACGAGAAAAACATTCGGATGTCCAAGCAAGACATCAAGGACGAATACAAAAAAATGGAAGGTGACCCACTGATCAAGGGGAAAATCAGGGAGCGTCAACGTCGTATGGCTGTTCAGCGCATGATGCAAGAAGTTCCCAAAGCGGACGTAATTATCACCAACCCGACCCACTTTGCCGTTGCGCTTAAGTATGAGGGCTCGGAGATGGAAGCGCCGCAGATAATAGCCAAAGGTCAGGATTACGTCGCCTTGCGCATTAAGGAAATAGCCAAAGAGCACGGTGTCATTACAATGGAAAACAAGCCGCTGGCACGGGCATTGTTCCAGAGAGCCGAGATTGGTGACGCCATACCGGCTGATTTGTTTCAAGCGGTAGCCGAAGTGCTGGCTTATGTATATAAATTAAAGGGCAGAACGAAATAAAAAGGGATCGGAGGCCGTACATCCATTGAAAATTAAAGATATAGCTGTCCTTGCGGGTATCATCGGCATCGTGTTGATGATGATTCTCCCGATCCCAACCTGGTTGTTGGACATACTGCTTGTCATCAATATTTCACTGGCATTGATGATATTGCTTGTTGCGATGAACAGCAAAGAGGCACTGCAATTTTCCATCTTTCCTGCATTGCTGCTGATCACGACGTTGTTTCGGTTAGCACTCAATATATCAACAACAAAACTGATTTTGGGTCAAGGAAACGCAGGATCGGTAGTCGCTACCTTTGGTAGCTGGATAGCTGGCGGACAGATAGCCATCGGATTTATAGTGTTTCTGATTCTCGTCGTTGTTCAGTTTATCGTTATCACGAAGGGATCGGAGCGAGTAGCTGAAGTTGCCGCGCGATTCACCCTCGATGCGATGCCTGGTAAACAGATGAGTATCGACGCAGATTTGAATGCAGGCCTGATCAACGAGCAGCAAGCACGTGAACGTCGTTCCAAAATTGAACGTGAGGCTGATTTCTACGGAGCCATGGATGGAGCCAGTAAATTTGTAAAAGGAGACGCTATTGCAAGTATCATTATTCTCCTGATCAATCTTATTGGTGGTTTTATCATCGGGATGACGGTACATGGTCTCGCTTTTGCTGATGCGTTATCCACCTACTCTGTGTTAACGATCGGGGATGGACTGGTAAGCCAGATTCCTGCACTCCTGATATCTACAGCAGCAGGTCTTATTGTAACTAGAGCATCATCGGAAGGGAATTTGGCCGATGACATTACGGGACAATTGTTTACATACCCGACGCTCCTTTATATTGTAGCTTTTGTAATAGCAATGCTCGGTTTTTTCACACCAATTCATATTATTACAACGTTGCCCCTTGCAGGTTTGTTGGCTTTTGCCGGATGGAGGATGCAGAACAATCTGAATCAGAAGCAAGAGGCAGAGGAGCAAATGGAAGAGGAGCAGCAGATTGAAGAAGTTAGAAGTCCGGAGAGCGTAATTAATCTTCTTCAGGTGGACCCTATCGAGTTTGAATTTGGTTACGGTTTGATCCCTCTGGCTGACAATCAGCAGGGCGGGGACTTATTAGATCGGATCATTATGATTCGTAGGCAGTGTGCTCTTGAACTGGGGTTAGTCGTTCCCGTCATCCGGATTCGGGATAATATCCAATTAAGACCGAATGAATATGTCATCAAGATTAAGGGTAATGTTGTTGGCGGCGGAGAACTGTTGTTGAATCATTATCTGGCCATGAGTCCGGGTTATGAAGAAGAATCTGTTACAGGGATCGAAACGACAGAGCCAGCTTTTGGCCTTCCAGCCTTATGGATAGATGAAGTAACCAAAGACAGAGCTGAACTTGCAGGATATACAGTTGTAGATCCTCCTTCAGTAGTAGCCACACATCTGACTGAATTGATTAAGAAGCATGCGCATGAGTTACTTGGCAGACAAGAAACGAAAGCACTTGTGGATAATCTCAGAGAGAATTATGCTGCGCTGGTGGATGAACTCATCCCATCCGTCCTGTCCATCGGAGATGTACAGAAAGTACTCGCCAAGTTGTTGCGTGAGAAAGTTTCCATTCGTGATATGGTTACAATCTTCGAGACACTGGCGGACTACGGAACGTATACCAAAGACCCGGATGTACTGACGGAATACGTGAGACAATCCCTATCTCGTCAGATTACCCAGCAATTCTCCCAAAAAGGGGAGACGCTCAGAGTAATAACTGTTGGACCTGGTCTAGAGAAGAAAATTGCTGAGAGTGTACAGCAATCGGATCAAGGCAGTTACCTTGCATTAGATCCAGCTTCAACACAAAGTGTATATCAAAAGTTGACTGAACAAGTTAATCGATTGATCCAGTCGGGCCAGCAGCCTGTTGTATTAACTTCTCCAACCATTCGTATGTATCTGCGTCAGGTGATTGAACGCACCATGCAGGATATACCAGTTCTTTCCTATAGTGAGTTGGAGCCGAATGTTGAAATCCAAAGTGTCGGGGTGGTGAACTTATGAGAGTAAAACAATACGTCGTTGAGACCATGCCCGAAGCTATGCTTCAAATTCGCAAAGACCTGGGAAGTGATGCCGTCATTCTGTCCACCAAGGAAATCAAGGTGGGCGGTGTGCTGGGGATGTTCCGTAAGAAAAGGATCGAAGTTGTAGCAGCAGTGGATAAGGAAGAAAAAAAACAGGCAACAAAGCAAGTGCAAAACCAATTTACACCCGTACCTCGCGCATTTGTACCTGAAGCATATCGACAAACGGCTCGTTCGTTTGTCGTTGCTTCTGACGAATCGGCTGCGAGTATCGCTGAAAAAAATGTGCAAGAGAAAACTACGGATGCCACAGCTGTGTCTGAATCGAGTAAACTCGGTTCAGACATGAGCAACGGCAGATCTTCTTTGAGTATCGAGCATAAACCGCGACCGCAAGGGGCGGATTTTTCGGGTTTAACATCTGCCAGTGGGCAGCAGGAGCAGGCGAACGATCCGCAGCAGGGCCAACTGATGTCTGAATTGCAGGAGCTCAAACTGATGATGACCAAGTTGTCTAAGCAAGGAGCAACGGCAGATCCGTTACCAGAGGAGTTCCACGCTCTTCGAGAAAGGTTGATGGAGCAAGACATTTGGCCAGAAGTATGGGAATCTTGGTTTGACGTTGTTCAGACGAAGCTCTCTGAAAAAGAATTAGATGAAGCAGAAGCCGTTCAAGCAGTTCAATTAGAAATATCACATTTTGTGGAGAAACGTATCGACGTGGGTATTTTGCCAACTACACGCATTGTATATGTAGCTGGGCCAACGGGCGTTGGTAAAACAACGACCATTGCCAAACTGGCTGCTGAACAGATGTTCAACTATCAGCGAAAGGTAGGGTTCATCACTTCGGATACTTATCGTATCTCAGCGGTAGAACAACTTAGAACGTACGCATCCATTTTAAATGTCCCGCTAGAGGTCGTACAGTCCCCAGGTGATACACAACGTGCAATCTCCCGTCTTGAGGAATGTGATCTAATCTTCATGGATACAGCCGGAAGAAACTACAGAAATGAGTTGCTTGTTTCAGAACTGCAAAGCCTACTCGCGCCTGTGGAAAATAGTGAAACTTTTTTGGTTTTGAGCATGACTTCCAAAAGTGCCGATATGGTTCAAATAACGGAGCATTTCAGCAAATATGGGCTGGATAAGGTCATTTTTACGAAGATGGATGAGACCGGAAGCTGCGGCCCGATGTTTAACCTGCTGCATCGTTTTCCACTTAAACTTGCTTACGTGGCTAACGGACAAAATGTGCCGGATGATTTACTCAAGCCTGATGCGGATTCGCTGACCAAACAATTGTTAGGAGAGCTTGTACGATGAAGGACCAGGCAGCCTCACTCAGAAGTATGGTCTCCATGCCTAACGGAGTGGAGGGAAGAGGACGTGACTCACGCTCCTCCAAAATCATAACCGTTGCCAGTGGAAAGGGAGGCGTTGGTAAATCTAACTTCACACTTAACTTTGCACTGAGCTTACAGGCTATGGGGCAAAAGGTATTGGTGTTTGATGCAGATATAGGGATGGCTAATATCGATGTCCTAATGGGAACCTCTTCTCCTTATAATCTGTACCATCTGTTATACCGACAGAAATCCATACAGGAAATCATACAGCTTGGTGCAAGCGGGTTGCCTTATATCGCCGGAGGTTCGGGGATGAAAGAATTGTTCTCATTGTCAGATCGAGATCTGGAGTTTTTTGCTGGACAAGTTGAAGAGATTGCACAGGAGATGGACTATGTCATTTTTGATACAGGAGCAGGACTTTCCAGAGAAAATATGAAATTTATCGGTGCAGCCGATGAATGCCTGATTATCACCACACCTGAACCGACTTCAATAACCGATGCTTATGCTTTAGTTAAAGTTATGCATGGCCAGGAAAATGCCACACCCTTTCGGATGATCGTTAACCGGGCTGAAGACCAGCAAGAGGCGGAACGGGTGGCGGATAAAATAGCTGGAGTGGCAAAGAGATTTTTACAGATCGATATCCCGCTGCTTGGATATATTTCCGAAGATGCTCAGGTTGTAAAGGCAGTTAAAAGGCAAGTGCCATACAGTCTGGCATATCCGAATGCAAAAGCTTCCAGGGATATAGAGAAACTCGCACATCACTATTTGGCTGTACCTGCTGCTCCGGGATCCGAAACCTTGACAGGAATCAGAGGATTTATGAAAAAGTGGCTAAAGCGGACAACATGATTTCTGAATAAAGGAAACAGGGGTGGAAACAACATGGCGGTGTATCAAGTATTGGTTGTCGATGATTCCGCTTTTATGCGTAAAATTGTTTCGGATTTAATTGAAACAGATTCGGAGTTTAAGGTTACGGCAACAGCATCAAATGGTAAGGAAGCTATTCAAAAAGCAATAGATTTGAAGCCCGATGTCATCACAATGGACGTTGAGATGCCTGAAATGAATGGATTGGACGCATTAAAATCGATCATGAAGCAATCTTTCGTCCCGGTGATTATGCTCTCGGGTATCAATGAACAAGGCATGAAAGAGACCATCATGGCGCTCGAGGCCGGTGCGTTTGACTTCATTCGTAAGCCATCGATTGTGCATGATCAGGATATTGCCCAAGTAGGTAAAGCATTGGTTGAGCGGATGCGAGCAGCTATGGATGAAATCAAGCGAAAAGCCGATCGTGAAGCATCGATGAAGAAACGGGATGAAGCACAGAGCAAACTGCTGCAACAGTCCCAGCGAGTTCAGGTTGATCCACCTCCTTTACAAGACCGAAAAGGTGCTTTGAAGAAAAAAATAGAACCTGCCCAGCCAGGAGCACGATTTGGCAGTGGACAAACTGATTCCTTACGAGCAAAACCGAAGCAACCTACTGTTCCACTGACGAAGCAGAATACGGGACATCTGGACAAAAAGTTGGAGCCTTTGCGAGATTCAAATCGAGCTTCGAATGCCAGTACTGACAGAATAGCTAAGGCAAACAAGCCAACGCAATCTCCCAAGGAAAACCGTTTGTCTTCTCGATTGGCAGAACAGGAGACAGCTGCAGCTTCAGCTGAACCATCCAAAGATATTGCCAAGGTAATTCCGTCTCATAAGGGAGCAGGAGGACCGGAAGGATCATTTAACAAACTTGTGGCTATTGGTTGTTCAACTGGGGGACCGAGAGCCCTCAAAACTTTGCTGGAACAACTGCCAGGTGATTTACCTGCTCCAGTCATTATTGTTCAGCATATGCCGCCCAACTTTACCCGATCCCTTGCCCAGCGATTGAATACGTTCAGTGAACTGCATGTGGTTGAAGCTGAGGAAGGCATGGTTCTACGAAAAGGAACGGCCTATATTGCTCCTGGCGGCTTTCATGTCAAAGTCAACAAAACTGCAGATGGAAGGTTCACCATAAAGCTGACAGAGGAAGAACCAGTCAATGGACACAGGCCTTCAGTCGATACAATGTTTGAGTCGCTGCTGCCGTACACGTCATTGCAAAGACATCTGGTTTTACTGACAGGGATGGGCAGTGATGGCGCTCGTATGATGAAAAAATTGTATGAAGCGGGTGTCACTTCAACCTTTGCAGAGAATGAAGAAACTTGTGTTGTGTATGGTATGCCGCGTTCTGCTGTAGAGCTGCAATGCGTGCGTCATCTTCTGCCATTGCAGGAGATTGCGCCTAAACTTGTTCAAGCTGTGAAATAAACGGAGTTAACTCATGGAGGAGGTGCCTCACAATGGACATGAATCAATATTTATCTATGTTTATTGATGAGTCTAATGATCATCTGCAGTCCCTTAACGAAAATATGCTTCAACTCGAAGGCAGTCCGGAGGATCTGGGAATTGTTCAGGTCATATTCCGCTCTGCTCATACGTTGAAGGGTATGGCTGCTACAATGGGTTTTGAGGATTTGGCATCATTGACGCACAAAATGGAAAATGTGCTGGATCTGGTGCGCAACGAAAAGTTGAAAATGCAGGATTTCATTTTTGATACCCTGTTCAAGAGTTTGGATGCTTTGGAAACAATGGTTCAGGATATTACCGAAGGCGGAGAGGGTAAAGCGGATGTTTCCTCCATCGTAGCTTCTCTCCAAGCCATTGAGAGTGGTGAATGGACGGGAGGTACTGCTCCCGTAGCCGCAGTAAACCGATCACCAAGTACAGCAACACCAAGTGCGGTTGAACTGGACGAATTCCAGTACTCCGTATTGGATCAGTCCATAGCCGAAGGCCACCGTGTGCTCTATGTTGAAGTTCTTGTCAGCGAGCAGAGCCAGCTGAAGGGCGTACGTGCTTATATGGTCTTTGATCTATTAGAACGCTCGGGTGAGGTTGTTAAATCGTTCCCAACAGTTCAGGATATTGAGCAAGAGAAGTTTGAGCGCAGTTTCTCGTTGTATTACATAACGACCAAAGAGGCGCAGGAACTTGAAAAAGGCATTATGAGCATCTCAGAAATTGAGAGTGCCAAAGTCATTCAGCTGGATCAAGAGACTCTTCAGCAGATGACCAATCAGGCAGCGGCAACAGCTGAAGTGGAAGCTGCACCTGTTCCTGCTCCAGTAGAAGCATCATCGGAACCGAGTTCTTCATCGAAAGAAGAACCAAAGAAACCAGTAGCCACCAAAACAGTTGCACCAAAACAAGCTGCTACACCTTCACGTACCATCCGTGTGGATATAGAACGTCTGGATGTACTGATGAACTTGTTCAGCGAGTTACTGATCGATCGTTCACGACTGGAGCAGTTGGCCAGCGAGACGGGTAATAATGATTTATCGGATACGGTAGCTCATCTGAGCAGAGTCAGTACAGATTTGCAAAATATTGTACTGAAATTGCGGATGGTTCCTGTGGATACGGTATTCAACCGTTTCCCGCGTATGATTCGTGACCTGGCTAAAACACTCGACAAAAAGATTGATCTGGTCATTACGGGTGCCGAAACGGAACTTGATCGGACGGTAATTGATGAGATCGGCGATCCGCTGGTGCATTTGCTGCGTAATGCAGTTGACCATGGTGTTGAATCGATCGCAGAGCGTGTGGCAGCTGGTAAACCTGAATTGGGAACAGTTAATCTTCGGGCTTTCCACAGCGGAAATCATGTATTTATTGAAATCGAAGATGATGGTAAAGGCATTTACCGCGATAACCTTTTGAGAACAGCGGTCAAACGTGGGGTTGTTACCGAAGAACAAGGTGCCAAGATGAGCGATGATGAAGTGAACCAGCTGTTGTTTGCACCAGGCTTCAGTACCGCTGATAAAATCTCGGATATCTCCGGCCGTGGAGTAGGATTGGATGTTGTGAAATCCAAAATCACTTCTCTTGGTGGTAATGTAACCATTCATTCGACACCGGGTAAAGGCACCAACTTCTCTGTTCAGTTACCATTGACCCTGTCCATTATCGCTGCGATGCTTGTTCGACTTGGATCCGAGAAATACGCCGTTCCTTTGTCTTCCATTGTAGAGACAGCCATTGTACAACGCGAACAGGTTCGTAATATTCATGGCAATAAAATGATTACGTTCCGTGAGTCTCTAATTCCGTACCTGTCATTGAGCGAAGTTTTCGGAGTGCCTGATTTCAATGATGCGAACGAACAAGAAACTGAGATCGTGGTCATTCGCAAAGGTGAACGTCTTGCAGCTGTAGCCGTTGAAGAATTTATTGGGCAGAGTGAGATTGTTCTTAAATCGATGGGTACTTATCTTCCTTCCATTGAAGGGATCTCTGGTGCAACGATTCTGGGAGATGGACAAGTAGCCCTGATTCTTGACCCTAATGCATTTATTAAATAAGCACACAAGATAAGTCTTACATTTAATAGGGAGGTTTTTTCCATGGAAGAAGAGTTGAAAGTCATTGTCTTTAAATTAGGTTCCGAAGAGTACGGTATTGAAGTAGACAAGGTTCAGACGATTGAGCGTATGATGCCTATTACCCGTGTACCTAAGACCTTCTCTTTTGTAAAAGGAGTTATTAACTTACGTGGTGTTGTTATTCCCGTCATTGATCTACGTGGTCGATTCTCTTTGCCAGAAACAGAATACACCGATCAAACTCGTATTGTCATTGTAGGTGTGGACGATATGCAAGTTGGCTTTATCGTTGACTCTGCCAATGATGTTATTGACATCAAGCGTGACGCTATTGATAGTCCGCCTGAAGTGGTTGGTGGAGTTAAAGCAAGATACCTGCGCGGTGTAGCCAAGCTGGAGGATGCGCGCTTGTTGATTATGCTTAACCTAAACGAAGTATTAAATAAAAGCGAGGTTGTACAGCTGGAAAGTATTGAGGGCTAACACCGTGGAACTGTTCAACCGATTTGAGGGATTCCAAATGGATGTGCTCAAAGAGGTCGGTAACATTGGAGCAGGCAACGCCGCAACGGCGTTGTCTCAGCTTCTCAATAGACCGATTGACATGGGTGTGCCTACAGTACAGATGCTTCCTTTTGAAGAAGTTGCTGAAAAAGTGGGCGGAGATGAACGTATAGTTGTTACTGTATTTCTTCGTGTTGAAGGCGAAGCACCAGGCAATCTGTTCTTTATGATGGCACCTGAGGCTGCCAAAATGCTGCTGAACCGGCTTGCTGGTTTTGATTTGAAGGAAGGTCTTGCATTCACGGAAATGGAACAGTCGGCTCTATCCGAAATCGGGAATATATTGGCCGGTTCATACCTTTCTTCTTTGGCAGATTTCACGAAACTATCTATGTATCCGACCGTTCCTGGACTTGCTATTGATATGGCAGGTGCCATTTTGAGTTATGGTCTGTTGCAGTTTGGTGAAATGGGCGACGATGCATTATTGATTGACACATCTTTCTTTGAAGGTGAAGATCAGGTAGAGGGTCAATTTTTCCTGATTCCGGATCCGCCTTCATTTGCTAAGATATTTGAATCTCTAGGGGTGCCACTGGATCATGATTGAAGACAAAAGCGTCGTTAAAGTCGGTATGGCGGATTTGAATATTGCTCATCTACCCGGCGTAATCCGTACGACTGGCTTGGGCTCTTGTGTGGGATTAACGATGTATGATCCGCATTTGAAGCTTGCCGGAATGGCGCATGTCATGCTCCCCACTTCAGAGATAGCTCGTGAAGGAACGTTGAACAAAGCCAAATATGCGGATACGGCATTGCCGGAATTGTTACAAAGAATGATACAACTCGGTGCATCTCGTTCACGTATTGTGTCCAAAATGGCTGGAGGGTCTCAGATGTTTGCCTTCGCGGGGGCAGGAGATACAATGCGTATCGGACCGAGGAATGCGGATTCTTGTCGGGAATGGTTAGAAAAGCTTGGGATTCCACTTCTTGCCGAAGATACCGGTGGGAATTACGGACGAACGATTGAAATGGACTGTGAAACTGGACTTTTGACTATTCGAAGTGTCCAAATGGGTGTAAAGGAACTATAAGACATGATAGGAAACTACCGCATTAATCTTGGAGCAGGCATAGTCGGATTTATTCTGACTTTTTTTGTAGCATACAGCAGCAATGTGTTGATGACCAGTTTAATTCGCGGGTTAATCGGCTTTGTAGCCTGGTTTGTCCTTGCTTATGGTTTACGCTGGGGACTGGGATTGCTGCTGAACCCTTCATCAGAGGGGAATGGGTATGGTTATGATTCACCGGGCGCTCAAGAACTAAGAGGTTCACAGGTGGACATTAAACTCGAAGACGATGGACAAGAGCTGAACGAATTGCTCAAACATGGACAGAACGCGTCCTCTGGGGAGAACCTTCCACCATCTGAGACGAAAGCTCCAACGGGATTTGCCCCTTTGGATCCGCCTAAACTTGTCCGGACCAAAGATCCGGAGGAGTTGGCGCAGGCCGTTCGTCACCTGACAGACAAATAAGGAGGGTGAAAGCAATTGAACGAGCGTAAAGCTTCACATTTGAACCATGCTGACTTGTGGGAAAAGTGGAAAGAACAAGGCGATCTTGAAGCCAAGAAAAGTTTGATCGAAAAATATCTTCATATTGTAAACTACGTATCCGGGCGTTTGGCTGTTGGTCTGCCCAAAAATGTCCCGAAAGATGATCTGGAGAGCAATGGAGTTATGGGATTGATTGATGCGTTGGAGAAATTTGACTATGAACGTGGTCTTCAATTTGAGACGTACGCATCCTGGCGGGTGCGCGGTGCAATTCTTGATGGTTTGCGTCAGGGAGATTGGGTTCCTCGTTCCGTGCGGGAGAAAGCGAAGCGGATTGAAGATGCTTACCAGCAACTAGAGCAGACATATTTGCGCTCTGTTAGTGACGAAGAAATGAGTCAATATCTCGACGTGTCTACGAAAGACTTTCAACATATGCTTCAGGAAGTGGCTGTTATGTCGCTTTGCTCTCTGGAAGACCCGATTCGTGAAGAAGAGTCTGAGACTCGACTTTCATTAATGGTCGATGAAAAAGCCAAAAACCCGGATTATAAAGTAAATGAATTCTACTTAAAAGAAGCTTTAGTGCAAGGGCTTGAAAAATTGACGGTCAAAGAGAGAACGGTTGTTTCACTTTTATATTATGAAGATCTTTCTCTTAGTGAGATTGCTGAGGTTATGTCTCTTTCTCCGTCACGTATCTCGCAGCTGCACTCAAAGGCCATCTTACGGTTACGTGGAACGCTGGATAAACAAAAAGACTTGCTTATGCGTAAAGATTAATATAGTAATATATGAATAGAGAGCTTTAACATTGGATATTGGGGAGTGGAAAGTCTAAAGGGGGAAGAAATGCATTGACACAGCAGACTGTTTTGGAACAGTGTTTGAGCATTGTTTTATCAGATGATAAAAGTACGGCCTACCTTGAATTTTCCAAACAGGAAGAAGGTTTTACCTGTACACCGGATGAACTCGAAAAATTTATAGCGAGTCAGGGTATTAAGTATGGTGTGCTGCGCGAAGCGCTGCTTGTTTTTGTGAGTCATCCTGAGACTTATGTGAAGGATCGATACAAGATTGCCGAAGGTATTAAACCAGTACCGGGAACGAATGGCTTTATTAAAGTGCTAGTGGGCATGGACGATTCCAATGAACGGCGACCTTTGGAAGCAGAGAACGGAACAGTCGATTACAAAGAAGTCACTCGCTTAAACAATGTTCGAACAGGTCAAATCATTGCCGAACGAATTCCTCCTGTGGACGGCACGGTGGGAAGGGCTGTAACAGGTGAAGAAATACCATTTCGTCCAGGGAAAGAAGCACGCTTCAAAGTGGGGAAAAATGTTGTCGTTAACCCTGATGGATCTGCGATGTATGCCGCTCTGGATGGATTGGTTACCAAAACAGACGGCAACAAATTGAATGTGTTTCCGGTATACGAGGTCAATGGCGATGTGGATTATAACACCGGTAACATCGATTTTGTGGGTACAGTTGTCATTCGCGGCAATGTGCTTACCGGATTTAAAGTAAAAGCGGCAGGGGATATACGTGTCGTCGGAGGTGTCGAGGGAGCGGAGCTGGAAGCAGGTGGCTCTGTCGAAATTACCGGCGGTATTATTGGTTATAACAAAGGGCTTATACAAGCAGGACATAATGTGAAATGTACCTTTATTCAAGAAGGCAACGTCGATGCGGCTGAAAATGTCCTGGTATCCCAAAGTATTATGCATTCCACGATTCGTGCAGGTCATGCGGTAATCTGTGAAGGCACCAAAGGGCTTATCGTTGGCGGGTCGATCCAGGCTGGAGAAAACGTCTCAGCACGCGTCGTTGGCAACAGTATGTCTACTGTGACTTCCATTGAAGTAGGGGTATTGCCTAAGCTCCGTAATGAGTTGAGTGACTTGCGTAAGGAAGTCAGAGAGCAGATGGATGCTTTGGATAAAACGAAAAAAGCTTTGACATTATTGGATCAGTTAGCTGCTGCAGGCCAACTGAGCCCGGATAGAATGTCCATGCGAATCAAACTGAGTGCTACACAAAAATCTGCCCTTCGTCTTAGCGAGGAAACCAAAACACGTATCTTTGAAATTGAGAAGGTTCTTGAAGATACAAGCAGGGCTCGCGTTGATATTCATAAGATGATTTATGGAGGCTCTAGAATAGTTATCGGCAGATACACCAAATTTATTAAAGATCCGGTAAGTCGAATATCTTTTTATTATCATGATGGGGATATAACAATGGTTCCATTCGTTTAAGTACAGCATTCAAGCACATGAAGAAATCCATTCGATACCGAGAGGTGAGCGTATGAGTTTCAAAGCGGTTGAGTTGCAGATTGCCGTACCTAGAACAAGTGAGGCGGGGCGTTATCAGAATGAAGCCCAGCAGAGACCGGTCATTGACCAGACCCTGCTAGCGGAACAAACGGCCAAAGAAGCAAATGAAGCAAGGCAACGAAGCGAGGCGCTGGATGAAACAGCGCACACAGATGTACGCGATGGTCAATCTAGAAACAAAGAGCAGCAGAGCGGCTCCAACGAACCTGAAGCTACTTCAGCGCTGGAAACTGTCAAACCTGCCGAGCATCCATACAAAGGAAAACATATTGACCTGTCGTTGTAATGGATGACATGTGACTCACATGTAGTCTTGAGCACCGATGGCTGCATTAAAAGGAGAGAACCCAATTTGTCACCATGGATCATTATTGTCATATTAGGAGCCTGCGCAATTGCATACGCGCTTATCATGCCCAAGAAAAACAAAGTGCAGGAGCCTGGGCATCACCTGGTGCAAGAGATGGAATCTACGCTTGAACATTATATGGCTGAGATAGAAAACGACAATGATGCTCTCATTCAGCGTGTTGCTGAAATGAAGGGTGAGGCGACGGCGGCAGATCAGCGTATGCAATCACAGCTTCAGGAATTACAGCGGAGGCTGGATCAACTGGAAGAAAGTAAAACGACAGAAGCAGACGCATCCTCCAATATAATTCCGGTACATAGCACAAGCGGATTGCAAGCTCAAGCGCTTGTAGACAGTGTGCGAGCAGATTCGGCCCAACAGGTGTCAGAAGCAGAAGAGCAGACCTCTGAACAAGAATCTACGCCTCTACGTGAATCCATTAAGGACCGATATGCAGAGTTGTTTAATTTATATGCCGAAGGAAAGTCAGTGGATGCTATTGCCAAGCAGACGGGCATACAACGTGGAGAAGTACAGCTGATTTTGCAGCTGGCAGAACGGGAGGAGAGCTAACAGATGGACAAGCGCTCCTTATGGATTGGACTTGGAAGTGGTATGATTGTTGGTGCGGTATTGCTGCAGCTGGCAACGGTTGGACAAAACGCATTGTCTGAGAGTAGTCTCGACCCCGAGCTGGCTACAGCCAACCTGACGAAGGAACAGCTGGAAGCGGCCGCCAAGAGCATGGATATGAAGCTTGTAGCTTCTGATGATGAGCTGTATACAGAGGCTGAGTGGGTAAATAAGAAGAAACAGGAAAGCAGTGAACTACAGGGAAAAACGGCAACGGCACCTGAAGCCACAGATTCTGCTGTGAAACCGGAGCAACCCGACAATCCAAAGCAACCTGTCAACAATGAAAGCGACAAACAGAACGAAGTCACTCAGCCAGAGACGATCGAGCCGTCAACTCCTAACAGTCCCGAAGTTGCGGCTACCGTATCTTTCAAAGTACGTTCAGGAAACAGTCTGGCCATTGTGGCGGGGAATTTGGAGAAAGCCGGTATTGTAGATAGTGCACAAGCTTTTATTAAGGCTGGCAGAGCAGAGCGAATTAATACCAAAATACAAGTCGGGACCTATGACTTGGAAAAAGGCGAAAGTTTCAAATCTATTATTGCCAAGATTACAAAAGAACCGTCAAACTGAGTGCGCTCAGGAAGGGCGGTTTTTTTGTATAAATAATGACAAGTTTTGTGTCGCCATGAAGGAACGGAAATTTGCTTTGAAAGACTGTTGCATCAGGCAATCAGTTATGCTATATTAGATAACGGTGTTAAAACACACGCATGTGCTAATTTTGTTGAGGGTGCTTTCCTGATGGAGAGTCTTGGCGAAAAATGATGCCGGCGGAGGACACAATAAAAACCATATTAGGAGGTGTGTGAAGATGGCAGTAATCTCCATGAAGCAGCTTCTCGAAGCTGGGGTACACTTCGGTCACCAAACTCGTCGTTGGAACCCAAAAATGGATCGTTATATCTTCACTGAAAGAAACGGAATTTACATCATCGATTTGCAAAAAACGGTGAAAAAAGTCGAAGAGGCTTACAATTTCGTTAAAGGAATCGCAGGAGAGAATGGTAAAATTCTTTTCGTGGGTACTAAGAAACAAGCTCAAGATTCCGTTAAAGAAGAAGCTGAACGTGCTGGTCAATTCTACATTAACCAACGCTGGCTCGGCGGTACCCTGACTAACTTCCAAACTATTCAAAAACGTATTGATCGTTTGAAACAGTTGGAAGCTTGGGAAGAAGACGGTACATTCGCTGTATTGCCTAAAAAAGAAGTAATCTTGCTTCGCAAAGAAAAAGATCGTCTGGAGAAATTCTTGGGCGGTATTAAAAATATGAAAGGCCTGCCAAGCGCCCTGTTCATCATCGATCCACGCAAAGAGCGTATCGCTGTTGCGGAAGCTCGCAAATTGGGTATCCCAATTGTAGGTATCGTTGATACTAACTGCGATCCGGACGAGATCGATTATGTTATCCCAGGTAATGACGACGCGATCCGCGCTGTTAAATTGCTGACAGGTAAAATGGCTGACGCAGTAATCGAAGCTAACCAAGGCGAAGAAACTTCCGCTTAATAGATTCGAACATATGTTATAAACTAAATGAAAAGGGTGGTTGGCAGGTGGATAACCTCTCACTGCCCTTTTTTTAGAGTGTACGTACAATACTTAATGTTGGAGGGAATTTATAATGGCAGTTAATGCGAGTGCAGTAAAAGAACTTCGCGAAAGAACGGGCGCTGGTATGCTCGATTGTAAAAAAGCACTGGAAGAAGCAAACGGTGATGTAACAAAAGCAGCTGAATTGTTGCGTGAGAAAGGTCTTTCTGCAGCAGCAAGCAAAGCAGGCCGTGCAGCAACTGAAGGCGTTGTAGAATCTTACATCCACGCTGGTGGACGCATTGGTGTCTTGGTTGAAGTTAACTGTGAAACTGACTTCGTTGGTAAAACGGATCAATTTAAGGATTTCGTTAAAGATGTAGCTATGCAAATCGCTGCAGCTAATCCTAAATTCGTTAAACGCGAAGAAGTTCCTACAGATGAGCTGGAAAAAGAAAAAGAAATCCTGAAAGCTCAAGCTCTTAATGAAGGCAAACCAGAGAAAATCATTGAAAAAATGGTTGAAGGCCGTATCGGTAAATACTACGAAGAGTACTGCCTGATGGAACAAACTTTCGTTAAAGATCCAGACAAAACGATCTCCCAATTGCTGAACGAAAAAATCAGCCAAATTGGTGAAAATATCTCCATCCGTCGTTTCGTTCGTTACGAACTGGGTGAAGGTCTTGAGAAAAAAGTAGACAACTTCGTAGAAGAAGTAATGTCCCAAGTAAACAAATAAGACGGTTTTACTAAACCGGCAAGCAGGATTGATTTTCGAAGATATAAGAATGATGAAACTTCGAAGCGTAAACTCCCTTATATCTCAGGAAAACAGTGCCTTACCGGTTAAACGTTTTTCCTAAAAGAGCGGAACACAACTGTGTTCCTTTCTTTTTAAGCAGGAGGCCATGCGCGAGGAGTTTTGTTGGTTGAACATCGAGGGTGTTCAATTCAAAGTGGAGGGTGAATAATTGGAACAGCCAGTATTTAAACGTGTTGTCTTAAAGGTCAGCGGAGAGTCTCTTTCCGGTCAAAATGGCTACGGTATTGATGCAGAGACGATCTCGTCGATTGCCCAGCAAGTAAAAGAAGTAGTTGAACTAGGTGTACAGGTTGCTATCGTATGCGGCGGCGGAAACATCTGGCGCGGAATTGCCGGTAGCGAAAACGGCATCGATAGAGCAACTGCCGATTATATGGGGATGCTGGCGACGGTTATGAACTCGCTCGCCCTGCAAGATGCACTGGAACAGATTGAAGTGCCTACACGCGTACAGACATCGATTGCCATGCAACAAATTGCAGAGCCTTATATTCGTCGTAGAGCTATTCGTCATCTGGAGAAAGGCCGGGTTGTTATTTTTGCAGCAGGTACAGGTAACCCGTTCTTTTCCACGGATACAACAGCAGCACTGCGCGCAGCGGAGATTGAAGCAGAAGTTATCTTGATGGCCAAAAATAAAGTCGATGGTGTATACTCAGCAGATCCGTTTAAGGACAGTACAGCTGTGAAATTTGATCAGTTGACTTACATGGATATTCTTAACAAAGACCTTGGTGTAATGGATTCGACGGCATCCTCGCTTTGTAAGGACAACAACATCCCGTTGATCGTATTTGCCATTACGGAACAAGGTAACATCAAGCGTGTTGTTCTGGGTGAACGTATCGGAACAATCGTTAAAGGGAGTGTAGATTAATGCCACAAGCGGTTAAACAACATGCCGAAGAGCGTATGGAAAAAGCAATTCAAGCATTGCGTCGTGACCTGGCTACTTTGCGTGCAGGCCGTGCAACTCCAGCTCTTCTGGACCGAGTTCAGGTAGAGTATTATGGGGCTATGACGCCATTGAATCAACTCGCTAATATCAGTACTCCGGATTCCCGTACACTGATGATTCAACCTTGGGACAAATCTTCCATGGGTGATATCGAGCGTGCCATCATGAAATCGGATCTGGGTCTTACTCCAGCCAATGATGGTAGCATGATCCGTTTGTCTATTCCGGCATTGACGGAAGAACGCAGAGCGGAACTTGTGAAGCTGACGAAGAAGTTCGGTGAAGAAGGTAAAGTAGCGATTCGTAACATTCGCCGTGATGCGAATGATGACATTAAGAAAATGGAGAAGTCAGACATTTCCGAGGATGAATCCCGGAGACATCAGGACGATATCCAAAAATCGACCGACAAGTTTATTGCTGAAGTCGATAAGGTACTCGCTGCCAAAGAAAAAGAAATCATGGAAGTGTAAGACAAGCGCAGCCCCTCCAATACGGTGGGGTTTTGTCTCTTTTTCCAAGCTTCAGGTGAAGAAACTTCAGGGATTTTGGAGGAACAGGAATGATCAAACGGGTTCGGTCGTGGTGGAATGGGGCTGACAAGCAGGAAACGCTGACTATATCCGAGGATAATATCCCGCAGCACGTCGCCATCATTATGGACGGCAATGGACGATGGGCGAAACGTTTGGGTCTCCCACGAATAGCTGGCCACCAGAATGGGATGAAGGCGGTCAAACGTGCGACCATCGCGGCGGATGAACTGGGCATCAAATATCTGACGATGTACGCTTTTTCGACAGAAAACTGGACGC
This sequence comes from Paenibacillus sp. RU5M, assembly GCF_900221055.1. Lineage (NCBI taxonomy): Bacteria > Bacillati > Bacillota > Bacilli > Caryophanales > Paenibacillaceae > Paenibacillus > Paenibacillus sp. RU5M. The sequence goes on along the minus strand of NZ_OBQM01000002.1, from coordinate 652,936 downwards.
GTCCAAAAGAAGAAGTGGATTTTCTGATGCGGCTTCCGCAAGAATTTTTGGCGATAGAACTGGATGAGCTTATAGAAAAAAATGTACGCATCCGTATGATGGGCCAGGAGGAGCACTTGCCTTCCCATACTATTAATGCTTTGCGTGAAGCTATTCGTCTTACGGAACATAACACAGGGCTTGTTTTGAATTTTGCAATGAACTACGGAAGTCGTCGCGAAATGACGGACTGTGTCAAACAGATCGCTCTGCAGGTAAAGTCGGGGGAACTATCGGCAGACGACATTACGCCTGAACTCATTGACAGACATATGCTCACTGGAGATATGCCTGATCCGGATTTGCTGATCCGGACGAGCGGAGAGTTGAGATTAAGCAATTTCATGCTTTGGCAGCTTGCATATAGCGAATTATGGTTTACGGATATATACTGGCCCGAATTTGGCAAAAAGCATTTGCTTGAAGCAGTAGCCGAATATCAGCGCAGAACAAGGCGTTACGGCGGTTTGAAATAGATGGAGGATGAAGCCGTTGAAACAGCGATTAACGACAGGAATCATAGCAGGTGTATTGTTTTTGGGTTTTTGCATGCTGGGCGGACCCTGGTACCATGGCTTGGTACTGCTTATGGCTCTCATCGGTTATTATGAATTTGTAAAAATGACCGGGGTACAGCCTTTTTCAGGTGTAGCCCTAATCGGTTATGCAGGTATCTTTGCGATTGTGTTTCCTTGGGAAATGGTTTGGGAAGCCAGACCACTAACGTTATTCCAGATCGGATGGCTTGTGATGCTTGTATTAATGACGGCCTCTGTGGTAACTAAAAACAAGATTCCTGTAAACACTGTTGCCATGCTCTTTCTTGGAGTAATGTATATTGGGATCGGTTTTTATTACATCGCGGAATCGAGACATTTGCATCATGGGTTGTTCTGGACGTTTCTGCTTCTGGGCTCCATATGGGCAAGTGATGCAGGTGCATATTTTGTAGGGAAACTTATCGGGAAGAACAAACTTTGGCCGTCGATCAGTCCTAACAAAACGGTGGAAGGTGCACTGGGTGGTGTAGTGATCGCGGTAGTCACTTCTGTTGTTTTTGCATTGGTGTCAGACGGCTTGTTGTCTTGGCAAAGAGCGGTATGGATTGGAATTGCATGCGCGGTTGTAGGACAAATGGGAGATCTGATTCAGTCTGCTTACAAACGTGTGTATAACATCAAAGATTCCGGCACTTTGCTCCCGGGGCATGGCGGTATTCTGGATCGATGCGACAGCTGGATTGTCGTTTTTCCATTCGTACATATACTAATGCTTCTGCCCTATTAAAAATGAGCACAAGCCATATGACGAACTATTCGTCATAGGCATTGGATAAATAAAGATGAGGTGCAGCATGAAAAAAATTGCGATTCTCGGGTCAACCGGTTCCATTGGAACTCAGACACTGGATGTAGTCGATATGCATCCCGAACGCTTTCAAGTAGAGGGACTGGCTGCTGGGAGCAATATAGAGCTGCTGATTGAGCAAGCAAAGCGTTATCGACCCCAAAAGGTATCAGTTGGCTCAAAAGAGTTAGCAGAGACTGTGGCACCGCACTTACCTGTCGAAACACAGCTTTTTTATGGCAAAGAAGGACTGGTTGAAGTTGCTGCCGGAACGGATGCAGATACGGTTGTTACTGCTGTAATGGGGAGTGTTGGGCTTGAGTCGACCCTGGCTGCTATTGATGCAGGCAAACAGATCGGACTGGCTAACAAAGAGACGCTAATTACAGCAGGACATATTGTTACTGCCAGAGCGGCTGCGAAAGGGGTACCGATTCTGCCTGTGGATAGTGAGCACTCGGCTATCTTCCAATGCTTGAATGGTGAACCTCGTGAACGTGTGATGGGAATTACACTTACGGCCTCTGGAGGATCATTCCGTGATTTGACTCGTGAACAGCTAAAGGAAGTTACTGTAGAAGATGCACTCAAACATCCGAATTGGTCCATGGGATCGAAGATCACGATAGACTCAGCAACGATGGTGAATAAAGGTCTGGAAGTTATTGAAGCGCATTGGCTTTTTGGACTAAGTTATGATCAGATTGATGTATTGCTTCACCCGGAGAGCATCATTCATTCCTACGTGGAGTTTAATGATACGAGCATTATTGCGCAGCTTGGCAATCCGGACATGCGCGTTCCCATTCAGTATGCACTGACCTATCCAGACCGCTTACCATCGCCTTCACAACGTCTCTCCCTAACGCAAGTGGGCAAGCTGCATTTCCGGGAGATGGATATGGAACGGTTCCCTTGTTTAAGAATGGCATACGAGTGTGGTAAAATGGGGGGAACCGCAACAACGGCGTTTAATGCAGCCAACGAGGTTGCCGTAGCGCGTTTCTTGCGTAAAGAGATTTCGTTCCTTAAAATAGAGGATATTATTGCTTCTGTGCTGGAAGCACACCGCAATGTGGACGGGCCTGATCTAGAGGAAATCGCAAGATGTGATCAGGAGAGCCGTCAACTTGCGTTCAGTCTGTAATCTCTTTTTTCAAGATAAAATGGAAGAAGTGATTCTCTTGTGCGGCATCAGAGAATAATGATAATCTAAAGGGACAGACTGCGGTTCGTGCCGTGAAGGAGGATGGATAGGGATTGGAAACCATACAAGTGGTATTTCTAACGGTGCTCATGTTCTTTGTCATCGTGACGGTTCATGAATGGGGACATTATTATTTTGCCAAACGCGCCGGTATTCTTGTACGGGAATTTGCGATCGGTTTTGGTCCCAAATTGTTCTCATATAAAAGAAACGAGACCCAGTTCACACTGCGTTTGTTGCCTTTTGGCGGATATGCACGTATGGCTGGGGAAGACCCGGAACTGGTAGAAATTCAAGAAGGTCAGACCATTGCAGTAAGGTCGGCTGATGACCAAGTCAAAATGATCTACCTCGATCAATTGGATAATCGCAAAAATGTAATTCGTGGTGAAGTGATCTCTATTGATATGGAGAATGCATTGAAATTGCAACTCGATGTGGATGGTGAAATTCAGCAGTACCGGATACATCCGCAAGCGATGTTGGTTAGTCGTGGAAAACAAACCCAGATTGCACCGAAAGATCGCCAATTTGGCAGTAAAACGGTGGGTCAGCGGGCAATGGCGATTTTTGCCGGACCACTCATGAATTTCATCCTGGCATTTGTTTTATTTGCAGTCTATGCACAAATGGCTGGGGTTCCAGTTGAGAATCCGAAAAATCTGGAAATTGGTGAAGTGCTTGAAGGTGGAGCTGCCTACCAGGCGAATTTGCAAAAGGGAGATATCATTGAGACGATCAATGGTACTGCTATTGGTACGGATTCGCAAAAAATGGTGACGATGATTGCCGATTCCAAAGACAAACCGATGGAATGGACACTGCGTCGGGGGAATGAAACGTTTAATATAACGATCACACCTCGTGCAGTAGAAGGTCAAGAAGGCGGTAAGGTCGGAATTGTGCCAACACTGCCAACCCGATCTGTTGGATTTGTAGAAACCTTTAAAGTGTCAGGGATAGCGATGGTCGATACAACCAGAGTAATCTTTGAAGGCTTCAAACATTTGATCAATCAGTTTAACATGGATGATATTGGTGGTCCTGTGCGTACTTTTGAAGTAACAGGCCAAATTGCGAAGCAGGGTATTGAACAGTTGACGAGATGGGCAGCTATTCTGAGTCTGTACCTCGGTATTTTCAACCTGTTGCCGATTCCTGCGCTAGACGGAAGCCGTCTTGTATTCCTCGGAATTGAAGGTCTGCGAGGCAGACCTGTTGACCCCAACCGGGAAGGCATGGTTCATTTTGTCGGCTTCGCGATGTTGTTTGTACTGATGCTAGCAGTAACATACAATGATATATTACGATTAATTAACGGATAATTATGGTTTGACTACGCTCTGACTATTCAGAGATAGTCGTTATGGGAGGACGCTGGAGTCTTATGTCAAAGGAAAATGATAAACAGTTCGTGACTGAAATTACACCTCAGGGCGAGGATTTCTCACGCTGGTACATTGATGTTATTAAAAAAGCTGATCTCATGGACTATTCACCCGTACGCGGTTGTATTGTTTTCAAACCAGACGGTTTCGAAATCTGGGAGCATATCAAGGATGAGATGGACCGTCGTTTCCGTGAAACGGGTCATCGTAATGCCTACTTCCCGATGTTCATTCCCGAGAGCTTTTTCCAAAAAGAAAAAGAACATGTTGAAGGCTTCAATCCCGAATTGCCTTGGGTAACGGAAGCCGGCGGAGAAAAGCTGGAAGAGCGTCTGGCGATCCGCCCAACCTCGGAAACCATCATTGGTCACATGTACTCCAAGTGGATTAAGTCGTATCGTGACTTGCCGGTGCTGATCAACCAATGGGCGAACGTGGTTCGCTGGGAGAAGAGAACACTGCCTTTCCTTCGCACAACCGAGTTCTTGTGGCAAGAGGGCCATACGGCGCATGAGACAGAAGAAGAAGCACGTGAAGAGACGATGAAAATGCTTGAAATCTACCGCGAAGTTGTGGAAGAATATCTGGCGATTCCCGTCATTACAGGTCAGAAAACAAAATCCGAGAAGTTTGCAGGTGCTGTAGACACCTTCTCCATCGAAGCGATGATGAAGGATGGACGTGCGGTACAAGCCGGAACTTCTCATTATATGGGTACGAATTTTGCAAAAGCATTTGAGATCCAGTATCTTAGCCGCAACAATGTGTTGGAACTGGCTCACACCACTTCATGGGGAACAAGCACACGTCTGATCGGTGCGTTAATTATGGTTCACGGGGATGACCGTGGTCTGGTTCTTCCTCCTAAAGTTGCACCAACACAAGTGGTTATGATTCCAATTGGACCGCCAAAAACACGTGATGCCGTTGTAGGCCGTGCGGACGAGTTGTTCGCTGAACTGAAACAAGCGGGAATTCGTGTGAAAATGGATGATCGCAGTGATGTTCGTCCAGGCTGGAAATTCAACGAATATGAGATGCGTGGTGTTCCGATTCGTCTCGAAATTGGTCCACGTGATATGGAGAACGGTGTGTGTGTTCTCGTTTCCCGGATTACGGGAGAGAAGAAAGTCGTTGAACAAGCAAATCTGGTGGAAGAAATCCAGACTATGCTGACTCAAGTGCAAGCCGATATGCTGCAACGTGCTCGAACGTTTATGTCGGACAACTTCTACTCTGTAGATACGCTTGATGAGATGAAGGAATTGATGGAAAACAAGCGCGGTTTCACACTGGCTGGATGGTGCGGTTCAGAAGCTTGCGAAGATAAAGTAAGAGAAGTAACAGGTGCAACAAGCCGGAACATTCCGTTCCAGCCTGCGGAAGAAAAGCATACGTGTCTGGCTTGTGGTGAACAAGCGAAACACACGGTAGTGTTTGCAAGAGCGTATTAAGTCAGGATAACCTGACTATATAGATTGAACTAAACATTTACATGAGAACGTAGAGAACAGAAATAACCTGAAGAAGCGGAGCTAAAAGCTTTCTGAAAGAAAGCTACATCGGAAGCATACGCTGCGCCTTTATCCCCGGATTTTCCCCTTTGTAAAAGGGAATCAAAAAATCTGGGGATAACAGCGATCGGAAGGTTGTTCTGTTATCGGAGTGGTAAGTGTAAATATCTTTTTGTTCAATTTATATAACGGCACATACGGACTGTAAGAGTAAGGAATGGAGAGCTTCTGTCGGATAAAATGAGTCGGTGCGGGTTCGGATCGGGGACATTTTTGAATGCAGAGGCTTTTCCTGTTTTAAGGGGGTACAAGGAGGAACACGATGAGTGGATTCGAGGAGAAGAGAAAACGATTTGAGTTGTTGATGAAACAGACGGAGCTTCCAGCTGGCCTAATAGAGCCCTACTTTTTGGATGGATGGATTGAACGGGTGGAGACAAGCCGTAGCAACCGCGACTGGACTATTGTGATTGCAAAGGATACCTTGGTTCCTGCTCCAATCTATCGAACATTTTGCCTGCACATTCAGGAGAAAATGAATCATATTTCCAAGATTACGTTTGGTTTCAAATATAGTGAGCAGGTCGAGATTGGTGATATTGTCAGTGAGTATTGGAACTTGTTCCTTGAGTGGGTTACACGGGAGATTCCATCTGTTAATGGTTGGATGAATCGTACCAAGTTCGAATGTGAAGCGGATCTGCTGCAATTGACTATGAGTGATGCCATGTCGATGGAGCTCGCGAAGAAGAAGCAGATCGATCAGGCTATAACTACTTTTTACGATAAGTATTTTCAACTTCCCTTGCGGGTCAAATTGCTGGTTGGTGAGGTTGAAAGCAACAAAGAGGCAATGGAACAATTCCAGCTCAAGAAGCGGGAAGAAGAGCTTCAAGTTATCGAACAGATGATGAGTGAAGTGGACTCCGAAATGCCTGAAGAGGAAGAACAGGGCGATGTTCGCTTACAGATGGGATATGAGATCAAGGAACCACCTGTACCTATGCAGGAAATTCAAGATGAAGAGAAAAAGGTTACGTTGCAGGGAACGGTCTTCGGTCTGGATCGCAAGGAATTGCGGAACGGGAATACCTTGTTTACTTTTTATCTGACGGATTTCACAGATTCCATGCAAATGAAGATGTTTGCCAAAACAAAAGAGGATGTCAAAATCCTGAGCCTACTAGCCAATGGAAAATGGGTGAAAGTGCGTGGCCGTGTAGAATACGACCGGTTTATGCAAATTCCGGAACTTGCCATGATTCCTTCAGACTTGGTAGAAGTAAAGGCACCACCATCCCGTAAGGATAATGCAGCTGAGAAACGGGTTGAGTTCCATTTGCACTCCACAATGAGTACAATGGATGCCGTAACTTCGATCGACAAATACGTAAAAACTGCAGCGGAATGGGGACACAAGGCTATCGCCGTAAGTGATCATGGCGGTGTGCAGGTGTATCCGGAGGCATCCAAAGCGGCCAAGAAAAACGGAATTAAAATGATCTACGGCCTTGAGGCCAATGTGGTGAACGATTCAGTTGCTGTTGTACTGGCACCACAGCCATTGGAACTCAAATCAGCGACATATATCGTCTTTGATATTGAGACCACAGGTCTGTCTGTAACCCAGAACAAGATTATCGAAATTGCGGCTGTGAAGGTAGAGGACGGTAAAGAAATTGACCGCTTTGCTACGTTTGTAAATCCGCATGAGCGCATCCCATATAACATTCAGCAGTTGACTAACATTAACGATGAAATGGTGAAGGATGCACCTGAGCTAGAACCGGTTATCCGTGATTTTGTGAAGTTTGCCGGAGATGGCGTATTGGTTGCGCATAATGCGCGATTCGATATGGGCTTTATTCAGGCTTCGCTGAAACAGCTTGGTATGCCTGAGCTTCTGAACCCTGTCCTCGATACGTTGGAATTGGCACGGTTGTTATATCCAAAAATGAAGAACCACCGTCTGAATACGCTGGCGGATAAATATAAAGTAGCACTGGAAAGTCATCACCGGGCGATTGATGATACGATTGCGCTCGCAGGAATACTGAATGGATTGCTTAATGATGCTGCCCAAATGAAAGGCTTGACCATGCTTGACCGGCTTAACGATTATGTCGGAGTTGATCTCTCGAATACGCGTCCATTCCATTGTGGAATCTATGCTTTGAATGATGTCGGCAAAAAGAATCTATATAAACTGGTATCCCTTTCCCATACGGAGCATTTCAAACGGGTGCCTTGTATTCCGAAATCAAAGCTGATCAATTTGCGTGAAGGTCTCATTATTTTATCCGGTTGTGAAAAAGGTGAGTTTTTCGAGGCTGTGCTGAACAAATCGCTTGAAGAGGCGGAAGAGATCGCGCATTTCTATGACATTCTGGAGATCCAGCCTCTGACGATGTATATGCATTTGGTGGACAAAGGACTGGTGGCTACACCAGAGGAATTGAAGCTCGCGGTTCGTAAAGTGGTTGACATTGGTCAAAAATTGGGGAAACCGGTAATCGCCACAGGTAACGTGCATTATTTGGAGCCACGTGACAAGCTATATCGGGATATCACAATTCACGGAATTACCGGCTTCAGTCCGCTCAAAGACCAACGTAAACCGGATGCTCACCTAAGAACGACGGATGAAATGTTGGAAGAGTTCCAGTACCTGGGCCAAGATAAAGCCTACGAAGTCGTCGTTACGAATACGGTTGAATTGGCGGATCGGTTCGAGGAAATCAAGCTGTTCCCGGACAAGCTGTTCACCCCGATTCTGGAAGGTGCAGACGATGAAATCCGTAATACCTGTTATAATACCGCCAAGTCGATTTATGGTGAGGAGCTACCGGAAGTCATTGTGGCACGACTGGAGAAAGAATTGAATCCAATCATCAAATACGGTTTCTCTGCCAACTATCTGATCTCGGAACGTTTGGTTAAAAAATCGAATCAGGACGGCTACCTAGTCGGCTCCCGGGGATCGGTTGGTTCGTCTGTAGTTGCTACTTTCCTGGGCATTTCCGAGGTTAATCCGTTGCCAGCACACTATATTTGTGTGAATCCGGAGTGTAAGCACAGTGAGTGGTTCCTCGACGGCAGTGTGCCGAGTGGATTTGACCTTCCTGAGAAAGAATGCCCTGATTGTGGAGGCCGGTTAAAAGGCGAAGGGCAGGATATTCCGTTTGAGACCTTCCTTGGCTTTAAAGGGGACAAGGTTCCCGATATCGACTTGAACTTCTCGGGTGATTATCAACCGCATGCCCATAACTATACGAAGGTGCTTTTCAGCGAAAAGAGTGTGTTCCGTGCGGGCACAATTGGTACAGTCGCTGAGAAAACAGCGTTTGGTTTTGCCAAGAAATATGAGGAAGAGCATCATAAGAAATGGCGCGGGGCTGAGCTGAACCGTTTGGCTTCCGGTTGTACCGGGGTTAAACGTAGCACAGGACAGCATCCTGGTGGTATTGTCGTTGTACCGGATTATATTGAAGTGGAAGATGTAACGCCTGTTCAATTCCCGGCAGATGACGTTAATGCGGAGTGGAAAACAACACATTTTGACTATCACGCCTTCGAAGAGAACTTGCTTAAACTCGATATCCTGGGGCACGATGATCCAACCATGATGCGGATGCTGCAGGATTTGACGGGTATCGATCCAACGACCATTCCGATGAATGATCCTAAGGTCATGAGCATGTTTAACTCAACGGAGGCGCTGGGTGTTACTCCAGAGCAGATTCGTTCACCAGTTGCCACTTTTGGTGTACCGGAGATGGGGACGAAATTTGTACGTCAGATGCTTGTCGAATCCCAGCCTTCCTCTTTTGCCGATCTACTCCAGATCTCCGGATTGTCTCATGGTACGGGGGTATGGCTCGGTAACGCACAAGATCTAATCAAAAATGGAACATGTAACATCAAAACGGTAATTGGTTGCCGGGATGATATCATGTTGTTCCTGATTTATAAGGCGGGCATGGACGCCAGTCTTGCCTTTAAAATTACAGAGAGTGTGCGTAAGGGACGTGGTTTGCCGCAAGAATGGATTGATGAGATGAAAAAATGCAAGGTGCCGCAATGGTACATTGACTCCTGTCTTAAAATCCAGTACATGTTTCCAAAGGCCCACGCGGCCGCTTACGTTATTTCGGCAGTGCGTACAGCTTTCTTTAAGCTGTATCACCCCATTGAATACTACGCGACATATTTCACAGTTCGTGCGGATGAGTTTGACATTGAGCTGGTATGTCAGGGCTATGAGCCCATCTATCGGAAGATCGTAGAGATTGAACAATTAGGTTTCCAGGCGCCGCCAAAAGAAAAAAATATGCTGCCTGTCCTTGAGATGGCATTGGAAATGGCAGCACGTGGATTCTCGCTTAAGCCGATTGATCTGTATCGTTCGGAAGCGACGAAGTTTATCGTTGACGGAAATTCACTTATTCCTCCGTTCTCGGCACTGGGAGGAATCGGGGATAATGCAGCACGCAATATCGCTGCGGCAAGAGAGCATGGAGAATTTTTGTCGATTGAAGATTTCCAGCAGAAATCCAAAGCAAGTAAAACAATTGTTGAGCTGCTGACGAGTATGGGTTGCTTCCGTGGTTTGCCGGAAAGCAATCAATTATCCTTGTTCTAAAATGGCATTTTGCGTATCTAATTATGGTCTGTCATGTGATGACGTAAATTTTTCTTCATTAGTAGTTAAAATGGCTGAGTGATCGCTTACTTGTCACTATTACCAGACTATGTTATAATTTTTGAAGTGAACGAGATAGTACGAATTTCTAAAGAGTGGGGAAACCCACTCTTTAGTCTTTGGTATACAAGAATCTTGGGTAATGAAGAAATTGCCAGTCCATATTTGCTGGTGTAACCTAAGTTGGAGGTTATCGGTTTTGAGCACAACGAACATTAAATCTACCGTGGAAGAAATGATCCAACCCTACTTGAACGAACAAGGCTTCGAGCTGGTTGACATCGAATACGTCAAAGAAGGCAGCAACTGGTTTTTACGGGTGTATGTCGACAAAGAGGGTGGCATCGACATCGACGATTGTGTCTTGATCAGCGAAAAGCTAAGCGCCAAGCTGGATGAGAACGATCCGATTCCGACCATCTATTTCCTTGAAGTGTCTTCTCCCGGTGCGGAGCGTCCACTGAAGAAACCGGAGGACGTTGCCAAATCCGTAGGCAAAAATGTATTTGTTACAACCTACGAGCCGGTAAATGGTATAAAGGAATTTGAAGGCAAGCTGCTTTCCTTTGATAACGGGGAACTTGTGATCGAAGCAGGCAAGAAACAGCATGCCATTCTTTATGACAAGGTTGCGACTGCGCGCCTGGCCATTCTGTTTTAAGTGCCTTGTTCACTTATTTATGAAAAAAGACACATCTCACGATAACGGCAAGGTGCTCATGAGTCTAGAGCCTTTCGCCGTTTTACGTATGAGATGCCATGTTTGAAAGGGGGATCAACATTCATGAGTATGGATTTTATTGAAGCAATGAATGAATTGGAGCGGGAAAAAGGGATCAGCAAGGATGTGCTGTTTGAAGCGATTGAGGCAGCACTCATCTCCAGCTACAAGCGTAATTTCAACACCGCCCAGAATGTGCGTGTTGACATGAACCGCAATACGGGTGTTATCCGGGTATACGCCCGCAAATTGATCGTGGAAGAAGTCCTGGATTCACGTACCGAAATTTCATTGCCTGCTGCACGAGAGATCAACCCACACTTCCAGCTGGAAGATATTGCGGAGATTGAAGTTACGCCGCGTGATTTCGGACGTATCGCCGCACAGACTGCCAAACAGGTAGTGACCCAGCGGATTCGTGAAGCCGAACGCGGCCTGATCTACAACGCTTTCGTTGATAAGGAAGAAGATATCGTTACGGGAGTGGTGCAGCGTCAGGATTTGCGCAATATCTACATCGATCTGGGCAAAATCGAAGCGGCATTGCCGCTGACCGAATTGATGCCGAACGAGAAGTTTGTTCATGGTGACCGTATCAAAGCGTACATCACCAAGGTCGAGAATACGACCAAAGGGCCGCAAATCATTTTGTCCCGTACACATCCGGGCTTGCTGAAACGTCTCTTTGAACTGGAAGTACCTGAAATTTTTGACGGTGTAGTCGAGATTCGCTCCGTCGCACGTGAAGCGGGCTTCCGCTCCAAGATTGCTGTTCATTCCCGCAATGAGGAAGTTGATCCGGTTGGATCATGTGTAGGTCCTAAGGGAATCCGCGTGCAGACCATTGTGGGTGAGCTGCGCGGTGAAAAAATTGACATCGTTCGTTTCTCCGATCAGGTAGACGAATATGTGGCTAATGCACTTAGTCCTTCCAAAGTATTGGAAGTTCAAGTATTCGAGGAAGAAAAGATGGCTCGGGTTATTGTTCCTGACTATCAACTGTCCCTCGCCATTGGGATCAAAGGCCAAAATGCCCGATTGGCAGCCAAACTGACCGGTTGGAAAATCGACATTAAGAGCGAGAGCCAGGCGGAACAGGAATTCGGCAGAGAGAAAGATTCTTCTTCGGAAATGCACCAAGATTCCGTCTCCGTCGATTAAAGTAAAGCACGGGGGGCGCTAACGTATGAAAACTAAAAAAGTGCCGCTGCGCAAATGTGTGGCGTGTCAGGAAATGATGCCCAAAAAGCAGCTGATCCGTATCGTTAAAACGCCAGAGGATGAAGTGCTGATCGATTTGACTGGCAAAAAGTCCGGACGTGGTGCTTATTTATGCGGCAAAGAGTCCTGTTTTAAGCTTGCACTCAAAAACCGGTCTTTGGATCGGGCGCTAAAGGGCAAAGTCTCACCGGAAATTTATGAGCAATTGGCAGCTGATTTCGTTGCGGTAGAAGACGAATTCATAGCAGCACAGGAGCGTGAACATGATGAATAATAAAACATTGTCTTATCTGGGACTCTCCATGCGCGCAGGCAAACTTGTGACAGGTGAAGAAATTGTACTTAAAGCGATCCGTTCTTCCGAAGCTAAAATGGTTATTGTTGCGGGTGACGCCTCGGCCAATACACAAAAGAAATTTCGCGACAAATGCGGGACATATAAAGTTCCACTGGTGATCGGATTTGACCGGGATAGTCTGGGTTCAAGTATCGGTAAAGAAACGCGGGTTGTTCTTGCAGTAACGGATCGAGGGTTTGCAAAAATGATCTCCAAGCAAGTCGGTATAATGTCGGAGGTGGAGTATATTGAGTAAACAGGAAAACAAGGATAAATTGCGAGTTTATGAATATGCGAAGTCCCTTAATATGAGTAGTAAAGAAATTATAACCATTCTTAAAAAGCTGGATATTCCCGTAAACAATCATATGAGTGTCATGGAGAATGGTTCAGTCGGTAAGGTGGAACAATTTTTTAAAGACATAAAATCCACTGCCGCTTCCAAACAAAGCAGCGAAGCAAAATCCGTTGCTACTTCGTCAGTGCGCAGTGACAAAACAGTGGACAGCAACAAGCCGGCCGGCGGAGTGAACACGCCGAACAGCAGCAACCCATCCGGTAGTCCCGTACAAACAAAAATACAACAGGAAAAGCAGGTAGGTATGAACAATAGACCAAACTCCAACAATAACAATGGCTCCCAAAGACCTAGCGGCCAAGACAGCCGCAACAGAACGAACTCTTCCCAAGGCTCAAGCCAAGGAGGACAATCAACTAACCGTCCAAGACCAGCTCAAGGTGGACAAAGCAGCACAGCATCCCGTCCGCAAAGTACGGGTCAACGTCCATCGAACACCGGTGGCGGGCAAACAAGAACTGCTGGACCGAACAGCGGTGGCAACACTGGCACTGGCGGCAACCGTACCGGTGGCCAAGGACAGAGCTCAGCACAAGGCCAACGCAGAGGCGGCCAAGGTAATTCCAGCAACAACAACAATAGCGGCAACCGTTCGAACAGCGGTGGCGGTGGACGTCGTTATGATGACAACCGTGGCGGCAACTTCCGCGGTAATCGTGGCGGCAAGAACAATCGCAACAGAAATCAACAACAGTACCAACAACGTGAGAAAATTGATAACACACCTAAGAAAATCATCGTACGTGGTGACATGACTGTTGGTGAAACAGCGAAGTTGCTCCATAAAGATGCTTCCGAAGTTATCAAAAAACTCATTGCAATGGGTGTAATGGCAACGATTAACCAAGAGCTTGATATCGAAACAATTCTGCTGCTTGCTGGAGAGTTCGGTGTTGAGGTTGAAGTGAAAATTGTCCTTGAAGATGACCGTTTCGAAACACTGGAAGAGAATGATGATCCTGCTGACTTGCAGTCTCGTCCACCGGTAGTTACGATTATGGGTCACGTTGACCATGGTAAAACAACATTGCTTGATGCGATTCGTTCAACGAATGTAACGGGCGGAGAAGCAGGCGGCATCACGCAGCATATCGGTGCTTATCAAGTTGAAATTAACAACAAAAAAATTACGTTCCTGGATACACCAGGTCACGAAGCGTTTACTGCTATGCGTGCACGTGGAGCACAGGTTACGGATATTACCATTATTGTTGTAGCTGCAGATGACGGTGTTATGCCACAAACCGTTGAGGCGATCAACCATGCCAAAGCTGCTGGGCTTCCAATTATCGTAGCTGTCAACAAAATTGACAAGCCGGGTGCAGATGCGGATAAAGTAAAACAAGAATTGACCAACTATGAACTCGTTCCGGAAGAGTGGGGCGGCGACACCATCTTTGTTAACGTTTCGGCGAAACAAAGAATCGGTCTAGAAGGTCTGCTTGAAATGATTCTGCTCGTTGCAGAAGTGAACGAGTACAAAGCGAACCCGGACAAACGTGCCCGTGGTACAGTGATCGAAGCCGAGCTGGATAAAGGACGTGGCCCAGTTGCCCGTATTCTCGTACAGCACGGTACATTGAAAGTCGGAGATGCTTTTGTTGCAGGTAACTGCTTCGGTCGTGTACGTGCGATGGTGAATGACAAAGGTCGCCGTTTAAAAGAAGCTGGACCTTCAACACCTGTAGAAATTACTGGTCTGACTGAAGTTCCAGGTGCGGGAGATCCGTTCATGGTGTTTGAAGACGAGCGTAAAGCGCGTTCTATCGCCGACAAACGTGCCATTACACAACGTGAATCCGATCTGGGTACAAACACACGTGTGACATTGGATGATCTGTTCCAACACATCAAAGATGGTGAAATCAAAGATCTGAACGTAATCATCAAAGGTGACGTACAAGGTTCGGTTGAAGCATTGAAAGGTTCCCTTGCGAAGATCGAAGTTGAAGGTGTACGCGTGAAAATCATTCATAGCGGCGCTGGTGCAATCACAGAGTCCGACATCATTTTGGCTGCAGCATCCAATGCCATCGTCATTGGTTTCAACGTTCGTCCTGATAATCAGGCGAAAGCGACTGCGGATCAAGAGCAAGTAGACGTTCGTCTGCATCGCGTTATCTACAGCGTTATCGAAGAAATTGAACAAGCGATGAAAGGTATGCTTGATCCGATTTACAAAGAAAAAGTAATCGGTCATGCTGAAGTTCGTAGCACGTTCTCCATTAGTAAAGTCGGTACCATTGCTGGATGTATGGTTACCTCCGGTAAAATTACGCGTTCCGCGGAAGCACGTCTGATTCGTGATGGCATCGTCCTTTACGAAGGCAAGCTGGATTCCCTGAAACGTTACAAAGATGATGCCAAAGAAGTAGCCCAAGGTTACGAATGTGGTATCACGCTGGATAAATACAATGATCTCAAAGAAGGCGACATTATCGAAGCCTTCATTATGGAGACAGTACAACGATAAGCAAGGAAGCATGAGGTGAACAACAATGGCTAAGATTCGTACAGGTAGAGTGGGCGAGCAGATCAAGAAAGAATTAAGTCTGCTCATCCAGTCTGAACTGAAAGATCCTCGTATCGGCTTTATTACCGTAACGGGAGTCGAAGTGACAGGCGACTTGTCGCAAGCCAAGGTTTATCTGAGTGTCTTCGGTGAACAGGAACAAAAGGATAACTCGCTTAAAGCGCTGGCAAAAGCAAATGGATTTTTGCGTTCAGAACTGGGCAAGCGTATCCGTTTTCGACATGTTCCCGAGTTGATATTCAAGATTGACGAATCTATTGCATATGGCAGCCGAATTGAGAAGCTGCTTGGTGATATCGGTACCGACAAGAACGAATCCCAGTAACAGAATAAAGGAGACGGCAATGCACACTTATGAACAGGTGCTTCAGGACGGAAAGCAATTTCTGCTGGAGCATGATGATTACCTGGTCGTGTCGCATGTACAGCCGGACGGTGACGCAGTCAGCTCGACGGTAACGGTGGGCTGGCTGCTGTCATGTCTGGGCAAGACATTCACGATGATTAATGAAGGTGAAATTCCACAACGCATGAATTTTCTGTGGGAAGCTGGCAAGATCGTGAACATGACCGAACAACCACCGGCGCGGAAATATAAAGCGATAATCTGTGTGGATTGTGCAGACTTTTCCAGAGTAGGCCTGACTCGTCATTATTTCGAAGAAGATGCTCTCATTTTAAATATTGATCATCATCCGACCAATGACGCTTATGGCACAGTAAACATCATTAAGCCAGACGCTGCAGCAACGGCTGAAATTTTGTTTGATTTCCTCAACCTTTTCCCAGTGAATTGGAATAAAGATGTGGCTACAGCAGTCTATACAGGATTGCTAACAGACACAGGTGGATTCCGCTATGCCAATACGAGTCCTAATGTGATGACGACCGCCTCCAAATTGCTTGAACATGGTGTAGATGGACCTTATCTCGCACAGATTTTGCTTGAGCAGGTTACGCTACCCCAAGTCCGTATATTGAATCAGGCTCTCTCAAGTCTGCAAATGACTGACGATGGTAAGATTGCTTGGGTGGTTATTACACCAGAAGACATGATCGCTTGTGGTGCAGCCAACGAAGATCTTGAAGGGGTAGTCAATTACCCGCGTAACATTCAAGGTGTGGAAGTAGGCATCTTTTTTAAAGTGATCAATGACAATGCGGTGAAAGTATCTCTCCGGTCAGCTGGCAAGGTTGATGTTGCCTCGCTAGCACAGAACTTTGGTGGAGGCGGACATGTACTCGCAGCTGGATGTCGCGTAGAGGGCAAGTTGAAAGATATCGTGGAACTAGTGCTGAAGCAGGTGAATGCTCAATGGTAAAACCATTTGAAGGTGTACTTCCGGTGTATAAACCAGCGGGATTTACTTCTCATGATGTTGTGGCCAAAATGCGTCGCATTCTCAAAATGAAACGTATTGGTCATACAGGCACATTGGACCCGCAAGTTACTGGCGTACTACCGCTTTGCCTAGGACGTGCAACACGTGTGGTGGAGTACATGCAGGAGCTTCCCAAGGAATACCTGGCAACGCTACGACTGGGTCTGTCTACTGACACGGAGGATATGACAGGTGAAGTTATTGAGCGGTCGGAGACGGCTGTTAAGGTGACACAGGAGCAGGTTGAGCAGGTGCTGGAGCAATTCCTGGGCACCATCTCACAGGTTCCACCTATGTATTCTGCAGTCAAAGTGGATGGGAAACGTCTTTACGAGTTAGCTCGTGAAGGAAAAACGGTAGAGCGCAAGAGTCGGGAAGTTACGATCTATGAGCTGGAATTGACAGGAATTGAGAATCAAGGCGACACTACGGATATATCGTTCCGTGCTTTATGTTCCAAAGGGACATACATTCGAACGTTATGCGTGGATATTGGCAAAAAATTGGGATATCCGTCCACCATGCTACACCTGGAGCGTACGATATCGGCTGGGATTTCTGCTGATCATTGCCTTCATTTTGAAGAAGTGGAACAACGCATGATCGATGGAACGTTAGCCGAGGTGTTGATTCCGGTTGATGAAGCCATCTCTTCCATTCCGGCTCATACGGTGGGTGCGGATCAGACCAAGGGAGCACTTCAGGGCCAGAAATTATCGGCGCGTTTGCTCGAACCGCCTGCAGAACAACCTGGTCTACTGCGGTTATATGATCAGGATGGGACGTTTCTGGGGATATTTGAGCGGGATGAATTGAAAGCAACGGTGAGAGCTGTTAAAGTCTTTTTGCCGGAATAAAGAGGTTCCTGGTTTGAGTGGTGGTACTCAAGCCTGGCCTATCAAGTGAAATGCAGGTGAATGATTGTGAAAACCGTAATGCTAACCTATCCGCAGACGTTACAATCGGCTGTTCAGGGCACACATCCCCAAGTGCTCGCGATCGGTCAATTTGACGGGCTGCATCTCGGACATGCAAGTGTCATTTTGTCAGCTGTCCGCATTGCACGCGAAACGGGCATGCAGGCAGCGGTGATGACCTTTCATCCTCATCCGAAGGAAGTTATGCGCAAAGGGGATTACGAGGGTTATCTAACTCCCTTGAGAGATAAAGAAGACATCCTGGCAGGGATGGGTGTAGACGTGCTCTACGTGGTCGAATTCAATGAGGAGTTCTCAAGGTTGACGCCGCAGCAATTCGCACATAATCTGCTGCTTCCGCTTCAGACTCGAACAGCGGTAGTTGGTTTTGACTTCCGCTTCGGTCACAAGGGAGCAGGGGATGAGCAGCTTCTTCGCACATTGGGAGAAGGCGAAATGACAGTCGAGACTGTGCCTCCATTCCTGTTAAATGGTGAGAAGGTAAGCAGTTCTCTCATTCGTGGCCTGTTGAAGCGTGGAGAAATGGACGAAGCCAGTCAATGGCTCGGACGACCTTACAGCATCAGGGGAATCGTAATTCATGGAGAGAAGCGTGGGCGGACCATTGGTTTCCCTACCGCTAACCTTGAACTTACGGATCATTATGTTACGCCAGCGAAAGGTGTTTACGCTGTTCGTGTGCAGTATGGGGAGCAGGAACTGCGTGGCGTCATGAACCTTGGTGTGAAACCTACCTTTCACGAAAACGGGATGAAACCTACGTTTGAGGTGCACTTGCTTGATTTTGATGGGCAGATATATGACCAGGAATTAAAGGTTGATCTCGTTCACTACATTCGTGCAGAGCGAAAATTTGACTCGATTGATGCTTTGATCAGTCAGATTCGTGAAGATGCATTAACCGCCGCCCGCCTATTATCGTAAAGCTCAGGACAAAATACATGTTTACATTTACTTTGTCTGGGCAACTATGATATAATGTACTACGTTGTCGTTTGAGACAACACATAACCTTGGCTTGGTTACTTGCTCTCACCGGCGGTGACGAGGCTAATGGCGATTATAATGAAGGAGGTGAATAGGATGGCATTGACTCAAGAACGTAAACAACAACTGATCGACGAGCACAAAACTCATGAGTCCGATACTGGATCACCTGAGGTGCAAGTTGCTATCCTTACGGAAAACATCAGAAGTTTGACAGACCACTTGCGTACGCACAAGAAAGACCACCACTCACGTCGTGGACTTTTGAAAATGGTAGGTCAACGTCGTAAGCTTTTGGCTTACGTGAAAAACAAAGATGTTAAACGTTACAGCGCACTGATCGAAAAACTCGGATTGCGTCGTTAATTATCGTACATGTTTTCAAAATCAACCTGGCTGTTATCCGTCATTCCTTTGTCTAAAAGGACAAGCGGAGCTTACAGCCGGGTTGTTTTGTAGATGAACATGTTGCCATATATTTGTAGCTGATGGCTCCGCAAGGAGCTTTTGTTTTGCAAGTGAGCATGTTGCTGTAGAGTTAATGAATGCAGGACAAGCAGGAAATACTGTGAAAATGCAGAATCCATTGTGTTAGGAACGAATAAAAGGAGGGATTTCATGGAACAGCGTGTTGAAATGCAGCTTGGTGGAAGAACGCTTACGCTTGAAACAGGGCGTTTGGCCAAGCAGGCTAATGCTGCCGTTAAGGTAACGTACGGGGATACCGTTGTATTGTGTACCGTGACAGCATCAAGTGAGCCTAAAGATCTGGACTTTTTCCCATTAACGGTAAACTATGAAGAAAGATTGTATGCCGTAGGTAAAATCCCAGGTGGATTTATTAAACGTGAAGGCAGACCAAGTGAGAAAGCGATTCTTTCGAGCCGTTTGACAGACCGTCCGATTCGTCCTTTGTTCCCGGAAGGTTTCCGTAATGATGTACAAGTTCTGAATATCGTTATGAGTGTGGATCAGGACTGCGAACCGCAAATTGCTGCCATGATCGGTACATCGGCTGCACTGAGCATTTCGGATGTTCCATTTAGCGGACCGATTGGTGGTGTGAAAGTTGGACGTATTAATGGTGAGTTCATCATCAACCCAACGATTGCACAGCTAGAGGTAAGTGAGATTGAACTCGTTGTAGCAGGAACCAAAGATGCCATCATGATGGTTGAAGCGGAAGCGAACGAAGTTCCGGAAGAAGTAATGCTGGAAGCAATCATGTTCGGACATGACGAGATCAAGAACATTGTTGCAGTCATCGAACAACTCGTACAAGTGGCTGGTAAAGAAAAAATGGCTGTGAAATTGCATGCCGTTAATGCTGAAGTTAACAGCAGTGTACGTGAGTTCGCCAGTGCTCGTCTGGTTGAAGCTGTTAAAATTGCTGAAAAACATGCGCGTCAGGATGCAATCGATCTTGTGAATGACGAAACCGTTGCTCACTTCGAAGAGAAGTATATTGAGACTCCAGAACTGCTCAAAGATGTGAAAGAAGTGCTGCACGATATCGTCAAAGAAGAAGTGCGCCGCCTTATCACACATGATAAAGTTCGTCCGGATGGACGTGGACTCGCTGAGATCCGTCCAATTGAATGTGATACTTCCCTGCTGCCACGTACTCACGGTTCAGGTCTGTTCACTCGTGGACAAACACAGGCGCTCAGCATTTGTACACTTGGTGCACTGGGTGATGTTCAAATTTTGGACGGAATCAGTCTTGAAGAAACGAAACGTTTCATGCATCACTATAACTTCCCACCGTTCAGCGTAGGTGAAGCTCGTCCATTGCGTGCTCCAGGCCGTCGCGAAATCGGACATGGTGCTCTGGGTGAGCGTGCTCTTTCCAAAGTAATTCCTTCCGAAACAGACTTCCCATACACAATTCGTCTGGTATCCGAAGTATTGGAATCCAACGGTTCAACTTCCCAGGCAAGTATCTGTGCCAGCACATTGGCTATGATGGATGCAGGTGTACCAATCAAAGCTCCAGTTGCGGGTGTAGCTATGGGTCTGATCAAAGACGGAGATCATGTATCCATCCTGAGTGATATTCAAGGTATGGAAGATCACCTCGGTGACATGGACTTCAAAGTAGCAGGAACACCTGATGGTGTAACAGCTATTCAAATGGATATCAAAATTGATGGTATTGATCGTCAAATTTTGTCCGAAGCATTGGCTCAAGCCAAAGAAGGTCGTATGCACATCTTGAGCAAAATGACCGAAGTGATGAAAACTCCACGTGAGCAGTTGTCACAATATGCACCTAAAATTACAACCATGCATATCAATCCGGACAAAATCCGTGATGTTATCGGTGCAGGTGGTAAAATTATCAATAAAATCATCGAGGAAACCGGTGTTAAAATTGATATTGAACAAGATGGACGTGTCTTTATCGCTTCTTCCAACCAAGAGATGAATGATAAAGCCAAATCGATTATCGAAGGCATCGTACGTGAAGTACTGGTCGGCGAGATTTATGTAGGTAAAGTAAAACGTGTTGAGAAGTTTGGTGCATTTGTTGAAGTGCTGCCGAACAAAGAAGGTCTGGTACACATCTCACAATTGTCCACAGAGCGTGTCGCTAAAGTGGAAGATGTTGTTGCCATTGGTGATTCCATTACGGTAAAAGTAACGGAAATTGACCCACAAGGCCGTATCAACTTGTCCCGCAAAGCCGTATTGACTGCCGAAGCTCCAGCTCAATCATAGGCTGCGTGCCATCATTTTTTTGAAAAGATAGATTGAATGAAGAGACAGAATGTGAATTTCTGGCTCTTTTTTTAACGTTTAAATACCTTTATGAAATCGATTGTCTACTCATAAGGCCTCTGAATCCAGCTTTGAAGATACTTTACATGAACAGCTTGTTTTATTCATATTCTTGCACTTGTCCTCATATGATGGGGACAAAGACGGCGGGAGGATGGAGCTGTGGGAAACCAATCCAAAAAGCTGGCGGCTGTTCTGGTAGGTATGGCAGCTGTCATACTGGTCGGACAAGTGGGCAGTGTACGTACATACATTACGGAAATCCGTGATGGGCCAGGCACGCAAAATGCATTTGATATGTTCAAAGAGGCAACCGGAGAAGATCAGCTGTTGTCGGCGATCCGGGATAAAGCGGCCGAAACGAAAATCGCTCCGGTAAATGCCAGAGTGGATCGGGTCTGGAAAGCGATACCCGGGTATAACGGAATAGAAATTGATGTGGAAGCCACGTATCGCAAAGCACTTGGTGGGACGCTGAATACTAAGATAGCGTATGTCTATCGGCAGACTGTACCTGAAATCCAGCTTAAAGATTTGGGTGCACACCCGATTTACCGGGGGAATGCCGAGAAACCAATGGTGTCTTTCATGATTAATGTAGCGTGGGGCAATGAATTCATTATCCCGATGCTAGATACGCTTGACGCCGAAAAAGTCAAAGCTACTTTTTTTCTGGATGGAAGCTGGTTGAGCAAAAACGAAGAACTGGCTAAAGAGATCCAAAAGCGTGGACATGAGTTATCAAATCATGCATACTCACATCCGAATATGAGTCGGTTGAGTACGGAGCGAGCCAAGCTGGAAATCAGCAAAACCCAGGACCTGCTCAAAGAAAAATTGGGTGTGGAGAACCACTGGTTTGCTCCACCTTCCGGTGATTTTAATCAACAAACAGTCGACATTGCTTCTGGCATGGGACTTCAAACGGTACTTTGGACACTGGATACGGTGGATTGGCGCAAACCAAGTTCTGCTTCTGTTGTAGCCAAGATCGCCAAAAACGTAGAAGCCGGTACATTAATTCTGATGCACCCCACGGCTGCTTCTTCAGGAGCTTTAAAAGGAATGATTGATTCCATACGGGCCAAGGGTTTGACGCTTGGAACCGTTAGCGAAACGTTGTCATCCGAGCGCGTGAAGGGATCAGCGGTTGAGTGAATGATGTTTTTTTGTTACTATCAAACAGTTGGAACCAAATGTCGATTTCAATTTTGCGTTGAAATCCAGGCAATTATAGAGATGTAGGAGGGCCAACCGTGAAAAAAATTCAGCTGGGCAATGGCCTCAGAGTTGTCATGGAACAGATTCCGACCTGTCGTTCCGTGTCATTTGGAATATGGGTCAAGACAGGTTCTCGCAATGAGCAGCCTGCAAGCAACGGAGTGTCACACTTTATTGAGCACATGCTGTTCAAAGGAACGGATCGTTATGATGCCAAAGCGATTGCGGAGCAATTCGATGCCATTGGTGGTAACGTGAATGCGTTCACTTCGAAAGAATACACTTGTTATTACGCCAAAGTATTGGATGAACATCTGCCAATAGCTGTCGATGTGTTATCCGATATGTTCTTCCGCTCTAAAATGGATGATGGTGAACTGCTTAAGGAGAAAAACGTCATTCTGGAAGAAATATCGATGTATGAGGATACGCCGGATGACATGGTGCATGATCTTATGGCTTTGGCCGCCTATGGTGAGCATCCGCTCGCTTACCCAATTCTGGGTACTGAAGAGCGTCTCAAGGCGATGGACTCCAGCCATCTGCGTGCATATATGAAGGAGCACTATACGATTGAGAATACCGTTATTAGTATTGCAGGGAATATTGATGACAGTGTGATCGATTTGATGGAAAAGCATTTTGGTGCTTTTGATGTCAATGGTGTATCTGAACAAGTCACGCTGCCTGCATTCCAGAGCGGACAACTCTTTCACAAAAAGAAAACGGAACAGAATCATATCTGTATCTCGTTCCCGGGATGTAAGATCGGAGATCCGCTTCAGTTCGCGATGGTCGTGCTGAATAATGCGATTGGCGGAGGTATGAGCTCCAGACTGTTCCAGGAAATTCGGGAGAAACGTGGCCTTGCTTATTCCGTTTATTCGTATCATAGTTCCCATGCGGATAGTGGACTCTTCACCATCTATGCAGGTACAGCGCCGAAACAGACGAAAGAAGTTCTGGATCTGACCAAAGAGGTTCTGAACGATCTGGCTGTAAATGGATTGTCAGAAGATGAGCTGCGCAAAGGAAAAGAACAGCTGAAAGGCAGTTTGATCCTCAGTTTGGAAAGCACGGGCAGCCGCATGAACCGTCTGGGCAAAAACGAGCTGATGCTGGGCAGACACCACACGCTGGACGAAATGATTGCCAAAATTGAAGAAGTAACGATGGACGATGTCGATGCTGTGCTGGACCTGATGTTTGCCGAGCCATTTGCGCTCGCTATGGTCGGTGCTTCGGATCGTACGATCGCTGGATTAAGAAGGGATGATTTTGTTGCATTACGTTCAAATTCAAAAGTTACCGGGCAATGAAGATATTAAGTTGCCTCAAAAAATGTCAGAGCTGGCCTCCGGCTTTGATGTAGTTGCGGCATTACAAGAAGAGGTTGTATTGCAGCCGGGACAGCGTACGTTGATTCCTACGGGACTCGCGATGGCTATGCCAGCTGGATTGGAGGCACAGGTTCGCCCTCGCAGCGGTCTGGCTTTCAAACATGGGATTACGTGTCTGAACACACCGGGCACCATTGATGCCGATTATCGCGGGGAAGTTAAGGTCCTTCTGATCAATCTGGGTCAGGAGCCATTCACGATTGTACGTGGGGAGCGTATTGCCCAAATCGTCTTTCAAACGGTTCCAGCAGTTGAATTAACAGAGGTAGCTGAACTGTCGGAAACTGTACGTGGAGAAGGCGGATTCGGTCATACCGGGAAATAAAGGATTTGAAACCAAGCTGTAAATAAGAGCATCTTCTGTAATAAGAGCTTCACAGTTTAATTTACTGAGCATGTTCTCGAAGAGTCGTCCCGAGGGGGCGGCTCTTTTTTCTTTTTTTGAACGATAGAGATAATTTTTCTTTGCATGCTTCAATTTTAATGTTTCACCCCCCTGTGGGCCACTGCATACGATAAGGCATACATGTGGTGAAAGGAGTGACGTCCCGATGCTGACCGGTGTCCGGATTATAGTCCTGGGCGGAGATGCGCGGCAGCTTGAAGTCATTCAAAAATGCGCAGAGCTGGATGCTACGGTAAGTGTGGTGGGCTTCGACAAGCTGGAGCGTTCCATTCCGGGTATCGAACACCAGGAATTGGAGGACGATGTATTTGCTTCGGCAGATGTGCTGGTGCTTCCTGTGGTCGGGTGTGATGATCAGGGGAAAGTGAGCACTTCGTTCAGTGATACACCGATTTTACTGAAAAAGGAACATGTTGCGGCATTGCCGGAGCATTGTATTGTGTTCACAGGTATGGCGAAGCCTTTTTTACGTGATTTGTGCCGGGAAAATGGTCTACGGCTTGTTGAAGTACTCGATCGTGATGACATCGCGCTCTACAACTCCATTCCGACAGCTGAAGGCGCCATTGCCATGGCGATTCGGGAGACGGACTTCACGATCCACGGCTCGGAATGCATTGTGCTTGGCTTGGGTCGAACAGGTTTCACAATGGCCAAAACGCTTCAGGGACTTGGGGCAAATGTACGGGTAGGAATCAGGCGCGAAGAGGATGCTGCTCGAGCAGCCATAATGGGCTGGAAGCCTTTCATGACAACGGATTTGGCCGCTCAAACCGGGGAAGTTGACTTGCTTTTTAATACGATACCGACTATGATAATCACAGCACAAATCCTGTCCAAAATGCCGCAAAAAGCAGTCATTATCGACCTCGCATCCGCTCCTGGCGGCTGTGATTTCCGGTATGCCGAAAAACGCGGTATCAAAGCGCTACTTGCGCCTGGCCTCCCCGGCATTGTTGCTCCCAAAACGGCTGGCGGCATTATTGCCGACGTCTTAATCCGTTTGCTTTTGGAAGAACAAAACGCACGGGAGGTTGAACAATGAACTGGCAGGGAAAAACGGTAGGTTACGCAATTACAGGTTCTCATTGTACGTTTGAAGAGGTTATGCCGGTGATTAGCCGCTTCGTAGCCGAAGGTGCCAATGTTGTCCCGATTATTTCCAATTCGGTTCTGACTACGGATACACGCTTTGGGACCGCGCAAAATTGGCAAAAACAGTTGAAAGATATAACGGGGAATGATATCATTTCTACAATTGTTGAGGCAGAGCCGTTAGGTCCTTCCAAGTTGCTCGATGTGCTCGTAATTGCTCCATGCACAGGCAACACGACGAGTAAGCTGGCTAACGCGATGACGGACAGTCCGGTTTTAATGGCAGCCAAAGCTCAGATGCGAAATCAGCGTCCGCTGGTACTCGCCATTTCCACCAATGACGGCCTTGGGTTGAATGCTGCGAACATCGCCAAACTGCTGGTGGCCAAATATTTGTATTTTGTGCCATTTGGGCAGGATGATCCAGTGAAAAAACCGAACTCGTTAGTGGCCAAAATGGAGCTCATTCCGGAGGCATGCTGGAGTGCGCTTGAAGGCAAACAGTTACAGCCAATGATTGTGCAGCGCTCTGCACAGGCTTGATAGTTCTTGGGTCCGCCGTAACATTAGTTTGTTATAGACATGGTTCTGTACAGACTTAGTTACGGGGATAACGGTTATTCGCTTGAAGAAATGAAGATGGTTCGAGAGACAAAGAAAATCATGAGGGACGTTATGCTGGTATAAACAGCTACCTGTGTCCACGTTCCTTTCATTAAAAGGGAATTCCTGCTTGCAACGATAAGGTCAGGCAAGCGGGATCAGTGCACGGGGAACGTGTGCGTCATGATCTCGATAACAACCGCGGCCTTCATATGGGATTGTTTCACTAATCTTTGATGAGGAGCGGCATGAAATGCCGTATAAAATGCTGAAATTATCGCATCGGAACGCTCCCTAGGGTGATCCATTTGTTGATTGACCCGTGTCCAGTCTTCTTGCGTACACAAATGGAGGAATAAAGATGCGCATCATGGTACAGAAATTCGGAGGTACATCTCTCTCTACCGTTCAGGCGAGAGAGCATGTGCTCCGTCATGTTAAACGTGAACTTGAAGCAGGATTGAGTCTGGTCATTGTTGTGTCAGCGATGGGTCGCCGCGGTGAGCCTTATGCGACTGATACGTTACTGGACTGGGCTGCACAGAACGGAAATGCACTCTCCGCACGCGAAAAGGATTTACTGCTGTGCTGTGGTGAAATTATTTCTGCGACGACTTTGAGCAGTCTGCTCGAACATGAAGGCATTCCAACTACAGTGCTGACCGGTGCACAAGCAGGTTTTGTGACGGACGACAATTTCGGGAATGCCCGAATTTTGGATGTCCGTCCTGTTCGTGTGCTGGAGCAGCTACAGAGTGGGCGTGTTGTCATTGTTACAGGGTTCCAGGGGCAGACCGAGAATGGTGACTTTACGACCCTTGGTCGTGGAGGAAGTGATACGTCAGCCACAGCTCTTGGTGCAGCTTTACACGCTGAGATGGTGGACATATACACAGATGTAAATGGGATACTGACAGCAGATCCACGTATCGTGGAGGACGCTCGTCCGTTGACTGTTGTGAGTTATGCCGAGATATGTAATATGGCCCATCAAGGAGCCAAGGTAATTCATCCGCGTGCAGTCGAGATTGCAATGCAATCCCAGATTCCAGTGCGTGTACGGTCTACCTTTGCAGATAGTGAAGGGACGCTGGTAACGCATCCAGAAGGATTCCAGGATGTGCAGACAGGCATTGTGGACCGATATGTAACAGGGATTGCCTATGTAAGTAATGTTACGCAAATAACGGTGGAAGTGCCGGGCGGTGCAGATCGTTTGCAGCTAAAAGTGTTCAAAACGATGGCTGAAAATTCGATTAGCGTAGATTTTATTAATGTTACCCCCCTGGGAGTTGTCTATACCGTTTTCGATAGTGATTCCGAGAAAGCTATACAGGTACTGCAGGAAATTGGTCTTAAACCGCAAAGTCTTTCCGGATGTGCCAAAGTTTCCGTCATCGGCGGAGGGATCAACGGAGTGCCAGGCATTATGGCACGGATCGTGGAATCCTTGACACTGGCGGACATCCAGATCCTGCAATCTGCAGATTCCAATACAACGATTTGGGTACTTGTGAAAAAAGAAGATATGGTTCAAGCTCTGAGGGCGCTTCACGCCTCATTCGAACTTCACTTGTAGTACTTTGAAGTCAGCGGAGCCGGACCTGTTTTGAAGGAGGAATCGAATTGGACTTTGGAAGATTGATTACAGCAATGGTCACTCCGTTCAACGAACAAGGGGGGATCCATTGGGAGGAAACTGCACGTCTGATAGACTATTTGATTGAAGATCAAAAGTCAGAGACGCTTGTTATTTCAGGAACAACTGGAGAATCTCCCACGCTTAGCGACAAAGAAAAAGTAGAACTATTCGAATTCGCAGTAAAACATGCGGCTGGACGGTGCAAAATCATTGCTGGAACGGGTAGCAATAACACCGCTCATTCAATCCATCTGACACAGGACGCTGAACGTGCTGGTGTAGATGGTGTTTTGCTTGTTGTTCCTTATTACAACAAACCAAGTCAAGAGGGAATGTTTAGACACTTTGAAGCGATCGCGAACGCGACGAAACTGCCGATTATGTTGTATAACGTTCCTGGACGTACAGCAGCCAGCCTTTCGGCTGCAACAACGCTTCGTTTGGCACAGATTCCTAACATTGTAGCTACGAAGGAATGTGTATCGTTGGAGCAAGTCACGCAGATTGCTGCGAGTGCACCGGGACATTTCAGGGTGTATTCCGGTGACGATGCTTCTGGCTTGCCAGCCATTGCTGTAGGTGCTTACGGGATCGTTAGTGTTGCTAGCCATGTGGTAGGCGCTGAGATGAAACAAATGATTGATTCATACTTCGGTGGTGCACCTGTACAGGCGGCTCAGATACATCAGAAGCTGTTTCCGGTGTTCAAAGGTCTATTCGAGTGCCCGCAGCCTTTACCGAACCCTGTAGCGGTGAAATACGCTTTGACATTGCGCGGTCTGAACGTCGGATCTGTTCGCCTTCCGCTTATAGCCGCAACAGAGGATGAGCAAGGCTTTATTCGTGGCTTGTTCAACTAGCAATAGAACGATATTGAACTGATTTGTTAACTTTTATAAACCCATAGAAATTGCAGAAGAACCGTTCCTCATTTAAGAGGAGGCGGTTCTTTTTTTTGACGATGATTGTTAGGTTTCTTTTCACAACTGGAGGCAAACGTAGAGGTTAACGAGAGAGTGACTTGTTTTTTTTGTTTTTAATCATGTATAATGATGTCAAGTGACTGGGTGCGGTATTTTTTTGAAATTGAAAGCGACATCGTTTCTTGGTGTAGCTTTGTGGTGAAAAAGGAAGGAACGGCTAAGAAGGATCATTTCAAAATCCATCTTGTTGGTGAAGGGGAATAACTTCGAAGAACTTCTTCCAAATATCGTGAATAAAGGTGCTCTTTTGCATTCATCCCTATTTACGGGCATGGGTGTGATGGACTGCTTTTCTTAACTTACAATAAAATAATAAGGTACGACGTCCAACTACCATAGGAGGTTTAGATTCATTTGTCTAAGAAAAATAACAACGATAAACTGATGATTTTTGCTTTGGGCGGCGTAGGCGAGATTGGTAAAAATATGTACGTCATCCAATACGCGAACGACATTGTAGTCGTAGATGCTGGTCTTAAATTCCCGGAAGAAGATATGCTTGGAATCGACATTGTCATTCCTGACATCTCTTATCTAACTGAAAACCGTGACAAAGTAAGAGGGATTATTTTGACTCACGGACATGAGGATCATATCGGTGGTCTGCCATATGTTCTGAAACATTTGAATGTTCCTGTATACGGAACAAAGCTTACTCTCGGACTTGTGGAGAACAAGCTGAAAGAAGCCAATTTGCTGGGTGAAACAAAACGCATCCTGATTGATGCGGATTCCGAGATTCAACTCGGCTCTGTATTGAAAGCAACGTTCTTTGCTACTAACCATAGTATTCCAGATTCCGTCGGCGTATGTGTCGAAACACCGGAAGGCGCTGTTGTTCATACAGGTGACTTTAAATTTGACCACACTCCAGTCAATGGTCAATATGCAGATCTCCAGCGTATGGCACAGATCGGAACCAATGGCGTACTTGCCCTCTTGTCCGATAGTACCAACGCAGAGAAACCTGGATTTACACCTTCGGAGAAAAATGTGGGTATCGTTCTGGAAGATATCTTCCGCAAAGCAAGCCAACGTGTCGTTGTAGCAACATTTGCTTCCAACGTACACCGGATTCAACAGGTTATCAATGCAGCTGAAGTAACTGGACGTAAAGTCGCAGTTATTGGACGTAGTATGGTAAATGTGGTGGGTATTGCTTCTGAACTGGGTTACCTTGAGATTCCAGACGGCATGATTATTGAGCCGGAAGAAGTAGGCAAAATGGCTGCAGACCGTGTAGTAATTCTCTGCACAGGTAGCCAAGGCGAGCCGATGTCAGCATTGACACGGATGGCTCGTTCCACTCATCGTAAAGTAGATATTTTGCCTGGTGATACAGTAATTATTGCTGCAACTCCAGTTCCAGGTAATGAGAAATATGTAGGCCGTACGATTGACGAACTGTTCCGTCTGGGTGCCAACGTGCATTACAGCGGTGCAAACAGTGGCGTTCACGTATCCGGTCACGGTAGCCAGGAAGAGCTGAAACTGATGCTTAACCTGATGAAACCGAAATATTTCCTGCCGATTCACGGTGAATTCCGTATGCAGCGCCGCCACGCGGTACTGGCTGAATCTGTAGGTATTGAACCAGACAACATTTTCATTACGGATATTGGTGAAGTTGTTGAAATTCAAGGTGGAGCAGCACGCAAGGCAGGTAAAGTTACTGCAGGTAACGTGTTGATCGACGGCTTGGGTGTAGGCGATGTAGGTAACATCGTATTGCGTGACCGTAAATTGCTGTCACAGGATGGCATTCTGGTTGTCGTGGTAACACTGAGCAAACAGGATGGCAAAATTGTTTCCGGTCCGGACATCATCTCCCGTGGATTTGTCTATGTACGCGAATCGGAAGGACTGCTTGATGAAGCGAATCGCATCGTCAGCAGCACATTGCAGAAGTTGATGAGTGAGAACGTTAACGAATGGGCTTCACTCAAAACGAATGTTAAAGATGCACTCGGACGCTTCTTGTATGAGCAAACTCGTCGTAGACCGATGATTTTGCCAATCATTATGGAAGTTTAAAATAAATCAAACAAAAACATAAATTCAGGCACACAGTCGCCCCTTCTCTACGAGTAATATTGGACGGTTCCTCGTAGAGAAGGGGCTTTTTTTGTTTTTTTCTGGCCTTACACCAGATTATGGAGAAATTGATGAGTAATCGGGTATAAGTCAGCTGGAACATTCCCCATACTAAGGAAATACATTACATGTTTCTGGAGAAGGGGAGTAATCGAATGAGCGAATATATGAAAAACAAGCAAACACCCAAATCGGAACAACCGGGTACCGAGACACCGGAAGTGCCTGCACAAGAGGAAAAGGCGATGTCACCTGTAACGGAGGCTATTCAGCAATTTGGACAGACGCAATCACCTGCAGCTGAATCGAACATTTTCTGTATGACCATTATCGGTCAGGTGGAAGGGCATTTAATTTTACCTCCGCAAAACAAAACAACAAAGTATGAACACCTCATTCCTCAGCTGGTTGCAGCAGAGCAGAATCAGCGAATCGAAGGAATTCTGATCATTTTAAACACGGTAGGAGGAGATGTGGAGGCGGGCTTGGCTATTGCTGAAATGATTGCTTCACTCAGCAAACCTACGGTTACTGTCGTCATTGGAGGAGGGCACAGCATCGGGGTTCCAATCGCAGTTGCTTCAACCTATTCCCTGATTGCGGGTAGTGCAACAATGACCATTCATCCGATCCGTATGAACGGACTCGTGATAGGCGTGCCTCAGACGTTTGAGTACATGGAGAAGATGCAGGAACGTGTCGTAAGATTTGTTACGTCGCACTCCAATATCTCTGAAGAAATGTTTAAGGAACTGATGTTTAAGACAGGTGAACTCAACCGCGATATCGGAACAGCTGTGGGTAGCGCAGATGCGGTTAAATATGGATTGATGGATGCCGTAGGCGGGATCGGCCAGGCCATCGCTCAATTGAATCAGCTCATAGGAGACAAAAGACAGACGCTGCAGGCAGGGGGTTATACCCAATGACACTCTACACAGTGATGCCACCTGAACTGTTGTGGTCAGGGATGTGGAATGAGGGAGAAGACACCCAGGAGATCAAGATGAACGGATTATTGATGCAGGTCAGACCTGTTAATGAAAATGAAGCTGTCATTGTACGTTTACTTGAATGCCCCTTGGAAGCTTATCTGAATCCCGCCAATATGCCCGGATCGATCGTTCCACTTTCGGGTAACCCGGGACCAACATAACGTGACCAAATAAGACAAATTGAGCAGAAAAAGAACATATGTACGGATTATATTTGTATGGTATAATATTCTTCTGGGGGTGACCTGATTTTGGCCAGAAGAAAAAAGAGGAAAAAAAAGGCCGCAGCATTTAGCGGCGTTTTAAAATATGAAATTTACGGCATTGTGCTTATTACCCTTGCTGTCATTGCCTTGTCGGGTGAAGCAACCGTAGGGCGCTCGCTTTCCAAGATGTTTGGATTGATGCTTGGCAAGTTCTATTTTGCGATTCCGCTTATAGGGATTTATTATGGCTTAATGGTGATGATTCATCGAAAATGGCCAAGTGGCTGGACAACGCGCAAGACAGGGCTCGTATTGCTGGTGTTTGCTTTAACCCTGATGAGTACCGTCTCTGCTATGCACCAGAAGCTTATACCGGTTGGAGCCCTTGAGCCTGGTGCTGTACTTACACAGATACATAATGATATGCAAACCGAGTTACTCACGCCTGCTGCGCCAGGCGAACGGGATTCGATGCTCAATAAGGACATTAGCGGCGGTTATATAGGAGCGGCGCAGTTTGCCTTGTTCTTGTGGTTGTTTGGCAGCTTGGGAGCACGATTGATTATGATCGTGATGTTCGTTATCAGTTTCATGCTAATTACCAATCTTTCTTATGTCGATCTGATTCGCATTTTCAGAACCAAGATATGGGATGCAGGAAGTGCGATGTACAAAAAGCTGGAAGCTAGACCAGCAGCACGTGCCACTTCAAGCTCTGCGGGCAAGAAAAGCGGGAATGTTCGCAAAGTGGTGCCTGTTCCAGTGGACGACGAGGAAGATGATGACGATGATATGCAGGATCAGCAACTACCGAAACGAAAAGCACCAATATTTTTCCAACTCTTTGGAAAATGGGGTTCTGATCGGGAACGGACGAAGGCTGAGCGTGGAGTGGCCGAGGATGATTCTTTAGATACGGAACATATCGTCTACCGAGCCGAGCAGGAAACGCCTGCAGATTCATGGCATGACGAGCCAATCATCGCATCCGATGTTATGGCTCCCGCAGCAGTTCCTGTGCAATCAAGACCTAATTCGGCTCCAATCATCCGTGACTTCTTTGAGCATGTCAGATCCGAGGATGCGGGTAAAGATGATGATCTGGATGATGCGTATCCTTTCCCAGATGATCTAACGGCTAACATGCAGGGAGAAGGGATCCCAATCAAGATCTCAGATGAACTTGTGGATAACAATGAGTGGCCTGGAGCGACGGATGCTGTTGAGGGTAGTTCAGACGTTGGGTCTACGTTGAGCAATGGGGCTCAAGGTTCGGTTGTTTCAGATACGGAGGGGCAGGAAGTGCAGCCAGTTAAGCCTCCACCACCACCTCCGAAACCTTATAAACTTCCGTCATTCAGACTTCTTTCCAAGCCGAACAATGGAGGCAAGGGTGGCGACCAGAAGGATTATATGCAGACTGCACGCAAGCTGGAAGCAACGCTGGAAAGCTTCGGTGTTCGTGCCAAAGTACTTGAAGTAGTCAGAGGACCTGCTGTTACACGGTATGAGATCCAACCGGATATTGGTGTGAAGGTTAGCAGAATTGTAAGTCTGACAGACGATATTGCTTTAGCCCTGGCGGCAAAAGATATCCGAATGGAAGCACCCATTCCTGGTAAATCCGCTATCGGTATTGAAGTACCTAATGGAGAGGTATCCGTAGTCACAATGCGGGAGGTTATGGAGACTGCCACATTCCAGGAAGCCGAATCCAAAGTGACCATTGCATTTGGACGAGATATCTCTGGACAGACGATCATCGGTAATCTGGCTCGTATGCCCCATTTGCTGGTGGCTGGTGCGACGGGTTCAGGTAAATCCGTATGTATCAATGGTATTATTACCAGCATCCTGTACAAAGCGAAGCCAGATGAAGTTAAATTTCTGATGGTCGATCCCAAAATGGTCGAGCTGAACGTATATAATGGTATTCCGCATCTGATGGCACCGGTCGTAACGGATCCTAAAAGGGCTTCACTTGCTCTCAAAAAGATCGTTGTTGAAATGGAGAAAAGGTATGAGCTGTTCTCCAAATCCGGTACACGTAACGTTGAAGGTTACAACAATCTGATGAAAGACAACCCAGCGGCGGTTTTGCCTTACATCGTTGTTATCGTGGACGAGCTGGCTGACCTCATGATGGTTGCCGCGGGTGACGTGGAAGATGCGATTGCTCGATTGGCTCAGATGGCGCGTGCAGCGGGTATCCATCTGATCATTGCCACACAGCGCCCTTCTGTGGATGTTATCACTGGTGTAATCAAAGCCAACATTCCGTCCCGGATTGCCTTTGGTGTATCCTCTCAAGTGGATTCTCGAACCATTTTGGATATGGGTGGGGCCGAGAAGTTGTTGGGTCGGGGAGATATGCTGTTCATGCCAATGGGAGCTTCGAAGCCGGTTCGTGTACAAGGCGCTTTCATGAGTGATGAGGAAGTTGAAAATATCGTGAATTACGTGCGTGGTCAAGGTGAAGCGCAGTATGACGAATCCATTGTGCCAGAGGTGGACGATTCCGTTCAGGCAGCAGATGAAGTGCAGGATGAGTTATATGAACAAGCAGTGCAGATTATTTTGGAGGCGAAGCAAGCTTCCGTTTCTCTACTGCAGCGCCGAATGCGAGTGGGTTACACGCGCGCAGCACGTTTGATTGACTCCATGGAGGCCCGAGGTGTAATTGGTCCTTACGAGGGCAGTAAACCAAGGGAAGTATTGATCTCACTGGAACAGTATCAACAGAATAAAATAAGCTCGTAATACACAGCATGTGTAAACGATCCAAGCCCTTAACCTTATTGGTTGAGGGCTTTTTGCATGCCATTTGACTGAAGATTTGCCATGATGTCCAATGATCGGAGGATTTGGTGCATAGGAACGAAGTATGCTTGTCATAATAACCTTAGCGATTCTGTTAATCCCACAAGAGAAAGGTAGAGCACAGTCGATGCGAAAAATGAACATATGGCTTTTCACTGCTATTTTGCTGATGTCCGCATTGGGAATTCGTTATTTGCTTCCTGGGAATACAGCAACCGAAAGTCCAAACCCAAGTACCCCGCAAGTCGAAGAGAAGTCGATACCCACCTTTAGCACCAATGCTGTGAAATATGGAAGTTACGGTCAGGATGTATACGAGCTTCAAGGCCGGCTAAAATATTTGGGATTTTACAATGGTAAAATTGACAGTAATTTCGGCAGCACTACATTGAAATCGGTAAAATGGTTTCAATCGGAATTCGGCATGAAGGCAGATGGTGTCGTTGGAGCCAAAACCAAGCTGAAACTTTACAATGCTTCAAAACAATGGTCGCCAACAGAAACACCGTTGCACAAGGATCAAACTTCAGGAGATAGTGGGAAAAATAACAATACTGCGGATAAAGAGCAGGACAATATGGGCTCAGCCAATTCCATGGGGTTGTCGGAGAACGAAATCAAAATTATGGCTAACGCCGTATATGGTGAATCTCGCGGAGAGCCATTTGAAGGTCAAGTTGCAGTAGCGGCAGTTATCCTGAATCGCGTGAAATCACCGAGTTTCCCGAACACACCGTCAGGAGTAATTTTCCAGCCGGGTGCGTTTACTGCCGTTGCAGACGGACAGATTTATCTTGAACCGAATGCACAAGCTAAAAAAGCAGTTGAACAGGCGATGAATGGTTGGGACCCATCCGGTGGATGCCTCTATTATTTTAATCCGAAGACAGCTACATCCAAATGGATATGGACACGTCCTCAGGTGAAAACAATCGGGCAGCATATATTCTGTATGTGATGATCTTGGAAGCAACCAGAAGGCGTGACTTCGGTTGCTTCTTGCCTTTTGAATGGGTTAAAATGGTTGTTACGTTTAAGCTTCACTTCTTGCACGATAAATGACGCCGTAAAGGGGTTTTGACATTTGAATACATCAGGATTTGAACGAGGAAACCGGAAAGAATTCCGCATACATGTTCTTCCTACGAAACGTTTTAAGACATTTGCGATCTCACTTTACGCAGGGGTTCCCCTGCAGGAAGATACGGTTACCAAAGTAGCCTTAACACCTTTCGTACTTCGGCGTGGGACCGAATCCTATCCGGAAACAACGCAATTTCGTGAACAATTGGAACATTTGTATGGAGCGGGTTTTGGTTTTGATGTCTATAAACGTGGCGATTACCAGATCGTACAGTTCCGTATGGACACCATTAATGATTCCTTTGTTGGTGGGGACGAGCAGCTGTTGGATCGTTCTTTTGCTTTTTTGGGAGAGGTGCTTACACGCCCTGCACAGGAGGATGGACATTTCCGAACCTCTTATGTTCAAGCTGAGCGGGAGACTGTTCGCAAAATGCTGGAGTCCATCGTCAATGACAAAATGCGTTATGCTGCGGAACGTAGTATTGAGGAGATGTGTAAAAACGAACCTTACCGCTTGCACCCGCTTGGTGAGCGAAAGGATTTGCCGGGCATTGATCCAGATACATTGACAGCTTCGTATCAGGAATGGTTACAGCAGGCAAGTATGGACTTGTATGTGGTGGGCGACACCACACTGGAAGAGGTAGAGAATCTGGTACAGCGTTATTTCAATGTAGAACGTGCCACCTCTTCCGACTATCATACACAGGAAGCTATTCGTGGAGATAAAGAAGTGGAAACCGTTGTAGAACGGCTTAATGTTAATCAGGGTAAGCTCAATATGGGGCTTCGCACGTCTATCACATATGGTGACCCTCAGTATGCGGCAGCATTGATGTATAACGGCATTCTCGGAGGATATCCTCATTCCAAGCTGTTTGTTAATGTTCGTGAAAAAGAAAGTCTGGCGTACTATGCCTCTTCGCGTTATGACGGACATAAGGGTATTGCAACGATCCAATCGGGGATCGAAATCCCCAATTACGAAAAAGCCGTTATGATTATCAAGCAGCAGCTGGATGAAATGAAGAACGGGAATATCACTGACCTGGAAATGTCTCAGACCAAAGCGATGATCCGTAATCTGCTCAAGGAAATGCAGGATTCTGCGTTTGAGCTAATTGCTTATGATTTCAATCGACAGTTATCCGGCAAAGAGCGGACCGCCGAGGAACTGCTGGCCCAGGTAGAACAGATCAGCAAAGAAAATGTTCGTGAGGCGGCAGAGAAATTCCGTCTGGATACGATTTATTTCTTGCGTGATGAGAAGGGGGAATAGTCGGTGGAGAGCATAACATACGATCGTTTGCAGGAAACGCTGTATTACGAAGTGATGGATAACGGGCTGCATGTTTATATTTTGCCTAAACCAGGTTTCCAAAAAACTTATGCCACTTTTGCAACCAAATACGGTTCGGTCGACAATCATTTTAAGGTTGAAGGACAGGAAGAAGTAAAGGTTCCGGACGGTATTGCTCATTTTCTGGAACACAAAATGTTTGAAGAACCGACAGGTGATATTTTTGCCACATTTGCTTCTCATGGAGCTTCTGCCAATGCTTTTACCAGTTTCGATCAGACTGTTTATTTGTTTTCGGCGACGGAATATGTCAATGAAAATATACAAACATTAGTTGATTTTGTGCAAAATCCTTACTTCACCGATCAGAATGTAGAAAAGGAAAAAGGGATCATCGCACAGGAAATTAATATGTATGCGGATAATCCAGATTGGCGCGTTTATTTTGGCCTGATCGAGGCGATGTATCAGAAACATCCCGTGCATATTGATATCGCCGGAACCGTTGAATCCATTGGCACCATAACCAAAGAAACGTTGTACACGTGTTACAACTCTTTTTATCATCCAAGCAACATGCTTCTGTTTGTCGTGGGTGGAGTAGACCCGCAGGAAGTGATTGATATGGTTCGTTCGAACCAGGCAAAGAAAAATTATAAACCTCAAGGGAAAATCGAGCGGATATTTGAACCGGAACCTGAGAAAGTGGGGGAAGCCAGACGTGAATCCAAGTTGGCCGTTTCCCTGCCCAAATGTTTGTTTGGCTTTAAGGAAACCGATGTGGGACTAACTGGAGAAGACCTGCTGCGCCGGGATATGACAACCAAACTAATGATGGATCTGTTATTTGGTTCCAGTACCTCGCTATTTCAAAAATTGTATGATGAAGACCTAATTTCGGACAGCTTTGGACATGAATATAACAGTTCGCCGCAATACGCTTTTTCTGCTATTGGCGGGGACACCAAAGACCCTGATCAACTGCTTGCGCGTATCCGTGAAGAAGTCGATGCTATTGTGGAAAAAGGCTTTGATGCAACCGATTTTGAGCGCGCACGCAAAAAGAAAATAGGTGGATATTTGCGTATGCTCAATTCACCAGAAAACATTGCAAATGAATTCACGCGGCAGCAATTCCGTGGTGGTGATTTTTTTAACATGCTCCCGTTGTATGAATCGCTTACACTGGAAGAGGTAAACCGCAGATTGAAAGAGCATATTCGTTGGGATCAACTGGCGATATCGCTTGTCGTGAGTCCTTAATATGGAGAGGGGAACAGGACAATTGAA
Organism: Paenibacillus sp. RU5M; assembly: GCF_900221055.1. Taxonomy (NCBI): domain Bacteria; kingdom Bacillati; phylum Bacillota; class Bacilli; order Caryophanales; family Paenibacillaceae; genus Paenibacillus; species Paenibacillus sp. RU5M. The sequence continues at coordinate 614,340 of NZ_OBQM01000002.1, read as the reverse complement.
GCCAATTGGAGAAATGACGGTACTTGTAACGGGCGCGAGCGGAGGCATTGGAGCGGCCATCGCAGAGCGTTTTGCCAAGGTGGGCATGAATGTAGTGATTCACTATATGAAATCGCATGAAGCAGCAAATGAAGCTGCGAGAAGGTGCATGGAACAAGGCAGTGGTAAAGTCATGACGGTGTCTGCTGATCTTCGCAGTCGGGAGCAAATTGAACGTATGCGTGAGAAGCTGGAATCACATGGGCTGATGCCGGATATTCTGGTGAACAATGCAGGGATATCTCATTATGGAATGCTGGCCGATGTTACTGAAGAAATCTGGGATGAAGTGATGGCGATCAACCTGAAAGGCACGTTCTTGTGTACACAGGAAATGATGCCTCACATGATCTCCCAAAGATACGGTCGAATCATTAACGTTTCGTCTATCTGGGGACTGTCGGGTGCCTCTTGTGAGGTGTTGTATTCTACAACCAAAGGTGGTGTAAATGCATTCACCAAAGCTCTCGCCAAAGAGTTGGCTCCATCTGGCGTAACGGTGAATGCTGTAGCTCCAGGCGCGGTTCAAACATCCATGTTGAACCATCTGGATCAGAATGAACTAAAAATGCTGGAAGAGGAAATTCCGGCAGGAAGACTCGCCCAGCCAGATGAAATCTCCTCACTGGTCTACTTCCTTGCACTTCCCGAGTCCGGATATATTAATGGGCAGATTATAAGTCCAAATGGTGGCTGGCTCACGTAATATATGGGTGCGCGAATTCAATTTTGTTTTAACTTCGTAGGTATTGCCTTGATGGAAATTAATGAATTGTAGATAATCTTCGATTAATTCAAAAATGCTCGTATATAAAATGTCCGGGAAGCACATATTACAACTGTTGATTTTAAATCTCATGCGTCAAGCAAAGGAGGATTTATCATGTCAACAGAAAAAACGGTGCTCACGAGTTTTGACACTTGGAAGAAGTTTTTGGGTGACCGCGTACAGCAAGCAGAGAAGATGGGAATGAATGAAGAAACCATCAACAAACTTGCGTATGAAATCGGTGACTTCCTGGATGAGAAAGTAGATCCGGCGAACCCTTCCAACCGGGCATTGAAAGAACTATGGGAAGTCGGCGACGAGGATGAACGTCGTACGATTGCGTGCCTGATGGTCAAATTGGCCAAACAAAACGCATAAGATTACAGATGGAGAGCTCCCGCAAGGGGGCTTTTCTCTAATGATTACACATTGATTACAGACCTGTTCTTGTAATTCATTTTCTTTTTATATATCATTAACGTGACCCATTTTTAGAAGATATCTCAGATTGTCGTCCAATGGACGCGTTCTGTTACTGTCGAATAATGTGGAATAATGCTTTACGGGGTGTTTAAATGGAATCTAAACAATGGTATATGGAGTATAAAATACATAAGAACAGACCCGGCCTTTTAGGGGACATTGCCTCTATGCTGGGGATGCTTGAAGTAAATATATTGACCATCAACGGTGTTGAAGGCAAAACCCGGGGGATGCTGCTGGAATCGGACGATGACGAGAAGATCCGTCTGCTGGGTGAAATGCTTGGCAAAGTGAACAGCATAACTGTGTCTGCTTTGCGTCAACCGAAACTGGTAGATATTCTGGCTGTGCGTCATGGTCGTTATATTGATCGTGATTCGGATGATCGCAAAACATTTCGTTTTACGCGGGACGAACTTGGGTTACTTGTGGACTTTTTGGGTGAAGTATTTAAGAGGGAAGGCAATCAAGTCATTGGTTTGCGTGGAATGCCGCGTGTAGGCAAAACGGAATCCATTATTGCGGGCAGCGTATGTGCGATGAAGCGCTGGACGTTTGTTTCCTCCACACTTCTTCGTCAGACCATAAGAAGCCAGATGTCCGAGGACGAATTGAATCCAAACAATGTGTTTATCATTGACGGAATTGTCAGTACGATTCGTTCAAGCGAACGGCATTATAATCTGTTACAGGACATCATGACGATGCCAAGCACCAAAGTTATTGAACATCCGGATATTTTTGTGCAGGAGTCTGAATATGATTTTAATGATTTTGACATTATTATTGAACTGCGCAACAATCCGAATGAAGAAATTATTTATGATACGTTTACGGCCAGCTATACCGACGAACTGTAACGCTCCGTACGGGATCATGAAATAGATAAGCAACAACCATAGAGATAAACATAAGGAGGAGATGGCATGTCTGAACTGGGTCAGCAGTTAAGAGAGGCCCGGCTGCAAAAAGGGATGAGTCTTGACGATGTACAGGAAATGACTAAAATTCGCAAGAGGTATTTGGAGGCAATAGAGGCAGGAGACTACAAAGTGCTGCCTGGTAGCTTCTATGTGCGTGCATTTATCAAAACCTATGCGGAAACGGTGGGACTAAATCCTGATGAGCTGCTGGAGGGACATAAGAAAGATGTACCTGCAGAAGAAACGGAAGCAACCATGGAGCCGGTTATTCAAAAGCGTTCAAGCCGCCCGGTAGAGCGCAGTAACCGCTGGATGTCTGTTGCGCTGATGTGGACTTTTCCGGTATTAATTCTTGTGTTGTTGTACGTGTATGTAGTGATGAACAGGGATGATTCGGATACACAAGGGCTGGATCAGACGAAGATCACAGACAGCCAGCAGCAACCTCTAGATAAACCGGATGAGCCTACAGATAATGGCCAAGCTTCTAATCCTCCAGCGAATGAATCAGGTAGCGGAGAAACGAATGAAGGCGAAGCAGGCGGTAACGGTGGCGGAACAGCAGAGGGGCAGACTGACGGACAGACGGATGGGCAAACGACGGGTGAAAATGAAGAGAACCCAACGGATAATCCGCCAGCTTCTGTAACTGTTGCTGAAGACGGAAAATCAGGCAATATTACGAACTTCAAAGTAAACGGCAGTGCAGGGCAGCCTGTGACCGTTACAATTAAAGCAACGGGGCATAGTTGGCTGGAAGTATACAAGGGCGAGAACTCTAGTGGAGAAAAGTTAGAGTACGGAAACACCGCTGAAGGAGACAGTTATACTTTTGAATTGGACAGTGCAGGAATGTACATTAAGTCCGGTTACGCTGCAGCGACCACAATTGAGGTTGCAGGGCAGGTTGTGACAGACGGGAAAGCGACAAACCGCATTCGGTTAAGACTTGGTGAGGATACGTCCTCCGCAGGTACTGAAGGCACTACGACGAATGAAACAGGAAGCACTACCGAAGGAAGCACCGGCACTAACGGCGAATAACCAAAGTTTCTGCGGGAGACACTAACCTTGTCTTAACTTGCAGTCAACTTTTGGTGAAGTGAGGTGGATGGCTGTGACAGTCAGCTGGATCGTAACAGGTTTGGGGATCATTGTCAGCCTCCTGGGTTATTACTTGACCCCAACTGCTTGGGGTTACGGTATTTTGGGTTTTGGACTTGCACATGTACTTCTGGGTGTGCTTGACATGTTCAGACAGCCTAATCGCAGTCGTTATTAGAATGGCAGCCGCACGGTAAGCATTTTTGGCAACCACCTCAAGTGGCAGCCAAAAATGCTTTTTTATTTTGAAAAACCTCATAAAATTAGACTTTTGCTTGGCGTATCCTCTATAATGTTACAGAACATATGATTAACTGAAAGGGTGACTGGTTTGAGTTCAGAAAATTCATTTGATATCGTGTCCAAAATGGACTTGCAGGAATTGACAAATGCCGTTACACAAACGGAAAAAGAAATTGGCACGCGTTATGACTTCAAGGGCAGCAAGAGCAGTCTGAAACTTGATAAGGATGCGTTAACGATCGTATCTGATGATGAGACCAAACTCAAGGCTGTTATCGATGTACTGCAATCCAAGATGGCTAAGCGGGGTTTACCTTTAAAAAACATTGATTATGCAAAAGTAGAACCAGCTTCTTCAGGTACAGTCCGCCAGCGTTTGAATTTCAAGCAGGGGATTGATCAGGATATCGCTAAAAAAATTAATATTCTGATTCGTGACTCCAAGATGAAAGTGAAGAGTCAGATTCAGGGAGATCAGCTCCGGGTAACAGGTAAAAGTAAGAATGATTTGCAAGCAGTTATGCAGTTGTTGAACGGTGCCAATCTACCTCTAGATCTGCAATATACAAACTTTAAGTAAGATCTCCTCATTGTAGCTAGGTATGTTTTTTGACACTGCAATTGGCGTATATTATACTAAGTGTGCATTGCTGGCAGATAAGCATCAAAGCCCAGTCATCATCGTTTGCTGACTTTGTGAAAAGCAGTACATCTTCTGAAAGTCACCGGAACGTTTAAAACGGTTTTGCGTTTGAACGGTTGACTTTATTTTTTGCGTTTTTACATAGTGAGAGCACTTTTAGTGCTGATTGACAGTGAAACTGTAAATTTCATGTTCCGGATGATGAATACGGGATTAAGATGAATGTTTGGAGTAATGGAGGATAAGAGGGAGGGCGTCTTGTGAATTTACCCAACCGGATTACGCTTGCACGAATTTGCTTAATCCCTTTTTTGATGGTGTTCCTGCTCGTAGATTTTCCGTTCTATCCAGAGCCGTTGCAATTGGGAAGCTTATCGCTCCCGTATAATCAGTTGATTGCTGCTGTCATTTTTATCATTGCAGCAAGCACGGATGGAATTGACGGCTATCTGGCGCGGAAAAATAATATGGTCACCAACCTGGGAAAATTGCTTGATCCGCTGGCTGACAAGTTGTTGGTTACTGCGGTGCTAATTTCTCTTGTGGAAATGGGCAAGTTGGATTCCTGGATTGCTGTGGTCATTATTAGTCGTGAGTTTGCGGTTACCGGCTTGCGTCAGATTGCGTTATTGGATGGTTCGGTTGTTGCGGCAAGTGCCTGGGGCAAACTGAAAACCGTCGTGCAAATTGTGGCGATTGTACTGCTGTTGTTGAATAATTTCCCGTTCTCATTCACGGGTATTCACATGGACGTTATTGCCGTTTGGGCTGCAGCGATTATTACGATTTGGTCAGGTATTGATTACTTTATCAAAAACAAAAATTTGCTTCATTTATCGAAAGCGTAACGTTTGAGGTTAAATGGGTAAGTATGAAGAAATCATTTGTACGAAGGGCAATAGGAAATTATCCTATTGCCCTTTGATCACTCACCACGTGTACAGGAGGATGCTGAATGAAGGCAGAAATCATTGCAGTTGGCACAGAATTGTTGCTTGGACAAATTGTGAATACCAATGCTCGATATCTATCCCGTGAATTGGCTGCAATCGGGATTGATGTATATTTCCAAACGGTGGTTGGTGATAATCTAAATCGACTTAGTGACGCTATTCGCATCGCTCAGGGTCGTGCAGACGTCATTTTATTTTCTGGGGGCATAGGTCCTACACAGGATGACCTGACCAAGGATGCGATCGCGGCGGTCTTGAACCGCAAGCTGCATATAGATCGAATGGCCATGGACAAGATCGAGAGCTTCTTCCGAGATCGTAATGTAGACATGACCGAAAACAATCGTCGTCAGGCCATCGTTATAGAAGGCGGGACACCGCTGGCGAACGAAACAGGCCTTGCCGCAGGAAATGCGATTTCTGACAATGGCAAGCATTATGTAGTGATGCCTGGACCACCGAAAGAGCTAATTCCTATGTTTGAACAGGAAGTTAAGCCTTGGTTGTTCCAGCATGTACTGACAGAAGAAATGCCGATCTACTCGAAAATGCTGAAGTTTGCAGGAATTGGCGAATCGGCATTGGAAGACCGACTCCTTGATCTGATTGATACACAGACAGATCCTACCATTGCTCCTTATGCAAGTGAGGGAGAAGTTACGGTACGTGTATCTACAAAGGCTCCAAGTGAGAATGAGGCAAAGCTGAAGCTGGATGCAATGGAAGTTCAGATTCGGGAACGATTGCCAGAGCATCTCTACGCGAACGAGGATGTGCCTATAGAGTACACAATTGTAACGATGATGTCTGATATGGGTCTGACTCTTAGCGCGGCTGAGAGCTGCACAGGAGGGCTCGTCATGCAAAGTCTGACATCAGTTCCTGGCAGTGCGTCGATGCTTAAGGGCGGAATTGTATGTTACTCCAATGAAATTAAAGAGAAGCTGCTCCATGTGCCGCATTCCTATCTGGAAGGTGAAGATGCACCGGGCGCAGTGAGTCCGGAAGTGGCCAAAGTGCTGGCAGAGCAGATTCGAATGATTGGGGATGCCGACTTCGGTCTGTCAGTGACAGGTGTAGCGGGACCTGGTTATTCCGAACGCAAACCGCCAGGTCTTGTCTTCATCGCTCTGGCAGAGCGTGGTAAAGAGACAGAAATTCATGAACTGCGCATTAATGGCAATCGGGAGACGGTTCGGATTCGTTCAGCGAAAGCGATTCTTTACCGTTTGTGGCGCAAGCTTGTGGAGATGGACTAGTTAAGAGCTCGGATTGCATTTGCCAAGGCAAGCAAGTATAATAAAGGAAGACGGAAGAACCGTAAAATCAGGCTTTACAGCCTTGTTTACGGTTCTTTTTTCTGTTTAATGGAAAGTTTCCTTGAGGAAGAGGCGCCTCGGCCTTTACAAAAAAAAACGAATGTATGTTCGAAAAAAAGCTTGGCAAACGTGTTAAAACAAGGTATCATTATCTTATAAACAGTAAAGGGTGTGAGCTTATTGTCAGACCGTCGTGCCGCGCTTGATATGGCGCTCCGTCAAATAGAGAAGCAATTTGGTAAAGGATCCATCATGAAACTGGGTGAGTCGACTCACATGAATGTGGAAATTATACCCAGCGGTTCCTTGGCTTTGGATATTGCATTAGGAACAGGCGGCTTGCCTAAAGGCCGTATTGTTGAAATATATGGACCTGAATCTTCTGGTAAAACAACCGTAGCATTGCATGCTATCGCTGAAGTACAAAGAGTGGGTGGACAAGCTGCATTTATCGATGCCGAGCATGCTCTTGACCCACAATACGCCAGTAAACTGGGTGTTAACATTGACGAATTGCTTCTGTCTCAGCCAGATACGGGTGAGCAAGGGCTTGAAATTGCAGAAGCTCTTGTACGTAGTGGTGCTGTGGACATTGTCGTTATTGACTCTGTGGCTGCATTGGTACCGAAAGCAGAAATCGAAGGCGAAATGGGTGATTCCCATGTCGGTTTGCAAGCGCGTCTGATGTCTCAGGCACTGCGTAAACTGTCTGGTGCAATCAGTAAATCCAAAACGATCGCCATCTTTATCAACCAACTTCGTGAAAAAGTCGGGGTTATGTTTGGTAACCCAGAAACAACACCTGGTGGTCGTGCCCTGAAATTTTATTCCACGGTACGTCTGGATGTACGCCGTATTGAGAGTATCAAATCAGGAAATGACATGATTGGTAACCGTACGCGTATTAAAGTGGTGAAAAACAAAGTAGCACCTCCGTTTAAACAAGCGGAAGTGGATATCATGTACGGTGAGGGTATTTCGAGAGAAGGCAGTATCATTGACATTGGTACTGAGCTGGACATCGTCAATAAAAGTGGTGCATGGTACTCATACGAAGGCGAGCGTTTAGGACAAGGCCGTGAGAACGCGAAGCAGTTCATGAAAGAGCATAAAGATATTGCTGAAATCATTGAACAAAAAATTCGTGTAGCCAGTAACTTGACTACTGCAGTTCCTGCGCCAACTAGCGAAGAGCAACAAAAAGAAGCAGCAGAAGAACAAGAACTATTTGAAATTAACGAGTAACCCTCCCTTGTAGGAAGGGCCCTAGAGGGCCTTGCCCTCTGAACTCCCAAAGCTTGTCTGATTGAGCTTGCTCGATCTAGCTTGGGGTATGGTGTGTGCGCTCGCGCTGTCCAACAGCCTCTGTCCGAATGGGCAGAGGCTGTTGGCACATTTACTATTAGGGAGAGGCCGGATATTGTTTCCGGCCTTTTGTATTAGCGTCTGATGTCTCTGTGAAGTTACGCTAAACGTATTCAGTGTAGCTGTGTTATCTCCGTCGGAGATGTATTCGAGGAAGTCTTTTATTTTGCTATGTACTTGTCAGTTAGGCCATGCAGTTCAGACACACAAAATGACATGGAAGGGGAGACCGAAATGGATCAACATGAAGATGATTTATATGAAGAAGCCGAGCTGGAGGGAATCTCCCAATTCCCGGATAACGAAGAACTTACCATTACACGAGTTGAACGAACGAAGAGCAGGGAAGCTCGTTACCGAATTACCTTTGGTTTATATTCAATTACGGTGCTTGAAGATGTAATGATTAAATATCGGATGACCCGGGGAAATACGTTTCTGAAAAAAGACTTGGAAGATATCATCGTAGCTGACGAGCGACAGCGGACGTATGTGCAGTCTTTGCGATATCTGGAGCATAAACCTCGGACACGCCACGAATTAAGTCAGAAGCTTCGTCAGAAAGAGTTTGCTGCACCGTTGATTGAAGAGGCTCTGGATCGGCTTGAGCGGGAGAATTTGGTCGATGACGAACTGTTTGCGAAGGAATGGACTCGTCAGCGTATGGAGGGCCAGCGGAAGGGAAAACTGTGGATAAGGCAAGAGCTGCGTCAGAAGGGCATTGCCAATGATCTGATTGCTGAAGCGCTGGAAGGTGTAAGTACAGATGCGGAATTTGAGACGGCTCTAACCGCCGGACGCAAAAAATGGAATCAGGTCAAAGGAGACATCCAGGAGAAGAAACGTAAAACGCTTCCCTTCTTGATGCGACGAGGTTTTTCCATGGATATGGTGCGTCGGGTCGTGAATTGTTTAATTGAAGAAGACGAGGTTAAAGACCCGGAAGAAGACGAAGCGTTGTTATGGGATTAGCAGACTGGACTCACTATACTGCATTCTCTTGACAATTTCTTTCGTCAAATACTAAAATGGACATGAGTCTGTAAGAAATGGACAACCCTTTTTCCTTCCAAAAAAGCGGTTTCTGTTTTTAAAGATTTATACCATTCATGATTATGGGTTCGTCGGAGACGGCGGATAGTGCGTGGAGACATGTACACTTGAAATGAAAATCGGCGGGGGATCGCCGTGAGTATTCGTTATTCCCAAAAATATGTAAGGCTTGAAAACAACAAATTGACCCAAGGAGTGCCTTGGAGGAACCAACGAGGAGGTGAACAGTATGGACATCGTAATCACGATCGTTCTCGTTGTGGCCGCGCTCGTTATTGGGTTCGGAGTAGGGTATTTTATTCGCAAATCTCTTGCAGAGGCTAAAATCTCCAGTGCGGAACAAGCTGCCGTGCAAATCGTGGAGAACGCGAAGAAAGAGGCAGAGGCACTGAAGAAAGAAACGGTGCTGGAAGCGAAGGACGAAATCCATCGCATTCGCGCCGAAGCTGAAAAAGACACTCGTGAACGTCGGAACGAAATTCAACGACAAGAAAGACGATTGTTGCAAAAAGAAGAGTCGCTGGATAAAAAATTGGAATCACTCGAACGTAAAGAAGAGCAAGTGGCTAACAAAGAGAAACGAATTGATGAGACACAGCAGCAGATCGAGATGATCTACAAAAACCAGGTGACGGAGCTGGAGCGCATATCCAACCTCACTATGGAAGACGCACGCAGTATCATACTGTCCAACGTAGAACAGGAAGTTCGTCATGAGACGGCTCAAATGATCAAGGACATTGAACAGCAAGCGAAGGAAGAAGCGGACAAAAAGTCCCGCGAGATTATTACACTCGCTATCCAACGTTGTGCGGCTGACCACGTGGCGGAAACAACGGTATCCGTTGTTACTTTGCCAAATGAAGAAATGAAAGGCCGGATTATCGGTCGTGAAGGACGTAACATCCGTGCGCTTGAAACCCTTACAGGGATTGACCTCATTATCGATGATACGCCAGAAGCTGTTATTCTGTCGGGCTTTGACCCGATTCGCCGTGAAATCGCCCGTACTGCCCTCGAAAAACTGGTGGCTGATGGACGTATTCACCCGGCACGGATTGAAGAGATGGTGGAGAAATCCCGCAAAGAAGTGGATGAGCGTATCCGTGAATACGGTGAGCAAGCTACCTTTGAAGTGGGCGTGCATGGTCTGCATCCGGACTTGATTAAAATTCTGGGCCGGTTGAAGTTCCGTACAAGCTACGGTCAAAACGTCTTGAAACATTCGATGGAAGTCGCTTATCTGGCTGGATTGATGGCTGGCGAACTCGGAGAAGACGTAACCTTAGCAAGACGTGCAGGTCTATTGCATGACATCGGTAAAGCGCTGGATCACGAAGTGGAAGGATCACACGTCGAAATCGGCGTGGAACTAGCGAAGAAATACAAAGAACATCCGGTTGTAATCAACAGTATCGCGTCCCATCACGGGGATTGCGAAGCGACTTCGGTTATTGCCATGTTGGTTGGCGCAGCAGATGCGCTCTCCGCAGCAAGACCAGGCGCACGCCGCGAAACGCTGGAAACGTATATCAAACGACTGGAGAAGCTGGAAGAGATTTCGGAATCGTTCGAAGGTGTCGAGAAATCGTATGCCATCCAGGCCGGACGCGAAGTTCGCGTTATGGTACAGCCTGAGAAAATCGACGATGCTGAAGCCTTCCGCCTCGCGCGTGACATCACGAAGATGATCGAGAACGAACTCGATTATCCGGGTCACATCAAAGTCACCGTCATCCGGGAAACCCGTGCGGTTGAATACGCAAAATAGAGCATTACGGAAAAGTGGCCGCAGTAGTGGGCCACTTTTCCTTTTGATAGCTTGTTAAAAGGCATTTAATAAAAAAATGGTGAGCAAGAGATAGAGGTCCTGCGAAGTTTCGGATGCTTTGAAGAAGGCTGCGCTTAGTAGGGTTTAAGGAGGCAGTAAAATGAAAGTTTTGTTTATTGGTGATATTGTGGGGAACGTGGGGCGTAAGGCATTGAAGGAAAACCTCCCCTACCTCAAAACGAAGTATAAGCCACATGTAGTCATTGTTAATGGGGAAAATGCAGCGGCAGGCCGGGGAATCACCGGGGCAATTGCAAATGAGTTTTTCAACTGGGGTGTGCATGGCATCACCCTTGGTAACCATACCTGGGACAATAAGGACATATTTGATTTTATAGATGATGAGCCACGTATGATTCGTCCTGCGAACTTTCCGCCGGGAACACCAGGCAGAGGATACACCGTAGTCAAAGGAGAAGGCAAGGAGCTGGCGATTGTCAACCTGCAAGGCCGGACATTCCTGCCTGCTCTGGATTGTCCATTCCGCGTTGCCGATGAAATTGTGGATGAACTGCGTCAAGACCACAAATGCATTCTGGTCGATATGCATGCTGAAGCAACGTCTGAGAAGATTGCTATGGGCTGGCATCTGGATGGACGTGCGTCGCTGGTCGTAGGTACACATACACATGTGCAGAGCAACGATGATCGTATTTTGCCAGGAGGAACAGCTTATTTAACCGATGCGGGTATGGTAGGGCCGCGTGATGGCATATTGGGCATGGAGCGTGAAGCGGTGCTTCGCAAGTTCTACACTCAGCTTCCGGTACGATTTGTTGTGGATGATGGCAAATGGCATTTCCACGGTGTATTTGTGGAGATCGATGAAGCCACAGGTGCTGCAACACGCATTGAGAAAATTCGTCTGATGGAGGACGAGTGGCGTATGGAATAGGGGTATTGTCCCAATTTGCAGGGAAACCCGTCTAAAAAGAAGGAATTTTTTTGCCTCCCGCGAATAACATCTAGTAAGTGGAAACAAACATTCAACATTCCCAGGGAGGTACTTACCATGGAAGTATTAAAAGTTTCAGCAAAGTCCAATCCCAATTCCGTAGCCGGCGCTCTTGCAGGTGTTCTTCGTGAACGTGGAAATGCTGAACTGCAGGCAATTGGAGCGGGAGCACTGAACCAAGCCATTAAAGCGGTAGCGATAGCCCGGGGATTTGTAGCACCAAGCGGAGTTGACTTGATTTGTATTCCAGCTTTTACAGACATTGTGATCGACGGCGAGGACCGAACGGCCATTAAGCTGATTGTGGAGCCCAGATAATACATGCGTTTATGCATTGAACCTGTTTACGAAGTAGACAGGTTTTTTTGCGTTTTATTCCATAACATAACCGTTTAGAAGGAGAGATTGTGATGCACAACTGCCGAGTAGCCGATTTTCATTGTGATGCTTTGAGTAAAATGCTGATGAACCCTAGCCATTCATTTGAAAATGCTTCACAGCTGGATGTGAATCTGGAACGTATGAGAGAAGGTAACATTGGTTTACAGGCCTTTGCAATCTATTTGCCCGAAGTGCTTGGCAGAGGAAAGTTTGAACATGTGATGGGCCAGTTGGACACCTACCGCAAGCGAGTGGAGATAACCAAAGAACGAGCTGAAGGCACAAATACATTGTTATGGCGAGAACAGCTTACGCAGATCGGGAAAACGGACAGACCATGGGGACTACTTACACTTGAAGGTGTCGATGGACTGGAGGGCAATCTCTTTTATCTGGAGTTATGTTATCAAATGGGTGTGCGGATCGTTGGCCTTACCTGGAACTATGCCAATTGGGCAGCTGATGGTGTACTGGAGAAACGTGGGGCGGGACTTACGGAGAAGGGCAGAGAGCTGGTTCAACTGTGTAACCAAATCGGCATGCTGCTGGATGTATCACATCTGACCGAGAAAGGCTTCTGGGAGCTTGCTGACCTTAGTGAACGTCCTTTTATCGCTTCGCATTCCAACAGTTATGCCATATGCCCGCATGTGCGTAATCTGAAGGATGATCAGATACGGGCCATTATTGCCCGGGAAGGGCGTATTGGGCTGACGTTTGTACCGTGGTTTGTGAAGCAGGAAGGCGAAGTATGTATTGAAGATCTATTGCCTCATATTGAGCAGATATGTTCTCTGGGTGGGGAGCATCATCTGATGATGGGGTCTGATTTTGACGGAATTGCTACGTACATCCATGACCTTGAACATACCGGGCAGTATCCAAAGCTGATAGATACGCTGCTCAAGCACTACGACGAATCACTCGTTCACGGTTGGATGTGGGGCAATGCGATGAGTTATTTAGGAGAAAATTTGCCAAGGGAAAATTTGTAGGTGGAACATGGTAAATCATGATACCGTTGGTCCCCTGAAGAAAACGAGCTGGAAGGAGTATCCGTCCATGTTCAGATGGATTTACCAAATGCAGGGGATTAATGATTGCAAAATAAGTGTATTTCATGAATTTTCAGCAGTTCGTTTTCATTTCACTTCAAAAAGGGGTATAATACCATAGGATTGTTAAGAGCCTGGCTACAGGCCATAGATAAACAAGGAGTGAAATTCACAATGAGCAAAACTGTACCTGTGGGCGTATCTGCCCGTCACATTCATGTATCTCAAGAGCACGTTGAAATTTTGTTTGGTAAAGGCTACGAATTGACTGAGTTTAAACCTCTGTCCCAACCAGGACAATATGCTGCTAACGAAACAGTAGCGGTTATTGGTTCGAAAGGACAGTTTGATAAAGTGCGTATCCTTGGACCTGTTCGTCCGGAAACACAACTGGAAATCTCGATGACAGATTCTTTCGCTATTGGTGTTAAGGCACCTGTTCGTGAATCCGGAAGCATCGAAGGTACTCCAGGTATTACGATTAAAGGACCTGCTGGCGAAGTTACGATCGATAAAGGTGTTATCGTTGCTGCTCGTCATATCCACTTCCATACTTCTGATGCTGCTAAATGGGGCATTGAGGACAAACAATTGCTGAAAGTTCGTCTGGGTGGAGATCGTGGTCTGGTACTGGAAAATGTACTGGCTCGTGTATCGGATTCCTTTGCACTGGACATGCATATTGATACGGATGAAGCTAATGCAGCTGGCGCTCGTAACGGCGATACTGCTGAAATCATCGACTAATCACATGGAACAATCTTCAGCCGTGATCTTGGCGGTTTGAATGAACGTATAAACCTGAGTATATCCACGCGTCGCTACATTCGACCTGGGATAGCTCAGGTTTTTGTGTATTTTCGGGCTGTTTAGCAGACCTGCGCAGATTTCGGGATAGGCGAAGGGGCAGCGGCTTTGGATGTGGAACTACAGCCCAATTCATGTTATAATTTGCTGTAATGCTCTTTTGATGTATAAAGCGTGCAAATCACGTGAAACAAGATGAAATAACGATTTTTTATTAATAGAGGCTGTAAGGAGTGACCGAAGGAAATGGCTAAAGACTCAAAAAAGGATTACTCCCAATATTTTGATTTCTCCGATGCCAAAGTAATTTCGCAAGATGAATTCAGCAAAAAGATAAGAATCCGGGGCCGGGAGATTAACATCAAATCCGAACCTAATCATCGTCAGGAGAAACAACGGGGCAAGGAAGACGTCCAGGTGCTTTACGAAACAGCCGTACCCGAGGAACTGAAAAACGTGGGGAAAGGCAAACACTATATCGTATATACGTATGGATGCCAGATGAACGAACATGATTCGGAGACCATCAAAGGATTGCTTGAATCGATGGGCTATCAGGCTACCGAGGATCGCAAAGAGGCAGATATCATTCTGTTAAACACATGTGCGATTCGAGAAAATGCGGAAGATAAAGTGTTTGGTGAGCTGGGCCATCTGAAAACCCTGAAAACCGAACGTCCAGGTTTGTTACTGGGTGTGTGTGGCTGTATGTCGCAGGAAGAAGGCGTCGTGAACCGGATCATGCAGAAGCATGGTTTTGTGGATATGATTTTTGGTACACACAACGTACATCGGCTGCCACACCTGATTCAAGAAGCGCTGTTCAGTAAAGAAATGGTTGTTGAGGTATGGTCCAAGGAAGGCGACATCATTGAGAACCTACCGAAAAAACGTGAGGGCATGCGCGGCTGGGTGAACATTATGTATGGTTGCGACAAGTTCTGTACATATTGCATCGTCCCGTTCACACGGGGGAAAGAGCGCAGTCGACGTCCAGAAGATGTTATTGCCGAAGTTCGTGAACTGGCAAGACAAGGCTTCAAGGAAATTACGCTGCTCGGCCAGAACGTTAATGCTTATGGCAAAGACTTCACGGATCTGAAGTATAGCTTCGGTGACCTGATGGATGATATCCGCAAAATCGATATTCCACGGGTTCGGTTTACAACCAGTCATCCACGTGACTTCGATGATCATCTGATTGAGGTGCTTGCGAAGGGCGGGAACCTGGTGGAACATATCCATCTGCCTGTGCAGTCTGGTAGCACGGAAGTGCTGAAACGTATGAGCCGCAAGTACAGTCGGGAACACTACCTGAAGCTTGCTGACAAAATTAAAACTGCAATTCCAGATGTCGTGTTAACCACTGATATTATCATTGGTTTCCCGGGGGAGACGGAAGAGCAGTTCGAAGATACGCTGTCACTGGTCAAGGAAGTTGGCTACGATTTTGCCTACACATTCATCTACTCTCCGCGTGAAGGTACACCTGCTGCGGTGATGGAGGATAACGTGCCGATGGACGTGAAGAAGGAACGTTTGAAACGCTTGAACGAGACGATCAACGCATACAGCCATAGCAGCAATGAAAAGCAGCGCGGCAAGGTTGTTGAAGTGCTGGTCGAAGGTGAGAGCAAACGGAATTCCAATGTTCTGGCAGGACGTACACGCAGCAACAAGCTGGTGCACTTTGAAGGACCTAAAGAATTGATCGGTACTTTTGTACATGTAGAAATCACCGATCCAATGACTTTCTATATTCGGGGCAACCTGCTCTCAGAGCCAGTAGCCGCCAATCAGTAATACACAAACCAAATAAGATGAATGTCTTTTTGCACTTGGCGGGTTACGGCCCAGCGTAGCGAAGGTGACGGAATCGATTCTGTAGAAGCGAAGCGTTCGCCTTTGTCTCCAAATTTTATCCACAGACTATTACAATCAGAAAAATTTGGAGACAACAGCGATCGAAAGAACGATCCGTAACCGCAGCGGTCACTCAAGCAGTTAACTAAGCTTAGTGCAACATCGAGTATTTCATCTTATATCATCTCATAGAATGGAGTGATTTCGAGTGGCGCAGGAAGAAGTGCAGTACAACCCTTATGGAATGCCTACCTACGATACGCGCGATCTGGTTATACGCGACGACATTATGGGAAAAGCCAAAGAATTGGCTGATATGCTTGGAACGAGCGAGGAAGTTAAACAGTTCCAACAGGCTGAGTCCAAAATTCGCGATCATGAGCGCATCCAACAATTGATTGCAACGATTAAGAAGAAACAAAAGGAAATCGTTGCTTTTGAAAGCTTCAAAAATGCAGACATGGTCAGCAAAATTGAACAGGAAATTGAGGATCTGCAGGCAGAGTTGGACGGCATTCCACTCGTTACGGAATTCCAGCAAAGTCAAAGCGATATCAATTATTTGCTTCAGCTTGTTATTTCTGTAATTCGGGATACCGTCTCCGAGAAAGTGAACGTGGAGGCAGGTACGGATTCACCTCCGACCAGCTGCGGGTAAGTGAACGGAAGGGTGCGGACGCAGTCCGCGCCTTTTTTGATCATCTCAGACTCCACGTGGTGGGGTTATTTTGTGTGGTGGCCTGATCAAGACAACTTCACTGGATAAGACCTGTTCCGTAAGAGCAGGCTTAATATAATAACGAAGCACTTTAGATCAACTACGAAAAGAACCAATGCTGGTAAAATCATCAACAACATACATCATGGGCTTTATACTTAAAGTGCACTAAAGGGGAAATCAATATGGGTATTTTGGACAAAATGGTTGCAGAAGGAAACGGAAGATTTTGGGGCTTTCTCGGTTGTCGGTTTATTAAAGGTGACGGAGAAGAAGTACAGATCGCGCTGACAGCGGGCGAACATCACACTAACTCCATGGGGATTATTCATGGTGGAGTGCTGACGTCCCTCATGGATCAGGCGATGGGCATGGTAGCTACAGCCGCAATGGCAGTAGACAGTTGTGTGACTACCAACCTGAATGTTCATTTCTTGGCACCCATGAAACAAGGGGAATTAATCGTGACATCAACGATCCTGCATCAAGCGGGGCGTAGTGTGACGGCACAATCTGAGGTCCGGGATGCATCTGGAACGTTGGGATGTATGGCAACAGCTACATTCCGTATAGCGCGAGTAAAAGCGCAAAACACGGAATCTCAAGGTTGACAAAAGATATTATTATGTCATAATGAAAATATCAAAATGAGAATAGTCGGTGGTGCCCATGAGCGAAAACTACGAACAATTCAATGCTGAAAGCGATGAACAGGCAGCACGTGCCTATAGTTCCAAGAAATATCGTACACCCGATGGTGTTCCTGCGGATATCGTCATGTTTACCTTGACCAAGCGGGAACGCAAGACGGTAACCAAGACACTCCCAATCCGGGAGTTGAAGGTCATGCTGATCAAACGCAAAGGTTGGCCTTTTGCGGGAAGATGGGCGTTGCCCGGTGGATTTTGTCAGGAAAATGAATCCATCTATGGTGCTGCAAAGCGCGAGTTGATGGAAGAGACAGGTGTGGACGGCGGACATCTGGAGTATTTGAATGTATATAGTCAGCCTGGGCGTGACCCCAGAGGATGGATTATCTCACATGCGTTTTTTGCACTGGTAGAGGAATGGATGTTGGAACACCGTCAGGCTGCAGATGATGCTGAGGATGTTGGATTATTTACGATTCAGGAAGCTTTGCAAGAGCTCGAGCTTGCCTTTGATCACCGGACGATTATAGAAGATGCGTACCGGCGTATTCAACAGCAAATGCTGGAAACGACGATTGCACGACAGTTCCTGCCTCGTGATTTTACACTAAGCGAGTTATACCAAGTGATTCAGAGTGTTGTACCTGACTTTGAAGAACCGAATTTCATTCGGAAGATCACTTCTACACGCAGCCGCAAAGGCATTGTGGAAGAGGTTCGGGATGAGGAGGGCAACCTGCTAAGCTCCAATCAATATTCACAGCGTCCGGCCCAGCTATACCGTTTTACGGAGCTTGTACCTCGTCTTTCCATCTATACTTAATTCGCAAGCGAATCATGATGGATTGAATCAGGATCAACCTATTCTCAAAAAGGGAGTGTGGACGATGAAAGCACTGATTGTAATCGATTTTACACGTGATTTTGTGACAGGTTCGTTGCCTGTAGGCCAGCCTGCTGTGGAGATTGAGGAGACGATTGCAGCAATAACGGAGGCTTATTGCAATAACAAGCATGAGGTTGTTATGGCCGTGGACTTGCATGAAGAGAATGATCCTTACCATCCGGAAACTGCTCTTTTTCCTCCCCATAACATCAGGGGTACGGAGGGAAGACAGCTTTATGGTCGTCTAGCCCAGGTTATGGAAGAACGGGAATCTCAGATTCGATGGATGGATAAAACAAGATACAGCGCATTCTGCGGTACAAATCTGGAGCTGCGCCTGCGTGAACGTGGAATAACAGACATTGCACTGATCGGTGTATGTACGGATATTTGCGTACTGCACACGGCAGTGGATGCTTATAATAAAGGTTTTCACATAACGGTATATGAAGACGCCGTGGCGAGCTTCAATCAAGCGGGACATGATTGGGCGCTTGGACATTTTCGTTCCAGTCTTGGGGCCCAGGTGGTCAAAGCGAGCGATACCGTTCTCGCAGGCTTGAACCTGTAACTGAACCTGTGATCATATCCATCATATTCTGTTGGTTGAACAAGTGTTATGTTGCTGGGGAATATGGTGAATAGGAATAAACCGGAGACTTATGCAATGGTACGTAACCAGAATCATGAATCATGAGCAATGAGTCTCCACATGTTGACCCGTGTCTGCAAGGCTAGACCTGCCGACACAAGCGGAAGTCAGAGAGGATGAGACAAATGCAGACGACTAGCCTGGCTTTACATACGGATAAATATCAAATCAATATGATGTACGCCCACTGGGTGAATGGAACTCACAAACGGAAAGCGGTGTTTGAAGCCTATTTCCGCAAGCTTCCTTTTGGCAACGGATATGCCGTATTTGCCGGATTGGAACGCATTGTGAATTATATCAGCCAGCTTCGGTTTACGATGGAGGACATCAAATATTTATCTAAACAAGAGGAAAATTACGATCCGGTCTTTCTGGAAGAGTTGCTCCAGTTTTCATTTCAGGGGACGATTCATTCCATGAAGGAAGGGGCGCTCGTTTTCCCTGATGAACCGCTCATTCGGGTAGAAGGCTCCATTATGGAGACACAACTGGTGGAGACGGCGATACTTAACTTCATGAATTATCAGACGTTAATTGCAACGAAGGCTTCCCGGATCAAACAGGTGGCAAGTCAGGACACGTTGCTCGAATTCGGAACACGACGTGCACAGGAAGCGGATGCGGCCATTTGGGGGGCGCGTGCCTCGTATGTGGCAGGATTCCATGCAACGTCTAATATGCTGGCTGGAGAGCGCTTTGGAATTCCGACAGCAGGGACACATGCCCATTCATGGGTGCAGAGTTTTATGAGTGAGCAGGAGGCGTTTGACGTCTATGCCAAAGTGCTGCCAGATCAAGTGACACTGCTGGTCGATACTTTTGATACATTGAACAGTGGTGTACCCCATGCAATCAAGACCGCCAAGAAGCTGGAGAGCCAGGGCAAAAAGATGAACGCCATTCGTCTGGATAGCGGGGACCTTGCGTATCTATCCATTCAAGCTCGGCAGATGCTGGACGACGCCGGACTGGATTACGTGAAGATTGTAGCTTCCAACGATCTGGATGAAAATACAATTTTCAACCTTAAGGCGCAAGGAGCTCGCATCGATACATGGGGAGTGGGCACACAACTAATTACCGCTTCCGACCAACCTTCTTTGGGTGGCGTATATAAATTGGTGGAGCGTGAAGTGGATGGTGCCATGCTGCCTACGATCAAAATTTCGGCCAATCCCGAAAAAGTCTCCACACCAGGTAAAAAAGAAGTCTTCCGGATCATTGATCCGAAACATGGCAAGGCGATTGCAGATTATATCTGCTATCCAGGAGAAGAGCAGCCGCTACAGGGCGGGCCGCTCAAGCTGTTCAACCCGCTACACCCTTATCTGAAAAAGACGGTAACCCGCTACGAAGCAGTGAACATGCTGGAACCGATCTTTGTGAATGGGCGCAAAGTGTATGAGCTGCCTACCCTGGATGAAATTCGAAGTTATCACCGCGAGCAGATGGATCTCTTCTGGCCGGAATATCTGCGGAAACTCAATCCTGAGATTTACCGCGTAAATATCAGCCCTGAGGCCTGGAATATGAAGCAGAAGCTCATTGCTGAGCACGTGCAATCCACCGAAGAATAAATCAAATAAAGGGGCATAACCGGAAGGACGTAGACCGGGTTATGCCTTTTTGGTTTCTTCTTTCTTGCTGATTGTCCCGCATGACGAATGGATGGTGTGTGAAACATCATGGACAGACAGTCCTTGAACTGCGGTATACTATACCTTCAACGGACGCAGGTTTACAGGGAAATGAAGCAGTTATTTCTCGGGAAAGCGCAGGAGACGTCAAATACTGCATCTTTCCGAGCTTGCCTTTCGACAGGATCTGTTTCTATGGCTGTTTCAATTGCGTATCTGCCGGGGATGAATGAAAGAGGAGGTGCAACCATGAAATGGATTTTGGCACTGACCTGGCTGGCTTTCATTGCGTACGCCTGGATTTGGGTGCCTGGGCAGCCTCTTGGGAGTGACCCTGTGTTTAAAGAGCTGGTCACACTGCAAAGCAAAGAACCCTGGCTACTAACGGTATTTTCGTGGCTTGGGATTTATCCGGCTATTTTCGCTTGCCTGCTGTTAAGGAGGTCAGGGAAAGCGAGAGGATCTCGTGTACCGGCGTGGCCTTTTGTGTTGCTGTCTTTTGGTTTGGGAGCCTTTGCGCTGCTGCCTTATTTTGCGTGGTCCTCGCAAACACACAGAGGTTCGGGATACGAACGCCTCTCCTTTGGTAGTCAGCGTGAATCGGGTATTGGACGTGTGGCAGCTCATAAGCTGACCCATGTGGTTCTGCTGCTGCTTACATTGGGCACAGGCTTCTATGCAGTGACTCAAGGCAATCCTGATGTATACATGGAAGCGTTCAGGGAGTCTTCCTTTGTACATATTATGACAATTGATTTCGTCATCCTAACTTTGCTTTCCGTGATCGCATTGTTCAGGGATGCTTTTGACAATCGTCGTTCTCGCGGGTGGGCAGTTGCAGGGGTGATCCCATTGATAGGTCCGCTCATTTATTTGATGACCAGCCGGAGAGATTGAGTTCGACGGATGTCGCCCTTATACTTGTTTAAATTGAATGCGAACAATTCATGATATGAATAGAAAAATAAGTAAATTTATAACTGAGGAGAGGATAACGAATGAAGAATACTTTTCCTGCCTATGTCGTGCGTAAAGAAGAACAGGGTGGCGTGAAGGCTGCTATGGAGCAGCTGACGAAAGAGGACTTGCCTAATGGTGACGTAACCCTACAGGTTCAATACTCAAGCGTCAATTTTAAAGATGGTCTCGCCACAACTGAAAAGGGCGGTGTGGTTCGCGAATATCCGATCGTACCGGGGATCGATCTTGCAGGGATTGTAGAGGAATCCGTGAGCGGTCGGTTTGCACCGGGGGATCGGGTGATCAGCACAGGCTTCGAACCGGGCGTTTCTCATTTTGGAGGGTACAGTCAATATGCGCGTCTGCGCAGCGAATGGCTTGTTCCTCTGCCGCATGGACTCAGTGAGAAGGAAGCGATGGCAATTGGAACGGCAGGGTTCACTGCGGCACTTTCGGTAGATGCTTTGTTGCGGGCTGGAGTGACTCCGGAGATGGGCAATATTCTGGTGACCGGAGCAACCGGAGGAGTAGGGAGTATGGCAGTAGCTATTCTGGCGAAGCTGGGATTTGAAGTGACAGCAAGTACAGGCAAAAAAGATCAACAGGAGCAGCTGCTTCGAAATCTGGGTGCCTCACACGTCATTTCACGCGAAGAAGCGGATGCGCCAGCCAAGGGAGCAATGGGCAAACAGCTCTGGGCAGGTGTAATTGATCCGGCAGCAGGTCCGGCACTGGCGGAACGTCTGAAACAGATTCAATACGGAGGCGCTGTCGCCGTATCAGGCTTAACCGGAGGGGCTGCATTCGAGTCCACCGTATTTCCGTTTATTTTGCGGGGGATTCAATTGATTGGGATTGATTCAGTCTATTGCCCGATGGAACGGCGGGAACGGATATGGAAGCTGCTTGGCGGAGAATGGAAGCCGGATCGGGCGCTGGAGCTGGGGATTCAGGAAATCTCATGGGTACAACTGCCTCAGACACTCGAAACGATCCTCAAGGGCGGTGCTGTAGGTCGTACGGTAGTTAATACGATGTCCGATACGCCTGCCGAATAAGATCCTTTTCTCCTAGACATGCTAACTCTACCTGAGAGCGTCACCGTGCATGTGGCGGGAAAGGAAGGATGAGTATGCGTGTTAAGGGAAGAGGATTGCATCATAAATCTGGACGTGTGAATTCGGTCTTGGTCAGTATGGTCGTGGTACTATGTACAATATCGGTAGTAGCGTGTTCAGCATCGAATGTGGAGCAGGAACGGAAAATATATACCCGACAAGCGACAGATGAAGGAAATGTTCGGGCAAAGAGTCAGGGTCACGGGTTAAATGGTCCATTAATTCAGGAGCTGGATGAAGCTTTTGCTGCAAAAGGCATAAAGTTAATGAATAATATGTCCGCTGATGATGGTGAGGACGGAATCTCTTATATGTACCTGCTGAATGGAAGTGGCAGACATATTGTAAAGGTCCATATTTTCAGTGATGCCCCTACAAGAGTAGCCCGGATGAACGAAATGTACGGTAATGATGGCGATGAGGCTGTGATGGAAAATGTACTTGGCAAAACAACGATTCGCAGCAAAGACTACGTGTCACTGGTCTATACGGCTTCAGGTGGAGAAAAGGACGATTATGAAGAAGACGTCATGCAGATATTCCAACATGTGCTTGAGCAACTGAAGTAATCGACTCCACTAAAATAAATCTGATAAACCCGTCTGATTATTCAGACGGGTTTATATATTTCACGCATGACATGTCTCAGTTCAGGCAAAATGAGTTTATTCATTGCCAGCTTGACAGCTCCCTTGGAGCCTGGCATGGAGAATACGGCTGTACGCCCGATGGTTCCTGCTACTGCCCGGCTAAGAATGGCAGCAGAACCGATATCCTCGGTATAGCTGAGGAAGCGGAAGATTTCTCCAAACCCCGGCAGCTCCTTATCGAGTAGTGAAGACACTGCCTCGTATGTTGTATCTCGGGGTGCAATTCCGGTCCCACCGCTGAGCAGCACGGCTTCGATATCGTCACGAACGGCTGCATCCTGCAGGATGCTTCGAATGGTTTCAGTTTCATCCGGTGTAATGATATATTCGACGATCTGGTAGCCTGAATCGGTTAGCAGCTTATGCATAAGTTGTCCGCTTGTATCAGTGTCCTTGGTACGGGTATCTGAAACGGTTACAATCATACAGGATACCGTGTCAGGGGCTTCCTGACGATGTTGTTCCACTGAATTGGTCATAATACATCCTCCTCCAATCAACATGTTCTCATAGCATAGACCATTCAGTAGAATGAGGCAATGGACTTGCAAATAGAAGGCCAGGATTGCGCAAAGATTGCAGGATAGTGTACACTCGCTAGGATAGAGATAGACCAGTACCATTGGATAAATTGAGAGGTGAACAATGATGAGTGAATTAAAAACAAATGAATCATCCATACCAGTATATATATTGTCAGGCTTCTTGGGCAGTGGCAAAACGACACTGCTTGTTCAACTGATTGAACATTGGCAGCAACAAGGTCTCCGGCCCGCCGTTGTCATGAATGAACTGGGTGAAGTGAATCTGGATGGTCAGATTGTTGATGCTTCCGTGCCCATGACGGAAATGTTGGGAGGATGCATTTGCTGTACCGTGCGCGGTGACTTGGGGCTGCAACTTGCTGATCTTGTGCAGGAGGAATCGCCTGATGTCATTATCATCGAAGCAACAGGAGCAGCCAACCCGATGGAGATTCTGGATGCAGTAACGGAAACATCCCTCTATATGCGACTGGAACTGAGAAGCCTGATTACTGTAGTAGATGCCGCGCATCTGTCAGGGCTGTACCAGGAGCAGAAGGGACAAACCTTCAAGCTGATGCAGGAGCAGATTCGCTGTGCGTCTGTACTTCTCCTGAATAAAACGGACCGGGTGAATCAGCAGCAGTTGGCAGATCTGCGGGACCTGTTGGCCCGCTGGAACGGTTTTGCTCCGGTACTGCCTACGGTGAAGTGTGAAGTTGATATGGATGTGCTGCTCCGCAGTGGAGACAATGTGCATGCTTATCAATCTGTTGAGGAAACTAGTAAAAACGCGGAGAAGGAACATCACGTGCATTCTGAGGCTTGTGCAGAGCATGGATGCAGCCAGGATCATGGACATGAACATCATGAGCATGTGGATCATGATCACAACCATAGACATAATCATGCCCATCCCCATGCTTCGCATGAACATGTCATGGTATATACACACTATTTCACCCAGCCGGTGAACAGTGAGGCTTTTGAGCGCTTGATAGCTGAGTTACCACGCGACGTGTACCGGGCAAAAGGGATTTTATCTTTTAGCGATACGTCCAGCCGGTTCTGGTTCCAATATGCTTACCGGGAATCGGATTATATGAAGATCACACCTCAAGGGGATGTGCCTAACGTCGCTGTGTTTATAGGTGAGCATTTCGATCAGTCGGTTATTCGCAACCAATTGCTGGAATTAGAGGCGGCAAATCAGGTTTAATGATTCAAGGTTCCTCCAGACGGGGTATTAAGAAGCATAGCAAACTTAGTCTGGGAGGTAACTTTAAATGACACAACAACAATATCAACAATGTATCGATGCTTGCCTGGAGTGTATGAATGCTTGCAACGTATGTTACATATCGAGTCTGAAAGAATATGATCTGGCGATGCTGCGTGATTGCATTCGTTTGGATCGGGAATGTGCAGAGATCTGCAATTTTGCTGCTCAATCCATGACACGTGGAAGTGATTTCATCGCCGAAATTTGCGAACTATGTGTGAAAGCATGTGAAGCTTGTGCTGCTGAGTGTGGCAAACATCAACATGATCACTGCCAGGCTTGCGCAGAAGCTTGCCGCAAATGTGCAGAGACTTGCCGCATGATGGCCGCAGTAGCGTAAATATAACTCCATTGAATTAAATTGAATTGAAAATAAAAAGCCTGGGCAATTTGCAAAGATGCCAGGCTAATCCCCTCACAGAAAAGACACCGTAATAAGACATCTGATAAGATGTACTTCAAGGTTGTTTGCTGGAGGGGATTTTTTATGGATTCAGCAAAGAAACGTTTCTGTTACTGCCCATACGACGGTGAGATTTTCTATCGATAGCTGGTATTACATTGGCAAATGCATGTAACAGGTTGCCAAAGCAGAGCGTGATCTGTATAATGATGGCAATGAATTGAAACGATGAATATCCGTGATCGGGAGAGTAGCCAGAATCCATGCATAACAGCGAGCCGGGGCAGGTGGAAGCCGGTATGACATGACCTGAGTGAAGCGCACCCGTGAGATGGTTGTCCGAAGGCATGTTTGCATCCTTGAGAGGGTGCAGAGCATGGACTAGAGGGCAATCCGGCAGGCGACCGTTAATCGCAACGAGCGGAGCACGTTGTGAATGTACTAAGATGTACATTTGCTGCAGGCTCACCTAGAGTGGTACCGCGGGAACTGTGAAGATCAGCTCTCGTCTCTGATATAGAGACGAGGGCTTTTTTTGTTTTCTATAGCATGGCTAAATACGATAATGACTAGGAGTGTTCGACATGTTGATGAATCAGGCAGCAGCACAACTTGCTCCGTTAACGGGATTGAAGCAAGACGAGGTGTTGAGATTACTGGAGGTTCCACCACAGGCGGAGATGGGAGATGCGGCTTTTCCTTGCTTTATTCTGGCCAAGTCGTTGAAAAAAGCACCCGCGGTTATCGCCGCGGATATCGCTGCCGAATTACAGACCGTTGGGCTGGATGCTTCAGCAGCAGGACCTTATGTGAATATACGCTTCAATCGGGAAGATCTGGCGCCGAAGCTACTGCAAGAATTGGGACATAAAACATTTGGCAAGTTGCAGCTGGGGGCAGGTGCACGCGTCGTGATCGACATGTCGTCGCCTAACATTGCAAAGCCGTTCGGAATCGGTCATCTGCGCTCCACCGTGATTGGGGCAGCATTGTATCGGTTATATAACGAGGCAGGCTATACTTCGGTCAGTGTGAATCATCTGGGGGATTGGGGAACGCAATTCGGCAAGCAGATTGCAGCCTACAAACGTTGGGGTAATGATGAAGCGCTACAGGCTGCGCCAATTCGTACCTCATTGGAGCTGTATGTGCGTTTTCACGATGAGGCGGAGAATGATCCATCTCTGGAAATCGAGGCACGAGATTGGTTCCGCAAGCTGGAGCAAGGGGATGAAGAGGCGCAGCGGTTATGGACCTTTTTTGTAGAAGTGAGCATGAAAGAATTCAATCGGATGTATGAGCGTCTGAATGTACAGTTTGACCATACGCTGGGTGAGAGCTTTTATAACGACAAGATGGATGCAATAGTTGAAGAACTGAAAGCAAAAGGATTGCTCGAAGAGAGCGAAGGCGCATTGGTGGTACGTTTGGAGGAGGAGAATATGCCCCCTTGCCTGATTATCAAAACCGATGGAACAACCATCTATCCAACACGGGATTTGGCAACAGCCGTTTATCGTCATGATGTGATGAAGGCAGATAAAATGCTGTATGTAGTCGGGGGAGAGCAGAAGCTTCATTTCCGTCAGGTCTTTGCGGTATTATCCCGGATGGGGTATGCATGGTCTGAGATTTGTGAACATATTCCGTTTGGCTTGATGCGTTTCGAAGGACGGAAGATGTCTACCCGCCGGGGAAAAGTCGTCTTTTTGCAGGAGGTATTGGATGAGGCGGTTGCTCGGGCATTACAGATTATTCAGGAGAAAAATCCGAATCTGCCGAACTCGCAGGAGGTTGCGGAAGCGGTTGGTGTAGGTGCGATTGTATTCGGAGATCTGCGCAATAACCGGTTGAACGACGTCGATTTCTCGCTCGAAGATGCGGTGAGCTTTGAAGGCGAGACAGGACCTTATGTGCAATACACACATGCCCGGATTAACAGTGTGCTTGCGAAGGCAGCAGAGGCGGGGCATGTGGAAAATGAAAATCAATTAGAGAATATTCCTAGCAGTGTTAGTAACAATGCTGCGGCCAACACTCAGAATAAGCCGGTCATGGTCGGTGACACTTCATGGGCATTGCTGAAACTGCTGGCGGATTATCCGCAGTATCTGGAAAAAGCAATTCATCGCAACGAGCCTTCGGTCATTGCCAAGTATGCGATAGATGTTGCCCAAGCGTTCAACCGCTTTTACCATGCGGAACGAATTGCGGATGCGCCGACTGACGTCAAACCCTTCCGGGTGGCGTTAACAGAGCGTACGGCGGAGCGTCTTGCCTACAGC
Organism: Paenibacillus sp. RU5M; assembly: GCF_900221055.1. Taxonomy (NCBI): domain Bacteria; kingdom Bacillati; phylum Bacillota; class Bacilli; order Caryophanales; family Paenibacillaceae; genus Paenibacillus; species Paenibacillus sp. RU5M. Next base: position 586,786 of record NZ_OBQM01000002.1, on the reverse strand, counting down.
CTATATTTACTGGGCGTTCAGGCCCCTGAACGGATGTGATTCTATGGGATGGAGGACAAGTAGATTATTCGATAAAGCAGGAAAAGCAACAGCAGACTTAAACGGACGAATCATATCGCTACAGCAGGTGAGCAAACGACTTGGGGATGTGCAGGTATTGAATGATATCAATCTGGAAGTAGGTCAGGGTGAGTGTATCGTCCTGGTGGGCAGGAATGGCTCAGGCAAAAGCACGTTGCTGCGTGTGCTGGCGGGTATGTTACTGCCTGACTCAGGCTCGCTGCGCAAGCCCAGGCATGGACAGATTATGTATGCACTGGATGGACTGTCACGCCTGCCCTTCACATCAAGAGAGTACCTGTGGGAAATGGGACGTATTCGAGGCATGCGCCCTGAAATATTGCGACAACGGATAGGCGAATTGAGTGAGCTGTTATTCGTGGGCACGGCGCTGGATCAGAACCTGCCTCAGTTATCCAAAGGTACTTTGCAGAAGGTGAATTTGATTCAGGCTTTGCTGCCTGGACCTGATGGGTTATTGCTGCTTGATGAACCATTGTCCGGTCTGGACGTTCCGGCACAGGAAGCAATTGTAGCTTTGCTCAGACAGTGGAAAAAGGAAGGAAGCCAGATCGTTACAGCTTGCCATGAGCCATTGCTGATTGAACGTCTCGCAGATCAGGTCATCGTGTTACAGAAGGGAACGGTGCTGCGTCGCTGGAGTCAGGAAGAATTGCAGCAAGCTGGTGAGCCCGCTGTGAGTATCCAAAGTGTGATGGAAGGGCTGGAACAATCCGTTATCAAATCGCTGCTTGTTGATCAACCGGGAATCATTGCATGCCATTGCGGCATGGTTCGTCAGGATTATGGTCGAGAAGTATGGGATTGGAAGGTGTCACGCAGTTCGGTAGATCGGATTATTGGAATGATTCTGGCAGCTGGCGGTTCCATTGTGTCTGTACAGCCGGAAGAGAGCCGATTAAATATGGAAGGATTGATGGAGGGGCGGCACCCGGGTGAGGTTATAAGCAGGGAAGTTGCTGAGAACCTTTCCTCCATATCTACGGCAGGAGGCGACCTCCAATGATCTACTTGACTCGTTATTTGTTAAAACATTACATACGTTCACAGAAATATGTTGCGCCGGTGATCTTTTATATCATTACGATGCTTCTTATCTATTCCTACAAACCTAATCCGGTTGCGGATAGTTATAGCGTTACGGCCATGCTGCTCTTTTTTGGTGCGGCCTGGCTGGGCTTGACGGTATTGAATACGGAACCTGCGGGGCAGTATCAATTGCTTGTTCTGCATGCAGGAAGCAAACGCAAGGTTGTCTTCGCACAACTGATCTGTGCGTTGATCATGCAGTTTGGTCTGACTGCAATTACCGTGTTATACCCGGTTGTTACGGGCATGTTTGGAAGGCTACCGAGTACTGGAGAGTGGATCATGGCTTGGGCCGGACATTTGGCTTTGTCGCTCTTGGGTCTGGGGCTCAGTGTTTTCTTCCATAAATCATACATTCCCATGCTGAGTCGCAGCATGCCGCCTTTCATTGTGGTGATGTTATTATCGTTTGTCCAAGGTTCATTAAGCGGACGTTTGCCTGAATCCATACAGTGGGTTGTCAAGCTTCTGCCACCGGCATTTTATTTAGTGCGTGAGATGATGTTATTTGAAGAATCGAAGTTGGGGGCTGTTGTTCTGACAACAGTGTGGGCTATACTCTATGCCATAGTTCTACTCATCATTCATATATGGTTATCGGGAAGAAGGGATATACGGAGTTAGAGGGCTATTATTCCGTTTAACTTGAATGTTGGTCCATGTTTCGTTACCATAGAGGGACGTTAGAATGGAATGTATTGTACGGAGATAAAGGGGGCTCGCTTATGCAAAAGACAGACATGCAGCATGGTGACATGCTGGACAGCGAACACTCCAGAGAATTGTTTGCATACTACGGATTGGCTGTATATTATGGACAGGCGCTTGAACAGCAACTGGTCAATCTGATTTTATTAATGAAAATGTCCCAGGGCAAAGTTGTTTCCGAAGAAGATCTGGAAGATCTGTACGAACGGAAGATGAGCAGTTCACTCGGGCAACTCATTCATGAGGTGCGTCATCATTTTACTTTTTCAGAGGAAGAGACTCGTCAGTTGAATGAACTATGGAAGCAGCGTAATAGCATTGTACATCACTATTTTAAGGAACGAATTCATGAGACATTCAGTCCTGAAGGACGATCACGTATGATCAAGGAGCTGGAAGATTTCAAAGACCGTGCACAGGAACTGGAGATTAGTCTTCAGCAGTACACAGGTGCCTGGATTGCAGAGCTGGGGCTGGATGCTGAATCCGCGGCAGCGCTGCAGACACTCGAACGTATGCATGCAGAGAGCATGCACGCCCGGGCACTGGAAGAGGATGAATCATTGTGATGGAAGGCAAGTCCCGGATACGTAAATTAAAAAGCAGACACTGGCTTGTAATCTCCATTACATCGCTAGTACTGATAGGAGTCATATGGACAATAACTACAGCATCGCTCATCTGGGCCTACACCGATGAGGAATCATCCAGACAGAGTGATGCAGCCATTATCCTTGGTGCAGCCGTAGAAGGGGACAACCCATCACCCGTATTTCGCGAACGTATTGAGCATGCCATTTTATTATATCGCCAGGGGACGATCAGTCATCTGCTCTTTACTGGTGGTTCTGGCGGTGCAGGAGAGCGTGCCGAAGCCGAAGTAGGACGAGATTATGCTGTTGCACATGGTGTAGATCCGGCAGATATTCAAATGGAGACGGAGTCGAGAATTACGGAGGAGAATCTGGTCAACTCGCTTAGCGTTGGAGAAGAGGCAGGGTTTCGCACCTACACCATTGTAAGTGACCCGCTACATATGAAACGGGCGATGAAGCTCGCTAGCGGACTCGGCATGGATGCCGTCCCGTCCCCAACACGAACGACGGCTTACCAGACCTGGCGCAGCCAATTTCCTTTTCTGGCAAGAGAAACAATATTATATATGGGATATGTGGTCAAAGGATGGATAGACAATCCGCAGCAGCACGGAAAGTGACTGGTCTGCGCGATTGTCTTTTTTTTGCGTATGTTGATGCGGCGTTTCTATGTTCCGGGATAATTAATCGCTGCACTAACCAGTGCAGCCACCCCAAAACCGATGAACCACCAAGGCCAGCGCCGATGATTGTTTTTACGTATACCGATGAACAAACTGATGATCCCCGCAAGTAATACCACGGTAGCCAAGCTGCTGCCAACAATCCAGCCGATGCTCATATGTTTACCTCCTCTATATGGAATGTTAAGAAGAGCTCCCTATGGTGAGCTTCCCACCTCTGACCTCTGCTTGAAATGGATAAATACCGTTACGATACGTATGTTGATTATGATTGGATTGAAGCGAGAGATCACTGCTGAATCGGCCCCCAGCCTGCTTGAAGTCTAACTTGAATCCATCGTTATCTGCTGGGATTCGCACTTCAACGTTACAACCTGTGGAGCGACTATCCAGAGATTGAAGCATCGTTGAGGAGTGAATGGTGAGTTGGCTGCCTGTCACTTTGGATTGAATATGGGTGAACTGACCGGATAATTGAACAGGTGAAGAAGTGGCTTGCAGTTGCATATGTTCGGCATGGAGGTCTGTTGCTGTAACCCGACTGCCCACGGATCGTAGACGGATATGCTGGGCATGGCCAGTTAAGATGAGCTTGCCGGATGTACAGTCACAATCCCATTGTTCCGAAGAAACGTTATCTACAAGAAAGTGGGAACCAACTCCGTTGATCGACAGCCTTTTCAAGACCGCAGGCGGCAGTACAATGTGGAGCGATGTGCGGTGAAAGTTAATGCCCAGCGGAAAAGCTTGTTTTCGTCCATCGATCAGATGTAATAAACCGTGGCTGACGTTAGCTTCAAAACATCGAGTTCTTGGAAAACGAGCGGATCCCCATTGAGTAACACGGATAACGGCTTCTGTACCCCGGCTAATATGCACTTCACCTTGCATCCATTCCAGAGAAAGGGCGAGAAGGGGTTCTTCGGACAACCATTCTTTGCAAATCATATGTCTATTAGATTTCAAAATGGTTATCCCTCATTTCTGTCATCCTCTTCATCCAGAATAGGATAAGCGCCCATCGCAGCATGTTGGTCTAGAATACGTTCAATTAGCGATTCACTCACAATATCGGCACCAAGCATGTTCATCAACCGCTGTAAAAAATAAAGACGTTGCTTCGTTTCGGTCGAATTGCGGTCAAACAGTGTTGGATTAATCCATATATTGACCAGCATCATGAATACTTCTGCACAAGCTTCGGGATCTTCGGTATGGATAGATCCATCTGTAATGCCTTCACGCAAAATCGCTGCAATCACCGGTGCATCGATTCGCACGGCTTGTTGAATCCCTCGTACAATGAACACTGGATTTTTGATCTGGGCTCGAAGTACGCGATCCAAGGAATGAGCCTGTTGATCAGAGACGACATGCTCCAAAATCTGAACTAACTTGTCTCGTGCTGGGGTGGTCGTTGTATTTGTAACTAAGTGATCCAGCATTTGAGCCGTATAGTTGAACTGTTGCTCCATGACCGCCTCCAGTATTTCCTCTTTGGATCTAAAGTGATGATACACAGCTCCCTTGGACATGCCTAGGGTAACAATGATGTCCTGGATACTCGTCTTTTCAAATCCTTTATCTGTGAACAACTGCGCAGCGACGTTCAGAATCTGCTGTACCGTCTGCTCAGGGTGCTTGTTTCTGGCCATAATAACCTCCTTATATTTTAGATACCGACCGTTGGTATGTATAATACAGAGAGATGTTTCCATTGTCAATAAGAGGAAATCAGAAGGAGTGAATACACGAAGGAAGTTTATATCGATCAAATCTTGAGTTTATTGAGAAAAGGTAAGATCAAGAAAAGATAAATAAGCGCGGAGAAAAGTAAAGTGGGACCAGAGTAAAGTAGATTGAGCAACCAAACAACCAACCTTGTTTCGGATTTTGCGTCATGGACAAAATAAAACCGATCTGCCGCAGACCAAGAGGTCCGCGGGCATATCGGTTGGTTGTTGAAGTATATTTACATTTATTCCCGTTTTACTTACACGCCGCCTCCAGCAAAGGAAGAAGTGGTTCGAATGGCCTCGCCCAGTGGGTTGTTTCCATTCGTATCCGGTGCTGCTTGAGCACCTTGCTGTAACTGATACATCTGATAATAGCGACCTTTAAGTTCCATCAATTCATCATGAGCACCTTGTTCAACGATCCGTCCGCGATGCAGAACCAGAATCTGGTCTGCTGAACGAATGGTGGACAGACGGTGGGCGATGATGAAAGTGGTCCGTCCTTTTTTGAGGACTTCGAGCGCATTTTGAATTAATGCTTCCGTTTCCGTATCAATGTTCGCCGTAGCTTCATCGAGAATCAGGATGGCTGGATCGAATGCCAGTGCACGAGCAAAGGAGATCAATTGCCGTTGTCCGGCAGATAATGTACTTCCTTTTTCGATAACCGGCTCGTCGAATCCTTGCGGTAGATGGGCGAGAATTCGCTCAGCACCTACATCGCGCAGCGCCTGTTCAATCTGTGCACGAGTAATCTGCTCATCCCCGAGACTGACATTGGAAGCAACTGTACCCGTGAATAGGTACGGATCTTGCAGTACAATGCCCATATGTTCGCGAATCCACTGTTTAGGCAGATCCTTTACGTTCTGACCATCAATCGTGATCATGCCCTTCTGTGGATCATAGAACCGGAACAGCAGGTTGATGATCGAGCTTTTACCGGAACCGGTATGGCCCACTAGGGCGACCGTTTGACCTTGTGATGCTTTGAACGAGATGTTATTCAGCACATAATCTTTTTTATAAGCAAAGGATACATCGTCAAACACGACATTTCCTTTGTATCTCGGCATCGAGCCATCGGTTACCGGTTCACCTTTCTCATCCATCAGTTCAAATACACGTCCGGCCGATACCATAGAGGAGTCCAGGTTCGCGAGTTGGTTCACCATACCTGTAATTGGCTGGAACAAACGTCCGAGAACGTCAACGAATGCATACAGCACACCCAGTGAGATGATACTCGTACCGTCCAGCACACTGGAACCGAAGTACCACAGAACAACTGCAAAAGCGATATTCCGCAGGACGTTAACCAGGTTGTGTGAGGTGAAAGCGTTCAGGTTGAGCATTTTATTCTGGTGTTTCATATAATCATCATTCAGATCCTCGAACTCCTGCTTGGTCTGTTTCTGATGACGGAATACCCGGATAATGGACATCCCTTGAATGGACTCGTTAATAATCGCATTAATCTCGCTCAGACGTGAACGAATAATCGTATTGTAACGAGTGGCGATTTTACGATAAAGCACAATCCACAGAACCAGCATCGGCACAACGAACAGCGAGATCAATCCGAGGCGGAAATCCAGCAGGAAAAGCGCAATGTACACTCCAGTAATCGTAATGATGCCTGAGAAAAAGTTCGAAAGAACCGCAACGAACAGATCCTTGACGGCTTCAGTATCGTTGGTAACCCGAGAGACCACTTTACCTGCGGGCAGGTTATCGAAAAAGTGTACCGGCAATCGCTGGATATGTGCATACACATCGTTACGAAGTCTTTGGATGACTTTGTTGGCAGATGATTGCAGCCAGTATGTTTTACCAAACTCCATAATGACTGAGATAACAAGGAAGATCATGTAATACACAATCAGTTGATAGATGCTTGGCATTTCCGGTTTGTAAAAGGCATAGAGTTCACCAGCGGATAAAGGCACCGCCGCATATTGACCCGTCACTTCGCCTGCGCGTGTAACTGTCAGTGTTCCGTCCGCGTAGGTTCGATCTCCATCGGGGGCACTTACGGATTCATTCACAAAATAAAAACTTCTACCGGCTTGCAGTACGCGTACCTCGGTACCTTTCGTTTCATCCGGTTCAAACCGGCCTTCACGTTTGTAGTTCTTTCCATTGTAGACCGCCGCTTCGCTTGAAGCTGTAGTCTCATAGAAAGGTTGCTCAATAGCGAGCAAATGATTGTCGATCATGGACTTGGCGATGAAAGGGCCGGCAAGTTCAGCCGCAACTCCAATCGTAAGCATAATCAAAGCGGCAATAAACGTACCTTTGGCTTTTAGGGCGTATTGAAGCAGCCGTTTGCCTGTATTAGACTTCAAAGCGTTGACCTCCTACGTGGACAAATTAGACTCCACCTGCTGCCGTTCATACTGTTCACGGTACCAGCCGTTCATAGCAAGCAGTTCCTGATGGGTTCCTTCTTCCGTTATTTTCCCTTGCTCCAGTACGATGATTCGGTCAGCGTGTTCAATAGCGGACAGGCGGTGAGTCGAGATCAGCGTTGTTTTGCTCGAGCGTTTATTTCGTATATTTTCAATGATTTTAGCTTCAGTTCGTGCATCGACGGCAGATAGAGCATCGTCCAAAATCAAAATGTCTGGATCGGCGATAAAGGCACGCGCCAGCGATACACGCTGTTTCTGTCCACCGGACAGCGCAATTCCTTTTTCACCAACGAGTGTGTCCAGACCATCGGATAAAGTGCCCAGATCTCCGTCAAAGGCTGCGGTGCGAATCGCTTCCATAATCACATTATCATCAGCACCCGGCTTGCCGAATTGAATGTTCTGACGGACTGATTTGGAGAACAGCACCTGTTCTTGCGGAACATATCCAATCCAGCTGTGCAGGTCATCTTTGGCGATATCTTGAATCGGATGACCGGAGATGCTTAACTTACCAGATCCAGCCGGGTATTCATGAAGCAATTGTTTGAGCAAGGTGGACTTGCCGCTACCTGTACGTCCCACGATCCCCAGTGTCTGCCCACGTCGAAGTGAAAAGCTGACATGACTGAGATTATCGATGGTAGAACTAGGATAACGGAAGGTAACATCCTGCATAGCGATCTCTTCCGGATTAGTAATATGAGCAGGTTGCTCAACATCTTTCACGGCAGGTTCTACAGATAGCGTCTCGTTAACCCGATCGAGTGAGGCACTACCACGCTGCATCAGGTTAATCAATTCGCCAATCGCAAACATTGGCCAGATCATCATCCCCAGGTACATATTGAACGATACGAGATCCCCTAGGGTAATTTCATTATGAAAAACAAGATAAATGCCGTAGGCAAGTGCAATCACATAACTGAGTCCAACACATAACCGGATGGTAGGTTCGAACAGTGCATCCATCTTGGCAACGGCCAGATTTTTGCGGTACACATCTTCAGTGACATCAGCGAACCTTTTCTCATCCAGACGTTCCTGAACATAGGCACGCACGACTCGAATGCCGGCAATAGACTCAAGCACCTGATCGTTCATATCCCCGAATGCATCCTGTGCCAATGTGTATCGTTGATGGACGGCTTTACCATAGATCATCATGGCGATGGCGATAAAAGGCAGAGGCAGAATTGCGGCTAGGGTCAGTTTCCAGCTAACCAGAAAACCCATGGCGAATAATACGGTTGCCAGAAAAGCAGTGGAGTCTGTTAACGTCAGCATGCCGAAGCCTGCTGTGGTAGCAATGGAACGAAGATCATTTGTGGCACGCGCCATCAGATCGCCGGTTCTGTTTTTCTCAAAAAAGGGCGGGGTCATTCGCAGCAAATGGTCCATAAAGCGTGACCGCAGCAAGCGTTCAACCAGATTGGCACCGCCAAACAGTTTGTGCATCCATATGTACGTTGTCAGATAAATAATGATGACCGATCCTAGAATAAGTAAAATGTAACGTGTAAGTGAGGCGCCGGTGATGGAACCGCGTACAATCTCGTCAATGGCATTGCCCAGAAGACGAGGTGGCAGCAGTTCGATGACGCCCACCATAATAAGCAAGGTGACACCAATGAGGTATCGTTTGCGCTCCAGCCGGAAAAACCAGGCTAGATTTTTAAGTACAGAGAACAAGTGGTATCCCTTCCTTTCAAGTTCGTGAAATGCATGTTCCGTTCATGTTTAGCCATTTGAGCCCACAAAAAAAGACATACCGCACGCAGGCGGTATGTCTTGGGTATCATTCATACGGCAGCATGGCTCCGAGAGCAGAGCCACCACCGTAGATAAAGTTCGATTGTGAGAGTACAAAACAGCAAACCTGATTAGAGGCTTCTGTGATGCGGTCTTATGAACGGAATAACGATTTCATGGGTGCTCCGGTATTTAGTTGTATGCTGAATTGATGTAGATCGTCATTGTTAAACACCGTAACCACCCTTTCTTTTTTGGTAATAAATTGCATGTAGATCTCGTATGTTTGCATCTTAACACCGACTTTTACAATCTGTCAAACGTTTTTCCAAAACAGAAGATGCTGCGCATTATGATGGAATTATGACAAGTGAATGAACTTTTTTTGCGTATTTGGGGTGGATGAGGTTTGTAATCAGGCCATTGTAGCGATATGATGGAACATATATATAGAGAAGGAGCTGACACCAAATGAGTACCATACATGTATCTGACCGCGCTGCTCGCTGGTATAAGGAAGAACTGAATTTGAACGAAGGAGACAGCATTCGCTTCTTCGCCCGTTATAGCTCCGGCGGAGGTCTTCATCCAGGCTTCTCCCTCGGAATCGCCGTGGAGGAACCGAGACATCCTGCTGATCAAACGAAGGTATCGGGTATCCAATTTTTTATGGAAGATCATGATTACTGGTATCTGAAGGGTCATCAACTACATGTAGATGTCGTTGAAGAAGGACAGGATATCGAATATCGCTACACCGAGATTTAACGTAATATCTCTGCGTATAAAGAATGGCTCATCACCGGTCGCACCGATTTTCGAACAGGAGGAGATACGACATGAATCCGCCAGCCCGAGATTTGGCCCAGTATATCGCGAATCGCTCTCATATTGTTGTTAAGGCGGCGGTTCGGGCCGAGAATGAACAAGGTGAATTATTGCTGATCCAGCATGCTGAACACGGACATTGGCGTATTCCTGCGGGACAGATGCGCCCGGGAGAAGCCATTGAGGACACCGCGCACAGGGAACTGTGGGAAGAGACGGGGTGGACCACCAATCATATGACACTTGAAGGTTTGCATTCCGGTCCGAATCTGAGACATTTGCATGCCAGTGGGGATGAAGAATATTTTGTCATTGCCATGTTCAGGGCACAAATTGTTCAGGATTCGCTCGTAGAATCCCGAGTAAATAGCGAAGCAGGGCTGAAGTTTTTTGATCTCAAATCATTGCCCAGGCTGAATGATCTTAGCCGCTTACTGCTCAGGTTTTCCGAAATAGAATAAACACAACAAAGAAGACGCCTTTCCTGCCGGGAAGGCGTCTTCTTTGTTGTGGCAGTCAGTAATCTATGGCCTAATATCCATGATTACGATGATCATTCTTGTGAAACAGCAGGCCACGGTCCTAACTAGACTTGATCAAGCGGTTCTTCATCATCCATCGCAAAATCAAAGTCGTCAATATCGAAGACCTGCACAGGAGATGCCGATTCAATAATACGTGCGATCAATTCGACCTGATCAGTAAGTATGGGGGTATCCAGGCGCTGTGAAGTGAGAAGCAGTTCAGTCTCAATGGGATCAAAATATTCACCATATTGTGCGGTATCAACCGCATTAATGATGGCGATGGAGACCTGATCACCAAACAGAATGGACGGACTCTTAGCCCAGGGAACAGCCAGGGCGCGCTCTATTTTTTTCTTATTCAACGGTTCTTCAAAATAAGAAATCATTTCGTTAATCTTGGATTTCACATGCTGGTCATCCGCCGGATTATCCATCAAAGGGTCAGGGCTGGTCTGAAATTCATATAACTCAAGGATGGTGGTGTAAGGAACAATATATTCAACAGGCGCCGGCGGCGCGAGTAATTGACCGTAAATAGCCACCATCACGGCTTCTGTTACAAACTGACGTGACATGGTTCCTGAATCCTCCTGCGGCCATTAATAGTTGCGAGGTGAATCAATTTTCTTTTTGTATGAAGGATCATCAAATTGATTTCTCTGCTATGGACTTGAGTGCTTGAATTGCATGAATAGAAGTATATCATACAACGATGGGAAAAACAGCCAGTCAGCAGAAGGATGTCAAGTCCCAACTTTGATCATGATTTTCCGAGCAGTAAGGATAAAATTCCTGCTGCAATCAGGGGACCGACCGGTACACCCTTGAACAAGGCAACCCCAAGCACCGTACCAATAAGCAGCCCGGCAACGACGGTAGGCTGTGTACTCATTAGCGTAGCTCCTCGTCCGCCCAGATGAGCGACAAGTAATCCTACACCGATGGCGAGCAGCGACTTCCAGTGCAGAAAAGACTCTCCAATCGTCTGCAAACTGATCTTGCCGCTGGCGAGAGGTGCCATAACACCAATGGTCAGGATGATGATACCGATCGTAAGTCCATACTTTTCCAGCCAGGGAAAAGCCTGATTAAGGTTCAGCACCCGCAGCAACAACAGAAATACCATGGCTACGGTTACGGGTGTATTACTGCTGATAATACCTAGCGCGGCAAACACGAGCAACAGCAGTGAGGTCATATCCATCGATTTCATTCCCCTTCGGTCTGCCCGCGATGACGACCTACAATATGTTCTGCAATATATCTTCCATGCCAGCGTCCGGATTCAATAAACACTTCATTGGCATTGCGGCCTGATGCAATTACTCCACCAACGTATATGCCTGGTACGCTGCTCTCCATTGTCTGTGGGTCATATACGGGTTTATCCATATCCTCAGACATCTCCACACCTACGGAAGAAAGCAACTTGCGGTCAGGACGGAATCCGGTCAAGGCCAACACAAAGTCGTTGTCGAGTTCACTTGTGGATCCATCAGAATGGAGCAAACGAATGGAATCGTCCAAAATTTCATTTACACGTGAGCCAAGGTGCAGTGAGATTTTTCCTTTTTGCACCATGCTTTCGAACAATGGACGAACCCAGGGTTTAATATGTTCCGAAACACCGCTCCCACGATAAACCATGTCAATATGTGCACCGACACGAACCAGTTCCATCGCAGCATCGACAGCTGAATTACTGCCTCCAATAATGGCGACACGTGTACGTGTGTAAGGATGAGCTTCACGGAAATAATGAGTGACTTTATCTTTGTCTTCTCCGGGAATGCCAAGATAGTTAGGATGGTCAAAATAACCTGTAGCAACAACGACATTTCGTCCTTTATGAACGATTGTCTGCCCACGCCGATTGACCGTATGTACCTCGAACGTGCCATCGTCTTTGCGTTTAATTTCGTGGGCTTCCTCATAGTTATGAACACGCAGGCCGAAATGTTCGACTACCTTGCGATAATAGGCGAGTGCCTCGTAACGAAATGGTTTGTCGTTCGGTGTGCTGAACGGAACATTCCCGATCTCAAGCAATTCCGCTGTACTGAAAAACTGCATATGGGTTGGATACAGATAAATAGATTGGACGATATTGTACTTCTCAACAATTACAGCGGACAGTCCCAGCCGCTCGCATTCAATGGCAGCAGATAGACCGCATGGGCCTCCGCCGATAATAATGACATCTTCCATGTTCTTAATCCTCCTTATTTCAAGCACTATAATCCTACCGTAAATATGGGTTTAATGCCAGTTCAAGAAGGATACGGACGTAAAGAATTGATCTTGATCCTGGGGAATTGACTTAGAAGAGGAAAAAGACTAGTATCAAATTAGATGATTATCTAAACGAAAGCGAGTTGAACGAAATGCAACTGGAGAAGATTGTGGCTTACCATAAAGCCCTGGCTGATCCGACCCGACTTCGGATGCTGCTGCTGTTATCCCAGGGAGAACTGCATGGTCAAGCGCTTGCCGAGAAGCTTAACTTGTCTCAGCCAACCGTTACGCATCATGCATCCAAGCTAAGAGAAGCGGCGCTAATCAAGGAACGCAGAGAGAAAAATACGGTGTTTTTTTCACTCAATCCTTATTTTATCCGGGAGCACGCGCAGGCTTCAGTTGATTTTATTTTTAGACAAGAGGAGGTTGCCGATATGAGTGATGTGAATGAGACGCTGAAGGCATCGGTGATGCGGAATTTCTTCTCGAAGGATGGACGATTGCGTCAGATCCCGGCTCAATACAAGAAAAAGCTGATTGTACTGGGTCATTTGGTAGAGCAGCTTGAATTCGGACGGAAATATACGGAGAAAGAGATCAATGCATTCATTCAAAACTATCATGAGGATTTTGCCACTATTCGTCGGGAGTTTATCATGCACCAGTTCATGTACCGGGAAGATGGGATCTATGAACTGAATCCAAAGGAAATGTGGACACGGTGGGATCAAGTAAATTAAGTGAAAAATAATTAGACTTGACAAAAGCGGTTGAAGCTGTGTAACATGATGGATAATTCTACAAGGGAGGCGATGTTAAATGACAAATCTAATGGCAGTATACGTTAATTTGAATATGAACAGCGTCTCCGGAACGGATCAATGCATGTAATTTTACGGCAGTTGGGCAGTATTGTTCGCAATATTGTCCATATGTACGTAACACAGAATAACATGCACAGATGAAGCCACGGGTGACGTACCCGTGGCTTTTTTGTATGCCGAAAATGGGTTGTTTCTGGATAACGAGTATCGGATTGTCGTAATGATGCGTCCGATATGAATGCCATACAAACAATCATCCATTCGGCTAACTTCTTATTGCCGCGGGTGAAGTGCTGCTCGTGGCTTATTTGGTTTTGATGCCGGAACGGAGCGTTCACTGTTGATTGTTGTCAATGTCAATGAAGGATAACACACCATTTATCGGGAGGAATTTTTATTTTGAATAACACGATGGAGAAATACGGCTGGTCTGCAAAGTGGCAGGAGTTGTGGCAGCAGACGGGTATGGAAGAACAATTAAGAAAACCAGCAAGAATTATTGCGGATCATGGGCAATTGCTTCGCCTGATTACGGCTGAGGGAGAATGCTGGGGACGGGTATCCGGTCGGATGCGTCATGATCATGAGGAGACTGGCATTGTACCAGCCGTTGGGGATTGGGTCGCTGTTACAGGGCAAGCTGGAGAAGAAGCCATCATTCACAGCATTGTGCCACGTCAGAGCAGGGTATCTAGACAAGCCGCTGGTCCAGTGACCAAAGAGCAATTGATTGCGGCGAATGTGGATACATTGCTGATTGTTGCCGCTCTTAATCATGATTTTAATCTGAGACGGCTCGAAAGATACATTATGATGGCCTGGAATGGTGGAGTCAGACCAGTCATCATTCTAAGCAAAAGTGATCTGAGCGAGAATGTGGAAGAACAAATTTCGTTGGTGGAAGGCATTGCTCCGGGGATTGAAGTGTTGGCAATATCGGCTGTTCAGGATCAGGGCAAATCTTTACTTGAAAAATTTCTGTCTCCAGGCACAACTGTTGCCTTGACGGGTTCTTCCGGTAGTGGCAAGTCTACTCTGGTCAACTGGATGATGGGCGAGAGTGTACAGCTCACGCAGGCCGTTCGTGAGGGCGATAGCCGTGGACGACATACGACCACTCATCGGGAAATATTTGTACTGCCGCAGGGAGCGGTATTGATTGACACGCCGGGAATGCGTGAACTCAATCTGTGGGATGAAGGTCAGGATGGTTTGTCACATGCCTTTGGTGAAATTGAGCAGCTTGCAACGGAATGCAGGTTTCAGGATTGCACGCATACCCGGGAAGCCGGTTGCGCCGTGAAGGAGGCTATTCAGGAAGGTTCATTGGATGAAAAAAGGCTGGGCAACTACTTGAAAATGCAAAAGGAACTGAAGTTTCAGCAGCGTAAGGAAGAGGCCGCATCCAAACGACGGACTGCTTCAAGCAAACCCGTCAGTTCCCGCAAACCGAAACATGTCCGCAGTACAAAAGACTGGGAAGAGGCCTGAGGCCTGGTGGGCATCCCTCTGTATCCTGCATAGGATAGGTAAGGAGGGATGTCATCATGCCAGATTACAGCATCATCGTAGACCTGTCGGATCACATGTTATATCTTTTGGATGGCCCGCAGGTGGTTAAGGGTTATCCTGTCGCTATAGGCAAGATACTCACGCAGACGCCTAATGGCGTGTTTACGATTATTAACAAACAAGAGAACCCAGGAGGACCATTTGGCGTTCTTTGGATGGGGTTGTCGGCGCCGCATTATGGGATTCATGGAACTAATGATCCTTCATCCATTGGTAAGTCCGTTTCTCATGGATGCATACGCATGTATAACTCGGATGTGTTGGATCTGTCTTCCAAAGTGTCAGTGGGTACACAAGTAACGATCCGGCCCTAGGGCCGGATTTATCCAAAGAAGGGATTCTAAAGTCACGGCGTGGCCGAGAGAAAGGGAGTAATAACATGCGAATCAGACCAGCGCGCGAAGGGGATGCGGAAGCCGTAGCCCATGTACATACAGAGAGTTGGAAGACGACATATCGAGGGATCGTGCCGGATGATTTTTTGGACAATCTGACTACGGAATCAAGGTTGTCCCAATGGGAACGAAATATCCGTTCTGGCGAAAAGGATCAGATTCTGGTGGTAGCTGAACAGGAAGATGGGAAAATTGTCGGATTCGCCTGCGGTGGAAAGGAACGTGAAGGCAAATTGCCTTACGATGCTGAGTTGTATGCTATTTATTTACTGAAAGAAGTGCAACAAACGGGTATAGGTCAGCAACTGGCGAGACACGTCGTTCGTTATCTCCATTCCCTGGACATGAGGAACTTGTTGATCTGGGCACTGGAGCAAAATTCAGCCTGTCGTTTCTATGAAAAAATGGGCGGAATCCCTGTACAAACACAGTATATCCGGATTGGCGGTCAAGATCTGTTAGAGGTTGCTTATGGTTGGGAGAACTTGACCCTTTTTGGAGAGAAACGGTTCCCGGTAGTTGAATAAATGCAAATTTGGCTGAATGTGTTGGGCATTGAGGAGCATTTTCCCGTCAGAGGATGAAAGGATTCAGCTATTTTTCACGTTTGCGCAATCCTTAACAAGGTTAATGAACTACTACACCGCTTTGAGGTGAGACATTCCATCTTGTTTGGGAGGCGTTATTCAGATGACTTTAATGGAGACAGAACATACAACATGGACGAAACAATTTATTAATGGCGAATGGGTAGAAGGCTCCGGCGAGAAAATAGTGGAAAATAAAAATCCTTACACGGGAGAGGTCATCGCAACCTGGCGATCCTCGAACAAGGAAGATATAGATCAGGCATATGAGGCGGCCCGAAAGTGCTCGGTGGAATGGAAGAAATCCCTGCCGGCGGTAAAAGAGGGTGTGCTTCGCAAAGTTTCGGCTTTAATGGTAGAGCGCAAAGAGGAAATTATAAAATTGCTGATTACGGAATCCGGGAGCACACGCATCAAGGCCGAGGCGGAATTTGCTTCTGCGAAACGGATTGTGGATGAAGCTGCTTCGTTCCCTTATCGGATGAAGGGGGAGATTCTACCTTCAAACACACCAGGGAAAGAGAATCGTGTTGTACGGGAGCCCAAGGGAGTTATCGGCGTTATCGGTCCTTGGAATTTTCCTTTGCACCTGTGTCTGCGTTCCGTAGCTCCGGCTATTGCTTTGGGCAATGGAGTCGTTATTAAGCCTGCGTCCGATACGCCGATTACAGCTGGTTGGCTTATTGCTGATCTATTTGAGCAGGCTGGATTGCCTGAAGGTGTACTGAATGTCGTTGCTGGTAGCGGGAGTGACATTGGGGATTATTTTGTAGCACATCCGGTACCCAAAGTCATTTCCTTTACAGGCTCCACAGAGGTGGGGCAGGGCATCGGCAAACTGGCGGGTGAGCATCTGAAAGAAACTGCGCTTGAACTTGGCGGCAACAATGCGATGGTTGTCCTGGAAGATGCGGATATCGAACGTGCTGCAGAGTCTGCGGTGTTCGGTAAATTCCTGCATCAGGGGCAGATCTGTATGGCACTTAATCGTATTATTGTGCATGCTGATATTTACGATAAGTTTGTGGAGTCCTTTGTTAACAAAACGAAAAAAATTCAGGCTGGTGATCCTGCTGATGCCCAAACGCTGGTAGGTCCGCTCATTCGTGAGAAGGAAGTGGAGCGCCTGCTGGACTTGATTAAGAGAGCCGAGGCAGAAGGTACAAGATTGCTGCTGGGTGGCACTAGCAAAGGCAATGTGCTGGAGCCCACCGTGCTCGCGGATGTGAAACCAGAGCAGCATATTGTGCAACAGGAACTGTTTGGACCTGTCGCGGTATTAATGAAAGCGCAGGATGAGCAGGAGGCCGTGCGTTTGGCGAATGATACGCCTTATGGATTGAGCGGTTCCGTATTCACCGGAAATCTGGAAAGAGGGTATCAAGTTGCCCAGCAGATTGAATCGGGCATGGTGCATGTAAATGATCAATCCGTGAACGATGAGGCTCATGTGATGTTTGGTGGTGAGAAATCATCGGGTATTGGTCGTTTCGGTGGCGATTGGGCTATTGAAAAGTTCACGCGGACACGCTGGATCAGCATTCAGCATCAATATCGGGATTATCCGGGAGTGCAATAGTTCGACAGTGAACATGGATTAGAAAATACTTTATTTTATAATCAGATAGGGTTCGGGAAAGAGTGACAAAGATTGCGCAGAGTCCGCCTCATGCTTGATGGGGCGGCCTTTTGCATGTTTTTACACATTTGAAAAATAGGTGAGGAAATGGTGTGGAAAAGCTGTTTGGTATACCTGTAATCTGGTTATTTATGGATACACGGGCAGAACAGATCCGTAAATCCAATAGGTAAAGGGGCCTGAACTTCATGTCCATTGACCGTTTCATTCTGAGAAAGCTGAATACTTGTCAGGAAGAAAATACACGTGATAATCTGGTTCGGTTGTTTGTCATTCGAATCCAAAAGGCCGAAATGGAAGAAGAACACGAAAATGCTTATGTCGTCAGCCGATTGCATTAGAAATAGATAAAAGAGATTCTGTACACAAAAAAAGGAAGCTTGTCCTTAGCGGCAAGCTTCCTTTTCCTTATGTTCGCGAATGAATGAATTCGCAGTTTCCATGTTGAATTAAACAACTGACTCATCTTAATAAAGCGATAAGGCGAGGGAGTCATTTTCGCTACGGCTGTGAAGAATGGCTTCACCACCGACAATCTCAATACTAATCAATGATTGCAGACATTTCTGTAAAGCACGTTTACCATTGCTAATTTTGTTCTCAAGTGCACTGCTAAGCAATCGTAGTGTCTTTTGTACAGGTTGTTTGTTTTCTTGATTGAAATATACAGGGATTGATTTGTTTTGAAAAGTTATTAGTGTTCTCACTAGAAATCACCTCACGAGAGTTATTTCTTACTGGTTATATTAAATTCCAATGCTTAAAATTACCTTAAAATCAGCTTATGAAAACATAAAGGTGTGCAATGTTTGAAAAGTGTTCACAATTCAATTGTGGGCGAAGCATTAAAAAGTCCCGAAAAATCAATTTACAGATTCCATTTATATGGAAGAAAGACATGTAGTTTCGCATCCTTGCAATAATTAACGTGACTACTGCCTCGAAAGTTCTGAGTCGAATGGACGATATTTTAATATATACGTGGGTCATATGTAACAAAATTACAGGTTGCACATTGCAAACAGGGTGTTTATGTAAGAAAATAGGGATGGAATATCGTTTCATCTGCATTTTTTTGATTTAATTTGACACTAGGACAATTTACATATGAGACCATGGGAGGGATTATTTTGATTCTTACCGTGTATTCCGGCCGGGAGGAAGGCGAGTGGTTCGACATCGAGGTCCCGGATGAATGTACTATTGAACATCTGAAGACATTGCTGGGAGTCCGCATCTTCGGGCAGGCACCGGGAGAGGGCATTCAGTACATCCTTGAAGCCAAATTTCCGGAAGGATTGTGGTTCTCGCCACAGAACGCACAACAGTTAATGGAAACAGGGCTGCGTCAAGGAAGCTGTGTGCGAATCCAGCGGGCGTTCTCTACCACTTCTGAAGAAGCACCTGTGTATGGAAGACGTTCATTGTTTCAACAGGACAGCAACGAATGAACAATCTAGACGTATATATTGATTACGGCAATGAAATATAAGGAGGTCTTCTCTTCGTGAATGTGTTATATCAGCGTTCTCCAAGAATGACACCGGTTCTCAAGGAAGAAAGGCTGGAAATTCTGAGGCCTCCGGCAGAACCAAACAAACCTACGTTTTCAATGATTTCTATTATTGTACCGATCATGATGACGATGGTCAGCATCGGTTTCTACGTATATATCAATATGAGCGGCAAAATGAACAATCCCAATTATATGATGTTTCAGATGATGACGGTTATGATGATGCTTACGTCATACACGATTCCGTTTTTTGTGTATCTGAGCAACAAGAAGACCTATCGCAAAAAGCTGGAAGAGCGTACTACTATGTATCGAGCACAACTGGAGAAGCATCGTGAAGAGCTGAAGGAAGCTCAAGCGGAGCAAGTGAAGAGTCTGTACGAAATTCATGGTGATCCGAATGTATGTCTTCAGTTGGTGAAGAATCGCAACAGTTCGTTATGGGAACGTTCTCCTGAAGATGATGATTTCCTGCAGGTACGAATTGGCACAGGCGAGATTCCGTTTCGGATCAAACTTCAGGTTCCTCGTGTGGACGGTTACGAAAAGGATGAGTTAATTGAAGCGGCTCATGAATTGGCAGCTGAATTCGAGACGGTGCCCGAAGCATCGATTACACTGCCTTTATTTCAATCGAAAGTGATGGGTCTGGTCGGCAATCGTGAGGAAGTTCTTTCTTCACTTCGAGTGATTATCTCACAACTGACCGTTCGTCATTCACCGGATGAATTGAAGATTGCTGCCTTTTATGAAGAAAAGGAATCGAAGGAATGGGATTGGCTACGCTGGCTGCCCCACATTTGGGATGAAGATCAAGGACAACGCTATATGGCCGACAGGCACAGCGGTGCGCATCAATTGGCGGACAGCTTGTTTTCCGTGTTGAACCGTAGGCGCAATAATAAGGAAGATCGCTACAAGAAAACCGTGCAAACTCCATGTTATGTGGTGGTTCTCTCGGATACTCAATTAATAGAAGAAGAGCCGCTGCTTCCTCTGCTGCTGGAATCAGCTCAGGAGATCGATGTATGTACCATCATATTGGCAAACCGTAAGGAATCGCTACCCATGCATTGTCAGTTAATTATGGAGGCTTCCAAAGGCAAAGGGCTTTATATCAAAAAAACCGAGGATGCCGACGTGATCAGGCAAGCGTACACGCCAGATGTGATCTCCAGAGAGTCCGCAGAGGCGCTCTCGCGTTATATGTCACCGATCCGTCTGAAACGATCATCCGCTTCGGATATACCACAGGTGCTTCCGTTGTTCGACATGCTAAGTACATCACGAGTAGAGGATCTGGATGTGGTCGCACGCTGGAGCCAGACACGATACCCGGACACACTTCCCGTACCTATGGGCGTGCGAGCTGGGGGTAAGAAAATTGCGATTAACTTACATGATAAAATTGAACGTCAGGGCCATGGCCCGCATGGCCTGATCGCAGGGACAACAGGTTCAGGCAAAAGTGAAGTTATCCAGTCGATTGTGGCCTCTTTGGCTGCCGAGTTTCATCCGCATGATCTGGCTTTTATGTTAATTGACTATAAGGGCGGCGGGATGTCGAATACATTTGTGGGCTTGCCTCACGTCGTCGGCACGATCACCAATCTGGATGGGAATTTGATTGAACGAGCCAATATCTCACTGCGGGCCGAACTGGTCAGAAGGCAAAAAATATTAAATGATGCAGGAAATCTCCAGCACATTGATGAGTACTACAAAATTCTGCGTTCCAGACATGAACAGCCTCTGCCGCACTTAGTTATCATCATTGACGAGTTTGCGCAATTGAAGCGGGATCAGCCGGAGTTCATGGATGAATTAATCAGCATAGCGGCCATCGGCCGGACACTAGGTGTACATCTTATACTGGCAACTCAGAAGCCTGCAGGTGTGGTCGATGATAAAATCTGGAGCAATTCGCGTTTCCGTATCTGTCTTCGCGTTCAAAGCGAAGGGGATAGTCGGGATATGATCAAAATTCCGAATGCGGCCTGGATCACCAAGCCGGGTCGTGGATACTTCCAGGTAGGCAGTGATGAAGTGTTTGAGGAAATGCAATTCGCCTGGAGCGGTGCGCCATATAATCAGCAGGAAGATACAACGACGGTACTGCCTGTTATGGAAGTTCGTTTGAATGGGAAACGTGAGCCACTATTGACTGGAGAGCGCAGAGCTGTGCTCAAAGGGGAGGATGTGCCCAAGCAGCTTCAGGTATTCATTGATTATGTGGCGGAAGCGGCAGCAGAGGCGGGGATCACCCGATTACCGGGACCCTGGTTGCCACCCTTGCCTGAGACCCTGGAATGGGAAATTCTCAACGACTGGCAGGAAGAAGAGAATCGTGAGGCATTGCTTGACGGGGGTGCCAGTGGCCTGAAACCTGTAGTTGGACTGCTGGATGATCTGCCTAATCAACGACAGCAGCCGCTCGCACTTCCGGTGGATCAGGGACATCTGGTTGTATACGGTATGCCTGGTCTGGGGAAAACGACGTTTGTGCAAACCTTGCTGATGTCACTGGCCCGTTCTAAGCGGACTGAACCTTGGCATGGCTATATTATTGATATGGGCCGGATGATGAAGGATTTTGCTAGTTTGCCTCAGATCGGTGGGGTAATGATGTCTGAAGAGGAAGATCGGATCAAGCGGTTATTCCGGTACATCCTGAAACTGTCGGCACAACGCAAGGACATGATCTCGGAAGCCGGGGTTAAGACAATATCAGCCTACCGTCGCACAGCCCATGCAGCTGTGCCGCAAATTGTAGTTGTTATTGATGGTTATCTTTCTTTCCGAAATGCGTATCCCGAGGAGAATGAACTTCTGGAAACGATCCTTCGTGAAGGCGGCAGTCTGGGAATCACATTTATCCTCACGGCCAACCGTGTTACGGATGTATTTGAGAAATTCAGAAGCAATATTCCCAATGCGGTTTCGTTTGAATTATCTGATCCAAGCGACTATTATTACGCAGTGGGTCGGCCGTCCAAGGCACCTAGCCAGCTTCCACCAGGAAGAGGACTGGTCAAAGGACAGGTTCCTCCATTGATGTTCCAGGCGGCGTTGCCGTCATCCGGAGCAGATGAAGGCAAACGTTCTTCCGCTCTGCGCCGCACGATTGCAGAGATCAGAGAAAGCTGGAACGGAGAAGAAGCGCCGCAGATTGCGCCGCTCCCGGAAGAGGTTAAGCTCAAAGATGTGCTTATCCGTACAGGAACCTTCGGGCAAGTTGGAGACGTATCATCCTTAACAGTACCCGTAGGTTTGCTAACCGATGATCTGGAACCCTTCCAGTTAAATTTGCGTGAAGGGCCACATTTCATGGTTACGAGTCCGATGGAAGGTGGCAAAACGACATTTTTGCTGACCTGGATGTTATCCCTTGCCTATCATGCGTCTCCTGAAGACGTGCAAATATACACGGTAGATATGCGGTATGGTTCCGGAGGACTGGGGGAAATCAGCAGTTTACCCCATGTCCGTGGACATGTATCCCGTGAAGAACAGCTTGCACCTGTGATCCAACAGTTGTACGATGAAGTTCTAAAAAGAGGCGAGTTAACCGGTGGACCGGAGATCGTTCTCGTTATCGACGATGCGGATACGTTATCCAAGCAATTAAATGATTTTAATGTGAAGGATCAATTGGGAGCGATCGTTCGTCAAGGACGGGATCGAGGTATACATGTGATTCTGTCAGGAGTTCCGGCAGACTTTCCAACCTTTGGTTCTGACTGGGTGAACGATGTGAAGGCTTCCCAGAGCGGATTGTTGTTCGGGACTTTAGACCCTAATGACCTCTCGTTCTTCCGTATTCCTTATTCGGAATCCGGTGGGAGTTCAAATGGGCTGAAGGTACTGCCTCCGGGTCAAGGTTATTATGTTAAACGTAAATATTCCAGGGTTAAAGGTGCAATTCCATGTGATGGCACCTGGAAAATGACCGATTGGATTTCTGAAATTCGTGACCGATGGCATGTTGTAGTTTGAGGGGAGGTGGCTCATAATGTTGACGGTTCATGATTCCAAGCAAAAGGTAGTCACTTTGCAAATAAAAGAGCTTTTTTTCCTGGCCGGGATTCTCGGTTCAGACCGATTGCTTGGCGTGGAAGATCCGTTCCGCGGATATATGGCGGAAGACATTGCTTTGGAGTGGGAACGTGTAAAAACATCCCTGCTCGACAAAGGATATCTGATTCAGGATCAGGACAGCAATGAGTTGATCATGACACCGACCGTATTCTCCAGGGTAGCCATTGCGGGACTGTCCGACAGGGCTTGCTGGATTCGCTACACGCACAGCGGCAAGTCGTATGAAAGTTATGTGCACTGCACGGATGAACGGGTCGTTGAAGTATCCCGTGTTGCAGACGAACCGGATTCGTTCCGGCTGAGTGATTTGGGGAATGTTCGTGAAGCGATTGATTTTCTGATTCAAAGAATGAATTGGAGTGGTCATTCTCCGGCGGAAAAGCCGGCTCTGATGTGCTCCAAGAAAAAATTCTATGATGTGATGAATGATCTGAAGAACAAAGAATTACAGGCAGTGGCTGATGAGTTAGTAACAGAGACGAGCGATCCCGAGGGATCACTTGCACTTGCGCGCTGTCTGGTGAACAAGGAATCAGAAGGGGAACTACGGTTGCTTGTATGGAACGGAGAAGGATGGAAATCACAGTCTGCGGCTTTCGCTGCAAGTACGGTATCCAACTGGCTGTTTCGCATGAGCACATCGGCTTCGGATGATTGGCTTGTTGCAGCACTGACGACGAGAGAACAGTTTCACGAGATGCTGCTGGACTGGCTTAAACAGCCTGCAGGGGAAGAGGAAAGGTGATGGTAAATGCGCATTCGTGTGGAACCGGATGTGCTTCGGGCACTGAGCAGGCAGATTCAGTATGCGGCGGAGCAAATACAGCAAAAGATGACAGTATTGGATCAGGCCATTCATTCGCTGGAGTGGGATCTTGAAGCCCGCGCCGCGATCATGAATGAATGGAATCACAGCAAGCGACTCTGTGAAGCAGCAGTACATCGTTTTATGGACTTGAGCGTACAGCTGGGACGCAAGGCCTTGTTATTCCAGCAAGTGGACATGGAGTATCGTACAGTGTTGAGTCATGTGAACACAGCCTATGGCAATGCGGTCAATATGTTGAATGTTCTTCAGACGGAGCGTGCAGGAGAGATTATGCCTGCGCATTCGGCAACTGCTGCTGTTGTATCCGATCCATTTTCCGCGGTAGCGGCAGTGTACCGTGTACAGGATGCCGCACCGCCTGATGGCTCACCGGCGACCCTGATTCAGGCCATGCAGCCTGAACCTGTGGCGTGGAGATTCACAGATCCCTCCTTTCGTGGGAGAAGAGGAACCGAACCTGTGGTTTCCTGAGCTCACGGGTACAAGGCTGAATAAGCAAGACAGCAGAAAGTGAATTTTTTTATAAATAGGCTGTTAGGCGAAGTTTCGAATACCAAAAATGGGGTAAATAGGATTAGGTCCTTCGGCTTTTGTCCGATCGATCCTTGTATAGTACAATTTGAACAAGTGAATTTAATTGCACAAACCAAGGAGGAATTTACAAATGGCAGGACGTATTTTAGTTACCCCAGAACAGCTTGATCAGGTTTCCAACCAATTTAAACAAAGCGGTGAGCAAAGTCAGCAAATCGTTTCTACATTGACTCAATCCATCACAAGTATGGAAGGACAATGGGAAGGTATGACGAAACAACGCTTCTTCCAGGAATTTCAAGAAGCCAGCAAACAAATGCAATCTTTCGTTCAAACGCTAAATAGCATCAGCGCGGAACTGACGGCTATTGCCAACAAATTCCGTACGGCAGACCAAGCTCGCTAATCTGCGATACATAGTTCGGGCAGGTTCCATATCCGAATTCGCCCAGAATCATATGCAGGAAGCAAGCTGAAGATTTACAACTACAGCAAAAACCGGGCGTTTTCACAACACCCGGTTTTTGTTGCACTATGACAGAATGACAGAGAGAGGGATGAGCATGTCTTTTCAACCAAATCCCGGGGATGAAGTGGTGATTAACGACATTGCCTATATCATTGGGCAGCATCCGGCTGCACCTGGTCTGGCTTACGCCCAAGCTGGAAGGCAGGGTATCGTCTATCAGTTGTTACCCCGTAACGGTTCCGTAAGTGGGGCCAAAGCACTAAAAGTATTTTTCCCTAAATTCCGTATTCCGGCTATGGTGTATCAGTCTGAGCATATGGAGTCTTATAGTGAACTGCCAGGTTTGCAGGTATGCAAGCGTGATGTGCTCACTCCGGAAAGAAACGGAGCGCTCATTGGAGAACATCCTGATCTGTTGTACGCGGTATTGATGCCGTGGGTACATGGTCTGACCTGGTTCGATGTAATCAGCGATCAGAAGCAGCTGACAGCAGAGGAGAGTCTGAAGCTGGCGAGAGCTCTGGCCGGGATCGGCTCGGCCATGGAACAGCGTGGGCTGGCTCATTGTGATTTGTCCGCACCCAATGTGATGATTCCGTTTTTTTCCGAAGTGGAGAACCTGAGAGGGGTTTCAGCAGTTGAACTGGTAGATGTTGAGCAGATGTATGGTTCCAGAATGGATCGTCCGGATGCTTTGCTTGCCGGTTCACCGGGGTATGCGGCCCATCGGACAGTGCACAGCGGTTTGTGGAGTGCGTATGCCGATCGTTTTGCCGGAGCAGTTATCATTGCTGAGATGTTAAGTTGGTCTGATGCAGCGATTGTGGAGAAAGCATGGGGAGAAAGTTATTTTGACCAGCACGAAATGCAGACAGTAAATGAACGTTATTATGCCATGAGAGAGTCGCTGCAGAAGCGCTGGGGCTCGAAGGTGTCCGATCTGTTTATTCGTGCCTGGGAGAGTCATGATCTCAGCAGTTGCCCTACGTTTGGCGAGTGGTTTGTGGCGCTGGCTGCTGTGGACATCCATCTGGCAAGTGCAGCATCTGTTGTAGAATCTGAAGTCAAGGCTTCAGACCAGACAAATGCAGTCGAGACGAACCAGATCAAAGGGACAGGAGCAGCAAGCGGTATATCGGATAAGCAGGGAAATACGGATCAGAACGTGCCCGCTGTGGAACCTTCTCCTGGTCAGGAAGCGGTAGTGAATCGTCTCTTCCTTCAGGCGAGAGCATTGGAGAATGAAGGCAAACCGGCTGCGGCGCTCGAAGTGTATCGTTCACTACATCATTTCATTCCGGATAACAGTGCGATGCAGATGGAAGTTGAGGCTGCGATTCAAGAGCTGGACGCGAAGCTAAATCCCAAGCATGATGATGCAGCTCAGCCAGCCAAGATTCCTTTTTACCGATCCAAAAAGTTTATGATTTCTTCGGCTGTGCTGATTGTTCTGTTAGCTGGAAGCGTGCCAACGGTTAAAATATTGGCTGATCAGGCCGAGGTTAAACAGAAGGAGCAGGAGGCGGCTGCCAAGCAGGCCGAACTAAAGGCTGCGGAAGAGGCCGAAGCTGCGAGGGTGACTGCTCTGAAGCAGCAGGAAGAAGAAAAGAAACAAAAAGAAGCAGATGCGGCGAAACTTGATGCAGAGGAAAAGAAAAAGCTGGCTGAAGCGGAGAAAAAGCAGGCAGAGGCCAAGAAGAAAGAAGAAGAGCGTAAAGCGCTTCAGGCCAAGTATGATAAGCAAGCGAAATATGAGGCTTATCTTGCCAAGCAGAAACAAGAGAAGCTTGAAGCAGCCAAGAAGGCTGAACAGGAAAAGTACGACAAACAGGTAAAATATGAAGCCTATCTAGTCTGGAAAAAAGAAAATGACGCTAAAATTGCGAAGCAGGAAGCCGAGCGTAAGGCAGCAGCCGAGGCTCAACGCAAACAGGAAGTAGCCCAGAAAGCTGCGCTCAAGAAAAAACGTGCCCAGAATGTCGTCACACTGATTGCCCATTACAATAAAACGTATAATGCGCAAAAAGGCAGAAAAATTGAGAATGCGGAATCATACGCGCGTGATTTCAAAAATCTGTACAACACCGACGCGACCTATTTCAAAGGTGTCGGTAAAGTGGCAGCACGAATGAATGCGATCAATAAATTCCTAAGCAATACGGATTATACCTTACCCAACTTGTAAAATAATGTGAAAGACGGAGGTGACACATCCCAGATGAACTACACAATTCAAGCATCCCAGCGCACACCTGCACTGATTATCTATTTAATTGATATTAGCGCCTCCATGAATATGGTTCTGGACAACCGTCGGCGGATTGATGTCGTCTATGATGCCTTATCTCTGGCTATTCGCCAAATGGTGTTTCGTTCGACCAAGGGAAACCGATTGACACCCCGTTACAGGATCGCGATTCTGGCATACAGCGATGATGTGTACGATCTGTTGAACGGGATTAAGGGCATCGACGAGATTGCTGCTGTGGGTTCGTTGCCGGACTTAACGCCGAAAAGATTCTCGGATTCAGCGAAGGCTTTCCTGCAAGCCGAGAAGATTCTACAGGCTGAAATTCCCAATATGCAAGATTGTCCTGCGCCGCTTGTATGTCATATGACTGATGGGGTAGCTACAGGTGAAGATCCGGAGCCTATTGCCAAAAGAATTATGGGTATGAGTGTGCCTGATGGCAATGTACTCGTCGAGAATATTTTTATTTCCGATCATCTGCTGGAAGGCCCTATTCCGGAGCCCCGAAGATGGAAGGGAATATCCCAGGAGACGGTCCTTCAGGATGAACATGGGGAGAAGCTGCGCAATATGTCCTCGGTTCTGCCGGAAAGTTATCGTGAAATGCTGGTTGAGGCAGATTATTTGCTTTCACCTGGTGCATTGATGATGCTTCCTGGTACTTGTGCAGAACTGGTATCCATCGGGTTTCAGATGTCCGCTGCTACGCCTGTGAGATAGGAGGGGAATCATGAAAACATTGTCTGCTGGAGATAAGGGAAGCCGTGTGGAACATCATCAGGGCAACTTTCGCTATGTGAGTGTCCAGACAGGGGAACAGCCGCTGACCCGTTATCAAGGTACATTCAAGTGCAGGTACGGTTATGGAAGAGCGGCGGAGACCGTTAATCAGGGAGACACCGGACAGGATTTTGCTGCTGTTCGCATGAATGGTAATGTGTGTACTTTCGTATTATGTGATGGGGTAGGCATGAGTTACCTTGGTGATTTTGCTGCACGCTTTCTGGGGAACGCCTTGCTGGAATGGCTGGAAACGACTAATCATCCTTCTTTGGAGGCTATGGAAAGTTTGCTTCATGATTTGACCCGTCCAGCATCCGAACAGCTGGAGAAGCTGCAGCCTTTGGAAAACTCCCCTGTACTGCTGCGGGAAGTGCTGATGGAGAAGCGGAGCAAGGGAAGTCAGGCCATGTATGTGTGTGGACGCATCGAGCTCTCGGCAGGCAATCGAAAATGCAAAGTATGGCTAGCCTGGCAAGGGGACTCCCGCATCCGTCTTTGGCGTAACGGTCAAGAACAATCGGCTGCATTTCTGATGAACTGCCGTACGAATGAACGTTGGTCTACACTGGAGGGACCAGTGGGTGGCCAACCGCATATCTATGAGGCAAAAATGCCTGCTAATGAAGCGATACGTCTGCAAATGTACACAGACGGTCTCAATGACCTGGATGCGATCCAGGCTTATATTCCGGATGAGCACATCCAGGTGCTGCTGGATGCAAGGCATACGGGCGGGCTTGAAGATGATGCCGCTTTCATTGAGTTGGAATGGTGAGGTCGGGTGAAGCATAACTGGAGGACCTAATCATGCTGCTGAAAAGGGTGAGCATCACCTACGAAAAAACTTGTCCATGTTGATTTAAAAGACACTCTTTTTGGGTAATCTTGTGAAGAATCTACTTACAGATAGGCATGAACGTACATTCTTACATAATTACTGAGCGAGAAGGAGTGGAATGGATAATGACACAACATAACGGCAAGTCACGGTTCGAAGGTAAAGTCGCCATTATTACAGGTGCTGGTTCGGGGATTGGTAAAGCGGCAGCGCTGAAACTGGCGAGTGAGGGAGCATATGTTGCGCTGCTCGATCTGGTTAATGATCGGATTTCGGAGACGGAAGCCGAAATTAATAAGCTGCGTGCAGGTACGGCAAGAGCATTCGATGTAGATATTTCCGATCCTGCCCGGGTGGAAAAAGCAGTTCTGGAGACTATCGAATTGTTCGGCGGTCTGGATATCGTTTTTGCCAACGCAGGTATTAATGGTGTATCGGCACCGATTGAGGAAATTCAGGTTGAGGATTGGCAGCAGATTATTACGACCAATTTGAACGGTACTTTTTTTACGATCAAGTATGCACTGCCTCATATGAAGAAACGTGGTGGGGGCAGTATCATTATCACGAGCTCCATTAACGGTAATCAGCGCTTCTCCAGCTTCGGCATGTCGGCGTACAGTACATCTAAGGCGGGGCAAGTTGCTTTTGCGAAGATGGCTGCGCTGGAATTGGCGAAGTTCAAGATTCGTGTCAATGTCATCTGTCCTGGAGCGATTGCAACGAATATTGACCAAAGTACGGTCAAAACGGATGAGTTGCAGCAAATTGTCATTCCAATGGAATTCCCGGAAGGCCAGCAACCGCTTGCGGACGGACCGGGTCAGCCAGAGCACGTCGCTGATCTGGTAGCGTTCCTGGCTTCTGCGGAGTCCAGACATATCACAGGTGCGGAAATTGTCATTGACGGTGCAGAGTCGCTGCTGAGCTAAATGAGCATTTTGTATTCATCCATAGAGCTACTTTCAATCAGCGTTGTGAGCGAGTTAAATGGAAGGATGTAAAATGTTGAAATGGATGTATGTATGAAGTCGTTCCTCTGGAACGGCTTTTTTTGTTATAATGCTAACATTCGAATAGACACGTGGAACATTAATTAGGAGAGATGAGATGAAGACGGATTTACCGATACAACAGATTATTCCTGAACTAAGGCAGTTATTTCAGGAGAAGGATACAGGTGTGTTAATTGCGGAGCCGGGTGCGGGTAAAACGACCGTAGTACCGCTGGCACTGCTGGAGGAGCCATGGGTTACTGGACGGAAAATCATTATGCTGGAGCCCCGCAGACTCGCCGCTCGCTCGGCAGCTGCACGAATGGCAGCTTCACTAGGTGAAAAAGCAGGACAGACCGTAGGGTATCGGGTGCGGATGGATACGCGTGTAAGTCAATCCACTCGCATAGAAGTGGTGACGGAGGGTGTATTGACCCGGATGCTTCAACAGGACCAGGGCCTGGAAGACACGGCGATGATTATCTTTGATGAATTTCATGAGCGGCATCTGCATGGTGACCTTGGTCTGGCGCTTGCGCTTGAATCCCGGGCCATGCTGCGTCCTGATCTGAAACTGCTGGTGATGTCGGCCACGCTGGACCCTGTTCCTGTCTGTGCGCTGCTTGGTGAGGGGACGAAATGGATTGCCTGTCCTGGACGAACGTTTCCGGTGGAAACCCGATATGTATCCAAACCGGTATCCGAGCAGATCGAGACTTTTACAGCTCAGGCTGTTGTTAGGGCACTGTTAGAACAGGAAGGGGATGTGCTGGTTTTCCTACCGGGCGCAAAAGAAATTCATCGCACAGAGCGAGAGCTGTCAAACCTCATTCTTCCTGCTCATGTTGAGGTGCATGCTCTATATGGCAGCATGCCTGTAGAAGGGCAGGATGAAGCTGTGCGACCCGCAGATGAAGGAAAACGGAAGGTTGTACTGTCCACGTCCATTGCTGAATCCAGTCTTACCTTGGCTGGAGTTAAAGTCGTGGTGGATGCGGGACTGAGCCGTGCCTCGGTATTCTCGCCGCGGACCGGCATGAGTCGGCTCGTCACCCTGCCGGTGTCCAAGGCGTCAGCCGATCAGCGGCGGGGGCGCGCGGGGCGAATTGCACCGGGCGTGTGTTACCGGCTATGGAGCGAAGAGGCCCATGGCGTACTGCCTGAGGCAGCAAAGCCGGAGATTGCCTCCGCGGACCTTGCGCCGCTGGCGCTGGAGCTTGCCGCCTGGGGTGTCCAGTCCCCTGCAGAGCTGCAGTGGCTGGACACCCCGCCTGCCGCAGCCTACGGCCAGGCACAGGCGCTGCTGCGCCAGCTGGGCGGCCTGGATGATGCAGGCCGCATCACGCCCTTCGGGCGGCGGATGAACACGCTTGGCGTGCATCCGCGACTGGCCAGCATGCTGCTCCGCGCGGCGGAGCTTGGGCTGGCCAGCTACGCCAGCATGCTGGCGGCACTGCTGCAGGAGCCTGCCGGCCTCCTCAGCAGTGGCAGTGCAGGCGCGGGCACCGATTTGCGCCCGCGCGTGGAAGCGCTGCTGACTGCGGACAGCAGCGGCATGCCGCAAGCGGCAGCGTCTGTCGCAGACGGTGCTGCCGTGCGCCGCATGCTCCAGGAGAGCCGCCAGCTGCGCTCGGCGCTCGGCCCGGCGGCCGATCCGGTACGGCCGGATGAGGACAGCTGCGGATGGCTGCTGTCCTTCGCTTATCCGGACCGGATCGGGCAACGCCGGGAGGACGGCCGCTATCTGCTGAGCAGCGGCCGTGGGGTACGGCTCGCAGCGACAGAATCGCTGAGCCGTTCAGCCTATCTGGTCGCAGCTGAAGCCGACGACCAGGGCGCGGATGCGCGCATCCTGCTGGCTGCGCCAGTGCAGGAGAAGAGATTGCTGGACTTTGGTCCACATCTGTTGCATGAAGAAGTTCAAGTGGCCTGGGACCGAAACACCCGCAGTGTGCGAGCACATAGAAGGCTGCAAATTGGAGCCATTACGTTGAAAGAGAACAGTATTGCGCAGCCACCCGAAGACCAGGTGCTCGAAGCATTACTCTCAGGAATACGTATCGAGGGGCTGGATTGCCTGCCCTGGACAAAATCATCGCGACAGCTGGCGGACAGGATGCGCTTTTTGCATCATCATTTGCCAGAATGGCCTGATCTTATCGAAGATCATCTGACCGAAGAACTGGCAGAACATCTCAGCCCTTTTTTGACAGGTATGCGATCTGCTGCGGATCTCAAGAGATTGTCGATGCAGGATGTGCTGCTCGGCGGACTGAGCTGGGAACAGCGACAGCAATTGGATCGTGAAGCTCCTACACATATACAGGTGCCTAGTGGTTCACGTATTCCGGTGGACTATAGCCGACCCGAAGATCCTACACTCGCGGTGAGACTGCAGGAGATGTTTGGACAGCAGGAGACCCCGCGTATTGGCGGTGGTCGAGTACCACTGACCATACATTTGCTTTCCCCGGCGCAGCGGCCTGTACAGGTCACACGAGATCTGGCGAACTTTTGGCGGGAAACTTATTTTGAGGTCAAGAAAGACTTGAAAGGTCGTTATCCCAAGCATTATTGGCCGGATGACCCGCTGGAAGCGATTGCTACTAACCGAGCTAAACCACGAGTTTAGCTAGAATGTGTTTGCCAGCCTCGGTCTGAAAGTTGGGTCTGAACGTGCTCTGAATGGGCGAGTATGCGATCGGCGGATCAGGCGTTTTGAGCACTAACGAACCACGTGCAGGTCCTAGCGCGGTGACTCGCTGCATATCAATGGTCGGCCATCCTCCTAGGCCTTCAAGGATAAGATATTGTGGTGGAAGCGTTTGAAAGAAAACAAAGCGGGTAATAACATAGCGAACCACTCAATTAGATGAGGAGGGATTCACTATGCAGAAGAAAATCGTAGGTGTGTTTAATACAGAACGTGAGGCATCATCCGCAATCGAGGGACTGAAAGCGCAAGGATTTACTTCAGATGAAATCTCGGTAGTTACACAGGATCGGGATGAACTGAAGGCCATTCGCGAAGAGACGGGTACAAAAGCACCCGAAGGTGTAGCTGCAGGTGCGGCAACAGGCGGAGTGCTAGGTGGAGTAGCTGGATTGCTCGCTGGCATTGGAGCATTGGCGATTCCGGGCATCGGTCCTATTCTGGCGGCAGGCCCTATTGCCGCAGTCTTTACGGGTGCAGCTGTAGGTGCAGGAGCAGGCGGACTTGTAGGTGGACTCGTGGGTCTCGGCATTCCGGAAGAGGATGCAAGGCAGTATGAGGAATACGTGCAAAGTGGTAAAATCCTGCTACTCGTGGACTCTACGGATCGGGACACGGATGTTTATGACGTGTTCAGCAGTAACAGTTATGTGAACCGGGACAGAATCGATGTCAATCGGGATGATGTTACGGTTGAGCGCACGGATCTCGATATGGAAAATCAAAGATTGGAAGCTCGGGATAAGGCCGCTCGACTTGGCAACAATACTTTTCTATAATAAATCGGATCACCAAAGACAGGATTCTTCAACTGGAATGATATATGTGAACCACCAGGTGGTCATCAGCCGGTTTCCTTAGAGGAAGCCGGCTTTTGTTCCTGTGTATGATGCATAAATGAACGTCAGAGGTTCAGGTGTTAAACCTGCCAAGCAGGGAATAACAATACATACAGTAATACGGCCAGGGCCAGTCCAATCACCAGCAACATCAGTGTCAGGAACCGAATTAATTTCGTGGATGCCTGGAATGTTTGTGAATTAATCTGATTGCGTTTTCGGTGGTAAGCGGCTGCAGAACACAGGATGATCAGAATGCCGCTGACTAAGGAAGTAATACCAATGATGATTGCTGCGATATGGGCCATCCGATCATAGGCCGTTGAACTGAAGCCGAAGCCAGCTGCGAGAAAGCCAATGCCAACCATGGCAATGCCGGTACGAACCCAAGCCAGAAAGGTCCGCTCGTTAGCCAGATGCTGTTGTACATATTTGGAGTCAATGGTAGTTATGTCTTGGTCTGTATCTGAGATGTGAATCACCCCGTTCATCAATATATGGCTTCATTGTACGTCGTTTTCATGGCAAAACCAAGAAAGGAGGCTGTCTGTTATGCCTCGTAAAGAACGAATTACAGAAATCGAGAGTCTGAGGGGAATTGCTTTTGCGGCGGTCGTCCTTCAGCACTCCATAGCACATTATTCCCTGGTCCCAGAAGCGGGACTGGAAGATGGCGTATTGCTCGCCATCCTGCTGATGCTGTCCAAATTTGCAGTACCTCTATTTATTTTTATCACAGGCATGGTGCTTTTCTATAATACAGGAGACAAGTTGAATTATGGACGTTTCATGCAAAAGCGATTAACCGATGTAATCGTCCCCTATATTATTTGGTCACTGATCTACTTCACACTCGCGCCTCGCGGCTGGAACGGATTTGGTTGGCAGGATATTCCTGACCTTGGTTTAAAATTAATCACGGGTAAGACGACCTCGCATTTTTGGTACATTATTATGCTTATTCAGTTTTATCTGTTGTTTCCCCTGTTTTTGCGGGCAATCCGTTATGTCTATAAACGATATGAGGCGAAGGGGCGCACAATAGCTCTTCTGATTTCCGGTGTGGTGTATCTTGTGCTCGCGGATCAATTGCGAAATATCGCCAGGTTCATGGAATGGTTGAATGTCCCGGTGCTGACCGATGCCTTTACAACCTATGCCGATCGAAATTTTCTGTATTTCTTTTTTTATTTTGTGCTTGGTGCGGCAGCCGGGCTATCGGTTCAACGCTGGAATGAGTGGATTCAACGTTTGCGCTGGGGATATTGGACCGTGTTTATAGTCCTTGGTCTTCGGTTTATATATAAGTTAATGCAGGAGTTCCAGAAGCCGGAGGGCATACAGATTACGTTCTATACCGTCAGTCTCATCCGGCCGGATATGATCTTATTCCTCATACCTTCCATCATGGTGATGTACCAGCTGGCTGGCAAGCTCCACAATATCAGAGTAACACGATTGCTGGCGTGGATTGGCGGGGGTTCATACGGGGGCTACCTGATGCATATGCTGATGTTGCGCTACAGCTACATTCCGGATGAACAGTTTTATGTGACATTGGGTTTAAACCCCGTAGTACGCATGATCATCACCTGGTTGCTGGCGCTTACGTTATCCTGTGTACTCACATGGCTCATCTCCCGCGTAAGCTGGGGCAAGTGGATTGTGGGAACTGTACCGAAGTCCAAACCTGATTAACAGGTGAATACATCATTATATGAAAAATTCAGAACAACAGTGAGTTGAGGACCGATAAAGAGGGTCGATAAAAATGAAGGCAGTAACCTGAAAATAAAAGTGACGCCAATACCACGACGAACACTTTTGAAATAAATTTTAAAATTTCATTACCTGAAAAATTCATAACAGAAAACCTCAAATCCCGCTCTACCTTACGTCCTGCCTATCCATCATTTCTCCTTCTTGCCTTCCAACGCCCATGGATTAAAGGGAGAAAGACGGATAAAGATGGCAGAAGGGGAACATAAGTTTTATAATACTAGATATATAGAGCTGACAGGAGGGGAATGAACGTGGCTTTTATGATTGCGCAGCGGGCATTTATTAAGCTGTATCTGATTACGATGGTTGAACAGCATAGGGGATACGGCTATGAAATGCTGGAGGCCATGAAGCAGGAATTCAAAGCCTACGGTTATGTACCACCCCAGAGCGAGATATACCGGGCGCTGCATGAATTGGTTCAACAGGGTGTTTTTTATCGTACAAAGAAGCTGAAGGGCAGTGATCCCAAAGTCGATTTTCAGGAAATCGTTTTATATCACTTCACGGATGATGGTGCGGAGAAAGCCGAATTATATAAAAAACAGGTTAAGGCCGATCTCGATCGTTGTCTCGGCATGTTACACAAGGCAGAAGAGGACAATTACGGAGTGAAAGGAAGATAAGCATGGACAGACACTTACAGTGGGGTGTACTTGGTACATCTACAATAGCGAAAAATGCAGTCATTCCGGCGATTCAACAATCCGAACGGGGTGAGGTCTTGGCGATAGCCAGCCGCAGCAAGGAGAAGGCGGAAGCTCTTGCGAATGAACTCGACATTGCCAGAGCGTATGGCAGCTATGATGAACTCATTGCGGACCCGGATATTGAAGCTGTGTATATTCCTCTGCCGAACCATATGCATAAGGAGTGGACGATTAAGGCTGCTCAGGCTGGAAAACATGTATTATGTGAGAAACCGGCTGCTCTGAATTCAGATGAAGCGGCGGAAATGATTGAGGTATGTCAACAGCACGGCGTACTATTTGCAGAAGCCATTATGTATCGATACCATCCCAAGCATAGACGTGTGCAAGAGATAATAGCCAGTGGGGAGATTGGTACGGTCAGAGCCCTCCATGGCAACTTCACCTGTAATACCGCTGACGACAAAGACAATGTAAGGTTCAAAAGGGAGATGGGCGGAGGATCATTATTTGATCTTGGCGTATATCCAATCTCTGCAGCCCGCATGTATCTGGGGCAGGAGCCGGAAGCGGTAACGGTACACGCTCTATTTTCGGAAGAGCATGATGGCGTCGATATGATGGCTTCAGGTCTTGTGGAGTTTCCCAATTCAGTAGCATTAACGTTTGACTGCGGCATGTGGGCCTCTGGACGAGCCGAGATGGAGATTCTCGGTACCGATGGGCGGATTGAACTTCCTAAGGTGTTCGGCTGGGAGAATAGTGATATTCCACCACAGATTATCGTGCACACCGATTCCGTCAGCCGTGAGGAACGTGTATCGGTATCCAACTCCTATGTTTTGCAGGTGGAGACCTTTGCAGCCGCAGTGCTTGAAGGAAAAGCGCTACCGTTCAGTCCGCAAAATACCATTCAGAATATGCGTGTCATTGATGCATGCCTAGAATCGGCGCGAACCCGTCAACGGGTGCAGTTAGTGGATTAAAGCAGGAGCTAACATGCTAGCATGTTAGATGATAGGAAATGATCGAAATGGCAGACTCCATCCCCCGGGATGTGAGTCTTTTTTTATATTTAAATGTTATATTTATATATTTTTACAAAAATAGCAGTTGAATTTGATCTTTCCTCCAAAATGATGTGATATAAATAGTAAATAGATGGCTTGTTCACTATAATCTAGCAGAACGTACATCCTGGCAGAATTTACATCTCATATCACTTACATAGTGGCAACGTTCATCCATTTTAAGTCATTGGGAGGCGAATTTATGAAAAAGTTTTTGTCTACGGCTCTGCTCGCGGTTATGTTGACGATTGTTTTCTTCACAGGTTCACAGATCGCTCCGGTTGGACAACAGAAGGCTTCAGCTGCAACGTGTACCATTATCAATACGTTTACTGGTGTAGCCAACTATCTCAGCGCCAACGGGCAACTGCCAAGTAACTACATTACCAAAGCACAGGCAACGGCACTAGGCTGGGTTTCTTCTCAAGGCAACCTCGCTACGGTTGCTCCGGGCAAAAGTATCGGTGGAGACGTGTTTAGCAACCGGGAAGGCTTGCTTCCAGCAGCGAGTGGCCGTACTTGGCGTGAAGCGGATATCAACTACACTTCCGGTTTCCGTAATTCGGACCGCATCCTGTATTCCAGTGACGGCTTGATTTACAAAACGACAGACCACTATGCATCCTTTACTCGCTTGAAATAAGGAAGGACAGGACAGACATGAAGAGGGTAGTACTTAACGGTGAGGACTTTTACAGCACAACAGAACTGCATGAGCTATTGAAGCAAAAGCTTGAACTGCCAGACTTTTACGGTGCAAATCTGGACGCCTTGTGGGACTGCCTTACAGGCATGATTGAGCTGCCGCTTGAATTAACCTGGACGAACTACCAGATCAGCAAGAAACGGCTGGGTAGTGAAGCAGAGATGGTATACCAGTTGATGCTGGAGGCAGAAGAAGAGAGTATCGGATTTCAATTCAAGACTGAGGACTAGTACATGAACTACGAATCATAGCAGCAAATTTTGGTGCAAAGAGAACAGACCCTTCGGTCTGTTTTTTTGTGTTTATAGGGATATACACAACGTTAAAAATATTTTCACGAAAGGGTTGATTTTCGCATATCATACGTTAAAATAAAATTAACATTAAAAATATTTTCACGTTGAGAGGCGGAGTAATCATGAGCGAAGGTACAGTCGCACGCAAACAAGGGATCGGGGAATTAATTCGGATTAAACCGTATGTGCAGTTTATGGTGAGCAAGGTAGTATCCAGATTCGGCGATTCGATTGATTCCATTGCCTATAGCTGGATGGTGTACATTTTGACAGGTTCAAAGCTGCTGATGGGAACACTGCTGGCAGTTAACTTTTTGCCAAGTATCTTTCTGGGGCTGTTTGTCGGCGCACTGGTTGATCGCATGTCGCCCAAAAAGGTGATTGTGCTCACGAATACTGGTCGAGGCTTATTTGTTGGCATTACAGCACTATTGTTTGGTCTGGGTGAGCTGCAAGTCTGGCATCTGTTCGTCATCACCATTCTGAATTCCCTTCTGGAATGTTTCGCGTCACCCGCTGAGGTATCCACTGTACCGCGATTACTTCCCAAATCAATGCTGCTGTCTGGTAATGCCATGGCATCATCTGCAACCCGGGTTGCAGAACTCGCAGGACTTGCAGTGGCGGGAACGTTAATTGCAACGGCAGGGATCACGTGGACGATATTGATCGATGCGGGCTTGTTTGCCTTAAGTGCACTCCTGATGAGCCGTGTGGGGTACCCGAAAACTTCAACATCATCTAACAATGATAATACGTCATTTGATTCATCTGATTCTCCTCCAGCAAGAAAAAGTATATTCTCTGAAATGACAGAAGCCTTTCATTTTATGCGTAAACATGTGTTGTTACTGATCGTCTCCATTCTGTTTGCCTTTGTTAACTTTTGTCTGATGCCATTCAATGTTCTTCGCACGCCATATGTCATTGAAACGTTGCACGCCGGAGCGGGAGGATTAAGTCTACTCAGTGGGCTGATTGTGGCAGGCATGGTACTGAGTGGCTTGTGGCTGTCTCATCGAGGATCGAATTACCGTAAAAGTGTGCTGGTCATTGTAGGCATTGTCATGTTGGGGCTCAGTTATGCCATGACCGCACTCCCGGCTTACATGACGTCCTACCAGCTGCCTGTTGCTGCTGTCTTTTGTCTGATGATGGGTATGGGGATTCCACTCGCTACAACACCCCTTGCGTCCTATCTCATGGAAGTTACGCCTTCCGAGATGCTTGGCAGAGTGTATGCCCTTCAAACTATGCTCGTCGTGAGTGTTGCTCCATTAGGTAGCTTGGTTTCAGGAGCCCTTGCCGATTGGGTGGCATTGCCGATTCTATTTATCGTGTTTGGTGTTTTGCTTGCCATGTCAGCCGTTTTGGTGCTTCTAAGCAAGACTTTCCGCACCGTTCTATAAAAAGGCTTCCTCAAACGTGTTATCGCTAGCCTGTTTTGACCGAAACCCTGTCCGGACGGTATAATATACACATGATGGGCAACAGGTACCCCGGAAATGAGGATACAGGTATGCAGCGCAAAGTACTTTCAACGATTGAAGAAATCAAGGTCTACTCCGATCCGTATCGGATACAGATCTTGAATATGTTTAATAAACAGGGCAGACCCTCTACGGTTAAAGAGATCGCAGACCAGATGGGCGAAGTGCCAGCCAAGGTACATTATCATGTGAAGAAACTGGAGAAAATCGGTCTGCTTACCATCGTATCCACTCGTGAAATTAATGGAATCATCGCCAAATATTATGAGCCCTTCAAGGGAGAAATCCAGCTCCGTAACGAAGATGAAGAAAATTCACCTTTGAAGGAGGTATTTCGTTCCGAAACCTTCAAATTGTTAAATGAAATGTTTGAGCAGAGCCGTCGGAGATTTATGAATCAGGCGGAAAACGGGGACCGTATGTTTATCTCAGATATGACGTTGTATGCTAGCCGGGAAGAAGTAGAGCAGTTGTACAACAACATTACGAAGATGTGTGAACCCTATTTAACGAAAGACAGGCATGATGCGGACCAAGAGGTCTTTCATTTATTCAGTTCCCTATCCAAAGATACGGTGAATAAGCCCGTTTCGGAAACCGCTGGAAAATTGAAAAAGAAGGCTTCACCCGATAAGGGCAAGTCTGTTGCGAAAACGTCAAGACCTGCTAAAAAGCAGAAGGAATCCTCGTCTGGTGGTCAGGCGGAAGAGTAATCGAAGCATATTCATCGTCATATTGAAGTTTCATCTGTGTAAAGATGATATGCTACCAAGAAAAAAGCCGCCATTGGCGGCTTTTTCATGCGTAATTTGGCATGATGGAAGACATGTACCTATTTTAGCGCAAACGACCTTAATTCGTTCATAAACTACATGTTTTCATCATAGTCTTTCACGTCACGTTTGGCTGCAGTTGCGGGGGAGTTCGATGTGCCATATTCCTCGACGGCTTCCCAGGCGTCAGCGTTATCGAACTTGCCAGCATTGCGCTGTCTGACTTCACCAGCACCACTTGGCGGCATCGTCATGACTTGCTCCTCAACAGGCCGTTCGTTGCTTAACTCGCGGTTAGGCGTATCATCGATACAGTAGGCTGTGTAAGGGATCGCTTCGAGTCGTTCAAAAGGAATATCCTTACCACAGGTCACACAGGAGCCATACGTTCCCTGTTCGATTCGCTCCAACGCTTCATTCACCTGATTGAACTCGTCGGTCAACGTATCATCTATCGCCAAGTCACGGCTTCGCTCAAACGTCTCCGTACCAGCATCTGCCGGGTGATTATCGTATGAT
Source organism: Paenibacillus sp. RU5M (assembly GCF_900221055.1). Taxonomy (NCBI): domain Bacteria; kingdom Bacillati; phylum Bacillota; class Bacilli; order Caryophanales; family Paenibacillaceae; genus Paenibacillus; species Paenibacillus sp. RU5M. The sequence continues at coordinate 545,966 of NZ_OBQM01000002.1, read as the reverse complement.
GACAGCTCACCAGTTGAATCTTTCAGGGACTCGGCTGGAGCACCGTCTTCCATGCTGGATTCAAAATGGCGTTGTAGGTTTTCACGTTGTTCCAAAAGAGCGTTTTTCAGCTCTTGAAGTTGATCTTTGGTTAATGTACTCATAAGGACATGCTCCTTTCCCGCAATGGGGTTGTAGTCAGTCCTTACCCGAATTTCATAAGAAGCAATCAGTTTCGTGTGCAAAGAGGTTCGTTCGATTTTATATCTGACGGATAATGTGTTATAAAAAATATAGAGAGAAAATGCGGCGGTATCGAAGATCTTCTTGTGCTTACCGCGGCGCGTTTGATAATGGAGGGTTGTCAATATGGATGAGCATATGAAACGAAGATTGGACAAACAAAGACAATTGTTCAAGCAATTGGGCGTGCAGCTCGACGCTTTATCGATTCATGAAAAACAATTCAACTATAAACTTCGTGGTTATGATCCGGATGAGGTGGATGCCTATCTTGATTTGGTTATTAAAGATTACGAACGTTTCTATGCCAATATAGCGGATCTGATGGACAAGTGGCAAGAGCAGCAGTTAACGATTCGGGATCTGAAGTCGTCGGCGAAGCCAGTGGAAGATCCAACGAAGATTGATCGCAAACAACTGGATGATATTGTGAAACAATTGGAGTACAGCGTTCGGCAATTAAAAATCCGAGCACGCCCTGAACAGGACCTGTTCTCCGAGTAAGTCTACACATCCGGGATGATATAAAATCAGCATTATAATGCTCAAATAAAAGGTGGTTAATCATGAGTACTCATTTTTCGGTCAGTGTGCATTGTTTGTTGTTGTTGTCTTTCAGCGCGCCTGAACGAATCACTTCGGCACTGATTGCAGGTAGTGTGAATACCAACCCTGTCGTGGTCAGACGTATTCTCGGTGGGTTGAAAAAGGCAGGACTTGTGGACTCCTCACCAGGAACAAGAGGATTTTACCTCGCCAAACCCTCAAGCGAAATCTCATTAGCCATGATCTATCAGGCTGCCAAGGATGAAGGGCCATTGTTTCCGATTCATGGTAACTGTAATCCGAATTGTGATGTTGGCCTTCGTATTGACAGCCTTCTGACCAATCTGTATCAGGTTGCCGAAGCAAAGGTGGAACAGTTCTTCGCATCCATTACTCTTGAAGATATGGAGCGTTCCTGTTCCCAGCTTGAAGTTCCATCACATGCCGAATAAAGCGTAATGTAAGGGAAAGGGAAGGTGTGCTGTACTATGAAAATTATTGTCATCTCGGACACTCATTTACCTCGAAAAGCACGTAAGTTACCCGATCCCTTGGTTGAGGCGCTATCAGATGCTGATCTGATTCTCCATGCCGGGGATTGGTCGGACTGGAGTGTACACAAGCTGCTCAGCGCTTACGCCCCCATTGAAGGTGTTGCAGGCAATACGGACCCGCCTGAAATAGGTCAAAAACTCGGGTTCTCCCGCATCGTTGAAGCGGACGGTTTGCGTCTTGGTCTTGTACATGGTCATCTGGGATCGAAGTCTACAGAGCAGAATGCGATTCACACTTTTGCAGGACAGCAGGTGGATGCTGTGATTTTTGGACATTCGCACATTCCAGTGATGCATACGGTCAATGATGTGCTGATATTTAATCCGGGCTCTCCTACGGATCGGCGCTTTCAGCCCCAATATTCTTTTGGTATCATGACTACACATTTAGGGAAATTGCAGGCGGAACATGTTTTTTATGATGCAAAATAGAAGTTGCAAACCAGGCATCTCGAATCAGAAGGATCTTCTGTTATTCGGGGTGCTTTTTGTTATGTATGCATTCAAAAGGGAACTTGCAAGTTATCTCTGAATGGGGAATATGGTCCGCTGTTTATCTGTCATTCATCTCTTCTCGTTGCCCCCTATGGAGGCCTTCGTATGAATGATACAATGCGTTTACAACAATAAATTGAATACGTTTACATAAGGAGATGAATGTTGATGAAATTGTCTGTATTCACTGTTGCCACACCGGACTTGACCGCAGAAGAATTGGCTTCTGCTGCAGCCGCAGCAGGCATTGAAGGGATCGAATGGAGATATCGTGGAATTCCGGCGGATGCTTTGTCCGAAGAACCTTCTTATTGGAGACATAATCGTTGCTCGATAGATCCAGACCAATGGGAGGAACAGGTACCTGCATTTCGAGAAGCAGCAAAAAAGCATAACAGACATTCGATTGCATTGGTGCCATATCTGAGCTGTGGGGATCTACTTGCTACAGAGCAGGCGTTTCAAACTGCTCAAGCCTTGGGAGCATCGATGATGCGTGTGGGGGTTCCGGGTTATGATCGCAAAACCAGCTATCCTGAATTGTACAAACAAGCTGTGCATTATCTGAATGAGGTTCAAGAGATGGCCCAACAGTATAAGGTGAAAGCTGTAGTAGAGACCCATCATCAAACGATTGCCCCCACTGCATCACTAGCTTATCGGCTCGTGCAATCGCTAGATTCACAGCATGTAGGGGTGTTGTACGATCCAGGCAACATGGTGCATGAAGGATATGAGAACCATCGTATGGGACTGGAATTACTGGGACCTTATCTGGCACATGTGCATGTGAAGAATGCGGCTTGGTTCAAGGATGAATCAAACAAGAATTCGAATTCCAGTGTGAATGAACAAAATACAGTCTCGCTAACATCAAACTGGCATTGTCAGTGGGCCCCCTTGACTGAAGGCGTGGTGAATTGGTTGCAAGTATTCCGTGACCTCAAATCCGTTGGGTATGATGGATATTACGGGATTGAGGATTTTAGCGGGGTCTTGCAATCGAAGGCGATGTTACAGCATTTTGCAGATGTTTTTGCCGAAATTGAACGTCGTGTGGACGAGGAGGTACAGGTATGAGTTTGGTTCGAGTAGCCGTTATTGGAATTGGGAATATGGGTGCAGCCCATGCCAGAACGTTGGTAGCAGGAGAGGTACCTGGTGCAGAACTGGTGGCTGTGTGTGATGTGAGACAAGAAATGGAGAGCTGGGTATCCAGCAATCTTCCGGCTTCAGTCACCTATTGGCAGGATGCGGAGCAGATGATGTCATCAGGGACGATTGATGCGGTAATTATAGCAACCCCGCATTATGACCATCCCGAAAAGGCCATTCAGGCTTTTCAGAATGGTTTGCATGTCATGATTGAGAAACCTGCCGGAGTATACACCAAACAGGTACGCAAGATGAATGAAGCCGCGGCTACCAGCGGCAAAGTGTTTTCCATGATGTATAACCAGCGAACCAACCCTTTATATATCAAACTAAAAGATCTAATTGCCTCGGGAGAACTGGGTGAGGTACGGCGTACCAACTGGATTATTACGAACTGGTATCGCTCTCAGAGCTATTATGATTCAGGCGGCTGGCGGGCAACGTGGGCTGGTGAAGGGGGCGGTGTCCTGATCAACCAAGACCCTCATCAACTGGACCTGTGGCAATGGACCATCGGCATGATGCCGGTGCGTATGCGTGCCTTCTGTTCATTCGGCAAATACCGGAACATTGAAGTGGAAGATGATGTAACGGCATATGTCGAATATGAAAATGGAGCAACAGGTGTATTCGTGACCACAACGGGTGAAGCACCAGGCACCAACCGATTCGAAGTCAATGGGGATCGTGGGAAAATTGTCATTGAAGATGGTCAGTTGACCTTCTGGCGTCTTCGTGAACCCGAGCCTGAATTCAATCAGAGATTTAAAGGAGGATTTGGACAGCCGGAATGCTGGAAATGCGAGGTGCCAATTACGGGTGTGGAAACCGGACATCCTGGCCTGATTCGCAACTGGATCGATGCCATCCTGAACGGGACACCGCTCATTGCTCCCGGTGAAGAGGGTATCCATGGTTTGACTTTGTCTAATGCTATGCTGCTGTCAACATGGACCGATAACTGGGTAGATCTGCCGATTGATGAGGATTTGTTCTATGAGCATTTGCAGCAGCGGATTGCCAGTTCAAATACAAAGAAAGACAAGGCAGAGAGTGGCAGTCAACCTGCTGATCTGTCAAAGACATTTAAGTAAGTGGAACTTATACACCAGGCTGAACTTAAGGCGTGTACAGGATAACTGAACCGATAAACGGAAAATCCAATTGAATTGGAAAGGTGGAGAAGGTATGGCTAAAGACGGCATGTTTTATGCACCAAAGAGTCTGAAAAAAGAGATCGTATGCGGTCCAGGTGAGTTTACCATTGCTGCTGTAGCGTTGGACCATGGACATATCTACGGTATGGTTGGCGGGCTGGTGGAGGCTGGGGCAACGCTCAAATGGGTATATGATCCTGACCCAGCTAAAGTCGAGGCTTTTCGGAAACAGTTCCCGCAGGCACAGATCGCGGCATCTGAAGCGGAGGTACTTGCTGATGATGAAGTGCAGCTCGTAGCCGGAGCAGCCATTACATCGGAGCGTGCGCCACTCGGCATGAGAGTCATGGCCGCAGGCAAAGATTATTTTACGGACAAAGCTCCTTTTACTACACTGGATCAACTGGCCCTTGCGCGTGAAGAGGTTAAACGCACTGGGAAGAAGTATATGGTCTATTACAGTGAGCGTCTGCACGTGGAAAGTGCGATCTATGCCGGACAACTGATCGAACAGGGAGCGATCGGCAAGGTTGTACAGGTTATGGGGACAGGACCGCATCGATTGAATGCGGGTGGTCGGCCTGAATGGTTCTTCCAGCATGAAAAGTATGGCGGCATCCTCTGTGATATTGGAAGTCATCAGATCGAGCAGTTTCTGACCTTTGCTTCATGTACAGATGCAGAAGTGGCCTTCAGTCGGGTGAACAATTTCAATCATCCACAATTCCCAGAACTAGAGGACTTTGGCGAAGCATCACTTATCGGCAACAACGGGGCTTCCGGTTACTTCCGCGTAGACTGGTTTACACCGGATGGTCTGGGTACATGGGGCGATGGGCGAACGGTTATTTTGGGAACGGACGGATACATTGAGCTGCGTAAGTATATCGACGTGGCCAGAGAGCCTGAGGGTGATCAGGTGTACCTGGTTAACCATGAAGGGGAATACCATTATAGCGTCAAAGGAAAGGTTGGTTATCCATTCTTCGGTGAACTGATCCGGGATTGTCTGGATCGAACAGAGAATGCGATGACACAGGAGCATGCGTTTAAAGCGGCAGAACTCTGCTTAATTGCACAGCATAAGGCAATGAGTGAGAGAGTGGTATGGAGCAGTGGTACGAAGTAAAGGGTTTTAAGATAGTAATAGAATATGTAGGTGGAGAGCGGCCTGATGTAAAGGCCGCTCTTTTGTTTGTTGTAGTACCTTCGCAAATGGAACAATATGGTTTATTATGTATGTAGTTCAGAAATTGGCTTGAATGTGTGGTGTTTATGAAGTACATAAATTAGATGTTAAGTGAAATTACTGAAGAGAGGGAAAGTACTTGATTTTAGAATATTTAGATAAATATGCTCAGAAGGCTTATCGAGAGGTTACTTCAATAATAACTTGTCCAACTTTTTTGTTTTCTAATGACCCTACTCTAATCAGAAATGAAGCAAATTATAATTACGTGTACATCCATGGATTCAATAGACTTATAAAGAATAATAGAATATCATCAGATCAATTGATTGAAGTGTTTTCTTTTCTTGAGAAAGAAATTGAGATATACCTTATGAAGCACTACACAGGTAAAAATTTTATGTATTACTTGAAGGCGGATGCTCTAGTCCCGGCATTTACAATAACAATTGTATCGCATTATGAAGATAAGGAGGTGCAAGAAAGTGTATCTTTATTTGAATTAATTGACTGGTACAAAGAAAATGCATGTTTTGATGGATTGGAGATAATTGCGAGACAGATAAGTGATGAAAGCAAAGAAGCAGAGTCTAAAGGAGCTTTTCCGGATTCAGTAAAAACATATACAAAGACAATTAATACCTAGACAGCAATTCAAAGAGGTTCGTAACTCCACTTAACATAATATTCACACATCGGGCATACGCCCTCGGTGCGGCTGAGGGATTTCAGGGAAGCAGGAGCAGGCGGACACTTCCGACTCCGTCGGACGTCGTGAATACAGGAACGTTATATGTAATAGCTGCAAAGAAATAATAAAAAAAATTTAAATTACTTTGGAGGTAAGTCGAGATGGAAAGCAGAAAAATCGATAGTAATGAATTCCCGATATTGGAATTTGATGAATCGCGAGTTGCAATAATAGAAGCAACTAATTTTATTAAGCCAAAAGAAGAATTTGAATACTGTGTAATAACATTTTTTCGAGATGTAATTGAAAAAATGAAAACGGAGGGAAAGTTGAAAGAAGTTGCATCTCTACATTGCGAGACTGTAGATTTGCCAATATATGAAACATATTATCAAGGAAAAAAAGTACATATTACTTTGGGGTATTTAGGATCTGCAGGTTCAGCAGGATTCTTAGAAGAACTGATAGCCTATGGTTTTCAGAAATTTATAGTATGTGGTGGTGCAGGTGTATTACAAAAAGACATTGCTGTTGGACATGTAATAGTACCAGTTTCGGCAGTGAGAGATGAAGGAGTATCATACCATTACATTAAGCCATCAAGAGAAGTTGAATGTAATCTAGAGGTATTAAAATTCATAGAGGACGATTTTAATATACATAATATAAGGTATATTAAGGCCAAAACTTGGACGACAGATTCATTTTATAGAGAGACTAAAGAAAAGGTTGAGTTGCGGAAAGCAGAAGGGTGTATAACTGTAGAAATGGAAGCAGCAGCATTTATGGCTGTCTCACAATTTAGAAATGTAAAATTAGGTGTTATCTTGTATGGCGGTGATGATTTAAGTGGTGTCGAATGGGATAGTCGAAGTTGGAATAGCAGATCAGAAATAAGAGAAAACCTTGTTCAAATATCAATGCGGATATGCAGTTCTTTATAACTGAAATAGCTATAATCCATTTATTAATGCATTTATTAAAAGGGAAATGCTAAATAGACAACACCGTATTCACGCTGCGGCCCCTGATGGGTCTTTGGTCTGCAAGGGGTATTTCGGAGAAGTGGATTCAGCAGACAATCCTGCGAGGCTAAGTGGCGTAGCCACCCGGTTTTAGCGGACCTTAAGCCTCTCGGGTTCGTGAATACAACAACGTTATGCGCCATTACCGGTAAATATTAAAGATAATATTTAAGGAGATAATTTATGAAAGGTAAGATACTCTTCTTATTTTTTATTACGATAATGTTTTCATCTTGTCAAAATATTAGTCAATCGACTACTTTGAATAGCAAAACTAAATCAATAATGAATTCTGAACTGCATCCTGATGTAGAGAGTAAAGGTAATGGAACAGAATCGAAAGAAATAACTGAAGGTCGATCAGAGCCTTCTAACAATGAAGTGTTATCCATGAGAATTGGGAACTACGATTTAAAAGGAGAATTTTATGATGAAATGCTTCGAAATCCTATAGATCATGATTATGAAGTAGAATTTAATGAATTTCAAAATTCCAAAGAGATTATTACAACAATGGGATGGGGATCGTTGGAAAGCAAATATACAGAAATTTGGGATAAAGAGTTGAATCAAATATATAAAAAGCTTCTTTCTAAGTTGGATAGAGAACCAAGAGAAGCACTAATCGAATCGCAGAAAGAATGGTTACAGTATCACTTAAGGGAAACAACATTTGTAGAGAAGACATTTATTAATAATGGTTACCTTGGATCAAAAGGATCGGTAAGCCTAGGCACGGTTATACGGGAGAGAATTAGGGAAAGAACAATGCAATTATTTGAATATCGATATTTGCTAGATAGTGAAGTTGAGTTTTTATACCAAAGTAAAAAATAGAGTGGGAATCTTGATCAAAGGTTTCTAGGTGATGCTTAGGAGACATTAACAGCGCATAACAATATATTCATGTTGCGGGGATATCACTCCTTGGCTGCCAGATGTATAATCATGGAAGAACACTCAGACAACAAACGAGCCAGCCTAAGATAAGAGCTATCAAAGGCTGGCTCGTTTCGTGAATACAAGAGCGTTATGTGAAAGATATATCAGATCTAAATCAGAAGGGAAGTCAAACATAATGATCAGAGTCGATGTAGCTTATTCCTTAATTACTGACCCAACCAATTCCAAAATATTAATGGTAAGGAATGTAGATGATTCTAGTGACCGATGGTCACTTCCAGGCGGCGCTGTTGAAAGAGAAGAATCATTAGACCAAGCAGCAATAAGGGAAGCTAAAGAAGAAACTGGACTAGATATTAAAGTTCATGGAATAGTGGCAGTAAATGAATGTAAATTTCCGGAAAAAGAAGAACATGTAATATTTATAACATTTAAAGGTGAGGTAATCGGTGGGAATGAAGAAATAGTTAGACCTAATGAAATTTCTCAAATAGCTTGGATTGATATAGAGAGGGCTGAACAATTAATGCCTTATTATAAAGAAGGATTAAGAAGATTAATAGATGGACATGAAATAACATATTTTAACGAAGGCAATAAGTAATTTTGTTAGTTGTTCGCGAGGTCCATTTCCCTAAGATAAGAGCTATCTAAGGGGGATGGACCTCGCGAATACAGAAACGTTATTTGAAACTCTGGAATGGCGGAAAAAAGAAAAAACAATAAAAGGAGATTACCTCAATGTGTACTAGCTTCGCTGTTCATTTAGACAAGACATTTATTGGTATGAACTTCGATATTTCTCGAAGACCAATCAAAATTATTATGATTGGTGAAGATCAACTATTAGTTCTTCAGAATGATGATGGACAATTTTATCCAGCCTTCGGTTTGAATAGTAGTGGTACATTCATGAATTTATTAATGGTCGATCCAATTGAAGAAGGCAAATATAGACGTGGCAAGAATTGCGTACATATTATGAAATTGTTTGATGAAATTCTTTCAGGACGGATCGAGTTATCTCAATTAAATGAATATTTAACCAATAACGTAATTGTTAATGTCCCGAGTCATAGTGTCCACAGTTTGATAGCCGGGAGAAATCGGAAGACATATATTGTTGAGCCTGGAAGACAGAACATTGATATTAACTCTTCCGATAGTGACTTCATGGTACTAACTAATTTTCCAGTATCGGATAAATTCAATAATGAATATAAGAATGTTGAAGGACCAGGAAAGGATAGATATATAAAGGCCTATGAAGTCATTACAAATAACAAAGAAACATTTAATATTGAAACAGGCCTTAACTTGCTTAAGGATACTGCTCAGCAAAGTGGGGATTATCCAACCCAATTTTCACTTATATTTGTTCCAGAAGAAAGTAAAGTTCATTTTACTTTGAATGGAGATTTTACAAAGATATTTGAATTCTCATTTATCCATAAGCAAATTCAGAGTTTTGAAGGTTTTACAAGCAATAAAAGTCTTAAACTTACCAAAAAAGGTGTATTACTTTCAGAACTTGAAGATTGGTAATGACTATACAGATATAGGAATAGGAATTCGAGAGAAATTCAAATGAAGTCTTAAGCATCACATCACACTATATTCATGCATAGGGCCCTCGTTCCGACCGGGCGATGAGACGTTGTGGATACGAGAACTTTAAGTGAGAGACCGGTAAAAACCATAATAGAAATAGGAGAGATTCTTAAGGAACGCTTGGTAGTCATGACGGTAGGAAAAACTCATAGTGGCAAAACTACCTTTGCCAAAGAATTAGAATCGGTATTACAACAAGCTATTGTAATTGATCAAGATAATCATGCTGAATTTATTAATGAACACTACAAGAAACTTCGCCCTACAGAAGGCCCGAACACTTTAAAATTCTCTGTCACTGACGCAATTGTTAACTATGCTACGGAGCAAAGCAATTTCCACATTATCTTAAGTAACTCTAATTTGAATAAATCAGGAAGAGCAAAAGTTCTCCGATATTTTCATAATAAAGAATTTAAAAGTATTATTGTTTATTTTGATTTACCCAATGATTTACTGAAAGACCGTGTTATACGTACGCAAAGAAGCAAGGCTATATTTAGAAGTGCATCAAGCTTTTTGGAAGTATTGGAGAGACAAGAAAATTTTTCAGAAATACAACCTAGTAAAGATGAAGCAAATTATGTATTTATCATTAAGGATCCCAATAATACAGCGGAAATTATTCAACAAATAATAGCAATCACGGGTACTAGATGATTCGATGAAGGCTGATCCTTCAGATAACATTATATCCAAGCTTCGGGGTTTACGCCCCTTTGTCGTCCCGATTTATACTCATGTTAGATAATCGGACGACACACAAGCCGACCTAAGATAGGAGCTATATAAGGCCGGATCGAGTCGTGAATACAATATCGTTAGGTGAAATTACTGTAAAGCAGGTCAGAGAGGAAAAACAAAGATGGAAGACCTATATCTTTTAATACATGACCCATCTAAAGATATTTACACAAAAATTGACGAGATAGTAGACGACTTTTGGATATGGTCAAAGAAGCAAAAGCAAGTACTAGAATGGGAAACCAATTACTCAAATTGGTCTTTGTTAATCTCTCTGGTGTTTTCATTAATAGAAACAACAGAGTATACAGAATGGGATCAAAATACTCTAAATAACTTATTATATTTAATTGCAAGAGACAATGAATGTGAAACGATTATAGATAAACTAAGCGAAAGATCATCAAGTTTTTTGTTCCTTGCAGAAGAGGCTCTTAGGTATTCTGATAATGATGCTAGGTGGCAATTCGCACACTATTTAATACAGGTTAAAGATCAGGAAACTAAAGTAATAGAATTAATTAAGAAATATAGTGAGGACTATGTTGAATATGTAAGAAGGAGAGCTCTTGCAGCTCTAGAAATAATCAATTGTAAGTAACGCAAGAAGACGGTCAAATCACATAACACCATATTCGAACTGAGGTCTATACGGCCCTTGATCTACCAGAAGTATATTCGAGAAGAGTAATCAGGCTGGTACCCATGCGATTATATCAACTTTATGTGAAATCATAGTGTGACATTTAATGAAAGCATCTAAAGGAGGCTTGTATGAAGACAATTATCTATATGGTTAGGCATGGAGAATCACCATACAACGAAGGAAATGAAAGAACAAGAGGGCTTACGCCAAAAGGAAAGATCGATATTGAAAAAGTAACGAAGTTACTTATAGGTGAAGGAATAGACATGATTATATCAAGTCCTTATACTCGAGCAATTCTGAGTGTTGAGGGATTGGCCGAGCACTTAAAGTTAGATATTAAAGTATTTGAAGATCTCAGAGAACGACACTTTGCTTCGTATAATATTGAAAATGCAGAGTTAATGTCTAGTATCAGAGATAGTTTTAAAGATTTTGATTATACCTTGCCGGGTGGAGAGTCCAATGCTGATTGTCAGAAAAGAGCAATCTCAGTTCTAAAACCCTTACTAAAAGAGAACAGAGGGAAGAAAATAGCAATCGGGACTCATGGTCTTGTGATGACTTTGATGATGAATCATTTTAATTCAGCTTTTGGTTTGGAGTTTTTGAATCAATTAAAGAAACCAGATATTTATAAAATGCAATTCGAGGACTTAGAATTAGAAGAAGTAACAAGAATGTGGAATGATTAGATTTCCTAAGGTATATAAAGAAAACTGAGACATTACATGACAGAGTATTCACGCTGCCTTGGTCTTGCTGGAAGCAATTCGGTGAAGTGTGAGCAGGAAGACAACGCTGAGAGGCAAACTGAGCAAGCGCAGCCGGATTTTTTGGTTCTTAAGCTTCTCGGCATCGTGAATACAGGAACGTTATATGAAAACATCCAAATAATTAAACATCTAAGAAGGATGAAAAGAAAAAATGATAAAATCTATTAGTATTGATGAATGGAATGGGGCCACATTTAAGGAAGAAATCGTTGTGAATCCCACATGGACGGACACTTTAAGTTTTTTGAGAAAACTCGATGGAGATAAATTTACATTAGTATTTTTTGAGGTATCAGACACCGATTCAGTATTAGTTGGGGGTGGACCGGAACATTTCATTGTGTCTATTACTATTGATGATAATATATATACTCTTATGAACGATAACCAGGGCAACAGTGAAATTCCCCTGGTTGCTGGTGGTCAGTTAGGCAATTATTGTGATAACATTTGTATAGAATTAATTCCCATGCTTGAAGTAATAAAGTATTTTTATGGAACCGGAAAACTACTCGAAATACATAAATGGAAACAAGAATAAATTTACTCTAAATGTAACTCGAAGAAGTGAGTGACGCCCTCTAGCGTCGTATTCAACGTATCGTCCGGGTCAAGCCCGACTTGTGGTCCGGAAGAGGCATTTCGGAGAAGCAGATTTGCTGGAGACATTCACAGACTGGAAAAATTTAATCTTGTTGTTAAAAGTAAATTGAGGTCTCAATTTTAGAAAGGGTGGTGATTCTTGTGTCGAACAACAGCCAACTTACAAGATCTCAGAACGCAGCGATTGAGTATATGAGTAATTGCACGAGATCCCAAAAAAGAGAAGCTCAAGCATCACTCAAAGAAATTTTTCAGTTTTCCAATATTCCGTGGAATACCTATGAAGAAGCAGTTCATAAGATTAAATCCCATGCACGGGTGGCTTTGCATTTTCATCCGGATCGTCCGGTTGTAGATATGAAAAGTGTTGCTCAATCTTTATTAAAGCAGGGAATCTATAAAAGTCAGTTCGAGACTTTCATATCTAATGGGAGCGTATCTGCATACGTAGGTGGTGCAAGAGATCTTTGGGAGGAAAAACTATTTGACGGAGCATATCAGTTAGAAGGTGCAACCAACTTTGAACGGCCAAAGTATGGTGCTCTTCATTTGTTGTTACATCCGGATGGACCGTCTCCACGATTCGGCTCTTGTTATTTTCTTTTAAAACCGAATGCTTCACATCGCTGTACGTTCACTTACGGTGGCTCTCAAGATGCTCCAAAGGAAAAGGGGACATATGAGGAATTAGACGATATTTTATCTGCGCTTTTTACGGATGCTTTCTTTCGGGATTATGCTATTGGAGAAAAAGATCTTACTCCTAAAAAATTGATAGATCAGCTATTGTACAATCTGGAACGCCCGTTAGAGGATCCGTCAAAACTGGCCCCACATCGGAATCTTAACCATTTTATCGAAACTCAAATTCATGGAGATATATATCTTGAAGATGATGTGGAAATTTTAGTAGCTGACCCATCGTTCAAAGGAACAGAAATAGGGAATTACTTAGAGCAAATCTGCATCAAATATTCCATTGAACTATTTTGGCATATGGGATTTGCAATGCGTGCAGAGGAAGTGCCCTCTGATTTTAGGGGTCCAACCATGCCATCATTAGCGAAGCGAATTGCAAGCAACGGTAATATTGACGCAAGTGTGATCGGGAATGCTGTCAACGATTTGAAGCACAATCCTGATCTCTGGTCTGACAGAGGTAATTACGAAGAAGTGCTTCAGGAATTAAAATACATGTGGCATATACTCGTTCGATATGGTAAATCGATTGATAAGCTGTATAAAGGATGATTCTACTGAAGAAATCATTATTAATAAAATTAACAAGTGCTGTATTATCAACGATTATTATGTCTTTTATGTGCGCAACGATATTCTTTCCTGATGAGTTCGGAAGTACATTTTTATTGGGGATAATAATGTTCATGCTTTTATATGGTATTGGAGGCATTCCATTTTCAGTAACAGCATCAGTGATAATAAAAACTTCTCGAAATTCTTATAAGTTCAACCTAATTGAATTAATAGTGCATCTATTTGGTGGATTAATAATTACAATATTATTGTTAGGAATTACAGGAGCTGAACATGGAATAGATATATTCTTTTCGAACGAAGTGATTATCTTTTATGAAATTGGTATGTGTAGTGGCCTCATATTCAACTTAATTGAACAGTTCATAAAAAAATTGAAATTAAAAGAGGTACAGTTTTAGAAATTTAGCAATTCGAAGAATCATAGACACTTTAAATATAACTCGCGCAAAGGAAGATGAGAAAATGGATAAAGGGAAAATTATATTTCTGAATGGCGTAACCAGTTCAGGTAAAACTTCAATCGTAGAAGCGATGCAAAATTACGATGAACCCTTTTTATATGTTGTGGCCAATGATCTTTTTGAAAATACGATTGGTGATAAACATTTGCAAACAGACTACTGGAAGTATTTAAGTGAAGCCATCATTCTAATGTATCATACAGCAAAATAATTTTCGGATCATGGAAAGAATGTTTTAATCGATGGGGTACTTGTTGAAAGACCGGAATTAAAGCCACATTATGATAAAGTCCAAGATATATTTGATGGATATCCTTTGGATATCATTGAGGTGTACTGCCCGTTAAATCTTTGTCGTAAGCGAAATATAGAACGTGGTGACAGAAGAGAAGATCAATCCGATGAGCAAAATAAAATAATGTCGCAACACATTCGCTATAGCTTTTCAGTCGATACGAGTTTGAATACGCCGGAAGAATGTGCAGAAATGATTATCACATCACTATTCAAGAAATAATGATTTGAAATATCAGTTCAAGGAATCAGAATCAGGTAAACAGACTTCAAACTTTCATTAAGGGGAGGAAGAAGTATGGGTTCAAGAATAATGCATCTGATTGTGGCAAATAGAATCGCAAATTCCTTATCTATAGTAGATAAAACGCCTTTTTTACTTGGAAATATTGCACCGGATGCTGTTACAACAAAAGATTCATCACATTTTTTTGCTGGTGAAATTCAGGATTATTCAAGGAACGTAGACTATAAAGGATTTTTACATAAGTATCGATCACAGGCAGAAGACCTTTATGTTCTAGGTTATTTCACACATTTAATTGCAGATGATATATGGTTGAAAGGTTTTAATTTACCTTGGTTAAGGAACAGAATGGAAGCTAATAAGGAATTATATAAACATTATCATAACGACTTTAGATTAATGAATGGGAAGTTGCTTGAACATTATGGATATAAAGAGGAATTAAGAAACAGGCTCAATCACATTCCAACAATACCGGATTTAGAGGAAGTTAAATCTACAGATGTCGAAAAGTTTGTGCCATATATATTTGACGATTTGAATTATGACAAAGAAATTTTGATAGAAGCCCTTAATGTTTTTACTTTTGAGCAGATCATTGGATACTTAGAGACATCAGTCGATATGGGAATATTGAATATGAAGTATATAAAGATAAAGTACAATTTGTAAATAATTTTGTGAAGTCTGAGGTGTCCCTTAACAATGCATCCACGTATCCCACCCTCATGGTAGCTGTTCGATCTAAAGACATAAGATAAAGTCAATCGCAATGTCATGTAGCTCGAAGTTGTAAATATAATAATTAATCTAACGGACAGATTAATGGTAAATGAAGGAGTAAGCTTTAATTCGCCGAATACTATTTAGGTATAAATAAGAAAAGGAGGATTATATTATGTGGTTTTGTTGTGTGTATAAAAAACCGATAAGAATCCGTAATCTCCCTCAATATTAAAAATTGAGGAGGAATAAAATGAGAATAAATAACAATTATCTAAAAGAACAATTAAAGCATGTGTATTGGTTAAATGGTGGTTGTTGCGCGGGAAAGACAACGATGACACAGAAATTTGTTGCAGAGTTAGGGTTTCAAACATTGAGCGATGATGTCTTGAAGTATAGACCATTCACTAATCCGACTGAATATCCTGCTCTTCAATATCCCCATCCAGGTTTAAACTGGGAGGAGTGGTTTAATAGGCCAACTGATGTGGTATTTCGGTGGCTTTGTTAAATCGTTGTAGAGATGATGGAATTTTTAGTTATTGATTTATTGAAGATGCCGACGGATAAACCAATCATTATCGATTTAGGAATAATGCCTGAACATATCCTACCCTTTATTCCTAAAGAAAGAATGATATGTCTTTATACATCTGATGAAGAAATAGAAAGGCTATATTTCTTTAGAGAAGACCATAAGATGATTTTGGATGTTATTAACCTTACATCAGATCCAGCGGAAACGATTAAACATAGCAACAAAACTATGGTGAAATTCTCCAATGAAATTAGAAAAGCCTGCGTTAATAACAATATCAAAACACTTGAAAGAACACCTGACTTGGGTATAGAAGAACAATTCAGATTAGTTCGGGAGCATTATGAATTATGATATGAGCATCTTTTGTTAATTTTATATGTAATACGGGTCAGGCTACCGATATTAGGTAGCCTGTTTAAATAACGGGACATGATAGTTTGTTCATAGTGAATTATAAAAATCATGCACCTCCTGACGTCCTGTCTTTAGTCAAGGATATGAGCCAAAATCAGATAACAATATGTTTACGCAGCGGCTTCTTACGGAACCTTGGTCTGCAGAATGAATTTCAGGGAAGCTGGCTCAGTAAAACATTCGACTTCGTCGGACATCGTTAATACAGGAGCGTTATGTGAAATGCCGGATATATATACAAGGAGCGAAAAATGAAAAAATGTATAGTGTTTATATTATTCATTTC
This sequence comes from Paenibacillus sp. RU5M, assembly GCF_900221055.1. Classification (NCBI taxonomy): domain Bacteria; kingdom Bacillati; phylum Bacillota; class Bacilli; order Caryophanales; family Paenibacillaceae; genus Paenibacillus; species Paenibacillus sp. RU5M. The sequence continues at coordinate 529,402 of NZ_OBQM01000002.1, read as the reverse complement.
AACCTTATTAATGGGGTGTAACAAGAACGAGCTAATATATAACGCCCCAACCAATGAACAAATCACTGTTATGTAAATAGTCATCGTTTAGATTTACAAGATAGTATATGGATTAAGGACTCAGCAATCATTTTACTCGAAAATTCATTAATTACCCTTTATACAGATCAACATGGGAAGGTATATGACCAAAAACTATCGTGGGGAATAAATTATTCAGATCCTGTGACTGTAGGAAACGGAAATCCATATATAGCAGTCATAATTAATAACAAGATGTTAAGTTCTGGAGCTGCTCGTATTTTTATTACTTATACTGATGGTAAGTCCTATTCAAGAGGGATTACGGAAAAGAAGGGTTATCTGATTCCTAATACTCAAATTAATGAAGTAGAAAACTTAGTAATATTCGACAATGAGGGTAAAGAACTTTACAAGAAGTAAACGGAGTAGCCCCCTTCAGTTACGAATTGATCTTTACCACCGAACTTGGAGAGCAAGAAATATAGTTTATGTAACGTGTATAAGGCGCATTAGTGTTTTATTCTTCACTGGAAAATTTATATTTTATGGGGGATTGAAATGGAGATTGTTTTTAGGGATAGCAACCTATGACCACTATTTTGGTGAAGCATTTTTTGCTACTAAACCAGGGTTTGAAGAATTGGAAAAAGATATATTAGAATATACCACTACTACTTTCAGTAATGAAAATGGCCTTGGGATTGCGGTGAATGACAAAGATACTCACACTCTAGATTTATTACGCAGTAAGAAGTTTGTGGAGAATGATCTGACTGAAAACATACTTGAACTTACACTACAGAATGTTAGCCTTGATTATGTAAATCCTGAAGGCGTAATTTTAAAGAATATGGATGTTAATAATGATTTGTTTAAGTATCGGAAATTATTATGGAAAGGCTCTAATCATGAAGGTCCTGTGCCTGATGATGAAATCACCATTGATAAGAAAAAAAGAATGTTGTCAGCAAGAAATATGAATTCATTCCTACATATTGTTTCTGAAAATGAAGATGGGGAATACGTTGCTTATTGTGGCTTATGGTACAGTCAAAAAACGGATTATGTTTATGTTGAACCTGTATGTACAATTCCAGAGTATCGGCAGAAGGGGCTGGGAAAAGCAGTAGTTTTAGAAGCCTTGAAAAGAGGCCGCTCCCTGGGTGCAGAAAAAGCATATGTTATTTCGGATAGTTCTTTTTATAAGTCAATAGGCTTTCAACAGCATTCTCATTTTACTTTCTATTGGCATAACATTTGATACTTTCTTAAGCCTTTCGGGTTCGTGAATGTAGTGAAGGCTATCTAAAAGGGAAAGGATTGTAAGAAAGGATGAATGCATGAATATTCAGGGCCTCCCAATTGAAATAACAGAACTAATCGGAAAAGTTCAGGGGGCTGCAAGATCGATTACGAAGAGGCATTAAGTAAACGAATGGAGCTGCGAACAAAATTATATTGAGGGGGTTATCATGGTGAATAAACATAGTGTTTATGAAACAAACAGCTCCTATTGGGATACAAAAGGAAATGACTTTTTAAGAGCAATCGTGCTTCCTTTTTATGGAGCATTTGTAACAGAGGAAAAATGCCAACTTTTTGGCGATGTCTCAGGAAAAAAGATGTTAGAGATCGGCTGTGGAGATGGTCAATCTTTGCAATATCAGGGAGATCGTAAAGCAGCTGAGCTATGGGGGATGGATATATCAGAAAAGCAAATTGAAAAGGCGAAGCAACATCTGACAACGTGTGGTCTTTCAGCAAAATTGATTTGTTCTCCTATGGAAGAAGGATCTAACATCCCTGTGGATTATTTTGATTTTGTTTATTCGATTTACGCCATAGGCTGGACAACCGATCTTGAAGGAACTTTTCGTCGAATCGCTTCTTATTTGAAAAAGGACGGCATATTTATTTTCAGTTGGTCTCATCCAATTCACAAATGTGTTGTTGATGAAAATAATAGATTGGTTTTTAACAAGTCTTATTTTGATGAATCTTGGTATTCGGTCGCTCCTGATTTTGTTCAAGGCGAGCTAACTTTGTCTGATCGTAAACTATCAACCTATATAAATGCGTTAGCGAAAGCGGGGTTTGTTATTGAACAAATGATTGAAGAAACCGATCAGGAAATAATCCAACTGCATGATGAAAATAATGATGTTATAAAAAAAGCAAAAATGTTTCCTGTAACCTTTGTTATCAAAGCAAGAAAACTTTGAAATTACTGAATTGATCCAAAAAAATATTATCTATGGGGGTTACTCATGGTAACTTTAAAATTACATACAGAGAAACCGATTCTACAATCTGAACTAATGGGTCTTTATCAAGATGCTGGTTGGTGGCCTAACCGAGATGAGAATGGAATATTACAGCTACTTGTTAGTGGTGTTGCAGTAGGAGCTTGGAAAGATGATATATTAGTTGGTTTCTGTAGGTCTATTTCAGACGGAATATATCGGGCTTATGTAGAAGATGTTGTTGTATTAAGTATGTACAGAAATAAAGGAATAGGAGAACTAATGGTCAAAAGAATTTTAGATGAGTTAAAAGATATTGACGTTATTAGTTTGTTTTGTACAGAGGATTTGGGTGGTTTTTACGAATTGTCAGGTTTTAAACGGACAAAGCAAATTGTAATGCATTATAAGAATCAAGGAATTTAAGGTCGGCTCACGTGGTGTATACGGGAACGTTATGTGAAAGAAATGTAAAATCATAAAAAAGGAGCATTATTGAATATGAGAACGTTGTAAGAATTGTTTGAAATTGAGTAAGAAACTTTAAAACCGAAGGAGATGGTCACTATACTCCTAGTATATTGGCGGTATTTTCTTTATGTTATGGATCATAAATTAAACGTTCTAATCGAATGTTGGCAAGAAGGATTATATCTTCAAGGGGTAATCCATGACATGTCTAAATTCTCTCCTAACGAATTTTTTCCTTATGCACGTAAATTCTATTCAAATCAGAAGGACGAGGATACCGAGCTGAGATGGAAGAATGCGTGGCTGCACCATCAAAATCATAATAAACACCACTGGGAATATTGGATAGTAAATAAAAATACTAGAGAAGCCTTACCAATGCCAAAGAAATATTTAGTAGAAATGGTATGTGACTGGCGGGCATTCTCAAGAAAATGGGGGCGTAAAGTTAAAGAAACTAATTTACCAGAAAGAATGATGACATCTGAAAGTATAATATTACACCCAAATACAAGGGAAGAACTTGAAAATTTCATGAAGAAAAAACAACAACAATAACACAGTGAAGAAGGTGCACCTTTCATTGTTTAACTTAAAAATATCAAATAATAAAGCATTCATTGAACTGAATGATTATGTCTTACAGGTAAAGAATAAAATATCTGCTACCGCTGCTGCGACATATATTATTCATAATGATCGTATCGTGAATGAATGGTACTCAGGAGTACATGACAATTCTAAACATAGTCGATTAGTTAATGAGGATTCACAATTTAATGTTGCTTCAGTTCGAAAAACATTTTTAGGATTTGCTATTAGTCTCGCATTACTTGAGGGTAAGGTCAGAAGTATAGATGATCTTGTTGTGGACTACTTGAATGAGGTAGATAGGGACGCATTAAGGCATATAACAATACGACATTTGTTAACCCATACTCATGGTTTAAATGATCTGCATAATAGATTGTTTCTTCAGGGAACTGACTGGAAGTACAATAATATTGGTGTTAATCTACTAATTGAGATTATTCGGAAATTATATAAAATCCCTTTATCACAATTACTCGCAGAGCGTTTATTCTCACCTATGGGCTTTAGCCAAACAGGATGGAGAAAGGAAAGTAATGAAAAATTAGTATGGCTTGATGAGCAATATAAGGATGATCAAGGTAACCAAGCTAACTTATTTATGAGCACAAAGGAACTGGCATATTGGGGTTATCTGCATTTGAATAAGGGAGCTATAAACGGGAAGCAGATACTTCCTAAAGAAATATTCGAGCAAACAACCACTATTATTAGTCCTCCTGACCTGGAACAACAATTGCCGAGAAACGGTTTTTTTTGGTTTGTGCAAGATGAGCCGCGGTCTAATACAGAATTAGGTGATAAACTACCACATGGTTCTTTTCAGTCTCTGGGTGCCACTGGATGTGCCTGTCTTGTCATTCCTAAGTGTAAAGCTGTAGCGGTAAGAATGTATAATCAGACTGAACAAAATCCGTTGGGGTACGATTATCTTGAGGATATCAAAACATTTGGGAATTTGGTCTGTAAGTACATAGAAGATATATAAACCGTGAACTTGGCTTAAATGATAATGATAAATTTTTACTGAATAAGAATATATGTTCTGGTATAATTGAACTGAAAATAGTAAATCTCTTCCTCTAAATTTGGTTACAAATAAAAACAGTGAGGTGAGTGAGATGGAACAAAGGAATGCGCCAGAGGTAAGAATTGAACTATGGGACGAAGGAGATTTAGATTTGCTTCGCCAATTAAATTCGCCTGAGATGACAGTACACTTCGGAGGACCAGAGACTGAGGAGAAAATCCTAGCTCGTCATAAGCGCTATTATGAAATCGCACAAAATGGAACAGGGAAAATGTTTAAGATCCTCTTGCTTCCGCATCTTGAAGTCGTGGGTAGTGTAGGGTATTGGGATCAGACCTGGAAAGAAGAATCTATTTACGAAATAGGCTGGAGTGTTTTATCTGAATATCAAGGTAGAGGAATAGCGACAGAAGCAACAGCAAAAGCCATAGCTTCTATCCGTTCTGAAAAGAAGAAACATAAATTCATTCACGCTTTTCCTAAAACCAAGAATCCCGCTTCAAATGCCATTTGTCGCAAGCTGGGCTTTTCGTATATTGGCGAGTGTGATTTTGAATACCCTATTGGGACTACCATACGATGTAATGACTGGAGATTGGCAGTCAAGGAAAATTAAGATCAAGAGCATGGAGGGGGATTTTAAATCAGCTGCATGGCTTTCTCCATATTTCAGGGCAGATGAGAAACCATCTGCTTTTTTTTGCTTGATTTACTTCATATATGTAATAATATGGTTAGTGCTTAGTGCATATAATTTCCTGATTAAAGGACATGTTGGATGCCTGGTTTCTATGGATTTATTTTTATTTGGATTCTAGAGACGCTGAGTGAAACTACTTAAACTATTAAGGAGAACTAAAATGTCGCAGTTTCCCAAGTTAGAAACAGAAAGGTTTGTATTAAGAGAACTAACACAGAATGATTCCAGAGATATATTTCAATGTTTTTCATTGGATGAAGTTATGAAGTTTTATGATGTGGAGAGTTTTACAACCATTAAACAAGCAGAAGAATTAATTCAAAGATGGAATGAAAGATTTGAATCAGGTCAAGCTATTCGTTGGGGAATCACTTTGAAGTCTGAAAACAAAGTAATTGGAACATGTGGCTTTCATGGATGGATGAAAAATCATTATAAAGCTGTCATTGGATATGAACTAACACCAGAATATTGGCATCAAGGTTTTATGACCGAAGTAGTTGAAAAGGTAATTGAATATGGATTTAATAAGCTTGGCTTAAACCGAATTGAAGCATTTGTAGAACCAGAGAATGTGGGATCAAGAAAGGTTCTTGAGAAAATCGGCTTTATAGAAGAAGGCATATTAAAGGAAAATTATTTTTGGAAGAATCGATTTGTTGATAATGCCATTTATGCATTTCTTAAGAAAGACTATAAAGGTCATTAACAACTAACGAAAGAAGGATAACCAGATGATTACAATTAGATTTGTTTCAAATAAGGATATCCCACACATTCAATCCATAGCTCAAGGAACATGGAATTATACTTATAAAGGCATATACTCCGAAGGCTACATACAAAATTTTCTAAGTAGAGCATATTCAGATGAGAATTTAAGTCGATCTGTCGAGAGAGATGTTCAAAGTGTCAAACGGAGTTTTTTAATAGCTGAATTCAATGGCAAGGTCGTTGGATATGCTCAAACAAGACAAGTGAAAGAAGAAGAATACGAATTGCTAAGAATCTATATACGACCTGAATATCACAAAATGGGAATAGGTAAAGAGTTTATTAAGAGATTCATTCAAATTTTAAAGCCAATAAATAAAATGGTTGCCTGGGTAGGGAAAGAGAATCATAGAGGAAGGACATTTTATGAGAAAAGTGGATTTAAAGAAATAGAAGAAATGATCGAAACCATAGAAGGGCACAGTAAAACGCAAGTTAAATATGAATTGGAAATCTCTAAGGGAAAGGTGGTTTCATAGATGTTTTTTCTTCAAATGTCGGGATTTCCTGGTTCCGGTAAGTCAACTCTTTCAAGAAGGATCGCTAAAATTACGGGTGCCATAATTATTGATCATGATATCTCAAAGTCTTCCATATTAAAATCCATTGGGGATAGTAATTTAGAATTAAAAGTTTTAGGTATGACTTCATATAATATTGATTGGGCCCTGATAGAGTTTTATCTCTCCCAAGGCTATGACGTAATATTCGATAGTCCATGCTTTTATTCTGAGATGATTGAAAGAGGTTCGTCATTAAGTAAGAAGTATAATGCTAATTATAAGTACGTTGAATGTTACCTGAATGACTATCAGGAAATAAGTAAAAGATTACAACATCGAGAACGGATGATAAGTCAGATTTCGGGCACATCTGAAGAAGAGTTTAGAAAAAATATTAATGAAAGTAAGAAACCTAATGATATTCAATGTTTGCTTGTTGATTCGTCACAACCTATAGAGATGTATTTAAATAATGTTTTAAATTATATTGATGAAGAATGATGTGTCGTGAAATCGAAGATCTAATGAGAAAAAATGCAAACGCTTTAAAAAAATTCGACAGTCGTAACTCTAGAAATAAAGAAAGAAGTATGTTGGTTAGGCAACGTTATTGTATCGAAGGATTTTAGAGGAAAAGGTGCTGCTAATTATTTGTTGGAAACGATGATAATGAAGGCAAAATCGATTTATAAAGTTAAACACTTATTATTATCATGTCATAGCACGAATTCAAGAGGACTAGCATTTTATCACAAGCATGGATTTACACCCATTGATATGCGAATAACGAATTTAGATGAACAAAAAATAATAACTATACAAATGAAGTTAGAGATTTAGAATGCATTCAAGAAGAACGAAACCGCATATTATACGTGTAATGTTGGGAACTAACATAGAAGAAGAACACAAATTTCAATAACGGAGGATGATATGAAATGGAAATCTCATTATCCAAAGCAGGTCTTAAAGAAGCTTCAATCATTCACGAAATGCAAATAAAAGCATTCATGCCTCTATTAAATAAATATAAAGACTATGAAACAAACCCATCAAATCAAACGGTAGAACAAATAGAAGATCGAATAAATCAAAGCTATACAGATTATCACCTAATAAGAGAAGCAAATATTCCTGTGGGGGCCATTAGAATAGTAAAAAAAGAGAATAAAATCTATCGAGTAAGCCCTGTATTTATTTTACCCGACTATCAAGGGAGAGGGATTGCACAAAAAGTATTTTCAATGATAGAAGATAGGTATAGCGATGCGAGAATATGGGAGTTGGCTACAATCTCAGAAGAGCAGAGGAATTGTTACCTTTATGAGAAATTAGGATATAGACAGAAGGGAGATACGAAACAAATTAACGACAAAATGACAATTGTGATTTATGAAAAACGTATGACCTAGGTTATCAAAAAAAGGTCAAAACATTGAAACTGATGAGCAGTTGAGATTTATTTATGGAGAATCCATTAGATTTTTCTGATGTTGATCGTGCTGGAATTAAGTATTACTTGAATCATCAAGGATTTTGAGAGGAGCTGGGATTGATGGATTTTATATATGGAGAATATCTTATCAGTGAAAACAAAGAACTTATGGATATCCATGCGGTAAAGGGTTTCTTAGCTAGAAGCTATTGGGCCAATAAGAGATCCGATGAAAAAATTGAGAAGTCCATACATTCTTCAGTATGTTTTGGGATTTATAAGGAAGAAATTCAAGTTGGTTTTGCAAGGGTTGTCACAGATGATGCGACAATGTATTGGCTTTGTGATGTTTTTATTCATGAGGAATATAGGGGCCAAGGACTTGGTAAGAAACTAATTGAAGTGATTACACAATCGGATCGCTTTAAAGATTTAATGGGGTTACTCGGAACATTGGATGCACATGAATTATATGAACAATATCAATTTAATAGAAATAGTGAACGCTTCATGATAAGACTTCCTGATTATTTGAGGGCGTGATGACATTGAAGAGAGCTGTTTATTTTCTTTCTTTGATCATCGGGATAATTTTTATAGCCCTTGGAGTAATACCAGCTATTTTTGACTATCCCTACAGTGATGAACCAAACTCCGGGTCAGCAAGCTTGTGGGAACTGATTCTAATCATTAGTTACGCACAATGGATATTGTTTCTGATTCTTGGTCTGATATTAAGTCTTTTTCCTGCGTTAAAGCTACGAAAGACATGAAGGGGGATTTTATCAATGTATAAACTTAAAACAAAAGAAACAGACAACAGCGTCATTGAATTTATTGAAAATGTTGATAGTCCCAAAAAACGTGAAGACGCGTATCAGCTATTAGATATTTTCACTGAAACAACAGGGTATAAAGCAAAGATGTGGGGACCGAGTATTATTGGATTCGGCGCCTATCATTATAAATATGAATCTGGTCATGAAGGTGATGCACCACTGGTGGGCTTTTCTCCTCGAAAAGCAAAAATCAGTTTGTATTTTGCGACAGGTGATGCCGAGCGAGAGAATCTATTAAAAGACTTTGGAAAACATACGACAGGAAAAGCATGTGTATACGTCAATAAAGTTGCAGATATCAATCTAGATGTATTACAAGCATTGATCAACCAATCCATCAAGTTCTTGAGAGAAACCTATCCGAATCATTAATTTCTGTACACTGTTATTATTGGAGGTCACGTGATGAAAGAAGAGAACATTCACATACGATGGGCGAACGAAAATGATGCAGAGGACCTTCTTAAGCTCAATGATGCTTTTAATGGCGTTGGTACAAACATGGAGGAAGTAAAAGAGAGCCTTGCTTTATCTAATGAGTTGATTGCTCTAGCTGTGATTGACGGCCAGGCAGTTGGGTTCGCTTGTGCTCAATATTTTAAATCCTTTTGTTATCGTGGACTCCAGGGAGAAATCACAGAAATGTATATTGCCGAAGTTGCCCGGAGAAGAGGATTGGCTACGTTGTTAATTGCTTTTATAGAGGAGGAGCTCAAAGCACGAGGTGTTACCAGTGTAAAGATTCTGACAGGCCAAAGTAATGAAAGGGCTATAAAGACATACGAAAAATCAAACTATGCCAGAACGGAAGAAGTATTGCTACAAAAGAAACTATAAGGAGCCTAATCGAATGTCTGAATATTATTGGGATAATAAAATTGAATACCTTAAAAATACGAGATGGCTTTACTACAATGACGATTACCTTCAATTTTTAGTGCAATTTGTTTGGAAGATAGATAAACCTGTAAGCGTTATCGATTATGGGTGTGGGTTTGGTTATTTGGGTCTTAAACTGCTGCCTTTGTTACCAAAAGGGTCAACCTACACTGGAGTAGATAAGGGTGAAACATTAATCAATGAAGCTAAGACGATCTTCTCCCAACTTCCCTATGAAACAGAGTTTATTACTTGGGATATAGAAGACGTTGTATTGAAGAGGAAGTATGACATTGCATTGAGTCATGCTTTTTTATTACATATGGATGACTCTGTGAAAATACTCCAAAAGATGATTGAAAGTGTACTGGAGGGTGGAAGAATCATCTGTTTTGAACCTCATTGGATTGGGAGTATGGCGAACTATCATGTGGAGGGCGTTGAACAAAGTGAAATCATTAAACTAGGCGTTTTACAGAGATTATTTGAACAAGATCATATACGTACAGGTAAAGATGGAAATATTGGAATGCGGTTGCCCATATTAATGAGTCAATTAGGATTAACGAATGTGGAATGTAGAATGAGTGATAAGGTCAACTTTCTAGATCAAAACATGGACTCTACCCAAAAAAACATTCTCTATCACTCAATTAAAGAAGATGGTATAGGACAGGATCCTGGCGATTCAGTAGAGGTAACCAAACGATTATCAACTCGGGGCTTAACCCAAAATGAAGCAAAGGCGCAGTATGAAGCGGAATTAACATTTTCCAAAGTATTTGATAATGAATCTTGGTTGACTTATGCAGCCAGCATGAAGATTTCATTTGGAACGGTCCGTAGAGAAGGGTGATAAAAACTGTGGGTTCACATGTAGATATCTTGAAAAAAAACATCGTTGTTGTGGTTAAGGGAGTTATTGAAAATAAAGGCAGGGTACTGATATTAAAACGTTCAGGTGCAGATGAAGTTGCCGCGGCAAGCTGGGAAACCGTTGGTGGAAAGATCGATTTTGGAGAAGAACTAGAAGAAGCTTTGGCTCGTGAAGTGAAAGAAGAAGCTGGGCTTAAAGTGAGTGTTGAGAAGGTACTATTTGCTACTACTTTTTTTACGGATCCGCATAGACAGATCGTATTACTGACATATTTGTGCAGAGCAATAGATGACCGAGTGATACTTTCAGAAGAACATAGCGAGTATATGTGGGCAACCCGATCAGATTTATATGACTATTTACCACAAACTATTTTAAATGATTTTAAAAAATATAACGTAATCGATACAGTTGAAATCATAGCTAAACAATATGGATTCAAGTAAGTCAATAATCTACTTCAACGAAATATAATTCGGCAAACGAAAGGGATATTTGAATGAACCCAATTACTATAGCTCCAATCGATAAAAAAAATTGGGAAGAAGCGATCGCGATATCATTACTTGAGACGCAAGTAGATCTTGTACCGACGGTCATCGAATCTTTAGCATATGCCTACGTGAAACCTTGGGATGCTTATTGGATTGGAGGGTTTCAAATAGATAAGAACTATCAAGGAAAAGGATTAGGAAGTAAATCACTTTATACGATACTTGAATGCATCAAGAACAAGCACCCACAATGCCAAATCATTTCACTAACCGTAGAAAAAAATAATGCTCATGCAAGAGTATTATATGAGAAGATAGGATTTATTGATCAGGAATTGGAAAATCAGGATGGTGAAGTGGTATATAAAATAAAATTGAAATAAGCAGAAATCAGTCATTTTGAAGGTGCAATGATCCATTTTAATAAAAAAGGTGGGATAGTATGGTGTACGACGATCTCACTAAAACGATGACCACAGAAAGGTTGCTGTTAAGATTATTTACGAAATCAGATGCTGAAACCGTTACCAGACTATGTAATGACTACAACATTTATAAGAGCACACTCACATTACCCTACCCATATACATTAGATAGTGCATTGTCTTGGATAGAGCAACATAACGAAAATTTTAATGCGGATAAATTATATGAATTTGCTATTTGTGATAGGGAAACAGGTGATTTGTACGGGGCAATAGCATTATCTAATCAACAACGTTACGATAACGGGGAGTTATCTTATTGGGTGGGTCAACCGTTTTGGGGAAAAGGTTATGCAACGGAAGCAGCTAAAGCCATGTTAGACTTCGCTTTTGATGTGAAAAAATATCATAAGGTATATGCGCGGCACTTTGCTTCTAACCCGGCATCCGGACAAGTTATATAGAAGATTGGCATGATAAAAGAAGGAGTACTGGTGGATCATGTCAAGAAAGAAGACCGGTATGAGGATCTGATTTACTACGGAATAGTGAGAAATAAAGTGAAAGAATAAATTTTAAACCCAACGCGGAGGAATACATAATGATAATTAAACCGGGTAAAAAAGTTTTACTTTCATGGATGGATTGTTATGTGCCGGAAAAAGATTTGTTTTTCCTATCAAAAGAACATCTTGATTATGAATTTGACTTTACCGATGTGCTATTAATGCCAAAAGAGGAGTTCTATAACCACAGCACTTATAGGCAAGTGAATTATGTGAATGGTTACGAGTATTGGAATATAAAGAACGTTGATTATGTAATCATTGCGGATAAAGAATGGATAGAAACCATTCCTGAAGAACAGAAACGATTTTTATTAAATGCACAAGTGCAAAGTGGAAGAGGGCTTGTTTTCCCTGTTACATTTGTACATGATTTGACGGAAATACCTGCAAGCTATTTGATGGATGGACATGTTATCCTTCAGCGCTTCATGTGGGAGAAGCTGAACAAATCATATAAAGAACAGATACTTACGACATTGGTTTACGAATGGTGGGATAAAGGGGAATGTGAGAAGCCACCTGAGTCGCTACCTGATTTTCTAAAACCATATGCCAATTCGTTTGCTAGTTTCCAAGGTGCAAATTGCCTCGCAGCAGTTTTGTTTGCAATCTCCAAAGGGAAACAGGATTGGTTTATCTATGAATGGGTACATCAAAAAACGTTTCTTGAGAAATTAAAACAGTATGATTACGAGGAGTTATTAACTGACGAACTACATCATGGGGACGTTGTCCTATGGACAGATGAGAATGGGGTCATTCAACATGCAGCATATCATCTGGGAGAAGAACTATATTTTAATAAAGATGGGCAAACGATATTCAACCCATGGAAGATACTCTCTAAAGAGCAGCTGTATAGGGAGTGGGAGCATCTAACCATTGTAAAGTTCAGGCAATGTAATAAAGTATTTTAATGGAAATTAAAAACGGAGTTCCCGTACATTTATTTGGAGGTAAGAATATGAATACACTGATTCCATCCATAGATTTAATTGAAGAAATTGAAATTTCGGAAATCGATTATATGACAGATCGGATGCTTGCTATACAAGGTAGGGACTCTAATCCAGAAGGAATTGAGATTCAGCAATTTGGAAATGCCATCTGTTTCTATAGTAAAACCATGCCATGGCCCACGTTCAATACAGTGAAGGGCTTAACGAGTAATGATCTGGAACACCTGGATGCTATCATTGATTTTTATAGACAGCGAGATCGGAAGGTTCAGTTCGAAGTTATTCCATCTGTGGTGGATCAGAACTTCTTGAAACGTTTAACCGACTTAGGCATGTATACATCGGGATTTCATTCATCTCTGATCATCAAACCAGAAGAAAAAAAGAATCACTCAGATCATATCCAAATTCAAGAACTTGAAGAGGATCAATTCGAGCTATACGCGACCATTCATTGCAGGGGGACCGGTTTGTCGGATGACGGTATCCCTTACGTCGCCCAGAATAATAAGGTTCTTTATCACCGTCCAGGTTGGAAATTTTACATCGCATATGTCAATGACATCCCTGCAGCGGTAAGTGTTCTGTTTATTAAAAATCAAAAGGCATCCTTAACCTTTGCAGCAACATTACCTGAGTTTAGAAATCAGGGTGTACATCAGCAGCTTTTGAATAGAAGAATAACGGAAGCCTTGAATAAGGAATGTAATCTGGTGGTAGGGCAATGTTCATTTTTATCTCAAAGCCATCGAAATATGGAGCATGTTGGCATGAAATTGGGATATATCCGAACAGCATGGACTGAAAGATAAGAATCAATTTGAATTAGGAGGCAGCTCATGAACAATACAAATAAAATCCTGGGTGCGCTTCTCATGATTAGCAGTATTTTTATTTCAACCTTAGATAGAATTTCCGTGAGAATATCTACAGCCATAGTGGAAGCGGGATACGCCTCAGGTGGGAAAACACGCGAGATAATCCCAGCAAGTGATAATGGTTTCACGGGTTTCCTCGTATATTTCTTATTTTTCGTCGGATTTGTGTTATTGATTGCTGGATTCCCTGGGAATCCCAGAAAGGATAAAACAAATAGGTACACACAAAACAGATCTTAGGAGGGGTTCATTTTGCCTGAGTACGAAGAAGCCCTAAACGGAGGCAATGTGAATAAGGTTGTAAAAGTAGGTAGCACAGTTCGGCGTGACGCTATACCGAATCCGTATGTATATGAATTGCTTAAGCACCTTGAAAAGGTGGGCTATGCGCATTCCCCTAGATATTTGGGAGTAGATGAGCAGGACAGAGAAATCCTTTCTTACCTGGATGGTGTGGTTTCGGGAAATGACTATCCTGAGATTGAAAGTTATATGTGGTCTGATGAGACCTTAGACAAAGTAGCGAAACTTTTAAAAAGCTATCATGATGCTACAGTGGATTTTGTTACAATTACGGTTTCTTTAAATAATTGCCCATTGATTTCTTCAAAGGAAGAAGTAGTTTGCCATAACGATTTTGCATTGTATAACGTTGTATTTAAAGATCGGCTGCCTGTAGGAATCATTGATTTTGACATGGCAGGGCCTGGTCCGCGTCTATGGGATATCGTTTACAGCTTGTATACCTCTGTCCCATTAGCAGGTTTTTCACCGGGTAAAGATGAAAGAGAAGTCGTTCCATACAATAAACAGGATCATGCATCTGAGCGGAAAAGACGTATAGCGTTATTTTTTAACGCTTATGGTATGGATGTGCCGACAGATCTGAAGGAATGGGTGATTTTTCGAATTCATTTCATGTGTACCACACTTCTGATCGGGCGGCGTCTGGAGAAACAGCTTTTATCAAAATGATTGAAGAGGGTCATTTGGCTCATTATGAGAAGGAAGTAAGGTTCCTTGAGAAGCATTTCGGTGATTGGAGTTAATTCAACGTTTTATGTTAAGAAGTAATTATGGGGAAGATGATTCAGCTTGTATCAAGCTGTGGTCGTTAGAGGTGAAGTAGTATGAAAAAGCGTTATTTAATACTTGGTTTAAGTATTGCTATTGTTGTTTTCATTGTTTCTTTAACTGTATTAAGAGAGGAGAACACTATTTCAATAAAGCCTGACGAAGTTGTTAATGCTGAAATATATAATTTTGTTTTACCTTCTAACGAAGGTGATCTCCAAATGATTAATGTAACTGAGACAAAAGATATCGCCTACGTATTAACCAACTTAAGTGAAATAAAGTCGAAGGGCAAAGGATTATCTTTGGATGGAGATTATTCTATTGTATTCAATAAGAATGATGGCTCCAGACTTGTATATATGTATGAGAGCGGGACTCTTACAACTTCGACCGGATTTAAAGGTAGAATAACCAGTGACAACATCATTAACAGGCTATGGGCCGGCCTTGAGTATCCTGTTCAAAATGTAACTGAAAATGAACTTCCATCGGATCTAAAAAAAACGAAACGGAACGAGTGATATTATTGTGATCAGATTAATACCTACTACAAGAGAGAACTGGAAAGATGCATTAAACTTACAAGTTCAAGCCAATCAAAATCATTATGTTCCATCAGTAGCCGTGTCCCTAGCGAAGGTGCACATTCGTCCAGATGGGGATGAGTACAAGTATCTGCCATTTTGCATATATAACACGGAGGATAGCTTAGTTGGTTTTGTCATGATCACAGTCGATGAAACAACAGCTTGGTCCTATTGGTTGAATGGTTTTATGATCGATGTAAGCTATCAAGCTAAAGGATATGGAAGAGCAACGATAGATGCAGTAATTAGCTATATAAAAGAGAACTATGTCCATAGCAAGTGTTTGAATTTAACGGTATGTGCAGAGAATGAAGTTGCCAGAAAGCTTTATGATAAAATGGGTTTTTCAGAGACCGGAGACGTATATGATAATGAAATTGTATATCGATTCGTTTTTTAAAAAGCATTTTAACTTACTCCTACTTCTGCTTAACCAGTACAACACCGATGATGATGACCACAAGCCCAATCCACGTTTTCCAAGAAGGAACTTCCTTCATGAACCAGTATCCCATCCATATGGAGATGAGCACTTCTATGCATTTGGCAATGACCAGGACATAGCCCAGTTGACTGACAGCTTTCATTCCAAACTTGACGCCGTATCCTACGCTCAGATTAGCGGCTAGAAATAAAGGCAGCATCCAAAGATGGAATTTAAATGTGGACCAGAACTGAGTGTCAATATGCTTGCTTTGATATGAAAAAATAATGTTGATACAGGCTAAGCCAGCAAACATGAGCACAAAGCTGATAAGGTACAGCATAACATCACTCCCAAGGATAAGTAGTATGATTAATGTTTCCTCGAACCAAAAATTTTATCCATGGGCATGAAATGATGTTAGCGAAGATGAGTGGACCAGCTAAACCGATGATAGTGAGGTTGTTTCGATGGGTCAATGATTCCAAAAATCACACAGTAAACAGGCGATATTCGTTACGTTCAGTCAAGTAATCTGGAAAACATTTCTATGATGAATTTTACATAAAAGCAATATAGAATTCATTAAATTCCACACGTCCTTTTATATACTTAGTTTGTTTGACTCAGCGAACTAAAAGGACTAGGTGGTCGTTTAAATGTTAAAAAAACGAGACTTGCACGAATGCCACTCACTGTATGATTTGATGGTGGACACCGCTGTTTTTCCATACGTTCGTCATAAGTGCCGATCTTATGAGGAATATTTATTTGCAACCAAACAGGTGATTGATGAAGAAGAGCAAAACACATGTATTTCCAGAACGATCCTTAATGAGCTGGGACATCCCATCGGAACCATTGATTTATATCACATGGAACATATGACAGGTTTTCTTGCGACATGGATTGGAGCCCCTTATTTCGGAAAAGGTTACAATCAACGAGCAAAGGAAGCCTTTTTCGCTGAGTTGTTTCTTCAACGTGAAATTGAAACAGTATTTCTTAAAATTCGAAAACAAAACATTCGATCCAAGAAAGCGGTTGGGAAATTGCCTTATGTCAAATTAGCCACTGATATATACCACGAAGTGTATAAGTTGATAAACAATACGGAACAAATTTATGATTTGTATTGCGTGAATCGTTCTGACTTTATGGCAAGTGAAGAGATGAAGCATGTGGTTGCTACGTATTAACTTTAAACGTCTTTCGATATCTATTCAAACGAAATCCCGCCAGGTTTGTCCTGTCGGGATTATTATTATTTTCTTTGACAGTCCATAATTTTGTGGATAGGAAACAATAAGTAAGGATGCAGGAATATGGAAATTAAGGTCGAAAGAAGAGATATAAGCAAGAATTCAATAACCTTATAAACAAGTCGCAAAGTATATTATTTCTGGGGTGAAGTAATGGAGATCAAAAAAATACAGAATCTATCCAATGATGATTGGCTTCAACTTGGAAGCTTTGGATATAAATCAACTCAAAAATATGAGCTTACCAAACAGGAGACACAAGGTTCCTTTAGTATGCTTTTAACGTTAATAAATCTAGATGACATCTACGAAAAAGAAGAATTGAACAGTACAGATGATTTGGAACGATATGAAGAAATCATACAACTGGGATTTTCTTATGGAATATATATAGATGGGAAAATCATAGCGCTCGCAATTTGTGAACCACAAACTTGGAATAATACGCTGATGATATGGCATCTTCAGGTGAATGAAAAATACATAAGAAAAGGATATGGAAGACTGTTGATCAATAAAGTGAATGAGATTGCCCAGGAACAAGGCTTCAGAGCGATCACGTTAGAAACCCAGAATACGAACGTTCCAGCCATTCATTTTTACATGCAATGTGGTTATCAAATTGAAGGAATTGATGTATCACTATATTCAAATAATCATAGCCAAAACGAAGAAATAGCTTTGTATATGAGAAAGAAGATCCAATAAGAAAGAACCACTGGGTATTATCTTGAAATCGCTTAAATCTATTATGGTAGGGCTTCTAGTAAATCGATAAGTCTTGGAGGTAGGTTCGGTGACGAAAAAGCGGAAAATAGTAGTTGCTTTATCACTCATTGTATCTGGAATCATTGGTGTATATTTAATATTGAATCAATATATAGTGCTTGATCGAACGAGTCAAGAATTAGGCAATTATGATTTCGTTTCATCCCAAGCTGATGTGGAGGTTTTAGTTGAAGGAACAGGTAAACAAAATATACTAGGAGACAGAGTCTCTACCAAGATAAAAATTGTAAACATCTTATTTAACAATACCTCCAGTAATCTTGTTGAGGGAAGTGAAATTGAAGCTAATGAGTATTTAGTAGTGCATCATAATATACAAGTGAGTGGACTGCAATGGACCCCAGGAAGAAGTATCTTCAGTATGGGCACAAGCTACAAACGATTGAAGAAAGGTGAACAAAAAACAATTCACTTAAAACTTAATAAAGAAACAAATCAATTTTGGATAATGCCTAAAGAGCTGGTTATACAGTGAACGGAAGGCTAATCAATGAAGTTATGGCAGCGTATATTCAATTCAATCTACATGCGTTGTAGTGACGAAAAAATAGTATAAGGGTGAAAGCGATGACTGTTGGAAGAAAGGTTTTTGTTTTAAAGGATGAATCACGTATTGATCCGATAAGTAATGAAACCAGAGAAGTGCTCATTAGTATATACTATCCTTCCAATCCAGTGGAGCATGAGTCGAAGTATATTTCGTTATTTGAACCTAATATCTCTTCCGCTGTTGATATGCTCTCAAGTATGGGAGTGGATAGGAATTATATTTGTAATCTGGATACAAAAATACATAATGATGAGAGTGTTGATATTACGGCTAAAAACTGTCCCGTTATTTTTGTAGCCCCGGCTTTTGGTGTAGTTAGAGATATGTATTCCTTTTGTGTAGAACATTTAGTGGGGTGCGGATTTGTTGTCATTACTATAGGAGCCACTCATGAATCTATATTTTCCATTTTTCCTGACAGACGTTCTGTCCAGCAATCCAATGTGATATCTGAAATAGACAGCTTAGATATTCATTCTTGGAAACAATTATTGAAGCTTAGAGTAGAAGATATGAGTTTGGTTATGAAAAACGTAGATAAGGTCTTGGATTCAGATAAGGATCTTAGGGCCATGGTCGATGTGAATGAAATGGGGATCATTGGTCATTCATTAGGTGGGGCTGCTGCTTATGAATTGCTTAAAAGAGAAAAGAGAATTAAGGCTAGCATTCTATTAGATCCTAGTTTCCATTTAATGACGACGAAAAAGGAAGAGGGAGTATCTGTTCCGTTATTGGTAGCTCGGCAAGAGAAATGCTCGTTTGAAGAACTGGAAAATGAAATCTCTCCAGACCTATTACCTTTGTTACTGAGTGGGTATGAGTCTTTGTTTAACTCGAGTGATCTGAATAGTTCATTTATTAAATTAAACGGTGCTCATCATATGACTTTTAGCGATATCCCGATACATTACAACGAAGATGGGATAGAACACAAGCATTCCACTATTAATAAGTATATCTCTGCTTTCCTTGAGAAACATTTAAAGAAGGAAGAAAGTAAATTTCATGAGCTGCTGAAAAATAAGATTAATGATGGAATCGATCAAGTAAATAGTAAAGGACATGTTATTTAATGAGGGGGACTAGAAATGTTTAGATAACACACGCCTTAAATATTTTATAGGTAGTTAGCATTGATGAGGAGGAATGACGCATGGAATTAAATAATTGGTCTGAGGAACTTAATTCTTATGATTTATCAAATGAATATTCCATTCAAAAGGCTGAGCCCGAAGAATGGGGACTGTATTGTTCAGTCTATTATAATATGGCCTATACTGGATTTTTTAGAGAGGAAGGCTACTTCAATGTTTCGCGGAATAACTCTTTTTGGATTTATAAAGGAGAGTCAAAAATCGGTGGGGTAAGGATGGCACCCAATACGTTATATCATCTATTCTTTATGCCCCCATTCAATGATTCATTTGAGGTACTGAAACTTCTTAAAACAATACTCATAAAATGGTCTGATCCATCTCAACGTATCAAGATATATGAAATTCTCCCCGATCAAGTACATTTATTTACGAGGGCTGGATTCTGGCCTGATGAGTTCAGATGTCGCTGGATGCAGCGCCCGACAGATCATTTCAATGTGCATTGGGATCATGATCTTATCGTTAAGAGCCCCGAAATTATCGAGAATGAAACAGGTGCTAAGCAATACATTAATGAAGATGAAATTGCTCAGTGTGATCTCGACAGCTTTGTAGGCGGTTTTGAAGCCTTACGCAGAAAGAAGACATCCTTGGAAGACTTTATCCCGAACGAAGAAATTTATTATACCAATAAGATCCTAACTCAAGCTTCTACACTTGTATATGATAAGGTTACTGGACAGCTCATAGCCAACTGTCGCCTATGTTTGCAGGATAATCAAGCAGCAGTATATAGCATCGGAGTCAACCCCGCTTACAGAGGAAAAGGACTTGCTACACGCATGCTGCAAAGAGCCTTGACTGAACTTAAAGACAAGTATCCAGTTCTAAGGTTATATGTCATGGAAGGCAATGATGCCGAATCAGTTTATTTTAATCTTGGATTTGTTCCTGGCGTTCAAGAGATACAAACGATGTATGTTCCAGTACATGAGTAGTCACAGTTAAATTAATCAACTATTAACCCGAGTGGATCTTTTGGAATGGGGCAGCATCGCTGTTTCTAATCTCTCGGGTTTCTGTTGCTTGAGGAAAGGATGGTTATTATTGGGACTATATTAATGTTGGTAGTGTCTTTGTTTTTTGGTATTTTTGTTGTGAAAATCGGAATGGATAATTCCAAGAGTAATCAGTACACCAAAGAAATATTGCAAGAATTAAGAGAAATCAAGGAGATTCTAAGGGAAGAACGATGAAGACAACCTCAAGGAGGCGTTAGGGTGCTTTATGATTTAAAAGGCGAAGCCAATATGTCACCTGTTGTTGGGTTGTTATTTGCTGCGGTTATAGAAAACAGCCAACGACTCCAACGAATCACGGAAGGTATGTCGCAAGAAGAAATAGATTATAAAGGACCTAATAACAACTTCAATAGTACCGCTCAATTAATAAAACATATCACCTACGTCGATCTGAATTGGGCTTATCGAATAAAGGGATGACCACTTCCTCAAAACTTAAAAGAGCAACATGGCCCTATGATTGATGAAAATGGCAGTCTTCCGATGGTTCAAGGAATATCTTTGAGTACACTTATGTCGACATATGAAGGTGTGATAACCATGTTGAAGGACGCGTGTACACAATTAACGGATGATGATCTAGCGAGGATTGTCACTTTTGGGCATGAAAATGAGAAGCAAGCAACCGTACGCTGGGGTATGTGGCATATCGCTGACCACAGTCGTTATCATCAAGCTCACATTAATCAACTTCGAAGATGGTATCAAGAAGCTTACTAAAGAATGATGAGAAAGCGGTATTCGTATTGCATTTGCCTTTGAACAGCTAACAGCTCATAGAAAAAGCCGAACTTATAACATTGGAAGAGCGTCTAATATATAGCATCGTTAAAATTTCGGTTATTAGGAGCTATTCAATAATGAAGAAAATAAGTACTTATATTATAGTTTTATTAACATTGAGTTTAATCATTCTTGGTTCTAAATTTGTTGAATCTCAAAATCAAAGAAAAGAGCTTCAGAATTCTATTGATAATTCATTCAGATATGAAATAAGTAATGTCCTGCACAGCTTTAGTATGGTTGTTAATGATTACACGTATAGATCAATGATATCAAGTGTGTCTAATGCAGCTGCGATATCGGAACTAACTTCTTTCGGGAAACTGAATGATGATTTAGATATTAGTTTGTACCAATTATATATCTCACTTAGAGAGGAAAGATCCAAAGACAAAGTCTTATCACGAATAGAAGAACTTAGAGAAATATTTAGTATGTTGGTCAGGGATCCGATAAACCATGAGGCAACAGACAGAATAATTCAGATCAACAATGATACATTTTTTAATACAAAAGAAGAATGAGCACCCGGTGAGATGAGGAACATTCAGTTCATGTGAAAAAACAAAGGAGGTGATTCCATTGGTAAACAAATAAAATGAGAAAATCTAAATGTTGATTTAAAAAAAGCATGCAGATTTTCTCTCTTATGGATCAAGAATTTATTATAGAGGAGAATGAACATGCTAAAACAAATAAGTGAATCCATCTATTATCTATCTAACCAAAATGATAAAGAAAGACCAACATTGGGGTTAGTTTGCGGTGATAAATACAGCCTCGTCGTTGACGCTGGAAATTCGGTTCAACATGCAAAGGATTTCTTACATGAAATAGAGAAGTTAAACGTTCAGCCCGTTAAATATGTGGTCATCACTCATGCCCATTGGGATCATTTTTTAGGAATGAATGAATACGGAGCTACGATTATTATGAATAGTCTAACTAGCCAAAAGATGAATGATTGGTGGAACTATTCTTATGATGATCGCTCTCTACAGGAGTATGTGGATTCCAAGAAGATGACTTCACATTGTATGGAGACGATACAAAATGAAATACCGGAGAGAGACAAATTTCAGTTATGTCCTCCGGATATTATTTTTGAAAAGTCACTCCATCTGGACTTGGGCAATAAAGTTTGTGTGCTTGAAACCATTCGCAGCACCCATACGGATGATTCAACAGTCGTGTATATTCCGGATGAAAAGGTCATTTTTCTGGGCGATAGTGCTTACAATACAACTACCAATTCGCTATATCATATTAAGCAAGACAAGTTATTGCCTATGATTGAGGACATTCAGCAATATGATGCCGTTCATTTCTTGCTTGGTCATGAGTCGATCTGTGACGTGGAGGAGATGGATACGTTTTGGAGAGAGCTCATCTCAGCCAATGATGCTGTGAAATCCACGTCATTAGAAGCAGCTATCGAGCGTTTTGAAGCAGCCAATAATCGAACAGCAAATGACAATGAGCTTTTCTTCTTACAAGGATTCGTGAATGATCAGATATTACAATTAAAAGCAACGGAATAAAAGAACATCCATGAAAACCCATTTCAATTGATCCATGTGAAATACTCTGATATACTTTTCGCATGATATTTGATTGGGGGTTACTCAGATGGCAATGCTGAATTGCTCGTTAGCTAGAAATAACTCATGCAAAGCCTGATCGGGGGCGATACTTTGCGTGGGGCGCGATAGCTTAGATTCTTTCGCCCATACTTAATTTTATCGTTTCTAATAACAGGCTTTGCCCTTATTGATTTTTTTTATGAAAAATAAGGAGCTGAAAGCTATGAGTACACCATTTATTAGAAACCACCAATATAATTTGATTAAAAAACAAGCGGAATTTGTTCGCAAAACCGTGCAATCCGCCGCGGATCGCAGGGTCGTGGAGACTGTTAGATACAGTGCTGCAACAAACATCGTTGAAGCATTTACGGATCTGACAGAGAACCAGCAGCAAATGTTGGAGCAAATCTCGTCGCTGGAGACAACAGACGATTTTCAACGGTATATGAAAGCATTGGAACCATATCTGGAGTTGTATCCATCGATTACGTTGAAACAAATTCAGAAGTTATTTCCGAAGAACAAAAAGATGAAAATGCCTGATCTACCATCCATTGATTTTCAATATGTAACGTACCTGAGCTGGGTAGATATTGCGACGAACAAATTATTCGTTGTATATCCGTTCGAAGGACAGTTTATCGGTATTGAGGGAAGAATAACGCCGACACACAAGAAGGGGTACTGCCTATTCTGTAATCGGCATCAAGAGCTTGCATTCTTCACGGTCAAGACCAAGAACGCTTTACCGGATAATTATTCTGCGATTGGTCAATACGTATGCATGGAGAACCAAGGATGTAATCACAGCATTACCAATACAGAATCGCTGGAGAAGTTCATTCTCTCCGTTCGTAAATAAGGTTATATTAAGTAAAGGCTGCCTGCAAAGGCGGCCTTTTTTGCTTATGCTTTCATTCCTCAAGGATACTCAGAAATCATTGGAAAAAGAGGTTGATAATTGTTAACATGTAATCATACGGTGTGTAAATGGAGAAGAGGTAGGAAATTGGAAATCAAAGATCGTCCGAAGATAACAATCCCAAAAACGTTACTGGAAAAAACTTTAGATATCACAACCATCATTTTATTTATTATTGGCATTATATACTGCTTGCAACAATGGATGACCTTACCGGATCAGATACCGATTCATTTTAATATGAAGGGGGAGCCTGATGGCTGGGGAGGAAAGTGGGGAGTATGGCTGCCCTTAGTCATTGGGCTTATTTTATGGATTGGACTTTCGCAACTGGAGAAGTATCCTCATACGTATAATTACCTCAATTTGAATATGGAGAATGCGGAGAGACAATATAAAAATGCACGGCTCATGATTAATCTGATGAAGACGGAGATATCTATATTTTTTATTTATATCAGTTGGATGATTATTGAGTTTTCAAGTGCGGATAAAGTCACTCATCATAATTGGTTGCCCGTTGTCATATTCATTATCGTTTTATTTAGTTCCATAGGTTTCTTTATATACAGATCATTTAAACTCAAATAACGTTGGAATTAGGCTCTGACTCAAGAAGTGAAACAGAGCTATGAAACTCATAAAGGAGAAATGATATGACGGTCGTTGGAATATTGGGGACAATTCATAATCAAGAATTAAGAGAGAAATATAATAGTTCACTTACCTTGTATGAGGATCTGATTACAGAATTCAACCCGGATATTATCTGCGGTGAAGTGCATCCCCAGAGTTGGATGAAGTATATCAAGGATAAACAGGATAAGGGATATTGGGGGGAGCCAGCCAGTGAGTATTGGGAGCTTATCTTTCCATTATGCGAAGAACGGAATATAGAGTTTGTGCCTATTGACTGGTTTGAGTTAGATGTCTGGAATGATTTTGATCCATTTAACGGCTTCTTAGAAGAGCAGCGTAAAGCGTTGGAGAAGATCGATGATGAATGGTTTGCTAAACAAATGAATACACATGACGTTGGAGCGATTCCCTTTAATTCGGTTGCGTTTGATACTATGACCAAACAAAAATATGAATGGTTGGATCAGATTAATCCAAAAGCAAATAACTTTAGATGGATCGTACGAAATCAGATCATGATTCAACGTGTGAAGAACACGTATCATTCGAATCCGGGTAAGAAAATTTTATGTGTTGTGGGAGCAGATCATAATTATATTTTCAAAGAGGAATTGATCAATGAACCAATTGAATTGGTATATCCATTACGATAGTTCAATTAATAGACTATAACTTTCAGGAGGCTTATTCCATGATCAGATTGTGCAACAGTATGGACGCAGATGCAATGGTTGAGATCATTAATGATGCAGCAAAGGCATACCAGGGTGTAATTTCTGAGGATCGTTATCATGAACCCTATATGCCATTGCAAGAATTGAATCAGGAAATCCGTGATGGCGTCGTATTCTGGGGCTTTGAAGAAAATAATAGATTATGGGGCGTTATGGGAATTCAGGATAAAGGTGATGTTGCTTTAATCAGGCACGCATATGTAAGAACTCACCAACGGGGGAGCGGAATAGGCACAAAGCTGTTGGCTCATCTGGTGGCATCAACCGATAAACCGATATTAATAGGAACCTGGGATTCCGCAGAATGGGCTATAAAATTCTATTTGAAAAATGGTTTTACCCTAGTTTCATCGGATGAGAAGAAGCAGTTATTAACTAGATACTGGAACGTCCCCGAAAGACAAATCGAAACCTCTGTCGTTTTATGTGACGGGAAGTGGGGCGCCTGAATGCTTTATCATTTTAGCGAGGTTTCAGATATCCAAGTTTTTATTCCAAGAGAGAAACAAAACAGAGCTGAATTTCCAGCAGTGGTGTGGGCCATTGATGAAGAGCATGAATATTCATATTACTTTCCAAGAGATTGTCCAAAAATCATTTGTAAAAAGACTGACACGATAAGTGATGAGAATATTGAGAAGTTTTTCAAACATTCTAATGCGGATATCATCATTACGGTTGAAAGTTCATGGTATCCGAGGATTATGAATCAGATCATGTACAGGTACCATTTCGATGACACCAATTTTGAACTCTTTGATCCAACGGCGGGCTACTATATTTCTTATCAGGTTACAAAGCCTCTACATATAGACCGCATGGAGGGTTTAATAGAGAGATTATTTGAAAAAGGAATCGAACTCAGATTTACTCCAAATCTGTATCCACTGAGAGAGGCGATACTGACATCGGATTTTAAAGAATTTGGAATACATAGATTCAATAACGCAACGAAAGTATAGAGCGATTACTTTTCGCTATGATGTGAAGGTACGAAATCATAAGGCGCTTACGACATGTTGTAAAAGGATGGGGATCATATATGGAAGCTAAAGTTGTAAATTTGCCCGCTTTCAGGTGGTAGGGTACAAAATTGAAGCCACGGTTGCCGTGTTTGAGTCGGGTCTTGGAAAGATCCATCATGAACAACTGGTCAATAGAAAAGATGAGATTCAGCATCGGAAAAATGATAATGTCATGTTGATGCAGATTTATCCTATGGACGCAAATTTTAATCCCAAGGAGGATGTGTTTACACATCTGATTGGTCATGAGGTGCTCGCAGACAGCGCTGCCCCACCTGACATGATTCTTCACGCATTCAAGGAAAGCCAGTATGTGACTTGCACACACAAAGGGCTTGAATCGGAGCTTGATGCTACATATGATTATTTATACGCTCAATGGATTGGTGAAACGGGATATGAACTGAAGGACTATGATTTTGAAATTTGGGATGAACGATATCAACCTGATCATCCCGATAATGAGATTGATTTGTTCGCAGCGTTGCAGTAGTTATAGGCTTTTTTACGATACAGAATCTTCTATTTCGTATATAATAGAAATTCATATGAGTCTGTATAACTACATAACATCGCGAGGTGCACCAATCTTATGCCAACCATCTATGACTTTAGCGTAACCAAAACGAGTGGAGAACGTTTCCCACTCTATCAATACGAAGGAAAACCTGTACTGATCGTAAATACAGCGAGCAAGTGCAAGTACACACATCAGTTCGACGACATGCAGAAGCTTTATGACCGATATAAAGAGCAAGGGCTTCAGATCATTGGTTTCCCGTGTAATCAGTTTGCGGAGCAAGAACCGGGAAGCAGCGAAGAGGCGGAGACCTTTTGTCAGATTAACTATGGTGTGAAATTCCCCATGTTCTCCAAGATGGATGTCAATGGAGAAGCGGCGCATCCGCTGTATGACTTTTTGAAAAAGTCGGGACCTTTTGCAGGTTTTGATGAGTCAGATGTGCAAGCGAAACTGCTAAAGCTGATGGTGGCGGACAAAGCACCGGAATGGTTGCATGGTGATGCGATCAAGTGGAACTTTACGAAGTTTCTAATTGATGCCGAAGGGCATGTGGCTAAACGTTTTGAACCTGTTGATTCGATTGACGAGATTCAGGCGAGTATAGAACAGCTTCTGTAAGTTATTTTTCCCAATCTCCCAAAGGGCCATGACACGTACCGTGCAAACAAGCGGATATGTGCATGGTCTTCTATATTTCAAAGTCTGTCCAGTACTATCCGACATGATGTGAAACGGGTAAAATGGTAAGAAACCTCTCCAGAACAGGAGGTACTTGAACGTGCCAAGTGTAATGCAATTTAGTGGTCCATTGGAATATAGCTATCGCTCCACCAGCACGTACGACCCTGGAGCATCGGACGGATTTCATTCGCATCCACAATATGAGGTGTACTATTTTCATGATGGCGAATGTACCTATCTGATTGGAGATCGAGTCTACAACCTTGAACCGGGTGACCTGGTCCTGATGCATGGCATGACCCTTCATCGGCCACATCCCATGCCTGGCAGACCTTATGTGCGAACGACGCTGCACTTTGATCCCTCGGCCATCCGCAGCAGTCTGCATCCGGACCGAGTGAGCGAGGTGTTAAAGCCGTTCGAAGAACTGAGAAACTGCCGGATCAATCTGACAGGCAATATCCGCTCCGAATTCGAAGCCTTGCTGTTGAGTCTGCATCAGCTTACCGTGAATCCGGGGGATTTCAAAGAGGAACGCATGAACGTTCGTTTATGTGACCTGCTGTATGTTATAGCTGGAATCTGCCGAGGCAGGGTCGAGGACCACCTTCCCTCTTCCGAGAAGGAGCGGCATGTACAGCATATCATTGGTTATGTCGAAACCCATTATATGGAGGACATTGGTCTGGATGATCTGGCAAGTGAGCTTCATCTGTCCAAGCCTTATCTGGCCGGATTGTTTAAAGAAATGACGGGTAGTACCATATTTAAATATGTGTATGACCGCCGCATTAATCAGGCCAAGCTGTTATTCCAATTCCAGCCGGATATTAGTGTGACAGAGGCCAGCAGGTTAGCCGGGTTCAAACGTTTATCCCATTTCAGTCGAATGTTCAAACAAAGTGTAGGGTGTGCACCAGATCTGTACCGTAGTCGATTACATCGTTCGTTTGATTAATGTAGCGTTACGGATCAAAAATTTTACATGCTGCACAGCCTGAGGAGGTTACTGAATGCAATCAGAACAACCATTCAAGCTTGATTACCGAATTGGATCAGCCGATGCCGATTACAAATCACAATGTCGTGCATCTGCTTTACTGGAGCATATGCAGTTGGCAGCAGACCGTGATTTAGCAGGTATGGGAGTTACCGTATCGCAGATACTGAATCAGGGATTGGGCTGGATGCTATTAACGACAGATGTCACAATCATGCGCCCAGCCCGATTGGAAGAAGAAGTATCCTTGCAGACGTGGCATAAAGAAAATAAAGGTGTGACATGGTTAAGGGATTATATCCTTACAGATCGAGAGGGAACACATCTGGCTGAGGCTCGTACAGCTTGGGCGTTGGTCGATCTGAAGAGACGCAGAGTCGTCAGACCATCAGCTTTACCTTTTGAAGTGAAATCGCATCCTGATTTATCCTTAGGTGAAGCCCCTGCTAAAGTGACGGTCCCTTCTGAACTCAGCTTGCAGGAACAATATCGTTTAACTGTACAATACAGCAGCACAGACAGTAATGGGCATATGAACAACGCCCGGTATGCAGACGTCTGTTGTGATGCATTAACACTGGATGAACTGGCTGAAGGTATGATCCGCCTGCAAATTTCATATCATCGTGAGATTCGTATGCAGGAGTTAATGATTGTTGAGCGTTCAGAGGTTACAGAGGGAGCTGTGTGGGTTCGAGGAAGATTGGCTGAAGAGAATGAGAGCATTATTTTTGAAGCCAAATTAAGTCTTGGAGACTCAACTGACTCGCCCATTGATCAATGAAATGGAACTGAATACAAGTAGATGAAGTCAACCAGTCCGTTCTGGTTGGCTTTTTCTATTTTTATCTCCTGATGCAGATATAGATGCACCTGTTACGTTCATCGCATATTTCGCGCCGTGTTTAGAAGCCAGACAGAAAAGGTAAAAGAAGGGTAAATGAAAACTGAGGAGGAATCACGAATGAAAGAGCGCACACCGGATCAAAATAACAAGGATGCACATAAGGATCGTTCCCATGATAATCCGGAGCAGTATCCGACAGAGCAGGAAAGTTTGCTTGACCAGCATGAAGAAGAGCAGACGGTGGACCCCATTCCGATGGAAGATCTGAATATGGAGAAGCAGGAAGAGAAGAATAAGGATCAGACCAAAAGCAATTCGTCAACGGAAGAGAAATATCGAGCAGATTATCGTGAGTCGCAGTGATCAGAATCAATTCAATTGCTGTTAAAAATGATACTTAAATCCCCCTATTCAAAAGGAAATGACTAGATGTACCTTTAGTGAAAATAAAATAGTTTGTTGACTAATGTATGTTACTATATTATAGTTACTATGTTGGCAATTTAGGAAATACCATTTTGGGAGGCGAATATTTATGTCTAAATCTTTCTTTGAAGCGTTGAAAAACAGAAGATCTTATTATGGAATCAGCAAGGAATCCACAATCTCGGATGCTAAAATCCAGGAAATCGTGGAAGAAGCGGTAAAATACACTCCGACTTCATTCAACTCACAAACATCTCGTGCCGTAGTATTGCTCGGTGAACAACACGATAAACTGTGGAATCACACGGAAGAAATTTTGCGTGAAGTGGTTGGCAATGCAGAAGCTTTCCAATCTACAGCTGAAAAAATGGCTGGATTCCGCAGCGGATATGGTACAGTACTCTTTTTCGAAGACAACAATGTGATTGCGCAGCTACAACAAAATTTTGCAGCTTATGCGGATAACTTCCCGATCTGGGCGAACCAATCTAACGGTATGTTGCAACTGGTGATCTGGACTGCTTTGGAACAAGAAGGTCTGGGCGCTTCCCTGCAGCACTATAACCCGCTGATTGATGAGAAAGTCAAACAGGAATGGAACATTCCGGAGAACTGGAGACTGATCGCTCAAATGCCATTCGGCAAACCAACAGCAACACCAGGCGAGAAAGAATTCCAACCGATTGAACAACGTGTAAAAGTACACAAGTAAGACTTTTACCTGGATCGAACGTCGACCTTAATTGAAAAGATTGAGGTGCCTCGTTTCAGCGAATTTCCCATTATTTAACCACATACGGCCTCGCTTCAATTTGATACGATGATGTAGATCGTACTCCAATGAAGCGAGGCTTTTTGATGTGAATAATAGAATATACAAACGTACCCGCCGAAAGCTATGGAATGCTATTTTGTGCGGCGTACTGGCGATAGGATCAATCACCATCGGTGAATCCACAGCTCAGGCAGCAGCGGCTCAGCAGGTGTTCAAGGATACAACCTCCAGTTATGCCAAGGATGCCATTGCACATCTGGTAAAGGCGGGAATTGCTGCCGGAACCTCCGAGAATACGTTTGAACCCAAAAAGGCAGTCACTCGTGCTGAATTTGCAACATTTGCCGTGAGACTGCTAGGTTTGAAGCCCGTTAAAAACAATATTAATCCCTATAACGATGTCAGCATGAACGCTTGGTATTACGGCAACGTTGCAGCCATGACCAATCTTTCCATTCTTGAGGGCAAGAGTCAGGGCGTGTTCCAGCCAAACGCCTCCATTACTCGGGAAGAAGCGGCTGCACTGCTGGTGAGGATGCTGAAACAATCTTCCAAATCAACGAACCTTCTTTCATCCACATATGACGATGCAGCTGAGATATCTGAATGGGCACGTCCTTATGTGCAGACCGTATATCAGCTTGGATTGATGCGCGGAAGTGATGGCAGATTTCGCCCACATGACCAAGTGACCAGAGAAGAGGCAGCAGTGATGCTGGATGCCATTTTGCAAAAGAAAACCTGGTCAGATCAGCTGAAAAGCGAGGATCAGCTCGGTATTCAGCTGGGATGGCAATATAACGCCTCTACAGCTGAGTTCAAGAAACAGATCGAACAATCGGAAGCAAACACACTGGTTCCCCGTTGGTTCTTCCTGAATAGCAGCATGAAAGTCACGGATCTCACGGACACATCGTTATTATCATGGGCATCTGCAACAGACAGACAGGTATGGCCGTTGCTTGGCAATCGTTCGAACCCGGACCTTACCCACCAAATGTTATCCAGCTCAGCCAACCGGGCGGCCGTGATCTCACAGGTCACCTCTTTGGTGAAAACATATAAATTGGATGGCATTAACGTGGATTTCGAGAACGTACTGCCAGCTGATCGTGAAGGAATGACTGCATTTATTACTTCCCTGACAACGGCTTTGCACACACTGGGCGCAGTTGTATCCGTGGATGTATCACCCGATCTGGGTACAGACTGGACCGATGCATTTGATTATGCGCAATTGGGCGCCGTATCGGATTACATGGTACTGATGGGATATGAGGAACATTGGAACGGCGATCCGCAAGCAGGGTCTGTGGCATCTCTTCCTTGGGTTGAAAGGGCTTTGGATACGATGCTCGCTGAGGTAGTTCGCGCCAAAACAATTCTGGCTCTACCCTTATATACACGGGATTGGTCTTCCGTTAATCCGGCAGCCAGTTCATGGGATATCACCCTGGCAGAACAGGGAACTCGTGCACGAGCTTCAGGTTCCGTGAGACGATGGGATGCAGATCTGGTCCAATATGTCATCGGCTATAACAGTAACGGTTCGCCGAGATATATATGGGCAGAGGACAGTCGTTCATTATCCGCGAAAGTAATGATGAGCGGAGAGCGTAATATTGCCGGATTGGCCTACTGGTATATGGGCGGAGAGACGGCAGATGTATGGAATGCCATTTCGAACGCTTCACGATTTGAATCATACATTTTCTAAATTCCGAAATTATAATTCTTTCTTAAACCGACCCAAACACACCGTTATTCAGACGGATGGTTTGGGTTATTTTATTTTGGTAAAAGCTAAGTTGTAACGGATTACGTTTGATTTTGGTTGAACGGTGTAAATGGATAGAAGGATAGTGAACTGTCCAATAACATATAAGAGATAGAAGCATAGGAGGGAGATGGAGCATGCGAGAGTATGATTGTATTATAGTAGGTGGAGGACTCGCAGGACTTCAGGCGGCTATTCAGATGGGGCGTTACTCTTCTCATCGGGTGTTGGTAGTGGACGCAGGAGAAGGCAGATCAACGTTATGCCGAACCTATCATAATATTCTTGGTTTCCCCGATGGAGTATCCGGTGAAGAGCTGCGCTCCAAAGGCAGAATGCAGGCTGAGCAGACTGGAGTAAATTTTGAGAAAGACCGTATCATCAAGGCAGGACGCCGGGGAGAACAGATTCAATTGTTCGGTTCTTCCGGCTCTGAATATATGGCGAAAACAGTTTTACTGGCAACCGGACTAACGGACAGGATACCAGCTATTCCGGGATTGAGGCCTACGTTGGGACGAACAGTATATGTGTGCCCGGACTGCGATGGATATGAGATTCAGGATCAGCGCACGATATTGCTGGGTGCAGGCGAAGCCGGTGCAAATATGGCTATGGTTTTGATTCAACGTACCAATGAGTTGTTGTATATCAACCATGAGCAGTCGCCAATCTCCGCTGAGCTTCATCGAAGCATGAAAGAGGCAGGAGTTCGTTACCTTGAGGCCGCCGTCCAAGAAGTGCAACAGATGGAAGATGGCCATATTACGGGTGTGCTGACGGAAGATGGACAGATTTTTGAGTCAGAGCGTGGATTTGTTGCGTTTGGAGGCAATCGTGTACATTATGAACTGGCAGAGCAGCTTGGAGCCGTCATCGCAGATAATAAACACGTCGAAGCCAACGCGCGAAGCATGCAGGCCGCGCCTAATGTATGGATTGCCGGAGATCTGGGCTTGCACGCCGAACAAGCTACGGTTGCCATGGGCGAAGGTTCGATTGCCGCGATCTGGATTCACAAGGCATTGCAACAGATGAAAAAGGAAAATAAGGTGAAGCAGATCTAAACGCAAATTAAAATGCAGATGGTGAACAGCCCCATTCATAGAAAAAACAATTTTAAAGTCCCCCGACCGTTAAGACAAAGGTTGGAGGACTTTTTGCGTTGTACGCAAGCTGTTTACAAAAGTATGGTCTGAAATTATTTGCTGTTTGTATTGCGGGTCTCTATTGTTTTGGCTTTGTGAGGATGGGTGATATTGTCTACGATTTCTCCTACGGCTTCTTCAATCATGTCCGTTGGGCCAGGATTGTTCGGGTCGGGTTGAATAATTGTATTCACACCAGGCTGTAGATCTTTGTTTTTTCGTTCTTTTTTATGTTCATTCATGGAAAATTCCTCCTTATTCAGGTATGTTTAAGGTGTACCTTAACATATCCAATCCTTGTAATGTATATGTAAACGATTAACCAATCAAATCAAATTGAAACGCTAGGTGTTGGGGGAGGAGGAGTTCATCTGTTCAAAAAAACGAGCATGCTCCTGTTACTTCTGATTTTATGTGTGTGGACATATTGGAGAACGGATAGCGATGATCAGAATCCGTATTTGATTACCGACTACAGCCGCCTTCATCCGGTTAAGGTTGAACGTGTGGTCGAAGGTCATGAAGAGCAGCAGCTCGTTGAACTGCTTCAAGATGCCCGAGAGCGGAACCTAACGATATCGATTGCCGGGCAGCGCCATAGTCAGGGAGGACACACCTATTATAAAGACGGCATTGTCATAGACATGACCTCGTATAACAAAGTGCTGGAAGTCAATACCGATGCCAAAAAGGTGCGTGTGCAGGCTGGGGCGACCTGGGCTGACGTACAGCGAGCCATTAACCCATATGGACTGGCGATCAAAAATATGCAGTCCCAGAATATTTTCACCGTAGGCGGATCTATCAGTGTAAATGCACATGGTCGGGAGCTTCATCAGGGTTCCTTGATTGAAAGTGTCGATTCCTTTCATCTCTTGACGGCAGATGGTCAGATTCGGCAAGTGAGTCGCACGGAGAATGCAGAGCTTTTCCCGCTTGTACTTGGGGGTTACGGACTGTTTGGCGTGATTTTGGACGTTACGTTGACGTTAACGGATGACGAAGTCTATCGTCTCACAACTGAGCAGGTGCAGGTTGAGGACTACCCGACTTATTTTCAAAAGAATGTCCTGGGAGGCGCGATGATGCGTATGCATCTGGCCCGAATTTCAGTTCAGCCCGGTGAAGGCTATTTTCGCGAGATGTACGCATTGAATTATGCCTCTGATCCAATGGCTTCACTGGATGATTATGATCGTCTGGATGAACGTGAAAGAGGCGTGCTTACCAGCAAACTTCTGTTCAACCTGAACCGTGAATTCCAATGGGGGCGGGCCTGGTTTTGGCCGCTGCAACAGCGGTATTTCGAGTCACAGGATGGCAAGAGGCTCAGCCGCAACAATGCGATGGCTTCTGCGTCTGCCTTCATGGAGTATCATCAGCCGGGTGAAAATGATCTGCTGCAGGAATATTTTATTCCGGTGGATGTCTTCCCCGCATTTCTTCAGGAGATGGGAGAGATTGTATCCCAGGAGCAATTGGATTTGCTCAACATTACAGTCAGGTTTGTGAAACATGATGAAGAAACTGTGCTTTCCTATGCGACGCAGGATATGTTCGGTCTTGTCTGTTTATTTCACGCTTCATTGTCTGAGGCTGAACAAGAGAAGTTCAAGGGCAGTATGCAGCAGCTGATAGATGCAGTCCTTCGATATAACGGAACATATTATCTGCCCTATTCAGGTTATGCGACTTCAGAGCAATTCGAACAGGCTTATCCGCGGAAGAATGAGTTTTTTGCAGCCAAAGAAAAGGTGGATCCGAATCATTTATTTATGAACTATTTTATGGAGCAGTATGGAGGAAATCATCCATGAATATCAAGTGGCTTGTTCGATCTCAAAGTATCGTTACGCTCGCTTCGGGCATGATTTATCCGTATTATCTTTTGTTTCTCAAAAATCTAGGTAACAGCTTCTCCAAATATGGGCTTGCCTTTGCCGTATTTACAATCAGTTCGGCTACTGCTTCGCAATGGCTCGCTCCCCGGATGGATCGACACGCCAAGCAGTGGCTCATTGTAAGTTCGGTGGGGATGGCCGCAGCCATGATTGCATTTCCGTGGGTCATTTCCTACATCTGGGTGCTGCTGCTGCAAATGATGATGGGGACATGCAATGCGATGCAGCGAATGAGTGAACGGGTGCTGCTCGCCGATTATACGGTGGCTGGGCAACGGGGCCCAGCTGTAGGTAACTATCATTTCTGGACATCTGCTGCTTCAGGATTTGCGGTTATTGTTGGCGGTGTGCTGATTGATTGGCTGACGATCGATGTATTATTTTATCTGAGTGCCATGCTGTATATGTGGGGAGCTCTGGCAGTATGGCGATTACGAAGCATTTCTGAGGAAGCAGCTGATGGCTAAAGGATAGAAATGGTCTGATTAATCTCCAGCGAGAAGTTTATATTATAGATAACCTGGTATGATTAAGCATTTTGCTTACATTCCACAAAGCGAGTATTCTCAAGGAGGTTTTTCAGATGAATGAACAAAATCATGTTATCCATAAAGATGGACAAGTTTCAACCGACAAGGTAGACAATGCGATTGATAAGATTGCGCCGGAGGAACGGGAACAGATTTTACAGAACTTTGATGCCTTTAAAGGATATCTGGGCAAACGAATTGCAATGGGAGAATCGATTGGACTGGGTGAGGAGCAGATGGCCAAAATCGCTGAGAAAGTAGCCGACTATTTGGCAGCCCGGGAAGAGCCGCGTAACCGTGAAGAGAAGTTGCTGCAAGAACTGTGGAATGTCGGGAAAGAGGAAGAGCGCCATATGCTGGCTCATATGCTAGTGCGTCTGGCACAAGGTTCAACCCCGAATCATTAAGATTGAGCTGAAATTAAAAGCTAAGCCAATAGAGACTCTGGATGCCATGGCATTCAGGGTTTCTTTTTGATGACACCTATTGTAACTATTTTTCATCTGGCTGATACTTTTGCAGTGTGTACACCCAGTATGATAGGGAGAGTAAAAGAAAGATTAAATATTCATATGAGCGTTTGAAGAGAAAGCCTTCCGGTTAAGGAATAGTAACGTTCATAATAAGGAGAGATGCTGCCTATGAAGAACGCGGCGAAACAATGGAAATTACGAATGCTGGGTGCGGCTGTTGCCTTGCTTGGCATGATTGTGCTTGCTACATATTTACTTACACCAGCGAACGCTGAGGAGAGCACGGACTCTGTACAGGCTTCTGCCAAAGCGCAGGCTGCAAACTCCGAGATGTTTACAGCGTATGTGGAAGACATACAGCATGAGAATGGTAAATTGTACTTGATTGTAGACAAGATTGGCTGGTACCAAGGTGCAGAGGCTGATAAAGTTTTTGAACAACGCAATCCGGGCTCTGGTATAGATGGTGCTCCTGATGGTTATTATATTGTCAATGACAGCAAAGAGCAGGAAAAGGTAGAAG
This sequence comes from Paenibacillus sp. RU5M, assembly GCF_900221055.1. Classification (NCBI taxonomy): domain Bacteria; kingdom Bacillati; phylum Bacillota; class Bacilli; order Caryophanales; family Paenibacillaceae; genus Paenibacillus; species Paenibacillus sp. RU5M. Next base: position 492,547 of record NZ_OBQM01000002.1, on the reverse strand, counting down.
TAAGTGCTAATGCTGAAGTGTTGATGCAGTTATATGATCGTGATGGTACAGTGTCGGGCACCACTATTCAATGGAATGAGTCAGTGGCGCTCAGCAAATTCGAATCTTTGTATGACAATACCAATATTCTTGATCTGTCCGTATTCCCGTATCACCTCACTGTACAGGATGGAAAAGTGATCAAAATTGTACAGCAATACATTCCATAAAATTAGATCAAAATGCAACGGTTAAGCATTCCTCCGGTTCCATTGAACCGGCAGGGATGCTTTTTGGTTATGACAAATTCATGAAGGAGATTGTAATTCATGGTATGTACATGTATCATTATAGGAATGGTGTTTTTACATAGTTCAGGAGGCTTCTCATGCTTAAAGACATGATTGCATTAACGAAACCCGGACTTTTGCGGCTGAATGTGTTTGCGGTAGCGGTAGGGTTCTGGGTCGCTTCAAAATGGGATATCTCGTGGATATCTCTACTCATGGTGTTGATTGGATCAACCTTGGTCATCGCTTCGGCATGTGTTATTAACAACTACTGGGATCGTGAGTTGGATCAGAAGATGGAGCGCACCAAAAAACGGATTGATTACATCAATCATCTTAAACCCAAGTTTGTATTGGGGTATGGAATTGTACTTGGTGTAGTTGGTTTTGTGCTGCTGTACTTCCTGGTCAATCCGTTATCCGGTTGGATGGCACTGCTCGGATGGTTTGCTTATATCGTGATCTACACGATGTGGCTCAAACGCAGCTCGACCTGGAGTACATCATTGGGTGGAATTGCGGGGGCGATGCCGCCTGTAATCGGTTATTGTGCGGTAACCAATCAGATTGACGCAGGTGCCTGGTTGCTGTTTGCGCTGTTATTTCTGTGGCAGCCACCTCACTTCTGGTCACTCGGGATTCGCAGAGTGGAAGAATATCGTGCAGCCGGTTTCCCACTGTTGCCGGTAGTCAAAGGTGTGAAGCGCACAAAGGTGCAGATGATTCCTTATGTATTTCTGTTGCTTCCTGCTGTATTTCTGTTGTATTACTACAACTACGTTGGGCTTGTGTTTCTGCTTGTATCCGTCATTGGTGGTCTGATCTGGTTTGTCCATACACTAAGCGGATTGAAAACTCAGGATGATGAGAAATGGGCCAAAGTTAACTTTCTGATCTCCGTCAATTATCTCATGGTTGTATTCATTGTCATGGTGGCAAACACAACCTGGTCCTGAGCAATTCATCAGTTTTGTATTTTTGTGAAAAATTCGAATATGAAGATGCAGAGTTAGCTGTGGCACCTTACGAAAAAGCACGCTGTAGAATAGACTTGGACAACCTGTGGTTGTTCCGGCATACTTCTCGGGGTGTTTTTTTGCTATAATTATACTTTGGAAAATGATTTTGGAAGAATGGGAAGTGGAGTAGATGAAGGATTTACAGCAGGCTATCCTCTTGAGAACGGAGGGGGAAATGCAGGAGGCGATAGAGCTGCTGCAGGAACTGGCGTTACAGGAACCAGACAATGCACAGGTTTGGTACCAGCTGGCTTGGGCTCATGATTCACTTGGACTGGAGCGGGCAGCGGTACCGCATTATGAGAAGGCTCTAAGTCTTCGGCTTCCGGTTGAGGACAGGACAGGTGCCATACTCGGACTTGGCAGCACATATCGGACTCTGGGGCAGTATGAGCAGGCGAAGGCCTGGTTTGAAAAGGGATTAAGTGAATTCCCGGAGAACCGGGAATTTGAAGTTTTTCTTGCCATGGTGCTCTACAATCTGGGCGAGCATGCGGAGGCAATGAAGCGGTTGCTGGTACAACTGGCTGATACATCAAAGGATAAGGGAATAACCGACTACAGCAGAGCCATCCGTTTCTATGCAGACCAGCTGGATCGGGTATGGGATTAGGTTGAGTCAACGGAGGACCGATTATAACGATGGAGTTAGCCATTCCTGTACCGCTTCAATAAAACGACGCGAAGCGGGGGACAGATTGGTGAGAGACGGGCAAGCGATGCCAATTGTACGATAAGGATCTCCAGTGAGTGGAACAAGAGCGAGCTCGTTCGTATGGTGTTGAAGAACCATTTCAGGCAAAAGACTGATGCCAAGACCGTTTCGAACCATCGCCATGATGGCCTGATCTTCGGCGACCTCATAGACCACATTCAGCTTGGCCGCATGCTGTCGGATCAACCGTTCGATCTCGTTATCACCACCCCATTTAGGCAAAATAAAGGGCTGTTCCAGCAATACATCAAATGAGACAGACTTCTCCGTAGCGAGTGGATGTTCCAGAGGCAGGATGCACATCATCCTGTCTTTTTGTAATGGAATTGTCTCAAAAGGCGAAGAATCGCCAAGGGACAGAAAACCGAGATCGATTGCACCTCCAGCCAGCCAGCCTTCAATTTCTGCGTAGTCGCCCTCCCACAGCTTAATCTCGATTCCGGGATGACCGAGGCGAAATTGCTTCAGGATGCCAGGCAGCCACTGCGTGGATACACTGGCGAATGTGCCAATACGAACGGTTCCAATCTCGGCGCCGCGAATCAACGAAATTTCCTGGTTCATCAGTTCCGTCCAACGCAGAATTTCACGAGTATAGCCCAGAATCCGTTCCCCTTCGGCAGTTAGTCGTACACCAGAGCGGCCTCGATTCAGCAGCGAAAAACCACACTCGGTCTCCAGACTGGCGATCGCATGACTGACCGCTGATTGGGTAATATTCAATGCTTCTGCTGCTTTGGTGAGGCTGCCGTATTCCACTACGGCATTCAAAATTTCGTATTTGACCAATGACATGAAAGATTCCGTTCCTCTCTTCATATAATACATGAGTTTATTTCATATTAAATATTATAAATATTCATTTTAATAATGCAAAGAGATCGTTTATACTTGCCAAGGCGAGTTAGTTCGATAGAGCCTCGGTTAGATTACAATACATAGAATGAAGGTAGAAGCAAGATGAACGGAGTACGTGCACCACAAGGTCAGGCATCAAGAAGAGCAGATTTGCAGATGCTGCTCGCAACGGTAATATGGGGATCATCCTATCTGTTTATGAAATCAGGACTGGAGTCCATGCAGGAATTGAATCTGGTCGCTTTTCGGTTTGGAATTGCCTTTATCGCGGCAGCTGTCCTTTTCCATCGGCGACTGTTCAGAATGGATCGGGGAACGCTTGTAGCAGGGGCTATTATGGGAACAGCGTTATTCGCGGCCTTTGTATTTATCACTTATGGAGTACAGCGCACAACGGCTTCCCAGGCAGGATTTTTGATCAGTTTGGCAGTGATCTTTGTGCCCATCCTGACGACAATTCTGCATCGCAGAATGCCAGACTTGCGGTTAACGATAAGTATTCTCGTGGCGGTAATTGGGCTCGCATTGTTGACACTTCAACATGAGCTTAGCCTGCACATGGGGGATATCCTATGCATTCTCGCAGCATTAATGTACGCGATCTACATTATGATTGCTGGCAAGTATACGCCGAAGCATGATCCACTAACGCTGGGAACGGTGCAACTGGGCGTTGCAGCCCTGTGGGGGCTGGCTGCTACATTTGTGCTGGAGACACCACGTTTACCTGACACACCTCAATCTTGGGCGGCCATTCTGGGTCTGGGAGTACTGTGCAGCGGCATTGGCTACATTTTACAGACTCTTGCCCAGCGGCATGCTTCACCAACGAGAACGAGTCTGATCTTTTCGCTTGAACCACTGTTTGCAGCAGCATTTGCGTTTACCTTTCAAGGGGAGTCCCTTACTCTGCAAGGGTATGCGGGTGCAGCACTTATGCTCATTAGTGTTCTGATTACGGAGATCAGAGTCCCTTATCCGTTATTCTGGCGCAGAAAGCGGACGGCATTACAGACCGAACTGGGAGATCAGGGAGCGCCGGGTGTATAATTTTGAAATAAAGCAAGAGTTCTTCCATCATCTTCATTGTGAAGGTGTTGGAGGAACTTTTTTGTTATTTATCCAGCAGAGATTCAGAATCCCTAGCAAATTATCAACCTAACAAAATGAATTTTTTCATAACTTGTTTTGTTGAATCCCTTTTTTTATGCTACACTAAATGAAAAATAAAGGAAAAACGGGTGAGAAGGATGGCCAAAAGAGTAACCATGCAGCAAATTGCCGATGCTGCGGGGGTGTCCAAATTCGCAGTCTCTCGTGCGTTAACCGGTAAACCTGGTGTCAGTGAACATACCCGGGAGATGATTGTCAGAACGGCAGGACAGCTCGGATATTTCAAAGCTGAACCGAAACGTTTCCTAGTGGAAACCCCTGCTGAACAGGAGATGAAGATAGACAGACAGGGGACTATTCTGATCTTGTTTCCTAACATTCGTTCGCAGAATCGATCCTCCCTGTACTGGGGTCCCATCTTTGAGGGAATATCTGCACGCCTGAATGAGAAGGGCATGGATATCCTGACCTTGACGGAACCTTCCTCAGATCGCATGTTTTCGGTGCTGAATCCTGAAGCCATCAGCGGTATTATAACTGTCGGTTCCATTTCCACATCCGTATTGCTCGAGATTTATCGACTGCATATTCCACTTGTGATGGTTGATCATGAAGACCCGGCAATTCATGGAGATACGGTGTTTACAGATAACATGAAATGTATGCAGGAACTGGTGTTGATGCTCGTTGGAAAGGGCTACAGACGGCTACAGTTTGCTGGCGAATTGCCTGATGCAGCCAGTTTCAGAGAACGATGGCTCGGCTATCGTTCAGTACTGGAAGAGATGCAGCTGCAGGTCTCGCAGCAAGCAGATTTGCTGGGACCTGATCTGGATCACATTCGGGAATCGATTATCGCCATGAAGATGGAGGATATCCCCGAAGTGATGGTATGTGCCAACGACCACATGGCCGCTGTTGTGATTGGTGCACTCCAAAGCAGGGACATCGAGGTGCCGGAGCGCTGTGCAGTAACCGGGTTTGATAATACCCGTGCAGAAGAGCCTATTCTTGCTACGGTGCATATCGATAAGGAGAATCTGGGCAGACGTGCGGTGGACCAGTTATTATGGCGGTTGGAGCATCCGGACGGGCCTTTTGAAAGAAAACTGATCTATTCGGAATTAATCATTCGTGATGAGTACAATGCTATTTTGCCGTGAAGCTAACGAACGTGAATTTAGAAATGTTAATAATAACACACGCCAGGACGCTATAAACTTGGGGTGAAAAGACATGGAGAGATTGGGCTTCATGTCTTTTTTTGTTATCGGATATGTTTTTTTGAAATAATCCACAAAACAGATTGACTGAATTGAGCATATCATGTTAATTTTGTTTTGTAAGTTATTTGTTTTTATAATAACAAAACCTAACAAAATGTTTTTTTAAAAAAATACTTCAATGATAACGGAGGCTGTCATGAGCAAAATACAATCGCAAACTTTTCAGAATTGGACGTTCAAGGCTTGTGAGGATCAGGAATGGATGCCGGCTCACGTACCCGGCTGTGTGCATACGGATTTGCTGAAACTGGGTAAAATACCGGACCCTTTCTATGGAACTAACGAAAAAGAAATTCAATGGGTCGATAAGAAAGACTGGGAATATCGCACGGAATTTGATGTGAATGAGGCACTATTGTCGTCGCAGCATCTGGAGCTGGTCTTTGATGGTCTGGATACATATGCAGATGTGTATGTGAATGAACAACATCTGTTGTCGGCAGACAATATGTTCCGGGTGTGGACAGTCGACGTGAAATCTGTTGTAAAGGCAAGTGGCAACGTACTCCGAATACGTTTTCGTTCTCCGATCAATGAAGATCTGCCGAAGCTGGAGAAACTAGGATATGCCCTGCCTGCATCGAATGATCAATCTGACGTGGGGGGATTAGGCGATAAAAGAGTGAGTATTTTTGCACGGAAAGCCCCGTACCACTATGGTTGGGACTGGGGTCCACGTTTTGTAACCAGCGGAATCTGGCGTGAAGTACGCCTTGAAGGCTGGACAGACATACGAATTAATGATGTATTCATTCAGCAAAATGAAGTAACTGCTGCTTCCGCTTCGCTCACTGCCGTCGTGGAAGTGGAGTCTGAGCAATCCATAGAAGCGATCATTCGAGTAGGAACGGATGAACAGAGTTGGGAGCAGGCTGTAACCCTGAAACCGGGCGTCCAAACTGTGGAGGTTCCAATCTCTATTGTTGAGCCGAAGTTGTGGTGGAGCCGCGGATTGGGTGACGCGCATATGTATTCTTTCCATACGAAAGTGATTCAGGGCGAACAGGCTGTGGCTGAGTCTACAGTCAAAACGGGTATTCGGTCCATTCGTCTGGTTCGTGACAAAGATAAAGCGGGAGCATCCTTTTATTTTGAGTTAAACGGAGTTGCTGTGTTTGCCAAAGGTGCGAACCACATTCCCAACGACAGCTTCATAACAGAAGTGACACGTGAGCGCTATCTGCATGAGATTGTATCTGCTGCCGAGTCGAACATGAATATGCTCCGTGTATGGGGTGGTGGTTTCTATGAAGAAGACGTATTCTACGAGTTGTGTGACGAATATGGTTTGCTCGTATGGCAGGACTTTATGTTTGCTTGCAGCATGTATCCTGGAGACGAGGCTTTCCTGAACAGTGTGAAGCATGAGGCGATTGATAATGTGAAACGTCTGCGTAATCATCCAAGCATCGTGCTGTGGTGTGGTAATAACGAGATTGATTCAGCGTGGGCACATTACATTGAGGATGGCGGCTGGGGTTGGAAAAAAGATTACAACGCGGAGCAAAGAGAACGCATTTGGGCGGATTACGAAGCTATTTTCCATGATCTTTTGCCTGAAGTGGTTGAAGCCTATGCTCCTGGTGTGGATTATTGGCCTTCTTCACCACTGGTATCACTGTCGGGAGACGAGAAACAGCATGCTCACCCATCCACATCTGAAGGGGATATCCACTATTGGGGTGTGTGGCATAATGTGGAGCCCTTTGAGAACTACAACGTTCATGTTGGACGCTTCATGAGTGAGTATGGCTTCCAGTCCTTCCCTGAGTATGATTCGGTTCGCAAGTATGCGGAGGAAGAGGATTTGGCATTGGAGTCTGAAGTCATGCTGGCGCATCAGAAGAACGGGGCAGGTAATCGTCTGATTAAACAATACATGGATATGTACATGCATGAGCCGAAGGATTTCCCATCCTTTCTCTATATGAGCCAAGTGCTTCAGGCTGAGGCGATGAAAACAGCCATTGAGGCTCACCGTCGTCGCAAACCGTTCTGTATGGGAACGCTCTACTGGCAGATGAATGATTGCTGGCCGGTGGCTTCCTGGGCGGGTATGGATTACTTCGGACGTTGGAAAGCATTGCAATATTACGCGAAACGCAGCTTCAGCGATATCTTGGTATCGGTAGATGGTACGAAGGAAGATGTGACAGATATTTACCTCATCTCGGATCAGCTTGAACCTGTGAAAGGCAAACTCCAGATACGCCTGATTGGCTTTGATGGCACGGTATATCGTGAGGAAGAGCATGAAGTCGCTCTGGCATCCAACTCTGGTCAACAGGTGCTGTCATTGAGCCAGGCGGAATGGCTGGAAGGTCGCGATGCTGCAACAACATTGCTGCGTATTGATCTGAAGCAGGATGGGGCATCCGACATCACACAGGAACATTATTTTGCACCTTCAAAGGATATTGCATTGCAACCAGCGCAAATTAAGGTAACCGAAGTTACCGAGAATGATGGCGTGCATCTGGTCCTGGAAAGTGATGTACTTGCAAAACAAGTATGGATTTCTACTGAGGCAGAAGGGGTGTTCTCGGACAATTTCTTCGACCTCATTCCGGGTATTCCTGTGAAGGTTAAGTTCACCGCCAGAGGGGAATTGCAAGGATCTGATGGTGCTGTCTCCAAGGCGGGGGCCATCCAGGTTCGTTCCATGGCTGACTTTATCAAATTGTAATCAAGTAAGATTGGTTTATGTTGTTAACGCCCAATTCTTTAAGGCCCGGATGCACTTGATGTGCATACCCGGGCCTTTTCATGGTTCATTTTGTTTTAAGCGCAGAGATGTTACATATTATTGAATCTCCAAGATTTCGATATCATACGGCTCCAGTTCCAATCGAGGTCCTTTCATAGTTCCATCCAATGCACTTTTGTATGATGCTTGCAACGGAATGGAGCCAGATTCAGGACTTAAATTCAGGATGAAACGAAACGTTCCATTCGGTCCTGAGCGGGTTGTCACCTGGACACCGTCTGGCAGAGTTTGAATCCCGGACAGGCCACATTGTTCAGCGATGTTTTGCAGTAACTGGCTCAGATAAGCTTCATCCGGCTGGGTCGCTACATAATAGACAGCGCCTTTACCCCAGTTGTTTTGGGTGACAGCCGCACTTTCGGCATAAAATTGATCCGCATAAACCGCAATCGCCTGTGCCGTGTCCAGTTCCAACACATCAGCCCATTGTGAGGCAGCATATGTATTGCCCTTCTCATCCCGAATCTGAATTTGGTCACCACCAATGGGGTCATATTCGGTAACACGCACGCCCGAGCAAGCAGATAACATACCTGGAAGTGGCTCCATGACACAGACGTTGTTATCGTTTTTGACACCGGTGCGATGCGTTAAGACCAATATGCCACCATCCGCTGCAAAAGCTTGCAGACGTTCCGCGGTGCTCTCGTCCAGCAGATACAAGTGCGGTGCGATGATGATTTTGTAGCCATCGAGCGCTTCCGAGGAATGGATAACATCTGTACTAATTCCCCATTTGGTTAGGGCACGATGCCATACTTTTATATTTTCGTAGTACTCCAGTACTTCCGCCTGTGGCTGAATTCGTAAAGCGTTTAACTGATCATGCGAATGCAGGATGGCGACTTCGTTCTGCAATGTTGAGCCTTGCAGGCGTTCACCCAGACTGTTCACTTCGGTACACAGTTGCTGAAACTCCTTGAACCGTCGCCCTGGAACATTGCTGTGATCAATCAGTCCGTGCCAGAACTGTTCTGCTCCTATAGTGGCACTGCGCCAGCGGAAATGCACGACCGCATCCGCTCCACGGGCAATAGTCTGCCATGAGTAAGCACGCAAGAAGCCGGGCTGGGGTGAACGCCACATCGGAAACCAGCATCCTGGAGGTCCGCTAAGCTGCTCCATAATCCAGAAATTGCGGCGTTTGATGCCACGTGTTAGATCTAGCGACAAAGCGCCACTGTAAGGTGCGGTGTCCGTTTTGTTAGGTGAAGGGTTGGGATAGTAATCAAAAGAAGCGAAATCCAGATCCTGACCGATTTTATATTGATCTGCCTTTTGCGGATAGCTATGAAAATTATGAGTGACAAAATGATCGGGACAGTTATGCCGAATGATCTCGATTTGGATGCTTTGAAAAGCAACAATGGAATCCGACTGAAAACGGGAGTAGTCCAGCAGGAACGAAGGATTCTGAAACGGAGAGCCGCCATATGGTGGCGTCACCTGTTCCCAATCGCTGTATTCTCCACTCCAGACAACAGTACCCCAAGCCTGGTTGAGCTGCCCTAGTGAAATGTAACGGGCTCGAACCCACTCGCGAAAAGCCTCTGAACAAGCAGTACACTGACAATCCGTGAAACTGAATTCATTATCAGTCTGCCAGCCAATCACAGCCGGATGTCCTGCATATCGCTCGCTCAGCTTCTGAACAATTCGTGCACTGTACGTCCGCATGCTCGAACTGTTATAACAGCGGTGGCCGCGGACTCCTTCATGGTACAACTGTCCACTTGGCAGCACCGGCAGAATATCAGGACATTTTTTGGTGAGCCACCGTGGTGGTGTCATCGTTGGTGTACCGATCACCACCTGGAGCCCATTGCGATGAAGGGTATCGAGCGCCTGATCAAGCCATGTCCAATCGAATTGTCCATCGGCAGGCTCCATTCGACTCCAGGCAAATTCACCCACACGTACAATACGTACACCACTATCGGCCATTAATCGGGCATCCTGCTCCCACAGATTAGGGTCCCAATGTTCAGGATAATAATCAACACCCATTTGAATAGGTCGGTTTTGGTTCATGTATGCTAATCTCCTTTGGTCTGGAACATAATGATTTTCATGCACGCTCAAGCCAGTGCTTAATGACTCCACTATCATCATCTTGTGGAAGAGTGTCGAGTCTATTTCATTTTATAATGTATAATGAGAGGGGAATATAATAACATGTTGCGATAGGGTATCATGATCTTGCTATTTTTGGGGGAAGAACATATGCGAAACCATTGGTTTATGCCGGAGCCCGGGCATGCAGGGTATGCATGTTATCCAGTAGCCTACGGAAGATATCTCGATCCAGAGCACAAGGAACATCGTCCGCACGGAATACGAGAGTATAATTTGCATCTGGTTTTCAACGGACAGGGTGAAGTGAGAACCGAGCAGGGTAGCGTTCGATTAACGGCTGGACAAGGTTTTCTATATGCGCCGGGACAGGCGCAACAGTATTATGCCGATCCATCTGATCCCTGGGATATCAGATGGATTCATCTGCAAGCCCACGATCTGGAGCGGCTGCTAGGCTTGCGGAATCCGGATAAAGTGTGGCTCTTTTCATTCTCTGGCGAGGAACGTTTCGAGGAGTTGCATGAACAATTATGCCAGCTCGGTGAAGGTTATGAGAGTGTGCATGAACCGAAGTTGTCGGCGGTACTGTATGAGTTGCTAGTTGAATTGGCACGAAATTCGGAGTCAATCGAAGGGACGTCATTACTGAACCATCAGGATACAATCCGCTCAACAGCCGATTATATTCGTCGTCACTGCACACAACCGCTAAGTCTTGCTGAAATGGCGGATATAGCGGGATACAGCGTGTATTATTTTAATCGCATGTTCAAGAGTATCATGGGTGTTCCGCCCGGCAGGTATCTGCTGGACTGCCGCATTCTGGCCGCGAAGAAAATGCTCGTAGACTCGGAACTATCCGTAAAACAAATTGCTTCTCAGTGTGGATTTACACACAGCAGTTATTTTATTCGTATGTTTCGGACGGATATCGGGATGACCCCGCAGCAGTTCAGGCTTCTCTATAGCTCAGGCAGTGGGAAATAGGAAGATTTCACACGATTACTAATGCTTTCTATACAAGCATGCATAATTTCCCTGCAATAACAAACAATACAATCAAATTCAATTCAAGCAGGGAAAGGAAGTGCCTGAGCATGTGTAACCGTTTTTCGTTGGCAGCCGATTTGGATGAGGTCAGGGATCATTTTAAGATTCAACGGGTGATGTATTATTACAAAAACCGTTACAATATCAGCCCAACCCAGCATACACCGATTATTTTGCATCAGGATGGTGAGCGGGTATTGGACGAGTTCCGATGGGGATTCATTCCGTTCTGGGGACGCGATGCAGTCAATGCCAATCTCATGACGGTCCATGAGAATCCAGCCTACTACAAGCTGGTAGAGACGAAGCGTTGTGTTATCCCATGCAATGGTTTGTATTACTGGCGTCAAGAAGGCAAGAAAAGCTATGCAGTGCGAGTGGTTATGCCGGATCGCGGATTGTTTGGCATAGCGGGATTATACGAGGTATGGAAAGATACGCGCAAACAGCCACTGCGTACCTGCACGATGCTGATGGCGGGGGCGAACATGGTTACACGGGAGTTTGGCAGCAAAATGCCGGCGATTCTGTCTGAAGAAGAGATCAATACCTGGCTGGATCCGGCGAATACACGCGTGACACAGCTGCTACCGTTGTTGAAATCCTACAACAGTACAGAGATGAATCTGTATCCGGTAACTCCTATGGTAGCCAATGATGAGCATGACTGCTATGAATGTGTGGAAGAGATGGACCAGAAGCTGGCATACGTTCGCAGTTTCTAAGCTGAGCAAGCAGTTTTATGAGGCGGAGAGTTGTAAGACACTCCGTCTTTTTGGGTTGAGAAAGAAGAAAAAAGTGTAATGGACAAAAGGCGGATAGTGAATGGAGCAGTGAGATTTAAGCATCGAATGGATAAGGGGTGAAAAATGAAAAGTTGCAATGTGAGTGAAACGTAACTATAATAATTACAGTAAGCGAACGCATATATTCATATATCTATTAAAAGAGATATTTAATCAGGAGGGAACCACGAATGAATCCAAAGTATAGCCCAATGTTTGAACAAGTTTCACTGCCAAGCGGCATTACGCTGAAAAACCGGATCGTGCTCGCTCCAATGACTCATATGTCCTCGAATCCCGATGGTACTGTATCAGACGCTGAACTTGCTTATTATGCGCGTCGTACTGGCGGTGCTGGTATGTCTGTTACAGCGGTAACTCATGTAACTGCGAATGGAATTGGTTTTCCGGCTCAATTTGGCAGTTATGACGATAGCTTTATTCCCGGTCTGAAACGTCTGGCCGATACGATTAAGCAGCAAGGCTCCAAAGCCGTACTGCAAATCTTCCATGCAGGTCGTCTCACGCCAGAACAAGCGGTACCAGCGGGTCAAGTCGCTGCTCCAAGTGCTGTTGCCAGTGAGCGTCCGGGATCTCCTGTACCAAGAGAGCTGTCTGATGACGAAATTACGTCCATTATCAAGGACTTTGGGGAAGCAACCCGTCGCGCCATTGAAGCTGGCTTCGACGGTGTTGAGATTCATGGTGCAAACGGTTATCTGATTCAGCAGTTTTTCTCTCCACATTCCAACCGACGTGAAGATCGTTGGGGTGGAAGCATCGAGAAACGTCTCACATTCCCATTGGCTGTGGTAGATGAGATCCAGAAGGCTGTAGCTACACATACGAAACTGCCGTTTATCGTTGGATACCGTTTCTCACCAGAAGAGCCGGAAACACCGGGGCTGACCATGGAAGAGACGTATGCATTGGTTGATGCGCTGAAAGATAAAAATCTGGATTACCTGCATGTATCCGTCAACGAGTTCTGGTCCAAGCCAAGACGAGGTGAAGCAGATACTCGCTCCAGAATTGAATTTATCCTTGAACGTGTGGGCGGTAAACTGCCTGTCATTGGCGTAGGTTCCATCCATACCGCAGACGAGGCAGCCGAAGCTCTCCAGAGTGGTGTGCCACTGCTTGCGATTGGTCGTGAGCTGATTATCGAGCCTGACTGGGTTGAGAAAATCGAAAGCGGACGTGAGGAAGATATCGAGACGATTCTCACCAAATCAGATCAGGAACGTCTGGTTATCCCTGACGGTCTGTGGAATGCAATTATTCACACACCGGGCTGGTTCCCTATGGCTGACGATAAATAAGACACAATTTCATTGGAAATGGAGGGAGCATAAGCTAGCTTACGCTCCCTCTTTTTTGCACCCTCTGCGCGCTCGATGAAATTCTCCTTCCGGGGGCACTGTGGTATGATGGGATGAACAGGATTCATCTTGGATAATCAACGGTTTGGAGTGAATGAAGATGCTCGTGGCTGAACGTTATGAGAAAATTGTGGAATGGGTAGATGCGCAGGGAAGTATGCGCGTAACCGAGCTTAGTGAGCGCTGCGGTGTGACGGAAGAGACGATCCGTCGTGATCTGGACAAGCTGGAGCAGGCGGGAAGGCTCAGACGTTCCCATGGCGGGGCTGTCAGCGTAAAATATAAAGAAGAGGGGCAGTCGGAGATCCCTTATCCGGAGCGGGCTGTAACTCATGCAGAAGAGAAACGCAGAATTGCGGACGAAGCGTTGAAAATGGTAGAGCACGGTGACCGGATAGCGCTGGATGCCAGTACAACTGCGTGGTATATGGCGGCTGGACTGCCGAACATACCACTCACCGTGTTGACCAACTCCATTAAGGTCGCAGCGGAGCTGAGTAACAAGGAACAGATCCGTGTAATCGCGACAGGCGGGCAGCTTGCTTCGAAGTCCCTATCGTTTGTAGGGCCGCTAGCTGAACGGTCGCTTGATGCGTATCATGTGGATAAAGTTTTCTTATCCTGCAAAGGTGTACATTTGACCAAGGGCATCAGTGAGTCGAATGAATTGCAGGCGCTGGTGAAGCAGAAGATGATCAGCATAGCTGATGAAGTTATATTGCTGGCGGATTCGAGCAAGTTTGGCGTGCAGGCTTTTACAAGAGTGGCTGAACTCAGTAGTGTGGCAAAAGTAATAACGGATCTGGGCTTAGAGGAAGAGCAGGTTAGCGCACTGAATGAACAATCCATAGCATGTGTCCGTGTCTAATTAGAAAGGAATGAATATAATGAAACATCCTTTTCACCTGAAAGCTACTTGGAATGGTGGACGTAACAGTGAAGGGCATATTGATGCAGGCGGGTTAAAAACAGTCATTTCGATTCCACAGGAGATGGGTGGTCCGGGTACCGGTACCAATCCGGATGAAATGCTGCTGGGTGCAGCGTCCACCTGTTATTTGATTACGCTGGCAGCAATGCTGGAGCGATCGGAGATTACACCGGATGAGCTGACACTGGAGTCCGAAGCGACAGTGGATGTTACCAATAACGTATTTACGTACGAACGGATCACACACAGACCTCGCATTGTGCTCAAAGCGGATGCATCTGATGCTGATGTAACGAAGGCGGAGCGCTTGGCACATAAAGCAGAAGAGTCCTGCATGATCTCCAGAGCGGTAGCAGGTAACGTCGCCATTGAGACACAGCCAGTGATTATAACAGCAGGCGTTAACGCGGTGTGATATACTGAAGAGTAGGCGGCTTCAGCCGTCATTTGTGTAAGATAAGGGGAAGTTCGGTATGAACCTACAGAAAAGCAAAAACTCACGTTTTGCGCGTTTAACACGTGCTTTGAAGCTTAATTTTCTCAAATTGTTACGTGCTCCCGGCGGGGCACATAAAGTATCTACCGGATTTGCTTTGGGTTTTGGTTTGGAATTGATCGTCATTTCCACAGCATCACTGGTATATCTCGTGTTCTATCCGATTGTACGTTTGTCCGGTGGTTCACTGCCAGCGGCTATTGTGGGCAACGTGGTCGGCAAGCTAACTTTCCTGCCCATCATATTGATGCCACTTGCCAAGCAAATTGGTTCCTGGATATTGCCGGCGCACAGCATGGGGCAGGGACTTGTTCATGAGAGTGCCTTTATGGAGCTGTTTCGCGGCAACTGGTCCGCGCTAAGTGAACTATTGCGGGGTGGTCTGGATATTCTGGCAGGCATGTCCGTCTTTGGGGTCATCCTGGGTGTGATTTCTTACTTTGTCGTCAAGTTCTTCTATGTCAGAGCACTGAAACGTCGCTTTGAACGTCGGTTGGAGAAACGCAAGCAAGCAGCGATGTCTCCAACTTCAGCTTCCGTGCTGATCAGGAAGACATCACAATCATGATCGGCAGAATGACCATGGACGCAGCAGTTGTCCACAGAATACAGCGGGACACAAACTGCGGAGACGCATTGAATTGCTCGGCCAAAATTACGGCGTTCACTGCGGTCGGCATGGACGCTAGGATCAGCAGCACACTGAATAACGTTCCTTCAATCTGAAGTGCAGTCAGGATTAGATATGAGAGTACTGGTGCTGCAGCAAGCCGTACTATAAGTCCAGTCCAGAACGCTTTGCGCACGTTAGGTTTCCAAGGTTCGACGGAACCACGTGGTCTGAGCATCTGTGCACCGAGAATGGCCAGTACGACAGGAGAGTAACCGGCTGCGAGCATGGAGATGCCTCCATCCAGTGCCACTGGCAAGCTCAGATTGGATGCACGCAGGATGATGGCTATCGAAGCAGCATAGATGGAAGGCATACGGAAGACGGACAGAATCGCATTTTTGACCGTGAATTCAGATCTGGCGGCAAAAAAGATACCTACTGTGTTTACAATGATCATCTGTCCGATGACATATACCGAAGCCTTATCCAATCCAAGCTGTCCAAAGGCAAGCAACACAAGCGGGAGCCCATAATTCACGCAGTTCGTAAACGTGGAGACAAGGGTAAGTCCCGCTTTTTCGCTTGCCCCAAGATGGAATACTCGGCTCAGCAGTTCAGCCAGTGCCCACAAGGCGATCAGATTAATCATGGAGAACCAGAATGTGCCGGTTACGTCTGTCCATGTAATATCAGCATGTAGCAGTGTATCAAAGATAAGCGCAGGGCTCAAAATATAGAGAGAAAAGGTCGACAGCGGCCGAGTATCCCAATGTTTGAACCGTTTTAACAATATGCCTCCGATCACAGGAAGCGATATGGGCAGAAATACATGATATAACGTGAGTAGAAATGAATTAAACAATCGAAATTCAGTCCTTTCTGGATGAAAAACCTATTTTATCATAGCAGAAGTTGACCTTTGTCGGGAATGGATTTTGGTATTGACTTGCGTAATGAGCATATGTTTGAGGCCACTTCTTTGATGGATGCGCAGGGGCGGTGGATTGCTATTTTGATATGGCAGATTTATTATAGAAGAGGTGCAACCAGATTACATACACATAGAGGAGGAAACTGTAATGAGTGAATCAAAACGCTTGCTCGTATTGGTCGGCTCTTATGCCGAAGCGGAAAATGAGGGCATTTACGCATATGAATTGAATGAGGATACAGGTAACCTCTCCAAGCTTGACGGCATCGCGGGCGTGAAAAATCCAACGTTTGTAAACGTGGATGCTGAAGGTAATAAACTGTATGCGATCGGTGAGACGGCGTCTGCCGAAGGCAATAAAATGTCTGAAGCTGTAGCTCTGAGCATTGATCCTTCAACAGGAAAATTGTCATTGCTGAATCGTCATGACTCCATTTCGGCTCCACCATGTCATATCCAACGTGATCCTTCCGGACGTTACTTGATCCTTTCCAGCTACCACGGTGGTCTGGTGGGTCTGCAAGCCCTGGCGGATAACGGTGAAGTTGGCGTGCTTCTGGATGAGAAGAAACATGAAGGCAAAGGTGCGCATCCTGAACGTCAGGACAAGCCGCATGTGCATTCTGCATTCTTCAGCCCGGATGGCAAATACATGATGGTACAGGATCTGGGTGCGGACAAAATCGCAATCTACTCCATTGATGCAGAGAAGAACGAACTCGTACTGCACAGTGAAACCAAAACACATCCGGGTGCAGGACCTCGTCACTTGGCATTCCATCCGAATGGTCAATTCGCCTATGTTATTAACGAAGTGGATTCTTCCATTACGACTTTCCGTTATGATGCAGCAGCAGGCACATTGACAGAGGTTTCCACCGTTTCCACATTGCCTGACGGCTATGATGGCAGTGAAAACACAACAGCTGAAATCGCCGTATCAAACGATGGTCGTTTCGTATACGGTTCGAACCGCGGGCATGACAGCATCGTGGTATTTGCAGTAGACGCTGAAACAGGACATTTGAAACTGGTTGAGCATGTATCTGCTGAGGGTGAACACCCACGTCACTTTGCTTTGACTCCGAATGGCAAACTGCTGATCGCAGCTAACCGCGATACCAACAATATCGTTTCCTTTACAGTG
The DNA here is from genome assembly GCF_900221055.1 of Paenibacillus sp. RU5M. Lineage (NCBI taxonomy): Bacteria > Bacillati > Bacillota > Bacilli > Caryophanales > Paenibacillaceae > Paenibacillus > Paenibacillus sp. RU5M. The sequence continues at coordinate 475,109 of NZ_OBQM01000002.1, read as the reverse complement.
GATCAGGAGAGCGGGCGTCTGAAATACACAGGCCACAGCACAGGTGTATCCAAGCCGGTATGCGTGAAACCTGTTTATCTGTAAATCCAAGATTTGAATGATTAACCGAGAGGTTTAAATACGTTTTCAGGATCAATTTGTATAATCTTGTTGACTTGATACTTTGGAAAGACCCTGTCCTTGTGGCGGGGTCTTTTTTGATGAGAAGAGGAGCACATGAATTCGCAGATAACCACATATGTGGATTGTGAACGATAACTTATTTTCAAATTTAAGTTCATATAACAATGTAATTCAATCAATAGTATCGTGCAAGTAACTACCTGACTTCAAAGTGCGTACTTCCTTAACGGATAGTCAGGTTCTACAATGAATGAGTAGCCATGACAAACATTGCATGCATCTGAACTGGCTGAACGGTGCAGGCTAAATATTTTAACATCCTTTACAGGATATACTCATACTCGAACAACAAAAGGAGAAATGAATCGTGAAATTGCAATTGGCATTGGACTTGGTAAACATCCCTGAAGGTATTGCACTTGTTAAAGAAGTTGAACAATATATCGATATCGTTGAGATTGGTACGCCAATCGTTATTAATGAAGGTTTGCACGCGGTAAAAGCGATGAAAGAAGCATTCCCTAATCTGCAAGTTCTTGCAGACCTTAAAATTATGGACGCTGGTGGTTATGAAATCATGAAAGCAGCTGAAGCTGGTGCGGATCTGATCACTGTGCTTGGGGCAACCAATGATAGTACGATCAAAGGTGCAGTAGCAGAAGCGAAGAAACAAAACAAACAAGTTCTTGTGGACATGATCAACGTGCCTAATCTTGAACAGCGTGCTCGAGAAGTTGATTCGCTTGGCGTAGATTACATCTGTGTACACACAGGTTATGACCTGCAAGCTGAAGGACAAAGCCCGTTCGAAGATCTGCAAACGATCAAACAAGCCGTGAAAAATGCAAAAACAGCTGTAGCTGGTGGCATCAAGCTGGAAACATTGCCTGAAGTGATCAAAGCACAACCGGATCTGGTGATTGTGGGTGGCGGTATCACTGGACAAGCAGACAAAGCTAAAGTTGCAGCTGAGATGCAACGTTTGGTTCAACAAGGGTAAGACAGATGAGCAGCCGACAATACGCAGTGGACATCTTGAAGGAGCTGGAACGTACGCTAAGCCAGATCGACGACTCGGAGATGCAGGCCATGGCGGAACATATTCTGGCTGCCGAACAGGTTTTTGTGGCAGGCGCAGGCCGATCCGGTCTGATGGGAAAGGCTTTTGCGATGAGATTGATGCAGATGGGTCTGCGGGTATATGTAGTTGGGGAGACCGTTACGCCAGGGATCTCTCCGAAAGACTTCCTCTTGTTATGCTCAGGCTCAGGGGAGACAGGCAGTCTGGCAGCGATGGCTCAGAAGGCCAGTAAAGCAGGTGCTCCTGTGGGTCTGATCACAATTAAACCAGAGTCCACCATTGGACAGCTGTCCGATACCGTGGTTCGTCTTCATGCATCCGCCAAAGAAGATACAGCAAACGCCGGAGCGACAGTGACCATACAGCCGATGGGCTCTCTGTTTGAACAGGGGCTGCTGCTGAGCATGGATGCACTGGTGCTCACCATGATGGAAATGAAGAGTATGACTGGAGCAGACATGTTTGGGCGTCATGCCAACCTGGAATAGACCATATGTCATAAACTTGATGAAGTAGAATATATAAGTTGAACTAAACATTTACACAACAACGTAGAGGACAGAAATAAGCTGGAGAAGCGGAGCGTTCGCGTTTATGACCAGATTTTCACTTTTGATAAAGAGGATGAAAAAATCTGGGCATAACAGTGATCGGAAGATTGTTCTGTCATCGGAGTGGCTAGTGTAAATATTCATTAGTTCAACTTATAGATGAAAGACCGGAATACCCTTAAACAAGAGGGAGTTCCGGTCTTTTCTGCTATCGTTGTTTGTGGTCTGATTCGGGGTTTGCTTAACATCAGAGTCTTGCTGTAGTAGAATGTATACAAGCTGTATCGAACCAATGAACCCGTTATATGATACAAGGGAGCGGCAAGTTCTCCTGTTGCGGAGTGTTCTTGTGATATGCGAAATGCATTTTAGCGATATAATATTGAGTGCAAGAAAAGGGGGCTCGGAGCCATGGCAACCGAAGTCAAGGAACGCATCAACTTGAAAGAGATCAACTGTGAGAAAGAATTGACCCTTGCTGTTATTGGCGGCAAATGGAAACTGATTATTTTATGGCATCTGGGTCTTGAAGGCACCAAACGTTTCAGTGAATTGAAGCGATTGATTCCTCATATTACCCAAAAGATGCTGACCAACCAGTTGCGTGAGCTGGAGGAAGACAAGCTAATTGAGCGCAAGGTGTATGCAGAAGTACCTCCTCGTGTGGAATATACGATGACGGATCACGGACAGAGCCTGATGCCCGTGCTGCATGCGATGTATAACTGGGGTAAAAACTATGGTGAAAATGTAATTTGGAAATCAGAATAAGTTATAGTCAGACGAACCGCCGGGTAAATGGACACTTCCATTACCTGGCGGTTTTTCTTTCCCTCTAATTCACTGACAGTTTTAAAAAAGTTTTCTTGAAACGTAGAAGGCAGAAATAGCCTGAAGAAGCGAAGCGTTAGCCTAAAAGCTTCTGAAAGAAAGCTGCATCGGAAGCATATGCTTATCCCCGGATTTCCCCTTTAGAAAAGGGATCAAAAAATCTGGGGATAACAGCGATCGGAAGGTTATTCTTCCGTCGGAGTGGTAAGTGTGAATATTTTTTAGTCCAATCTATAATCCCTTGAACCAAAAGGCTCATTTTAGGATATGTAAGGCATAAATGCTCCGAATATGATACGATGAGAGATATTGGAAATGCAAGGAGGAGGACATTTAACGATGGAAAAAATACGTACACGCGATGAAGTAAACCAAGAGACTACCTGGGACTTGCGAGACTTGTTTGGGACAGACGCAGAGTGGGAGCAGGAGCTTAGATCACTGCCTGAAGCTGCTGCCCATATCGAAACATTCAAAGGACATCTGGGCGAAGGCGCTGAGCAGCTGCTGGCCTGTCTGGATGCCCGCGAAGCTTTGCAGGAACGCATTAGCAAAACAGCTTCATATGCCCGGCTGAAACAGTCGGAGGACAGTACCAATCCCGTGAATATTGAGAATTCAGCCAAGGCGGGAGACATCTTATCGAATTTGTCGTCGTCCTTGTCTTTTGTGAATTCCGAGATCGTGGATCTTCCGGATGGAACGGTTAAACGTTATATTGAAGAACTTCCGGGTTTGCAGCCGTATGCCCGCAGTTTGGATCGTCTAATTCAGGAAAAGGCACATCGTCTTTCGCCCGAAACGGAGAAGGTACTCGCTTCCCTCGGGGAAGTGCTGGACTCGCCATACCGGATCTATCTGCGTGGTAAATTAGCAGACATGACGTTTGACGATGCACTTGATGGCGATGACAATAACCGCCCGCTGTCCTGGTCATTCTATGAGAATAATTATGAAATGTCATCGGATACAAAGCTGCGCCGCTCTGCGTATGCTGCATTCAGCTCCAAGCTGAATGATTACAAAAATACGTTTGCTGAAGGTTACGCAACCGAAGTGAAGAAACAGGTCGTCATGTCCAGGCTGCGTGGATATGATGATGTTACGGATATGCTGCTCAGCCCGCAGCAGGTAAGCAAAGAGATGTATAACAATGTACTGGACATCATCCAGCAGGAACTCGCACCTCACATGCGCAGACTGGCAGCTCTCAAGAAACGTGAGTTAGGTCTGGACAAGCTGATGTTCTGTGATCTGAAAGCACCACTGGACCCTGAATTCAGCCCTGCCATTACATATGAGGAAGCCTGCACGCTCATTCGTGAAGCTCTTGCCGTGATGGGACCGGAATATGGCGACATTGTGGAGCGTGCATTTAGTGAGCGCTGGGTAGATTACGCAGATAATGCGGGCAAATCGACAGGAGCTTTTTGTTCGTCCATATATGGTTCTCATTCCTATATCCTGATCTCATGGGCAAACAATATGCGCGGAGCATTTACACTTGCCCATGAAGTGGGACATGCTGGACATTTCATGCTTGCCGGGCATTACCAACGTCTTACGAATACACGACCGTCCCTCTATTTCATAGAGGCGCCTTCGACAATGAATGAAATGCTGCTGGCAGATCATTTGTTGAAACGTTCTGATAATCCGAGAATGCGTCGTTGGGTCATTTTGCAATTGCTCAATACGTATTACCATAACTTTGTTACGCATCTGCTTGAAGGTGAGTTGCAGCGTCAGGTGTACGCACTCGCAACCAAGGATGAACCTATCACAGCGAAGACATTAAGTCAGCTGAAAGGCAACATCCTCTCCGAGTTCTGGGGGCCTGATTTGGTGATTGACGAAGGGGCCAAACTGACCTGGATGAGACAGCCTCATTATTATATGGGATTGTATCCATATACCTATGCAGCAGGTCTGACGGCATCTACCGCTGCTGCACAGCTGATTCGGGAAGAGGGGCAGCCTGCCGTAGACCGCTGGCTTGACGCATTGAAAGCGGGAGGAAGCCTTGATCCGCAAGAGCTGATGAAGCTTGCGGGTGTGGACATGTCTGGACCTGAGCCGATTCGTGCTGCTGTTGCCTATGTTGGCAGTCTGGTCGATGAACTTGAACGTCTGTATTCGTAATCAGGTTCATATAGTATACGGACAAGGCTTGTAGGGTTGTTTGCGTGCACCGTCTCCTTGGCAGGGGGCGGTGCATCTTAATTTGCAGGGAGAAGGGAACGATGATGAATGACGTCATTGAGCATATCTTCATCACTGGGCTGGTTAAGCATGGATGGCTTCGGTATTTTTGATGACATGAATGATGTTCCGGGATTTGAGGGCAATCAGGGTGGTTTTTTTGCTGGATTCAATGAGTTTGGTGCAATGAGTGCGTTTGGATCCATTTTTATCGGTGGCGTTTTTCTCATCATTGCTGGTGTCATTGTTTATGCCATTATTTCAGGGGTACGCACATGGTCATCGAATAATGCATCAGCGCTGTTAACCTTGCATTCAACGATTGTGGCAAAGCGAACGAGAGTTAGTGGAGGATCAGGGGACAGCAGTGCTTCAACTTACTATTACATTACATTTGAGCTGGACAACGGTGAACGGGTAGAACTGAACGTAGGTGGGAGTGACTACGGTATGCTTGTGGAACATGACCGAGGCATGCTGACATATCAGGGGACAAGGTTTAAGCATTTTGAAAGAGATGTGCAGCCTCAGTCCGGTGTTAGCAAAAACAGCTTTTATACGTGAAAAAATAGTGAAGCGGCTCCTCCCGAGTGGAGAGAGTCGTTTTTGGTATGGGTAAAAGAAACCAATCACAGGGTATTCAAACGCTTACAATGATGATATACTCGTAAAATAAAGCAAAACAGTATAAAACAAAAATAAACAAACAACAAAATAAAGAATAAAGTGCAGAGCAGCTATGATTGAAATCAAGAAATATTCAAGAGCGAAAATATAGTATGGGATGAAGGGCTGGTGAAGAGCGGTGAGTGTGCTGGCGTATGATTTGGGTGCTGGAAGCGGGAGAGCACTGCTGGGTCATCTGAATGATCGGGGAATGGAAACGATGGAGATCCATCGGTTCAAGAATGAACCGGTAAAAGCGGGGGAGCGGCTGCACTGGGATATATTGAGGCTGCACCATGAATTGCTGGAAGGGCTGAACCTTGTTAAACAAAAGGGAGAGCAGCCTGAAAGTCTGGGGATTGATTCCTGGGCGGTTGATTTTGGACTACTTGGGAGTCATGGTGAATTGTTGGGCAATCCATATCATTACCGTGATGCACAATTTAACGGCATGATGGATCAGGTGCGTAAGGAATTGACCTCTCAGCGAATTTTCGAACGCACAGGCATCCAGTTTCTTAGCTTTAACACACTGTACCAGTTGGCTACGCTTAAGCGAAGTGGCTCCCCACTGCTTAACGAAGCGGAGCGTTTCCTCATGATCCCTGATCTGCTTCGTTACTTTCTAACCGGTGAAGCGGTGAATGAGTTTACCAACGCCACCACAACACAGTTATACAATCCGACCACAGGACATTGGGATGGTGAATTGCTTGCACATATTGGTATTTCGGAGACGCTGTTTGGAGAAGCAGTCATGCCAGGTACTCGAGTGGGGCAGCTGCGCAGCAGCATTTGCAGTGATCTTGGATTATCTGCCATTCCGGTTATTGCGGTTGCAGAGCATGACACAGGTTCGGCGGTTGTGGCTGTTCCGGCAACAGAGCGTTCATTTGCTTACCTAAGCTGCGGAACCTGGTCACTTATGGGCACGGAGATTGATCACCCCGCCATCAGTTCCGAGAGTTTGGCGCTCAACTTTACGAATGAGGGCGGAGCAGGCGGTACGTTCCGTTTGCTTAAGAACATCATGGGTCTGTGGATTTTGCAAGAATGCATGCGTGAATGGGAACGGAAGGGACAGGGAATCAGCTATGCGGAGTTACTGAGCAGGGCGGAACTTGCTCCTCCATTTGCGAGTCTGTTTGATCCCGATGATGAGCGGTTTATGCCAGCAGGGGATATGACCTCTCGCATACAACAATATTGCCGTGATACAGGGCAGGCTGAGCCGCAAGACCAGGGGGCCATTGCCCGTACTATTCTGGAGAGTCTCGCACTGAAGTATCGGAGGGTGCTGGAATGGACAGAACAACTATCCAGACAGTCTTTTAATGGATTGCATATGGTCGGTGGGGGCATTCAGAATCGCCTGTTATGTCAGTGGACAGCCAATTCCATTGGCAAACCGGTATGGGCGGGGCCAGCAGAAGGTAGTGCGATCGGGAACATGGCTGTACAGTGGATGGCAAGCGGAGCCTTTAAGGATATATGGGAAGCCCGCAAGGTCATTCGCGATTCATTCCCAGTTACTGATTATGAACCAAAGGACAGACCAATCTGGGAAGAGGCCTACGGCAGATTCATAAGGTTGACGGCTTCGCCCAAATCACAAGCCGGGAGCGAGGTGTAACATGCTGGCAGCAGAGCGCTATGACCGGATTGTGGAGATGGTTAATGTTAAGGGCAGCATGCGTGTATCCGAGCTTAGTGAGCACTGCCGGGTAACAGAAGAGACCATTCGGCGTGATCTGGATCGGCTGGAGCAAGCAGGGCGGCTGCGCCGTTCCCATGGCGGCGCTGTCAGCGTGAAGGAAGAGCAGCCGGAGATTCCTTACCGGGTAAGGGAAACAACACATGCAGAGGAAAAGAAAAGAATTGCCCAGTCGGCTCTATCCATGATTCGTCCGGGTGATCGAATTCTACTGGATGCCAGCACGACAGCAGGGTATATGGCGGCCAATATGCCGGATATGCCATTGACTGTATTAACCAATTCCATACAGGTAGCCACTGAATTGAGCAGCAGGGAAAAGATTGAAGTCATCTCGACTGGAGGCCAGCTGGCCCAACGATCTCTGTCTTTTGTTGGACCGCTCGCGGAACGTTCTCTGGAGACATATCATGTCGATAAATTGTTTCTGTCTTGTAAAGGTGTGCATCTGGAAGGCGGAGGAATCAGTGAATCCAATGAGCTTCAGGCACGGTTGAAGCAGAAGATGGTCGGCATATCCGACCAGGTCATTTTGCTTGCAGATACGAGCAAGTTTGGAGTTCGTGCATTTGCCCGGGTAACCGGGTTAAATGCGGTTCATGCGGTGATCACAGATCAGTCGCTTGATGATGATTTGATAGAACGACTGAACAGCTATGATATCTCAATCACAAGGGTATAAAACAATACGGTATTTGATACTTATATGCGTTATAACAACAATTCATCAGTTATAGGAGCGTGTAATCATGAAGGTCTCCTTATTCATTACCTGCCTCAGCGATGCCATATATCCCCGCGTGGGGGAGGCGATGGTGAGATTGCTCGCCGCTCATGGCGTTCGATTGGATTTCCCGCCCGTGCAGACCTGCTGCGGTCAGCCTTCCTACAACAGCGGGTATTGGGATGAGACACGGATAGCCGCCAAAACGATTCTGGAAGCCTTTGATGATAGTGATTTTGTCGTCTGTCCCTCGGGCTCCTGTACGTACATGATTCATCATTATCCCGAGCTGTTTGTCGATGAACCTGTGTGGCTGGAGAAGGCTAAACGTTTGGAAGCCAAAGCCTACGAATTCACGCAGTTCCTCGTTCAGGTGCTTGGCATCACGGATTTGGGTGCACATTTTCCGCATAAGGTTACATACCATCCCTCCTGTCATGGCAGCCGTTTGTTAGGCGTAAAGGATGAGCCTATGGCATTACTTTCGGCAGTAAAAGGTTTGGAATTTGTTCCCCTTCCTTACGGAGAGGATTGCTGCGGCTTTGGTGGTACCTTTGCCATCAAAATGCCGGATATATCTGGTGCCATGGTCACAGAGAAGGTAGATCACATCAAAGAAACGGAAGCTGAAGTATTGGTAGGACTGGATATGGCCTGTCTAATGAATATCGCAGGTAATCTGCGGTATCGGAATGAACCAGTGCGTGTGATGCATTTGGCCGAACTGCTCTATGAGGGGGTGCAAACAGGATGAGTCAACCCGGTGTAATGGATGTTACCGTCAAAGAACGTGCAGAACTGGCTTTGAATGATGACTTCCTGCGGAAAGCCGTCAAGTATACGACAGAGCGATTGCGTAATGGCAAGAAGTCCGCATCCGAAGAACATGGCAACTGGGAAGAATGGCGCGAACGTGGACGTCAGATTCGTCTGCATACGATCGCACATCTGGATTATTACCTGAATGAATTCGTCAATAATGCACGTGCCAATGGAGTTCATATTCATTTTGCCGATACTTCGGTAGAGGCAGCAGCGATTGCACTTGATATTGCGGCTCACAAGCAGGCTTCTACCGTGGTAAAATCCAAGTCCATGGTGTCCGAGGAAGTGCATCTCAACCATGTATTGGAATCCGCAGGTATTGAAGCAATAGAGACCGATCTGGGCGAATATATCATTCAATTGGCGGGTGAAGCCCCATCCCATATCGTCATTCCGGCTATTCACAAAAATCGATACCAGATTGCGGACCTGTTGTCCAAGGAAGCGGGAGAAACTCTGGAACCGGACACCACCGTACTTGCCGGATTTGTACGCAAAAAGCTGCGTGAGAAGTTTCTTGAAGCAGATATAGGCATGACCGGCTGCAATTTTGCGATTGCGGAAACGGGTTCCATGGTCCTATTCGAAAATGAAGGCAATGCCCGTATGGTATCCACCGTGCCAAAAACACAGATTACCTTAATGGGCATGGAGCGTATCATTCCATCCTGGACGGATCTCGAGGTGATGGCAACCTTACTGCCACGCTCCGCGACAGGTCAAAAATTGACGATGTATATGTCAGGTATAACCGGCCCTCGCCGAACAGAAGACGGGGACGGGCCAGATGAAATGCACATTATTATCGTGGATAATGGACGTTCACTTCAGTTGGGTGATCCCGAGTTTCAGGAGCTGTTGAACTGTATTCGCTGTGGTGCATGTTTGAACACTTGTCCGGTATATCGTCATATCGGCGGGCATGCCTATGGTGGAACCTACAGTGGACCGATTGGAGCGGTACTTACACCTGCACTGAATGGCAACATCGATGAATGGAACGACATCGCGGGTGCTTCCAGTCTATGCGGAGCCTGTTATGAAGCCTGTCCTGTCAAAATTCCGCTGCATGATATGCTCGTATATTTACGCAGACGCAAGGTGGAAAAGGGCCATGGCAATAAGCTTGAGAGCGCTGGTATGAAAGGTTTTGCAGCGGTTGTATCCAATTCTAAACGCTTCGGAGCGGCTATACGTCTCGGACAGATTGGTCAGAAAGCCGTTGTACGGAATAACGGAATTTCACTTAAACTTGGGCCCCTCAAAGGCTGGAACAGCTATCGGGTTGCGCCAAGCCTCGCGAAGCGTTCCTTCCGGCAGCAATGGAACAAGCTGGATCAGGAGCTGAATCAAGACAAAAAAGAAATGGATTCTTCCGTTCGGGATCGAATGGAACAGATTCTGCGTGAGCGCGAGGGGGGCGGTGGTCAAAATGAACACTGAACATCAGGAATGGCTGGAGCAATTGGAGAAAAAATCTCGTGCGAAGCAGGAGCACTTTATGAATGACATTGCGTCCAAATTGAGGAGACCACGGCAGACACATGCTCCGACCCAACCTTTTCGAGGTGCACCCGCATTCTGGACGGATCTGGACTGGGACATAGATAAACGCATACAGGCATTTACCGATAATTTTGTGAGTGTAGGTGCTCATATTGCACGGGTAAGAGACATTGGCGAAGCTTCGGACTTTATCGCTAATAAATCTCATGAATTGAGTGCGAAATATATCATACGTCAGAATGAACAGGCGCTGACCGATCTTGGATTGGAAGAGCAACTTCCCGATGTGCAGATTGCTGTATGGAACAGCCAAGCAGAGGAGAACTGGAAGGCACGGGCAGCCGAGGCAGATATCGGTGTAGTGATGGCGGATTATGCTACAGCATATACGGGTTCCGTCACGGTGCTTTCTTCGCCAGAAAAGGGACGCTCAGTTAGTCTATTGCCCACCGTACTCATCATTATTATTCCGATCGAACGGCTCTACACTAGACTTGGTGAAACGCTTGATCGCTTCGATGAAGCGGGAAGAGAGAATCTTCCAGCAGGCATTCATTTTATTTCCGGTCCCAGTCGTTCTTCCGATATTGAAAATGATTTGACCATTGGGGTACATGGACCGGGGATTGTATATGGTCTTATTATGGGATAACACCATTTCTAAATGCATAACCTCACGAATGACTGTCCAAAAGCAGCTTTTTATCTGCGAAGGGCAGTTTTTTCTATGTCTAGTATGTCCATTATGAAAGGGATCATGAGCCATTCAATCATATGGCAGTAGATAAAAATATTCTATAGATAAAAACTATTAATATTATAATTATTATATATTTAACCTATCAAGAGAAGCGGCGTATAATCCATTCCAAGATAGGTTCATGTGAGAACCGACCAAGGAGGCGTTATGAATGAGTATATTTTCTTATCAGGTTCCATTCATGGATGGACACGTGGGCGATTTATCTGTTTTTGAGGGGAAAGTGCTACTTATCGTGAATACAGCCAGCAAGTGCAGTTACTCTCGACAATTTACGGAGCTTCAACACCTGTATGAGCAGTATCGTGATCAAGGGCTGGAGATCCTGGCGTTTCCCTGTGATCAGTTTAATCAGAAGGAGCCGGGCAACAATGATGAGATAGCTCAGTATTGTAGGAATCATTTTCATATATCCTTTCCGATTTTTGAGAAGATCGAGGTTACCGGACAGTCCATACATCCTTTGTTTCGCTATCTGGTCGATACAGCCCCATTTGAGGGTTATGACGTGGAATCGGAAGAAGGTCGGTGGATGGATCAATTCCTAGAGGAGAAACATCCCGAATTATACCGGGGAGACGGAATCAAATGGAATTTCACCAAATTTTTGATTAATCGAACCGGGGAAGTGAGTGGTCGCTATGAGACTACGGTTGCACCGATAGAGATGGAGTCAGCGATTCGGAACCTGCTGAGACAGGCCTAGTTTGAGTTTAATGAACTGTGTATCTTCGAAATTCTAGTTTTCGTTCAGAGCAAAATAATCTCTATATGGAGGGACCAAAGGGGAAATTTACTCATGCCAATTCGGATGGATACCCATTGGTCCTACGACTTTGAGACTGTTGAAGATTAGGACTGGAAATGTTAGGGTAAAAGAAAGATAACGAAGGAACCCATTTTTTTTAATCTAAACTGACCAATATACCATTTTGGTCAGTTGGTTCCGGTATGAATTTCAGGTTATCTGGATGAAATATGAAAATTTGCAGAAAATGTAGTCATGTCTGTTGATCTGAAGTCGTAGTTGAACGAAGGTATTATTTTTTAGTCGAACGTAACACTTGGAAGAGGAGTGAGTATTATGGCGCAAATTTCAGTTCCCCAACCCAAAACTTTTGGGCCTTTAGGAAACTTACCACAGTTAAATACCGATGAGCCTGTACAATCCCTGGTGAAACTCGCTGAAGAGTATGGCCCCATTTTTCGAATGGATTATCCTGGCCGAAGTGAATTGTATATTTCAGGTCACGAACTGGTAGCCGAGGTAACCGACGAATCCAAATTCGATAAACGGGTATGGGCACCGCTGGAGAAGGTACGTGCATTTGCCGGAGATGGCCTGTTTACGAGTTGGACTCAAGAACCGAATTGGAAAAAAGCTCACAATGTGTTGCTGCCCAGCTTCAGCCAGCGTGCAATGCAGGGATATCACAACAAAATGATTGATCTCGCTGTACAACTCGTGCAGAAGTGGTCCAGATTGAATCCGGATGAGACGGTTAACGTACCTGATGATATGACTCGTCTCACCCTGGATACGATTGGATTGTGTGGATTCAACTACCGATTTAACAGCTTTTACCGGGAAGAACCGCATCCCTTCATTACCAGTATGGTTCGAGCACTAGACGAATCGATGAGTTCGTTGCAGCGTTTGCGTCTGCAAGACAAGCTGATGATCACCAAAAAGAAACAGTTTGAGCAGGATATCCGTTCGATGTACTCTCTGGTGGATCATATTATTGCGGAGCGCAAGGAGCAGCCCCAGGAAGGGGCGGACGATCTGTTGTCCCATATGCTTAGTGGCAAGGACCCGGAAACCGGGGAAACGCTGGACGATGAAAATATCCGTTACCAGATCATCACCTTCCTGATTGCTGGACATGAGACGACGAGTGGCCTGTTGTCCTTTGCCATCTATTATTTAATGAAAAACCCGGATACCCTTGCCAAGGCTCAAGCTGAAGCAGATCAGATTCTGAAAGATCCGGTTCCGACATACAATCAGGTCCGCAATCTGAAATATGTTCGTATGGTTTTGAACGAAGCATTGCGGTTGTGGCCTACGGCTCCGGCATTCTCCTTATACGCGAAGAAAGATCTTGTTCTGGACGGGAAATATCCTTTGCAAAAAGGGGATAGTGTCAGTGTACTCATTCCCAAGCTGCACCGGGACCGCGACGCTTGGGGAGACGATGTGGAGGAATTCCGTCCGGAACGGTTCGAAGATCCGAGCAAGGTGCCACATGACGCCTATAAACCATTTGGTAATGGTCAGCGGGCCTGCATTGGTCAGCAATTCGCCCTTCAGGAAGCAACACTTGTGCTAGGAATGGTCCTGAAGCATTTTGAATTCATCGATCATGCGGACTATCAGTTGAAAGTGAAAGAAACGTTGACGCTCAAACCCGATAACTTCACGATTCGTGTTCGTGCACGCGGGGGGCAACCGGTCATGGCTGTTCCGGGTGTTGCCGTGGAGGAACCGACTCCGGTTGCCAAAAGACAAGAGCCGGATACAGCAAATGCCCATCACACCCCGATGCTTGTCCTATATGGATCTAATCTTGGGACTGCGGAAGGCATTGCGCGTGAAATCGCAGATACCGCAAGATATCAGGGCTTCCGCAGCGAGGTGGCTACCCTGGATGATCGTGTAGGCAAACTTCCGAAGGAAGGCGTCGTCATCATTGTGAGCGCATCCTACAATGGTCAGCCACCAAGCAATGCCAAGGATTTCGTCGAGTGGATTGAACATGCGGATGCAGGGGAATTCCAAGGCGTTCGATTCTCCGTTCTCGGATGTGGGGATCACAACTGGGCCAGCACGTACCAGCGTATCCCGCGTTTGATTGATGAGCAGTTATCTTCCAAAGGAGCAGAACGGTTATCACCGATCGGAGAAAGTGATGCCAGCGGGGACTTTGAGAAACAGGTTGGAGACTGGACCGAGCAGCTATGGCCGGATCTGGCACGAACTCTGGGCCTCAAGTTGAATACAAGCTCAGGTAGTGAGCGCAGTTCCTTGTCAGTACAGTTTGTCAGCGGACTGGCGGTAACTCCGCTCGCGGATACGTATGATGCACATGTTGCTGAAGTGCTTGAGAATCGGGAACTTCATGATGCGGGCAGTGAACGAAGCACACGTCATCTGGAGATTAAACTGCCTGAAGGCGCAACCTATAAGGAAGGCGACCACCTGGGCATTTTACCGCAAAACCCGTCTGAGCTCGTAGAACGAGTACTGAAACGATATGGATTCACAGGTACGGAACATCTGGTTCTGGATGCCTCTGGTCGCAGCGCAGCTCATCTGCCATTGCACCAACCGGTTAATCTGGTCGATCTGCTCAGTCACAGTGTGGAGCTTCAGGAAGCGGCAACTCGGGCCCAACTGAGGGAGCTGGCGGCGTACACGGTGTGCCCACCGCATAAGAAGGAGCTCGAAGCGCTTCTTGATGAGTCTGTTTACATGGAAGAAGTGCGTAAGAAACGCATATCCATGCTGGATTATTTGGTGAAATACGAAGCATGTGAGCTGCCTTTCGAACGGTTTTTGGAACTGCTGCCTTCCCTGAAAGCCCGATATTATTCAATCTCCAGTTCGCCACGAGTGCAGCCTGAGCAGGCCAGCATTACCGTCAGCGTAGTGCGTGCTCCGGCGTGGAGTGGTCAGGGAGAATATAAAGGTATAGCGTCCAACTATCTGGCGAACTTGAAGCCGGGTGAAGAGGTTGTCATGTTCATACGCACGCCTGAGTCCGGGTTCGAACTGCCAGAAACTGCAGAGGCTCCGATCATTATGGTTGGTCCGGGGACGGGCGTAGCTCCATTCCGTGGTTTCCTGCAGGCAAGACGTGTACTGAAGGAACAGGGTGAGAAGGTTGGCGAGGCGCATCTGTATTTTGGATGTCGCAACCCTGAACATGATTATTTATATAAAAATGAACTCGAAACTGCGGAGCAAGAGGGCCTTGTCCAGCTTCATACCGCCTTCTCCCGCGTGGACGGGGAAGAGAAATGTTACGTGCAGCATCTAATGAGAGATGATGCCCACAAACTGATTCCTCTGCTCGAACAGGGTGGACATCTGTATGTTTGCGGCGATGGCAGCAAGATGGCACCTGATGTTGAAGCAACACTCAAGAAAGCGTACGCTGATGTCAGCGGCAACTCCACAGAGGAAGCCGATGCGTGGTTAGAACGTTTGCAGCAGGAAGGTCGTTATGCCAAGGATGTGTGGACAGGCATCTGAGTGATACGTTCCTGATTCCAATGATTATTGATAGGCATCTGCGCGGTGAGACACAGAAGGGTTCTGTGCTCACCGCTTTTTGCTATGGCACAATATCCGAGCAGACCAATGCAGGTATGAGTTATACTAGGGAATAGAAATATGCATATCATGACATGGGGTTGACCCAGGGCATGGATCGTTTCTCTCATTGGGCGATTGCTGGCACAGATATGAATTCAGCGATGTCTGGTCTCATTATTTCTTCTTTTTATTCGTTGGACGATAGATCGATTCGACCTGAGTTAGCGGAAAGAGAATACGTGAGGAGAATTTACCTTTTCCCTGCAGCTCAATGTAATCCAGTCCAACACCAACAAGTCGGATATTGTTAAATGCGTTTCCGGATGGGAATACCGTGCGGATGCCTACCCGTATGCCTCGCCGTGCTCGTGGTACATCAAATACACGAATGGAAAACAAACTGAGTGGAATAAATAACTGCCGATTGACTTTGATAAAATTGCGCGGAAATACTTTTCTAATTATTCCAGGTTCCAGACCGGACAATGGAGCATTCAATTCTGCCAGATGTCCCTGGAACTCGGCCAGACGCTGTTGAAGTGTTTTTCCTGTATGAAGTTGGTGCCAATTCATAAGCAATCCTCCGTTCGCCATTTATACCTACTATATGAATGGACGAGGGCAAGAGGTGAGCGAAATGGCGCCCATGTTACTCATGATAAGGTACAACTTAAGATATAGGGAGTGATTCAGATGGACGTGGAAATGTATAAAGACCTCATTCGGGATGAACGTGGCAACTATTATATCGCGGTACAGATAGAGGGTAATGAGCTTACGCTTGTCAACGCATTTGTTGAAGCATCGTTTACACCGGAACTGATCTATAATGAAGAATTTCGTAATAAACATAAAGAGATGGAAGGCGGCTTTGTAGTCAAAATTGCAATGGACCTTCTCCGGCATGATGTGGTCATGGGTTTGAAACAAATGGACAGAAAGCTGCTGGAGCTTTCGGAAGTTGAACAGAAGTACACGGTGAACTATATAGATACGATTGAGTTCTATCGCCACCCTGCGTGGGAGCGGAAAGCATAAGCGAAGGCTCATTTTCGTGGACAGTCCATTAGGATAGTAAAATCGTAAAAGCGCAAGTACAGGGGAGCTACCCTTGCCACTTGCGCTTTTGGCGTTGCAACTATTCATCGGGAAACGCACTAGCGATAGGAAGGATAGATGATGCCGATATCCCGTTCTGTTTTCAAGCTTCCCTCTATATACCGCTGGAGTTCATTTCCTTTGATTCGAATCGGAATGGATGTTCCTCGATAGATCAGTTCACCCTCAATCGTGCGCACGCTCATTCCGATGACGCCTTCCAAATGTCCACCCTGATCCGTAATTAACCGAATTCCTGCTGGCCCCTCCATAAGAATCTTACCATCCTGATATACCGTTACCTGTTCTGGCGTGTTCACCAATTCAAAATGCAGCCCACTCACCGTACGGCTGTACGCCGTATGACCAGCGATTTCTTCGCCATGATCCATGTCGATGGGGAGAAGACCGGTAAACCACAGTTGATCCGATCCAACCGGCATGATGCCGCATAACCGTTCCACATAATCAAGCAGGCAAAGAATGGAGGGGGAATAGGTTTCCGTAAAACCCTCCTCCCCGGTCCATGGGCTTAAAGCCTGCGCAAAGCGCGTTGCTTTGGAAAGGGACGACAAGATGGGTTGCAGTACCCAGGTCAATTCCACATAGCGATGGTGATATTCAAAAGCATGTGGTGCACGGATCAGACTCAGGAAGTTAGATGCTCCACCCCAGCTGTTATAAGAGGAGAACGGATCGAACCGTGGATCATCCATCGACATGGAGGTGAACGGGTATTTGGCGAAAAACTTACTTGTATTCAGCAAATACCGGCGCAGCATGTTATCAAACAATTCACGGTCGCCCACCTCGCAGGCCATCACGCGCAGCAGCACATCGGACTGTACCCTGACGAATTCGTCATTGCGATCCCTGTCGTAGAAGAACATATCCTCTTCGTCATAACAGTAGCGGAAGAGACTTTCCAGACTGGCTTCAGCTTTTGCTTTCCAATCACCACCAGACTCCCCAAGTTCCTCAGCCATTCGGGATAAATACATGCGCTGGCAATATATATTGGCGGTTAAGTCTGGTGCCAAAAAAGGCAGGACCGGAGAGTCCGGATGGTAGGACGCAGCATCATTCATATAAGGTGTATCCGGGACATGCCAGAACCGTGGGGACAGATCATGCCCGGTATCAAAGGTACTAAATGCCTCCACACAGCCGGTCCCTCGGGTATTGCGATACGTTGCAATCCATTCGTCGTATTGTACCATGGCCTTGTACATGGTCTTCAGGAAGGAAAGGTTCTTTCCATGAAGCAGGTAGTGGTTCCATACGCTTCGTGCCAATGGTGTAACGAGCTGAATCTGGCGAAAGGATGGACCGTTCTCCGTTAGCTTATAAGGTAGCAATCCATCTTCTCTTTGGTGTCGGGCAAAAGCAAGATAGGTCGTTTCCGATACGGAAGGAATCAGACGTGACAGCAGTTCCGCATTAATGGTGCCCGTACTCTCCAGCCAGCAACCCAGATAGATGCCACCTTCCTGAAGAATGGGCTCAATGCCGTTCAGGGGCACAATGCAAGTCAGTAACTTCTCCAATGCGGAATAATAAGTTGCTTCCAGTCTTCCACCAGTTGCCGCGAATTGAACACCCGACGCCTGCCATTCCTGTATTAACTTTTGATCTTCCGGTTTACCTGGCTGCACATGATCGTGGATCGAGATCTGACGCAGCTTGTTCAGCAGGGCTTCTGTCATGTCGACCTCCTTATAGCTAGCGGTTATTTATTGATTGGATTCAAAGATTCGTACGGTGCCATTATAGAAGTCAGTCACGGCTTGCTCCACACTTTTTCGGCCAAAGCCGATTTCCTGGTTGGTTGTCTGGGCCAGCTTGGAGAATTCAGCGAATCCCGGAGGATTATAGCTCACGTCAAAAGGCTCCGTTTTTGTAGCTTCAGATACAAAGCTGGTGTAATTATATACAATCTCTTCAACAGGTCCCGCTTCTTGTTGAAGCAGATTGCGGTTGGCTTCCGTAACGGGCACGCCGCGGTCGTTGCCGAGAATTTTGGCTGCGTCCGGATCATTAATCCAGAAATCCATCAGGATCGCGACTTCTTTTGCATGTTTGGTATTCGCATAACCGGACAACCCCTGACTGGATTCAAATACAACCCCAGTTCCTTTTGGACCCCGTGGTACAGGCAAAAGAATTAACTTATCTTCTGTGAGACTCTGGAAAGCAGCCAGTTGATTCGAAGGAAGCAGGCTCATAGCCGCCTTGCCCGTAATAAGCAAGGATTTACTCGTATCATCCGGTGGGTTGGAAACCTGCAATTCAGGCGTGACCACACCTCGGGATTTGGAAGCCTGCTCCCAGTAAGTGAACCATTCCAAAATGTCTTCTTTTGCAAATCCGAGCGTGCCATTCTTCATATCATATAGCTGTTTGCCGCGTTGTTTCAAAAAGATATCCATACCGTCAACTGTGAAATTATAGGTTCCATAAAAGCCCTTACCGAGCTTGTCGGACAGCTCTTTGCTGATTGCAGCATAATCTTCCCAAGTCCAATCCGAAGCTGGCAAAGGGATTCCCGCTTGATCGAATAGCGCTTGATTAACGACAATACCCCGTGCATTCGCACCTGCGGAAATATGCTGCAGCTTCCCATCAAGACGCCCATATTCAACCATGGTGGCATCCATGCCATCCAGATTCAGTTCACTACCGACATAAGGGTCCAGGTTCAAAAGTACATCCTTTTTGGCGTAGTCAACCACATTACCCCCAAGGAAGAAAATATCCGGTGCTGTGCCTGACGCCAGCTGTGTATTCAACTTGTCGAAATATCCGGAGGAAGGGGCAAATTCACCTACAATTTTAATATTCGGATGTTTCTCCTGAAAAACCTTCAGGGCTTCGTTCGTAATATCTGCCCGTTTTTGATCGCCCCACCACATCATGCGTAGTTCGACTTGCCCGTCTTCAGCAATCTTTGTTCCTTTCTGCTCATCAGCGCCGGTATGATCCGTTCCAGAGCAGGCAGTCACCAATAACAGGAGTGAAGCTATAACAGTGATCATTAATCGTTTGAACATGAGAAATCCCCCTGACAATAGATAATGAAAAAAATAATATCTGTTGTACACGTATTGCGTCTGGACAGGTATTTTCGTAATTTCGTAATCACTTCAGCCCAGTCGTTGCAATTCCCTCTAGAAAATAACGCTGAAATACCAGAAAGATGATGGTCACAGGCAGCAGAGACAGCGTGGACATGGCGAGCAGTGCGCCCCAATCCGATTGTCCCGATGGATCAAACAATGACCGAATCCCCAGCTGTACGGTAAACAGATCAATTTTGCTCAGGTAGATCATCTGGCTAAAGAAGTCATCCCAGCTCCAGATGAAGGTGAAGATCGCTGTTGTGATCAGTGCAGGAACGAGAAGAGGCACCACGATTCTGAAAAAAATCTGAGATTGCCCGCAACCGTCAATGGTTGCACTCTCGTCCAGCTCCCGTGGAATACCACGGATGAATTGAACCATGAGCAGAATGAAGAAGGAATCCTGTGCCAGCCACTTGGGCAGAATGAGCGGGAAATACGTATTAATCCAATGCAGCTCGTTATACAGAATGTACTGAGGTACCAGGGTTACATGGTAAGGAAGCATGATGGTGACCAGCATAATGCTGAACCACAGGCCTTTGAACTTGAACTTTAATCTGGAAAAGGCGTAGGCTGCAAGGGAACAAGAAATCACATTTCCCAGCACACTCATGACTGAGATCAGTGCCGAGTTGCCGAAGAAGCGGCCAAACGACACCCCTTGCAATCCTTTCCAGCCATTCACAAAATGATCGAGGGTGAAGCTGGTTGGAATCAGGCTGCTATTGGTGAAGATGAGATGATTCGGTTTAAATGAACTGAGAATTAACCATAACACCGGATACAACATCAACAGACCGAAGAGGATAATGGCGACATGCCTCCCGGCTTGAACCAAACGTCGCTTTAGTGGCATGTGTACTATCTCCCTTCCTGATTGTCGCCGTAGAACACCCAGAATTTCGAGGTGAGGAAGACGATTGCGGTGAATACCCCGATAATGACCAGCATGATCCACGCCAGGGCAGAAGCATAACCCATATCAAAGAACGAGAAGCCTTTCAGATACAGATACAAGGTATAGAACATTGTGGCGTCGAGCGGGCCTCCACGTCCATCCCCGATCACATAAGCGGGTGTAAAGGCTTGAAACGAATTGATCATGCTCATGATCAGGTTGAAAAAAATAACAGGCGAGAGCATCGGAAGTGTGATGCCGAAGAATTGGCGTACCTTTCCTGCCCCGTCGACGTCCGAAGCTTCATATAAATCGGCTGGAATTTGCTTTAGGCCAGCCAGGAAGATAACCATGGCCGAACCAAACTGCCATACAGAGAGTGTGACGATCGTATAGACCACATAATCGGGATGGGCAATCCAGGCGGGTCCGGTAATTCCGAACCAGCTCAGAAACTGATTGACCAAACCACTTCCCTCAAAAATCTGACGCCAGACGATCGCAATAGCGACGCTGCCTCCCAATAGGGAAGGGATGTAATACACGGTCCGGTATAAGCCGAGTCCCCGAATCCCTTTGTTCAGCGCCATCGCTACAAGTAGGGCGAAGGCAAGCCTTAGCGGAACGGATAGAAATACATAATAAAACGTTAGCCCCAAAGATCTGCGAAAGGTATCGTCTTCGGTAAAAATCTGGACATAGTTTCTGAGCCCCGTCCACGTTGGTGATGTTAACAAATTAAATTTCGTCAAGGACAGGTAGAGCGACGCAACCATCGGTCCGAGTGTCAGACAGAAAAGTCCGATGAGCCAGGGCAGCAGAAACAAATAGGCAGTCATATTCTGCTGGCCGTATAACGGCTTGGACAGCTTTCTCATCATAGGCCTCCCTTCAGGGTTGGATGTGAATTCGTGATCACCGCAGAATTGAATCCGCTTACAATATTTACGGTGATTCTCTTGGTAAATTCATCATACCGGGGAGAGGGAGAAGCCGGAATCTCATTTCTTCGGATCATGGTTATCAATTTTTTCGGAATGCAGCAAACGATAATCCGAAGGACTTATGTTGAACATTTTTTTGAATTTTGAACTGAAATAGCTTGGGGAACGGAAGCCTGTCAGCTCTGTAACATCCCAAACGGTTAGTTGGGTTTCCTTCAGTAAACGTATGGCATGTTTCATTCGCACCTCGGTTACATATTGAATAAAAGAGATGCCGGCAGCTTCTTTGAATATCTCTGAAAAATAGGTAGAGTTGTAGTTATATTGCTCAGCTAACGAAGTTAATGTCAGTTCCAACATGTAATTTTCCTCGATATATCGTTTGGCTGATTCAATGACCGTATCTTCTCCAACCTCGGATGGCTGCTGTTGATTCACAAAATCTTCCACCCAATGCATCAGCAGCAGTTCTGCCTGGTCTGGAGTCATTAGCCAAAGCACCCATTCCGGGGAAATCCACGAGGATTCGTGTTCGAACAATAATGAAATTTGAAAAAGGCTTCGGATCATATGGGTAGTGGATATCCGAAATGAGTCAGCAAGCTCCTTTCGAATCACGCTGCGGAAGGAATCCAGCTCTCCACGAATGAGGAAACGATGCAGCATGCGACTGGTTTCCTCAGGCAGTAATGGACTATGATCTACTACGGGCACACGGTCCTGTGTACCTTTGCGTCCAGCAGAGTTCCAAGCCAAGAGGGAATGAATATAACCTTCTTTCCAGCGCTCAAACCCAGACACGGACAATCCCAATCCAACTTGTACATTCATCGTTAAGACAGAGTGGGTCTGTGCTGTGATCTGCTGAGCAAATTCGTGCTGAATACCTTCCAATGTTATGAAATGCATAATTCCAGGGTGGGCTCCGTCATGGAACACTTGCACATTATCTGGATAGGACTGGGCCATTTCGTGACAAAGCAGCTCAAAGGGAAGGTAGAGCTTTTCGGGAACACGTTCCACTGAGGCAGTCTGTATACCGGAGTCTCGCATGCCAGCGGTGATGAAACAGACGCTGTGATCCTGCCAGGATTCCAGATGAAACAGCCGCATTCGCTCTGGCAGTGAAGAAGGTGGGAGGCGATGTCCCCTAACAAGATCAAGCAGGAAACGTTGCTTCATTTCTTTGTAATACTGGGAGAGACGCCATTGCATCATTTCGGAATCGCCGTGCAGCTGTTTCTTTTTATCCAACTCATCTTTGATTTTATTTAAAGTGGTTTTCAGTTCATCCCGGGTTACAGGCTTCAGCAAATAGTCCATGGCCTGGCTGCGCACACCTGCTCTGGCATAGTGGAAATCTTCATATCCAGTGATGATCATAATTTGAATGGAAGGATTAAGGCTTCGGCAAACGTCCAGTAATTGGACGCCATCCATGACAGGCATGTTCATGTCTGTAATTAACAAGTCAAAATGTTCAGCTTTCAGAAGCTCTTCCGCTTCGATGCCGTTTGCTGCTTCACCTGAAATGATAAAGCCCATGTCTTGCCAGTTCACTTTCAATTTTAGTCCTTCGCGAACCTCGATCTCGTCATCTGCGATTAATACGTTGTACATCATATTCCTCCTGTGCAGGTAGAATCAGTTCAATTGACGTGCCGTTATACTCTCCGTTCTCGATCTGAATGTTAAACAGACTTCCGTAATGCAAGCGGCAGCGTGCAACTACATTACCGAGCCCAATGTGCCAGCTTTGGCTTCGCAATAGGGGTTCCAGCTGAGATGTTTCAACAGGATCATGAATTTTCTGAATGATTTCGGCTGGAATCCCGGGCCCATTGTCTGAAATGTTGAAATGCAGGTGGTTATTCCGTTTGGAGATCCGGATGTGTACCTCTGCCGTCGTCTGATGCTGGAAGCTGTATTTGACGGCATTCTCAATAAGCGGCTGAAGAATAAATTTGATGATGACCAGGGAATCCAGCCTGCCTTCCTGTGTCAGAGTAATGTCCTGCTTATGACCGAAACGGGTTTGCAGAATGGAGATATAGTGCCGGATATAAGCCAGTTCCTCTGCAAGCTGTACCCTGTCGTCACTTGTATTCATGGAGAATCGCATCATTTTGCCCAGATCCTCAATGACCTGAACTGTATCATCTGTTCGGCGCTGCATGGCGAGACTGCTCACAAGTTCCAGCGTGTTAAACATAAAATGGGGATTAATCTGCATGAGTAGCGCTTTATACTCAGCTTGCTGGCGGAGCAGCTTCAACTCGAATTCATTCTGGATGTGCTGTCGCAATCGGCTGATCATGTAGCGGAAAGTGGAGATGGCATAACTGACTTCGCTTTTTACATTTTTGTCCGGAGGTAGAAGGGACTCTGCTTGATCGAATGCGCCGCGTTGTACCTGTCTCATGGCCAATACCAGTCGTGTTAAAGGTTTGGTGACGCCATAAGAGAGCCAGGCAGCGGCAAACAAAGAGACGAGAATGAGAACAATGGTGACCACCAGAATGGTACTCTGAAGTTTGTGAAGAGAAGAATATAGCTCTTTTTCCGGTGCCAGACCCGCCAGCATCCAGCCCGTACGCCCTAGCTTTTTGTATACCAGAATGTCAGGTTGTCCTTCATCATTGTTCAGGTACACCACACCCGATTTGAGCGAGTTGTTCCGAATCTGATCGATTTCTGCTAAAGCTTCGGCACCAAGCTGATTGGCCTGTTGGGAAAGAATAGGGCTTCCTTGTTCGCCCAGCAGAAAAATAGTGCTGCTTTCGGCCAGATGGATTCGGTTAAGCGGTTCCAGAAAGTAAGATTCGCTGACATTAATTTTCATCACATTTTGGGCTGTAGCATGGTGAAAGGTCCCAATGGGCATCAGCAGGCTAACTACCGGGTTGCCGTGATCCCTTATATTTTCATGTTGATCGGTATGTGCAGGCAGCCAGTGATTCCCTGAGATAAAGAAATTTTTATACCATAATTCTTGCAAGAAGAGAGGGTCGGTCGTTACTTGATTTTCACTGCCAATCCTCAGCCCGTTTCGTCGATAGATGGATACATCGGAGATACTGGTGTAGCTGTTCGTAGCCTGGGTCAGAAAACGGCTCATCGCCAGATTGACAAGCATCTTTTCCCCTTCAGGAAGGTTGGGGTCACTCATCGCGTTATCCCAGTTCTTGGCGGTATCGCTGTTGAAAACAAGAGAAGCTACATCATAGATCTGCATTTGAACCATATCGACATAGGAGCCGTATTCCTCCATCTTCTCAAGAGCAGAGGATTCAATGTAAGAGCGGATCACGGTACGTGATTCCTTAAAGAGTAGGAAGGAGAGTGTGCCAAAACAAAGAACGAAGAGCACAACGATAAAGGCGATCAGGCGGCTTTTTAATGAGAAAAACATGGGTTCCTCCTTAAGCGAATAGACTTCAAGACCGTCGTCAAAATGGGAAAAAGACTGCGTATCATACGCAGTCTTTGAATTAAATGTGGTTGGAGCTGCCTTGCGTTCCTAGAAACGAACCAGATTGTTGATGCGAACAGGTAAACCAGTTGCGATAGCGCGATTGGCTGCAATTCCGGTGAGGATGGATCTTGCTCCGTCGAATTGGTTGGCAGCGCGGTGGTAGGGATCTTCCGCTGGCTCTCCAAACAGATCATTCAGAAGTACAGGATCACCTCCGCCATGGCCGCCTTCTTTTTCCTCGACCTGAACCTCGTATGGGGCATCGAACATGGGAAGGACACGCAGTGTTTTGCCAATCAATGCACCTTCAAGATTTTTGTCACCCAGCGAGTTAACATAGGATTGTTCCACAATGTTCATTTCGATCCGGCCTTTGGTGCCGTTAATGGCGATGCGATAACCTTCCCACGGCTGGTATGCAACCAGTGAATAGGTCAATATGGCTTTATTCTGATACTGGACAAGAACGCCCATCGTATCCTCGATGTTGATGCCATCTCCGAATACGCTTTGATCCCGCTGGTAGCCGTCTTCCGGCTCAGCATCCAGATACATGGCTTTGAGATGTGCATCCGAATCCAGATGCAGGGCAAAAGGATCTTCTTGCGCAAGCGGGTTGCCTGTTGCACGAGTGTAAAACTGGGTCACGCCTCGTTCCTCTGCGTTTTCTCTACCATAATACATGAGATCGCCGAATGCGAAGACGGTCTCAGGCTGCGAACCGATCCAAAAATTGACCAAGTCGAAGTGATGCGTGGATTTGTGTACGAGCAGTCCGCCACTATTACGCTTGTCCCGGTGCCAGCGGCGGAAGTAATCTGCGCCATGGCGCGTGTTCAGCAGCCATTCGAAGTGGACCGAAGTCACTTTTCCGATCGTGTCATTCTGAATCAATTCCCGTATTTTGGTATGGTGCGGTGCATAGCGGTAGTTAAAGGTGACGCGTATGTTTTGTCCAGTCCGTTTGACGGCATCAAGAATATTCTGACATTTATGCTCATCGATGGTCATGGGCTTCTCAGTCACAACATCACAGCCAAGCTCCATTGCTCGAATGATGTATTTGTGGTGGGTGCGGTCGATACTGGTTACAATGACGAAGTCCGGCTTCTCGTTCTCAATCATCTGATCGAACTGATCTGCAGTATAGGTTGGCACCTCATTGTATTTATATTTTTCCCTCAGCAACTGATTGGCGTAATTCATGCGTATCTGGTTAATATCGCAAAAAGCTGCAAGTTCGGATGTTTCCCTGAAATTTTGAGCTAATGCTCCATAGAAAAATTCAGCACGGCCGCCTGTTCCGACCAATACATAGCGTTTTTTGTTACTCATGTCTATCGCCTCCTTGAATATAGCTCTAGACTATAACAAGGAAGCACTTCTTTCGCCGCTTTTTGTGCGTAATCGCTTTCAAATGCCGCTTATTTTGCTATAATTCAACTAAAGGGGGCAGCTGCATGATACAGACATTTCGAGCGGATTACAATGATCCCACCGGATATTTGAATATCGAATATGATCGCCGCGTTGGATATTTTTCTATGACGGATGACCATCTGCATGACCATTATGAGCTGTACTACCTGCTATCGGGTGAGCGCATATACTTCATCAAGGATCGAACTTACCGGGTCCAAGCCGGAGATTTCGTATTCATTAACCGGAATACCGTTCATAAAACGATGGAGAGTGGAAGGCCAGATCATGATCGAATTGTTCTGTATATCAAGCCAGAACTGTTCACCGAATTAGCCATTTTACCTGAGCTGGCAGAGGGCCTTAAGGAGCCATTCGGCTGGAATATTCCCATTCTGAGGCTTCCTTCACAGGTAAGTGAAACAGCGGACCGAATGGTCAGTGAAATGATTGATGAGATGGTCCATAACAGAGCTGGAAGCAGCCTGCTGCTGCGTCACCGATCCGTTGAACTGCTGTTGTTTGCTTACCGTAACAAACATTTGAGCACCGTGCACTCGGCCGACAGTGAGCCGGTTCTGCATCCCAAGGCACAGGCAGTGGTGCGTTATCTCAACGATAACTATCAGCAGGATTTAGCGCTGCGGGAGGTTGCTGCATTATTTCGAATTAGTCCCCATTATCTAAGCCGTTTGTTCAAACAGACTACAGGTTTTACATTCAGCGATTATCTCAATCTGCTTCGCGTGAAGGAGGCGCAGCGTTTGCTGCGTGAAAGCGAGGATTCCATAACCGAGATCGCTCTGCGAGCGGGAT
This sequence comes from Paenibacillus sp. RU5M, assembly GCF_900221055.1. Taxonomy (NCBI): domain Bacteria; kingdom Bacillati; phylum Bacillota; class Bacilli; order Caryophanales; family Paenibacillaceae; genus Paenibacillus; species Paenibacillus sp. RU5M. The sequence continues at coordinate 448,033 of NZ_OBQM01000002.1, read as the reverse complement.
TCAGCAATTTTTCACATTTCGGGAAGATGTTCAAGCGCACGGTTCAGGTGTCTCCGAGGACATATCGACAGGAGTTTAGAGAAGTAGGTTCGACGAGAGTGCTGAAATAGGGTGGGTTTATTTCAAACGTTGGAGTCCCTTAATAATGATGTTTGTTTTATCACTTACCTTTTGTAATTCTTTCAATGAAAGCTTCGCATAGGCTGGAGGGACCACATGCCAGTACTGATGGAAAAGGTCACTTCGTTCAGTATATAACCTTTGGGCTGTTCCATCGACCATATTAGTAATGAGCCCATAATATTCGAAAGCGTTCTTAATATTGTTCGTATAGATGCTCAGGTTTGTTTCATCTGTTGTTTTGTTGCTTTTGATGTATCGATCCAGCTCTTTTTTATAATGTATACTTTCCAGAATAACACTGCGGTAAGCTGAGTCGGCAGAAGACTCGATACGATGTTTAAGTTCACGATACTTATGAAAAAAGATGGATGCAATAATCAGAATGATAGTGAATAAAATCAGAATAATATGTCGTGTTTTTGTACTCATAAATACGTCCTTGTTTATGTATTTAGTATTTTCCCATTTTGAAAATGGAGTTCTACATAATAACATGTAACGACACTTAAACCTATAGGTAAATACAGGAAGGGAATTCTTGACGACACGCGATCCGAAGTCGAACATGTAAAAAAAGAACCTGAGCAATTCTGCGTGCGCAGACATAGGTTCAGGTCCTTTATTATGACGTTGTATAACTGTGTTTAAATCTCACTTTAGGAACAACGCAGCTCAAACCGAAATTTGACTTGTATCGTTCTCAGGTCGCAACTTCATCTGTAACTCTTCATTCCGTGGACAGACCAACACACCATCAATGACATCGAGACGTGCGGCCTGAATGGAGGAACGATGTGCGGGTTCGCTGGCATGATCGATACCTTCGAACCGATCCGGGTGGGTAAAATAAAAGATATAGGCTTCATCATCCTGTACGACGACATCTGCATGCAAACCGATTACACCATCATCCTCACGATTTCCTGGCTGATCGAGAATCAGACTGTTCCATTCCCAATTCTCCAGGTCATACGACTTGTAAACGGCCTGTCCTCTCCATTCGTCAACAATCATCCAATACGAATCACGGAAACGAAATACGTTAGGCCCTTCATGCGCACGCCCTGTAATAACCGGACCGATGACTTCCCATTGATAGAGATCCGGGCTGTCTGCTGCATACGTATGGGACGAATTAGCTTCATCCTTGTACCACATCCGGAATTTTCCGTTCGGCAGCGGGTAAATACACGCATCAATCACACGATCCGAGCTAAGCTCCAGTTTGCCGTGAAAAGTCCAACATATCAGATCCGTACTGGTGTAATGCAAAATGTGCCGATCATGGCCCGCCCAGTCATGGGGCACCCCTTGAATGTAACTGACATACATGTGATACGTGCCTTCATGCCAGAAAATTTCTGGAGCCCAGAACGTATTATGTCCCCATTCATGCTCCAACCCGGTTAACGTACCGCGATAAGTCCAAGACTGTCCACCGTCAGCTGAAGAAGCTACGCCCAAATCCGTGCCATGCACCCAGGCGAACTTTGGCCCTCCGGCTGTGGCTCTGCGATTGGTATAGATCATCCACCAGGTTTGCTCGGAATGATTCCACACAACGACCGGATCAGCAGCTCCATCAAAGATGGGATCACGAAACAATGGTGCACTCATGATGATTCCTCCTTATATTCAATCCCATTGATTTTGAGAGTTATTGCTTCTATCGTAAAAGAAATGATTTGAAATTACAATATAACGTTTTCAATATTTAAGGAATTATATATTTGTTAATTCATTTAAATCTTTCAATTAAAAATCTAGCATAGTAACCTGTAACCTGTGTTCTAGTTTGGAGCTTTTATGCTGATCGACAATTGAAATGTAATTAATTACTTATATAGAAGGAAAATATCCATTCAGCCCATTTTGCATCTTGCGGTTCAAGAGCAACCGGCGTATATTGAGATTTAACTTAATTAGGAATAAATTGAAAGATTGATAGCTTGTAAAGACATTTTTGTACATAAAGGAGAAGCCGATGATACAGACCAGATTGGACGAATTGGGCATTGTATTGCCCCAAGCAAGTACGCCGGCAGCAAAGTATACCAATGCGGTGATTGTAAATGGAATCATGTATGTGTCCGGTAAAGGGCCGGATACGCGAGAGCGTGGTAAACTCGGGGAGCAGTTTACGACGGAGCAGGGATATGAATTTGCCCGAAATGCTGCCATCGAGGTGTTGGCTGTCGTTCAGGAAGTGCTTGGTTCGCTGGATCGGGTGAAACGGGTGGTTAAAGTGCAGGGGTTCATCAATGCCACTGCCTCGTACGAGGAGCACCATAAAGTGTTAAACGGGTTCTCGGATCTCATGCTGGATGTGTTCGGAGAACAGGGCGTGCACGCCCGTTCCGTTTTTGGTGCTGTATCCGTAAGGGATAACTTGCCGCTGATCATTGACTCGATATTCCAGGTGGAGGAGTAGAATTCATGACCAATCCAGCTTCGATTAATCCGTTAATGCTGTCTTTTCCCGAAAGTTTTGAAACACCGCGTTTGACTATTCGTGCCCCGAGGTGGGGAGATGGAGCGGCAGTGAATGAGGCAATTCGTGAAAGTGCGGAGCAATTACGTTTGTGGCTGCCTTTTGCCGAGAACATACCTTCATTGGAGGAATCGGAAGCGAATGCTCGCAAAGCCAGACTGCAATTTCTGGAGCGTACCGACATGATGCTTCATTTACGTGACCGATTTACGGATGAATTCGTGGGCAGCAGTGGACTGCATCGAATCGACTGGAATGCCCGTTGTTTCGAGATCGGTTACTGGATTAGAACTTCGCGTGCAGGTGAGGGTCTCATGACGGAAGCAGTCAGGGGTATAGAACAGTTCGCAATATCTTATCTGGAGGCGAATCGGCTGGAAATCCGCTGTGATGCCCGCAATGTGCGAAGTGCCAAAGTGGCTGAGCGCGCAGGTTATACGCTTGAAGGTGTACTGCGCAAGATGCGGCGTGACAGTACAGGTACGTTAGTAGATATGATGGTGTATGCCAAAGTAAGAGGCGATGAGTTCGAATAGAATGTTTGAATTGAGATAAGAAATGAATCGGAAAATGATTTGAAAGAAAGAAAGAAACGGCTCCTGGAAGAACACGTTGTGTTGTTCGCCAGGGCCGTTTTTTTGGTGTGCAAATATTGGAGGCTGGGAGGTACTTAATAGACTGCTGAATGAATTGGAGCAGATAAAAGGAACCTCCTTACCTCATTGGATTGGGAATGTTGACGTATAGCGGCGTCTCACCACGCTGATGGAACCGGCTGAGCAGATTGGCTTTGGCCGGTAAGGTCTCGGTGGTCAACAGATCACGAATGACGTCGTTGATGTGCGAGGACTCGGCTGTCTTTTTCCGAAGCTCCTCTAACGTATTTCTCACCACCCTCCAGTATAGCTGCTCCTGTTGACCAGTATAGTATGCCAGACGCTGCACCACATGACTGAGGTGATTGACAAAGAAATAATATTTCAATCGATGCCGTGATTCTTCCTCCGTATACAGGACAGGACTGTTGGCGTTGACTACCTGATAGATCCAACCGTGCTGTTCCGCTAAAGCTCGATTGACACTGATGCCCTCCAGATCCCTAACCATAAATGTGGCAGGCATGCCGTCTTCAAGACGCAGCATGGAATTCTGTACATGAGCTTCCAGACTAATGCCTGTCTCGGCATACAGTTCCACAAGTGGAACCATGGACAACTCCAGATATTGACGAAGCCATTCATACCAGTCTGTCTGCACCCTCGTATCATTTACACGATCCGGCGACGAAGATGATTGGAGACTTTCCCGGACAGCCCGGAACAACAGCGGTTCAGTTTCTCCGGGAAGCACCTCCATGAGAGAGGCCACAACATAAGGCGCCCCTGAAGCAGAGCGGCAAGACTCTGGTGCTTCACGCAGGATCATGGAGAATCCCGAGATCAGCGCATCCTGAGTAGACGAAGGTATCTCTGGAACCTTCAAGCTACGGTAGCCTTTTTCCAGCAAAATTTGAAATTTCTCTGACGTCCAGCGATCCTGAATCTGCTGTACTATTCTGGATGCATCCAGTGTGCGCAGCAACTGCTCTTCATTGTTCTCGCGAATAAAGTTTGTAATTCGAATATGAAGAGACAGCTTGTAGAAACAACCTTCCTTCGGATTCCAGACCGTGCGCACCGATGAGGTAGGATACACCGAAGGCCCGGTAGTGCCCAGATCAATCAAAGTGCCTTGTCGTAATAAGGACTTTACAGGTTCAAGTGTCCGCAAATAGGCAGCCTGCCAAGGATGACAAGGGAGCAGGACATAATGTTTGCTTTCCAGAGAGAGGTGCTTCCAAGCGGCCTCGGCCATTTCCGCAGGAACCCATGGTGCTTCACTGCCATAGTCCACGGTATCCAGCCAATCCTCCAACACGAGTTCAGGTGTGACCGCAAAACAGCTGAGAGGAAAGCTAACGCCAAATTCTGGCGAATAGGCATGCGAATCCGAAGAACTGAAGCCCTCCAGACTTTTCGGAGTTGGATGAAATGGATGACCACATAGCAGTGCCTGTTCCAGATAGCGAAAATCCAATGTTACAGGAGAGGTTGTACTCAGGGCATGCTCCAGATAAGAGGTCATATGCTCCAAACTGTTGTAAACCATCTGCTCCAGCTCTGCTCTTTTCAACATTCGGGCTTCAAAATTGGGTTCTACAGATGATATTTCATCGAGCAACAGCGTCGTTATTTGTTCAAAAGAAACTTCTCTCCAACCATCGGGCTGTGCCTCGTCTGATTCTGCAATATGAAACTTGTCACCATAGACATGATGTCCAGCGGCGGAACGATGAAGCAGATTTCCATATATCCGCTGACCAGTACGCGGAAGCTCAATAACAAGCGAAAGGTCTGGCCGCGTGGCAATTCGAACATAAGGATCATGCTGTTCGGTTTCTCGAAGATAGGCGTTCAATATACGGCTTAGCATCTCCTGACGGGCAATTCCGCTCGGCGATACTAAAGAGGGATGAACAGTCTGCTGGAATGGATCGATGGTGACGTTATCCTTGGTCATGATTGATTATCATCCTTTCACAAATTATTGGAGTGGCAGTTGTACGGGAGCTTTTGGCTCATGAACCGCTGGGCGGCGTACAGCAAGCGAAGCGGCGAGCATGACTGTCCCCATGACAAGAAATACAGCTGGAATTCCCCAGATACCTCCGATTAGAACCCCAATGGACGGACCGGCAATCTGACCAGCCATTAACATGCTGTTGGTAGCTCCGATGCGCACGCCCCGATCCTGATCGGTGGAGGATTTGAGCACGTTGAGCATGACCGTCTGCAATAGGGCACTGTAGAAGAATCCTTGCAGAAAACGTACAACCAGCAGCCAGGCCACCCCGAGTGGAAGTGTATGTGCAAGCAGGCACAAGCCGCATAACAAACCAGCCAGCCGGAGATTGCGTTCGGGTAAGTAACGATCATTTCGCTTACCCCACCACGATGCGCCAACCAATTCACCAACCGAAGACATCGCGAGCAGAACCCCGACGGTAAGCGCAGCTGCACCTGAGGAAGGGACGATTTCACGAATAAACGGAGTAAACATCGTAAATGTTGCAAAATCTGCGAGCTTGAAAATGATGCCTGCGATAACGAGTCTTCGGGCAATCGGATGTGTAATCAGCGAAACGAAGGCATGGATAATTCCACTCTTGTTTGTATTTTTGCTATGGTTGTTCAACATAGCGACCGAAGGCTGGTGCTGTTCCACAGGAGATACTTGAGTATTGTTCTTGGCTGGACGAGTCCGATGCGTCGTCGCCCCCGTTAATACGATTGCGGCAAGCACAGCAAAGCTCAATGTCAACGAGGCCGTAATGAACAATAGCGGACGACTTCCCCATGTGTTTACACATATGCTTCCTAGCAGTGGTCCCACGAGCAGACCTGCTGCCGATGCCCGCTCCAACTGTCCGAGCGCAGAACCCTGCTTTTGGTCAGGGGCATGGGTTCCCACAAACGCACTGCTCGCATCAGATATGCCACCGAAAGCCCCCTGGCAGAGACGGAACAAAAAGAATTGAAAGGGCGTCTGGGCAATGCCCATCAGAAACATGCTAAGGGCCAGTCCGATCAGCGCTCTGACAACCATCCATTTTCGACTCCAACGATCTCCGATCTTACCCCAAAAAGGGGTTAGAAGTGCGTAGGACAAAGCAGGCGCAGATATGGACAGACCTGTCCACATCAGCACTTCTTCCGGCGTTCCCGCGTTCAGATGCTCCATGTAGTACGGTATAAAAGGGCTGATTCCAGTCAGCCCGGCACTGGAAAGAAAGCGTCCACCCCACAAAATACGGACGCTCTGTTTCCATGCCATTTGCGACATCATGTGTCTACTTCACCACCTTGATTTTGGCAATTTGAGACCAATTGCTGATCAGATTATCAAGAATGATTCTCAATGTCAATCTTAATTTTTTTCAAAAACTTTCCAAAAATTTTAGTGTTGACAGGAAAAAAAAGGATATGCATAATAGGCCCTGTGTCCAAATTTGAAAATGATAATCATTATCAATAAAGCGATTTTGGACAACAATATGCCCAGAAAGCTGGTGTAAATACATGGAACAAAGTACCCTGCAAATCAAGGATCGATCGTTAAAAGTTGCGGATTCCATTATCGATTGTATCGGTCAAACACCACTGGTTCGCTTGAATTCTCTGTTCGGATCTTCAGGAGCGTCGGTGTATGCCAAGCTTGAAATGATGAACCCCGGCGGCAGCATGAAAGACCGACCTGCACGATACATTATCGAGCAGGGTCTGCGAGACGGAACGATCAAACCGGATACACACCTCATCGAGAGCACTTCAGGAAATCTGGGAATTGGTCTCGCATTAACCGCCAAACGATATGGACTGAAATTCACCTGTGTGGTTGATCCAAAAATCACATCGACCAATCTGAGAATGATAACCTACCTCGGGGCACAGGTTGACATGGTTACTGAACCGGACGAACACGGAAGTTATTTGCAATCCCGTATTCGCAGGGTCAAGGAGTTAGCCAGTCAGGACCCGGTAGGTTACTGGATCAACCAGTATGCCAACCCTTTGAACTGGCAAGCTCACTATCATGGTGCAGATGGATGGACAGATAGACGTACTAGTGTGTGCAGTGAGTACGACTGGAAGTATTCTGGGCATATCCCGCCGTGTGAAAGAGGCAAATCCGCATGCGCTAATCGTAGCCGTTGATGCAGTTGGCTCGATCATTTTTGGCACACCATCACGTCAGCGTGAATTGCCGGGTATCGGCGCCAACCGTATCCCTGAGTTATTCAGCCCGAACGAGATTGACCAAGTTATTCATGTGGACGATCGGGAATCTGTGCTGGGCTGCCAGAAGCTGCTGGAACGGGAAGGCATTTTTGCAGGAGGTTCGTCCGGATCACTGGTTGCTGCACTGGAAAAACTGGTTCCAACCTTGCGGCCTTCAGCCAAGGTGGTTACTGTTTTCGCAGATCGTGGAGAACGTTATCTGGACAGTGTGTATGACGAGCAATGGGTTAATCAATTACCGCCAAGCCAAACGATCAAGAGTATATAAAAAATTATCTCGGAGGAGAGATCAGATATGAGTACCGTTCAGGATCATAGCCTTTTGTATATGAGTAAACAGGATATTATAGATCTGGGAGGGCTGTATTCAGAGCCATATGTCAAAGCAGTAACCCGTGCACTGGAGCTTCATGCCAAGCGGGATATCGTGCAACCGTTGAAGCCTTATCTGCGGGTTAACGAGGAGAGCGGTCATATTGCCGATCGCATTATTGCGATGCCTGCGTATGTGGGTGGCGATGTAGCGATCAGTGGTCTCAAGTGGATTGGGAGCAAACATGATAATCCGGCCAAGCGTCATAAGGAACGTGCAAGCGCTCTTATTATCCTCAATGATCCGGAAAGCAACTATCCGGTGGCGGTGATGGAAGGCAGCGTGATCAGCGGGATGCGTACGGCGGCAGTTACAGCTATCGGGGCAAGGTATTTAGCCAGAGAAGGTTTCCGCACAGTGAGCGTGATTGGCTGCGGGGTGATCGCCAGAATGCAGATCACCTCGCTGCTTGAACAATTTGACTCCATTCGGACCATCCATTTGTATGACCTGAATGCCGATACGGCCCGCCAGCTTGCCGATGAAATTAGTTCGCGTTTTGATCAGGTTGAAGTACGGGTGGAAGATTCGTCAGAACAAGCGGTACGACAAGCGGAAGTACTCATAACGGCTACGGTAGCCTCATCGCCGCATATTCCGTATGAATGGATTGCCAAAGGTACATTTGTCAGCAACATCTCGATCATGGATTTGCACAAGGATGTATTTACGCAGGCAGACAAAGTAGTCGTGGACGATTGGGATCAATCCAACCGGGAGAAAAAGATTATTAATCAGCTGGTGCTGGAGGGCAAATTCTCCCGTGAGCAGCTTCACGCTGAACTCGGCGAGATCCTGATAGGGGAAAAGCCAGGACGCGAACATGAGGATGAGATTATTGTGCTGAACCCGATGGGGATGGCGATTGAGGATATTTCCAGTGCGGCAGAGATGTATACAAGAGCCGTTGAACAAGGAAAGGGCACACGTTTATGGCTATAGAACTGAAGACAGGGCGTATGCCTCAGGTTGCAAGAGTTCGTGAGCACCTATTGGCACTGAAAGAACAGCAGACCGAACCGGTATGTGCCTACATCCGGGATGTAACAGCACTCGTCGCTCATGTGCATCAGCGTGTACAATCCATGCCGGAATCTAGTCAGCTGTTCTATGCCATCAAAGCCAACTCGGAAGAAGAGGTGCTTCGAGCGCTGGCCCCTGTAGTTCATGGTTTTGAAGTGGCATCTTTGGGCGAGATCGTGAAGGTGAGACAAGTCTCAGCGGATATTCCGATTCTGTTTGGTGGACCAGGCAAGACAGAAGCAGAGCTTCGGGGAGCGATAGAGCATAAAGTGCAGCTTATTCATGTGGAAAGTATGCATGAGATAAACAAGCTGAACGAGATTGCGAGTCAAAATGACGTTCGGGTATCCGTATTGCTGCGGATTAACCTGAAAGGTCCACTGCCTCAGGCGACACTGGCGATGGGCGGTCGTCCGACCCAGTTCGGAATCGACGAGGTCATGCTGCCACAAGTCATGAACCAGCTCCGACACTTGCCACATATTCAGGTGGAAGGGTTTCATTTTCACTCCCTTTCGAACAATCTAGATGCGGAGCAGCATGTGAAACTGATTGAGTATTACTGCACCATCGCGCGGGATTGGGCGAGGCAATATGGTTTCACGCTTCGGTATTTGAATGCCGGGGGTGGAATTGGTGTGAACTATGCGCATCTGGAGCAACAGTTCGACTGGAACACATTTGTGAATGGTATTGCACCGGTATTGCAAAAGGAACTGCCTTCGGAAACGACTTTGTTGTTCGAATGTGGGCGTTACCTTACGGCATCGAGTGGGTATTATGCAACCGAGGTGCTGGACGTTAAAGTCAACCACGGCAAAACATATGTCATCGTGCGTGGCGGTACACATCATTTTCGCCTACCCGTTTCTTGGCAGCACAGTCATCCGTTCGAGGTGATTGAGGTGGAGAACTGGACGCATCCGTATGACAGACCCGAGGTGAAGCAAAACGCTTTTACAGTGGCAGGCCAGCTATGTACTCCGAAAGATATTTTGGCAAGTGATATTACGTCAAGCGGGGTTCGGGCAGGAGACATTTTGCTGTTCCAATATGCGGGTGCTTATGGCTGGGCGATCTCGCATCATGACTTTTTGAGTCATCCACATCCGCAGCACATTTATTTGCATTAACACGTAAACGGTTTGAGGCAGTGCAATCATGGGAGGTGTCATATGAACGGTCTAACAGCAGCATTGGTCAGGTCCGATGAGTGGATAATGGTGCGGCGACGTATTTTCAGGCAATTGGTGGAGTCGTTTCTGTATGAGCAAATCTTGAATGAACCGGTGATCGGGCCTTATGCGGAGGCAGAGTATACACTGCGAGGGGAGACGGAGACAGGAGAGAAGGTGGAATACACCTTTTGGGCTGTACGAAAAGAGAGCTTTAACCGCATTCGGTTGTCAGATAAACCAATTATGCGGGTAACATCGAAAGATCGAGCGGAAGCAGATTCCATTCCTCGTTTTTTACTGGAGATGGCTGCGCATATTGCCACATCCGAAGCTCAGCTGGGGCAATTCATGGATGAGCTTCAGCAAACCCATCTGAAGGACACGCTGTCTGTGCGATGGCGTGCTGGTCAGCCCGAACCTCGGGTATCGGAATATGACGAGTGGGAATCTGCCCTGATTGAAGGGCATCCGTATCATCCTTGTTACAAATCCAGAGTTGGATTCACGCTCTCTGACAATGAAGCCTATGGACCGGAGTTCGGACCGGAATTCAAGCTGGTCTGGATTGCGATTAAACAGGATGCAGCCCAAATATCTATTTCGTCTTCACTGGACATGTATGCTGAGTTTATCCATAACGAGCTGGGGCAGGAGCTACAGACATTCAAGTTGATTTTGCAGGAAGTTATATCATCTGCGAACTTGAAATTGAACTCGGTTGCTGATGCCGAGGTGAAGTTGAATACGGATGGGGATGCAAGTGTGGACGAATATGTATTTGTTCCTGTGCATCCCTGGCAGTGGGAGCGAATCATATCGGTGGCGTGTGCGGAGCAACTTCGAACAGGGGAGATTGTGTATCTGGGTCAAGCAGGTGACACCTACCGTCCTCAACAATCCATTCGCACATTGACGAATGTGAGTCATCGTGATAAACCGTATGTCAAACTGCCGCTGAATATGGTGAATACGTCATCCGGTCGAATTCTCGCACAGCACACAATCATGAATGCGGCCCGTATCTCTGATTGGCTTGGTCGTGTGGTGGCAGAAGATTCGTTTTTACAGGATGAGCTTGGTCTGATTGTGCTGAAGGAGATTGCGGGGGTATCGTACCATCACCAGAAACTGCCCAATATGCTGGAGCAAAAAATATACGGATCACTCGGGGCTATCTGGCGGGAAAGTCTGCATCCGCGCTTAATGGCAGGAGAAGAGGCTTTGCCATTCAATGCTCTGTGTCATCTCGATCAGCAGGGCACTCCGGTCATTAAACCGTGGATAAATGAATATGGCCTGGATCGCTGGACCCGGCAATTGCTAAATATTGCGGTGGTACCGCTGATACATCTGCTGTACGCACATGGGGCGGCGCTGGAATCACATGCGCAAAATATGATCATCGTGCTGAAAGAAGGATGGCCCAGCCGGATTGCTCTTAAGGATTTTCATGACGGTATCCGTTACTGCCCATCCATTCCTCACCCGTTTGGCTACCCGGAAATTGAATATCCACCTGCCAACCATCAGCGGGTGAATCGCAATTCGTTTGTGGAGAAAGAAGACCCTTCCGAGGTGAAAGACTTTATATTGGACGCGTTACTTTTTATCAATCTGACCGAAGTGGCATTTTTCCTGGAGAAGCACTTTGACCTGAGCGAAAAGCAATGGTGGCGCATGGCTGCCGAAGTGATTTTGAATTACCAGGAGCGGTTCCCGGAGTTACTGGCGCGATTTGAACAGTTTGACGTTTTTGCACCCGAGATCGAAGTGGAACAGCTGACTAGACGGCGAATTCATGAAGGGCCGGGGGATTGTGTGCATCGGGTAAGTAATCCACTGCATGTCTACAGGCCAGTTCGGCAGAATTAATCAGGGGGAGGAGAGCATGCGCATGGAAAGTACGAGAATATCTGAATATCAGAGCCATGATGAGGATCAGGAGAGGCAACCGTTTTGCAGAGAGGACTCCTTTAGCCATCCAGAAAATGTTGTTGCAAGTTCTAGACTTGGAGTGGAGAAGGAGCATTGGCAAAATCAACAAAGAAAACTGTACACCGCAGCGCTGTCTTCATACCACTATACCGATGCACGCAGACGCATATTCAGACAGTTGGTTGAATCCTTGATGTACGAAGGTGTTATGGAATATACCTCAAGGGAGGAGCAGGGGTTCAACGTTTGGGAAATGGAGGGTACAGGGCTGAATGGTGAACGGGTCATCTACGCATGCAAGGGAACAGGGCATCTTACCTTTGGTCGTTTGCGGTTGAACCATGAACCGATTACAAGACGTGTCTATGTGGATGAGACTCCGGCTTCGGAAAGTAACAGCATTCAAAAGAGAGAACCTATTCTGCCTGGAACTACAGCCGGCCAAGAAGCGGAGTCGATTTCTCTATTTTTGCTGGAAGTTGGACCAGCGATAGGCGCCGATGAAGGGAAGCTGCTACATTTTGTTAAAGAACTGGAGCAGACGCTGATCAATGACACACTGGCGCGATATGTACGGGCTGATCTACAGACTGATCTACATGCTCTTCCCGATGAAGACTGGGAAAGTGGAATCATCGAGGGTCATCCATATCATCCAAGTTATAAATCCCGTATCGGCTTCCGAATTGAAGATCAGCTTGAATATGGCCCCGAGTTCGGCGGATGTATTAAACCGATATGGGTCGGAATTCATAAGCAAAACGCACGGATAAGTCATGGCACGAATGAACATGGACCGGCTACAAGGGAATGGCTTCAGGATCAACTTGGCGAACAAGTGTTGGAACGCTTCCTCACGGCACTACAGGAAATGGGTGCTGATCCGGCAGAATATGTGCTGATGCCAGTCCATCCGTGGCAATGGCGAACAACGATCAGTTCTGTACTTGCAGAAGATATTCGTAACGGAAGCATCGTACCGCTTGGTAGCAGCGAAGACCGATATACTGCTCAACAGTCGATCCGCACGCTAGCTAACCGATCACGTCCCCATTCACCGTATTTGAAGCTGTCGCTCAGTATGATCAATACATCAACTGGCAGGGTGATCGCCCCACATACGGTTGAGAATGGACCTCGCATTACCGACTGGCTGCAGGGAATTAGCAAGCAAGATCCCTACTTGAGAGATGAGCTGCGAGTCATTCTTTTGGGAGAGATTGCTGGCGTTGCATACGACAATCATCAGATACCGGATGTTTTGAAGCCACTCTCGTATGGTGTGTTGTCCTGCATTTGGAGAGAAAGTGTACATTCCCGGCTGGAACCGGGTGAATCAGCGATTCCGTTTAATGCATTGTCTACACTGGACTATGCGGGGCGCCCGGTGATTGATCCTTGGGTGAAAAAGCTGGGTGCTGATGAATGGCTGTCCGAGCTGTTGCTGACTGCGGTACGACCGCTCATTCACTGGTTATTCGCTCATGGGATTGCGCTAGAGTCTCATGCACAGAATATGCTGCTAATTCACCGGGAAGGCAGACCCTCACGCGTTGCGCTGAAGGATTTTCACGATGGAATTCGATTTACAAGAGAGGCACTTGCCGATCCAAAGCTCTGTCCAGCGCTTGTCGAGGTACCGGAATATCATCGCCGTGTGAACCGTAATTCATTCCTGGAGACGGAAGAACCGACAGAAGTGCGGGATTTCATACATGATGCCTTTTTCTTTATCAATCTTGGGGAACTGGCTTTGTTCATGCAGGAGCATTACCAGATCAGAGAGCAGACCTTCTGGAACAGTGTTCGTAAGATCATTACCGACTATCAACAGCGTTTCCCTGAATTCCATGAACGGTACGAATTGTATTCCTTGTTTGATCCTGAGATCGGAGTAGAGCAATTGACGAAGCGGCGCTTGTTTCCAGATCATGAATTGCGTATTCATCAAGTTCCGAATCCACTGGAGCACATGATTATGGATAAATATGGGTCTGATGAGGATGAATTAAAAAATAGTATATGAGATCAAAAGAATATTGCATGGACAGAAACTGGAATTGTGGGATATTGTTTTAATAATGATAATCATTATTGATTAGGTTATTAAATAGGATCAGGGGGTTGGATGGGATGCAAGTAGAGAGAAAGAGGATTGGAATGAAATCATGGGTACATTTTGCTATGCTGGCGGTACTGATGCTGGTGCTAGCGGGTTGTGGAAATTCGGGATCGGGTGCAGCCAATGGTTCAGCAGCGGAAACCGCTCCAACCGAACCAAAGCAAGAAGAAACCGTAGCCAATACTGGCGATACACGTACCGTCAAAGATGCATATGGTGAGGTAGAGGTTCCAACCAATGCAAGTCGAATTGTGGTACTGGACATTGGGGCCTTGGATAATTTGCTCGAGTTGGGCATTAAACCTGTAGGCGCACCTTCCATCCTGACAGCAGGCGATCCGTATCCGGCTTATCTAAAAGGCACAGAAGGCATTGAGAATATCGGATCGGTGAATGAACCAAGCCTGGAGGCTATCGATGCACTGAAGCCGGATTTGATCATTGGTAATAAGGATACACATGATGCTATCCATGACCAGTTAAAACAAATCGCGCCTACGGTGTTTGTAGAAACACTCGGGGTTACCTGGAAAGAAAATCTGCAGCTTCATGCCGATGCAGTAAACAAGCTGGAAGATGGCAAGAAGCTGTTGGATACATATCAGCAGCGCATTGAGGAATTGAAATCCACGCTTGCAGGCAAAGATGCCAAGGAAGTATCGCTGTTCCGTCCCCGTGAAGACAAAATTCAGGTCTATCTGAAAGAAACCTTTGCAGGTACGATTATGGAAGATGCCGGAATTACTCGTCCCGCCGCACAGCAGGATGCAGGCTTCTCCAAGGATATTACCGAAGAACAGATTGCTGATCTCGATGGTGACGTAATCTTCTGGTTTAACCGTGAGCCGGATGCATTCGCCAAGCTGGAGAAAAGTAAATTGTGGGCAACTTTGAAAGGAGTCCAAAACGAAGCTGTGCACCCGGTTGACTGGGAGTACTGGATGAGTGGCCTGGGCATCCAGGCTGTAAACAAGGTCGTGGATGACCTGAACACCTATGTAGCCAACTAAACGCAAAACATGCAGGACCTTTTCCAGAGACAATGGATTGCGAAATCAGCACTTTATCAATTGCAATTATGCTTCCAAGTGGTCATAGCTTAACTGTAAAATTGGGTCGTCGAATGTGACGATCCAATTTTTCTGATTTTTCTGCATAGGTCTCGTTCCATGTTATATTCGTGCTCTATATTTGTTCTTATATAATAGAAGGAAAAATTTTGACAGTTCGTTTTTTCAAGTGATTTATACAACATATTGAAGTACATAAATCAAGCAGCATGCAGGTTGGAGGCGTAGAAAAATGAACACAAACACCAGGTTTAAAATCACTGGTTTAGCAACCATCATCGTGTTGACACTTCTCGCGTTTCTATTCAGCATCATGTATGGCATCGTACAGATTCCATTGCGTTCAGTTGTGGATACGTTCTATGCCTTTGACGGATCGCGTGAACACCTGATTATTCAAACCGTCAGGCTGCCAAGAGCGGTTATTGCCGCAGTGGTTGGCAGCTCACTGGCTGTGGCCGGGTGCCTAATGCAGGCGATTAGCCGCAATGCTCTGGCAGGCCCTGAACTGTTCGGTATTAATTATGGCGCGGCACTTACCGCGGTGCTTGCTTCCTTTTGGCTGGGAACGACGTCTCTGCAATTATTTGCATGGTCTGCGCTGTTGGGGGCCGCGGTTGCAGGCGTGCTGGTTTTCTTTCTCAGTTCCACAGGCAGACAACCCTTATCTTCAGTCAAGCTAGTTCTGGCAGGGGCTACATTAAATTTGTTATTTGCTTCATTGACACAAGGCATTCTTATCCTGAATGAGCAGTCCCTGGATACGATGCGTTTCTGGTTGGCGGGTTCATTAACAGGCAGAGATCTTGATCTGTTTATTCAAATTCTGCCTTATCTGATCATTGGCATCATCTGTGCGTTTGCATTAAGCAGTCAATTGAACATTTTTGGCTTAGGAGATGAAGTGGCTCAAGGATTAGGACAGCGAATGAAGATGATTAGGATCATCTGTATTATCGCCATTGTTCTGCTGGCTGGCAGTGCCGTCGCACTTGCCGGACCCATCGGGTTTATCGGGTTGGCCGTTCCGCATATTGCAAGATCGATAACAGGCAGTGATTATCGCTGGGTAGTTCCTTACTCTGCTGTTCTCGGAGCACTACTGCTGCTCACAGCAGATATTGGGGCGAGATTTGTGTTGCCGGGGCAGGAAATTCCTGTTGGGGTGGTTACAGCCTTCTTCGGTGCTCCTTTCCTCATCTATCTGGCCCAAAGAAAGGAGAGATCGATATGATTTCTTCTATTATAAAGAGACGTGCATTCACCATTATTCTGATCCTCTTGATGTTGAATGTGGGAGCGCTTGTGCTTAATGTGATGTTGGGAGATCGCTCCATCCCTTCGGGAGAAGTATTGCGTAGCTTGATAGGCAGGGGAGATCAGGAATATCACTTCACCATTCATCAGTTAAGGCTGCCCCGGGTACTGACCGGTTTTCTGGTTGGATGCGGTCTGGCATTGGCGGGTACAATCCTACAGGTCATTACGAGGAATCCTCTGGCATCACCTGGCGTGATTGGGCTGAATTCGGGTGCGGCTGCGGCGGTGGTTGCCGTCATGGTGCTGGTTCCTACTTTTCCAATGCGTCATATGCCGTGGATTGCATTCATTGGAGCCTTTCTCGCGGCCGCGGTAATCTATGGATTGTCATGGAGAAAAGGAGAGGCGAGTTCCACGGTTCGCATGCTGCTGATTGGTGTGGGCATCTCTTCAATGGCAGGTGCGTTAATCACATATTTGCTGACGGTGGGCAAAATATTCCGGGTCTCCCAGGCTTCTGTGTGGATGGCAGGCAGTCTATACGGACGAACGTGGGAACACTTTTGGCCTTTAATGCCGTGGCTGCTGATTCTGTTTCTTCTATTAATATGGATGTCCAGATGGCTGGATATGTTTCTGCTGGATGTCCAGTCGGCTGCTGGACTCGGTCTGCGGGTGGAGACGATGCGGGTGTTGTTCCTTCTGATGAGCGTAGGGCTCGCCGGGTCTGCGGTGTCGATGGCAGGAACGATTGGATTTGTCGGCTTAATGGCCCCTCACATGGCAAAACATCTGGCAGGCAGCCGGAGTCTGGTTCGCTTGCCGATTGCGGCGTTGCTTGGAGGACTGATCGTCATGCTCGCAGATCTCGCCGGACGGACATGGTTCGCTCCGTATGAGATTCCAGCCGGATTAATTACGGCGATTATTGGGGCTCCGTATATGATGTATTTGCTGTTACGACGCAGAGGGATATAATGAAGAAAAGGATTCAGAATGCAAGAAAGGCTGGTGCATTTTTTCATGCCATCATATGTGAACGAAGCCAATCTAATCTATCTTTTATCTTCAGTACGTAAACGAAAGTTTCCCATGACCCGACAAGCCAAACATGTTCGGGTTCCTGTATACATATTATGCTTTATTACAGAGGGCGAAGGGGTTGTTGTACTGGATGGTGCGCTACAGAAGGTTCGTCCTCTCCAGTTATATTTGCTTGTACCCGGCATGATTGTGGAATTCCCGGAACAAGGTAGTACGTTCGAATATTATGGTGTATGGTTTGAACCGATTCGGCTAACCAAGACCAGAGGTAGATATGAAACATTGCCTTCCCTATCCTTATCCGGTGCACTCTCACCAGGGCATATTCCCGTTCATCATCCACAACAGATCCTCCAACAGATCGTGCAGTTGTATCATCACAGTCGGCAAGAACGAAATCGGGATTCATTGAATTTGAGAATTCAGTTAGAGCAATTGATCCAGAATATTATGAAGAATGAACCGGAACAGCTGGATACCGTAGTGGATGAACGGGTTGAACGGAGCATCCTTTATATGGAGCAGCACTATACGGACAAAGTAAGCATTGAACAGCTGGCTGAAGCAGCAGGTGGCATGCCGCCGGTTGCTTTTTCACGTTTGTTCCGAAGTGAAACAGGTCTGCCACCAGTCGAGTACCTGAGCAATGTGCGCATGACCCATGCAAAACAGATGCTGAATACAAAGAACAGTCGAGTGAAGGAAGTGGCAGCTGCAGTCGGGTTTCGAAGTGAATTTTACTTTAGTCGCATGTTTCAGCGCATGGTGGGTGTATCCCCTACATTATATATGAAGCGAGGCAAGTTAAAGGTGGCTGTAGCATCCTCACTCGGATTCGGAGACCATCTGAAATCAGTTGGAATCGAGCCGGTCTGTGTGGTGGATTTATTCCAATATCCAGGACAGAGCAATGAACAGTATGCGGAACAATTGCACAGCCAACTGCTGGAATTGGAGCAGTGCAATCCAGATATGATCATCGCCGATCATTATCATACAGAGTTCAGAGAGCAGTTTAAACAAACGGCTGCGCCTGTATTTCTGGATTTCTCTGTGTGGGACTGGAAAGGAAACTTTGAGAAAATTGCCGAGTTGGTGAACCGGGAACGCGAGGCTGCGGAGATGCTGACTCGTCTGGATGTGCAGACTGAGACAACAGGCCAGACATTGCGCCGGATACTGGGCCAGGAACGGATCACTATCATGCAAGTGAGCCACCGGACGATTGGCATTCAGGGCAGGGTGAATCATCCGCTCAATGAATTGGTATACGGCGAGCTTGGTCTGCGCCCGGGTAATCAGGCTCCAGCAGAACTGTGGCGTATGGAGCTGCAACCGGAGGCCATGCCTGTATTGGAGACGGAACATTTGTTAATTCATCATCATCATATTCTCGCCGGTAGTGACAAAATGTATGACCAGTTGACCAGAACGGCAGCATGGCCCCAGATTCCGGCGGTGAAGGATGGAAAAGTTAAGCGCATTCCCAATTGGTTTGTGATGAGCTGGACTCCACTGGGGAGACAACGAATCATGAATGAATTGATGGCAGCCGTGGGTGAACATCAACAGCGATAAACAGCACTGAACTGGTAGCGTTACAACAGGGATCGTACTGCAATAGGTAGTCTACTCATGTTAGGGAGAGTGAAGAATGAGACGTATTGGGCAAGGACGAACGGCTGAGATCTATGAGTACCCATCAAATCAGATTATGAAATTATACCATGCGGATTTTCCTGCCGAAGCCGTCCAGAATGAGTTTCGAATTACCGAGGCAGTATTCCAAAAGGGCCTACCTGTGCCACAGGCAAGATTGTATATGGATGATGAATCGCGTAAAGGGATTATATTTGAACGGATTGAAGGCAACACGATGTTATCCCTTATGATTCAGGAACCCTCGTTGATCGAAGAACTATCGCGTCAAATGGCAGTCTGTCATCATAGCCTTCACGCCCAACAGGATGATGAAGGAGCACTCCCCACACAAAAGCAGATTCTTACTGGGGCCATTCGCAATACCTCTCTATTGTCGGAAGAAGAAAAGGTGCAGGTTATCAATTATATGTCGTCGCTTCCAGAGCGAAAGCAAATTTGTCATGGCGACTTTCATCCCGATAATGTCATGTTAAATGAAATGAGAGATCAATATTGGGTTATAGACTGGATGACAGGCATGTCGGGTGATCCAGCGGGTGATGTGGCACGAAGCTGGGTAATATTAATGAGCGGTACGTTGCCGGAGGATACAGACCCGGCTGTTCATAAGGGATTTGAATTGGCTCGCAATGTAATGCTGGATCATTATATCCAACATTACATCCAGATTTCCGGGATATCTCGCCAGGAGCTGGATGCCTGGATTTTGCCTGTCGCGGCTGCACGTCTAGACGAGAGGTTACCTACAGTGGAAGCGGATCAGTTAATTAAGCTTGTGCAGGATCGTATTCGTCTGCTGAAATGACATATTTAGTGTAACTAACAAGGATAACGAGGTGAAGAAATTCATGCTGAACGCATTAAAGGCCATACAATCTTACAAGTCAGGCCATCTCCCGGAGGGGGAGCAGCCACTGTGGCTGCAGCTGCTGGCAGCGGCAGAGCAGCCGAATATTAACCTGGAACGCATTCATTCTATAGCTGAGCTGGAAGGCACGAATCCGGTACTGGATTACGTAGAACGCACACTCCAGGTGCTGGAGCAGCTTCAGGTTTCTTTTTGGATGCGAGAAATTCTGGAGGATGTGCTGGTCTGGTCGGAAACGGCAAAGGCAGGATCACCGAAACAGCGGCGAAAATGGCAGAAACAGGGGGTTAACCTGTTCGTGCACAATGTGGGTTCAGCACAGGTATATGACATGTACGGAAGTATTGGACATTTGCATGGCAAGCAAGGACATCGTGAGGAGAAACATTCATCTCGATTGGAATCCCCGAGTGATTTATCAATTGATGATCCAAGTGGTAGTACACAAATTGTGCAAACAGCATATGGTTCACTCCCACCTCGGTATGAGATCATTCGTACCCTTATTGCCACACACGGACTTATTGGTCAGTACATAAGAGGAGAAATCCCCTTTGCCGAAAATGCCCCACTGCACTCGTTCATAACGCAAGGGTGGCTGACGGCAGATGAATTGCAGGCCATCCTGATCGCATTAAATGAATGCATCATTGCTGGCGTTGATCCATCGCTTTGGAATCAAGTTCAGGCTGAAGTGCAGCGTATCGTAGGCTGGATCATTACAGAGCCGGATCATACGGACTGGAATGTGAAGGAGCGGTTGTCACGCTTACGGAGCTCCTCTATACGTCAAGGAGAAGCGATAGATGAAGCATATGCCAAACTTCAAGACCAGCTTGAGATAGAGAAACGTCTCGCTCCTCTGGCTCATCGGACCTTATGGTATGTGGAGTCAGCGATGCATGATTTTTCGTTGCAGGAGATGGTTAAGATCTTCCTTTTGACGCTGCATAGTGAAGCTATGGTGTTATCTGTAGATGATTTGATTATGAACAGCACAGGTACAGGCATAGTAGCCGACGAAGAAGCAGTGGGCTCGAATTCGACTTCGCAGGAGCAACAATTGGATGTGGTAAGGCATATCAGCTTCGAACCATTAATGAACACGATGTATTACGATTATAAGGGTGTCAAGAAACTGAATATTTACAAGAAACGAATGATTGAAAAGTATTTGGAGCAATATTCTTGGGAGCAGATTGAAGCAGGTGAGACGATTACTTACCCTCATTTGACACATCGAATTGAACGGCATCCGGATTTGCGGGATACGGTGTTTGTGACATTTGAATTTTCGCCAGCGGCTGAGAAGCTGATTGCATTTTGTATTGAGGCAGAAAAGTCTCCGTTATACGAAAAGGCTGTGCTGTTGTTATTTGACCTGTTTGGACTCCGTCGGGATGCGTATGATCGGTTCCATAATGAAGAGACGTATCTGGCCGACATGAACAGCTCAGGTGATTACAAGAAAGTACTGCTGGATTATATGGTTGGCAAACGTGTGCTCGATATCGGTCCAGGCGGCGGAATATTGCTCGATCTGATTGAACAGGAACGACCTGAGATGGAACCAATCGGCATTGATATTTCAGCGAATGTCATTGAGGCGTTGGAGCGCAAAAAGCAGCGGGAGGCACATCGCTGGCAAGTATTGAAGGGGGATGCTCTCCAACTGGATCAATACGTGCAGTCAGGCACGGTGGATACGGTTATTTTTTCATCCATTCTGCATGAACTGTATTCGTATATTGAACGTGACGGACGAAGCTTTAACAGCGATACGGTCGTTGCTGCGCTGAGAAGTTCATTTAACGTGTTGTCACCCGGGGGCCGGATTCTGATTAGGGATGGTATCATGACTGAACCCGAAGCGCAGAAGCGTCGAATTCGATTCCTTGAACCGGATGGGATGCGCTGGCTGGAGCGGTATGCGCAGGATTTCCAGGGACGCAGCATTGAATTTGAGCAGATCTCTGAGGACGAGGCGGTGCTGGATATTAACGATGCTATGGAATTTCTGTACACCTATACATGGGGCGAAGAAGCATATGTCCATGAGATTCAGGAGCAATTTGGCATATTTACCCCATCGGCATATGAGCACTGTATTCGCGAAGCGCTGGGTGAGCAAGCCGAGATTATTACATTCAGGCACTTTCTTCAGGAAGGATATACGGAGGCGCTTGGAGAACGAATTATATTTATGGATGAACAGGGTCAACCTGCACCTTTGCCAGACAGCACTTGCCTAATTGTGATTGAAAAGAAGAAAGGAATGGCGGACAGATGACGAATGAAGCCAACACGGCTTTATATTTTGTAAGGCACGCGCAGTCTGAATATATGGAAGGGCAGGAACGCGAGCGAGGTCTGACGGAACAAGGAAAAAGGGATGCGGCGACCGTCGCGGGTCTGCTCCACCGGGAGCAGATACAATCGTTTTATTCCAGCCCGTATAGACGGGCCGTGGATACGATTCAGGGGTTGGCTGAAGTGTCAGGTGGCATTGTGGTCACCGAAGAGGATTTGCGTGAGCGTGAGCTGTCAGGTCCTGAAGTGAAGCATGAACATTTTCGGAAAGCCAAACAAAGGCTCTATGATGATCCTGCATTTGCTTATTCAGGTGGAGAATCCGGTGAAGTCGCTGGGGCGCGGGCAATCGCTGTTATACAGCGAATTCTGGAAAGGCATGCGGGACAAAAAATAGTGATTGGCACCCATGGGGACATCATGACCCTGATTTTCAATTATTATGATCCGTCCTATGGTTATGACTTCTGGGCAAACACAACGATGCCGGACATCTACAAACTGGAGTTTGATCGTGATGGTAGGCTGGTTCAGGTAACACGATTGTGGGAAGAACAGGTGTAGTTCTTTGAGATATGCGTTCTATAGATGAAAAAGGGGGAGAGCCAAATGAAGATTACGTTTATGCCGGATACGTACACTGTTGAAGAGCTAAAAGTCCCTCACTTGCAAGATAGGATGTACTGCATATTTGATCTAGAGGGCACAGGAATTAACCCGGCAGAGGAGAGTGTGACCCAATTTGGTGCAATGAACTACAAAAAAGGAGAATCATTTGATTCAACGTTCACTTCACTTGTACGCGCCTCTAGGCCGATTCCGGAAGCGGTCGCGAAGTTAACGGGTATTTCAAATGAGGATATGATCCAGGCTCCCTCATTTGCAGAAGCATACCAGGCTTTTCTGGAATTCATCGGGGATAAGGTATTAGTCACGCAGGCGGGTTATGAGTATGATTTGCCCATATTGAAACGACATTGTGATATGAATGGGCTGATTATGTTTTCCAATCCGGTGTTGGATACAAAAGCGATGTTTACATATATTCATCCTGAAATCTCCGAGGTCATCTCTACCGATTTCCTGATCCGGTATTATGAACTGAATACAGACGGAATTCACAGGCACAATGCCTTGGCCGATTGTGGTGTGATTGCTCGTATATTTGAACATGTCCTGAACGAATATCAGGCTCTTGCATTGGATCATTTTACTGCGGATAGCGAACGTGAGATGAAGCGTTTTGTGATTCCTGAGATGTATTTAACAGCACCGATCGGAGGAGGGAAGCCAGATGAGTAGAGTGGATGCGGATAAATTGCTGGCTGATTTGAATGCGGGGCTGATTATTAATCAGCAGACATTCGAAGGACTGGAAGTGGAAGCCTATCTGGATCAACGGGATGCTTCCGCATTTGCCGATGAGTGGATGCAGGCATTTGAACGGTTTGCTCAGAATTCTGACGTCGTGGAAGAAGAAGTGCTTCGTGTTTGCAGGGAACTGGCTTTCAAACGAACGATTGCTCTTGCGGGCGATCCGGAACTAGCGGGATATGTCAGTGATGATATTGGTTTGATTGGTGCTGCTCTATTACAGGATGAAATGCAGAATTTATTTGTTAAGCAATTACTTGAACGTTATCAACAAGGTACATTAACCCTGCGTTAAGCGGGGGTGACGGTTGTATATTCTTTTCGTTTGTATAAAAAAATAGCTTCGAATGTGTATTGTGAGTTTTGCACAGCATAAGGTACAATTCATCTAAGCATTGAGTGAGAATGATAATCATTATTTATAAAATATGTTCTCACCGATACAACAACAGATTACATAGGGGTGAAGGGTATCATGGTAAGGTTCAGTAAAGGCTTCAAAGGGTGGACGATCATACTGCTACTCATGGTTGTAGTAATATCGGGCTGTAGTGCAAATTCTGAGTCAAAAGCAGAACAGGCTCCTGCATCTGAGACAACGGTTTCGGATGGCAGTACATCTGAAACAACAGAAAAAGAAGCAGAGACACGTGTCGTTCAGGATGAATTCGGTGATGTGACGATCCCGGTGCATCCGCAGCGGATTGCTGGTATCTATGTTGAAGATTATCTGAAAGCACTGGATATTACACCGGTAGTTCAATGGTATCACCCGTTGTGGGGAGTGCAGGAATATCTGGATCTGGATGTGCCTCAATTTGATACTACAGGAAGCATTGAGGCTTTATTGCAATATGATCCGGATCTCATCATTGTGGATGGCGGAGTGGACATGGAGAAATATGAGATGTATTCAAAGGTGGCACCGACGTATCGCCTGCCTGAAGATATTCTACAGGATTCCAATAAAATTTTAACGACCATTGCGGATGTTGTTGGTAAACCGGACAAGGGTAAAGAAGTTGTTGCGGCATTTGAAGCCAAGATTGCAGACGCTAAGGCGAAGCTTCAGGAAGCAGATGGGGATGAGACCGTAGCGGTTGTCCGATTGAATATCAGCAATAATACATTGGCATTGTTCGGTGTGAAAAATCGATTTACCGGATTTATTTATTCGGAGCTTGGTCTAACACCTCATCCATTGGTCGGCAACATGGAAGAATATCAGGAAATCCTGTCCGAAGAAGCTTTTCCAGAGCTTGATGCGGATCACATTATTGTATTTCCATCCAATGGAGAGTGGTCATCTCCAGAGAACAAGGAAGCTTTGAAGGTGCTGGATAGCAAGTTGTGGAAATCTCTCCCGGCAGTCAAAAACAACCATGTGTACATGATGGAAAGATCGTATTGGCAATCAGGTGCGATTACGGCAAACACATTGAAGATTGATGATCTCTTGCAAAAAATGACGCCATAAGCCTTTTCCATAAGAAAGTTCTTCCCTCAGGGTTGAAGAGCTTTCTTTTTTCGTTTACACTGTTGTAAATGATAACAATTCTCAATTAAGGAAGATGAATATGTGTCCCACGATTGTACAACTGATTCCCAAGCCTTGGTTATGCATACTTCAACATATGAAATACATGGATTATAGCCAAGTCGATATCCCCAAAAGGCAGACATATAACATGACATCATCACACGCTCTTTTCGTAGTGACGGGTGGGCATGGCTCAATAGATTCTTTGGATAATAGGGACACTCGCCTGGAAAAAGGGATGATTCTGTTTGTTCCGGCTGGACGTACCATTGTGATTGAAGGCTCCAGTGAGTTGCAATATTACAGACTTGAACTGATGGTAGCTGAGGTAAAAGAAGATACGTCCAGTAGGTTGAGTATAAAAGACGAAACGGCGCAACAAGGGCTTCCAGTCTTGATTTCAGATCCAGATCGGTTGCCTCTTATTGAGCTGAATTATAGTCCATGGAGTTCCTGTCTGAAATCGGTAGAACAGATATCGCGTGGGCAGACTGCTCATGATTGGCTGGATCAATGGGAGATGCAACTGCGTTTCCAGGAGTGGTTCCGAGTGCTGCTTCGGCAAAATGATCCCGAGATTGAATCGCCGGATGACCGTGCCCGGCTTCAAAGCTCGATTCGTTATATTCGCGAACACTACGATCAGCCCATAACAGTTGACGATCTGGCAGCAGAGATCCGGCTTACCAGATCCAGTTATACCCGACAATTCAAGGAGATCACAGGCAAGCTTCCGCTTGATTATGTAAATGCTGTACGATTGGAGCATTCCAAACTGCTGTTACAGATGACCGATGATCGCTTGCATGATATTGCACAGAATGTGGGATTTAATAACGAGTATTATTTCGGCCGCAGATTCAAGCAATATGCAGGTGTTTCACCAGGGGTATATCGGCGCCATTACCGTCAAGAAGTACGTGTGTTTGCACCGTATCTAGAGGATTTTGTACTGGCTCTTGGAATAAAACCCGTGTTGCAGTGCTCCCATCGCTCATGGGGCAGGCAGCATTATTTGGGAATGGAAGATATCCCTGAATTCGATGTTACTCGGATAGATGCAGGTTTTAATGAAATGAATGTGCCTGAATTTATTATGTTGAACGACGGGTATAAACGCTGGAATCTGGATCGGTTTGAGCAAGTAGCACCGACGTTTTATATGGAGCACGAGGGTGAGGACTGGCGTTCCATTTTGAAATCCACAGCGGATGTGCTGGGAAAGGTAAGTCGGGTACAGGATGTAATAGGTGATTATGAGGAAAAGGCACAGGAAGCCAAGAAACGTTTGACACGTCATATGCGTGGCCAAACCGTCGCTTTTTTGCGTATTTCTGCATCGGAAATTACACTCTATGGAAATCAATACGGTTATGTAGGACCTGTGCTGTATCATGATCTCGGATTGACCCCGCATTTCTGTGTTCAGCAATGGGCGAGTCAAAGTAGAAGAGTCGGTATTGGGCTTGAGCAGCTATGTCAGCTTGAGGCAGATCATCTCTTCATTACATTTGACAATATGGATTCTGCCTACCCCGGAGAGGAGCGGAAGCTCCTGGATAGAGAGGAGTGGAAACGACTGCCTGCCGTAAAAAGTGGTCACGTATATGAGGTGGATTTTATGACCTGGATGAATTACGGTGTTATATCCCACGGAAAGAAAATCGATGATATATTGCGTTTTATGGCCTGAATTAGACTTGAGTAATGTAAAATCTCCGGAACCACTATACTTCCAAGGTAGTTGCATTCCCAATCCTTTTATTTCATTTTTTTCTTTTTCTTGCTCTTAACGGCATTTAGCGTATTGACGAAGGCAGTTGTCTTGTTTTCGATCGCACATAATCGCTGACATGGCTGAGAATAAATCAAAGGCGTGGTCGCCTGACAACCTGAATAAGATTATGGAAGCATTAGAGCTTAATGATATATCTCAATTAATTCATTATGAAAAGGAGCAGAGGGGATAACCTCGCTGCTTCTTTTTATTCTTAACTGACCTCTTTGATCAATTCCTCGTTATTATTTCGCACATTACCTACTGCAGAATCCACCTTGTATGCTATCATTTCATCGGCATCATGCGGGCTGAGAAGCCTCAGAACGCTTTCCTTGTCTGATTCCTTGTTTAGCCAATCTGCTTCATCTTGCGGCCGGAGAATGACGGGCATACGATCGTGGATGTCCGCCATAAGACTGTTAGGTTCCGTAGTAATGATAGTGCAAGTTGAAAGCTTGTTACCTTCTGGATCAATCCAAGTATCGTATAGGCCAGCAAGCGAGAAGATGGAGTCATCTTTCATTAAAATCCGCATTGGTTGCTTTACGGATCCATCCTTTTTCCATTCATAAAATCCCGAGCATGGGATAATACAACGCTTGGAACTGATGAGGCGTTTAAAGGCTGGTTTCTCTGTGAGTGTCTCTGCACGGGCGTTAATCATCTTATTGCCTATTTTTTCATCCTTGGCCCAATTAGGAACTAGACCCCATCGGAGTGACCCCAATCGATTACCGTCTTTGCTACCGATAATTGTCGGGATGAATTGCATAGGCGCAGCGTTGTAATTAGGTTTGTACTCAAATCCTTCAGCAATAGAAGCATAGTACCTCTCCATAATTTCTTCAATTGGATCTGTAATCGTGAATCTTCCGCACATATCGAAGCCTCCTTTAAAACGCTATAGTATGTAATTTAACTCAAATCTTTAACGTTAGAAACGGGTAATATGTGGAGTTGCATAACCAATTAAAATTAATTATGCAATAAATCACGTGGAATTTACTGCGAAACAACATGGGAAAACAGCAACGTATGCAGGCAGGTTTGCATATGAGCAAAATATATAGAAAAAAGCCTGTTCACTACTGAACGGGCTTTTTGATGTGGTATTACTCAGGTGATCCAGGAGATTTAGTTTTTCTCCATAACAGCAAAGTAATTGTTTTCATCATCTGCAAAGTTGAATACTCTTCCGCCAGGCATCGTTACAATCTCGCCAACCGTAACTTGTTTATTGGATAAGTGAGTGTAAAGTTGATCCAGGTTATCTGTGAAAAGCATAAGAGATGGTGTGCCAAGGTTTAATTCAGGGGACATTTTGGCAACGAATTCTTTGTCGTGCAGGATAATGGTGGTTTGAGCATCCTTCACAGGAGCAATCTCGATCCAGCGCATTCCATTCCCATTGACTTCGTTAACGATATGGAAACCTGCTTTTTCTGTCCAAAATTGAAGAGCCTTATCCTGATCATTTACATACAACATAATTTGTCCGACTTGAGTAAACATTGATTTACACTCCTTATATACGTAGTTGATCATGGTTGAAGCAGGTATGCCTTTGGATGTAGCTTTTTAGTTTGAGTCAAGCTTTATATTACCATATATGAGCACCTGTCATACAACTTCAATTCAAGCACAAAAAGAGGAAGCATATGTCCTTGACTGCCGCATTGCGACATACCATTAGATAAAGGACAATTCGAGCGACCGAATTGCCTTTTAAGCACAGCCATGTAATGGCAGATGGGAGCGCTGTAATGACGAAACGGGTAGTTCTATTGGAAGAAGGTACGGCAGAGATGAAAGGGCTAATGGGTATTAAAGGGGCTGAACTTGCGGCGTTGCTCCAGGCAGGTTGGCCCGTTCCGGCCGGATTCATTGTAACAAAGGAAGGCTGTCGCGCATTCTGTACCCGTCTTGCACATCTTTCAGCTGAAGGAACCCAAGAGATTGGCAGCGCAATTCAGCATCTTGAGCAGCAATCCGGCAAATTCTTCGGCGATTCCTTAACACCGCTGCTGCTTGCCGTCCGGTCAAGTGAATCGAGTTCCCGTAATACGGCATCCCATGCTTTGCTTCATGTAGGACTGAATGATGTGACGGTGGAGGGGCTCGCTAAGCAAACGAATGATCGTCAGTATGCCCTTAATTGTTATCGAATTTTATTACAAGATTATGGTCAACTGGTGTACGACATTCCGTATGACCTATTTGAAGAAAAATTGGAAGACATCTCGATACTCGATGAAGCGAATCTTGAATTCTCCATCGCGGAATATAAACGTTTAATAGAAGAGAGAGGACGTCATCCGTTCCCTCAGGATGTGCAGTTACAGTTAAAACAAGTGATGCGTGCAGTTTCTGATTCACAACGTGTTATAAGGCCCAACTCCCAACAAGAACTTCTTCGTAATCCTTCTCATTTCTCCGATGAAACTCAAGGAGCAGCTGTTCTTATACAGGTGATGGTCAATGGCGAGCGTGGTGACCGCAGCGGGTTCGGAACGGTATATTCTCGTCATCCAGGTACCGGGGAACGAGGTATGACAGGGGATTACATTTCAACTGATGCTTCTCGGCGTTCGAATGAAGGACTGGATCAACTGCGGAATGAAGAGTCTGAACTGTATGGTCTTTTACAGGATGCTTGCGGTTATCTGGAGTCCCACACGAGAGAAGTACAGGAGATTCAATTTGTTGTGGATTCTGGGATCTTGTATCTTGTGGAAATTAGTGAAGCAAGGTTAACCTCACAGGCGACGCTGAGGAGTACTGTAGATCTTGTGGATGAAGAGGTAATCACCAAAGAGGATGCCATATTACGTATCCAGCCTTGGCATGTGACGGAATTGCTGAAAGCATCTTCAAATTTATCATCCGAGTTACAGCTCCTACTTGAATGGGCAGATGAAATGAAGGGGCTTACAATACTTTCGAATGTGGATCATCCAAAGGACGCCGTGAAGGCCCGCTCGTTAGGGGCTAAGGGCATTGGATTGTGTCGGACAGAACAACTGTTGTTGTCTGCTTCGAGATTTCCTTTTGTACAGAAAATGATTCTGGCAGACAGCGAAGCAGAGCGCAAACGTGGACTGGAACGTCTGTTGCCGATGCAACAGGCTGATTTTGAACAACTCTTCGAAGCGATGGATGGTTATCCGGTAACCATTCGATTGCTTGATCCGCCGCTGCATGAGCTGCTGCCTGATATTGAAAGGTTAAAAGAACGACGTGAGCAGTTGGCTCTCAGGAAATTAGAGGAAAATAACACCGAAGTGCAGGAGCTTGAACATGTCATTCGCAGGGTGCTGGAATTGCATGAACAATATCCGTTGCTAGGACAGCAGGACTGTCGACTGGGAACTGTGTTCCCGGAAATCTACGATATGCAGCTTGAAGCCATTTTTCGTGCAGCGGTGAAGGGCATCCGCCAAGGGTTATGGGTGCGGCCTGAGATTATGATTCCTTTGGCGGGCCATGCCAATGAACTTCAAGTCATGAGAGATCTGGTGGATCATGTAGCGGACCAGGTGCTTGGAGAGGAGAAGCGTCACTGTCTTTACAGAGTGGGAGCACGAATTGAAGTTCCTCGAGCGGCATTGACTGCAGCTCCCATCGCGCGTCATGCGGACTTCTTCTCGTTTGGCACCGATGAGCTGACACAGATGACGTTTGGTTACAGTCGTCATAATACGGAGAAGCCATTCCTTCATTTTATTGAGTCACAACGCTCACTGCCCAGCAATCCATTTCAGGTACTGGATATTGACGGAGTGGGGCAGTTGGTGGAGATGGCTCTCGTTCAGGGCCGAATTCGGAAACCTCATCTAAAAGCAGGCATCTGTGGCGAGAATGCAGCCGATCCGGCTTCCATTGCTTTTTGCCACCGGATTGGTCTGGATTATGTAAGCTGTCTGCCAGAACAGGTACCACTTGCCCGTATCGCTGCCGCACAGGCGGCACTCCTTGCTCAGAAGCAGGACCCAAACGAAAACAGGCAGGACGGCGATATATCGACGATTGCGTAATGTTTCCATATCCCCTCATGGAATACCAACCCTAAAACTGTTATACTGAAATATGCGTTTTGTAAAAGGAACGTAAAAATTTCAGATAAGGGTTGAAAGCGACCATGTTTAATTCCAAAAATGAGCGGACCTCATCACGGACTTTATTTGCCGTGTTATTTATTCTTATGCTGCTGAAGCTGTCGCTTTTGCGGTATTTCTTTTTCCAGGGTCTGTCCGGCATCGGTTTCGTTACTGACGCATTGGGGGCCCTGACAGTGGTATGCATCCTCGATCTGATCGTGCCCAAAGGGTGGAAGCGTTCAGTGTACGCAGGTTTTAATGTGTTGTTCTCGCTGGTATTGTTCGCGGCGACACTTTATAACGTACATTTCAGTTCGGTTCCCACATATACGGCACTCAGCGAACTGGGCCAAGTCGCCCAAGTGAGGGGCAGTATCGGGCCTTTGGTGCGACCTGAGCACTTCCTGTTTTTTGTGGATATCGTACTCGCTCTGCCCGTATGGTTTATCTTGCGCAGTCGACGTGCCTCAGCTCGTAACAGCAGCTATCGTGACAGTGGACTCCATTTCGGCAGAAGCCGGAGACGGTATTGGGGCAAGTTGGGTGTAGCCCTTACCGCTGCATTTTGCATCGTGCTGTCAGGCAGCTTCATTGTCAAAGGGGAAACGATTGATAATGAACTGGTTCGTGCCGAAAATCTCGGTTTCCTGAATTATCAAGTGTCATCGGCGATTCTGACGAGCAAAGAGAATGAAGCTATTGCGAATGGCAACATTAACGAAACCATCGACAAGATTAATCAACTGGTTAGCAAGTATCCGTATCAGGATAAGTCGAGTCAAGGCACAGCTATCAAAACCAAATATTTTGGTCAGGCCAAAGGAAGCAACCTGATTGTCCTCCAACTGGAGTCATTTCAAAACTTCCCGATTAATGCTTCTCTCGACGGTCAAGTACTAACCCCGGTTCTGAATGATCTGGCCAAAGAAAGCTATTATTTCTCTCATTTTTTCCAACAGATCGGACAGGGAAATACATCGGATGCTGAGTTCATGTCGAACACATCCATCTATCCAACCGGAATTGTACCTATGTCAGCAGGGTATAGTGACCGTGATCTGCCAAGTCTTCCAAAACTGCTTGGGAAAGAAGGATATGAATCTGAAACGTTCCACGTTAATGACGTCACCTTCTGGAACCGGAACAAAATGTATCCTGCGCTTGGATTCAATCGGTACTTCGACAAACCCAGCTTCAAGAATGATAAGTTTAATGATTTTGGACCATCGGATGAGGAACTATATCGTGTAGGTGTTGAAAAAATGGCTGCGCATCAGGCTGCTAATCAGCCGTTCTATGCTCAGTTCATTACAGCATCCAGCCACTCACCGTTCACGGTTCCTGCGGACCGGGCGAGAATTACCATCCCGGCCACAATCACCAATACGTTACTGCATGATTACCTGCAAGCGATCAATTATACGGATTATGCAGTAGGTCAGCTGATCGATGAACTTAAGGCAAACGGGTTATGGGACAACACAACACTTGTTATATATGGTGACCATTTTGGTCTGCCGGCAAACGATGAGATTACTCAGCAGATTCAGACCAATCTGGGCGTGCCCTATGACGGTAAAGTTAGTCGTTTCAACATCCCGCTCTTGATCCACACACCGAAACAGGCGAAAGGTCAAGTCATAGAACAGCCTGGTGGTCAGTTGGATATTTTGCCAACGGTGATGAACTTGATGGGTTTCTCTTTGAAGGAAGATAAATTCACAGCCTTTGGACACGATCTGCTTAACATGGACCATAATGCGTTCGGTATCCGGTATTACTTGCCGACAGGTTCATTTGTGAACAATGACATTATGTTTATTCCGGGTGCGGGCTTTGATGATGGAACAGCCTACTCGTTAAAAACGTATGAACCCGTCACGGATCTCGAGCCGTACCGTTCTGACTATGAGCACGTGCTCAGCTTGATGAAGCTGTCTGACGAGTATGTGAAGCTGTTACCCAAACGTGCACCGTAATTGAATTTTTAAATGTATGAAATACTATAACGTCACTGGCTCACGAGCTGGTGGCGTTATTTGTTTATTCATCGTAAATCGAAACGTGTAATGAAAAGGAGATAACCTTTGAAACTGTAATCAATAATGTTACAATGGAAGATGCAGCCACTAACGCAGATGACGAAAGGAATGAATATAGATGAAACTTAGTGTACTTGAACATGGACATATTAATGAAGGACGGACGGTACAGGATACCCTTCGGGAGACGGTAACTCTTGCCAAACATGCGGATGAACTGGGCTTCTCCCGCTTCTGGATGTCGGAGCATCATGGCAGCGGGGCACTGTCATTTTCCAGTCCGGAAGTTATGATTGCACACGTTGCAGCACATACCGATCGAATTCGCGTAGGTTCAGGCGGCGTTATGCTGCCCCATTACAGTGCATATAAAGTTGCCGAGAACTTCCGTTTGCTGGAAGCGCTACACCCTGGCCGAATCGACCTTGGTATTGGCAGAGCCCCGGGAGGCATGCCGATTGCCAGCAGAGCTCTGAATGAAGGAAAGTCATCGAATGTGCAATTCTTCCCGCAGCAGATTGCCGATCTGGGTGGATATTTTCATGAACAGCTGCCGGAGGATCACCGTTTTGCTTCCCTAGTAGCTGGGCCATCTGTAACCACTGTTCCCGAAGTATGGTTGCTCGGCTCCAGTTCCGAAGGTGCACGAATTGCTGCGGCACAAGGGACCGCTTACGCGTTCGCCCAATTTTTCGGAACGCCGGGTGGAGAGGAAGCGATGAAGCATTATCGCAGACATTTCAAGCCTTCTATCCTGAATGACAAACCACATTCCATGATTGCGGTGTCGGCATTCTGTGCAGAGACTGAAGAAGCGGCCGCTGAACTGGCTCGCAGCAATGAATTATTCTTCCTGCGGCTTGGCCGGGGTCTGGAGCAGAACTCATTCCCATCCCTGGAAACGGTGAACAACTATCCATTTACGGCCATGGAGATGGAACAGATCCGTCAACGCCGTTCTTTTTCCATTGTAGGTACACCGGATCAGGTAAAAGACAAAATTACGGCAATGGCTGAACGTTATGAAGCGGATGAAGTTATTATTGCATCAGCGATTCACTCATTCGAGGATCGTTTGCGTTCATTCAGCCTGATAGCGGAAGCCTTTAATTTAAAGCAGGATTAATCGGTACTGAACGGGAATTAGTATTCTGAAATGGCTGGAGCCTTGTCTTGCAAGGTTCCGGTTATACTCTTGCGTGATCAGGGAGAGGAGAGATTCACATTCGCAGATGTGTCATTAGTGATATTCATGGCTGTTACGACGAATTCAATGCTCTGCTTGAGCAGGCAGCATACGATCCGAAGCAGGATGAGCTGATTTTGTTAGGTGATTATGTCGACCGGGGACCGAAGAGCAAAGAGGTCGTGGAACAGATTATGCAGATGCACGAGCAGTACAATATTATTGTGATCAAAGGAAATCATGATGCGATGATGGTCAAGGCGCTGAACCATGATGTCGAGGACTATGACAAACACTGGATTCGTAATGGAGGTTTACAGACGCTGGCCAGCTATGTCGAGGTTTCTTTGGATGATGAGCAGTTGGACTGGGATGTTTATACTGAAGCCAAACAGCGGCTCCGTACACACTATGAGCATCATCTTCGTTTTTTGGAACAGCTTCCCCTTGTATACGAAATTCCTGGTTATATCTTTGTACATGCCGGGATTAATCCGGATGTGGAGGATTGGCGTACTCAGTCAGAGCGTGACTTCATTTGGATTCGGGAGCCGTTCTATTCAAGACCAACATCGCTCAAGGAGACGGTGGTATTCGGTCATACTCCAGTCAAAAATTTGCATAACGAGCCAGGTGTCTGGTTTGACCCCAGTGGAGACAAGATTGGCATTGATGGCGGATGTGCTTATGGTGCTCGATTGAACTTGCTGGAGATCAGCGAAGACGGGAGTCTACAGACTCTTTTTGTGAAAAGAGGAGAGACCCGTCAGGGTCCCGAGGTTTAATCCACGCGGCGAATTTCAAATAAATCTCTTTAAACAAAAGTATAAATTAAATCCCGTTGAAGCTCTAACCTTTTACTTTCTTGAGAATGTGGATTGGTATACATACCGACAATGGATCGAATCGAAGCTGGCGGAACGGCAGAGTTGTGCATTCGTTTACGGAGTATAAAGGCAAGACCTGACATGATTTTGTAATTAATTCGCTGTAAAGGGATTGGAATTAAGCCTTATTAACGCTATAATCAGTAAGGGTATGCTTGAATTATTACATTTTATTAATCTAAATCAGAATTGACGGAGGGCTATTAATATGGAAAAAGCATTAATCTTCGGTCACAAAAATCCCGATACGGATACGATCTGCTCGGCCATTGCCTATGCAGACTTGAAAACAAAATTGGGTCAGGACGTTGAAGCTGTTCGTCTCGGCGAAGTAAACGGCGAAACTCAATTTGCATTGGACCAATTCAAAGTGGCAGCGCCACGTCTGATCAAAACAGCAGCTAACGAAGTGAACAAGGTCATCCTGGTTGACCACAATGAGCGTCAACAAAGTGTCAGCGATATTGAGGAAGTGACTGTTGTTGAAGTTATCGACCATCACCGGATCGCGAACTTTGAGACAAGCCAGCCTCTGTATTTCCGTGCAGAACCTGTAGGTTGTACAGCAACCATTTTGAATAAATTGTACAAAGAAAACGGTGTGGAAATCAGCGCACCGATTGCTGGTCTGATGCTGTCCGCGATCATTTCCGACTCCCTGTTGTTCAAATCGCCAACATGCACAGAGCAAGATGTAGCAGCAGCACGTGAACTGGCTGCCATTGCTGGTGTGGATGCAGATAGCTATGGTCTGGAGATGCTGAAAGCGGGCGCGGACCTGAGTCAGAAAACGATTGCTGAACTGATTTCCCTAGATGCGAAAGAATTCGCTATGGGCCAAGCAAAAGTGGAAATTGCACAAGTGAACGCGATTGACGTGAATGATGTGCTTGTGAAACAACCTGAGCTTGAAGCAGCGATTGAAGCAATTATTTCCAGCAAAGGTCTCGACCTGTTCGTATTTGTCGTAACCGACATCCTGAACAACGATTCCGTTGCATTGGCTTATGGTGCTTCCACCAAAGCTGTAGAAAAAGCGTACAATGTAACATTGTCGGATAGCAGAGCGCTGCTCAAAGGCGTAGTATCCCGCAAATCGCAAATTGTTCCAGTTCTGACCGAAGCGTTCAACTCGTTGTAAGATGCACAAAACCGACGTATAACCATTACGTCCAGATATACGATGAATATTCAGTTACAACATCCAAGCCTGCTCTTGATCTGTCATAGGTCAGGACAGGCTTTTGTTGTAGAGGAGGATGTACCATGATCAAAAATGAAAAAATTAAAGCGACTGAAGTCCAGCTGACCGGCCTGAACGGTGAAGATCTCGGCATCATGTCTACTCGTGACGCACTTGCACTTGCGAAGCAGCATAAGGTGGATCTGATTTGTATGTCTCTAATGACCAGCCCGCCGCCATGCAAACTGATGGGCGCTGGAGCAGCGAGACAGGAAAAGCAGCAAGAGAAGAAGAAGGCGGTAAAATCCCCGGATAAACGTAAAGTGAAGGAGATCCGACTGAACCTGCAGATGGAAGACCACGATCGGGAGACCAAGCAATCTCAGGCAGAGCGTATCCTGACGAAGGGGGACTCGGTGAAGCTCGTCATCCAGGTGCATGGAGCCAAGGAAGGAACAGCAGGCAAGGAATGGGCAGAACAGCTGTGCAAATCTCTGGCTGAGTATGGCAGTAAAACGACAGGTATTCAGGTGAGCGGCAAACAGGTCGTTGTACAGTTAGACCCCATTGGATAACAAAGATGAACGAATTCAGCTGAATAACAAGGAACTGTGAGACAATACGGTCGTTATTGGGCTGGCTTTCCCTAATGTTCTAATAACCCCGTGAAGCAACAGTTGACCTGCTGCTCTACGGGGTTTTCAGCATGAAATATCGGTATAGCAATTCTGTACTCCTAATGATAATCACGCTTTAAGCTGTTTAGACTCGCAAGTAACGGCTGCCGCCGATGCGTACATACAACTGTCCCGGCAAGACCGGAGTAGATGAGGCTGTTTGTGAATTCGAGTTACTGTTCTTGGCGTAGCGGGATAGATATAGAAAGTCCGGATAAATTACCGTATCCATCAAATAGGCTGACACTGTACTTCCAGGAATGCGGTTTTGATTCAGTGAACGAATGATTTCTTCCCCGCTCGCAATCCCGATTCCATGACCATAATATACGTCTTCACGAAGCATAATGGTATTCTCTCCCTGCCACTCTGGTGTTTCAGGGGAAACGTCCGGATTTTTGAAGTACAATACGTCTCCAGGAAGCGCAGAGTCGCTGCCGTTCTTCTCCGTTAATCGCAGATCACTGTCATAGTGCCAGTCGTAGAGCAGCAGGTTGCGGAACAGTGAATTGAAATCATCTTCCCGAATACTGTTCAATACTCCGCCATAAAGGACAATTACAGTCGCTGTTGCACATTCAAAGGCATACAAATGACCATTCTTCCAAATGTCCCGGATTCCTTCCGCAGGCGTTACCTCAGATCTTAGCTCAAAGCCACCTTCAGCATTTCGGTTCCAATAGGCAGGATTACATCTGGATTTCTCGAACGAGGCAAAGCTGACCCCGCTTCGATCGAGCGCTTCTGCTGCATCCACCAGAGACTCGCGCAACGTCCATTCAAAGTGAAGATGATCCATGGATTGATATGTGTATACTGTTGGACTGTTCTGTAGTTGCTGTAACCAATGCCATGCAAAAGCAGACCAATCCGAACGTACCAGCTCAATCGGTTGATTCGCAACAATGATCATAATCATAACCTCCAGTATCATTTGGATGTTCAGCCTTGTACAAACCGGTATGCACGCGTATTCTGTAGTATATGACGACACTTATGCGATTTTGTATGTCTACAAGTACAGACAGCATGAACACACGATAAGAATGTCGATTATTGCCTGGAATTTTTGTTGATCTCGTTTATAAATCATGACATTTGGGGTACTACTCTTATAGATGAAGTTATGTTCAGGTCGATCTGTTCATACGGAATATATTCAGATTCCCCATAAAGGAGGATATGTGGTGTCGAATCCAATTGCAGAGAATCGCTCTCTGTTCGAGCAGTTATATACACATGCACCGATCGGCATTGCTGTTGCTTCGCATGTGAACGGACGTTGGCTTCAGCTTAATCCGGCATTTTGTGAAATGCTGGGATGCAGTGAAGATGAATTGATTGACTCACCAATTGTACATATGATCTATGAGGAAGACTTAGAGATGGAGGAGTTCAGATCCCATTTCTGGGATATGACCAATGGATTAAGTCTGATGTATGAAACTGAATTACGGCTTAAGCGTAAGGATGATTCCCTTCTCTGGGCGACGGTAAGAGCCTGCATCGTCAGGGATGAAGTGAGCGGCGAGCCGCTTTATTTGCTTGTTCAGGCAGCGGATATTTCGAAGCAGAAGGACGCGGAGAATCGACTGATTATACAGCGCAAGCAGTTGGAGGAGAGCAGTCGAATCTCAAGATTGCTGGCCGAATCCTCGCTTGACCTGATTGCCATACACCATGCCGATCCGGAGCGGACGTTCAAGTACGTATCTCCAGCCAGCAAAAGTATGTTGGGATATGATCCAGAAGAAGTTGTTGGTCAACCTGGCCTGTTCTGCATTCACCCCGACGACGTGCGTCTAGTTGAAGCTTTCGTGGCTGGTCAAATCCAGGGCCTTGCACCTGATCGAATTAGCTATCGGCTCCAACATAAGGATGGTTCTGTTATATGGGCGGATACCATCACTCATTATGTATATGACATACAGGGAAATCTGCAGGAAATGATCGGAGTTACCCGTGATATTACAGCGAGCAAGCAGCAGCAATTAAGTCTTCAGGAGTACCAATCATTGTTCGACAGTAACCCTCTTGGAGTTGCTTCATTGGATTTGGACGGAAACCTGCTTAAGGCCAATGCAGGTCAAGAGCAATTGACAGGCCATACCAAGGAGGAACTTCTTAGTTCATCCTTTGATCATCTCATTGACCCGGTGGACCTGGATAAGACGAGGTATCATTTTGAAGAGACTGTAAAAGGAATCGCACAGAGCTATGAAGTGGGGTTGATTCACAAAGACGGACAGCGCATTGAAACAAGTGTGATTAATGTTCCGATTTTGCTCGAGGATCGTGTCGTGGGCGTCTATGGAATAACTAGTGATATTACGGAGTCTAAAAGGTATGTAGAGGAAATTGAAAATCTCAGTTACGAAAGAGCATTGATTCTCAATGCCATGTCTGAGGGAGTCATTGGCCTCGATCAGAATGGTAACCTGATATTTGCCAATCCGATTGCAACGGAGATGATGGATTTCTGTCCGTCTGAGATGAATGGCAAGCCACTTGAAGAGATCATGTTACAAATGCAAAGTGAGGGTATACCTTATCCGTCCAATAGCACTCCTATTCTTCAAGCTGTACGTGAAGGGCGAAGCCTGCCGCGATCTGAGTCTGTATTTTGGAAGCAGGATGGCTCCAGCTTCCTGGCGGAGTTCCAACTGAAACCGATAATGGAGCAGGGGGAGAATCGTGGAGCTGTACTGGTTTTCCGCGATATGACATCGGTGAAGGACATCATTCGTGCCAAGGAAGTGGCAGAACATGCGGACCGAGCCAAGTCCGAGTTCCTGGCGATTATGAGTCATGAGCTTCGTACACCTCTGAATGGAATTATGGGCATGGCCCATCTGTTAAAAGAAACAGAGTTGGATGAGGAGCAGAACGGCTTCGCCGATATCATCATCGACAGTGGTGAATCACTGCTGCACATTCTGAATGAGATCTTGGATTTCAGTAAGATTGAAGCAGGAAAAATGGATCTTGAACGCCAGCCAGTGGATATTAAATCGGTTCTTGGCGGGGTCATGGAACTATTTGCGCTTAGAGCTTCCGAAAAGAATATTGAACTATACTGTGAAATGTCAGAGCAGATTCCCGAACGCGTACGAGGCGATGAAACTCGCATTCGTCAGATTCTGATTAATCTAGTAGGCAATGCCATCAAATTCACGGAGAAGGGAAGCATTCAGGTTCACGTGAACGTTAAGCCAGCGGAATTTTACAATGAGAATCATCTGATCTTGTCCGTTTCGGTCAAAGATACGGGGATTGGCATTCCGTTCAATAAGCAGCATCAACTGTTCCAGTCTTTCTCACAGCTCGATCCGGCTATCAATCGCAAATATGGAGGCACAGGTCTGGGGCTGGCCATCAGCAAGAAGCTGGTGGAACTGATGGGCGGCGCCATTGGTGTACAGAGTGAGACAGGTGAGGGGGCGGATTTCCACTTCACCCTGTTACTTGAACGATGGCAAGATGAGTCCACGGATCAGATTGAAGAGGTGGCTGATCACAACCTGAAGCTGGATCGAACAAGTCTGGCAGCGGGGATCAAAATTCTTATAGCTGAGGACCAGTCATTGAACAGCCATTTGCTGGAGGAAATGCTTCGTAAGCACGGCGGTCTATGTGATATCGTGGAGAACGGTGCAGAAGCGGTGAAAGCATTGGAAAGGGAAACATACGACCTTCTCTTTATGGATATCCAAATGCCTGTTATGGATGGGATTGAAGCGACCTGCCGGATTAGGCAAACCCACCCTGAAATTCCGGTCATTGCTGCCATCACGGCATTTGCAGGAGCGAACGACCGTGAAGCTTGTCTGAAATGCGGTATGCAGGACTTTATCAGCAAACCGTTCAGCTCTACGGAAATAAGTCGTGTGCTAAACACATGGGTTCCGTACATACGCTCCCAGCATGAGCGCTGATGGGCTGCATGTCTCAAGTTATCAAAAAAAATAACCTGCCTCTGAAATTCAAGGGCAGGTTATTTTGGTCTTCCGTGGGTGTTGGTAGTAGCCTGACAGATGTCAGGACCATCCTCCAATTAATCCCGAAAGGGTTACACACTCGTCATCTTCCAGTTCTGCAATTAGGGTAAGTTCTTCGTTGTCATTGGGGTCCACCGAGAATAATTCACGGCGTCCGTCTTCGTGGACAATAATGACCAACTTATTACCGCTTTTTGTATCAAACTGGTACTTCACTCCGATACCAGGCAATGGGCATTCCCGGATATTCATGAAACCTGTCACCTCTTTAGCTTTTCCATAGTTAAGTTAACCGTTCACACAGTACGGATGTATTCTACTATCCATAACATCATTTGGCAAGTCAGAAATGAAATAGTAGTCATCTCCTCCAAGCTTCTTGCGCTGTGGTTAGTTATACATTCCGACTCTGTCGGGTTCGTCTGCGACGGACCATGAACCAGATAAGTAATGCAATGATCAGCACCAAGGCAATGCCCCCCGTAATTATGATGTTCCGAATATTCGGGACCTGTACGGTCAAATCTAGCTTATTCGTATTCAGTGGTGAGACGTGCCAAATTAGGGTTTTTCCGTGATCTTCAACCAGATCTGCATTGGAATCCTGCGCTTTGATTGGCAGCGTCAGCTTGAAATCAAAATTAACATCTTTCAGCAGCAGGTTTTTGAGAAATCCGGGGACCTTATTAATTTGGTCTTTGACCTCACCATCGGGTATGGTCTGCATCAGGTCTGCTTCCGCAGCAATATGCAATTTGGAAGTGAAAAATCCTGGTGTAGTGGATTGCTCCATTTTGATTCCATCAGGCAGATCCGACGTGCTGAAGGTAGAGACGGTATTACTTTTCTCATAATGGGTCGTCGCTTTGAGTTGTGTCCGATCTCCCTGGTCCGAAACTTCGGCCTGGAAATTATTCTGCTTCAACGTATTTGCGAGCATTGTCATGAGATTGTCTTGTCCCATCATTCCCAGGGCTGAGTCGGTTACGCTGAGATTCAGGGCCAGATCGGATGAACCGTCCATATTAACCGTGACATGAGCTTCACCATCAGCGCAGGCGGATAGTATAAACAGCATAAGAGTTAGTAAAAAAGCGAGTAATAACTGACGATAATAGGGTATGCGAGTCGACATTCAGTTCAAACCTTTCTGCGTATAATCCAATTCCAATTCATAGAAGTATAGTATACACCGTAAGGATGGCGGATGAAACTTTGTTCACTATAAGAGCAAGGTAGATCGTACGCTATGATATGATATATCTATAAAATTAGAGTGAAAAAGTAGGCTCCGAAGCATTAAAGGAGAGATTGGATAATGACAGCAAGTGAACATTTGGATGCAGATCCGGTGATGTGGAATAATCGAATGAATGACATACCGGTTGGAATTACAATGAAAAAGGACACGATATATGGAGTGGAAATGAAGATTTCGTATTTTTGTCAATGTTCAGTCAATTCAAAATGGGTTTCACCGTGTAAACTGATAGTAGTGTGAAGAAATACGGAGCAGGGGGGTTACATTCATGACATATATCATTATTATGGGTATTATTATGGTTGTGGGAATGGTCGGAATGGGCTGGTTCTACAAGATTATGGACAACGATCAACACTAGGGTATATTGAAAAGAAACGTGAAAAGACAAGCCTATAAGCTGGCTTCGCAATGGATGCGAGGCGGGCTTATTTGTATATAATGCCAAAAAGTCTAAATATAGCATGAAATAATGTCGGATTTAAGTGGTATGCTTGTACATGGAAATGTTTTACACTTAAATCTGTAAGCGTTTACATTAAAATTTACGGGAGGCTAACATTATGGGTTTGAAGATGGAAAAAAGATCAGGTAAGAAAGCATGGATGCTGCTGGTCATGTCATTACTGATTGCGGCCGTTCCAATTACAGCCAGCGCAGCATCGGATTCCACAGCGTATGCCAAACTTAATTTCAGCAACAACAAGTATTATATATTCAACAATAGCTGGGGAAGCTCAAGTGTCAGTGGCTGGTCCCAGTCCGTGTATGTGAACAGTAATACTGATCTGGGTTACGTTTGGAACTGGCCAACGACTGCCGGTGGAGTCAAAGCTTATCCTTCTCTTGTCAGCGGCTGGCACTGGACTGAGGGTTTCACGCCAGGCAGTGGGCTGCCAACGCGATTGTCTGCGAACAAAAGTATCAATACCGGAGTAAGTTATTCTAAGGCGTCCAACACTACAGGGGAATATAATAATGCGTATGATATCTGGCTGCATGA
Source organism: Paenibacillus sp. RU5M (assembly GCF_900221055.1). Lineage (NCBI taxonomy): Bacteria > Bacillati > Bacillota > Bacilli > Caryophanales > Paenibacillaceae > Paenibacillus > Paenibacillus sp. RU5M. The sequence continues at coordinate 404,708 of NZ_OBQM01000002.1, read as the reverse complement.
CATCGGCAATGCGACCTGGTCAAGCACACCCACCGAGGAGATTATGATCTGGAACGATTGGACTTCCGGTGTAGGTCCTATTGGTTCCAAAGTGTTCTCGGATGTATCCATTGGTGGACAAACCTATGATCTGTATCGCGGCGAGATTACCGACAACGGAGTCCATCAATGGTGGGTATACTCGTTCCTGAAAAAGTCAAAATCCCCTAACAACTTTAGCATCAACGTCAAAAACTTCACTGATTATCTGATCTCCAAAAGTTACTTTACCAACAGCAAATATGTAAGCAGTGTTGAATATGGAACCGAAATTACGAAAGGCAGCGGCCAGATCAATTACTCTAACTGGTATGTGAACGTGCAGTAACGGCTCTGTTTATACGCTTATTCCTGATTTAATGAGATGCTGCTCGGAGGAAAACCCATTTCCTGCTGACGCAGCATCTTTTACTTGTGTATTGGACCTAACATTCATGCGTAACATAGGTAACGAGTGATGTAGCTGCATTTGACCGATGGACAAATATTTTTCGTAAAGTTGGGATTTTTAGGCTGCTCTTTTGTATAATAGGGTTTAGTTCAACTCGGGGAATCCCGAAATATGCCTAACAGGAAAGGGTGTACATAAATGAAATTTAGTGAGTATACGTATACACGTCCCGATCTGGAACAAATCAAAACGTCATTCCGTGAGCTTCTGAGTGGTTTTGAAGCCGCGACTACGGTTGAAGAGCAGAGTGGATATATGGACAAGATTAACGCTTTGCGAAGTGACTTTGAGACTCAGGCACAATTGGTCTACATCCGTCATTCGATTGATACCAATGATACATTTTACAAAGAAGAAAATGAATTTCTGGATGAAAGCTCTCCAATCATTCAAGAATACATCACCGATTATTATCGGGCATTGGTAAACTCCAAATTTCGTGCTGAACTGGAACAAAAATGGGGTTCACAGCTGTTCCAGCTGGCGGATCTGTCCCTGAAAACATTCAGCCCTGAAATTATCGAGGACCTTCAGAAAGAGAACAAACTTTCCACGGAATACAACCAGCTGATTGCTTCGGCCAAAATTCCGTTTGAAGGTGAAGAACGCACATTGCCGCAGTTGCATCCTTTTGAGTTGTCCACGGATCGCTCCATGCGGGAACGTGCATCGGAAGCAAGATATACGTTCATGGCTGAACATGAGGCTGAATTCGATCGCATTTACGACGATTTGGTGAAAGTGCGTACACAGATCGCGAAGAAGCTGGGATATCCAACGTATGTGGAACTCGGTTATGACCGTATGAACCGTACGGATTACAACGCGGAGATGGTGTCCAATTTCAGAGCACAAGTCCGTGATTATATCGTGCCTGTTGCTACGAAGCTCAGAGAGCGTCAGCGCAGCCGGATTGATGTGGATACCCTCTATTTTTATGATCAGGGCTTCAGCTTTAAGACAGGTAACCCGACACCTAAAGGGGATGCCGACTGGATCATTGACAATGGTAAGAAAATGTACGCTGAATTGTCACCGGAAACGGATACGTTTTTCCAGATGATGACCGACAATGAATTGATGGATTTGGTGAGCAAAAAAGGCAAGCAGGGCGGGGGCTATTGCACCTTCCTGAACGATTACAAAGTGCCGTTTATTTTCTCCAACTTTAACGGTACATCAGGCGATATCGACGTATTGACACACGAAGCAGGTCACGCGTTCCAGGTATATGAGAGTCGTCACTTCGAAGTACCTGAGTACAACTGGCCGACGTATGAATCCGCAGAGATCCATTCCATGAGCATGGAATTCTTTACATGGCCGTGGATGGAATTGTTCTTCAAGGAAGATACGGACAAATACAAATTTGATCACCTGTCTTCCGGATTGCTCTTTATTCCTTATGGCGTAGCAGTCGATGAATTCCAGCATTTTGTCTATGCAAACCCGGATGCAACACCAGCGGAGCGCAAACAGGCATGGCGCAATATTGAGAAGACTTATCTGCCGCACATCAATTACAAAGATAACGCCTATTTGGAACAAGGCGGATTCTGGCACAAGCAGGGTCATATCTTCTCGTCGCCGTTCTATTACATTGACTACACACTGGCACAAATCTGTGCATTCCAGTTCTGGAAACGCAGTAACCAGGATATGAAGTCCGCATGGGCTGACTATCTGACATTGTGTAAAGCCGGAGGAAGCCTGTCCTTCACAGGATTGGTAGAACTGGCAGGTTTGAATTCTCCGTTTGAAGACGGCTGCGTATCCTCCGTCATCGGCGATATCGAAGCCTGGTTGGACGCAGTAGACGATAAAGCACTGTAAGCGAGAATAAAAATAAAGGTCGAAGAGGTGAAAGGGAACGAGGAATAAACCTGACGTTACAGCATTCTGAGGCAGGGCGGATTTGAATGTATTCATTTCCCTACCTATACAAAGAATGCGAGGTTATATCATGTTGGTTTTACTGGATCAACCGTCCCAAAGGAAGCAATTAGCGCCCTTCATCTCGGGAACGTACGGGCATGTGGTTATGGGTGGAGTGCTTGCGGGACTTCAACGCGGCCGTGTCTATGCAGACCAGCTTCATGCGCCGAAAAGCGCCCTGATTTGGGCCGAAAACGAAATGTTTTATCTGATCGGAAGATCGGATAATGAACAGTTCAACAGTCTTGTCAGGGAGGTACTCGTTCAGGAGCTATTGCGTGAAGCATTAGGTTCTGGCGAAGACATGCTGAATCTTGAAGTTTACCCCGAGCCCGGCTCAGATTGGTCTCCCGTCCTGAATCACATGTTCAATGGGCGTTTGCGAGAAGGATTGCGAGTTCCTTTTCAATTCAATCTTGCAAAGTATGAACAGTGGCTGGAACGCAGTTCCAGCTCCTTGTTCGTTCCTCCGGGATATAATCTTCAAATTATCGATCGAGCTGTAATGCTGGAGGACAAAAGCTGTATCATTGAACAGGAAATTTTGAAATTCTGGCATTCGGTGGAGGACTTCTTCCGATACGGAGCAGGCACATGCACGGTATATGAAGGGCAGGTTGTAGGTACATGTATCTCTGTGTTTGTCAGTGGCATTCACCATGAAACAGGCATCAACACCTACGATCCGATACACCGTGGCAAGGGCCTGGCTACGGCCATGGCAAGCGCTTATGTGCAATCCGTTCTGGAACAGAATTGTGTTCCACACTGGACGACAGAGGATTTCCGTCATGATTCCATCGCGATAGCGGGTAAGCTTGGTTTCGATCAAGGCAGAGCTTATCCCGTCTATTACATGCCGATTCAGGAGCTTCTAAATTACTGAATATCTGTAGGGGCTGTCCCGAAGTCATGAAAATGACCAGGGATAGCCCCTGTTTTTCGATTCGAGTTATGAACCCTGTGAATCCAAGATCAACGTACCCTTTTTAATTCGAGCACAGATAAGCAAGTTACTGAAGAGCATTCATGATTATTGGATAATTCTTAGATAATTCCGTGCAAATGAAACATTTATCAACTTGGTTGTGATTTATTTCACTATATCTGAAAACGGATTCAGTTACAATAAAGACAGTAAATCAGGGGTAACAGGAGGCTGGTTCAGATGGCAACACACGCTTATTATGTTCCGCCCGTGAACTTGATGGGCAGAGGATGTTTACACGAAGCAGGCAAGATGATTGAGAATATGGGTATTCACAAAGCGCTTGTCGTAACTGATCGTCGATTGATTTCTTCCGGCGTTGCTGAACAAGTGCTGTCTATACTAAGAAAATCAGGGTTAGACTATGTGGTATATGATGAGGTTCAGCCCAATCCCACCTGTCAGAATGTACATGACGGACTTCAGGTATTTCAGGATCATGGCTGTGACGCCATTATATCGATAGGCGGAGGTTCACCTCAGGATGCTGCCAAAGGGATCGGCATTGTAGCAACTAACGGTGGACATATCCGTGCTTATGAAGGCTTGCATCAATCGAAACACAAGTCCGTGCCGCTTGTTGCCATTAACACAACGGCTGGCACGTCCAGTGAGGTGACCATGAACTACGTGATTACAGATGAGGAACGCAAGGTGAAAATGGTGATGGTGGATCGAAACAGTCTCGTTGACTTGTCGGTGAATGACCCGGAACTGATGCTGAGCAAGCCAGCCAATCTTACAGCGGCCACGGGCATGGATGCATTGACCCATGCGGTGGAAGCCATGGTGACGCCTGGCGGGTTCACGGTGACGAGTGCTACAGCGGCTGCTGCCGTTGAGCTGATCTTTGAATATTTGCCCAGAGCGGTCAGGGATGGTAGTGATCTGGAAGCAAGAGAGCATATGACGTATGCGTGTTTTCTTGGCGGGATTGCTTTTAACAATGCAGGCTTGGGCTATGTACATGCGATGGCCCATCAACTTGGTGGAGTCTATGACCTTCCGCATGGGGTATGTAACGCGATGTTGCTCCCTTATGTAGAGGAATTGAATGCAAAGCATGTGCCAGGTAAATTCCGTCATATTGCCAAAGCAATCGGTATGGATGTAAAAGGAAAACGGGATGAGGAGTGCTCGGAGTACGTGATCGAAGCCATTCGTCAGCTTTCCAAGGAGGTAGGCATTCCTGAGAAACTGTCAGAATTGGGTGTGAAAGACCCTGATGTTGAATTGCTGGCGGATAATGCCATGAAAGATGCCTGTGCACCGGGCAATCCGTATCAACCTTCCAGGGATGAAGTGATGGAGCTATTCCGCAAAATCATATAAAGTTAAGAACAAAGAGAGAGCCAGAATATATTCTGGCTTTTTTGGTGTGTCACGTGCTTCTGAGCCTTATAAATACGGATTCATTTCCTTCATTGGATAAAATAGTTTTATCTCGCAATAGTCATTATTTTTTGTTTGACAGAGGGGGTGCTTTAATCCATAATCAATCCATACTAAACACATAAGCTTTATTGGAAGGGGAGAGTCAGTCATGTCACAGTTTAAATCATCAACGAGAAAGTCATTATGGGTAGGAGCGTTAGCCGTTCTATTATTGGTAATCGTTAGCGGTTGCTCCGGATCGACCAATGATCCTGCTCCCAATGCAGCAGCCCAGCCAGGCACGAGCCAAGGTACGGATGAAAATTCAAAGACGGACGAGACTGCAACGGGGGGGACTTTTGTATATGGTCGGCCGGCTTCCGTAACCTCGTTTGATTTGCATAATCAGATTACATCGAACAATGCTTTTGCCATTGATAAAGTATTTGAACCTTTGGTTGCTTTTGACAACAAGGGCGAGATTGTGGACTGGCTTGCCAAGTCGCATAACATCAGTGATGACGGTTTGACGTATACGTTTGTGTTGCGTGATGGCTTGAAGTTCTCCAACGGCACAGATGTTACGGCTGAGGATGCCGTATTCTCGCTGGAGCGCCATTTGAAGGTGGGTGGCCCATTGGCAATATCGGCCAAGGTAGACACTGTCAAAGCAACGGATAGCCATACATTGGTGATTACGCTTAAAGAGCCGTATACGCCATTTATCTCTGAGCTTTCCAACTTCTCGAACGGTATTATTCCGAACAATTTTGGCGGAGTTACCGAGGAAGAATTTTTCAAGAAGCCGGTAGGTACAGGACCGTTCGTGGTTGAACAGTGGGACCCTGCAGGCGATGTGACCTTTACGAAGAACACTCACTACTGGCAAGAAGGAAAGCCATCGGTTGATAAGCTGGTTTACAAGCTGATAGAAGATGACAGCCAAGCAATCAACCAGTTGAAGGCGGGAGAAGTAGATGCGATTGAGTCGCTGGCTCTGCAAAATGCTGATGAAATCAAAAATGGCGCGGATACAACCGTTGTAACCAACGGCAGCTGGGTGACAGAGCAATTGTTCTTTAATACGTTGGATAAGCATTTTTCCGATGTGCATGTTCGCCGGGCATTGGCTCTGGCACTTGATCGTGACGGTCTGACTAAGGCGCTTACCTTTGGTTACGCACAGACTGCTAATTCATTGCTGCCTACAACGATTCCTTACAATTCGAATGATACTCTCAAGGCATTAAATTTTGATGTAAATGCAGCCAAAGCGGAACTGGCCAAATCGGCCTTCCCTGATGGATTCACTACAAAACTGCTTGTAGCTTCCGGCAACAGCACCAGAGCGCAAGAAGCGCAAATCATTCAGGCAGCGGGAAAACAAATTGGCATTAATATCGAGATTGAATCGATTGAACTGGCTACCTTCCGTGAACGATTCTTTGCTTATGATTTCGCAGCGATGCTGAACAGTGGGCAAGCCGATTCTCCAGAAGCGAACTCAATCGTTGCGTTCCAGACTGACCCTGATGGCTTCAGCAAATCTTACTGGACGCATTACACCAATGATGAAGTAACCAAGCTTCTGTATAAAGGTCAACAAACACCGGACGGCGATGGCCGTGCCGAAATATACTCCAAATTGCTTCAAACGCTTGCCGATGAAGTGCCTTACATTCCGCTTTATTATCCGGATATTCTGATTGGCGTTCGTTCTTCAGTAGATGGCATTGTTGTTTTGCCTAATGGCAGTGTGCGTTTTGAAGACGTTCGTATTCAGAAATGAATAAGTTCTGGTTGATCAGTACTGTGGGAAGAGCGTTGGCAGTGATCCTTTGTGTGATGACAGCAGTCTTTTTTCTCATCAGAATGGTACCAGGAGATCCTGCTAAAATGATTCTTGGCGAGTACAGCACCCCCGAGGCCGTGGAGAGCATGCACCATGCTCTCGGGTTGGATCTGCCGCTGGGGGAACAATTTATACGGTTTGTGAAGACGCTGTTCACTCAGGGGGATACCGGCAATTCCATTATTAACGGAACCTCGACTAGAGAGTTGATTGCTGATCGGGCACCCGTTACCTTGCTGCTCATTGGCATGGCATGTGCATTGTCAATTGTCATTGCACTCGTGCTTGCTACATTGGCCGCTACACACAAGGATAAGCTGCTGGATCATTTGATACGTATTTTTCCTACGGTAACGCTAGGTATGCCAATCTTCTGGGTTGGCATCCTTTTGATTCTGCTGCTGAGTGTTCATCTTCACTGGTTTCCCGTTGGGGGAGTTGGGGAAGGGTGGTGGGGCACCTTATACAGTTTGACACTTCCCGCCATTACCGTGGCTTTTTCACAGATTCCGACATTGGTTCGTTCATTGAGAGCCCAGATGCTTGAAGTACTGGAATCTGATTTTGTAGTTACATTGAAGGCTGCGAGATTACCGAGCCGGGTCATTCTATTCAAACATGTCCTGCGCAATGCGGCGCTTCCGACGCTGATTCTTCTTGGCGTTAATATCTCTTATCTCATTGGCGGCACATTGGTCGTTGAACAGGTATTTGGTATCAAAGGAATTGGCAGTCTTTTGTTTAGTTCCATTTCCAAACGGGATTTCCCGGTCATTCAAGGCATAGCCCTTTACTGTGCTGTATCTGTCGTGATCATCAGTCTCCTGATAGAGCTTCTTTCCAGGTGGCTTGATCCCAGAACGAAAGGAAAATCATGAAAACGATACAAATAGAACCTCAGTTATATGAAGACAGCCAAAACACCAGTCTCATGAATCGTATATTGAAAACTCCTTCCCTGCTTGTGGGAAGTGTGATGTTTGCCGTGCTGATCATCTTGACTGTAATCATACCGTGGATTAGTCCTTATGACCCTTCGGAGCAAAATTTGAGTACCTTTTTGCAACCTCCGTCTGCTGAACATTGGTTGGGCACAGACCAACTGGGACGTGATTTGTTCACTAGACTGATTTATGCCGCGCGAACCGATTTGAGCATTATGGTGCTGGCGGAAATTGTACCTTTTTGCATGGGCGTATTTCTAGGGATGCTCGCAGGGTATTACGGAAAATGGACTGATAAGATCATATCGTTGTTCACCGATACATTTATCGCTTTCCCTTTTTATCTCATCGTCATTATCGTGGCTTTTGCCAGTGGAGCAGGTGAGCGGGGGATTTATATTACGTTTATGCTCGTTGGCTGGATTGTCTTTGCACGTGTCGTCAGGGGGCTGAGTGCATCGTACCGCAAGCAGGAATGGATCGCATCCGCACAGACGTTGGGTTTGCCGGGAATACGGATTATCCTTCGTCATCTCCTGCCCAATGTATTACCTCAGGCGATCGTTGTCCTCATGACGGATATGGTGGGGCTGCTGGTGGCGATTGTTACACTTGGATACCTGGGCATTGGCATCGCACCACCGACCCCGGATTGGGGCACGATGATCTCGGATGGACAATCCTTTATCACGACAGCCTGGTGGCTCTCGGCAGTTCCGGGATTTGCAGTCGTTTACACGGGAATTGCTTTGTCGCTTGTCGGTGATGGATTGGCCGATGTATGGAGGAAAAAATAATGTCCACTGAACCGATTCTTGAAGTCAAGGCACTATCTCTGTCAACCAAGTCAAATCAAAAATTAGTTCAAGATGTACATTTCTCGCTTGGGCGAGGGGAGAGCCTGGGATTAGTAGGTGAATCCGGCTCCGGTAAATCACTAACTCTTCGTTCCATTCTGGGACTGTTACCAAGCGGTGTGGAGCAGACGGGTGGAACCATTCGGAGTGGTGTGAACAGCGCCATGGTGTTTCAAGACCCGAGAGGTGCGCTCGATCCGCTCTGTCCCGTTGTTAAACAGCTGGCGGAAGTTGTCTATTACAGGCAAAAGTTAAGCAGGAAGGCCTCCAGGGTAGCAGCGCTGGAATTACTTGAACTGTTGGGGCTTCCCGACTCATTGAAGCGTGAGGATCGATACCCTAGCCAGCTGTCAGGTGGGCAGTGTCAGCGGGTAGTCATTGCATTGGCTCTGGCGTGCAAGCCAGGCATTCTGCTCTGTGATGAGCCAACAACGGCACTGGACGTTACTGTGCAGCGTCAAATTATAGAAACGATCCAACGTTTGCAGCGTGAACTGGGATTCGCCATGGTGTTTGTAACACATAATCTGGCGATTGCAGCGACGCTGTGCTCGAAGCTGTGCGTGATGAAGCAAGGGCGGATCGTGGAGCACGGGGATTCGCTTGGCCTTTTGCAAAACCCGCAAGATCCTTACACCGAGATGCTTATTAACTCGGTGCTTCCTTTACCGAAGCTAGAAGGGAGCGAATAACTATGGAACTAGCTTTGCAGGTTCAGAATGTAACGGTTCAATATGGTGACTTTACTGCGCTGGATAACATCACACTAAATCTTCAGAGGCATACCACGCTTGGTCTTGTTGGTGAGTCAGGTTCAGGCAAATCTACTCTTGCGCGAGTCATTGCCGGTTTGATCACGCCGGATGAGGGGCAGATTTTGCTGGGGGATCAGCAATTAAAGAAGAAGAGAAGTCGTGAGCAGTATAAAAGCATACAGATGATCTTCCAAAATCCGGATGCTTCACTGAATCCCAAACATTCCATTCGGCAGATTTTTGCTGAAGCGCTGTTGTTTCATCGCGTTGTAGACCGTTCACAGGTGGAGAAAAGATCGAGAGAGCTCCTTGCCCGTGTTCAGTTGGATAGCAGGGCACTGGACAAGTATCCGCATGAATTCTCCGGCGGTCAGCGCCAACGGATCGCCATTGCACGTGCATTAAGCGTAGAGCCGAGTCTGCTAATTGCGGATGAGCCGACAAGTGCACTGGATGTTTCTGTGCAGCGGAGTGTGCTGGATCTGTTCAATTCACTTAAGAGGGAACTTAATCTTACGTTACTGTTCATTTCCCATGATCTTGGAGTTATCCATGCCATTAGCGATGCGGTAGCAGTCATGCGGCAGGGTCAGCTGGTGGAGATTAGTCCCAAAGATCAATTCTTCACACGACCTGAAACGGCATACAGCCGAGAGCTGCTGTCCGCAGTTCCAAAGATGCCGAAATCAAGTTCTATAGGAGGTTTATATGAGCCAACAATATAAAGCAAACATACCCCTTACCCTGTCGGAATACGATACACTTACGCAATTGCTCTCCAACCTTTTGAATACAAAGTATCCTCCGGTGATCATCCCGGGTGAGGCCATCTTGGGCATAGAGGCCGTGGCAGCTGGAATATCTGCACCGGGTCGTACGATAGTTAATGTCGTAACAGGGCCTTATGGCAGTTTGTTTGGTCAGTGGCTTGAACGTGGAGGGGCAACGGTTATTGAAGTCAAAGTTCCTTTTGATGAAGTTGTACCTGTGGAGAAGGTAGCTGCTGCGATTGAAAAGTATCAACCGTCCGCACTATCCTTTGTTCAAGCAGAGGTGGTTACAGGCGGGTCGAATCCCGCAGAAAAAATTATAAAGATTGCGCGTGCCCATAACCTGATTACGGTGAGTGACTCTGTATCAGCGATTGGGGGAGAGCCTCTTTTGGTCGATGAATGGGGTGTTGATTTTGTAGCTGTGGGTGCACAAAAAGCCCTGGCCGGGCCTAACGGCATCAGCGCAGTAAGCATTTCGCCGCGTGGATGGGAATTTCTCGAATCCAATGCGCATGCACCGCGCAACTCCATCCTGTCTTTGCTTGATCTGAAGCCACCAGGCGATGGGGCTGCACCCGTCCGCGTTCCTCCCAACATTCCAACGCTGGAAGCCAGAGCACTGATTTTGGCTTTGACAGCTATTGAGTCTGAAGGCTTGGAGCAGGTGATCAAGCGTCATGAACAGGCTGCGTTATCTGCTATAGCGGGAATTCAGGCCCTGGGTCTGGAGCCTTGGCAAAAAGATAACAGAACATATTCGACACTGACTACGACGGTTCGAATTTCCGGGGAGAAGAAGTTGCATATCGATCAGCCGATTGGCATCGTTGCTCCGGGGGATGGAGAACTTTTTGGTCAGCTTCTGCGAATTAATCATTTTGGAGTTAATGCGTCCTTGGCAGGTGTGGAGGAAGCTGTTGCGACTATTGCGGCATTATTGAATCAGGACCATGAGCATGCAGTCCAGGCTGTTCGCCTCGTTTGGGGGAAATGAATATGACCCAGGTAAAATTGGAAGAGCAAAGCTTCAAACATATCTTTATAGCAGGCATTGAAGGCAAACGGTTCAATATCTCGATTCAGAATGGCCGGTTTGCATCTGTTACAGAATCCGTGCCACAGAATGATAACGCATCGCTTCCGGGTACAGATATATGGATAAGTCCCGGAGTTATTGATCTTCATACACATCTGGCCTGGACAGACTTTGACCATGCGGATCAATTAAAGCGTGACAGCCATGAGATCGAAGTGATGCAGGCGCAAGCTTTTGCAGCCACCCTCCGGACGGGAGTAACTACGGCTCGTGATGCAGGTGGAATGCTGCCAAGCACCGCTCGGCATCTCGCTCAGCACTATCAACACCCCTTAAGAGTTGAAACCAGCAGTGAAATGCTGGGAGCGGCAGATGCCCGTGGTGTGAAGCATCTAGAACAACGGCTGAACGGAATTTTTGATACAGGCGCGGGATGGGTTAAAATTATGGCTACAGGTGGGCTGGGAACCCCTACGGAACAAGTGCTAGATCCTGTATTTTCGGAGGAAGAGTTTGCGTTCATCGTTCGACATGCCCATGCCAACCATAAAAAGGTGCTGGTTCATACCTGGGGTGGAGTGACGATAGACTGGTCTATTCAGGCCGGGGTGGAGTCGGTGGAACATGGAATGTTCTTATCGGAGGATCAGGCGGGCAGACTTGCGCAGTCCCGAACAGCCTTTGTGCCGACCACATCGATATATCGTATTGCCGCAGATCCAAAAGGCGTGCTGGCGTTGCCTACTGTTATCAGTGATCGTGCTGCGCGCGCTGCGGAAGCTCATTCTACAGCCATCGGATATGCCAAAAGAGCAGGAGTTCGTTTCGGTTTCGGTACCGATTACGCCACACCTTCACTGCATGGCTATAATCTGCAAGAGCTGGATACGCTGATCGATTATGGCCTGACCCGGGCAGAGGCGTGGCAATCTGCGACGTCAAACGCTGCTGATATTCTGGGTCGTGGCAACGAATTGGGACAGATTGCAGAAGGCTATATTGCGGACGCCATTATTTTCAATGCCGATCCGTATCAAACGAAAAATGCAGATCAGTTGCGAAAGAGCATCGTGTCCGTAATTATTGGAGTGCAGAAACCATAACTTGGTTTCTGCGTTTTTTCTTTACTCGTGAATGCAGTGAGCGCTATGTTGCTTCGAAGGAGTAGGTTTTCTGGCGAATATTAAGCGATAAATAAATCCCCAAAAGTTGTCCAAAAGGATTTTGCAGACCCATCAGCGAATACAATATTTAATAACAGCGGCATAAAGGAAGGAGTGATATCCACTTAAACTTTTGTCGAAGTTTTCCAGCAAGATTCCTCAGACCGTTTCGTGTTTAATGTTATATAGGAGTAGTGTATTGCATTTTACACGGGGTACACCTTGATTTTTACATCCACCTATCACCTCTACACAACAAGTACAGGCAATTCTGCATGTATCATCTACTTTCAGACATTACAAAGAATAACGTTTGGCTGGAATTTCCGAGCAACATAGTCTGTACAGCATGCTCCTAATCATGACAAAAGTGTCCACACAACAGCATATCGGATTATGGGCTCTGAAATGATTTAGAACGAATGCACATGGAGGAGGCTGTAATGATGGCAAAAAAAGAAGTTGTAGCGATGCTGCTCGCTGGAGGGCAAGGCAAAAGATTAAAGGGATTGACCAAATCACTGGCCAAGCCCGCTGTTTATTTTGGTGGAACCTACCGCATCATTGATTTTCCTCTAAGTAATTGCTCCAATTCTGGCATCGACACGGTCGGTGTATTGACCCAATACGAACCACTGGTGCTGCACTCTTATATCGGCATTGGCAGTGATTGGGATCTGGACCGCAAAAATGGCGGGGTATATGTACTTCCTCCTCATGAACGTGAAGACGGCAGTAACTGGTACCGCGGTACGGCGGATGCGATCTACCGTAACCTGAATTTTATCGAACAATTCGATCCTGAGCATGTGCTCATCTTGTCAGGGGATCATATCTATAAAATGGATTACGAGAAAATGCTTCAATACCATAAAGAAAAGGATGCAGATTGCACCATATCGGTCATTGACGTTCCGTTGGAAGAAGCCAGCCGGTTCGGGTTGCTCAACACCCACGATGATTATCGCATCTATGAATTCGAAGAAAAACCTCCTGAACCCAAGAGCACGCTTGCTTCCATGGGTATCTATCTCTTCAAGTGGGATGTACTGAAACGCTTCCTGATCCAGGACGAACAGCAGGCATCCACCTCCTATGATTTTGGCAAAGATATCATTCCCTTGCTGCTTGAAAATGAAAAATCACTATACGCTTATCCATTTGAAGGGTATTGGAAGGACGTCGGTACAATCCACAGTCTGTGGGAATCCAATATGGACCTGCTGGATGAGGAAACGCCGTTTAACCTGAACGATCCGGATTGGCGTATCTATACTCGTAATCCGAATCAGCCTGCGCAATATATTTCACCATCGGCGAAGGTACGGAATTGCATCATCAGTGAAGGTAGTGTGGTACATGGTGAGGTTAAACACTCGGTGTTGTTCTACGGTATTGAGGTGGGAGAGAACAGTTCCGTAACCGATTCAGTGATCATGCCAAAAGTGAAGATCGGTCAAAATGTACGCATTCACAAAGCTATTATTGCCGAAGGATTGGTGATCCCGGATGGAGTACATCTGTCACCCGCCCCTGAGGATGAGAGCGATATATTACTGGTCGATCAGGAAGAACTGGAACGTCAGCTTCTCGAGGGAATGACAAGCAAAGCCTAATCTAAACCCCAAAGGACGGTGCATGCGATGAAACCATTGATCGGAGTTATTAACCTTGACCATGAGCTTGAGGAATTGAAGGAATTGACGTACTTTCGCTGCGGAGCCGCGGTGCCTTATGCCGGGCGTTACCGTCTGATTGATTTTGTATTATCCAATATGATGAATGCTGGCATTGAGAGTATCGGTGTATTTGTGCGTCGCAAGTACCGTTCACTCATGGATCATCTGGGAGACGGTAAGCCGTGGGATTTGGATCGCAAGCATGGCGGCATGTTTATTTTGCCACCGGACTGGAACGATCCGACCGATACGTCACAAGGGGATTTGCAGCATTTTCACAATAATCTCGATTTTTTCCGCCGGGGTTCAGGGCAATATGTTGTCCATGCAGGTAGTCGGCACGTAACCAAAGCAGATCTGCAGGATGTGTACAGGTACCATATAAGCAAGGGCGCGGATGTAACGCTGGTCTGCAAAAAATTGGATAAACTGCTGCCTGAACATGACGCCTGTGTCAAAGTTGAAGATGACGGGAACGGTAATGTGGTGGACATTCACCAAAGCGCCGATCACCCGAATATATATACAGAAATTTTCATTATGGAAAAAGAACTGTTCCTGCGCCAGGTGCAGCGCTGCATCGCTCATGGCGAAAGCCATTTCTTCCGTGATGTGATTCAGAAAAATCCGGATGGCTTGAACATTGCTGCGTATGCCTATGATGGCTATCACGCCGTGATCAATTCGATTGATAGCTATTACCGCAACAGTCTGGAATTGTTGAATAGCGGATTGTATGAGCAGCTGTTCAAGGAACAGCCTGTTCAAACCAAGATTAAATACGAGGCACCTGCCAAATACCTGGACTCTGCTGAGGTTAAACATTCCTTGCTCGCGAACGGCTGTATTGTGGGTGGGGAAGTGGAGGACAGCATCCTGTTCCGTGGGGTGCATGTGGCGAAAGGTGCCAAAATTAAAGGCTCCATTATTATGCAAAAATGCTACATCGGAGAAGGCGCCGTTCTGGAGAACGTCATTCTCGACAAAGATGTGAAGCTAAGCGGCGGCCAGACGCTGATCGGCGACCCGTCGAACCCTTATATTCTGGCGAAGAGTACTATTATCTAATATCAACACTTAACCGATATCATCTATAAATATATATAAAATAAAAATCCTGTAGGATGGATTTAAGGTTCATGTTTCTTTGAAGCATGGGAGCCACAGCTAAAGCTACGGTTATATGTGCTAACGCAGTGGAGGTGACGAAATCGATTCTGAAGAAGCGTCAGCGTTCGCCTAAAAGCTTTCTACAAGAAAGCTACTTCGGAAGCATATGCTGTCTCCAAATTTCAACCTTTTATAAGGTTCATCAAGAAATTTGAGAGACAACAGCGATCGGAAGAACGATTCGTAACCGGAACGGGCTCTTAGCCGAAAGTGTAGCTTTGAAAGGTGTAGCACTCATGTGTAAGAAACAAGTGTGAACCGCCACATCCTACAGGATTTCACCGGGAGGAACCTTCTTTTGTTTGACAACAAGGAAACGTTCAAGAGTATTTTTAGACGCAATCTGGTCAGCAAATTGGGCAAACCATTAGCAGAAGCAACGCAGGAGGATGTCTATCACGTACTTGGAAGCATGATCCGCGAATATGCGGGTCAAGATTGGGCGGCGTCGAATCAGGGGTTTAAGCAGCGCCAGGATAAACAGGTCTATTACTTCTCGCTGGAATTCCTGATTGGACGTCTGCTCGGCAACAACCTGTTAAATGTGAATGAATTGGAACTCGTTCGTGACAGTCTGGCTGAATTGGGTTTCTCTTTGGAAGAAGTGGAAGAACAGGAAGCGGACGCAGGGCTCGGCAACGGAGGTCTGGGAAGACTCGCGGCCTGTTTTCTGGATTCACTGGCTTCCCTTGGCTATGCAGGACATGGATGCGGAATCCGATATAAATATGGCTTGTTTGAGCAAAAAATTATTAACGGCAATCAGGTGGAATTACCCGATAATTGGCTCGAGAAGGGCAATGAATGGGAAGTGCGCCGTCCGGACAAAAAGGTGGAAGTGCAGTTCTGGGGCCGTGTGGAGGCTTATGAACAGGATGGGCATTATCAATTTGTCACGAAGGATGCCGAATCAGTTGTAGCTGTACCATATGATGTGCCTGTGATTGGTTATGGCCAGCCCCATGTAAACACCTTGCGATTGTGGAGTGCGGAGCCCAAGCGGGAGACTTCGCTCGATACCCCTTCGAACTATTACGGATATCTGGATTATAGCCGTTCGGTAGAATCGATCTCGGAGTTCTTGTACCCGGATGATTCCCAATACGAGGGCAAGCTGCTCCGTCTGAAACAGCAATATTTCATGTGCTCGGCAGGCGTACAGAGTGCTTTGCGTACATTTAATAAGCTGGAGCTTTCGTATGATCGATTGCCGGATAAAGTGGCGTTCCATATCAACGATACGCATCCAACACTCGTGATTCCCGAACTGATGCGCATTCTGATCGATGTCAAAGGCTACGGATGGGATGAAGCATGGGATATTACGACCCGCACCGTATCATATACCAACCATACAACGCTAAGTGAGGCGCTTGAAAAGTGGCCTGTAGCCATGATCAGCAAGCTGCTGCCGCGCATTTACATGATTATTGAAGAGATAAACAAACGCTTCTGTGGCATGCTGCTCGAACGTTATCCCGGAGACCAGGATCGTATCCAGCATTTGGCGATTGTTGCGAATGATCAGGTACGGATGGCTCATCTGGCGATTGTGGGCAGTCATAGCGTCAACGGTGTCGCGGCATTGCATACCGAAATATTGAAGGAACGGGAGATGGCTCCGTTCTATGCACTATATCCCGAGCGCTTCAATAACAAAACCAATGGCATTACCCATCGCCGCTGGCTGATGCATGCCAATCCGAAGCTGTCGAATCTGATCACAGATACGATTGGAAGTGAGTGGATTAGGGAGCCGGGCAGACTGAATGAGCTGGTAGGCGTTGCAGACGATGCTTCATTCCATCAGCAGTTCCATTCCATTAAACGTAACAATAAGGAGCGATTGGCCGCGTACATCCTGGATCATACCGGAAAGGCGGTCAATCCGGATTCTATCTTTGACGTACAGGTGAAAAGGCTGCATGGGTACAAACGGCAGCTGCTGAACATTCTGCATGTTATGCATTTGTATAACCGTCTCAAGAGCGATGCTTCGTTTGATATCGTGCCACGTACGTTCATTTTTGGAGCAAAGGCAGCGCCGAGTTATTATTTTGCCAAAAAAATTATCAAATTGATTAACACGGTGGCAGATACGGTTAATCGCGATGCGGCCGTGAAAGATCGTCTACAGGTATTTTTCCTGGAAAACTACTCGGTCTCTCTTGCCGAGAAAATCATTCCTGCCGCGGATGTCAGCGAACAGATTTCAACCGCAGGTAAGGAAGCCTCCGGTACGGGGAACATGAAGTTTATGATGAACGGAGCGTTAACCATTGGTACCATGGACGGCGCAAATGTCGAGATGGCAGAGCAGGTCGGTCAAGACAATATGTTTATCTTTGGTCTGAGTGCAGACGAAGTTCTTGAATATTACCGATCCGGCAGTTATCGGCCGAATGAGATTGTACAGCAGGATGAACGAATTCGTGAGGTCGTGGAGCAGCTGGTACACCCAGGAGTGTTCTGTGAGCGTGATGGTGAATTCTGGGATATCTATGATTCCTTGCTGGCTCATGGTGACGAGTACTTTGTGTTACGTGACTTTGCTGCCTATGCCGATGCGCATGCTGCCATTGATTCGGCGTACCGCGATGTATCGGGCTGGACACGCAAGGCAGTGCTGAATACGGCTCATTCCGGCATTTTCTCCAGTGATCGTACCATCAGTGAGTATGCGACTGATATCTGGGGCATTCATCCGGTGTCCGGACACTGGAAAGCTTAAATAAGTAGTATTTAACAATGAAATCCCCTTGTACATTAGGTTGATCTCTGTTGGGTTCATATACCTTCATCAGAGATCACTCCTTATTGCACAAGGGGATTTTTGTATGAATCAGCCGACTGGTCGTGACACACTTTGTGCGTTATCGCGCCGCTTTTCACGACGAAGGATGATCGGAACCGTGATCACTGCAGCGATCACCAACAACGGAGCTAGTAAACCAGCGATGGGTAACGCCGATGCGCCATTGGCTGAGAAGACGCTCAAGTCCCAGAACCCGTGCAGGAATATGGAGGCCACGAGTGATCCGGTAGACCGCCGAGCAAGATAGAAGATCGAACCAAGGCCAAAAGCGATCACTACCTGGAACAGGGCACCCGCTCCGATACCCCAGAACATGTTCGGCAGGTGGAAGACTGCGAACATCGCTGTTGAGAGCAGCCAGACCCCGGTTTCGCCGAATCGGCTGCGCAGAGCAACAATTAACTGACCTCGGTTGATCATCTCCTCATTGAAGCCAACCATGATACTGCCGAAAATGAGATACAGCCACATGAGGGGGGTGACCCGGCTGAAATCGCCGGTCAGCATATTCACGATCGCGATGACCATCATGATGATCGGCAGAGTCATTGTCCATCGAGAAAGACGCCGCCTTTCAACCAGGCTAGGACGCCACCATCCGTAGATCGTGACCATTGTGATGGTCAGCACCGCACCGCCGGACAGCGGTGCTATATACCAGAGAAGAAGGGTCCGCTCACTCTCACCCACTCGCGTGTAGTCGATGCCGTTGAGCAAGAAGATCGCGTAGAAGACTGCGCTGTAGAGGAAATATGTGAGAACTGCCCATCCTACGCGGGGACGAACCCGAAGGGCAGGGTCCAAAGTTTCTTGCAGCTTGTCCCTATTAATTGACATGATAAACACTCCCACTATACATTAATATTTTTTTTATTTGCTCTTGTTTTCTTGTGATTTTAACTTCGATTAAGTTAAGATATAGTCCCGCTAAGTCTTTGGAAACAGTGCCGACAATATTGCGGAGTTTAATACAAAGGTAGCGAGCGTCCAGCCTTTCATCCCCCCTACCTTCAACGAGCGCTTTTATGGTTAGGATCATGCGTCCTCCTTCTCGTAAATTTTATTTTCTCTGTGTTAATTCTTCGAATGATCCAGAAATCCAACGGAAGCTACGGTGACGAGGAACATATTTTCATTTCTGCCTCATTTACAATTCTAGTTGCCCAAGTTAAATAGAAGCTAACGAAATGGATAAAAACCAGCTAAATTTTCACTGCTGTAGTTTAGGTTCTGTTTAGGTAACGATGTGGTATAAAGGATGAGGCAGACAGTTGAAGAGCTTGCTCTAGTAAAAAACATATTATATTTCCTCTCTTGATGAACAGCATGGAAAATGACAAAAAATGTACTGAAGCCTAGCTATTTTCCCATTGAATTTCCTGGCGGTTTATATGCCGGGTTCTCGGTGGATGTATGGAACTCCACGCCTGAGCAGCTGGACATGAAGATCTATATCCCTTTAAAATAGACCTTACCGCTTCGCGGGAAAAAAGGTCGGAGGAATTCAGACAATGAACGAACGTTCGTGGCTCCACTCCAGGTGGATGCTCACAATCGTCGCATGTATGGCATTGTTATATGTGTTGATTATGGGTAACTTGCTCTTTGTGAGCGGGAGAACGCCTGGAATGAATCATCAATATAATCTGGTACCATTAGAGACAATCAAGCCCCTACTTTTCGAAAAGAATAGATATCATACGGAAGCCTGGGTGAAGAATCTGTTTGGGAACATTGTTTTGTTCATCCCGCTTGGGATATGGATTCCCTGGTTATTCCGCAGGTGCCGAAAGTTTTTACCATTTACAGGTATTGTCGTCTTACTTTTGTTAGCTGTTGAGATTATGCAATTGATTACCCGTGTTGGTTCGTTTGATGTCGATGACATTATTTTGAATACAGTGGGTGCCTGGATTGGATACATAGGGTTTGCCTTATTCATCTTCTCACAGAGAAGGACTCGAAAATGAACTGCGAATAGCAGTTAATGATCGGGTCTTTTTGTGTTCATGGATCTTTTCTGTTTATAAGAGGGACATTTCGGATAAAACATACTAACGGGTTATATAGTAAAGAGTGATGAAAGCGAGGTGGTCTATATCGTTTGGTGGAAAGAGAGTGTGGTGTACCAGATCTATCCCAACAGCTTCAAAGATTCGGATGGGGACGGTCAGGGTGACTTGCAGGGGATATATGACAAGCTCGATTATTTGACTGATCTGGGCGTGGATGTAATTTGGATTTGTCCAATCTACGATTCACCTGGTCATGATAACGGATACGATATCCGTGATTATTACTCCATTTTACGTAAGTATGGCACGATGGAGGATTTTGACCGTTTGCTGGCTGAGGCGCACAAGCGCGGTCTCAAGATCATGATGGATCTGGTGCTGAATCATACGTCGGATGAACATGCGTGGTTTGCCGAGTCACGTTCATCGAAAGTGAACCCGAAACGGGACTATTATATTTGGCGTTCAGGCAAAAATGGTCAGGTTCCAAACAACTGGGAGTCCTACTTTGGGGGTTCTGTGTGGAAGCTTGATCCGGAGACGAATGAATATTATTTGCATCTCTATACAGAACACCAGCCTGACCTGAATTGGAACAATCCACAGATGGCAGAAGAGATGTATGAGATGGTGCATTGGTGGTTGCAAAAGGGTGTGGATGGTTTCCGTTTCGATGCGGTGGCGCATATCGGCAAGGCGGAGGGGTTACCCAGCGCACATAATCCGGATAATCTGCCGGTCGTTCCTGCGTACCAGCTTTTTTCCAACCTCGAGCAGGTGCATTCGATTCTGAATAAACTTAATGACATGATCCTGAAGCCGTATGGTCCAATGACTGTTGGAGAGACTTCCGGGCTTGGACCGGAACAGGCGCTGGCCTATGTTGGGACAGATCGGAATGAGCTCAATATGGTGTTCCAGTTTGAGCATATGTTTGTGGACGCTCAATCATCTGGAATCGGCAAATGGAACTATCGAGAGTGGAAGCTGCCCGAGCTGAAAGAAATTATGAGCCGCTGGCAAACCGTGCTGCATGACAGAGGCTGGAATGCCAATTATATGGGCAATCATGACCAGCCGCGTCCGGTATCCCGTTTCGGTGATGATGGAAAGTACAGGGTGCGCTCTGCCCAGATGCTGGCTACTTGGATGCTCACCCTTGAGGGTACGCCTTACATTTATCAAGGGGAAGAAATCGGCATGACCAATGTTGCTTTCCCTAATATTGAGGATTATCGGGATATTGAAACGATGAATTATTATCGGCAGCATATTGGACAAGGGCGAGCGAAACATGAAGTCATGCAAGCGATCTGGCGCAAGAGTCGTGATAATGCCCGTACACCGATGCAGTGGGATGATACGAAACATGCCGGATTTACCGATGGTGAGCCATGGATTCAGGTGAATGCGAATTATCCTGAGATTAATGTGGAGGATGCCGAACGTGATCCCCAGTCCATTTTGCATTATTACCGTAAACTAATCGCTCTTCGCAAACAACATAAAGTACTTATCTATGGGGAATACGAGCTGCTTTTGCCCGATGATCCCGATATTTATGCCTATACCCGGACGCTGGATGATGATCAGATGCTTGTTATTCTGAATTTCCGTGAACATGAACCTGAGATGCAATGGCCTGAGGGTTGGAACGATGAAAATGCCAAGACGGTCATTAGCAATGTCAGCAGACGATATTCCACCGATAAGGGTGCGATACTTCTTCAGCCATATGAAGCACGGGTTTATCGAATGCAGAGATGAGACATCATTTTGCTTTGGCGAAGAGTTTTGAATTATAATATGGGTTGAAAATCAAACCAAACGAACGCATATGTCAGGAGGATACCAAGTTGCTGAATATTACTTACCACGGACACTCCAGTGTACAACTGGGCACAGAAGAGAAGTCGTTGATCATTGATCCTTTCCTGCGTGGCAATGAACTTGCTGTCACCAAACCGGAAGACATCAAGACCGATGCCGTTTTACTGACACATGCACATATGGATCACATTTTGGATGCTGAACCCATCGCCAAGGCTAACAATGCTAAGGTGGTTGCGATTGTGGAACTGGCTACATATATGTCATGGAAAGGCCTGGACACCCTTGGCATGAACATGGGTGGAACGGTGGATCTTGGCTTTGCGCAAGCCAAAATGATTCAGGCTTTCCATACGTCCGGTATCGTACTGGAAGACGAACAACGGATCATGTACGCAGGATTGCCTGCAGGATATATTATTAACATTGGTGGCAAAACCGTTTTGCATGCCGGAGATACTAGCCTGTTCGGTGATATGAAAATGATTGGTGACCGCCATGATATCGACGTAGCACTATTGCCTATTGGTGGACATTTCACCATGGGACCGGAGGATGCTCTGCAGGCCGCTGAATGGTTCAATGCCAAGCTGACAATTCCAGTGCATTATGATACGTTCCCGGTGATTCGTCAGGATGCCGAGAAGTTTGTAGAGCAGCTTGCTTCCAAAGGTCTGGAAGGCCGTGTGCTGGCACCGGGGCAATCCCTTACCCTGTAATGCTCTTTTAATCACTGTTCAATCATAAAAGGTATACCAAGCTAAAGACGAATATCACGTCAAGATAACTGACGTGATATTCGTCTTTTTTTCGGTTTCAAGTTCAATTTAGTACTCCATAGTTGGTCTGAATAACAAAAACCGTGAAATCCCATTGTTGAAGTTCATGCGGAAATGTTATAAAAAATTACACGGAAACCAAATGGAAATCCGAATTGACCTAAAAACAGGGGGAGCGTTCATGTCATTCGTGAAATCATTGTTTTTTCAAATTATTGTAGCGGTTATCATCGGGATTGGTGTAGGCATTCTGTGGCCTGATCTGGGTAGTCTGCTGCAGCCGCTCGGAACAGGTTTTATCAAGTTGATCAAAATGATCATTGCTCCATTAATCTTTATGGTTATCGTGACAGGCATTGCCAAAATCGGTGATCTGAAATCGGTTGGACGCATTGGATTCAAAGCCATTCTGTGGTTTGAAATCGCAACGACGGTTGCCCTCGTCCTTGGACTTGGCACAGCCAATCTGCTTCGTCCGGGTGCAAGCATGAATGTGGACCCCTCGACCCTTGATGCAAGTGGCATCGAAGCCAAAACCAATGGCTCTGAACTGCCGCATGTGGTCGACTTTATTATGAATATTATTCCAACAAGTGTTGTAGATGCTTTTGCACAAAATGCATTGTTGCAAGTGCTGCTCGTTGCCTATTTGTTTGGGGTAGCCTTGGCAGCAACGGAAAGTAAGGCGAAGGAGAATGTGCTGACGTTGATTGAAAATGTATTGGGAATCTTGTTCCGCATTATTGGGTACATTATGAAACTGGCACCAATCGGAGCATTCGGCGCCATGGCGTACACGGTTGGAGCATATGGGGCATCCACACTCTCCTCCTTCGGTTTGCTGATTATTGCCTGTTACGGAGCAGCGTTACTGTTTCTGGTGATGCTTGCACTGGCTGCCTGGTGGATCACAGGGCTGAACTTTCTGCAATTTGTAAAATATACACGTTCCGAAGTGATGCTTGCGATTGGTACAGGTTCCTCGGAAGTCGTTATGCCCCGCATGATGGACAAGTTGACCAAGGCAGGATGTGACCGTGCTGTCGTCGGTCTCGTTGTCCCGACAGGGTACTCGTTCAATCTGGACGGAGCCTCGATCTACCTATCGCTAGCGACGGTTTTTCTGGCTCAGGCGGTTGGCATTGATCTGACACTGGGACAAGAAATTACGATTTTACTGGTTTTAATGCTTAGCTCCAAAGGTATGGCGGGTGTACCTGGCTCCGCATTCCTTGCTCTGTCTGCTACAGCTGCAGCCCTGAATGCATTCCCAGTAGCGGCTGTTGCCTTACTGCTAGGTGCAGACCGCTTCATGGATACCATGAGAGTATTCACGAATTTGATGGGCAACTGTGTTGCGGCATTTGTCGTGGCGAAATGGGAAGGGCTGTTGGACCAAAAACGTATGCGGGCCGTGCTTTCCGGGGAGATTAGTGCAGAAGAGCTGGAGAGAGAAGAACAAGCATCCTTGTCCTCGGTGAAGTTGAACAAAAGGGAACAGGGAAAAGGAATGGTTTCAACGGACATACTGTAAGAAACAGGAATTAAACGAGATCCGTATGAATTTTTAACTCATCATATCTTTGAATATGAACCGTCTGTTTACCCGCATGAAATCATGGGATAACAGACGGTTTTTTCGTTTAAGATACAGATATCATGGAGTTCTCGAACGCAAGCTTCAAAATAATTGTTACAGAGGAATCATTAATGGGGAATGTGTAGAAGAGGAAAAAGATAGCATATTGAAGTTTCAACTTGTATATACATGTTTAGTTATGTAATATATAAATGGAGTTAGGCCAAGAGAACCACATAAGCAATACAATTTATTGGAGGCGTTAACATGAGTTCAACCAACACAACTTCATCATCGTGGTGGAAGACTTCCACGGTGTATCAGGTATATCCCAAGAGTTTCAACGATACAACTGGATCGGGTACCGGAGACATTCGGGGATTGACCGAAAAGCTGGATTACTTGCAACATCTCGGTATTGATATCGTGTGGCTGCAGCCCGTATATGTCTCTCCACAGCATGATAACGGTTATGACGTAGCGGACTATTATCGGATTAATCCTGATTTTGGTACGATGGAAGATTTTGACGAACTGCTTAAAGGTCTGAAGGCACGTGACATGAAGCTGATGATTGATATCGTGGTGAATCACTCTTCTACGGATCATGAGTGGTTCCAGCAATCACGTTCTTCCAAGGATAACCCATATCGCGATTATTATATTTGGAAGGACCCTGCTCCGGATGGTGGTGTGCCGAATAACTGGCAATCCAAGTTCGGCGGACCTGCATGGCAGTATGATGAGCAGACAGGACAATATTTCCTGACGTTGTTTGACAAAACACAGGCTGATTTGAATTGGGAGAACGAGCAGGTACGTAAGGCAGTACGGGACATGATCAAGTTCTGGGCGGAGAAGGGTGTAGATGGTTTCCGTATGGACGTCATCAATCTGATCTCCAAGGACCAGCGTTTCCCCGACGATGATGGTAGCGTTTCCCCAGGCGACGGACGCAAGTTCTACACCGATGGACCACGTGTGCATGAGTACATTACAGAGATGTATGAAGAGGTGTTTGGACCACACAATATGGTAACGGTTGGGGAGATGTCCTCCACTACGCTGGAGCATTGCATTAAATATTCAAACCCTGCTTCCCGGGAATTCTCCATGACGTTTAACTTCCACCATCTGAAAGTGGATTATCCGAATGGACAGAAGTGGGAACTGATGCCTTACGATTTTGAAGCGATGAAACAGTTATTTAGTGAGTGGCAGACAGGAATGCAGGCAGGTGGGGGATGGAATGCGTTGTTCTTGAACAACCATGATCAACCGCGGGCGTTGTCTCGTTTCGCAGATGATGGCGATTACCGTGCTGAGAGTGCCAAAATGCTCGCTACGACCATTCATGGCATGCAGGGAACACCTTACGTATACCAAGGCGAAGAGATCGGGATGCCGAATCCAGTCTGGAATGACGTTAGCGAGTTCCGTGATATTGAATCGACCAATATGTACCGACTGCTTCAGGAAGAACGGGGCAAATCCGCTGAGGAGGCATTCCAAATTGTGAAAG
This sequence comes from Paenibacillus sp. RU5M, assembly GCF_900221055.1. Taxonomy (NCBI): domain Bacteria; kingdom Bacillati; phylum Bacillota; class Bacilli; order Caryophanales; family Paenibacillaceae; genus Paenibacillus; species Paenibacillus sp. RU5M. The sequence continues at coordinate 379,152 of NZ_OBQM01000002.1, read as the reverse complement.
AGCGTTCCCGGGACAATTCCCGGACACCGATGCAATGGGATGGAAGCGAAAATGCCGGATTTACAACGGGTACACCGTGGATCAAAGTGGACGAACGATATCCGTCGATTCATGTGGCCCAGCAGATGGCAGACCCGAATTCGATCTATTATCATTATCGCAAGCTGATTGCTCTGCGCAAACAGGTTGGTGTGCTGACCGACGGTCTGTATGAACGTTTGGACGATGCACACCCAGACGTATTCGCATATGCGCGGACCAATGGAAGCGAGACGCTGCTTGTGGTATCCAACTTCAGCAAGCGGGACGTAAAATTTGCTTTCTCTGAAGCCGTCTGGAATGACCACATTGCGGGTAAATCCGCAGAGCTGCTGATTGGCAATACGGAAGTATCGCCTGCACTTGAGCAAGAAATCTCCCTGAGCCCGTATTCATCCTATATGTGGCTTGTACCGCAACAGGACTAATTCACATTATATAAATGGGAAGTGACAATATGGCAATTGATAAAAAACAGGTTGAGGAGATCGTTCGCGCGGTCGGCGGCAAAGATAATATTGAAGCTGCAACGCATTGTGTCACACGCCTCCGGTTCGCCCTATACGACGAAAGTAAAGTAGATACGGAAAGTCTGGAACAGAACGATCTGGTCAAAGGACAGTTCTCCTCACAAGGACAATTCCAGGTGGTCATCGGACCTGGGCTTGTGGATAAAGTGTATGATGAAATGATTCAGATTACCGGGGGCGAACGTGCTTCCAAGGATGACGTGAAGGCTGTTGCGGGTAAAAAGCAAAACCCGATTCAGCGTGCGATCAAAACACTATCGGACATTTTCATCCCGATCCTGCCAGCCATCATCACGGCCGGTCTCTTGCTCGGTATTAATAACATTCTGACAGGACCAGGCATATTCTTTGATGGAAAATCACTGGTGGATGTATATCCGGCATGGAAGGATCTCGCATCTATTATTAACACCATTGCGAGCACAGCCTTTACCTTCCTGCCTGCGTTAATTGGTTGGTCCGCTGTAACAAGGTTCGGCGGCAGTCCGTTGCTCGGGATTGTACTTGGTCTGATCCTGGTACATCCCGATCTGCTGAGTGCTTATGGCTACGCCAATGCAGTCAACGAAGGCACCGTGCCTACGTGGAATCTGTTCGGCTGGCATATTGAGAAGATCGGTTATCAGGGGCAGGTTCTGCCGGTATTGGTATCCGCCTATCTGCTTGCCAAGCTGGAGATTTTCCTGAACAAAAGGGTGCATGATTCGATCAAACTGCTTGTAGTTGCACCTGTCACTTTATTGATTACGGGATTCCTGGCATTTACAATCATTGGTCCAGTTACATTTGCCATTGCGAATGGAATTACATCCGGCTTGATCTATATTTACGATTCATATGCGGCTCTTGGTGGTCTGATCTACGGTGGACTATACGCATTGCTCGTTATTACAGGAATGCACCATACGTTCCTAGCGGTAGACGTACAGCTGATTGGTAGCCAAGGCGGAACGTTCCTGTGGCCGATGCTGGCACTGTCCAATATCGCGCAAGGTTCTGCCGCACTTGCTATGATGCTCGTGCTTCGTGAGAAGAAAATGAGAGGACTTGCGGCAACTTCATCCGTTTCAGCCTTCCTCGGGGTAACCGAGCCGGCGATCTTCGGGGTGAATATCCGTTATCGTTATCCGTTTATCTTCGGTATGGTCGGTTCTGCGATCGGCGGTGTACTGCTTACGATGAATAATGTTCAGGCAACCTCTATCGGTGTAGGTGGCGTACCTGGATTCTTGTCCATTTTCCCGAACAAATGGGGAGTATTCTTCATCGGTATGGCGATTGTACTGGTTGTTCCGTTCGTATTGACTGTTATTTTCGGAAGAGCGAAGTTGAGAAAAGAAGACCGCAACGCAGATCAAGCTACTGTAGCTGGTGGTCAAACACCTACAGCGAAATCAGCTTCTAGCACAACTACAACAAATGCAGTTGCAGAGCCACGCACACGCAGTATTGCTCAGGTGGCGGATGAGCCTGTGAATACACTGGAAATCATGGCACCATTAACTGGTATAGCTGTTCCGCTTGAACAAGTACCTGATCCGGCGTTTGCGGAAAAACAAATGGGTGAAGGGGTTGCCATTGAACCTTCTGGCAATCAGGTTGTTGCCCCGTTTGATGCTCAGGTTGCCCATGTCATCAAGAGCAAACATGCTGTCATTCTTGAGCACGCGAGTGGCTTGCAGATTCTGATTCATGTCGGAATTAATACGGTATCGCTCAAAGGCGAAGGTTTTAACATGCATGTTGAAACTGGAGAGAAGGTAAGAGCCGGGCAAACGTTGCTTGAATTCGACCGTAAAGTGATTGAAGCTGCGGGATATCCGCTCATTACGCCAATCATTATTCCGGACGGTCAGGACATGGTTGATCGGGTGGAGGTCACTACAGGTGATGTTACATCCAATCAGAACGGTGTGCTTAAGGTACATCTGAAAGGTTAAGTACACGAACAAATGGGGAGCTGCGATATTCGCAGCTTCTTTTTTCATCTCGATACCGAGACCAAGCTGATCACATACCAATTTGTATGGGTTTACTCTTTATGGATTTCGTTTTTTTTATTGGTTACGTGGTAAACTGTATCTAGGATACATGTGGCAAAATCTCATGTTTGCAACGATCGGAAAGCTTGTTCATTAGGACTATGCATGTTCAGGTTGAGAAGTTCATATGGTTCAAAGAGAGTGGCTAGTTAATGGACGGAGGAGGAGAGCCATGACTCGTGTTGCGGTAATGGTCATTCATGGTCTGGGTATGCAAAAGGAAAATTATGCGGATACACTGATTTCGCGATTGCATAAGGAATTGGATCAGGTTATGGTGTTGCCGGGAGCAGCCAAACAGATGCTGGATATTGAGCCCGTATTTTGGGCTGACGTATTTGAGGATCGGGAAGAGGCGCTGTTTCAGCAGCTTGTCAGCTCTCAGGGATTGAACTATCAAGTGTTGCGTCGATTTGTTATACATTATCTGGCTGATGCCGTCGCGTATCAACCTGTGGAAAATCAAGGGCATAACTATGATGCGGTACATTATACGCTGAATCGGGCGATGCACGCACTTGCACAACGAAATGGGCCAGAAGCTCCACTCTGTATCATTGCACATAGTTTGGGAGCTGTGATTGCAAGTAATTTCTTCTATGATCTGCAATATCCGTCTAGTCGCACGCCCTCCATCGTGGATGTTACTTCCGCATTGGAACGGGGAGATACCTTAACGAGCTTTTATTCCTTTGGAACGACATTGCCATTATGGAGCTTACGGTATCATGATTTTAGCCGGCCGATTCAGGTACCTTCACCGTTGGCAGGGCAGTACTTTCCTGGGCTTGAAGGGGAATGGATTAACTTTTATGATCGGGATGATATTCTGGGTTACCCGCTGCGACCTATTGATCCGGCCTATGAGGCAGCGGTCAACGAAGACGTGGAAATTAACTCTGGCGGTGTAATTGGGAGCTGGAATCCGTTGAGTCATGGTGGATATTTCTCGAATGGAACCATGAATCGGAGAATTGCACAGGGTTTGGCTCGAACGTGGACGTGGGTGAATCGTGGATCAAGTTAAATGTCAGATATGAAGGGAGGACAATAATTATGGAATGCAGGACAGGCTGTGCCGCATGCTGTATCGCGATTTCCATCTCATCGCCGATACCCGGGATGGCTAATGGCAAGCCCGCAGGTGTGCGCTGTGTACAGCTGACGGAGGACAATCGTTGCGGAATCTTTGGTCAGAAAGAGCGCCCCGATGTATGCAGCGGGTTGCAGGCTTCGGAAGAGATGTGTGGCAGCACGGACCAGGAGGCGTTTGAGCGATTGAGCTGGCTGGAGCAGGAAACTGCCCCGAGTTCAGCGTGACAGAGTTGTTTTGATGGAAAAGGATAATTATACTTAATATGGAAGGGGTTTGAGAAAAGAAAGGGGTATGGGATGAATGGGACTTGCCAAACGGTTTATAATGGTCGTTGTGAATATGATTGGAGAACTGTGGATGGGATTCTACAGGCGAAACTCAGACTTCTATGACAAGCAGACTTCAGAGTCAAAAAGCAAACTTGGCTATTATGCATTTATTATTGGGGCGGCCGCTGTAACTGTGGGCATTGTGAGTTGGATGTATAGTCGGGTTTATTCATAAAATGAGCAAACAAATAAAAGAGAGTATCCGCAGTCTGGAAATCAGTCGGATACTCTCTTTGGTGTGTCCACTTCCTATTTACTTGACCGAAGAATGGGTGCTCGCCCCTTTTTTCCTCAACATATGCATGAGAATCATCTTAAGGAGCGAAGAGACGATAAAGAATATAAATAAGATGCGAAACAACTGATATCCGGACACCACCGATAGGTTGGCATTGACTTCATGGGCCATGATGCTCATCTGATCCATTCCGCCAGGTGCCATGCTCAACAATGATGTAGCGGCCGAGAGAGAGAACATCCTCATTAATATATAGCTCAAGCCAAGCGAACCTGCGATGAGGAGAACACTGCTCGTGATTGCGAGTGTTACGGTCTGCATCTTGCGTTGCAGTTGCTGAGGACGAAGCATCAGACCCACATGACTGCCAATCATTAATTGCGAAATATTAAGCAGGGACGGCGGCAGATTGGGTGTGTGCATCGTTGTGCTTAATTGAATAACACACATGACGATCATAGGTCCAAGCATAAATGCAGTGGGAAACCGAAGCTTGCGTGCAATCCACGCACCAGCGATACAGAGCGGGGCATAGAGCAAGATTTCGGGAAAGAGTGCTGCCCAAGTTGCTGTCTCGATCATTGGCTGATCCGTACCTCCACCTGTCGTTCCCCCGATCCATGGACTAAACAGCAGGAACGGAACACAGAATACAATCATGATCAGCCGCGTGACCTGCAAAAAAGTAACGAGTGTCAGATTGATGGATTTCATCTCATCCGCAAGGTAGACCATCTGGGACAGTCCACCAGGAATGCTGCCAACCAGCAGGGAGGGAAAGTCAAAGTCTGTCAGCTTTGAAGCAACATAAGCGGTCAATGTACATAATCCGATTAAGAGCAGGGTCATGAGCAGCATCATAGGCAGCTGGTGCAGAATGCCTTGCAGCGCTTCTCCCGTCAGTGTTAATCCGATAGAGTAACCCACGATTAGAATACCGTAGTCCCGAATGGAAGCGGGCCACATGAGCGGCAGCTTGGCAATCTGTGAACCAACCAGCATAAAAATCATCGGGCCAAGAAGCCAAGGAATGGGAGTGTGGATTACTGTAAATAGTAACCCTCCAAGAACGGAGACACCCAAACTTAGAAAAAACCGAAAGACAACGTGGGAACCGAGCTTGTGCATCAGTTCCATCCGCGTCGTCTTTCGGCTGCATGAGGTAGATTGAAGTACATGTAAGATCACTCCTGATGATAAGATACAATGATTGATCCTTGGACGGGGATTGGCTCATTACGAAGCAGGACAGGGAGCTGATTCATCCACTGTCCTGTTGAATGGTTATCATTTATCTGTTCGCGGCAAGAACACGGGCAGATGGCTTCGATTCTTTGAACATCATATAGTACATCAGCGAGGAAATCACGTATAAACTGCCTGTAATGCTGAACGTGATCGCGTAACCCCAATACGTGCCATAAGTGGTCACGAGGTAGGATTGCACGGGTCCCATGGTGGCCCATCCAATCATAAAGGCGGTCTGCATCAGTGAATTGGCTATTCCACGGCGTTTGTCCGATACTCTGTCTACCAGAATGGCGGATTGAATCGGATTGGCTGCATTCATCAGCGCTTGTCTGAATAAGAAACTCACTGAAGCGATGAGCAGCAGATTCGTAAAGCCAGTCAGCAGCAGGAAGGGCAGTGACATAACCTGGAAGATGACGACAGCTCGAACACTTCCCACCTTGGCCGCAAGTGTAGGTCCAATCAGCATCGATACAATGGTCATGATCTGACCCAATGAAATAAGCAGACTCATGGCACTTAAGGATACCGAAAAACGGTTGGTGAAATACAGATTCAAATAAGGCACAACCAGTCCTGAACCAAAACCGATTAATAATTGGGTTATGACAAATTGACCGATCAAACGGGAATCTTTCTTTAGGCTTAAGGTATCGTTCTTGCTGCTTTGTTCTGCGGAATGAGCGACATCCTGTTTGCCATCCGTTGCAGATGTTGCAGATTCAGTGACAGGTTGCGCCGGAGTATCCGCTTGTGGTGCCTTCTTATCCTCGGATACAAACAACATCGGAATAAACGCAACCAGTGTAGCTGCCCCACCTACGAACAATACCGTTTGCAAACCAGTGACTTTGGCAAGGCCAGCCGTATGAAGCAGGTCTGCAAATATGCCACCACCCAAGCTGCCGAGTACCTGAGAAGCGAGTACGAGGCAGGAGTAATAGCTGAACATCTTCAGTCGTTGACTTTTCTTGACATTCTCAGCGAGGAAGGGAATGGCCAGTACCTGAAATACGCCAGCGAAAAGTCCTGAAAATACAGCAAACCAGATCAGTCCGCTGGCAGAATAATCGAAGGAACGGCCAATCAGAAATATTCCGCTGAACAAGGCGCCGGTAATCAGCAGCCGCTTACGGCTGAAGAAATCGCCGCATAGTCCGATGGGAACAAACATAATCGCTGTCGCAAGTGATTGAATACTTACAATCTGGCCGTTCATTGTATCATTGTAGCCTAGACCCTGAATGTACAGATTGTACAAGACAGAGAACATGCCATTTCCGATCTGATACAAGATGCTTGCCAGAAAAAACAATTGAATATTGCGGGACCAGCCCCGAATTTCAGCATGAATCTGTTGTAGAAGTCTCAAGTGGTTTCCCCCAGTCTGCCTGTGCAGTGATTTTAGTTTAACAGGAATGGGGGATTTGCGGAAGAATTGACCACTGTTTATTTTGCAGTAGGGGATTTCAGCACTCGGGCAATCACGAATCCATCGTAGCCTTTAGTGCCTACAGTTTGCAGTGCGGTAGCTTCAAGACGTGGATTATCTGCAATTAATTTCAGGAATGACTGAACGCCCTGAACTCTGTTGTCCGTACTGTCTGCATTGATAACTTCACCGTCCCTGACGATGTTGTCACCAATAATCAGACTTCCCGGACGAGCCAGACGCAGCGCCCATCGCAAATAGTCTGGATTACTCGGTTTGTCAGCATCGATGAAGATGAAATCAAAGGGTTCTCTGTACTCTTCCTGAACGTCGGGAAGAGTAGTCAGGGCAGGACCTACTCGAAGATCAACCTTGTGCATAAGTCCTGCACGCGTGATGTTGGTTCGTGCCATCTCTGCATGGCGTGGATCTGCTTCCAGTGTGACGATACGTCCGTGTTCGGGAAGGGCTCTAGCCATCCAGATCGTACTGTATCCGCCAAGCGTCCCGATTTCCAACACACGAGTTGCGCCTTGTATTTGAAGCAGGAGCTGAAGCAATTTCCCTTGATTAGGTGCTACATCATGAGCGGGCAAGCCGGCTTCCGCATTGGTAAGTAGTGCCTGCTCCAGCAGGGGATCCGAGGGGATTAATAAGGTGTTCAAATAGTCGTCGACTTGACTCCAGGTTTGCTGTTGAGTAGAACCATTCACATTGTTCATCGTTACATGTTCCTTTCCGATTGCATGTATTGGATTTCATACTTCAACTATAAAGGGAACAAATACATAAATAAAATATATATTATGTATGTTAATATAACTTTAGATTATATACTTCAAGTGAAGAAGGTGTTGCGGTTGAATTTGCACGGATTACGATTGTTTCATGCCATCGTGAGATATGGAGGAGTCACGCGTGCGGCGGAAGAACTCAACATTAGCCAGCCAGCGGTATCCTCTCAGGTGAAGAAGTTTGAGCGGGAATTGGGCATTCAACTATTTGCTTCGGAGGGGAGAAGACTGGTTCTTACCGATGCTGGAATGCAATTAACAGGCTACGCGGAACGTCTGTTCATGCTGGAGCAGGATGTCGAGAACTTTGTGCAGGATTTTCGTGCAGGCAAGAAAGGGATGATTCGTCTTACCGCAACCTATTTGCCCTCGAATTTTCTGCTTCCGGGCTGGATTGCCCGTTTCAAGCAAATGCACGAGGATGTGGAGCTGGTTGTGAGCACAACCAATACTCGGATGGCTTTTGACCAACTGCTGCGTTATGAGGCCGAGATTGCGGTTTATGGTGGAAGTGGCATTACACATTCAGGTGTTCATTGGGACGAATTGTTTGAAGATGAAATGTGGTTTGTGGTACATCCCGATCATCCCTATGCGGGAAAGGAAATTGAGCTTCGGGAGATGGTGGCAGAGCCTTTCATTATGCGTGAAGAAGGCAGCGCTACACGGGAGCGTCTGGTCTCTCTTTGCACAACAAATAACCTGGCCGCTCCCCGCATTGCGCTTCAGTTCAATGGGTTGAACGAAACGATTAGTGCGGTGAAGGCAGGTTATGGAGCCAACTTTATTTCTTCTCTGGTCGTAAAGGAAGATGTACAACAGGGCAGGTTGGCACGTGTATTCGTTCGAGGTGTACAGTTGAAAAACACCGTAGCCGTCTGTACACGAGCAGGGGAAGTGTTATCTCCTGCTGCACAGCATCTGGTTGAACTCATCAGACAGGAAGCATCATTAATGAAATGAATCTCAATAATGGCATGAGAGCTAACTTTAAATGTCATCCGTCGACGCTGCTTTGGTTGTTCCTCTGGAGTATAACCGTGCATACAGGGTGACTCCTCCAACGATCAGAACAGGTATCCAGACTGCCATCATGGGTACGTGGTGGAACAACATCGCAGCTAGAATAACGCCGCCCAAATAGATCACAACGGCACCTGCGCGAAGGTATGCATCTGCTGATAGCGCTTTGACCAGTGAGCGGATATTGGCGTGTCGCAGTCGCTGAAGGATGCTTACCGCATCCTCAACCACGGCGGCCAGATTATTGGTAAGCACGGTCGTTGAGATACCGGCAATCCCAATGCGGCGTGCCGCAGTCGTTTGCATCCCCATGGCGGTGGCCAGCATGGCAATCAGCAAATAGGATAGTTGTTCCGAATAAGGACTGATCATAGCGATGGCAAAGAGCAGAAGCAATATACTTTCTACAGTGAACACAGCTGTGACCCGGGAAGACCAGCCATTTTTCGTCTGCACATGTCCGATCATGTATGCCGCAATGGCATTACCGGCAATAAAACCAATGAGGGCAAGGAGTGCACGCAGCACAACCAATTCCTGAGCACGGGCAATCGCGATCCCCAGTAGCACAATATTACCCGTCATATTGGCTGTAAGCACATGCCCTAGTCCCAGGTATCCGATCACATCAACCATTCCGGCAGACATGCATAACAGCAGCATTGCGTACTTTTGGAGGGTATTTTGATTCATAATCATCCGTCCTTTCCAAAAACGTAACCCCTCCAGTATACATCCACAACGCATGATCCTTCAAAATGAAGTTTATGATGAAGCCCAATTTCCCATAGCAGCAAACTTGTTTAAATCATGCCTACTCTGCAGCTAAGGTGCTGCAAGCCAGTCAAACATATTGTTCACTGCCGCCTCATGCATCCTCTCCTGAAAACGATGATCCTGTCCCCCATAAGCATGAAATGTAACGTTGGCACCTCTACGTTTCAGCCAATGATACATCCGGGTTCCATGACTGTAATTCACCTGCGTATCAGACGTGCCATGCATGATCAGCACAGGACAATGGAGTTTGTGTGCCTTCGACAAGGGAGAACGGGCGAGATAAGCTTCCGGAACTGAACGTGGCGAACCGCCAAGCACCCTTTTCAAAGTACGTCTCAAGTCGGTTCGTTCATGATAGGTGCGTTCCACATCGGCGACACCGCTCCAAAGCACCAGTTTATGTACCTGCTGAGGTCCTTCATTGTAGGTTGTTGCTGTATGTACGGCATTAATGGCTCCACGCGAAAATCCCATCATTGAAATTCGCTTCGTATCGGCAAAGGGCCACTCTTGCACAAGTCGGTAAGCGGCGTGTACATCTTCGACATCTCGTCCGCCATACTCGTCACGTCCTTCGCCACCTTCGTTACCACGATATGATGGAGCGAACACGATATAACCTTTATGGACAAATTGCTCCAGCCAAGCGGTATTTACCCCACCATAGTTGCCCAACCCACCGCGGCAATAGATCAGAACCGGCCAACGTGCATCATTACCGTCCATGGTGTGTTGTTCTACAGGAGGGTAGCGGCTTGCGAGCTGTTGCATTTGCATGGATTCTTGCGTTACGGTGAAGCCTTGGAAGGCAGGGCTGCTATGAGTGTTTTCTAACGGCGAGAAGGCGGGTAAGAAGCAGCCGTCAGGCAGGCATAAATAGCCTTTTACCCGAAGGGCATCGGACGAATACGTCACATGATAGAGCAGGGGGATCGACCTCTTTCTTCGGAAATGGCGTGCCAATTGACCATGATTCTTCTTTAGGATGCGCCTAAACGAGGTTCCCATACCTTTCCTCCAGCAACAGCCGTTCGGTGCGAGAAATTCGTTTATTGGCTCCATATGATTTATAATGGTTCAGGAGACATGTGAATTGACCTCTGTCCTCGTATTTATAAAACTAACTTTAGTGTGCACGAAGAAAGGAAGAAAACCATGATGAACGCTCCACATCCGATTGATCAATTCAAGAAATTTAAATATGAAATTACGAGATTTATGATGATTTATAAATTTGCTTTGGATCAAATGGAGACCAAAATCGAGGTGCTGAAGGAAGAATTTCAGTCCCTGCATGATTACAGCCCGATCGAACATACGAAATCCAGATTAAAGTCACCTGAGAGCATTATGAACAAGATGTTCCGCAAAAATCACGAGTTAACCTTTGAAAGCATCAAGGAAAATATTAAGGATATCGCGGGTGTGCGAATTACCTGCTCCTTTATCTCCGATATCTACCGGATTAAGGATATGCTGTGCAATCAAAGTGACCTGCGTGTGCTGGAAGTGAAAGATTATATCCAGAATCCGAAGCCAAACGGTTACCAGAGCCTTCATCTACTGGTTGAGGTGCCTGTTTACATGTCTAATGGACAGGAGCGGGCATGTGTGGAAATCCAGATTCGTACGATTGCGATGGATTTCTGGGCGAGCCTGGAGCATAAAATCTTTTATAAATACAATAAGGATGTTCCCGAGCGTTTAACGAAAGAACTGAAAAGTGCAGCAGACTCTGCCAACGCACTGGATCAACAAATGGAGAGACTGCACCGGGAGATTCAGGAGATCAAGGACGCCGAGAATGAGCGGGATGAAGAAGAACTACGCCGGATTATCATTAACAATCAACAGTTCACACTACCTTCCAACCTGCTCAAGCTGTTAGGAAACGGGGAACAATAAGGAAACGTGAACTACCGCAGGGAAAGGAATATGTTATTCATATGAAAAGTACACCAGCTTCATTAAGCACCAATTCTATATCCCGTGTACGTATGGCATTGATTCTGGGGACACTGTCGGCCTTTGGGCCGCTGTCCCTGGATATGTATTTGCCAGCACTGCCTACACTGGCCGATGAATTCCAGTCATCCACTTCGTATGCCCAGCTCAGTCTAACGGCATGTATGGTCGGACTGGCCGCAGGGCAGCTGCTGGCTGGACCTCTAAGTGATGTACGTGGTCGTCGTGCGCCGCTGATTGCAGGTCTTATTCTCTATACGATCGCCTCCATACTCTGTCTGGTCAGCCCAACGATGGGCTCTTTTGTTGTGCTGCGTTTCATTCAGGGTGCAGCGGGAGCTGCGGGAATTGTCATCTCGCGTGCAGTGGTGAGGGATGTGTATTCCGGGCCGGAGCTAACACGTTTCTTCTCCCTCTTAATGCTGATTAATGGGGTCGCACCGATTGCTGCACCAATTATCGGCGGGCAATTGCTTGCGTATACGTCGTGGCGCGGTGTATTTATTTTGCTGAGTATCATCGGGGTTTTGACTTTAGTTGCTGTCGTGGTTGGTCTAGGGGAGACACTGCCTGTAGAACGACGATCTAGCGGAGGACTGAAGCAGACGCTGATTACATTCCGCAAAATTGCAGGGGATCGCCTGTTCATGGGATATGCTTTAACCCAAGGGTTTGTATCTGCTGGTATGTTTGCCTACATATCGGGTTCGCCGTTCGTGCTTCAGAAAATATATGGCATTTCCCCGCAAATGTTCAGTATCTGTTTCGCCATTAACGGTCTGGGCATCATATTGGCAAGTCAGATTGCCGGAAGACTTGCGGGTAAAGTATCTGAAACTCGTCTGTTAATCGCAGGACTGATAACTGCTGCTCTGGGAGGAACATCGCTGCTCATCGCCATTCTAGCAGGAGGTAATCTGATTTCGGTCCTGATCCCGTTATTTCTCGTGGTATCCAGTGTGGGGCTGGTTAATACGGCTTCCTTCTCACTGGCGATGGCTAATCAAGAGAAATCAGCAGGCAGTGCATCAGCACTTATTGGGGTTATGACGTTCCTATTTGGTGGTATTGTCGCTCCGCTTGTAGGTCTTGGAGGAGAAGGCACAGCTGTGCCAATGGGCATTGTAATCGCTTGTGCGGATCTTGGTGCTTTGCTGATTTACGTTGTTATGGTAGGCAAGAACGGTAAACGTCAGGGTGAAAAACGCCTGGCGTGAAATGTATTGCATTGTTGCTGTGATTAGATAAATGCTTGCTGATAATAAGAAATAATGTAGCCATAAAAAAGCGCTCCAATCGGAAGGTTCTGTCCTCCAACTGGGGCGCTTGTTCTATGTGTGAACGTGATCTAGCAGAGAGCAAACAAAATTTGTGTATTGAGCAGGATACCTGGAGTCAGGAACGGATAGAAGTAACCAATGACAAAACCGAACAGATTGGTGGATGGCCACATTAAGTAAACGTCATTGTATGTGAATACGAGAGACCAGCGGTTATAACAGAAATTTTGCAGTACACGTTGCTCAGGATCACGAGGTGTTGCTACTCCTGATTGAGCAAATTGCACAGCCTGGGTCAGATTCTGTGGTTGTTGCTGGATAAATAGTGGTAGAAGACCAGGGCTGCTTTTGATCAGGTTATACAGAAAAACCATCTCAGCCGGGGGCTGACCTACTGGGCGTGGATAAGCGCTTAGAAGGGTAGGCAGATTGCCTTGTGATAGCTGAGCGGGCACACCCGGTGCCGTACCGGGTACTCCTCCAGGAAAGTAAGGAGGTTGACCGCCACTACCTCCGCCGGGAATGAATGGGGGATAGGAACCTGGTGATCCCGGAAAACCTGGCACAGGCTGACCTCCTGGAGCGCCTCCTGGGAATAGTGGGGGCAATTGAAACGAACGATCCTCATCATATCCTGAATAGGTGTTATAAACGTAATCCATGTACGAACATCCTTCCTGTCATCGTATTCTTGAATTAGCTTATGGCGGCATCCGCCTAAATGTGAATTGTTCGAATGAAGGGCTTTCGATCTTAAAAGGCAAAAGCTGCATTGACAACTTCGTTGATAACAATTATCATTGTCAATGGAATTGGACAAAAGTACATACCAGTATTATATGCATGAATAATGTATAAACGTCTAAGTCTGTCATACAACTCATTCCATTGAGGTGTTCATATTGAAAGGGGATAGTCACTTGTTTAAGAAAAATAAAAAAATGATCATGCTTCTGATCACTGTAATGGTCATGTCCATCTGGCTGGCAGCATGCGGATCGAAGCCAGCAGACAACGGTACAGCAGCAGGAGAGAACAATACAGCAACGGAGACAGAGACACAGACAGAAGCTCCGACAGAACGTACATTGACAGATGCAATGGGTCACGAAGTGAAAATCCCTGCAAATCCGGAGCGTATCATCGCTTCGTATCTGGAAGATAATCTGGTTACACTTGGCGTTAAGCCAGTTGCCCAATGGTCCGTAGCCAACGGAATCCAGGAGTATCTGCAAAAAGATCTGGACGGCATTCCAACGATTGCCTTCGATCTTCCTTTCGAAGCGGTAACAAGCTTCAACCCGGATCTGATTATCATCGGTTCCGAAAGTGTGGTTGAAGGCGAGAAATACGCACAATACAGCAAGATCGCGCCTACTTATGTACTTGGCGACGAGGTCAACAGCGACTGGCGCAAAGCGCTGCTGAAAATCGGCGAAATTCTGAATAAAGGCGATGAAGCACAAAAAGCGCTGGATGATTACGAAGTGAAAGCCACAGAAATCAAGGAGAAAATCAATACCGTTACAGGTGGAACGAAATCGGCAGCGGCCATTTGGTTGGTTAGCGGCAAATTCTTCATCGTAAGTGACAATGTATCCAGTGGTGAAGTGATGTACAAGGAACTGGGTCTTGCTGAGCCTGAAGTTGTGAAAGAAATCTCTGCTAATGCGACAGGTAACTGGTCTTCCATCTCGCTGGAAAAATTGGCGGAAATGGATGTAGACTACTTGTTCTTTGTGAATAGTGATGAAGGTACTGGTTCAGAAGCACTGAAAGATCCGGTATGGCAAAGCATCCCGGCAGTGAAAAATGGTAACTTATTCGAATTTACCCGTTCGAGCAGCTGGTTGTATAGTGGAGTTCAAGCGAACCTTCAAATTATGGAAGACATTCAGAACAGTATTGTAAGATAATAGATATCAAATACGAATCCGAATGTGTATACTCCTTGGTGCGATGAGCACCAGGGAGTTTTTTGTGATTTCAACATTTTACGATATATAATAACTAATGAAGTGAAGCTCGTGAGTATCGTTTTACAATTACGGAAGGGGATAGCTAATGATGCATACTTTGGATCCGCGAGAATTGTCGGGGAGAGATAACTATAAACTGATGAGTGGTTCGGTAGTACCGCGCCCAATCGCATTTGTGACAACACTTTCTCATGATGGCAGCGTCATTAATGCAGCGCCCTTTAGTTTTTTTAATATAGTCAGCTCTGACCCGCCGATATTATCCATATCCATCGGTCGCAAGGATGGCGTTATGAAAGATACGGCTCGCAATGTGCTTTCCTTGCAAGAACTGGTAGTACATATCTGTGATGAATCGATCGCTCTTGACATGAACGAGACTGCTGCCATGCTGGAGCCCCACGAAAGTGAGCTGGAACGGACAAATCTAACGACTGTACCAAGTACGGTGGTCTCCGTACCAGCAATACAGGAAGCACTCATTCGGATGGAGTGTAAGTTGTATCAGCATATACTGATATCGAACGATGAGGGAAAACCTGTGAGTGATTTGCTTCTGGTTCGCATTGTACAATACCATTTCAGTGAGAACGTGTATGATCCTGCCACCAAATATATATTGATGGATCAGCTGAAACCGATTAGCAGACTGGCTGGAAATGACTATGCCAAACTTGGCGAGAGATTTACGGTGGTAAGGCCGGAGTAGCAGTGGAGCAGGCTGAACGATCTATTGAAGAATGGGTCCGGATAAGATAATAATAATCGTCGTTTAATAAGGCGGACAACATGTGCGGAATTCGCATATGTTGTCCGCCTTTGCTTGTTTCGTGAACATAAAGGGGGCAAGCCCTGAATAGACTTGTACTATATCCTGCACATGTGACAAGAACCCATTTATATATAAGGAGGTTGGAGCCGATGAACCAACTTGATGGAACCGTAGCCGCAAGTATCATAGGAATTGGAACGGCATTGCCTGTTCACCGCATTGAGCAAAAGGATGTGTCTGCTCGGCTCGCACAAGCGCTGGAGCATGAACCGGATTCCAGACGATGGGCCAAGCGAATATTCAACCAGTGTGGTGTCGAGACGCGTTATTCATGTGAGCCGAACCTGCTGGAGCCAGTAGAGTCTTGCCGTTATCTGCCCTTTACCCAGGCGGAGAACGTTCCGACCACTGCCGAACGTATGGCCAAATATAAGGAAGCAGCCGTTCCGCTTGGAATCCAGGCAGCGCGTCAGGCACTCGAGGATGCCATCGTTTCGACTTCAGAGATTACACATCTCATTACCGTCAGTTGCACAGGGCAATTCCTGCCCGGTCTCGATGTTCGGCTGATTCAGCAGCTTGAACTATCGCCGCGTATTAACCGGATTCCGCTTGTGTTCCAGGGATGCGCCGCTGGTCTGAAAGCTGTACAGTTAGCAAATTCAATTGTGACGAGTGAGAAAGACGCTACAGTTCTTATCGTATGTGTGGAGCTGTGCACCCTTCATTTTCAGCCTTCCGCTAAGCGGGATGACCTGTTCGCAGCCTCCTTCTTCGGTGATGGCGCATCTGCCTGTGTTGTGGGCCTGTCCGGAACAGGACGCAAAGAACTGTTCAGATTGGGTAGCGGGCATTCCGTGTTGCTGCCAGACTGTTCTGAAGAGATGATCTGGGAAGTGGGCAATACCGGCTTCGATCTGTATCTCTCGCCACAGATTCCGAAGCTGCTGGGTTTACATCTTGGTCCAGAGGTTGAACGATTACTGAACGGCAGCGATCTACCAGAAATCTGGGCGATCCACCCCGGAGGCAGAGGTATTGTGGATGCGGTGCAGAAGCTGTACCAGCTGTCAGATGAACAGGTCGCTTACAGCCGAAACATTTTACGGGATTATGGAAATCTATCCTCTGTGACGATTTTGTTTGTTTTACAAGCCATCCGCGATGATTATCGTAAAAATGAAGAAGCTTCCAGCGGAATAGCACTTGCATTTGGACCGGGATTGACAGCCGAATTGCTTCCTTTTACTTATGTTCCTGCATCCGTTGAAGAAAGAGAAACAGTGAATCAAGGCGCAATTTAAAAGAATCGGAATTACCAATCTGATAGCAGAGGAGCTTGGGTATGGGTTATCGCAGCCTTGCTGTCCTCATTAGCCGATATCCGCGGTTCATCATTCTCTGCTGGGTGTTTGTCATCGGGATGTCAGCCATCTGGGCATGGAAATTGCCTGGCATTGTTCAGGATCATGGATTGAACTTGAACCAGGGAGATGCTCATGCTGTAGAGCTTATTCTGGAGAAAGAGTTCCATGTTCCTGCTGATCCGGTTATTCTTCTATTTGAAAAAAAGACAGGCACTACCCCCGTCGAATTCCGGGGCTGGATTAAAGATCGTCTGCAACAGGTGAGTACACTGTCAAGTGTAACGTCCATAATCTCTCCGCTTGAATCACGTGGAAGCCGGATGCTGCGGGGGGATGTGGCCTATGCTTTGCTGGCGTTTAATGTACCGCCTCACAAGATGGGTCCGCCGCTTGAACAGCTGCGTTCCGTGCTTACAACAGACGGTACGGGAACGATCCAAATAACAGGGAAATCCGTTGTACAGCAGGATGTAAATCGTCTCAGTTTTCGCGATTTGGAACGGGCAGAGATTGTGGGATTGCCGCTTGCCTTCGTCATTTTGTGTTTTGCATTCAGAGGTCTTTATGCAGCGCTAATTGCAGTCATTATGGGAGTGTCCGGCGTCATAACGGCAATGGGAGTTACATCCCTGATGGGTTACCATCTGGCGCTCTCCAACTTTGTGATCAACGTTATTCCAATGGTGGGAATGGCGCTCAGCATAGACTTTGCTCTGATAATTCTCAGCAGATACCGGGAGGAACTCCAGCGAGGTCAGAATAGCGAAGAAACAGGTACGAGGGCCGAGGAAGTTCTCCAGAGAATGCTGCGAACAGCAGGCAGAGCCGTATTCTTTTCTGCTGCTTGTGTGCTGTTAGGGCTGCTCGGTCTGCTCTGGATTAGACTGCCGATGTTTCTGAGTGTATCCCTGGGAGCCATTGTCGTGCTCGTCATATCGGTCCTGCTGAATATAACACTGCTGCCAGCCATTCTATCCCTCTATTCTGCGCGAATCTTTAGACAACATTCCGGGCATTCCATCTCTTCAAAGCAGGGCCAGCATCAACAATCATTGCCTTCACGTTCGATCTGGTCATTCTGGTCAGGCATGATTATGAAACGGCCGGTTCGGATGGCCTTGCTTGGAACGGGTGCGCTGCTTCTCTTTGTTCTACCGGTTGCCCGGTTAGAGATCGCCATTCCGGATGCTTCTTCCTTGCCTGACAGAATGGAGTCTCGCCAAGCGACTGAGCAGATCCAGAGCATTTTTGGACAAAAGAATGTCTCTGCTGTAGAGATTGTAATTGGTGGAACGGGAGAGCCGTTGACCACATTTCATTGGCGAATGGCGTTGAGTAAAATGCAAGAGCTTCAGCAGGATTCGAATGTGGTGGCTGTTGAGTCCGCATGGGGGATCATGCTGCCGGACAAGCTCTCAGGCCAATCTCAATCTCATATTCAATCTCAAATGAACATTTTATCATCATCTTTGCGTGAGGCACTGAAAGAAACCACATCTCAGCCGCCTGCATGGCTGCGTTCATATGTGTCCAACTACTCTATTCGTATTGTGGCTACCATTCACGGAGCACCGGGTTCCGATGAGGCTGCATCCTGGCTCGAACAGATGAGGGCAAAGGACAGCGCTAACTCCATTCCCTTCATACCTCTGCGTTATGGGGGAGAAGCAGTCATGCAACATGAAATCATGCATGAAGTTTCAGGTCAACTGCCCAAAGTGCTGGTGTTTGTTGTGGTATCGAATTATCTCGTATTACTCGCAGCATTCCGGTCACTGCTCATTCCAATTAAAGCCATTCTGATGAATCTGCTCAGCTTGGCTGCTTCATTCGGCGTGCTCGTACTGGTCTTTAATCAGGGCCATTTTGGCATGGAGCCATCTGCCATTGCCATTATGATTCCCGTGTTCATTGCTGGGCTTGTCTTTGGTATTTCGATGGACTATGGCGTATTTATGCTGACCCGCATCCAGGAGATATACAGACGAACAGGGGATAGTGATCTGGCCGTACAGCAAGGACTGGCTTCAACCGGACGTCTGATTACATCGGCGGCGGCAATTCTACTGGCAGTGACTGTGCCTTTTGCGTTTGCTGACGTGGCGGGTGTCAAACAGCTGGGAATCGGAATTACAGCGGCGGTGTTCATTGATGTAACCATTATCCGCCTGGTGCTGGTACCTGCACTTATGAAACTGATGGGCAGATGGAACTGGTGGCTACCAGGGCACAGGGAATAAAAGGCCGGATTAAGAAGGATGTTCTCGGAGCCTGAAGATCAGGTATGCGAGGATATCCTTTTTTTTCATCAAAATAGTGTGAATTCAGCCCAAAACAGGCAATAATGTTCAATTCACCGACTGTACCGTGATTTATAATAGACTGGACAAGTCCAACATATATTTTCTTACATACGTCTATCATTTGAATCCACAGGAGGGATGAACGGTAATGTCGGATATTGAATCTTATCTGCAAAAACAAACACGCCCGCGTGGACGCTCTGCGTACCAGAGGGGTCAATCTCTTGAGCAATGGCGCAGCCAGTTGCGAGCACGGATTATAGATCGGCTGGGCGGCTTCCCATCCGTGGTGGCGGAGCTGAATCCCGTATTGCTCGAACGCACCTCATGTGATGGCTACATTCGTGAGCGGGTTGAGATTACGACCTACGCGGGGTTGCGCATGCCTATCTATATGCTGATACCGAATTTGGTAAGCGCTACCAAAGAATCACGCCCAGCCATTATAGCCTGCCATGGACACGGGTATGGTAGCCGGGAGATCTCCGGCATGGAACCCGACGGTTCACCCCGTAGAGGAGAGTCTGGCTTGCATAAAGACTTCGCCGTCGCCCTTGTACAGCGTGGATATGTGGTTGCCGCTCCAGAATTGCTTGGATTTGGTGACCGAAGGCTGGAGGAGGATCGGGATGCACCACCCGGCGCTAGCTCCTGTACCAAAATTGCCGCCCATCTGCTCATGACTGGGCAGACCCTGGCCGGGCACCGAATCTATGAAACGATGCGTGTGCTGGATTACGTAACTACCCGTCCTGAAGCTGATCCAGTGCGGATCGGCAGCATGGGCATCTCGGGTGGTGGACTCGTGACAGCATTCACTGCTGCATTGGATGAACGGTGCCGTGCGGCTGTGGTGAGCGGTTACGCTAGTACTTTCCAGGGCAGCATATTGGACAGAAATCATTGCCTCGACAATTATATTCCAGGAATTCTGCGGGAAGCAGAGCTGCCGGATATCATAGGTCTGATCGCACCCAGGCCGCTATTTATTGAAGCTGGAAGTGAAGATCAGGTATTTCCGCTGCCAACAGCAAAAGAAGCCTATGCACGTTTGACAGAGATCTATGAACAGGCGGGAGCACAGAAATGGCTCGATGCAGACTTTTTTACAGGAGGCCATGAGATCAGCGGAGCGAAAGCTTATGACTGGCTTGATAACGTTCTGTAAGGCAATCATACAAATGAACCCTTGAGAGGAGAGTTTAGTTATGAAATGGTCAAAATCCGTGCGGTATTTGCTCTGTCTTACCCTGTTTACTAGTCTGATTGGAGGTGCTCTGGCAGCTAATGGCGGACAGGTCGCCCAAGCTGCGGCGAATGAGTACAAATTTGATTTTGGTGCTGGTGCAGTTGAGAATGGTTACACTGGTGTATCAGCAACGGAGGCCTACAATTCAGCAAAAGGTTATGGATTCAATACACCTGCTAATATGCGTAATGTATCTGCATCTGGAACGGGCGTTGCAAGTGATGCCGTTCAGTTTGTCACCTTTGGCACGAAGAGTACGAATACGTTTAATGTGGATCTGTCCAATGGTCTCTATGAGGTCAAAGTGGTCCTGGGTAATACTGCAAGATCGAGTGTGGCGGCAGAAGGCGTATACCAGATCATTAATATGACGGGGAATGGGGCGACCGATCAATTTCAAATTCCGGTGACGGATGGACAGTTAAATCTACTGGTAACAGAAGGGAAGGAAGGCACGGCATTTACACTCAGCGCACTTGAAATCCGGAAAATATCGAATCAGACGGTGACGAACCGTACGATCTATATTGGTGGCGATTCGACGGTCTGCAATTACTATCCACTCAGCAGCAGTGTACAGGGTGGCTGGGGACAGCTTTTTCCTTCCTACGTGAATACCAGTACATTTCAGGTTCGCAATATGGCCTCTAGTGGTCAATTTGCAAGAGGTTTCCGCGATGATGGACAGATGGAAGCGATTTTGAAGTATATTAAGCCAGGAGACTACTTTATTTTGCAATTAGGGATTAATGATACCAACGCCAAGAACAATACAACCGAAGCAGAGTTCAAGGAGATCATGCGTGACATGGTCCGTCAGGCCAAAAATAAAGGAGCCACCGTCATTCTATCGACGCCTCAGGGTCGGGCAACTGATTTCAATTCAGCCAATGTGCATACTGCGGAGAATCGCTGGTACAATGCATCTACACGTGCACTGGCTCAGGAAGAGGGCGTGACGCTTGTAGAACTGAACAAACTCAGTTCGGCTTATTTCACTTCCATTGGACCGGCTGCAACACTGGCCTTGTATATGACAGGAGACACGCTGCATCCGAATCGTGATGGTGCTGCTCAGCTTGCACGAATCGTTGCTGCTGATCTGAGAAGACAGGGACTGAATGGATTTTGATCCGGTTAAAATATAGCTTCGTCCCGCTACTCCACGAACATAGATTGGACTAAGCTGAATCGTATAGCCAAAAATACCCCCGGGACGGCCACGTAATGTGAGGCATGTCCCGGGGGTATTTGCTTGTTAACCAAGTGACTATTCCATCATATCCTTGGCCTCGTGGTTGACCTTTTTACCTTTTAAAAGTGGCTCAAGTTCATCCTGTACACTTTGTTCCCATAGGGGTACGTCTGTGCGATAGGCAGCCCGTCCGTTCAGATGTCCGGCTACCGGTGCTGTGATAAATACAAACACAATGCCAAGCAATACCCGAGCACTGATATAGTTATCGAAATACCAGAAGAAGAGAAACGTTCCGCTCAGTACACAAAGTACACCGAGTGTAGTACTTTTGGTGGCGGCATGTGCCCGTAAATAGACATCTGGCAGTCGGATCAGTCCGAATGCACTAAATGCGCTCAGTAATGCTCCCAGCAAGACAATGAGCCCAATGACAATTCCGGCGGTTCCATCAACGATCTCCTTCATTTTTGAATACCGCCCCCCGTTCAATGTATCGTGCAAATGCAACTGTGCTTAGAAAAGCGAGAATGCCAATCAACAGAATGATATCCAGATAAGCTTGGGTATGAAGCATCATGGATAGAACTGCAACGATGGCAATGACGTTAATACCGATCGTATCCAGTGCCGTAATCCGGTCGGCCATCGAGGGTCCTCGCAGTACCCGGTACAGACAACCCAGGATCGCCAGGGAGAGAATAAGCAAGGAAATGAACAACAGTGAGGATAACATTATCGTGTCACCTCCATAATGGCTTTTTCAAACGTGTTTTTGATATCATCACTCATTTTCTGTTCGTCTTTGATATCCAATGCATGAATAAATAATTTGCGTTGATTCCCCGAAATTTCAAGTGGAAGGGAACCTGGCGTCAGTGAGATGAGTAGGCACAGGAGTGTAACTTCCCAGTCGGAGGACAGCTGGGTCTGATAGGTAAATATGCCGGGCCGAATATCAAGCTTCGGCTTTACAATCTGGCGAATAACTTCAATACTGGCCCGTACCAGTTCCTTGAACAGCAAGGCAATCAGCTTGATGATTGCCCAGACACGAACGATATAGAAGCGTTGTGGAAAGAATCGCCGCATGCTCCCAATCAATAGCAGACCCAGCAGATAACCCGTGAGAAAGCCAACCCCATTCCACTCATTATTCAGAAACATCCATACAAAGGCAATGATCAGATTCAGTACAATCTGAAAGGCCATACGCATCTACTCCTTCAACACTGCATCAATATAAACATTGGGATGCAGCAGAATGTCGCCTGCGCGGGAGGTCAGTTGGAACATACCCTCAGCCCCCACACCCATCGCGATGATGAACACAAACAGAATTCCGGCAGGGATGAGCAGGCCGTTCACGGCGTAAGGTCTTCTCACTGCGCCTGCCGGCGGTTCACCCCAGAACGCCTGGATGAAGATGCGAAGAACCGAATACAACATCAGCAGGCTGGAAAGGACGGCAATGCCTGTCAGTCCGTACAGACCTGCCTGCAACCCGCCTTCGAACAGCAACAATTTCCCAGGAAATCCACTGAACGGAGGAATACCTGCCAGCGCAAGTGCACTGATGAAGAACATCCAGCCAAGCAGTGGGTAGCGGTGGATCAGCCCGCCCATATTGTCGAGTTTGGAGGTGCCTGCGACCGCGATCAGAGCGCCTCCGAGCAGGAATAGCAGTGTTTTGATGAGCATATCATGCAGCATGTAGAAGAGCAGACCTTCCAGTGCAGGACGGCTGGCAGCAGCCATCCCGAAGGCTACAAATCCCACCCCTGCGATCACGTTGTAGATCAGTATTTTATTGACGTCACGATAGGAAATCGCCCCGATTACTCCGAGTACCATGGTCGCTCCAGCCATCCAGCCGATAAGGGCATGGAAGAAATCCGGATCATGATAGAAAATCAGTGTGAATGTTCGCACAATGGCGTACAGGCCAACTTTGGTCAGCAAACCGGCGAATAGGGCGGTGACCACTGCCGGAGGGGCTGCGTAAGAGCCGGATAACCAGAAGAACAGGAACAGTCCAGCCTTGATACTGAATACGATCAGGAACAGGACAGCGATCAGGGTGATGACTCCACTCTGTCCAACTTCGGCGATCCGATTGGACAAGTCGGCCATGTTTAATGTGCCTGTAATAGAGTAGAGAAAGCCGATAGAGGCAACAAATAGTGCAGAAGAGACAATGTTAATCAAGACATACTTGATCGTTTCTCGTAGTTGTCTTTCCGTACCTCCCAATACGATTAGTGCATAAGAAGAGATGAGCATCAGTTCAAAGCAGACAAACAGGTTAAACAGGTCTCCGGTAAGAAAGGAACCGTTCACGCCTGCAATCAGGAAATGAAAGAACGGGTAAAAATGATGTTCTTCCCGTTCCTTATTCACACTGCGGAAGGCATAGAGCAGACACGCCAGTGCAATAATCGAAGCGGCCACGACAAGCAAGGCCGATACCATATCTGCAACAAGTACAATACCGTAGGGTGGTTCCCAGCCTCCCATATTGAGCGTCTGTATGCCGGACTGTGTCACTTGGGTAATCAGGACAGTTGAAGCGGCTGCGGTCAGCAAAAGGCCAATAACACTCACAACCCGCTGGATGTTTACCCGCCGGAAGAATAGAAGGGCTATAACCCCTGTAATCAGTGGCAGTAGAATGGGCAGAACAACGAGATTATTCATAAGGACGCCCCCTTACTTCTTCCATATCGTCTGTTTTCAGCTTCAGATAGGAACGATAGGAAAGTACAAAGAAAAAGGCGGTAAGTCCGAAATTAATAACAATGGATGTCAATATCAGCGCCTGGGGAAGTGGATCAACGTAGCGTTCAGCCTGCTCCCCAAGCAGCGGTGGTGCTCCAGTTTTGAGACGGGACATCGTAATCAGCAGCAGATGCACCCCGTGAGTGAGTATGGACATGCCAAGCACGATCCGGAGCAGGCTCCGCGATAAGATTAAAAAGACGGCGACTGCAAACAAAATGCCAACGGCCACACACATCAATATTTCCATATCAGCGATCCTCCCCGATCTGTAGAATGATATTCATGGTGACTCCCAGGACGGCGAGATATACGCCGAGGTCGAACAGCATCGCGGTTGCAAGTTCTGTTTCTCCGAGTATCGGAAGATCGAAATAACCAAAGGTCTGACTCAGGAAGGGTACGCCGAACAAAAACGAGCCTGCTCCAGTCAATAAGGCAATGCCCAGCCCGATGGCTGTCAAGGTGCGAAAATCGATAGGTAACGCTTTACGTACAGTATCTGTACTGAACGCCAGCGCAATTAACACGAGACCAGCGGCGGTCACCAGACCGCCAATGAACCCGCCACCCGGGTTATGATGTCCTGCGAAGAACAGATGCAGCGCGAAGGTCAGAATGATAAAGACAACAACCTTGGTCGTTGTTTGCAACAACACATCGTTGCTTTGCAGTGGTACGGTATCCCAGGTTGATGAGCTACGTTCACGGTTGCCATACTTTTTCGTATTGTCCGCTTTGTCATCCGTATCTTCATCCGTTTCTTCAGTCTGTTCTTTCTTGCGGAATTTCAGTCTTGCGCCAAGGTCCCTCGCTTCAAGATTCAGATTAATCATGGAGTAGATGGACAACGAAGCTACCCCAAGTACCATAATCTCCAGTAAGGTATCAAAACCACGGAAGTCCACCAGCAACACGTTGACGACATTTTTGCCGCCAGCCAGATTGTAACTTTCCTGAATGAAAAAGTCCGAAATGCTCTCGAGTGACGCGGTTCCGCTCGCAGCTAATGCAACAAAGGTCATGACCACGCCTACGGCAATGGCAACAATCATATTTACACTAAGATAGCTGCGGCTTGATTTGCCTCGTTGCAGTTCAGGCAGATGATAGAAGCAGAGCAGAAACAGTGCAACGGATACCGTTTCGACAATCATCTGGGTCAATGCCAGATCCGGCGCTCGGAACAGCACGAACAGTAATGTGACGAGGTAACCCACTGCGCCTGTCATAATGACTGCGGATAGTCTGTTCTTGGCAAAAGGGATCGAAACCGCTGATGCAATCAGTGCGAGGAGCAGTACTGCTTCATAGAAAGAAAAAGGGGCGTTGCCCTTGAAATTCCAGGTGATATTTTCCCCCGAGCGGAAAAAAGCATAAACCAGCAATGCAACGGTGAACGAGAAAATGTATACCAGGTAGTTACGAACCGAGCCATTCATATAGGCTTCCGTCCATTTGCGTGCATAATGCTGAAGGTTATCGAGTACGACATGGTACATATTGTTTATCGTTAACCCTTGTGGGTAATGCTCATAAATCGTTCTCCAGCGCGGCAGCAGTTTGTACAATGTAATACCGAGGGCGATTACACCAATGGTCATGATTAATTCTGGTGTGATGCCATGCCATAGAGAGAAGTGAACATCAAAGTGTTCATTTCCGTTCAACAGTGATGGAAGTACAGCAGCCATCGCCGGTTCAATTAATGATCCAGCCAGCAGATTCGGGAATAGACCGAATATGATCACGAGTATCCCGAGAATAACCGGAGGAATTAACATGCCAACGGGAGCTTCATGCAGCTTCTCGGCAGGGATCTCGCTGCGGGTGCGACCAAGGAACGTTTTGAACACAATAATAAGCGCATAGATCAGAGTGAACACACTTGCGAGCCAGGCGAACACAGGCAAGAGTATACTCCATGATCCGAGTCCAAAGATGCGAAGGTGTGTTACTTCCACCATAGCCTGGAAGAACAGCTCCTTGCTCAGAAATCCGTTAAACGGCGGAATTCCGGCCATGGCGAGTGCTCCGACGAGCGCTACCGTAAAGGTCACTGGCATAAATGAAGCAAGTCCGCCGAGTTTCCTTATATCCCGCGTGCCTGTCTCATGATCCACAATGCCAACGACCATGAACAGTGCCGCTTTGAAGGTAGCGTGATTGAACAGATGAAGCAGTGCTGCCGTAATGGCAACCGTGTACATCGCGGAGGATTCGCCATATCCGAAATAGATAGCCGCCGAGCCAACGCCGAGCAGGGACATGATTAAACCAAGCTGTGAGATGGTAGAGTAGGCCAGGATCGCCTTAAGGTCATTTTTTTTCACGGCAAGGAATGATCCATAACACAGGGTGAGCAGTCCAACCCCGGTGACAAGCCAGAACCATAATCCCTGTCCACCAAAGATGGGTGTAAACCGGGCGACGACATACAGTCCCGCCTTGACCATGGTCGCCGAATGCAGATAGGCGCTAACCGGTGTTGGAGCTTCCATGGCGTCAGGCAGCCATATGTGGAACGGGAACTGCGCCGATTTCGTAAAAGCACCGATCAGAATCAGCACAAGAGCGGGCAAGAATAGTGCACTATCCTGAATCTGTCCCCATTCCGTAATGGTTGCACGGATGCTGAACGTGCCTGTCATGAGATACATCAGCATGAATCCGGCAAGCATGGCGAATCCGCCAAATACGGTAATGAGGAACGATTTCTGTGCGCCTGAGGTGGATTCTTTACGTTTGTAGTGAAAAGCGATCAGGAGAAAGGACGTAATACTGGTCAACTCCCAGAATCCATACAACACAATCATATTGTCTGACAGCACCACGCCAAGCATGGCTCCCATAAACATCAGTAGATACAAATAAAAGCGGTTTAAGGCTTCTTTGGTATCCATGTAGAAAATGGAGTAGAGCACCACCAGTGTTCCTACACCGGTGATTAACAATGTCAGCAGCAAACTTAGACCATCAAGATATAGATTAAATCCAATGTCCAGTGACGGAATCCAGGGGATATACCCAGATACCGTATTGCGCTGAGACACGGCGGGTACGAGGCTCGCAAAATAAACAAATAATAGGGCCGGGACAAGTAAAACCAGCCATCCCATATGTATTTTACGGAAGAAACGATGCAGCATGGCAAGTACAATACCAGCGGCAAAAGGCAGAATCACAGCAACATGAAGCAGGCTCAACATTACACCCCCAATGACTGAATTTCTAATGCTCTTTGTTGTGGCAAACCGTGCTCATATGGCTCTGTGAGCATGCTTGCTCTCTATATTCATAACCCAAGTATGTATATACAGAATCGTGACTATTCTTTGAATGGAAGAAACACGATGCGAATAGCGTTCCCATATTGTATGGAAATGTATAATGAAAAAAGACATTATTTCCGATAAAGATGAAAACGAATAGGTGACATCCCGTAGTTCTTAACAGCATGAATGATGTTGAAAAAAGCAAGCTGGTTTCACCGTTTATTGGAGGAAGTTATGTCATTCAAGCTTAAAACTGTTCTCACCATGACCTTCGCTGTGTTATCCCTGTTGGTTACACTCACGATTGGTTATATTCTAAGTCAAAAATCATCCATAGCTGTCGAAACGGAGATTGGTCATGCCCTCATCAGCACGGCTTCTCAGACTTCAGACAAGCTGGATCGCTTCATGTGGTCGCGTTCAGGAGAATTGGATCTTCTGGGCCGAATGATTGCTCTAGAGGACCGCTTCGAGCCTGCCGAAATGCAGATGCTGCTGAATCAGCTTCAAGATAGCTTTCCCACATTCTCATGGGTTGGATTCATGAATCCCGAAGGAAAAGTGCTGGCTTCCACAGAAGGCATATTGCGTGGTGAAAATTTATCGGAACGACCTGTGTATCAGGAGGGAATCAAGGGTAAATTTATCGGAGATGTCCATGATGCAGTCCTTCTGGCGAAGCTGCTTCCGAACCCAACCGGCGAACCACTGCAATTTGTTGATATCAGCTTTCCGGTGAAATACAAGAACGGAGAGATTGCTGGCGTGCTTGCCGCACATTTGAGCTGGGCCTGGGCGAAGGAAATGGAGGAAAGTGTCCTGGAGCCGCTGAAACATGAGGAAAAGGACATCGAGATGTTTATTGTCAGTCAAAAGGAAAATACGGTGCTGCTTGGTCCAAAAGAATGGATTGGTCGTCCTTTAAAGCTATCGGGCATTGAAGGGGCAAGACTGAACAAAAGCAGCTGGTCCATAGAAGAATGGCCGGATGGAAAAGAATATGTAACAGGATTTGCTACTAGCCAAGGGCATTTGGACTATCCGGGTCTGGGGTGGACGGTGGTTATTCGTCAGCTCAAGTCAGCGGCGTTTGCTTCCGTGACCGACATGCTTTGGTTCAATGTGTGGGCAGGGCTCTCGGTTACGGTGCTATTTGCACTGATTGGCTGGCTGATCTCCCGCCAGATCTCGGCCCCGATTGCAGGGCTAACTCAAGTGGCGAATCGGCTTGGTGCTGGAGAGCAAGTACAGATTCCAGAAAATCGAGGCTTTAGGGAAATCGAAGTACTGTCACGTTCACTGGGAGATATGTTGACTTCGCTAACGAATAAAGATTCGGAACTGGTTGTTATGCAGAATCTGGCCCATTACGACCAATTGACCGGACTGCCAAACCGAACAGCACTCGAATTCTATCTGGAAGAATCCTTGGAGATGGAAAGTGAGAATCACACGTTAACGTTCCTTTACCTTGATCTGGATGGATTCAAAAGTGTGAATGATACGCTTGGGCATCAGACCGGAGATATTCTGCTGAAGAAAGTGGCTCAGCGTTTGACCAGTCTCAGTCATGAAAAGGGCATCACGGTAAGGCTTGGTGGAGATGAGTTCCTCATTGTGCTCCGCTCTGTGGGAAGCAATCCAAGAGAAGAAGCTCGTACCTATGCAGAAGATATCATCCAGAGCCTGAATAAGCCGTTTATTATTGAATATGAGCGAATTCATATTGGATGCAGCATTGGAGGAGCTGAGTATCCTACGAACAGTGGCAATCCGAGTGAAATTATCCGCATGGCAGATGAGGCGCTGTATGAATCGAAACGTGCGGGCAAAAATAGAATGACATTCTATCCAGAATTGAAGAACACAGTTAGAGAATAATATAATATTAAGTAAGAGTTAACTGATCCGCATACAGGCAAGGAGCGATGAGATGTCTGGAAAATATACCAATGTACCCTATGGTTATGAACCGCCCCCGGCTACCCGGAAAGGCACGCTGATTTTCTATGATTCATTTGAACACGTAACGGATCAACAGCTTGAACGCGCCGCTGCTATTGCGGACACACGTTCTTTTGTGCAACTTGTGCTCTATCCGCTGCATGAGAATACAGTGAAGAGAATGAGCAAGGATGGTGTGCAGCCTTTTTACAAAAGGGAAGACCGTCTTCATGACTGGAGAAGGGAGTATGCATCCTCCCGCATACGGGTGGAAGGCTGGGAAGGCAAGAGAAAGAAGTATACGCCGATCGAAGCAGCCCTGCGTCATATAGCAGAAGAGTATCCCGCTCCCCATTTCCTGTACCTCACTGTAGAGATGGCGAATCAGTTCGCATCATTTGATTCGTTCAAAGATTGGATTAAGGAAGTACGTCTGATTATTGATGGAGATGCCGTTAAGCTCCACCCGAAGCTGGAGCAAAATGCACATCGCTGGGAATGGGCAGAGTGAACCAATATATTCGGAGTGACGATTAGCGTTAAAAAAAGTAGTGCTGTACAGCCGGATTCCCGGTGAACAGCAATACTTTTTTGCGTTTTTTTGGAGGATTAAACCAGATCAAGGGACGTCATCGTTTTATTTTTCCCCGTTCGTTTGGCGGCATAGAGACATGCATCCACTTCCTCAAACAGCTTGTCCTTGGACAGATGAGCGCTGTAGCTTTTAAGTCCGACACTTACCGTAATATATTGCCCTTCAAGCTCCAGATGAACGAGACGAGCAATTTTTTTGCGGATCTGCTCCACCAAGGCATAAGCCTGCTCGAAGGGTTGCTCAAACATTAACAGTGCAAACTCTTCTCCACCATAACGCGCCGCGATATCGCTTGATGTGATGTTCTCCTGAATGACCAGAGAGACTCTCTCCAGAATGGTATCTCCCACCCGATGCCCATATGTATCATTAATTGACTTGAAGTTGTCAATATCAATCAGAGCTAAATGTAGACTCATGCCATTATTGGCATACTCAAACGCTTTTTCATAGTAGTCCTTAAAGGAGCTTTGATTATACAGATTGGTTAACCCGTCTGTCTTGGACTGCTTGCTCATAATTGCGTTTCGCACAATCAGATCCTGCTTGGCAAGCATACTGGCCTGAAGATCATCCAGTACCTCGACGCCGCTCGTAACAATCAATTGTGCAACATATGTACCTACAATGAGAAAAGCCGGAATGGAAACCATATCAAACGAAGATAAGTACAGCCGATAGGCTGGGTCGCAGAGTACGATGACATAGCCAATCATCTGCATGAGGCATACCGTCCATACCCGTTTCTTGTTGAAAAACAGTACCGAAGCAAAGATCGGCAACAGACATATGGCCAGTATAATGCGAATGTCGTAATTGACACGTATGATGGTCCAGGCAATCACTGTGCTGGCCACGGACATGGAATAGAAGGAGAACGAACTGAAACGGCGTTCCACCCAACTGGCGATCAGAATGGCGAAAGCGCTGGCTAATGTAGGCAAAAATAATACATGGATCATGAAGTCTTCCGGAGTGCGATCATAATTCAGAAACAGAAAGCAGCCTATTTGAATGACAACATGCGTTAAAACGACGACCCAGTAAGCGCGAAGCATTTTTTTGATCCATTTGGAATGCTTGAATTCGTACTCGGTTGGGATATGGTTGCTGTGTGAATGGGGACTCTTCAATATATCACCGCTGACTGCATCATAATGATACGACAGACGTGCTCTCGTATACGTTAATTATAAAACACATTGCACGAAACGCAAATCATTTAATTTGTTATATGAAAACTTATCTAACATGTAATAACGTGTTATCAACGATGAATTCTTTGCTTGATTTCTGTGACATGGCATTACACGAAGGTGAATGAATGGTATACTAATTAAATATGACCTCGGCAAATAACCCGTGGATTCGGGTGTCGGATTAGCTATAGAGGAGGCCGCTACATTGGCAAAAGCAAAAGTTGCAAAAAGACCTACCCGGGATGAGTTTGAACTGGAAGAGCTGGGGAACCAACTGGTTGAGGCGTATCAAGAACGTTCGGAAGTGTTGCTGACCGTATGGGGCAAGGAAGATCAGGTTCATGGGGTGATTGTGAAGTTGGACTCACGTACCCGGCTAGTGCATGTGGAGTATACAGAGGAAGAATTTACGGCCAAAGTGCCGTTCCTGGATATTATGCGCATTGATTCTCCACGGTTTTGAAAAAGATGATAAACAGGATCTGAATCAGGGCATCCGCCCTGTCAAATCCATTCTCCCTGCATAAGATAACCCATACCTGTTGCAGAGGAGGTACGGTCAATGAGCGAAGTATTAGGTGGAGAAGCAAGAGGAGGCTACGGATACGGAGGTTTTACTTCTGTAGGTGCCATTCTGGTTTTGTTTATCCTGTTGGTTATCATCTCCAAAGCATTCCTGGTATAATTATTATTCCAGATGAATAAAGGAAGCTCTGCCATCGCGGCAGAGCTTTTTTTGTTTATATTTTGTGTTGTCGTTTGCGGCTGAGAAGTCCGTACAGAACGACGATCACCACAGGGTAGAGAACGGCCCACCCGGCAAAAGGGAACACAATGGCTGTCGCCACAAAGGAAATCCAACTGATGGTTACCCCAGTGCGACTTCCCTTGAGTAAGCGTATTCCGGCTGCGCAACCACCAAGATAGGTGAGAATGAACGTTGCATTAGGCAACTGAATAAGTGTGGTGAGTGACACCAGACCTGATCCGTATATGCCTAACACGAGAGTGAAGCAGATGGCCAGGAAGCCGATTGCAGCAATTGGTGTATGGTACCGACTGGATAAGCGGGACATCCATTGCGGGGCGGATCCTTGTCTTGCCAGTGCATAGGCGACACGGGATGCGGCACCAGCATACGCAATGACCGTAGCGGTGCAAATGAATATGCCAGTTAGCCCAGCAAGTAATCCACCCCAGGAACCGAGAGCCTGACTAATGATCCATACGAGAGAGACATCAGCTCCGCCATGAAGATAGCTTTGGGTTCCGACTGTCGCCAGTGCAGTCAGGAAATAGAGCACACCTACAATGATGGCAGCAATGGTTACGCCTTTGATAGCTGCCTTGCGTGGATCAGTAAATTCTTCAGACAGGTGAGATACAGCTTCCCAACCGATAAAACACCAGAACAGAATGGCCCCAGCCTGACCCACGCTGACCCAACCACTTGGCATAAATGGTGTGAAATGTATGGATTGCATATTCGGAATAGCAAATACAAATGCCATGACTAGCACGATAATAATCGCTAGCACAACGCCAATCTGTACCTTTCCGGCAACCTGCATGCCCACGATGTTAATGATCAGTCCAGCCGCCAGCATGAGGGCGGCAATCGCTGTTCTATATCCTTCCCCGAGTCCCAGCGCAGCCGTCATGTAGCCTGCACCTGTAAGGGCAGCCACGGGAGCACCGATGGGAACGGACATTAGAAAGAACCAGCCAACCACGGCTCCTGCCCGTTGTCCGAAAGCGAGGGTGACGAAATGGGATACACCGCCTGCGTCCGGGTATCGGGCTGAGAGTAATCCCATGGATAGGGCGAGTGGGAGAATCAGCAGCACCATGCCTCCCCAGGCGAGAAGTGAAGCTGGTCCTGCCAGTTCGGCAGCAAGTCCGGGTACAATCAGGACACCTGAACCGAGAACTGCACTTATATAAAGCGCAACAGCTTGCGGCATACCTATCGTTTTTTTGAGCTGCGAAGAAGATGTGTTCATGAAATAAAATGGCCTACCTTCCAGAAAGAAATGATTTTAGAGCGAGAACTATGTAATTATATAGGAAGAGATGCAATCAGTCATTGGCGAATTTTGTAGAAATTTCGATATCGGTCGTGCGGACGTTATGATAAAATAAAACTATCCCTAGAGAAAGATTGAGGTGTATCCCTAATGAGTAAAGAGTTGACAGAAGCTTTGAACGAACAGATGAACTTCGAATTTTATTCGGCTCACGTATATCAGGCGATGGCCGCATACTGTTCCAGCGAAAGCTTGGACGGATTTGCCAACTTCTTCATCGTACAAGCAGAGGAAGAGCGGTTCCACGCCATGAAAATATACAAATTCCTGAATGACCGCGGACAACGCGCTACTCTTGCTGCATTGCCAGAGCCGAAGAATGAATATTCTTCAATGCTGGATGTGTTTGAACACGGATATGCACACGAGCAGCAAAACACGAAGAAATTCTACAATCTGGCTGACATTGCCCTGAATGAGCGTGAACATGCCACGATGTATTTCCTGAAGTGGTTCATCGATGAGCAAGTCGAAGAGGAAGCTCTGTTTGATAATATCATCCAGAAGTTGCGCCGTATCGAAAAAGATAGCAATGCTTTCTACATGCTGGACGCCGAATTTGGTAAACGTTCATTTACAGCTCCTTCGGAGTAAGAGGGGACTAAGCAAAGCAACAGGATTGATCCGAACGACAAGAAAATCGATCTACATATGAAAAGTCTGCTCTCGGGCAGGCTTTTTTGTTATACCATTTTAAGATTCTTTGCTCTCTTCATATAAATTCCAGAAATGAATCTATCAGAAACCACAATTTGGGTTAATAGAATATATGTCAACATTGATCTATCCCGACGGATGTTTTTTTTCGAGCAAATCTATCAAATTCGTTTTATTTTTTTGGGTAATCTGACAAAAGTGTAACTCGAACGTAGCATTTGAAGCGAGAATGGGACGCACTCTTTTTGATAGTATTAGGATTATCGCCAAGGGCTGCAATGAGAGAAACATAGACACCCGGGGAAATACAAGACATAAGGGAGACTTTTATTATGCTACATATTCGTAAAACATTCATCACCGCACTTGCTATTCTATTGATCATTCCATTGCTATTGCCGCAGTCGGCTTCAGCTACATCATCCGCATCCAAGAATGCTGGAAATAAAGCGAGCTCCAAGATCATATATCTAACTTTCGATGATGGGCCGACCGCCCACACGGGACAATTACTGGATATTCTGGATCAGTACAATGCCAAGGCGACATTCTTCATGCTTGGACCTCAGATGGAGAAGTTTCAGAAGGCCACCAAGCGTATTGTTGCAGATGGACATGGACTGGGCTTACACGGCGTAACGCATGTTCCCGGTAAATTTTATAAATCCGCATACAGCGGCTTGAAAGAAATGCAGCAGGCCAATGAAAGCTTGAATAAAGTGGCAGGTGTCAAAACCAGTCTCGTTCGTACTCCATACGGCAGCAAACCGTATCTCAAACCGGCATATCGCAATGTTCTACTGGGTCAGGGTGGATTCCATCTGTGGGATTGGAATGTTGACTCCGAAGATTGGAAATACAAGAAGGATCACCAGAAAGTCTACAACAGTGTGATGAAGCAGATTCATAATGTGCAAAAGAGCGGAACCACCCCTGTGGTCCTGATGCACGACCAGGAAGCGACATTGAAAGTACTTCCGCAAGTGTTAAAAACACTGAAAGCAGAAGGCTACCAGTTTGAAGTGCTGACCAAGAAAGTGCAGCCCGTGAATTTCTGGAATGACAAACGTTAAAATTCAGGCGAGACAACAATGTAAGCTGATTCCAATAACGGCTTCAAGGAGGACAACAACATGAGCAAACCTAAATTATGGATGACGATTCCTGTGACAACAGCAGTGCTGCTTGCTCTTGCGGGGTGTGGTGGTCAGGATACCAAACCATCATCAGTGGACAACACGTCCCCCGCGGCTGGTGAACAGGCTCAGTCAGGCAGTGGAGGAGCCGATTTCTCCAATGGAACGAAAGATAGCGGAACAGATACAACGGAAACAACGGGGACGGAAGGTTCTGCGGGAAGCGGGACATCAAATTCGGAAACGGGCAGTAACGATCAAACCCAGAAAAGTGCGAACGATGTCATTAAGGACATTCGCAGTCAGCTGAAGATGAATAACGCTTCGTTACCTACTTCATTTCCCTTGGAAAAGGGAAAACATCTGACTGCAGCGATCACATCGAATACTTCAGATGCGTTCCACATTAACTTTTATTCCACTGACCAGTCTGTTGCGGTTAACGATGCTTCGTTGACGGCCTCTGGCAGCAAGGTACCTGTTCTGGCATCCTATGAAGTGAAGACGTATAAAGACCCGAACAGTACGGATATTTTCCCTGAGACAGATTTGAAAGACATTCCTGAGGACATGACGGTGGATCTGGGACATGACATCAAGGGTGTGGCTGAAGGCGCGGCGGGCAGTCAGTATCTGACATGGACAGAAGGTAGATGGACGCTTCAAATTCGATCCGTTTCCCAAGATAACATGAATAATCCGGGGATTGCGAAGAGAATGGTGGAATACTTGGAATCCCATACACTGCCTGCACCAAAGGATAAAGGATTCGTGAACGTGCAGTACCCAAGCGGTGGTAAAAGCGTTAATGTAACGATCTCCTGGCAAGATGGCAAGCAGATTCATCAGCTCCAGACCGAGCAGGTGCCACTGGAAGCTTTGGGCATGGTTGTTTCTGTAAAATAGTATAGTATGGAACTAAAATAGGTTCCAAAAGGAAATAGGCTGGACCGGAGTGAGTACTCCAGGCCAGCCTATCCTTGTATAAGCAAGGTGCACCGATGGGAAGGTGTACCTTGCTTATTTATGTTTCATTGGGTTAAAGCGGTACTTTCATTTAAACCACCCTTTTTCTTTGGAACGAGTGATGGCTTCAATGCGGTTACTTGCATTTAACTTGTTGAGGATAATAGAGATGTAATTTCGCACCGTACCGGTAGTAATAAATAAATGTCCGGCTATTTCCTTTGTATTTTTACCGTCTGCCATCAGGCCGAGAACGGCATTTTCACGTTCGGTCAGCGGGTTCTCCTGTACATAAGCCTCGTCCACCAGATCGGGTGCAAAAATACGTCTCCCATTCATGACCTGACGGATTGATTCGGCCAGTTCCTCGATCGGGCTATCCTTTAACAGATAACCGCGTACACCGCCTTTCAAAGCACGTTCAAAATATCCGGTCCGGGCAAAGGTTGTCAAAATAATGACTTTACAGCTCATACCTTTCAGTTCCTCAGCGGCCTCCAGGCCACTTTTGACGGGCATTTCAATGTCCATCAGACAGATGTCTGGTGTAAGCTCCCTGACGAGAGAAAGAGCTTCCTGTCCATTGCTTGCACGACCTACCACTTCCATATCCTCTTCCAGATTGAGTAGGGAAGACAAGGCCCCCAGCATCATACGCTGGTCTTCGGCGATTACGATCCTGATCATTGTTCAACCTCCTTTATCGGTTTGCGGACCAGCTTGGGAACATGGATGACAATGCCTGTACCTTCCATGTTTGCTCCGGAACGAATATCCAGACAACCGTTCACAAATTCAAGTCGTTCTTTCATTCCCAAGATTCCGGTACCGCGCCGTTCTTGCTTGCGGGTACGTTCGATTCCAACTCCGTTATCCTGAACCGTTACTATATTATCGGACAGTGTTTCCTCGATTCGGATGGTGCATACCGTTGCCTGACTGTGTTTTACGACATTCGTAACGGCTTCTTTCAGACACATGCCGAGTACATTTTCATTTAGTTGTGACGTATCCTGCAACTTCGGATTGCCTTCCAGTACAAATTCAATGGAAGCGGCCTTCAAAATCTGTTCGGCACGGAACAGTTCATCCACCAGCTGTGTACCACGCATGGTCGTTACCATTTCCCGGACTTCCTTCAGGGCCGTACTTGCCGTCTGTCTCAGATCGTTCAGCTCAATCTCGGCTTGATCAGGATTCATGCGGAGCAGACGCTTCGCTAGATCGGTTTTCAGACCGATGAGAGAGAGCTTTTGTCCAAGTGTATCGTGCAGATCGCGTGCGATACGTTGCCGCTCTTCCATTTTCACCAGATCATCCAGCCGTTTGTTGGCATTCTCCAGCTGGCCTTCCAACTGTTCACGCTTATTTTTGTTATACGTACTGATCGGAAGCAGAATGGATGCCATGAGACTAATGAATACAAACGGAAACTGACTGAGCAGTAGGGTGCTCTGCTTGATGAAGCTATAATTAATGGTTAGAAAACTGGCTGCCAGGTTCACCGAATAGAGGGTGAAAAAGCCGGCTTTATTTTTAATATTCCCAATAAAAAAAGCAAGAAACAATGAGAAATAGGCATAATCATAAGCGATGGTCATCGTAATTGATATGGCGATCAGCAGCCCAATCCACATATACACCTGCCAGCCCTTTGTGATGAAGGCAAGCAGATAGCAAACAAAGAAGAACAGAATGATGAAGATTCCCGCAACCATGGGCCACAATTTGGAATATTGTGAAATATAATAGAAGGGCAGGATGAAAAAGACGAGCCATACATATGGATTTAAACCTGTATTTTTATAAAAGAGCTGCATCCACTTTTGAATGAAAATTCTCCTCCTCGGACTTGCATTGTACTCAAACTTAGCCTGACTGTAGCATGACTTTAGCCTGAATACAAGAAAACGAATCCGACAGAGTTAAGGCTTCTCTGTCAGACCCGCTTGGTTGTTTACTCGAATAGGCGGTTGAACGTAAGGCTTGCGGGATAACGTTTTGATCTCGCCGAAGCTAATAAAACGCTTGGATTCTTCGTCCCATAGACGGAAGCGCAGGGCAGCCAGACTGGAACGTAGCGTAATCGTTGTTGCATTCTGCAATGGTGGTGTTGCATTATGTGCTTCTTCCAAGTAATAGTTAGGTACACGTGGGCTCAAGTGATGCACATGGTGGAACCCGATATTGCCGCTGATCCACTGCAACAGTTTAGGCAATTTGTAATATGAACTACCTTCAACAGCAGCCTTCACATAACTCCATTCATCTTCATTCTCAAAGTACGTATCTTCAAATTGATGCTGTACGTAGAACAGCCAGATGCCGAAGAAGCCAGAGAAGAAAAAGACGGGTGCCTGCACCAGGACAAAAGCCTGCCAGCCGATTAACCAGCACATGGAGGCATAAAGAGCTACGATCAACACTGTAGTCAGGTGAGTATTCATGCGTTCTTTGCGTCTTGCACCTTTACGGTTAAAACGGTAGGCGAACAGGAATACATAAATGGGCCCAATACCGAACATGACAAACGGATTACGATAAATCCGATAGAATAGACGACCCCAAGGGGAAGCGGCTTTATATTCCTCAACCGTCATCACCCAGATATCGCCAACTCCACGTTTATCCAGATTGCCGCTGGTGGCGTGATGAATGGAATGCTCATTTTTCCATTGCAGGTAAGGTGTGAGGGTTAATACACCTGTAATCGTACCGAGAATGTCGTTGGCACGTTTGCTTTTGAAGAATGAACCATGACAGCAGTCGTGGAAGATGATAAACGTTCTAAGTACAAACCCCGAGGCTACGAGGGCAATCGGAAATGTCAGCCAGTAGGACACGGACAGGCTATAGTACGCTGCGGCCCATAATAATAATAGTGGTAGTATGGAATTCACTAATTGTTGGATACTCAGGCGAAGATTATTTTTCTCATAAGGGGTCACTTCTTTTTTAAGGGCCATTTCTTTGGTTCTGCTCATAGACTTACGTCCTCCTTCAATGGTCAATAACTGTAATCAGTTCTAACCTAACGCTTCCTGGGAAGATGTCTCCAAGTGAGGCGTTTTTATCATTGTATAAGAATGCGTCCAGTGCAGTAAGTCATAAACGTCAGTACACTGTAATGATGAATATCAATGATGACCCATGACATTTGTCATGGGTAGATGAAGCAAACCTGCTTTGTAGAGCCTGAAAAACAGTATTTTTAGATTCCTTTGTACAATTTGCGCAACAATTTGTATTATGTATACAAATTTTGTGCCGGGCATGGTAGAATCTATCATTGAGTGGTTATGACAACTTATGAAATTGGTTGATAGGTTGATTTTCTGATGGATTGGATGGAGTGCATGATGAAGAAAAGAATAACGGATATTCTATTTATTATGGCGGGTGCATTTCTGTTTGCACTTGCAGTAAACCTGTTCGTCATCCCGAATGATCTGGCTGAAGGCGGCGTTACAGGGATTACAATTATTTTGTATTACCTCTTTGAATGGTCTCCTGGACTGATGAACTTGCTCCTGAATGGTATTTTGCTACTTGTGGGGTACAAATTTCTGGACAGAACGACAACGGTGTATACCATTATTGCGGTGGTATTTAACTCGCTGTTCCTGCACCTAACCGAGAGCTGGACGATCGCATCGGACGAGCTCTGGATCAATACTATTTTTGGTGGATTATTTGCCGGTCTGGGTATCGGCATGATTGTTAGAGTAGGCGGCACAACGGCGGGCACCGTTATTCTGGCCCGGCTTGCCAATAAATATCTGGATTGGAACATCAGTTATGGACTGTTATTCTTCGATCTGAT
The DNA here is from genome assembly GCF_900221055.1 of Paenibacillus sp. RU5M. Taxonomy (NCBI): domain Bacteria; kingdom Bacillati; phylum Bacillota; class Bacilli; order Caryophanales; family Paenibacillaceae; genus Paenibacillus; species Paenibacillus sp. RU5M. Next base: position 339,028 of record NZ_OBQM01000002.1, on the reverse strand, counting down.
CGTGGCGTTCTCGTCTTTCTTCATTATAGGGCCGCAAGGTTTGATGTGTACGATTGTCATGTTGTTCGTCGGAACCAAAACGATGGAGTTTATTATTGAAGGGCTCAATCCGAAAAAAGCAGTTACGATTATATCTACCAAACAGGATGCCATTGCTCAACAGGTCATTGAGAAGATGGATCGGGGAGTTACCGTCTTGTCTGGTCATGGCTACTATACGAAGAACCCGAAAGAGATCTTATATATTGTCATTAGCAAACAAGAAGTTCCGATGCTGAAGAAGATTGTGCGAGCGGAGGACGAAATTGCTTTCATAACGATCCATGATGTGCGTGACGTATTTGGTGAAGGATTCATTGAATTGTCCAAATCGTAATGAAACGTATATATAAGGAAGTAAGGAGCTGCGGTGTTTATCACTGCGGCTTTTTTGATTTACATAATGTAAAGTCGAAATTGAATGATTACGATGAGATCAGGCCTTGATTTTGAAATCATATCATCCGATACAGACAAAAAGCTGTACACGTTTTAAAGCCGATGATATATTAAATTTAATTCGTTAAGAAACTTAACTAACTATAAAAGGAGGCGATAAAATGGCTGGCACACCGCAGTATATCCGCAATCTGAACGAGAATTTGATTATGGATGCGCTGATCGCAACTGGTGCGATGTCCAGGGCAGATATCAGTCGTCAGACCGGACTCAGCAAACCTACGGTGTCGTCGGCGATTGAACATCTGATTGAACGAAATCTGGTGCTGGAAACCGGCAGAGCCGACAATGCCCAGGGTCGCAAAGCAACACTCATTCGATTCAATGAAACAGCTTATTATGTCTGTGGCATTGATATTGAGGCAACCCGAATTCGGATTGCACTCTCTGATCTGAATGGTGAGATTATGGATTACAGAACGTATCCAACATTATCGGTCCAAAGCGGTGATCGAGCAAGGTCGGCAATCCTTGATGTGCTTCGAAGCCATATGGATGAATTACTGACGGAAAATCAATTGAATTGGGATCAGATCCAATGTATTGGTTTTGGCATTCCAGGTGTTGTACTGCCGGACTCTGGTGATATTGATCGAATCGTTACCCCGTTAGAGGGATTGGAAAAGTTGCTCTCGCTTGAATCATTGTCGGGAGCCTTCCCGTGTGAAGTGATCCTGGAGAACGATGTGAACCTGGCTGCACTGGGGGAGTACAGGGGTGGAGCAGCAGCGGATTCCAATCTATTTGTGTTTTTCTCCATCGGTACTGGAACGGGTGCAGGCATCATGGTGAACGGGCAATTGCTACGAGGCATGGGCGGTTTGACAGGCGAGCTCGCGGAGATGTTGTTGGAAGAGGGGCGTCGATTGGAGGATGTTTTGTCAGCGGAAGGTCTGATGGAACTGGCCAAGCGTCAGTTGGATGCCAGTCTTCTTGAGGGTCCTGATTCTGGTATAGAATACCTTCGTGAACACCTGACTCCTGAGAAACTGTTTGAAGCTACCCGAGGTGGAGAATCGCAGGCTGTGAAGATTCTGAAACAATACAGCCAAATGATTGCTTCGGCTCTGCGGAATATCTGTGTCGTGCTTGCTCCCCATCTCATTGTACTTGGCGGAGGTATCGGGGGAAATGGGGATGTGTTATTGCCGTTTCTCAGACAGATCGTATCTGATCAATTCCCGGCGAAGCCTGAACTGATCTGTTCAGAGCTGGGCGAGCGGGCTGTAGTGACTGGAGCAGTGCAGGTAGCCTTGCAACAGACGATGTTGAATCTTCAGCATGAGGCATTGGAATAAAAGCGTCAAAATGAGATTTGAATTAAACATCAGCTAGGCTGATTTAAAAATAGAGAAGATTCATCAGACATTGAACGGGTTGAACATCGCATATAGGAGGACAAAGCTATGTTTACCGACAAAAAGGAATATTCATTTTCAACTTGCTGGAACATCAAACGTCACACTACGGGTCAGGGCATGATTGAGGAGATCAAATCCCTAGGCTTCAGACAGGTGGAGCTAAACTATAACGTGACGGACGAATTGCTGCAAACAATTGAACCAATGATTGAACGGGGAGAAATCGGCATATCCAGTGTGCACAATACATTTCCACATGTAGCTGATCCCGATTATGGAACCGACTCGGTTCTGCTCGGTTTCGACGATGAGCCTCGTCGTAAGCGCGCCATTGAACTGCTGCTCCGTTCAGCTGAATATGCACACCGGTATGGTGCGAAGGCAGTTGTCGTGCATCCAGGCGAGGTGCCGTTTGAATATAATATTGATGAAGCATTGAAAAAGATATATCACGATCAAGGGCCGGACTCCTCGGACTATCAATCGTTATGGCAAGAGATGATTGAGAAGCGTGAGGCGAATAGCGCACATTACCTGAAGCGGATTCAGGAGAGTCTGGAAGAAGTGTGTGAGTTGTCTGAACAGCGCGGATACGGAGTGAATTTCGGCATTGAGACTCGATCACGCTGTTACCAAATGCCGACGCTGCAGGAGGCGGGCGCACTTATCCGCAGCATGAAAGGGGCACCACTCGGATTGTGGTACGATATTGGTCACGGTATGATGATGGATCGAATGGGGCTCTATGACAATGTACGTGAAGCAAATGAATTGATCGACCATGTCGTCGGGGTCCATATTCATGAGACGGTAGGCTTGTCGGATCATTGGTGTCCTTATATCCATAGTAAGGACATGGCATTTTTTGATTCATTCCTGGATATCATTGATCGTTCTCCGGTCAAAGTATATGAGTTGAAAGCAGCCTGCACACCGGAAGAGATTGATGAGAGTCACCAGTTAATTACAGCTCGTATCGCTGGACGTCAAGCGGCACGGCAGCACGGATAATCTGGCAAGAGAACAGCGGTGAAAAATAAACGTAAAGAGAGCGGTCAGAATAATCTTACCTTTTGGGTTAAGCGGTATTCTGCCGCTCTCTTTACGATGTGATATTTTCTAATCTGTAATTATAAGATATAATATGCATTAATCAGGCTATGGTATCCCTTCCTTCTGAATTCTTACAATGGTATTAGGGGTGCCGCTTCCCTGATTTTTTTAGTTTTTTGGACTGTGTTATACATATGAAGAACCGCCACGAGCTAGGCCAAGTATACCAATGCTGAATATATTATCGTCATGTGGGAGAGTACAAGTGATGGACTTATTCTCAATCTATTTCAGCAGGAATTTGAAAGTGATCATTGCAGAGCGCGAGGGCAAGCTGCCTGTGCGTATATTGGCGACTGCACTGAGAAATTTGGAATCGCTGGGATATACGTTTTCGACGAAACTGATAGATGTGCTGAATACCTGGGAACGTGACAGATTCGTTTTCTGGTTTGAGCAATTGATAGATGAGCTTCGAAAGATGAAAGGAATCAATTTAAAGGAAATCCTCGTGTATCCGAAATTTCCTAAGCGGAAAATGAATATTCAGGAAAGTAAATTTTATTTAAATGCTTTGATGCATTCCTGGAGACAGCAGCTTCTTGAAAAGGAGCAAGAACAGGAGCAGCGCATATTACTGCTGAACAAGCTGCGACTGCGTGTGATTCATCTCGGCAGTGAAGCAGATTTTTACCAAGTAGGAATGGACCTGCTTACAGCAAAATCTTCGTTAATGCCAGTTGCAAGAGAGCAGTTGACCTGGTTTGCAACAAAGTACGAAGGCTGGGCCACATTTGAACCAGAGGCAGGGCAAATACCTGTGAGGGAAAATGCAGCCGTTTATTGCGCGGCTTTATTAAAGGCGGGGCGTGCTTCGGTGAAGCAACTCCAGCGACATTTGCGCACGGCAACAGATATATTGCGGCTGGCGGTAGCGTGTTCCGATGGAGATGTCAGTCTGAAGGAGAACACCCGCTTCCGTTCATTTACTCGATCTGAACGTCGGGTAATACTTGCTTTATTGGAGGGTGCTTCGAACCCGCTGGAAGATTTGTTTCGATATAAAGGGCGCTGGCAGAGATTGGCCGAGCGACTGCATCCAGGTGAATATCGTCACCGTTATCCAGGGGCAATAGCGGCGCTGGACCAGTTGCGACGTGGGGAACGACCGCTTACCTTTCATGGCCGAGTGGAGCGGGCATTTGAACAGAAGGATAACCAGCTTATTCTGGAGACGCTTGCGGAACGCCCGGGAGAGATGGTCGGTCAGCTCGACCGAATGATACGTTCCGGTGTTCCGGTGCAGCAAGTGATCGGCAAAATGGAAACTGTGGAAGAGAAGGTTTCGACAAGGGCGCTGCTTGGAGTGTTGGCCCATTTCAGCACACGGACGGAGTTTCAGGTCAGGAGGAGCTTTTTCCGCAAAGGCAACACGGCAAATCTGTATGTCTCCACTCAACCGCTACCGTCCCTCAACGTTGAGGATGTTCATGCGGTGATATCGGCGGTAGAGCATACACTGTTGAAACGGTTTGCCGTGCTTCCACCACTCGGTAATGTCTACATTGATGAAAGACTTCAAGAGTTTTCAGTTCCATGGGGAAAACGCCGGGCAAGCGAATCTCTTCGAGCTCTATCGCGTGCGTCATGGATATCGTTACCCACAGGAGATACCGTTCGTTTTTTTCTGTGGTGGAGAGAAGGCCTGAGCGGTGATGAGCGAATCGAACGTGTGGATACCGATCTGTCGGGTGTACTGTATGATGAGGATTGGCGTTATATGGACCAAACATCCCGGACCCCTCTGAAATCGAATGAATATATAGCTGCAAATAGTGGGTTTATGGTGACTGCACCGGATGGAGTGGCGAAGTATATGGATCTGCATTTGCCGTCCGTTTCTAGGTTAGGGGCACGTTATATTGTAATCATGGTTAACGCATTCAGGGATAATGCTATCAAGGATTTATCGGAGTGTTATGCTGGCTGGATGATGCGTCAGGTTCCACAGTCGGATGAAATGTTCGAACCTTCAACGGTGCAGGAGCGAATCGATCTGACGGCAGATTCCCGTAATTGTATTCCAGCCATTATTGATGTACAGGAGCGGTGCATTTTGTGGTGCGATCTTGGCTTAAAGAGACAGCCTAAAGCGCATCATCCGATGGGAGACAACAAAGCCGAATTGGCTTTGATCGCCCGGGCAATGACGGAGTTGAAACGACCAGATTTATATACCTTATTCATGCTTCACGCTAAAGCGCGGGGAACATTGGTTGAGACATTAGGGATGGCCAATCTCGTATTTACAGCGGAACTGGAATCCAATCGTGTGGCTGAAGTGGCAGAGTATCTGACAGAAGGCCCACCCGTGGAGCGCACTGTGATTACACCTCTGGAGCAGGAGTATATTATGAAGCAGTTTTTGTAACGATGTAGGTTCGGATGTTTAGTCATAGATTATTGTAAAAGGGGTATTTGTCACGTTGGACCTGCGCGGGTAACCATGACAAATACCCCTTTTGGTGTGGATTATATATTTCTGAGCCTATAGGTAGCATGAAATTGAATGGAGAAAATGAAGGTCGTTCCATTCCATTACACATTTTATTCGTACATTCGTTGTTCGACTTCAGCAAAAGCGATATCAGGGCTCTCATTTGAATTATCAATGTAAGCAACGGCTGAGGCGGGCAAGGGCCAGGCTACTTGTTTACGGGCAAGTGAAGCTGTGAAGGCATCCCAGTTCTCCAGCTTCCACTCATCCAGCGGGGATTTTCTGGCTGTAATCCGCTCTCGATACAACGCTTCATTTGCAAGATAAATATAGGCCACACGTACATCTGTATCATCAAGGGAACGTCCAATCCGTGCGAGTTCCTGCTCGATCCAGTCCGGAGTTCCGATTTCTTTGGTAAAGGGTCCTACAACCACGGTATCGATACCCAATTGCACGTTGTCCAGTGCAGCATCCATCGTAATACGGTATCCCAAATCACGGCACAGCCGTTTGTATTCCGGTGAATCCCGATCGGATGGATCGAGTCCTTGTAGGGTCATTATTGCTTCAGCAGCTGGACGCAGCAGGATATCCATATCCAAAAAAGCAGCTTTATGTTTACGCGAGAGGGCTTTGGCAAGGGTTGTTTTGCCACTCCCGGCCCCGCCAAGAAAAAAAATCAGTTTGCTCATGGTTTGAATTGCCTCCTCATAATCGATAGAAAGAATATGTAATGTCTAAGTAAGAATAAGAGATTCATGATGACACCTCAGGTGTGAAATGACTTGTTTATTTTATCACAAACGTCTTCAATTGATAGCTAGACAGAAAAGGAAGGATCAGGTAATATTATACCTAGTTTTACTATGCATAGATTTCCGATGTATGTAGCCAAGTGGATTTATTAGGTACATGTTGAAGTTTTAAGAAGTGTGGTAAAAGTGGATGTAGTTATTGGACGTGGAAGCATGAACCAAAGGGAGTGACAGCTTTGCAGGTAAACAAACAAATGATTAAAGGCAGCACGGAGACATTGATTCTTACGCTACTGAAGGAACAGCCGCTTTACGGTTATGAATTGATCAAGGAACTCCATCGTCAATCCGAAGGTGTGTTTAATTTGAAGGAAGGTACGTTATATCCCATTCTGCACGCGATGGAGCTTGAGGGATGGGTGGAGTCTTACTGGATGGAGGTTGAAGGTAGGAAACGTAAATATTATTCCATTTGTGACAAGGGTGTGGAGGCGTTACAGCATAAAAAAGCCGAGTGGCTTTTATTCCGCGGTGCCGTGGATCGGGTGCTTGGGGAAGGAGGCTTAACATGACGGATCGACATGAGAAGATTAAACATTATCTTGATCAACTGTGTAGTCAGGTTAAGGCACGTGAAGTACATACTGATCTGCGTGATGAGCTTGGCAACCACATGGAAGAAATGATGTTGGACAAGGAGCAAGAGGGACTGAGCCAGGAAGAGGCAGCTGCATACGCCATTGAGCAGATGGGTGATCCCGCAGTGGTGGGCAAAAGTATGCACAGATTGCATCGTCATCGTATGCATTGGGGGCTGTTAGTTGGACTAATTGGTTTGTCTACAGTTAGCCTGTTGTTAATGTGGATTTTTACGACGAATGTCGCAGATGAAAAGTATCAGTCCTTATATCGGGGGCATGTGGTGTACACCGTTATAGGTGTAATGTTGATGTTGTTCTTTATTTACTTTGATTATCGTAAGTTGAAAAAAGCTGCTTGGTGGATCTATATTCTACTTAATGCCCTTTTGTGGATTAATCCAATGATATCTACGGATTTTTATGGTATGAGCAGATTCCTGATTGCACCACTTGGATTTGTAATAGACCTTACCACTGCTTCAGTGTGGATTTTGCCACTTGCCATAGGGGCAATTGTGCAGGACAAGCTTAGTTCAAACTGCAATATGCAATCCATATTGACCTATATTGCTCTGGTAGCGTTACCTGTAGTGCTATTGTTTCAAATGTCGGACTGGGTTCGCATGTTTCTGTTTGGCACAATGTCCATTATTTTATTTGGTTGGCTCACGCGAAAATGGCTTTATACAGCCTTAGGTGCTGTTGTAACAGGAAGTATTTTTGTATTGTTATTGTTTTTTGCAGATCAATACGGACGCCTGAAGAGGCTTTCTGTCGTTTTGAATCTTCAGGATGACCCTTACGGTGGCTATAGCAACAATTCCATTATTGAAATTATTCAATCAGCCGGCTGGTGGGGGAATGGAATTGATACAACGTTCGACAAGTTTAAAACGAGTTATTTAGATTACCCAGGTGTGCTGCTCATTGATGTGTTTGGCTGGTCAGCCGGAATACTGTTATTGGTGGGTATCATCTGGTTTGTTGCCAGTATGGTGAAGATCCTTCCTCACATTCGGGAAGATTTCGGTCGAATGATAATTATCAGTATCACATCTATGTTTGCGTTGCAAATCATCTATTCGTTGGCGATGACTACCGGGAAGGCTCCAATTCTTAGCATTGTTTTTCCTTTAATAGGATATGGAAATCACCTGCTTTTCGAATATGCTATGATCGGTTTACTTCTCGGTGTGTACCGTCGGAAGGATACCATTTCCAAGAAAAATGAAAAAATACGGCAGAAGGTGGATGCCGACCCAATGACCAGTTCATAAGCATGCAAAATCATTACCGCATCTTGAAACGAATGGATTGTTATGCTCGTTTAACGAGCATTCACGGGAACCAGATGTGTCTGAGGTTTACCCATCCCTGGCTGTTAAAGGAGAGGCCGCGAACGGAAGGCAGATAAGCAGTCTCCACAGGTTTTTCAGTTAAATGGAATAATAGGCTCTGCTGCTCCAAAAATTGTTCAATCCGATCCAGTTCGGCAGTTCGGTCTGCGGATATTTGCGAAGCAACAACGGTTTGCAGCATCTGTTGTACACTCTTCTTGGAAGAGTTCTCCAGATGCTCGGATAAAGTGAGATAAAGATCGTATCTGCGTAATTCTTCGTCCCGGTCCCGAATCAGGGAGAAGAGAATCAAATCGGATTCCAGTCTCAGGTTCCCTTTGAATTGCTCCATCGTGCCTATGCGGACAGTACATGTGAATCCATACATTTCCAATGACGATGCCAGACGTCTAGCATCCATCCGATACTGAGGAATGGTTGTGATGTGCAAGGGGATAGGTAGATCAAAAGTGGGGTGCTGAGACAAATAAGTCAACTTTTCTGCATTCATCAACACTTTATCAGCATCTCCTGGATCACCTTCATTACTTTCATTACTTTCATTCATGACATTCCCATACAATTTAGTAATACATGCCTGAACATGTGCTCTTACATCCGGATCGCTTAGCGGTCCGATTTTTTGTGTATTACAAGTGAGTAATTTGCGTACCATCACGCCTGCACTAATCTGAGTCCAGTCTCTACCCTCAGACGAGGATGGATTATGAACAAGGTGGAAGAAAGGAGATTCGATATCTTGTTTTTCATCCAAATGTGCAGGAGCACTCCACGGGATTTGTAGAATATCTACTCGGTCCAGATGGGCTCTGCCTTGAAAATACATCGGAAAAACTTCAAGTCTGCACAGGTGATCATCCCAGGCTGTGATCTTGAAAGGGCCTGTTCCTACAGGCTTTTGCATGGTGTTCGGTAGATCTGGTTCATTGTCTCCATCTTTATGTTGCCCGTACGTGGCTTGTGAAACAATCGCTGCACGGCTCGTAGAAAGAAAGGGCAAAAACAATTCGTGAGGGGCTTTGAGTTTGAAACAAACGGTCAAGGGATCTACTGCTTCAATCGATAGAATTTGTTTGCTCACATCGCGGTATAATGTCCGGCGTACTGTGGATTGCAGTCGTTCAAATGTATACACCACATCCGCGGCTGTCAGCAGATGTCCATTGTGAAAAGTAATCCCTTTACGCAAATAAAAGAACCATGTTTTCCGATCTGAACTGATATCCCAGGTATGAGACAGACAAGGAATAATCTCTCCATGTTCATTACGTTGAACCAGCCCGTCGAACACATGACTAGTGACAAAAGATTCTGCCAGCAAATTGATAAAAAGAGGATCAAGGGCGTGCAGTTGTTGACGGATCGGTAACCTGAGCGTATCAATTCGCTCATTATGGCTACCAGCTTCCGTATGGTGTCCAGAATAACCAAGCAGCCACTGGTTTAGGTGATCCTGCATTGTCGTAGAACTAGAGAAAGCACCAACCTGTTCGGCGGCTTGCTGCAACTCGCGGCGATTCATGGCCTGCATCATGTATTCTGCTGCAATTTGATCAGCCGGAACAAGTAAGGTCAGCTTAGAACGCCGTCCACGTCCGCGCTGGGACACCCACCGAATCCAGTCTTGGGCAACCATTTTTTTGACGATTGTTAATGTGTTACGGTGTGTACACTCGAGCAGTTCCGCAAGGTCAGAGAGCGTTACTTCATGTTCTAATAGTTGACCAAACCGGCTATGAAGCAGCAAATATTGCTGATGTAATTTCAAGGTTTTAATTCCTCCTGGAGGTTGTAGCTGATGCAATATAATAAAATAAGAAGTTTTATCTTTTTTAATTTCTATTTATATTCTTATTTTATCATCTAGAATGAAACCTAGAAAGTTTAATGGAGGTTTTTCCCATGATTGATAAAATAATGGCTTCACCCCACCGCGCTTTAATTACGCTACTATCCGCATTAATGTTAGCTATCATTCATCAGTATTTGTTCTATGGCAATGAGATTGGTGTTTCTTATCCCATCTTTGTTATCCTCTTTTATGGCTTTATGTTCTTGTTTGCCAGGGACCGCATGCGGCCATTGACCATGATTGATGCTTTTATGGCTGGGGTGGTGCTGATGCTGGCGCTAACGTTTCTGTTATACGACAATGAACCGCTGCGTATCCTTAATTTCCTGATCGTACCGGTGCTTATTATCTTACATATGACTTATCTGGTCGGCAGAAAACAGAGACAATGGTGGGACATTGGATTGATCGGTACCGCGATGGACCATTTGCTGCCACAATCCATCCGTCATTGGGGAACGGTCGCAAGCATTGTTGTGAAAACAGGAGGACGTGGGCTAGGTAAAACGCAGAAAACGGCTGCTTTCAAAGTATTCATTGGCCTTATAGCATCCGTTCCCATCCTGATCGTGGTTGTAGCACTGCTGACCTCAGCAGATGGGATTTTTAATGAGTATTTATCCGGTTTTCCGGAATGGTTAAATCAAATGACACTGACACCTGGATTTCCGAGAGTGATCTGGATTCTCATCGCGGGCGTTTTATTGTTCAGTTATGTATGGGGTTTCGTGCAGCCGATGCAATATGAAGCAGATAAGAGAGAAAATGCACATTGGAAAAATGGAAAAGCAATTACGGTTACTTCAGAAATCGAAAAGCGAGAAGATGTTTCCGTGAATTCCATACAGGAGAGTCCTTCCTTGAACTCAATCATAGAGGATCAGCCAGCAAATAAGCCCGCACCTGAGGCAATTTCTACTCAAGCTCATCGTGAACCTTTAAGATTGGACCCCATCATTGTGGGCACGATGCTGTTGGTCATCAACTGTGTGTATGTTCTGTTTGTGCTTGTACAATTTTCTTATCTTTTTGGGGCGGGTGAGGGACATCTTCCGTCAGAATTGTCCTACGCAGAGTATGCAAGAAGTGGATTTGTGGAGCTGATACTGGTAACAGGCATTAATTTTTTCATCCTGATTATCGCTCTTCAGTTCACGCGTTCAAGCGGCAAAATAGGTTCTGTTGTGCATCAGGTGCTGCTCTTTGTCCTGGTGGGTTGTTCCGCAATCATGCTGTACTCGGCGTTTATACGCCTCAACCTGTATGAACAGGCTTATGGATATACCTACATTCGATTTCTCGTACATGCATTCATGATTTTTCTGGCGCTGCTGCTTATTGCAGCTCTTCGAATCCGTTATACCTCCATACCGTTGATCCGCTGGTATATTGTATTGTCCCTAGCAGCCTATGTGGCAGTCAACTATGTGGGCATGGATAATCGGATTGCAGAGCTTAATATTGCACGATATCATCAGACAGGCATTATTGATGCATCCTACTTGACGAGTTTATCTGCAGATGCCGTTCCGATACTGCGAGAGTTTGCCCAGAGGGAGTACCCGGATTTGAAAGGGGAAATGCTGGAGCATCAAGCTAACTTTGACCTGGAAGAAACAGACAGTTCCTGGGCTTCTTTTAATATGGCAAGACATAGAGCTAAGCTAGAATTGTCCAAATTGAGAATGAAATGAATTCATCTACCTGTTTTCCAGCAATGAATTTATGCAAAATCCATATGTAAGTGTTATACTATAAAAACTAACCTATAAAGGGGGTGAATCCCTTGTTTGAACTTCAGGAATTGATACCGTATATATTTTCACTCGGACTCATTTTCACAGTCAGTTACGCTTATATTGCCCATCTGCATTGCGGCATTACAGAGTACTGGATGGAAGGTGGGGCCGGAGGTGGTCTGGAACCTGGATTGCCAACCTTGTCCTTGGACGGACAACACAGACCTGAAGCTTTAAGTCGAATCGTCAGACGAAGAGAATCCCCGGATGAAGATGAACCAGATTGCCATTCCTCGTTGTATGTACTTTCTACAAATCAACGAGGAGGATATATATGGAACATAAGACAAGCAAGGGGTTCACTTTTACATCTGGCAAGGGACGGATCTATGGCCTGATTGCAATTCTTTTTGCAGTTATGCTACTGGCTGGATGCAGTAACAACGTCTCAGAGATTAATTCATCAACACCGGGGTTCTTTAACCATTACGTTGTATTTCCACTGTCGTATCTCATTCAGCACATCGCAACGATATTTAATGGAAGTTATGGGGTAGCCATTATTGTGATTACCCTCGTAATCCGTCTTGCGTTGCTTCCATTGATGATGCGACAAGCAAAATCTCAGCAAGGTACCCGAGTGATCATGAATGCTATGAAGCCGGAGATGGATGCGCTCAAGAAAAAGTATGAGGGCAAAAACGACCCGGCCGATAAGCAGAAGCTTTCGCAGGAAACGATGGAGCTGTACAAGAAGCACAAGTTCAATCCGCTGAATATCGGATGCTTGCCAATGCTGATTCAGTTGCCTATTCTGTCAGGTATCTACACGGCTATTCGGCTTACGCCGGAGCTATCTTCTCACTCCTTTCTGTGGTTCAAATTAGGAGCGCCTGACTATGTGCTTGCAGTCGTGGTAGCAATAATTTATCTGATCCAAGCCAAGGTTTCGCAAGCCAATATGGCGCCGGAACAACGAAAACAATTCGCAATCATGGGATATATATCTCCTTTGATGATGGCCTTTTTCTCGCTTTCGGCACCTGCAGCGATGCCGCTGTATTGGACGATCGGCGGTTCATTCCTGGTCTTGCAGACGTTATTGTTCCGCAAATTGTATCCGGTTGAACACCCGCAAGAGCCCGTGGCTGTGCAGGTAAAGAACAAAAACATCAAACCTGCGAAGCCCGCTAAGTCCTAAGTTTTCTCTCATGAGATTGGTGCACTAGAATCATATAAATTTAACGTATGTGTTGATATAACGGATGTTCTTCACCATAATGCAGCGCAAAGATGCCTTGTCCCATGGGACAAGGCATCTTTTTTTGTATGTCCAGTTATAACATTCAAATAGCTGTTTCATCGGACAACTGGAAACGGGATACGAAATACCAAATTAACTCACGGCGGGAGGATACGTCTGTTTTGGCAAAAATGGATTTTAAATGATCCTGTACCGTGTAAGCTGATATATGCATCGCTTCCGCAATTTCTTTGGAAGAATAACTGCGCAGCACGTAACCCAATAGTTCTCGTTCCCGAATGGACAACCCATGACTCTCGGCGAGTAAAGGCAGTAAGTCCTGCGGCATAGCCTGTTCAAGCCTGATCGCAATCTGATCCGGACCTGAAAACTGTTGCATGCGGCTGGCATGAAGCACAAGGTAACGGCCATCCAGGAGTTGAATGCAAACTTTGGAAGGCGAATGAAGGATAGGTTCTTGCGCAACTATCAGGTCGGAATCTGTACGAATCTGACGCTGTAAATGCGAACTGACTGCACGGACTGGGCGCGGCAATACATCTGGTCCCACCTGCTCCAGTAAACGTAATTGTGATAGCCAATATTGAGCGGGAGCGTTCACGGATAACAGCTCGAAAGCGTCCGATGTGATCATAATACCAGGGTCCGAGGGACTTCCGCTCTTAATCTCGTCCATAAGAGTCAGACTTGTTGATCGTAACATCAAAGCAATAGAAGGTGTCCAGGCCTGAATGCTTAGTCGCTCCTCTTCCGTGAATACGGGTTGTTCCGTCTTGCGATATAGGGTTAGATACCCCCAACAGGCTCCGCCACTGACCAGTACAGCCCGAAGTTCATCACTGAAACCTGCGGGTTGAAGGATGTTATGATACCGAGCGCTTGCAATAGGGTTTTCGCTTATCGATGCATGAAGGATCGCTGTATAGTCGCCGCTGTGAATCAAATCAGCATACTTATGTATGTCTTCTTCCATGTATTCATTAACGAACAGCCGGTCATGAATGGCTTCAATGCCGTCTTCCGTCACGGCACCTGTTGAGAGAAGAGTCTGTGGATCAACCGTTGTGAAGCAATACGCGTCATAGGGAACGATGTTCTGAATTTGTTTCAGGACAGCTTCCCGGTATGTGCGCGAGGTCCAGGTTCCTTTTTCGAGAGAAGTAATGAGTCGCTGGTTCGGTTCCATGCGTGATGTCATAAAGCTTTCTCCTCTCCACATGCAGATATCCCATTGTTCTGGGATTGTACGCTCTGCGTATCATTCTATAATGAAATTAGACGAACGAAGAGTCAAGTCTAACTTGAATCCATGAGGAGTGTAGTATCGATGGACCACAATCAACCATCTTTGAGCTGGGATACGGCGGATGAAAACCGTTACGAACAATCGATAGCCCTGAAAATTCCGGGTTATTCTCATATGCATGATCTGATGGAGCGACTGCTTGCCGCTTCTATCACGGATAACAACCAAGCTGAGATACTAATTGTCGGAGCAGGTGGAGGTAAGGAATTAGCTCTGCTTGGTTCTCGCCATGCGGGATGGACGTTTACTGGAGTAGATCCTTCCCAGCCGATGCTTCAGTTAGCAGAGAGAAGAGTCCGGGAGGCGGGGATCGAAGCCAGAGTGCAACTTAAATCCATGACGCTTGAAGCGTTACCGGAAGGTGAGGTCTACGACGGGGCAACAAGTATGCTAATGCTGCATTTTATTCAGGGGATCGAGTCCAAAAGACGGTTCCTGTCCAATCTAGCGGCCAGACTCAAGCCTGGGGCGCCACTCATTATTGCAGCAGTGAATGCCGATCTTCATTCGCCTGTATATTCAACCATGATGCAAGCCTGGCAGGATCACATGTTAAGTAATGGTATTCAGCCTGAAGAATGGGAGCGGTTTGCAGCTTCCCTTGGCCGAGAGTCGGATCCCATCTCATCTGAACAAATGATAGAGCTGATGAAAGAATGCGGATTCTCGCACATTACACGTTATTTCGGAGCATTCTGGGTGGAGGGGTATTATGCGAAACGAGACTAAAACAGAGTCTGTGAAAGACCAGATTTGGATTGTTGGCGGATATGGTCAGGTGGGGCAAATGATATGTACGCAACTGGGACGATCGTTTCCCGGCAAGGTATGGGCGGCAGGTACGCGAATGAATCGGGCTGAGGAATTCAGCCGATCTACGGGTGGTATAGTCCAGCCGCTTCAATTGGATGTACGAAAAGCGATTGACCCTGTTGTGCTTCAATCGGTCAAGTTGGTGATCATGTGTGTGGACCAGACGGATACCCGATTTGTCGAGGCTTGTGCGAAAGCAGGGACAGATTATATTGATATTTCAGCCAATTATGACTTTCTGGGTCAGGTCGAACAGCTGCATTCCAAAATGCAGCGTTCCAAAGCAACAGCCATGCTTAGTGTGGGACTGTCGCCTGGTGTGACCAATCTGCTTGTGCGTGAAGCAGGTGCCCATATGGAGCAAGTAGACGAAGCGGACATTACTGTCATGCTGGGACTGGGTGAGAAACACGGAAAAGCCGCGGTGGAGTGGACTGTGGATCAGATGAATGCTACCTATCAGGTCATGAAAAAGGGTAAGCCAGCGGAAGTGCAAAGTTTTCACGATGGTAAATGGATTGATTTTGGCGCAGACTTGGGCCGCAAGAAAGCATATCGGTTTAACTTTTCGGATCAACACGTCGTTGCTCGTACACTTGATATTCCAACGGTTTCCACTCGGTTATGTCTCGATTCCCGTTGGATGACTAGATCCATGGCAATTTCGAAACGTATGGGGCTGTTCACACTACTGCGTATTCCCTCCCTTCGTAATGGTACGGTCAAGGCTTTTGGGGTTATTCCCGGAGGGGAGCCGATGTTTGCAGTCAAGGTAGATGCAGTGGGATGGAAAAAGGGCAAACAAGTCCATGTCGAGCAGCTGCTGGTTGGTGAGCGTGAAGCAGATGCAACAGCAGCAGTTGCGGCAGCAGTAGCGGAGAGAATGTATCGGACGGAGCTGCCGCATGGTGTTTTTCACATTGAACAATGCCTTTCCTTGCAGCATATTCAGGAAGCACTTCGTTTTCCATTGAAAGTAACAACGAAGATTACGTAAATCATATATGTTGTTGGATCATTTTTTTGCTCAGGCTCTCCGATCTGCTATGATGGAACAAATAATCATGCTAGAACGGAGGCAGATCATGAACTGCATTGCTGTATTGCCTTATTACAAAGTACAGAGAGAAGTGACGGGGCTCGCACAGGAAGTACTGCATAGCGATCGGTCCATGATCCTGTACTCGGACAAGATTGTAACGAAATACCGCGAGTTTAATATTACGGAAGTGTTCGACATGTCCTTTCGGAGAATGGGGAATGAAGGTGGTTTTTTCTATCTACATACCAGCACCGGAGTCTATCCTTATATGGTCAACATAGATCCCAAACCTTTTATCCAAAGTTTCAGAACAATGACGACTCAAAAATTAACTTAGTCTTGACCTTGCCGTTACGTGAAGGCTTATCCTCGGATTTGGAAGTAAGGCAATCCAAACCTAGAGGAGTTGTGAAACGAATGAGTATATTAATCCAGCAAGCCACAATCTTAACGATGAAAGACACCGATTCCCCCTTTAAGGGGGATATTCGCATTGTAGGCGACCGTATCGCAGAGATTGCTCCCCACATTCAGGCTCAACCGGGTGATGACATTATGGATGGTCAACATAAACTGGCAATGCCGGGCCTGATCAATGCTCACCAGCATACACCGATGAGTCTGTTACGAGCATTCTCGGATGATCTGAAGCTGATGGACTGGCTTGACCGTAAGATGCTGCCTGCAGAAGCCCGGATGACACCCGAAGATATATACTGGGGAGCACAATTATCCATCGCCGAGATGATCCGTTCAGGAACTACAGCTTACGCTGATATGTACATTCACATGAATGAAATCGCAGAAGCGGTGACGGAAACCGGCATTCGGGCATCTCTCACACGCGGAATGGTATTCGTGGAGGATGACGGAGGGCGCAGGTTACAGGAAGCGGTCGATTTGGTACAACGTTGGTCGGGTAAGGCTGAGGGTCGAATTACGACGATGTATGGCCCGCATTCTCCCTATACTTGCCCAGTAGAACCTTTGCGGGAAGTCATCGCGATGGCGGAACAGGAGAACGTGCCTATCCACATTCATCTGGCTGAGACGAAAGAGGAAGTTGTGAAGATTCGTGAACGCTATGACATGACGCCAACGGAGTACTTGGAAGAGGCAGGTATGTTCGAAAAGGCACATGTACTGCTTGCCCATGGCGTCCACCTGAATCGCAGAGATATTGGCAGATTGAAAGGCATGCGTGGTGGAGTAGCGCACAATCCGGTCAGCAATCTGAAGCTGGGCTGCGGAATTGCTCCAATTACCGAGATGATTGCACAGGGAATTAACGTGGGTCTTGGAACCGATGGGGCAGGAAGTGCGACAACCATCGATATGTTTGAAGAGATCAAGGCTGCAACCTGGCTGCAAAAGCTGGATTATGGTGACCCTACCCGCTTGTCGGCAAGAGAGGTACTACACATGTCTACACGGGGAAGTGCAGGTCTGTTGAACCTTCAGGATGAAGTGGGTGTGCTGGAAGCTGGGCGCAAGGCCGACCTGATTCTGATTGATCTGCAGAAACCGCATTTGCAGCCGGTTCACGAGCTGGAATCATTGCTTGCATACAGCGTGAATGGAGCTGATGTAGATACCACCATTGTGAATGGTCGTGTACTGATGAGAGGCAGGCAGCTGCTAACGATAGATGAGGAAGAACTTTTCCGTCAGGTAGAGGTTCGGGCGAAGCGTATTGTTGAAGGGATTTAATGTCTCGAGCGGAACTAAGGAAACGGAGTCCTAATGAATGTAGGGCTCCGTTTCCTTTTTCTTACATAGTGTATTTCTTTTGCCAGGCAGACGCGGTTTGTCCAGTTCATTATCAGTTCACACAAATTTGTTAGAATGTGAAATGGCCAATATAGATAGGGTGTATGACTTGGAGAGGAAGAGATCAAGATGACTATATTAGAAGTTAAACATGTGAAGAAATCATACACGCTGTATGGTAAGGAAAAGGTCCCTGTGCTCCACGATGTGAATTTGAGCTTTGAAACAGGAGAATTCGTCTCGATCCTTGGTGAATCGGGTTGCGGAAAGTCAACCCTTATGAATATTATTGGTGGAATGGACTCCGATTTTGAAGGGGAGATCCTTGTTCGTGGAAAGAATTTAAGTGCCATGACTGAGAAGGAAATGGATGATTATCGGAAAAATAATATCGGCTTTGTGTTTCAAAATTTCAATCTGATCCCGCATCTGTCTGTGCTGGAGAATGTTACGATTGCCATGCAAATGACGGACACAAGTGAAAAGGAACGCAATAAGCGCGCTATAGATATTTTGACCGAGGTCGGGCTGAAGAATCATCTGAATAAACGGCCCAACCAGCTGTCGGGTGGACAGAAGCAACGGGTTTCCATTGCTCGTGCACTATCAAACAATCCAGACATTATTTTGGCGGATGAACCAACAGGTGCTTTGGATAAGGAAAATGGAGATCAAATCCTGGCTTTGCTGGACAGTATTGCGCAAAAAGGAATGCTGGTCATTGCGGTAACTCACTCGCAGAAAGTAGCTGATTCCGGTACGCGTATTGTAAAGGTAGAAGAGGGGCGGATTAAGGATGATATTCATCTAAAAGATCGTTCCTTGACCACTTATGAAGGCAGTCGTGGTGCTTCCAGAAACTTGGGCTTACTGGCTTCTTTCAAAATGGCTCTCAAAAATATGAAACTCAACGGCAAGCGTAATGTACTGGTTGCATTGGGTGGGTCGATCGGGATTTTAAGCGTACTCCTGATGCTCTCCTTGGGTAATGGGATAACGAGTTATATGAACGACGAAATCAATTCAAGTATGGACCCTTTGCTTGTGGATATAACGAAGCCCAGTGCAGATGCCAAAGATATGCAAGGCCCGCAAGCCTTAATGGCAGCAGGCGAACCTTTTACAGCGACCGATATTGAGACCATTCGCAAATTCCCTAATGTGGATCATGTAGAGACGATCACTACCATTACAGGAAAATCGACTATGGTTCATGCAAAGCAAAGTGTGGCACTTACGCAGTTAACGACGTTAACGGATGTTTTTGATCCAGCAACGCTAACAACGGGTACGCTTCCGGTAGAAAATGAGATGTTGTTACCCCTCGATACGGCGAATAAATTAAGCGGAAATGACCAAGCTGAATCCATGATCGGCAAGTCTGTGTTTCTATATATCAATGAGATGGATGGCAATAATAAACCGGTAACTTTGGAGAAAGAAATAACCATATCGGGTACTTATGAAGCGTCAGATCAAAGATCACCAATGCAGCAATCACCGGGTTACATTTCATCACAGACGTTGGAGCAAATGTATGCGGACAAAGGAATAACAATTGGGCCAATTCAGGTTAACGCTTATGCAACCGATATGAAATATGTCAATGATATTAATGCAGCAGCTGTTGATGCGGGCTTCTCAGGCTCCCAGACGGCAAAAATCATGGAAAATATCACGACATACGTGAACATGGCCACGATCGTTCTGTCTGGTATTGCAGGCATTTCGTTGATCGTATCCGGTATTATGATATTGGTTGTGCTTTACATTAGTGTCGTGGAACGAACGAAGGAAATCGGAATCCTTCGTGCGATTGGAGCAAGAAAGAAGGACATCAAGCGAATTTTCTTTTCTGAATCTGCTCTATTGGGGGTATTCAGTGGTATCATTGCGGTAGTATTTGCGATAATTATTAGTTATGTGTTGAATATTCTCTTGGACAACGCTTTTGGAGCTAAGCTAATAAATCTATCGGGATACTACATTGTGTTCGGAATCGTTGTAAGTACAGTGATTAGTATCATTGCTGGTTTGATGCCATCATCGAAGGCTGCCAAGCTGGACCCGATGGAATCCTTACGATACGAATAAATTTAAGTTGTGAATAATGAAAATTGCGGAAAGGATAATGCATACATGAACACGATTCTTGTGGTGGATGATGATTCCCATATCCGCAAATTAATCCGAATTTATCTCGAAAAAAATCAGTTTTCCGTCGTGGAAGCGCCGGATGGCCAAGAAGCACTGAACATCCTCTCTCATACCAAAATTGATTTAGCGATTGTAGATGTGATGATGCCACGAGTAGATGGTATTGAACTGACCGAAGACATTCGATCTTATATGGATATTCCGATTCTGATGGTGACTGCCAAGGGAGAATCCAAGGATAAAGTCAGAGGATTCAATGCAGGGTCAGACGATTATTTAGTAAAACCTTTTGATCCTGTAGAGTTAATCTTGCGTGTAAAATCTTTAATGAAGAGATACAACAAGATTTCATCGAATGTTATTCATATAGGCGGTGCAATGATTAATCTGAGCAATTTGACAGTGGAGGCAGGAGCTCAATCGGTTGAATTGAAAAAGAAGGAATGTGAATTATTGTTTGCTTTGGCGAGTTTGCCAGGGCAAATATTCACACGTACACAGCTTATAGAAGATATATGGGGAATCGATTATGAAGGTGATGAGCGTACCGTTGATGTGCATATCAAAAGGTTACGAGAACGGCTTGAACCGATCCCTGAGTTGATCATTTCGACGATAAGAGGACTTGGATATCGTTTGGAGAGTGTATGAAAATCGTGAGGAAAAGCCTGCGTCTACGAATCGTAGTTACCTTTTTTGGTATTGTGATCGTCAGTTTAATTCTCTCCTTTATATTAAATATGCGGTCTCAGGAAAACACACCAAATCATTCTATGGTTACGATTGCCGAAGACATAGCTACGATGATAAATCTGATTGATGATCCGGAAAAAGTGAAAACAAGCTTGGATATCTTTGCACGATACGGCTTGGACATAAACTCCGTGAATGAACAAAGTGAAGTGCTTGCTTTACTACCAGATGATAAAGTTCATGAATTATTCGATGAAAATACCACGGAAGCGTTTATTCTATCCAATAAAGATGAGACAGCGATTGTTGGTGTTCCCAGGATGAATGAAGAAAAAGATGCGCTCCTGATCAAAATTAATTTTTCATCGATTTTTCATAATGTGAAACGTACATTATTTATATCGCTATTAACTGTCTTAGTCATAGGAAGCTTATTAATCATGTTCATGTCTGGGTACATTGTGAAACCGATCAAAAGGCTAACTGCTGCAGCTAAGAAAATGGCTTCAGGCGATCTGTCTGTCCGGTTGAAACATAATAATCCAGATGAGTTTGGTGAGCTGATGGAGAGCTTTAATCATATGGCCCGTGAGTTGCAAAAAATAGACTCGGTGCGTGATGATTTTGTCAGTAATGTCTCTCATGAAATGCAGTCCCCACTAACATCGATTAGAGGATTCACAAGAGCGCTGCAAGATGGTGTCATCCCTTTGGAAGAGCAGAAAGAGCATCTGGATATCATATACGAGGAAACATTACGCCTTTCCAGGCTTAGTGATAATTTACTTCGGTTAGCCTCGCTGGATTCGGAGCACCATCCGTTTAATCTCAGTACGTTCCAATTAGATGAGCAATTAAGAAGAACGATCGTATTAGCAGAACCCCAGTGGGCGCACAAAAATATCAGGATTGAATTGGATTTATTGCCTTGCGAGATCACGGTCGATAAAGATTTGTTTGAGCAGGTCTGGCAGAATTTAATCAACAATGCGATAAAATATACGGGTACCGATGGGTCCATTCACATCGAAATCGAGATGTCCACGTCATGCGTGAAGGTATCGATTAGAGATTCAGGACAAGGAATACCGGAGGAGGCCCTTCCGTATATTTTCGATCGATTTTATATGGTGGACAAAGCACGGAGCAGTGCTCTTAGAGGCAATGGATTAGGGCTTTCCATCGTGATTAAAATTTTGAAATTGCATGATTGTACAATTGAGGTGGAGAGCAGGGTTGGAGAAGGAACGCAGTTTACGGTTACGATCCCCAGACCTTCGACTACATCTTAAGTAAGCTCAATTAGCAATATTGAAGCAATCTTGGTCCTTAGAATATAGGACCCTGTTGCCTAAATATTGCTTTTTGGTGAGCGCTGCGTGAAAGTTCTGATATATTGTTTTGTTTAGTGGCAGATGATTTGATAAGATAGAAGAGATGTGAGTATTAATCCATTTATATGGTGAGAGAGTGAATTAGATTCAACGTTTT
Organism: Paenibacillus sp. RU5M; assembly: GCF_900221055.1. NCBI lineage: Bacteria > Bacillati > Bacillota > Bacilli > Caryophanales > Paenibacillaceae > Paenibacillus > Paenibacillus sp. RU5M. Next base: position 316,735 of record NZ_OBQM01000002.1, on the reverse strand, counting down.
ATTTTATCCGCTACCCCTGCAGATCTATGTGAATATATGAACATAACAATTTATTATATACAGAATGGAGCCATCCAATGAAATATCGCAATATGGAAGATTGCATTAATGATCTGGAGCAGCATGGACATTTGATTCGAGTGAAGGAAGAAGTGGACCCTCATTTGGAGATGGCAGCGATACATATGAAAGTGCATGAGGCGAAAGGCCCAGCTCTGCTTTTCGAAAATGTGAAAGGCTCCAAGTTCCAGGCTGTTTCGAACCTGTTCGGTACACTGGAACGAAGCAAATTCATGTTCCGTGGAACGCTTGAAGGTGTACAACGTGTCATGGCTGTTCGAGATGATCCAATGAAGGCACTCAAGACGCCTTTTCAGCATATCAGCACCGGTCTTGCCGCCTGGCAGGCTCTCCCTAAGCAGAAGTCCATCAGTTTGCCTGTAACTGCGCAAGAGATTCAAATCTCGGATCTGCCGTTGATCAAGCATTGGCCTATGGATGGTGGAGCATTCGTTACGCTGCCTCAAGTCTATTCGGAGGACCCGGACAAGCCAGGCATCATGAACTCCAATCTGGGCATGTACCGGGTACAGCTAAGTGGTAATGATTATGAACTGAATAAGGAAATTGGACTTCATTATCAGATCCATCGCGGAATTGGTATTCATCAGGCCAAAGCAGTCAAAAAGGGAGAACCCCTGAAAGTGAGTATATTCATTGGGGGTCCGCCGGCACATACACTTTCTGCAGTGATGCCTTTGCCTGAAGGACTCAGTGAGATGACTTTCGCGGGGCTACTTGCCGGCCGGCGTTTCCGTTACAGCTATAAGGATGGGTATTGCATCAGCAATGACGCCGATTTTGTCATCACGGGTGATATTTACCCGGACGAGACGAAGCCTGAAGGACCGTTTGGTGATCATCTTGGATATTACAGTCTGACCCATCCGTTCCCGCTAATGAGAGTGCATAAAGTGTACGCCAAGCCGAATGCGATCTGGCCATTTACCGTGGTGGGTCGTCCTCCGCAAGAGGATACTGCATTTGGGGATCTGATTCACGAAATTACGGGTGATGCCATTAAACAGGAAGTTCCCGGTGTGAAAGAAGTCCATGCTGTCGATGCAGCAGGAGTGCATCCGCTTCTGTTCGCGATCGGAAGTGAGCGGTATACGCCCTATCAGACGGTAAAACAGCCAACAGAGCTGCTGACGATTGCGAGTCGTATTCTGGGTACAGGCCAGCTCAGTCTGGCGAAGTATTTGTTTATCACAGCAGAAGATCAGCAACCGCTGGATACGCACCGGGAAGTGGAGTTCCTGACGTATATCCTGGAACGAATGGATCTGCAACGGGACATTCATTTCCATACCAACACAACGATCGATACGCTGGATTACTCGGGAACCGGGTTGAATAGCGGCAGTAAGGTTGTATTTGCAGCCTATGGGGACAAGAAACGGGAATTGTGCCGTGAAGTACCGGAGACATTGAAGGATATCCGGGGTTATAGTAATCCGCAGCTCGTGATGCCAGGAGTTGTAGCCATTCAGGGTGTGCCTTTCACCAGTTATGCGGATACAGAACAAGAAATGAAGGCATTTACAGACATGCTGAAGGAAAAAGGAGACCTGTCTTCTTGTCCAATGATTGTATTATGTGACGATAGTTCTTTCCTGAGTGCGAATCTCAGCAACTTCTTGTGGGCGACATTTACCCGCAGTAATCCGTCCCATGATATGTACGGTGTGAACAGCAGTTACAACTATAAACATTGGGGCTGTGATCAGATCATTATCGATGCCAGAGTGAAGCCGCATCAGGCACCACCGTTAATTCCGGACCCATCTGTTGAGAAAGCGATTGAACGCTTTTTCGTACAGGGAGCGAGCCTGAGTTCAATCAAAATTTAGTTGAATTCAATAAAAGCCCAAAGATTTTTTTGGGCTTTTTGGTTATATATGTGTAAAGCAATATGCCAGATATCTAAATACAAATTCAAACCGGGACTTTTTTGAAAATGGGACTGAGAATAAAGTCTTATACGTTCGTATTTCCTTTTACGATTAAGGTCGTTTGGACTATGGAGAAAAAGAATGTATTTATCGATATAAAGTAGTATAGGGATTTTTGGGACCCGATCTAACGGGTACTGTTGACTATAAATGATTGTTCAGGGGGAATACCGATTTGAGAATCCATATTATGAACCTGCAAGATGGAGACCGTCTAACTGCGGATACATTCAGCGAAGCGGGATTACACGTTCTGGGTCAGGGTACTGTGATCAAAAGTGAAGATATCACCTTGCTGATGCAGCACCGCGTAGACTATGTGGATATTGAACCACGCGAGGAAGAGATCACGGAAGCGGAATTCTTTGCTGCTGCAGCAAAATTTGCATCTGGAGCAAGCACAAGCACAAGCACAAGCACCAAGGAAGAACCGCCTGAAGAAGAAATGAAATCCCAATTTATACAAACTGTACATAATTATCAATCCGCGTTTCTCGAAGCGCTGACGGTGGGCAAGTTCAACGCAACAATGGTGGACGATGCGCTTCAACCGATGGTGGAGGGATTGGACGAGCAAAAGGATGTCGTGCATCTCCTGATGATGCTGGAACGGGATGATGTCAATAACTACACACATTCCATTCAGGTTGGACTGTTGTCATTTTACCTAGCTAACTGGCTTGGTTATTCCCAAAAAGAAAGTTATCAGATCAGTCGTGGGGGCTATCTTCACGATATCGGCAAATGCAAGGTATCTCATCGGATACGCAACAAGGTGGAACCGTTAACCGCAGATGAACAGCTCGAATTGCAGCGTCACACGATCTACGGACATGATATTATCAAAAGTTCCATGACCGATGAGGCTACAGCGCTGGTAGCTCTTCAGCATCATGAACTGGAGGATGGTACCGGATATCCGATGCAACTGAAGAAAGACGAAATTCATCCATATACACAGATCGTATCAGTCGCTGACATATACATCGGGATGAGATCCGGCAGTCACGGAAGCAGCAATCCGAACCTGATCAATAACTTGCGCGATATTTATGCGATGGGATTCGGCAAACTGAATGAGAAGCCGGTTCAAGCCTTGATGCAGCATCTGCTTCCTAATTTTATTGGTAAACAAGTACTGCTAAGCAACGGCGAGCGGGGTGTTATTGTCATGAACAATACATCCGATATTTTCAAACCACTGATTAAGGTGGAATCGGAACAATATCGTGATCTGTCCAAAGAGCGCACTCTTGCCATTAATGAATTAATTATCTAAGTTTGAATAACAAATGAATTCATACAAAAAACGGGCCTCCTATAAGATAACAGGGGACCCGTTTTTCATTTAGATCATGCACTGAATTGTTCTTCATGGTGACCAGGAGTATACTTTGCAAAGACCTTAATCTTCCTTTTTAGGCAAAGGAAGCGGAAAAGGAGTGATCGTCCTTGATTGAAGTGGTAACCGAGATTACAATACATGCGCCCATTGAGCGATGCTTTGACTATGCGCGGGACATTGATATTCATACCCGGACCGTCTGGGAACGTACCCGTGAGCAGGCTGTAGCGGGTGTTACAACGGGCAGAATTGGTGAAGGCGATACGGTAACTTTCGAAGCGAGCCATTTCGGGATAAGACAGAAGCTGACTTCCCGGATCGCCGAGTACAATCCGCCGTATCTCTTTGTGGATCAGATGGAGAAAGGTGCTTTCAAGAGCATGAGACATGAACACAGCTTCAACAAGCTTGGAGAGCAGACCACTTCTATGAGGGACACACTGAGATTTGAAGCTCCCCTTGGTGTTCTGGGTTGGGTTGCAGAGCGGATTGTACTCAAGAGGTATATGCAGGCTTTCCTGGAGAGCCGTAATTTGAAGCTAAAGGCGTTACTAGAGAATAGATAGGGCCGATCTGTAAGGAGGAAATGATAGTTGATGGAAAACGAATATTTTGTAGGTTGGGGCACACTTGCCCTTATTAATGCCGGACTTGCTCAGGGAAAAAACAGAAGTGGCCGTAACTGGTTTCTGATTTCCCTGTTATTTGGTCCGTTAGCCACGCTGTTTATTGTGGTATGGAATAAGCTGGATTAAGTTCTTTTATTGATCCGAATTCCGATGGATATATCGATCAATGGTCCAGAACAGAAGCGCAGCGGCACTCACGCCTGCACCCAGCCAGCAAACGCCAGTCCAACCTGCCCATGCGTATACTTGAGTAGAAGCAATGGAGCCGGTAGCACTTCCTATTGAATAAAAGATCATGTAGGCGCCCGTCAAACGGCTCTGCGCCTCAGGTCGAACTTCATAGATCAGACTCTGGTTGGTGACATGTACTGCCTGAACGGCAAGGTCCAGCATAATTACCCCAGCTACAAGCAGCCATAAAGAGTGGTGAACATAGCCAATGGGCAGCCAGGATAGAAGCAATATGACCAGAGCGACGCCCGTCGTCTTTTGTCCCAATCCCCGATCAGCCAGTTTTCCAGCACGTGCAGCAGCCAGGGCACCAGCAGCTCCCGCGAGACCAAAGGCTCCAATAGCAGTATGTGACAGGGAAAGTGGCGGAGCACTAAGTGGCAACACCATGGAAGTCCATAACGTGCTAAAGGCTGTGAAAATTAACATGGCGAGAACGCCGCGTGTTCGCAGAATAGGCAACTCACGGTACAGTTGCATGACTGAAACAATTAATTGGGTGTAGCTGAGTTTCTCTCGCTTGGGTTCGTGTTTTGGGAGTACAAGAAACAGGGCGATAATCCCGAGTAATGTCAGACTGGCAGAGAAGAGATAGACTGATCTCCAGCCGATCCAATCGTTTAAGGTGCCTGCTATGGTTCGCGCCAGTAATATGCCTATGACGATTCCGCTTGTGACCAGACCGACGATACGCCCTCGTTCTGAAGGTACAGCCAGGGAGGCGGCAAAGGCAACGAGTGTTTGTGTAATCACGGCAAGCAGCCCGATGGCGGCCATTCCAATGAATAGAACCTGGCTGGATGATGAGGTACCGACAGTAACCAGGGCGATTACGGATAAAAGCATCTGGATCATGATCAGCTTGCGCCGGTTCAATAGATCACCAAGTGGGACCAGTAATAACAATCCGAGGGCATAACAAATCTGGGTTACGGTAATAACGATTCCAATAGAGGAATGAGAGATTCTAAACTCGTCAGCAATGGAGTCGAGCAAAGGCTGGGCATAATAAATGTTGGCTACCGCCAGTCCGCTGCACAGGGCAAATAACAGCGCGACAAGTCGGGACATGCCTGGACGTCCTTCGCTGAAGGGATGTGCTTGATGAGATGGATTTTGCATGGATGATTCACCTTTCTGTATTCGAATGTGGTAAGTTAGGTGGAGCGGTAAGAACACGGTTGAATTTAAATATACCGATCAGTACATTATGATTCCGAATAAACATACTTCACGCTTTGACACGATGTCAAGAAATAAAATGGAATGGTTGATTTTTCTTTTATAAATAAAGATAGGTTTGACATGGAAATTGGATCTAGATTAAAATAGATGTATACTGATCGATACATAAAGAGGGTGAATACATGGTTAGACAACGGGAATTTGATACGGATCAGGCACTGGAAGCAGCGATGCAGATTTTTTGGGATAAGGGATTTGAGGCGACGTCCCTAAGTGATTTGACAACAGCCATGGGAATTCAACGTCCCAGTCTTTATGCGGCTTTTGGTGACAAAAAGGAATTGTTTGAAACGGCACTTCGCAGATATACAACTTTGCATGCCGCACAGGTCAGATCCAGGCTTCAACATACATCCTCTGTAAAAGAAGCCTTCCGTGCCTTATTTGAACATATTGGAGCAGAAGGGGATGTGACAGATACTCGTCATGGCTGTTTTTGCATCAATACGATGGTTGAACTGGCTCCACATGACCCCAAATTCGCTGTTCTGACACGCGAGCACCAGATGTATCTCGGGGCGATTTTCAAGGAGACGATTGAACGGGGGCAGGAAACAGGGGAATTGTCTAATGATCTCGACGCAAGTGCGTTGTCCAAGTCTCTGGTTGTATCGATGATTGGATTGACCGTGATGATGAAATCGGAGCCGGATCGCTCATTTGTACAGCAGAGTATTAAGGTTACGTTATCGTTGCTTGAGGAATGAGGGAAGGATTTCATTTTTAGAAAGGGTGTTCATATGGAGCGTTATTTTCATAGGATCTACCTTGTCGTTTTATACATTATAGGTGTGCTGCTGACGACATACGGCGGGATGGGGATCATCCAGTTCAGTTTGATTGTGATTGGCATGCTTGCTTTTATTGCTATTGTGGGTTCGCTAACAGAGAATGATCAATCGAAATTAGATACGATTTTTTGGAAAATACGGTCCTTGCTTCAAGTGGCGATGGCCATACTGATGACGGCGCTGCTTTTCAAGCTGTTCTGAAGTGAGAGCGAGAAGCGGGAATCTGTTCCTGCTCTTTTTGTGTCTGAGGACATTGGGCAGATGAGGGCTTGAGTTGATACAATACAGATAGGGTATAGATTAAATTAGGGTGTATACTATGATTTACATATTCGGGTAACATGTTCAAAGAATGTTTGATGATGCACATATATGAGGAGGAGATTCAACCATGCAGACGAAGTTGCGTTGTGCCATATTGGATGATTATCAGAATGTAGCCCTTTCTTCAGCGGATTGGACTCCTATCCTGAATCGAGTTGAGGTTCAGACGTTCAATAACTATTTGGGATCAGAAGAGAAGGTCGTTCAGGAACTGCAGGATTTTGAAATTATTGTCTTGATGCGTGAGCGTACACCATTTCCTGAATCCGTGATTACACAATTGCCCAAACTCAAGCTTCTGATTACAAGCGGCATGCGCAATGCCTCCATTGATCTCCGGGCTGCGGAAGAAAGTGGAGTAATCGTCTGTGGCACGGAAGGCAGCTCGAACCCGCCGACGGAACTGACATGGGCGCTGATACTGGGTCTGTCCAGACAGCTGGTAACTGAAAATAACGCACTGCGTTCCAATCGGAATTGGCAGAGTACAGTTGGCATGGATTTGTACGGAAAGACACTGGGATTGCTCGGTTTAGGCAAGATTGGCAGCCGGATGGCAGAGATTGCACAAGCCTTTGGCATGAACGTGATCGCCTGGAGTGAGAATTTGACACAGGAACGAGCGGAGGAACAGGGAGTCCAGTGGGCAGAGATGAAGGAACAGCTGCTGGAACAAAGCGATATTGTTTCCATTCATCTGGTGCTCAGTGATCGCACTCGTAATCTGATCGGACGAGCCGAGCTGCAACGGATGAAAAATACTGCTTTATTGATCAATACGTCCCGTGCAGGCATTGTGGATCAAGAGGCGATGGTCGAAGCTTTACAGAATGAGTGGATTGCCGGGGCCGGTCTAGACGTATATGAACAGGAACCTCTTCCTGTGAATCATATGTTGCGTACACTGCCCAATCTTCTGGCAACACCGCATCTGGGTTATGTGACTCAAGGAAACTATGCCATTTATTTTAACCATACCGTAGAGGATATTGAGATGTTTATGAAAGGAACACCGATTAGACAATTGCTTTCGAAGAAGTAATTGCTCGGAGGTGGGTTTGAGATAAAAGGGTGTGAATGAAGATAAAAAAAGGTGTTTCTCAGGACAAAATTCATTCCTGGTGAACACCTTTTTGTGTTTATCGAAGGTTTGGACAGTCCATTGAATCCGGTGTCTTCGCAATCATTCTTATGCGCGTGGTCCTTGTGAAGATGAGCGGATCATGGCAACGCTGGACTCGCGCACAATTAACCGTGGCTCAAATTGAATATGCTCGTAATCCGTGGTGCTCATCTCTCGAATCCGTTTTAACAGCAATTCCGTAGCAAGTCGGGCCACTTCTTCGCCCATAATCGAGACTGAACTGATCTGCGGAGACGTAACGGTAGTCCATTGGTTATTATCAACGCCCACAACTGCGATATCTTCAGGGACACGAACGCCTAGTTCTTTAAACCGATTTACCAGTCCGATGGCGACCATATCGTTAATCGCGTATACGGCATCTGGCATGTGAGTCAGTCCATAGAAATAATCCGCTGCATTAGCTCCTGTATTCAATGAAAAATCTTCTCCGAAGTAAACAAGCGAGATATCTACATGTCCGAGTGCTTGCTCATAAGCCCGATAACGCTCTTCAATAATGTCTTTGGGAGCACCGGCATATGCAATGCGGGTCCGTCCAATCTTAATCAGATGTTCCATCACCAATTTCCCTTCAGGCTGTGAAAGAGAAACGACATCAGCTTTCATACCAGGGTCCAGCTTTTTACCGTAATTGATCATGGAAATGGGAAGGGGAGCTTTATCAATTAAACCAGGCAATGTTTTGGGATATGCCAAAGGCATGAAAATAAGCCCGTCCACGTGCAGTTTTTTGATCGTACGAATGGTTTCCAGTTCCGTTCGTGCATTACCCGCCGTATTGATTTGAACCACATGATACCCATGCTGCTTCGCCGTTTGTTCAACAGACCAAGAGATCTCGGGAATGATGGCATTGCGTATGTCAGGAACAACCAGTGCGATCTGATGTGTCTGGCGTATTTTCAAACTCTGGGCAGAGGTATTGGGGACAAATCCAAGCTCCTCAATGGCCTGCAAGACTTTATCCCGTGTTTTGTTGCTGATGCCATCGGAATTGTTAATGGCTCGGGAGACGGTAGCGATACCTACACCTGCAAGTTCTGCAACGTCCTTGATCGTAATCTTCTGATCTTTACTCACGTTTAGTTAACCTCACTTCATCGGAAACGATTCCGAATTTTGAAAATATGTACGAATGCAAAGACAATCCTATACCTTGATTATAACATTTGAGCCAATAACTATCCCGTGAATACGATTGAAAGGACAGAGATGTCTGTTGGTTTTCCAAAAGAACCAAATGGATAAATAGAGAAAAATCGCGCATTCTATATCCATTGAATTAAACATATACACGAGAACGGACAGAAAGCCACAGAGCAAAAAATGATCGATATATTGAAAACGCTGTTATTACACCAGAATTATCGACGTAAAATTCATAAGATAGACATATGTGTGACAAATTATGTTTGACAGCCTATTTAAAATGTGACATATTTAACTTACGGAAACGTTTCCGATTATATCAAAACTTATGATCTGGGAGATGAAACAAATGAAAGCATTGCGTTGGCATGGAGTAAAAGATTTGCGTCTCGAAAATATTGATGAACCCCGCCCTGAACAGGGAAAGGTTAAAATAAAAGTGGAGTGGTGTGGAATCTGTGGCAGTGACTTGCACGAGTACACTGCTGGCCCGATCTTCATTCCGGCTCAAGCACCGCATCCGCTAACAGGGGAACAAGCACCTGTTGTGATGGGGCATGAATTTTCAGGACAAGTCGTTGAAGTAGGAGAAGGCGTGACACGTTATAAGGCAGGGGACCGCGTTGTGGTGGAACCGATCTATGCATGTGGTCATTGTGAAGCCTGTAAACAAGGGAAATATAATTTGTGTGATCAGATGGGTTTCTTGGGTCTGGCTGGGGGAGGCGGAGGTTTCTCGGAGTATGTAACGGCTGAGGAATATATGGTTCATGCCATTCCTGATTCCATCTCGTACGAGCAAGGAGCGTTGGTGGAGCCTTCCGCAGTAGCTCTTCATGCTGTTCGTCAAAGCAAACTGAAAGTTGGCGACACTGCGGCTGTTTTTGGTGCAGGTCCAATCGGGTTGCTGGTTATTGAAGCGTTGAAAGCTTCTGGTGCATCGGATATTTATGTTGTGGAATTATCCGAAGAACGTAAAGCCAAAGCGGAAGAACTTGGCGCTATTGTTATTGATCCTACACACTACAAAGTAGTGGAAGAAATTCATGCACGCACCCAAGGTGGCGTGAATGTAGCTTATGAAGTAACCGGTGTTCCACGGGTGCTGCAACAAGCGATTGATTCAACACGTATTGGCGGTGAATTGATGATCGTCAGCATTTTTGAACAGGAAGCACCGATCCTGCCAAACTCCATTGTCATGAAGGAGCGTACGGTCAATGGCATTATCGGTTACCGTGACGTATTCCCGGCTGTGATTAGCTTGATGGCTAAAGGTTTCTTCCCGGCAGATAAGTTGGTAACCAAACGAATCAGCCTGGACGAAGTGGTAGAGCATGGATTTGAAGCACTGCTGAAAGAGAAAAACCAGGTTAAAATTCTGGTGAAAGCTGAGTAAATTTACCAAGCGAATCACAAGCCAAGTAATAGAGTGGAAGTCAGCGGATGGCAACACGTGCCCGGTTGGAACTCAACTGGAACTGATGTGCAAGCGGTAGGCAACCACAATGAATGAATGACAAATAGACAACGCATCTTCGGATGCGATTGTCTATTTTTTTTGCACAGAACGGGCGGAATTTGTTGCAAGTACGTTTCGTTTTACATAATATGAAAAGATACAATTTGTATCATTTTGATGTAAAGGTGTTATTTCATAAAAATGAAGGAGGAAGCGGACATGCAGAGCAATACAAAATGGGCAGCCGTGATTTTGACGATTGTTGCAGGCATGGGCTGGCTGCTTATGGGTAATTCGAAACCCAAAAACAATGTTTCAACCGATCATCAGCCAACTGCCGAACGGGCACTTGCCAAGGTGTCCAGTGCGCCTATCACATCCGCTGATGTGACGTCCAAGATTGAGTTGCTTGGAAAACCTTTTAAGAAAGCACCGTATGCCAATAATGTTTGGGACTTGCAGCTGTACAGAGGGAAAATATATATGGGTCATGGGAACAGCAGTAATTTAGGTGTTTCACCTAATGCGGGTCCTATTCCAGTCATTTATTACGATACAGCTAATCCCAGATTTATAACGCAGTCCGTCACCAATAGCAATCCGAGCATCGTTCCTTCGACCAAATTATTCGTAGATGAGGAACAGATTGATATTTATAAAGTGCTGAACGACAAATTGTATATTCCCGGAAATGATTCGGATGGTGAACAGTGGGATATGGGAAACTTCTACCGGTTAGATGGAGATGTATGGACAAAGTATCGCAATCTGCCGCTAGGTGTACACGTATACGATTTGGCGTCCTATCATGGCAAACTGTTTGCAGCGCTGGGTACCGAGCAGAAACCTACTGTATTAATCTCTCATGATCAAGGCGAAAGTTGGCAAAAATTCGCCACTATCAATACGTTTGGCTTCAGGGCATATACATTATTTGAGATCAAGGGCAAATTATATGCATCAGGCATGATGTATCCTGCCAATAAAATTTGGGGCGATAAAACCAATGTATTAGAGATTAATGAGAAGCTTGAAAAGAAAGACGTGGTCATTTATGGTAGCAAAATGCTCCCAGGATTATCCTATCAAACGGGCACAGTTCCGTATAATAAAATAGGGAAAAATATTAATTTTAACAATAAGCTGCTTTATATTGCCGGAGGGGTATTCAATGATGGGCAACTGTTACCCAAATCCTTGAATGTGATGACCGACATTAATCAGGCAGCGCGCGTCATTTTGCCAGATACTCAAGCGCTTCCTACGGATCTACTGCTTCGGGAAGGGAAAGTCTATGTGCTTACCTACACTCGCAAAAGTGCAAATCTCTATATAAACCGGGTGTATCAATCGACAGATCTGAACACATGGAATGAAATCCTCCGTTTTAACCAGGACACGTACGCCAAGTCTTTTGAAGAACACGAAGGTGATTTCTACTTTGGGCTGGGCACAGACCCCGACGTTCTATCGACTTCATCAGGCAAATTACTCAGAGTTAATCGCAATGATATCCCTGTTAATTCTAATTAAATGTAAGGAAGATTATGGATTATATACTATGCTTCATCCACATTTTTGGTTACAGAGAGAGCCGTTTAGGTTAATTGTACAGAGCAGGCCAAGATCGTAGAACTTCTTAGATGAAGCTACATCGAGCTTGCTCTATTTTTATGTTCAAGAGATTAATAATCCTTTTAAATCGAAAATTTGAAAATAAAAATCAGAAACTATAAAATAGAAAGGTGATATATCTTAACCAACTCACGGATTAACATCTGTGGTAGTTATACAATAGCATGTGCAAGAAAGTGTACATCTTTTCTTCCAATCTAATCGTAAAGGAGAAATACACAATGAATGTACCCTCAGCTTTGTTTAAACCATTTACCTCGGACAAGCTTACCCTGTCCAACCGGATCGTCATGGCACCCATGACTCGTGGATTTTCACCCGAAGGAGTACCCGGACCAGAGGTCGTGGAATATTATCGTCGCAGAGCAGCCGGAGGTGTAGGGCTAATTGTTACGGAAGGAACGGGTATTAACCACCCTTCATCCATTAGTGGCGCGAGCATTCCGCTGTTCCATGGCGAAGAATCATTGCAGGGTTGGGCGAATGTAGTCAAAGCAGTCCATGAGGCAGGTGGCAAAATCATGCCACAATTGTGGCATGTGGGTACAGCCCGCCGTTCAGGGGACCTGCCTAATGCAGAAGCTGAGCCGGTAGGCCCATCGGGAATAAGCATGGCAGGTGAACCTGAGAGAGAACCATTGTCAGAGGACGAGATCAAGGGTCTTATCCGGGCGTTTGCCCAAGCAGCAGCAGATGCGCAGCGCATCGGTTTTGATGGTATTGAGCTTCACGGGGCTCATGGCTACCTGATTGATCAATTCTTCTGGGAGCAAACCAATCGTCGTACGGATAAATATGGAGGCGATCTGGCACAGCGCACGCGTTTTGCTGTTGAGGTTATTGAAGCATGTCGCGCTGCAGTAGGTCCTGACTTCCCGATCGTACTTCGTTTCTCCCAATGGAAAATGGGGAACTACGACGCACGGCTGGTGGAAACACCAGAACAACTGGAGCAATTCCTTGCACCCCTCACGGCTGCAGGTGTAGATATTTTCCACTGCTCTACCCGTCGATTCTGGCTGCCGGAATTTGATGGCTCAGAGCTGAATCTTGCAGGCTGGACACAGAAAATAAGTGGCAAGCCGGCGATCTCCGTTGGATCGGTAGGTCTCGAAGCGGAATTCGTGGACAGAGCGAACGAAAACCAGGGAACAGGTGACGCTCATCTGGATCAGTTGAACGAGAAAATGGAAAATAATGAATTTGACTTGATCGCGTTGGGACGTGTACTGCTGAGTGATCCGGAATGGCCAAACAAAGTTCGCGAAGGGCGCCTGTCCGAAATTGTTCCTTTTACAGCAGAAGCATTGAAAACACTCTAAACTGAAAACAAACCTGATGCCGCCGAAAGGCGGCTTTTTCACCTCCCTATAATAATAATTTCAACATATGAAAAATTCACAATAGAAAACCTTTTTCGCACCGCTGACACCTTTGCTCATCCCCTCCAATCACACACGCCCTAAGGAACAACACCATGAAGTACCATACTTTAAGCCCAAAAAGGGAAATTTTTTTGCGTTTTTAGGCTGCATCATAAGAATTTGTACTGGAGCCGTCTAATTTTGAAAATGAACCACCTTATGATAAGGTTATGCCTGAACCGCATTCAGCCTGAATGACAACAACGCTTAAGGAGGATGACCATCCTTGTATATCCATAATCGCAAGTTAAAAAATAAACACATAAACACGCTTCAAATGTTGTGCCTGCTATTCGGAATAGTGCTGCTCTTATCCGCATGTGGGCAGTCACAGAAGCCCTCCTCGTCTGAGCAAAATAACAATAATGACGGAACGGAGACCAATGCGAATTCAAACACAGGTGCAAACAATCAGAATGATCAGGATGATCAACAGAATACAGTGCCTCCACAGGAAGAGAAGGATCCGGTAGAAGAGCAGCTCGACCAATTGTCTTTGGATGAGAAGATCGGACAAATGATTCTGGCGGGTGTTCAGGGAACCACTTTGGATGCTCAAGCGAAACAGATGATCACGGATCAGAAGGTGGGAGGGATTATTTTCTATGCAAATAATGTCTCGACCGTGCCAGGAACAGCAAAGTTCGTACAATCCATTAAGGATGCCAATCGTTCCAATCCGGTTCCTATTTTCATGAGTGTGGATCAGGAGGGTGGCAAAGTTAGTCGTATGCCGGAAACGGTAGAGTCTATACCTTCCAATGGGAAAGTGGGCAAGACGAAGGATGCTGATTTGGCTCAAACGATGGGCAAATTGTTAGCAAGACAAATTCAGCTGTTAGGTTTTAACGTCGATTTTGCTCCAGTACTGGATGTAAACAGTAATCCGAATAACCCGGTAATTGGGGATCGTTCATTTGGAAGTTCAGCCAGTCTGGTCTCCCAAATGGGTATAGCCGAGATGAAGGGATTGCGCAGCGAAGGGATTATTCCGGTGGTGAAGCATTTTCCCGGTCATGGAGACACGTCAGTGGACTCCCACTTGGATCTGCCTGTCGTGAACAAAACAGAAAAGCAACTTGCCCAGCTGGAGTGGATTCCGTTTGAGGCAGCGGTGAAGGAACAAGTGGAAGCGGTTATGGTAGCCCATATTTTGTTTCCAAAGCTTGATTCCGACCATCCCGCCTCCTTGTCGGACGTCATTATTGGTCAGCAGTTGCGTGGCAAATTCAAGTATGACGGTGTGGTCATCACAGATGATCTGAGCATGGGCGCGATCGCGAAAAATTATAAGCTGAACGACGCCGCCGTGGCGACGGTTCAAGCAGGGAGCGATATTTTGCTGGTAGCTCACAGTTATGAGAGTGCCAAGACTATTTTTGATACGCTGAAGAGTGCGGTGAAGTCAGGGAAGATTTCAGAATCCCGAATTAATGAAAGTGTATATCGAATTCTGGCTTTGAAACAGAAGTATAACTTGTCCGATGAGGAGCAGCCGTCTGGCAATTTGAAGCAGCTGAACGCTGACATTGTGGATTGGCGCAAGCAGGTCGATGCCCGATAGTACCAACCTGTGTTATGATTTTGGAAAGAGAATTGCATATTCCATTACGACAGGTTAGAGGTGAGACCTTTTTATGTATACGATAATGATTATTGAAGATGATCCGAAGATTGCGGGTCTTCTTCAATCCCATATCGAGCGATATGGTGACAGGGCCGTTGCGGTTGAGGATTTTGAGCAAGTCGTTCAGCAGTTTGAACAAGTTAAGCCGCATGTCGTGCTGCTGGATATCAACTTGCCGAGTTACGATGGGTTCTATTGGTGTCGCCAAATTCGTTCCATTTCCACATGTCCGATTATTTTCATCTCGGCCCGGAGTGGCAAGATGGATCAGGTCATGGCGCTTGAGAACGGTGCGGACGATTATATTACGAAGCCGTTTGAGCATGAGATTGTCATGGCCAAAATTCGAAGTCAGCTGCGCCGGGTGTATGGCGATTACGCTACGCGTCATGAAGAGCGCAAGGTGGAACTGGATGGACTAACTGTTTATCTGGAAAGATTGGAGATGGAGCTCGGTGACCGCAAGATACAACTGACCAAGAAAGAAACCATTTTGCTGGAGACGTTGCTGCGTCGCAGTCCCAAACTGGTTAGTCGTGAAACCATCTTGGAAAAGCTGTGGGACGATTCGTTTGTGGATGATAATACACTTAGCGTGAATGTGACCCGCGTTCGTAAACGATTGACTGAGCTGGGAATTACAGATGCGCTGGAGACGGTAAGAGGTTCGGGTTATCGACTCAACAGTAATTGGAAGGCACCGTCGCCTTCATGAAGTTGTTTATCAAAGAACATATTGTACTGACTTGTTGGGTAATCGTTGTGCTGCTCACCGTGGTTGCGGTCTTCTGGTACGACGGCTACGACCACTGGTTAACGGCCACGTATGCGGTATCTCTGGGGTTAGTCCTATACGTAGCCTATCTCATTTATCGGTATCTGTCCCATCGCATGTTTTATTCCCGGATGTCCCATCGAATGAATGATCTAAAAGAATTTGTTCCATTGAATGAGCCTGCTCCCTTGCCACAGGCATTGTCAGAACTGCTGGACTCACAGTACGGTCATTATTATGCACATCTGCATCGTCTGGAACAGCGTCAACAGGAATATCTGACTTTTATGAATCAATGGGTTCATCAGATGAAGACACCTTTGTCCGTCATTGAACTGACGGTTGAGGATCAGGAGGATGAGGACCCCCGTTTCATCAGCATTCGAGAGGAAGCAGACCAGATGAGACGAGGACTGGAAACGGTGTTGTACATGGCGCGGCTGGAGACATTTGAACAAGATTTCAGTGTGGAACCGGTATCCCTCAAGGCTGCCGGAGAAGAAGCCATCCATGAGCTGAAACGGTTCTTCATTCGCAATCACGTATATCCCGAGATGAAAATTGATTCTGCGTTAATGGTTCAGTCGGATGCGAAGTGGATTCGGTTTGTCCTCGTACAGCTGTTATCCAATGCGATCAAGTACTCTTCCGGGGGAAAAGGGCAAAAGGTAACCATCCAGGCTTATGAAGCCACACGGTCCATCATTCTTGAAGTGAAGGATCAAGGAGTGGGTATTCCCAAGTCGGATCTCAACCGAGTGTACCAGCCTTTTTTCACCGGAGAGAATGGGCGTCACTTTAAAGAATCCACGGGGATGGGACTGTATATTGTTAAAGATGTCCTGACACGAATGAACCATCGGATTGATCTTACATCCATTCAGGGAGAAGGGACAACGGTAACCATTACATTTGAAATTTAAATATAAAGCGCATAATGTGGAACGAATTGAGAAGACGTCTGGTGCCCTGACAGGGATCGGCGTCTTTCTCATTTTCTACATAGAAGAAACACGCCAAAGGGCGACGAGACATATAACCTTACAATAATGTCATGAAGATGAAAGGTTAATCCATAGGAGAATGGTCGAAACTTCGATAGACTGAAGTCAGAAAGTAGAGAACGACCTCGAATTGCGATGAAGTTCAGTTCAACTTTGTTTAATTCAAATCCGAAATCTAAAAGGAGCCATTAACCTATGGAAATATGTTCAGTGAAACAGATTAGCAAAATTTATAAAGGGATCGTGTCATACGAAGCCTTGTCAGGAATTGATCTCAGTATTCAGGAGGGGGAATTCGTTGGCATCATGGGTCCATCAGGCAGCGGCAAAACAACGTTGCTGAACATGATTTCAACCATTGACCACCCTACTTCAGGGGAACTGAAGATTGCAGGTAAGAACCCGTTTGAACTGAATCACGATGAACTGGCTCTGTTCAGACGCCGAGAGCTGGGGTTCGTATTTCAGTCGTTTAACCTGCTCAACACACTCACGGTAAAAGAAAATATTGTCCTGCCCCTTACGCTGGACGGAGTACCGGTTGAGGAGATGAATGAACGTGTTGATCGACTCGCAGAGAAGCTCGGCATCGCATCTCTTCTGAACAAACGCACGTATGAAATTTCCGGAGGTCAAGCCCAGCGGACAGCAATCGCACGAGCCCTGATTCATTCTCCCAAGCTGGTGCTGGCCGATGAGCCTACAGGAAATCTCGATTCGAAGGCAGCGCGTGATGTAATGGAGATGCTGGAACGTCGCAACCAGGAAGATCGAGCCACCATGCTGCTGGTCACGCATGACGCTGTTGCGGCAAGTTATTGCAGCCGGGTTGTATTTATTAAGGATGGACGACTGTACAACGAGATTCATTACGGAGATAACCGATCGACGTTCTATCAACGAATTATCAACGTATTATCCCTGATGGGAGGCTCCGGACATGAATTTTCGCCAGTTCGCCATTAATAATGTTGTTCGGAACAAACGAATTTACCTGGCCCATTTTCTGAGCAGTACGTTTTCCGTCATGATCTTTTTTACGTATGCACTTCTTTTGTTTCACCCGGATCTGAAGGATGGACTGAAGGGTTCAAGTGGGACAGTGACCATGCTTGCGAATCAGGGGTTTTTGATTGCTGAGATCATTATTTTCATCTTTTCGTTTCTGTTTCTGCTCTATTCCGTAGGTTCATTTCTCAAGACGCGTAAAAAAGAATTCGGCATATTTCAAATCATTGGCATGACACGTAAACAGATGAACCGACTGTTATTTATGGAAAACTTGTGCATTGGACTCGCCGCCATTGTGGCAGGCGTTGGATTAGGAATGATCTTTGCCAAGCTGATCCTGTTGATCTGCGGTTCGATGCTGGCGGTGGAAGAAAGTCTCCGATTCTATTTTCCATTAAAAGCAATCGCACTTACTGTCGGAGCATTTCTGCTGCTGTTTGTTGTGATTGCGCTGAGCTCATCGCTGCTGATGCGAAAAGGGTCATTGATTGACCTTGTAAAATCAGAGGAAAAACCAAAACCCGAGCCAAAGGCTTCTCGTCTTTTAGCACTTCTCTCCGTCATACTCATTGGGGGTGGATATGTGGGTGTATTTGCCTTTGTATGGATCACATACTCTTTCCCTTTGCTGCTTGGTAGTGTTGTTTTGGTTATTGCAGGCACGTATTTGTTATTCACCCAACTTAGTGTGTATGCCATTCGGGCGCTCAAAGGCAATAAGCGTTTGTTTTTCCGCAAAACGAATTTGCTATTTCTGTCCGAACTTACCTATCGAATGAAAGATAATGCGGTCATGTTTTTTATGGTGAGTGTGATCTCGGCTTCCGCCTTTACAGGCATTGGTACGATGCTGGCGATCGCTGATCCGGGATTGTCATCGATGTCAAATCCATATGCGTTTACCTACCAAAATTCATGGGATACACCTGGCGCAGAACGGCACATCAGGAAGATCGAAGAGACTTTAATTGATAATGAAGTTCCGTATCAGAAAGGAAGTTATATTCCGCTATTTGATGACGAGGGCAACTATATTATCAAACTCAGTGAATATAATCATCTTGCCAAGGCACTTGGTTACAAAGAGCGAACTTTGGAGAATGTCAACGATGCCTTTATGACTCCGGGCAATCTTACGAGTCGCAAGACATTACGAGCAGAAGCCGGGCAGGGTTCATCTCAGAAAAATATCGATATGAGGGTTGGAGAAACAAATAAAAAGATACGTCTAACAACACCTGAGACAGAGATTGTCATCCCGGTTGAATATACAAGGGAAGTGTATGTAGTTTCCAATGAGCTGTACGATAAAATGAATAAGGAATTTAAGAATGAAATCCAAGCGGATGAAAATTTTTATTTCGATAAAAAAACTCAATTTGTTGTGACAGATTGGATGGGAACGCGGAAGTTTGCTCCTGATCTGATTGAATCCATTCAAAATGACTCAGATGGTCAGGGATACTTCGAGATCAGCGCTCTCGTGCTGGATTGGCTTAATTCCAAACAAACTAATGGTATTATCCTAATTCTAAGTGGATTGATTGGCATTGTCTTTTTCACCTTTGCTGCAAGTTTTACCTACTTCCGGTTATATGCTGATCTGGAACGGGATGAAGAGCAGTACCGCATGATTGGTAAGATGGGACTGAGTCGCCCGGAGCTTCGCAACATCGTAACCAGACAACTGGTATTGATGTTTTTCCTGCCAATAGCCTTGGCCATTATCCACAGCTCTGTTGCATTTGTTGCATTACAGCAGTTGGTTGATTTCTCTGTTATGGGTTATACTTTGCGCATTTTCCTCGTATTTGCATCCATGCAGATTCTGTTCTTCCTTCTGGTACGCTGGCGCTATCTGCGTCATATGTATGCCAAATTGATCTAATATAAATCTAATAGAACAGACACCGGACCTTAGGTTTGGTGTCTGTTGACTTTTTCCTCCAAAGCAAAGTACTATTTCAATAGATACAATATGTATCATTTTAGTTAACTTGAGTCTCGAAATGATTAAAAACATTATCACCATTGAGTTTCCTAGCCTTTCTAACTGAGAAGGAGGATTACATTGAGCATAACAATGTCCCGTGGACAAGCTTATCTGCAACGGTTGAACGATGAACGGAATGTATGGCTGGATGGAGAACGTATTCGCGTAACAGAGCATTCTGCCTTCCGGGGAACCTTACAAACGATTGAAAGTCTGTTCAATCTGGTGGATGATGCGGACACGAGAGAAACAGTGGCTTATTGGGATGAGCTGACGAACGGATATGTACACCAGGCTTTTCGAGTACCCTGCAATGCTCAGGAGATCAGCAGCAGGGCGGCAGCCTTTCGATTGTGGTCTGATCGCACCTACGGGGTAATGAGCCGTCTCTCGGATTACGCCCGATCCCGCCTGACCGGATGGTACGCCACACGGGATGCGATGGCTGCATATGACCCAGCATATGGAGGTAAAATCGCTGCCTATTATGATGAGGCAAAACGGAAGGATGCCTTCCTGACCATTGTCCAGCGTGACCCGCAAATTAATCGTGCTCTGCCTGTAGGGGAAGATGAAGATGCGATGCTTCGAATCATTCGTACCAATACAGAGGGCGTTGTCCTCCGTGGGGCGAAGATGGTGGCGACTGCTGCTCCATATGCGGACGATATCATTGCATATCCGATTCAGCGCATTCCTGGACATCGCCCGGAACTCGCGCATATGGTTATTGTGGCAGCAGGAAGTCCAGGATTACATATGGTATGTAGAGAATCTTTTGCAACATTAGATTCAGATACTGCTCATCCGCTCAGTAGTCAGTATGATGAGATGGATGCTGTATTAATTTTTGACGACGTATTTGTACCTTGGGAGCGTGTACTCCTGCACAACAATCCGGAAGCGGTATGGCAGATTCGCTGCAACGTGGCATCCTTCAGTCTGGCTTATCATCAGAGCATTATTCGGCTGCATTCGAAGCTGGAATTCATTACAGCCATCACGTCTTCCATCGCCAAGGAGATTGGAGTGGATGCCTTCCTGAATGTACAGGAACAGCTTGGGGAGATGATCAGCCAGATGCATACGATTGAAGGACTCATCATCGCATCTGAGGCACAAGCTGCCCCGGATGTTCATGGGAACTGGCTACCATCATTCAAATATATCGAAACAGCCCGTAATCTGGGGAACCATTATTACCCGCGCGCTGTTGAGATTTTGAAGACTATAGCCGCAGGTGGCCTTATTCAGATCCCTTCCGGGAAGCTGGAGCTGGAAGGAAGTATCAGCCCTATGATGAACAAGTATCTTGGAGGCGTAACGATGCAGGCACCAGAGAAGATTCGGTTATTCCAGCTCGCCTGGGAGCTGGCAGGAAGTCCGCTGGGAGCCAGACATGATCTGTATGAACGTTTCTATGCCGGTGACCCGGTACGCAATCGGGCGAGTCAGTATGTGCAATATGATAAGGACCGATTATATGCCCGGGTGGAACCCTGGTTACGTAACAAGTGATGAATGGTACTGAAACTTTACTTATTTTAGCTTTATATTTGAAGCTCTGGCCTGATGCCTGGGCTTTTTATTTAGGTTATCTTTAGAAATGGTTTAGATTGATTTAAGAGACGTAGTATATAGTAGTAACGTATAGACATATGAACAATAACAAATGGAATGTACGGATACGAATTCGAATGAAAACTGAATTTATTGAAATAGGAATGAGAGGATTCGCATGAGATACACACTATTAATTGCAGATGACGAACCCGAAATTGTGGAACTGCTTCAGCTGTACCTCGAGAAGGACTACAACATTGTGACAGCCGTTAATGGAGTAGAGGCGCTAGAGTGTATCCGTTCAACTCAGATTGATCTGGTCATACTGGATATTATGATGCCTGTGATGGATGGACTCCAGTTGATCAAACAAATCAGGTCCACACATCATATGCCTGTTCTGTTCCTGTCGGCCAAAAGCCAGGACCATGACAAAATCCTTGGACTCGGATTGGGTGCTGACGACTACATCTCCAAACCTTTCAATCCTTTGGAGATTGTCGCCAGAGTGGAAGCTTTGCTCAGAAGAGTCAATCAATTTGATGCACCTGACGTGCCTGCTGCTAAGGAGTTAAATCTTGAGCTGGGTGAGCTTAGGCTTGATCGATCCCAATGTATCCTTTTTCGCTCGGGTAAACCTGTGACATTGACCTCTACAGAGTACAAAATCGTGGAGCTTCTGCTTGAGCAGCCAGGTCGTGTCTTCACCCGTAAAAAAATATACGAAGCCGTTTGGGGAGATTATTACGCTCACGAGGACAGCACGATAATGGTACATATCAGTAACATTCGGGAAAAGATCGAGCGCGACTCCAGGCAACCGGAATATTTAAAAACGATAAGGGGACTGGGATACAAAATTGAAGCGCCCATGGAAAGCTAGAGAAAAGAGACTATTGCAAACGTCCCTGACACTGGACTTTTTGCTGTTCAACTTCTTTTTGTTGTTACTGGTAGCCATCGTGTACATTATCATTAATCTGGATGTGGTTGATTTCCGCATTTCGGATCAGGTGGTGGATCCTGATCTGAATGTGGAGGCACATGTGTACGTGACAGAACTGGAGAACGAATGGCTGTCCGGTAGTTCCGATGAGACCAATAATACCGAAATTCAGCGTCTCAAGGACAGTGGGGGATGGATTGAAGTGCTGGATGCGGATCGCAGGGTCATTCGTTATATCGGGGACAAGCAGGATACGTTCACTCAGTACAGTGAAGCTGAGCTATATGCAGGACTCGAAAACCGAAATGAACAGCCGTACTATTACTCCATTAGTCCACTTTCAACAGAGGGAGCTGCAAAGTACGTTTTGCTGAAGATTCCGCGTGACTTGGTCAGTGTGCGAATTAATGATAATCAGCTGATTACCAATTTGAAGCATCCGTTATCGTTCTACATTATGATCGGGATCGGATTGGTCTTGCTGCTGATATTTGTATACAGCTATTGGGTCGCCCGGCGAATCAAAAAGCCGCTAAGTATTCTCTCTCTAGGTCTTACCCAGATGATCCAGGGAAATTATAGTACACGCATGTCCATCTCGGCAGAGAGGGAATTTGTCCAGATTGGAGAAACCTTCAATTATATGGCGGACGTCATTGAGAATACATCTGCGGAGAAACGTTATGCCGAAGAGAGCAAACAGCGCTTAATTGTGGATCTGTCACATGATCTCAAGACCCCGATCACGAGTATTCAAGGATACGCCCAGGCTTTGGTGGAAGGGCGGGGGGAAGATAAGGACAGGCAGCAGCGATATCTGGGTTATATCTACAACAAGTCCGTTCAGGTTGCGCGCATGATTCAGAACATGCTGGAATTGCTCAAAGTGGATTCACCTGACTTCCGTATGCACATTCAGCAGCGGGAAATCGGAGAATTTGTACGTGAAATTATGGCCGACACATATGGTGAGATTGAGCAGAACCATTTTGGCCTGCATGTGCTCGTTCCTGATGAAGAGATCTATGCAAGGTATGATCCGGAACTGTTGTCCAGAGTGATTCAGAACCTGATTACAAACGCCTTGTCCTACAACCCGCGGGGGACGGAGCTGCGTGTGGAGTTAATCCCACTGGACAACCATGTGGTTATCGAGGTTGCTGATACCGGTGTGGGTATCCCTCAAGAGTTGTGGGCAACCATCTTTGATCCATTTGTGCGAGGGGATGAGGCTCGTACGGGAACCGGGGGTACCGGGCTTGGACTAGCAATTGCGCGGCGGAACACCGAGAAAATGGGTGGACGATTAACACTTTCCCAGCGTGGACGAGAGACGACGGTGTTCACTATACAGATTCCGAAATAAAGAACCGACATAAAGGATAAGGTTGACATAAACATGTTGTCATTCTGATCACCATTTGCAAAATGCTCATATAGAAAAGGTTAAGTGGAGGGGAAACTTTTTGTTCAAAGTAAACTCGTTTGTACGTTTCAGTATTGCACTGGCACTGATACTGATCAATATCTATCTGTTATCACGTGTCAGCTTTATTTTCCAACCGCTTGTTACCATGATTACGGTGATTACCGTGCCGATGATGTTGTCCGTATTCTTTTATTATCTGCTGCGGCCGCTCGTCAATTACATGGAAAAAAAGAAGCTGAATCGCACACTTAGCATTTTGTTGATCTATCTGGTGTTTGGTATACTGTTCGCCCTGTTTATTATAGGGTTATGGCCTTCACTACGCGAGCAGTTGATCAACCTGGTAGAAAACGCACCAAATTTAATCAATTCACTGAGTTTGCAGCTTAAAGAGCTCGAGCAGAACGGTGCCATTACGGCTTTGTTCCCGGAAGGGTCGACCCCGTTTTCGCAGATTACGGATTACATTAACAAAGGCTTCACCTTTGTAACGAACTATGTGAGTGGATTCTTCTCACTCATCTCAAGCTTTGCGATTGTTCTGTTTACCTTCCCGATCATCTTGTTCTACATGTTGAAGCAGGGAGAGAAATTCGGTCGTAAGCTGGTGCACATTGCACCTAAACGTTTCCAAAAAGACAGTCGTGATGTGGTACTTGAGATCGATCAGGCGTTAAGCGGCTTTATCGTGGGACGAGTTCTCGTGAATCTGGCTTTGGGCGTGCTGATGTATATCGGTTTCCTGATCATTGGTCTCCCGTATGCACTGCTGTTAACCGTGATTGCGGTCATTATGAACTTTGTTCCGTTTATCGGGGCGATTCTGTCCTCCGTTCCTATTGTTATTATGGGACTGGTGGTATCCCCTTCGGTTGCGATCTGGTCACTCATTATTATTCTGGTAGCGCAGCAAATTCAGGATAATCTGGTTGCACCGTATGTATTCGGCAAAAAACTCGATATTCACCCGCTTACCACCATTATATTGGTGCTGGGTGCAGGGGATCTGGGCGGCATTATAGCCATTCTGATTATCATCCCTGTCTACATGATCGTTAAGATTATTTTGGTACGAATCTATCAGCTATTCTTCAAGGACAAATGGCAGAATGCTTAAACATTTATAAATGATATAGAAGGAGTGGAAATCATGTCTGAAATCATCCCACAACCATACACTGAACCTGAGTATATTGAGCCACAAACTGTTCCAATGGGCGCCATTCATATTTCCAACGATGTAGTATCCAAAATTGTTGGCATGGCCGCTCAAACTACAGAGGGAATATCCTCCATGTCTGTTGGTCTTACCGAAGGAATCGCCAAGAGTATCAGCGGAAAGAGCTTGCAGAAAGGAATTGACGTTGCAATCAAAGATGACCAGGCATCTATCCAACTGCGAATCAATGTTCAATTTGGCAAAAAGATGCATGAAGTCTGTCAGGAACTTCAACATAATGTGCAGCAAGCTGTCGAGCAATTAACAGGCATTATGGTGAATGAAATTAAAGTTCAAGTGGTAGGCGTGACCATGCAGGAGCAAGTTTAAAGCAGAACGATTAGAACGAACGAATGGAATTCAGTCATAAGCAGGTAGTGATATCCTGTGTGAAAATACAAAACAGCACTTTCCCATTAGCTGCATAAATGGGAAGGTGCTGTTTTGTGTTTGCGATAATACGTAGGGGCTTCGCCCATAACTTTTTTGAACATTTTCGAGAAAAGCAGCTGGTCGGCATATCCAACGGAACGGGAGATATCCCCAATGGTCAAAGCCGGATCCAGCGTCAGCTCAGCCGCCCTGCGCATGCGGTAATTGACCAGATAAGACTGAATGCTGGTGCCCATCTTGTCTTTGAAGAGAGAGCACAAGTAACTGCGCTGTAAGCCAACATGAGACGCAATGGACTGTACGGTTATGGTATTAGCATAATTAATCTCAATGAAATCCATCACCTGAGTGACATAAGTTTCTTTCGTATAGTCCTGGAGCGGAATAGGTCTGTCCTCACCGGCTCGATCAATCAAAATGGAGAAAAACTGAAAGAGCAATCCCGTCATGTTGATCTCCCATCCCTTATGGGTGTTGCGAGAGCTAATCATGCGGTGCAGACAGGAGCGCATCTCGTCATCGTCATTACCCATCTCAAAGATCGGATGGTGCTCAGACAGGCAGGCCTGCTGTAATAACGAAGGGCAGGTGCTTCCTTGGAAAGCAACCCAGCTATACTCCCACGGATCATCCTGATCTGCTTCATAATGAACGACAGAATGGGGGACGATGAGGAACCCCTGACCTTTGCGCAGCGTAACCTTTTTGCCTCCAACTTCGAAGGTACCTTTGCCGTCCAATATGTAATGGATTTTGTAATAATCCCGCATGGCCGGGCCGAAGTGGTGACCGGGTGCGCAAGCTTCTGTGCCGTAATGAAGGAGCTGCAGCTCCTGAAAGTGATTGTTTTTGCACATATACGTAATCAAGGCTATTCACTCCTGTTATGAGGTCGTTATACCTTGCATTTTAACATATAAAAGGTGAAAAGGGATCGTTTTATAAATATCATTTGATGAAGATACCAATCATTTTTCCATATCGTTGTAGTGAAATGCCATATCGTTTTACATGGAAAGTGTCTAAGATGAGAGGGTATTCAATAACTTTTACAGGAAAAGAGAGATTAACGATGCCTTATACTGCGAGTGAACAACGATACAGTGAAATGAAGTATGCACGCTCTGGCAAAACCGGAATTAAACTGCCGCAAATAGCACTAGGCTTATGGCAGAACTTCGGTGGAAACCGCACCCTGGATATTCAGGAAGAGATGATCCTGCGCGCATTCGATCTGGGGATTAACCATTTCGACTTGGCCAACAACTATGGACCACCTCCAGGATCAGCCGAAGAGAATTTTGGTGTCATTCTCAAAAAACATCTGCGTCCTTACCGCGACGAACTGCTCATCTCAACCAAGGCAGGTTATCATATGTGGAACGGTCCATACGGCGAATGGGGTTCTCGCAAAAACCTGATTGCCAGTCTGGACCAAAGTCTCAGCCGGATGGGACTGGATTACGTAGATATTTTCTATCATCACCGTCCAGATCCGGAGACACCGCTCGAAGAAACGATGACTGCGCTGGATCATATCGTTAGACAGGGTAAAGCTCTGTATGTAGGCTTGTCCAACTATGATGCTGAACAGACAAAAGAAGCAGTTACTATTTTGCGTCGTCTCGGAACACCTTGTCTGGTTCACCAGCCAAATTATTCGATGCTGAATCGCTGGATTGAGGATGGATTGCAGGATGTGCTGGATGAGCACGGCGTAGGATCGATTGCATTCTGTCCGCTTGGCCGCGGTCAGTTGACGAATAAGTATGTGGACAAGATCAAGGAAGAGCGCGCTAATCCAACAGGCAATCTGAGAAAAGAAGCCTATACGGACGAACGGATCGCCAAGTTCGAAGCACTTCAGGCGGTTGCTGAACGTAGAGGTCAAACGATCTCCCAGTTGGCGCTGAATTGGATTTTGCGTGGTAACCGAGTTACTTCCGCTCTGATCGGCGCAAGCCGTGTGTCCCAGATTGAAGAAAACGTAGCGGCCCTTCAGGCACCAGACCTGACGACAGAAGAGCTGAATGAAGTCGAAAGCATCTTGGATGGCATCGGAAACTACGCTTGGTAAACTTGTAACGGAGAGATACGACTTTGGAGATTCAGAGTCATGTCTACAATGATTAATTTGATCCCTATGATATAGATATGTTGGGATAACTAAGGTGTCTTCCTGTAGTCGGGAGGACACTTTTTTTGTCTTACTTATCGTTCTTTATATGTAGAGATAGACCTTTTAGAGCTTCGGCTTAATTGACCTATGTTTATTTTTTTCTTAAACTATTTCATATCATAGCACCAGGTCCTAGGATTTAGGGTATAATATATAGATGCTATACATTTGAAATATGAAGGAGAGGCTCCATTTGAATTTTCAACAGTGGATTTCGCCTGAAACCTATAACCTGACATCCGAGATGGAGAATCACCCGTCGGATCGGGTTGCACTTAGATGGCTGAGCGATCATAAAGAATTGGAAGAGATCACTTATGGTGAGTTATTGAAGCAGGCAAATCGTCTTGCTGGAGGCTTGCGTGATCTTGGTTTGGAGAAGGGCGACCGGGTGCTGGTCATGGTACCACGCCGAATTATTGCCTATGTTATATACATTGCCTGCCTGAAACTGGGGATTGCTGTTATTCCTTCTTCCGAGATGCTGCGTGCGAAAGATCTGGAGTATCGTCTTCGGCATTCCGAGGCCCGGGCTGTCATTGTCTGGTCCGAGACGACTGCTGAAGTTGAAAAAATAGATGCAGATCTGCCGGCATTGGCACACCGCATCGTTGCATCACCAAATGGTGATGATAGCGTACCTGGAGAAGGCTGGGTCAATGTACACCAGTTAATGCAAGGCCAATCCGATACGATGGCTGCGGTGGAAACACATCGTGACGATATGGCTATTCTCGCTTATACCTCCGGTACGACTGGTAATCCAAAAGGCGTAGTACATAGTCATGGTTGGGGGTATGCCCATTTACGGATCGCTTCATCGTTATGGCTGGATATTCAGCCTTCGGATACGGTATGGGCAACGGCAGCACCGGGATGGCAAAAATGGATCTGGAGTCCATTCCTGTCTGTACTCGGAAGAGGGGCTACCGGACTGGTCTACAATGGATCATTCCAACCCAAACGTTATCTGGAACTGTTGCAGGAGCATCAGATCAACGTCTTGTGCTGTACGCCGACGGAATATCGGTTAATGGCCAAAGCAGACGATCTGGGTCACCATGATCTGTCCGCACTGCGCAGCGCCGTGTCTGCTGGTGAGCCGTTGAATCAGGAAGTAATTGAAATTTTCCAGCGTCACTTTGACCTGACGATCCGGGACGGATATGGACAAACCGAGAGCACGCTGCTGATCGGCAGCTTAAAAGATGCTCCCGTACGAATTGGTTCTATGGGGCAGTCCATTACACCAGGCCTTATTGAGATCGTCAATGAAGAGGGACAACTTGTACCTGCTGGTGAAGTAGGAGATATCGCAGTGCATAAGGATATGCCAGCCTTGTTCCGTGCCTATTACCAGGATGAGGGACGGAAGGAAGCGAATCAGCGTGGGGATTATTTTGTAACAGGTGACCGCGCACGCAAAGACGAAGAAGGCTACTTCTGGTTTGAAGGTCGAAGTGATGATATCATTATCAGTTCGGGATACACGATTGGACCGTTCGAGGTGGAAGAAGCGCTGATGAAACACGCCAGCGTGAAGGAATGTGCGGTCGTAGCAAGTCCTGATGAGATCCGTGGTAACGTAGTGAAAGCATTTGTAGTGCTGAGAGACGAGTCTCTCGCATCACCAGAACTGGCGCGCGAACTGCAAAACCATGTGAAGGAATGGACAGCACCCTACAAATATCCACGTAAAATCGAGTTTGTAGCCGATCTGCCGAAAACAAACTCAGGAAAAATCCGCCGGATCGAGCTGCGTGAGCAGGAGAAACGCAAGGCTTAAATGATTGTGCAGCAATAGTATTCAAATATGAAACAGGTGTGAACACAACCATGAGTAATTTTGAACAAACCTTTGAAAAATCGTTGGAACAATACGCAGAGCTGGTTGTCAAAGTCGGCGTAAATATTCAGAAGGGACAGGATCTGCTCGTAACGGCACCCATCGAAACATTGGAATTCACACGTCTGATCGTGCAAAAAGCGTATGCGGCTGGCGCCAAGTATGTACAGGTTGATTTTGATGATGACGATATTACACGCAGCCGTTTTGAACATGGCTCTGATGATAGCTTCGATTATTACCCGGCCTGGAAGGCGGAAATGATGGAGAAGTTTGCAGAAGCAGGCGGCGCTACGCTCACGATCAAAGTACCTGACCCTGAATTATACAAAGGCATCAATTCTCACAATGTTTCGCGTGCAACCAAAGCGGCGGCTCATGCACGTCGCGGATTTTCGAAATATACACGTAACCACGAAATTAGCTGGTGTCTGATCAAAGCGCCAACCAAGGCGTGGGCGAACAAAGTATTTGCCGACATTCCAGAGGAAGATCGCATTAACGTGATGTGGGAAACCATCTTCAAAATGAACCGTGTCGATGGCGGGGATGCTGTACAGAACTGGAAAAAACATCTGGACACCCTGAATGCCATGAGTGATTTGCTGAACAAGAAAAATTATAAAAGCCTGCACTACCGCGCACCCGGAACGGATTTGAAAATCGAACTGGTGAACAACCATATTTGGGGTGGCGGCGGTAGCGAAAACAAGCAAGGTGTGTATACCGTTGCGAACATGCCGACAGAAGAAGTATTTACAATGCCGAAGCGCAGTGGAGTCAACGGATTTGTCAGCAGCACGATGCCGCTGAATCTGAATGGACAACTTGTAGATCAGATGAGAATTACGTTTAAGGATGGACAGGTTGTTGCGTTTACAGCAGCTTCGGGTGAAGAGCATCTGAAAAACCTGTTTGCCACCGATGAAGGTGCACGTTATCTTGGCGAAGTTGCCCTCGTGCCGCATGATTCGCCAATCTCCAACTTGAATCGTATTTTCTATAATACCGGTATTGACGAGAATGCATCCTGCCATCTCGCCGTAGGAAGTGCATACCCGTTCAACATGAAGGATGGTACGACGATGTCTAACGAGGAATTGCTGAAACATGAATGCAACGTTAGTCTGACCCATGTGGACTTTATGATCGGCTCCGCAGGGCTCGACATTGATGGTGAGTTGCAGGATGGAACGGTGGAACCTGTATTCCGCAAAGGGAACTGGGCATTTTAATTGGTGAAAACAAGGCAATAAGTTAGAAACAAAGGCGACTTCAACGTTGAAGTCGCTTTTGTTGTTTTTGGCATCCACAACTTTAAATGATTTATAGCGGCTTAACGGGTACACATATTTCGCAAAAATCCAGAAGAAGCAGATCACCCGCATACCTTTCCATAATGGGTTTGTTGTCCATGATACAACCATTGCTCTGCAAATACGGGAAAATCTCGGTCCAGGCTTGCTTCACATCTTCTGCTGTATGATTGACTTTGCAAACCAGATATTGCCCGCCAGGAAGTTCAGCTTCTTCAAGTTGGGAAGTCGACTCATCCAAGGAGTAATCCTCTGATATGACAATACAAGCATCATACCTACATTGAGAGGGGTGCGTGGTTTCCGGGTTGTCCTGCGGAATGCCGAACAAGATGGTCGACCTTGTAAGCAGGCCTTTGGATCTTGCCCAGGTCTTTAATGTTTCCATCGCGTGACTGTTAGCAGGACCATACGGACCGACTTGTCGTACATAAGCAATTCGGGAGGTTGTCAGGTTTTCGATGTGGAATTCCATTGGAGTTCATTCCTTTCGTTACGATTAAGGGTTACATCTCGAATGCTATCATGGTATAAAAAAATATTCATATGTATTTTTGGCGAAAGAGAGATTGGTTTGACGTGCGATTTGTTTATTCTGGGGAAATAGGAAAGAGGCCGATGATCTGATCATCGGCCTCTCTTTTGTAATGGAATCAGTGAAAAGTTACGGATATCACTTTCCCAAGTTATTCTGCATGCATTTTGTTGAAGCTTACATATTCGTTAATCGGTTTGCGGTAT
Organism: Paenibacillus sp. RU5M; assembly: GCF_900221055.1. Taxonomy (NCBI): domain Bacteria; kingdom Bacillati; phylum Bacillota; class Bacilli; order Caryophanales; family Paenibacillaceae; genus Paenibacillus; species Paenibacillus sp. RU5M. The sequence goes on along the minus strand of NZ_OBQM01000002.1, from coordinate 285,296 downwards.
CCGCGCGGACGTTGTTTGGCTTCGGACTTTTTGCCGATTGTAATTAGCATGGCAGGTACATAATGGTCGGGAATATCCAGACTGCGTTGCAACTCTTCCGCGTCGAAGCCAATCATGGGGCAGGTGTCCCAACCACGATCCTGAGCGATCAGCATCAATTGCATCGCTGACAGGCTGGCATTACGAATTGCATCTTCTCTCTGGAAGAACCTTCCCCGCGTTTCGTAAAATTCGATGACACTCTGTGATTCTTGCTCGTATTGAAACGGAGTCATCGCACCAAGGTTCAGCAGGCCCTCATTGATTGTGCGGATGTGATGGTGTGCGTTGACATCGCCGAGGACAACAATGACCGCAGAGGCCGTTTTTACTTTATATTGCTGGGAAGCTTCATAGACTTTTTCTTTCTGAGCCGGGTCCGTCAGCACAAGATAGTGCGTATGCTGGAGGTTAAAGGCGGAAGGTGCGAATTTGTTCAAGGCAAATATCTCTTGCAATTCTGACTCTGGAATCTCAATTCCTTCTTCAAAAATAACGGCCGATCTACGGTTTTTGACCAGATTCTCCAATTCACTCATGGTAGTTTCCCTCGCTTATGTATGGTTTATAAACTGACTATAACACACTAAGTTACTTTATGTAAGTATTATTTTTGAATAAGACAAGATCTGCCTGCCATACGATAAAATAAAACAGAAGAGGTGATTCATGAAAACATTCATCACTAGGTACAGAGCTGGAAAGTCGCGAAATGAATTTCAGGTATACGTCATCGAATCCTCCACGCTGAAACGTTTTTTGGTGGTGGAGATGGTACTGGGAACCATCGCGTATAATGTTGCACTTTTTTGGTTTCATAATGCACTTCTTGCTGGCGTTGGTTCCTGGGCCGGGACGGAGAGTGTGAAGAGGCTGCCAGTCGTTTTCAGGAAAATTGTAGGTCCTTAAACTATGACAGAGTGTTATTGCTGATGGGTTTTGTAGGTGTTGATGTGATGCAGGAATGAAAGGCCCGAATAACGGGCCCCCTCCTGTATAGTTCAGTCTGCTTTTTTACATACTATAGTCATAAGAGCGGAACGAACGTTTTTGTCGTACAGATTCCTTGTGTTTATTTGGCGCGCTCCAGATACTGTTCGAGTGTAAGGTTCTGGCTCGTAATTTCCCCAGCAATATATACGCCAACATAACGCACATGCCATGGCTCATAAGAGTAGCCTGTCAGTTTCTCCTGATCTTTGCCATAACGAATGATAAATCCGTATTTATGTGCATTGGCTTTCAGCCATTTGCCTTCTTTGGTGTTTCCAAAGCTTTGTTGCAAATCATATCCCGCTGATGCACTGGAGATATCCATCGCAAGACCCGTCTGATGTTCACTTTGTCCAGGACGAGCACTGGTTTTATTCGCAACGGCTTCGCCTTTGATACTTGCATTACGGTCAAAAATGGATTTTTGGGTAGCATAAGAGCGATAACCGGACACGGCTTTGATATCAATGCCGTCTTTTTTTGCTGCTGCGAACAAGTTCTCAATTGCGGTAGCGGCTACTTTACGCATTTGCTTTTTCGGACTGGAGCCGGAGAAGCTAAATGGGATGTTAGGAACAACCAGATCCTGAGGGGCATAGGTTGAAGGCAAGTTTCTCTTTTTATTCACTAGCACAACCGTGCTTGATAGATTCGTTACCGTTGCCAGGCCACTGCTGCTCGTTTTGATTGTGCGTCCAGGTGCATTATCGTGCAGGAATTGAGTGAAGCTGGAGCTGGCAGCAGATGCGACCGGATTCAGTTCCTTAGTGAAGGGCAGCGTTGTGAATGCTGAGCCTGCTACGACAGAACCTATAAGTATCGTGGATACGATGGATTTACGTGTAAAAGATTTCATGATGTGTGTTCCTCCTCGGGTTATATCAATCTCGTTCTTTGGTATATACCGAGTATACTAGAGGATTATATCCATAGGTTCTCCAATTGTTTCCGAGTTGTAAACAAAGTTTGCGAGATTCATAGCTTTTAATTGTCTGACGAGAAAAAGAGCATACAAAAAGACTCTGCACCTTTTGTGCAAAGTCTTTCTGTATACATAGATAGGCGAATCAAATGCTCATTATTTCAGCCACAAACTTTTGAATTACAGCTCGCATGAAACAGAATTGCCGGAGCTTCCAGCAGCCACAGCGCGAGCATCCCGAACACGGACATTGCTGCTGAGTACACCGGAATCACTGCTTAGTTTGAAGGAAGGATAGTTGAGTTCCGTGTCCAGCTTCATGTGCTGCTCCAGGTTTAACTGTTGTTTCGGATCGACATAGAATGGCACCAGATTGGTTTCAATTTGTACATCTAGAGCTTCGGGTTCATCCACGATAAGTATGGCGATAATTCCGTTACAGCCACAACCTTCCATATCATAGATCACTTTGAAATAACCGGGCTGATCATTCAGGCTTTCAGTTAATCGCGCAGCAGCCAAATCTGTAATTTGAATATGCATATCGCTACACTCCTTTATATGTTGGCACGATTGTAATGGTAGATGGATTAATTCAACTTCTACTGTCATTATACCACTTTGGCAAAAATCAAAGCATTTATTTTCTTGACTGATCAGTCTGGAAAAGTGTATTCTTGACTTAAGCAAGCGGGAGGTGAGGTCTGAAATTGGGAAGAGCCAAGGAATTTGACACCGAAAGTGTTCTAAGGAAAGCCACGGCTGTATTCGGGGCTTATGGTTATGAAGGTACTTCGTTAACCGTACTGCTGAATGAGCTCGGTATTGCACGGCAAAGTTTGTATGACACTTATGGAACCAAGCATGATTTATTTGTCTCTGCCCTGAAATTCTATATTCAGCAGAAAACAGAGGCGGGTATTCGGCTGTTAAATGAATGCACCAGTGTGCGGCAGGGGATGGAACAGCTTTTCAACGAAGCCGTTAATGTATTGAGTGACGAGGGGCGTCGCAATGAATGTTTTATCATCAATAGCGCCGTCGAACAGGCACCCCAAAATCATGAGATTGCCGACTTTATTCAAGCGAGCAACAAGCAAATGGAAGATACTTTTCTTGCGGCGCTTATCCGTGGACATAAAAATGGTGAATTTAACCATGCCGAGGATGAATTGCTCGGTATTGCCCGTTTTCTGAATTATTCCCGCCTGTCATTGACCTTCACCGCCAAGAGCGGTGCCAGTACAGAAGTGTTGCGGGAGCTAGTGCGTACAACATTAAGGGTATTGAATTAATGGCAGTAGTATGAGCAAGGATTCTTGTTGGATTTCTGAAAATGAACGCTTAGGGCGTTTATTTTTTCACCTTTCCAGACTGATTAGTCTGGAAAATGAACACCAAGCAAACCGAAGGAGGAAGTGAAAATGATCAACAATAAACCTTTAACACTGATTACAGGAGCGAATGGAAAGACAGGAAGCCGCGTTGCGGCAATGCTTCAGAGGCATCACTATCCGGTGCGTCTGGCAGGGAGAAAGAAACCAGCTTCTTCTGATTCTGCCGACAACTATGTTTTTTTTGATTGGTACGATTCAACCACTTATGGTCCAGCGCTGAAAAATGTGGATCAAGTATACCTTGTCGTGCCCGTCATGGACATGCACCCAGAAGCCGTAATGATTCCGTTCATCAAGGAAGCGTTATGGAGCGGCGTTAAACGATTTGTCTTGCTTGGCAGTGCTTCTGTGGATGAAGACGGACCTATATTTGGCAAAGTACATCAAAGCTTGAAGGAGCTTGCTCCCGAGTGGACTGTACTACAGCCTTCCTATTTTATGGAGAACTTTACAGAGGGACCGCATCGGGAGACGATGAAGCAGTTGGGTAAAATCTACAGTGCTACTGGTGAAGGTAAAATTGGTTTTGTCAGCGCAGATGATATCGCAGCAGTTGCCTTCTATGCTCTGACAGATGTTGTCCCCCATAATACAGCTCATATCATTACGGGGCCGGAGACATTGTCTTATGGTCAAGTTGCGGACATCATTAGTCGTTTATTGGATCAGCGTATTGAGCATGATTCATTGTCGGATGCAGAACTAAGAAATAGCCTGATTCAGGCGGGAATGCCGGAAGATTACGCCACGGCTCTGGCAGGACTGGATGTATTCATCCGTGAGGAAGGAAGAGAAGATCAAACGACGGAGACGGTATTGAAAGTCACAGGGCAAAGCCCGGTTTCTCTGGAGCAATATATTAGGCAGTATATGCAATGAGGGAAATGATAGAGGGATTTTTATAAAAATATTGGAAGCAAATTCTGCTGAATAACAAGAAGACGGTGCTGGAAGGCCTGTCTTTTTTGCTGATTGTTCAACCTTTAACTATACCCCAATCCAGCATGGTGATTATATGTGTACGCTTTTGGGGAAATAGATGAGAATGAATGTTTGATAAAAGGAGAGAAGAGAACGGATGATTCAGTTCGAAAATGTATCCAAGCAATACCCTGATGGAACCCATGCTCTGCGTCAGGTTAATCTCAACATTAACAAGGGAGAGCTGTTCGTCATGATTGGTCCGAGCGGTTGCGGCAAAACCACAATGCTCAAAATGATCAATCGTCTGATCGAGCGGACAGATGGGACCGTACGAATTAATGAACGACCTATCGATGAATACAACATTCATGAATTGCGATGGAATATCGGATATGTGCTGCAACAGATTGCGTTGTTCCCACATATGACGATTGCCGAAAATATTGCGGTTGTTCCTGAACTCCGAAAGTGGAAGTCAGAGCAAATCAAGGATCGCGTACATACTTTACTGGACATGGTCGGACTGAAAGGTACCACATACAGTGATCGCAAGCCTGCTGAGCTATCTGGTGGACAACAACAGAGAATCGGTGTATTGCGCGCACTCGCTGCCGATCCCGAAATTGTACTGATGGATGAACCGTTCAGTGCACTTGACCCGATGAGCCGCGAGAAATTGCAAGACGATATTCTGGATATTCAGCGTCAGATGAAGAAGACGATTGTATTTGTTACCCATGATATTCAGGAAGCGATGAAGCTGGGTGATCGTATCTGCATCATGAAGGATGGGCAAGTGTTACAGGTAGGCACCCCGGAAGAACTAATCCAGCAGCCAGCTAATGAATTTGTACGTGACTTTGTTGGCGGTTCTGGTTCGGATAGGAGTTCACAGCCTGTATCTGATGGGGACGACCCAATGTATGAATTAAGAGCGGGCTCCGGCGAACAAGAACGACTGACTTCAATATTTGATCTTGAATCGATCATGTCCCCGCTCTCACCCGGGCATGTGCCGAAGTCGGCCAAAACGGCTGTTCCCGTATCAATTACGCTGCCTGATTTTGTGGAAATCATGGCATCTCATGATCATTTACTGGTCGAGAAGGACCACCAGATTATAGGCCAGGTCAGTCGAGCTGATCTGATCCAGTACTGGTCCGGGCAGTTGCAGGAACGAGGTGAAGCACATGAGTAGATTTACAGAGGTGTTCAGTGAGCGCAAAGGACAGTTATTATCCGCTCTCCTTGAGCATATTCAGATCTCATTTATCGCATTGTTCTTTGCCGTTCTGATCGCTATCCCGCTTGGCATTTATCTGACACGCAAGCCAAGAGTGGCTGAGCCGATAATTGGGGTAACAGCCGTACTGCAAACGATCCCGTCTCTGGCCCTACTCGGATTGCTCATTCCTTTATTCGGCATCGGTACATTTCCTGCGATTGTTGCGCTTGTAGTGTATGCCCTGCTTCCGGTACTCCGCAACACGTATACGGGCATATCGGAAGTCGATCCTTCCATGGTCGAGGCAGCGAATGCGATGGGCATGAACAGTCGTCAACGTCTCACCAAGGTGGAGCTGCCACTCGCGATGCCTGTCATTATGGCAGGCATTCGTACCGCAATGGTTCTGATTGTAGGTACAGCAACGCTTGCAGCCCTGATTGGCGCAGGAGGTCTGGGTGAACTCATTTTGCTAGGTATTGATCGAAATGATACGGCATTGATTATTCTGGGAGCCATCCCAGCCGCATTGCTTGCCATTTTGTTTGATGTGCTGCTCCGCCAGTTCCAACGTTTATCATTCAAGAAAACGCTGGTCACTCTCGGAACACTCGCTCTGGTGGCCGTTCTGGTAATTACAATTCCTTGGCTCTCCCGTGGAGGGCAAAAAGATCTGGTTATTGCTGGCAAGCTGGGTGCCGAACCAGAGATTCTGATTAATATGTACAAATTGCTCATTGAAAAAGATACCGATCTGAAGGTTGAATTGAAACCAGGATTGGGGAAAACCACATTTCTGTTCAATGCACTGAAATCAGGTGATATTGATATTTATCCAGAATTTACGGGTACCGCCATATCGGAATTTATGAAGGAAACCGCAGTTAGCACTGATCGTACAGAAGTGTATGAACAGGCAAGAGACGGGATGTTGAGCCAATTCGATATGGTTCTTCTGAACCCGATGGATTACAACAATACGTATACGTTGGCCGTGCCTCAGAAGGTTGCCGATCAGTATAATCTGAAGACGATATCGGATCTTAAATCGGTACAGCAGCAGATTAAGGCAGGATTCACACTGGAATTCTCTGATCGGGTAGACGGATATGTTGGTATTCAGAAGAAGTATGGCATCAAATTCCCGAACGTGGCCACAATGGAGCCGAAACTGCGTTATGCAGCCGTACAGCGTGGAGATATCAATTTGCTGGATGCTTACTCCACAGACAGTGAACTGAGACAGTATAAACTCGTTGTGTTGGAGGATGATCAGGAATTGTTCCCGCCATATCAGGGGGCGCCGATGCTCCGCAAAGAAACGGCAGACCAATATCCGCAGCTTGTGGAGGTACTGAATCAACTTGCAGGTCGGATCACGGACGATGAGATGCGTCAAATGAATTACGAAGTGAACGTTAATGGAGCGATTCCAGAGCAAGTGGCAACGGATTATCTGCAAAAAGCAGGGTTACTGTAGCTTGATATTTACGGTTATACATGAAGAGGAGGAACTAACATGACACAACCTTATGATCTGATCGCGATTGGAACCGGGAGCGCTGCAAGCTCTGTTATATCCCGCTGCGCCGAAGCCGGTTGGAAAATTGCCGTGATTGATGAACGAGAGTTTGGCGGAACCTGTGCATTAAGGGGCTGTGATCCCAAGAAAGTACTTGCAGGAGCGGCTGAACTGATCGACTGGAATGAACGAATGAAGGGCAAAGGAGTGGAAGGTAACGCTTCTATTCAGTGGTCGGAACTTATGGCGTTCAAGCGAACATTTACGGAGAGTATTCCGAGAGCAAGTGAGGATAAGTTCAAGCAGGCCGGAATGCATACGTTCCATGGCAAGGCTTCTTTTGTCGACGAAGATCATATTCGTGTAGGGGACGAAGTACTGCAGGGGAAACATATTCTCATCGCAACAGGAGCGCGTCCAGCACCACTTTCTATTGATGGTGTAGAGCATCTGAAATACAGCGATGATTTTCTTGATCTGGAACAGCTGCCAGATAAATTGGTTCTGGTAGGTGGAGGTTACATTGCTTTTGAATTTGCACATATTGCGGCCAGAGCTGGTACGGAAGTCCATATTATTCATCGAGGTGAACAGCCGCTGGAACAGTTTGATTCGGAACTGGTGGACATGCTGCTGCAAAAATCCGAAGAAGTAGGCATTCATGTACACTTGAATGCGGAAGTGAAGGCAATTCGTCAGCAGGGAAACACATATGTGGTCAGTGGAACCCGCAATGGGGCTGATCATCAATGGCAATGTGGACTTGTCGTTCACGGCGCAGGGCGTATTCCGAATGTAGAGGGGCTTGAACTGGAGAAGGGAAATGTCAGCTATACGAAAAAAGGCATCTCCGTTAATGAGTACTTGCAGAGCGAAAGCAATCCAAGAGTCTACGCGGCAGGCGATGTTACCGCAACGGAAGGACTTCCGTTGACTCCGCTCGCAGGCCAGGAATCACGCGCAGTATCCTTGAATCTGCTTGAAGGCAATCATAACAAACCTAATTATAAAGTAATGCCTTCCATTGTATTTACCGTGCCATCCCTGGGTTCTGTTGGCCTTGATGTGGAGCAGGCCAAGAAAGAGGGCTATGAGGTGAAGGTAAATGACATGTCGAAATGGTATACTTATAAACGTACGAATGAAAAATATGCCATGGCCAAAGTTGTAATCGACAAGTCAACAGGACGTATCTTGGGTGCCCATGTATTGGGTGGCAAAACAGAAGAACTGATTAACCTGTTCGCCATGGCAATTCAGTTCGATTTGACGACCGATCAGTTAAACACCATGAATTTTGCATATCCTACAGCCGCATCGGATATGGGCTCCTTATTTTAATGTGATGGTGTGGAAGGAAGGGAAGAATCATGTCAATTCATTTTCATCGGATTCATGAAGCCGAGTGGACAACCGAACCGGTTCAAGCGCGAACGGAAGGTGACCGTCTAATTGTGGAGGCACAAGAGGGCAGTGACTTCTGGGAGAAGACCTTCTATGGTTTCTGTCATCAGAATGGACATGCCATGCTTGCTCCATGGGATGGAACCAAGGCAATCGAAGTATCATTTGATCTGAGTTCATTCACGGAATTGTATGATCAGGCAGGGTTAATGCTCTGGCATGGACAGGATCAATGGATCAAGGCGGGGGTTGAAGTAAATGACGGCGTGGCTCATGTAGGAGCGGTCGTAACGGATCGCTTTTCCGATTGGTCGCTTTCTCCTGTACCGGAGTGGGGTGGACGCATCGTTACCATTCGGGCTTCATACCATGACGAAGCCGTAGTTATTCGTGCCCGCACGGATGAGCATCCTTGGCGTACCATTCGGGTCGCGAGGTTTGCCTATCCGACGAACAAGCAAGCAGGCCCGTTTCTCTGTTCTCCGAAGCGTGCCGGGTTCGAGGTTGCGTTTACCAAATGGAAATTGACTGAACCGGATCAGGATCTGCACACTGACCCTCCCATTGCCGATTAATATGGGGTTGGTTGGGAAATGTGACGCTATCGAAACAAACGAAAACAAGCAAGTCTTCCTTGGTGGAGGACTTGCTTGTTTTCGTTTGCATTAGCAGCGGCATAGGTTGAATTACCAAGCCTACAACGGATTATGGTGAATTTTTTAAAGTTTTGTCCACATGAAGTTGCACTACTGTTGTCGTTTATCCTCAAGGTCTTATTTGCTTGAGTCCGTGTCATTGGAGTCAGTTTCGATGCCATCAGCATCCTCTTCACCATCACTTGCTTCGTTCAACTCACGCATACGTTCTTCGTAATCATCCAGAAACCATAATGGGTCCATGTTATCTTCCTCGCCATTATAATTAATCAATACTTCTTCGCCGGCTTTGATATCTGTATAAGCATAGAAGTCAAAAGTGTGGTTTTCAAAGTTGATATCATAGGTGGCGTTAGGCTCGTAGGAATGGTTGATCAAACTGCCATAGCCCAGCAGGATAGCCGTATGATTGGCTCCGTATTCGAATACGTAATCTTCCAGAATTGTTTTCTCAACATGTTCGTGGTCTTCATTGGGATAAGGGACAACCGGAGCCTGATGGATCAGCTGGCCTTTTGGAATGTCTACGGTCGCAAATACGCCGCGGTTAAATTCGCCATCACCCAATTTGGATTGTTTCACTTCAATCATGATTTTCACCTGATGCTCTCCAAGAGAGCTCCATTCTTATAGTAGTAAGTCGTTTAAGGAAAAATTTTAACTCATCCATACCTATAAGGCAAATGCCATTGATATCAGTTTGAGTGGATCAGGGGTCAAAACGAAGGACATTTCATCGAAAAATGGTGCTAAATTTACAATAGGGCGTTGAGTTGTACATGATATAACGCTTATAATATACAAAGAATTAAGTCTATATAGAAAAGGTGTCATGAATGAGCATATTAAATGTCGAAAAATTAAGTCACGGTTTTGGTGACCGTGCTATCTTTAACAACGTTTCTTTCCGCCTCCTGAAAGGCGAACATATTGGTCTGATCGGGGCCAATGGTGAGGGGAAATCTACCTTCATGAACATTATTACGGGCAAACTCCAGCCAGATGAAGGTAAAGTGGAGTGGTCCAAACGCATGCGTGTCGGATATTTGGATCAGCACGCTGTGCTCAGCAAGGGACAATCCATTCGTGATGTCCTTCGTGGAGCATTCCAGTATTTGTTTGACATGGAACAAGAAATGAATGATATGTATGGCAAGATGGGCGATGTAACTCCGGAGGAATTAGAACAGCTGCTGGAGGATGTAGGTACGATTCAGGATACGCTGACCAACCAGGATTTTTACATGATCGATGCCAAAGTCGACGAGACAGCACGCGGTCTGGGTCTGACCGATATCGGTCTGGATAAGGATGTTAACGACCTTAGTGGTGGACAACGTACGAAGGTATTGCTCGCCAAGCTGCTGCTTGAAAAACCGGATATTCTGCTCCTGGATGAGCCTACGAACTATCTGGATGAATTGCATATCGAATGGCTGAAACGCTATTTGCAGGAATATGAGAATGCTTTTATTCTGATCTCGCATGATATCCCGTTCCTGAACAGTGTAATTAACTTGATCTATCACATGGAAAATCAGGATCTCACCCGTTATGTGGGCGATTATAGTCATTTCCAGGAAGTCCATGAGATGAAAAAACAGCAACTGGAGTCGGCGTATAAGCGTCAACAACAGGAAATTGCTGATCTCAAGGATTTTGTGGCCCGTAATAAGGCAAGTGTGGCTACACGCAACATGGCGATGTCCAGACAGAAGAAATTGGACAAGATGGATGTCATCGAAATCGCCAAGGAAAAACCGAAACCACAGTTTAACTTCCGTGATGCAAGAACGTCCGGTAAGCTCATTTTCGAAACAAAAGGCCTTGTCATTGGATACAATGAGCCGTTGTCGAGACCACTGGACCTGCGTATGGAGCGTGGTCAGAAGATCGCTCTCGTTGGTGCGAATGGTATCGGTAAAACAACCCTGATGCGCAGCATTCTGGGTGAGATTCCAGCTTTGGAAGGAACCGTTCAGCGCGGTGAACATCTGGAGATTGGATATTTCCAACAAGAGATGAAGGATGCCAACTACAATACCTGTATCGAAGAGATCTGGCAGGAGTTCCCTTCCTATACCCAATTTGAAGTGCGTGCTGCACTCGCAAAATGCGGACTGACTACCAAGCATATTGAGAGCAAGGTTGCGGTACTGAGCGGTGGCGAGAAAGCCAAAGTTCGTCTCTGCAAACTGATCAATAACGAAACAAACCTGCTCGTACTCGATGAGCCGACGAACCATTTGGACGTTGATGCGAAGGAAGAGTTGAAACGCGCACTCAAAGCATACAAAGGCAGCATTCTGCTGATCTCTCACGAACCTGAATTCTATCGTGATGTGGTTACGGAGACATGGAATTGTGAGTCGTGGACAACGAAGGTATTTTAATTTTAGTGCCTGCACTAGAAGAAACATGAACAAGCATACAGAAGACAGCGCCAAGGTTAAATGGACGCTGTCTTTTTGCGTTGCAGAGGTTACTTGTAATGTCTGCCAATTTGATACGCTTGCTCCAGCAAGCCTTCAATATGCGTTTTGGATTCGGATATGGTTTCATAGAGAAACTCGACTCGGGATTCCTGCAATCCTGCATAACCAGCGATCCCATTATTCAGATAATTCGAAATCATGTTGTAATAATCGTACTTATGGAATGAAGCCTCCGTTCCTCCAGCTAGTGCAATCCAGAGTGCCTTTTTGGAGTTTGCTTTGTTCAGCAGCCCCATGTTCCATACCTTGTCCAGATAAGCTTTGAGCATGGAAGGAACGTTGTACCACCATACCGGGAAAATAAAGACAATGGCATCAGCCGCGAGCACGCGATCCAGCTCTTTGCGAATTACAGGGGCATGCTGCTTATCGGGATTTTGCCAATCTCGCTCATCTTCTACGCTATATAACGGATCGAATCCATCATGGTACAGATCAAGGATATCAATTTCATGGTGATTCTCCTTCAGACCTTCTATAAAACGATTCATCACGGCAAATGTTAGAGAATCCTGTCTTGGGTGAGTAACGACCAGTTTAATTTTCATGTATGAGTGACCATCCTTTTTCCTTCATTTTTTGGTTTAACGTTCTGACCAATGTTATTATAAGTTTCATGACATCTTATTGAGAAGTACGCACCTTCGAGTGCTGTAGATACTTTGAGGTTCTTCGGTTACTTTTAATAATGGGTATACATATATGTGATTTAAGGGGGATTCCCAGTGGAACAGGAACTGAAAAGATATGAGAGTGGTGTGCAGGCAATGTTAGAACTGGTCGGTGGAAAATGGAGGATTCTTATTCTACATCAACTGATATCAGGTAAAAAACGAACAAGCGAACTTCGCAGAGCTATCCCTGGCATTACTCAGAAGGTCCTTACCCAGCAGCTGCGTGATCTTGAAAAGAATGAAATCATCCATCGAATTATTCATCCCGAGATTCCGCCCAAGGTCGAGTATGAGCTGACCGAGTATGGCTTGACACTGCAGGCAATCATCGACCGCATCTGTCTGTGGGGAGAGAATCATCTGGACAGAGTATATGGTGATAAAAACAAAGTGCTGGAGAATCATTTTAGCGAATATATTCCGCTTTCGACTTCGAACTAAACTGCTTCCAGATTTAAAAAACAACAAAAACCTTCCTGAATTGAGGAGGAGGGTATTTGTTGTTTTTTTGTCCTTTATCAGTGAAACTGATAAATACCATAAAATCATCGAAATTGACCCATACCATCGGGTATGGTAGCTTCAAGAGAGTAGAAATTAATATGATCATTTTAGTAGGAATTAAAATTGACGTAATGCGCGAGGTGGCAAATGGTGGAACTTCAAGTGACAAACAGCCCTTTTAATCAGGAACAGGTTGAGCTGCTCAATCGCCTTATTCCTACATTGAACGATGGACAGAAAACGTGGCTTAGCGGATATCTGACAGCCATTCAGGGATTTGCGGCTGTAGCTGCACCTGCTGGTGTGGAACAACAGTCTGCATCTTCAGCAAGTATTACTCCTGCAAGTGCACCTGCTGCGGTGTCCAGGGAAGTTACGGTACTCTTTGGATCACAAACCGGGAACTCCAGTGGACTATCCAAGAAACTGGCGAAAAAGCTGGAAGAGCAGGGTCTTCAGGTAACCCTGTCGTCAATGGGAGATTTCAAACCGAACGGACTGAAAAAAGTAGAGAATCTTCTCATTATTGTCAGCACACATGGAGAAGGCGAGCCGCCGGATAATGCGATTCCATTGCATGAATTCCTGCATAGCAAACGGGCTCCGAAGCTCGAGGGATTGCGTTACTCCGTATTGGCTTTGGGAGATACTTCGTATGAGTTCTTCTGTAAGACAGGAAAGGATTTTGACATTCGTTTGCAGGAACTTGGCGGTACAGCGCTTGTACCACGTGTGGACTGTGATGTTGATTTTGATGAAGCGGCTGCAGAGTGGATGAATGATGTGCTTGCTTCACTCAGCAGTACACCTACTGCCGCGGGAGTAGTAACCAGTGAAGCGATTGGAGCCGCAGTAAGCAGCGGTGATTCCGAGTTCAACCGGACGAATCCATTCAAGGCAGAAGTGCTGGAAAATCTCAATTTGAACGGCAGAGGATCGGACCGAGAGACACGTCATATCGAATTGTCTCTGGAAGGTTCCAATCTGGACTACGAACCGGGTGACAGCCTGGGTGTGTTCCCTGAGAATCATCCACGCCTGGTCGATGAGCTGATTGCAGCCATGGAATGGAATGCAGATGAGCGCGTTACGGTTAATAAAAGTGGAGACCAGGTTTCTGTACGTGAAGCATTATTGCGTTACTTCGAAATTACTGCTGTCACAAGACCCGTTGTGGAGCAGCTGGCAAAGCTGAGTCCGGGTAGCGGGTTGCCCGCTCTGCTCGCAGATGATTCGGAATTCCGGAAAGCCATGAACAGTTGTGATTTGCTGGATCTGGTACAGGATTATGGGCTTAAAGGTATTCCGGCTGCATCGTTCGTAGCTGTGCTTCGTAAAATCCCAGCACGTTTATATTCGATCGCAAGCAGTTCGAAGTCTTTCCCGGATGAAGTTCATCTTACCGTTCGTACAGTACGTTATGAGTCACGGGGCAGAGAGCGCTATGGTGTGTGCTCTGTTCATCTGGCTGAACGAGTCGAATTAGGTGATACATTGCCTGTATTCATTCAACAAAATCCAAACTTCAAACTGCCGGATAACACGGATGCTCCAATCATCATGATTGGACCAGGTACAGGTGTAGCTCCGTTCAGATCTTTCCTTGGAGAGCGTGAAGAGACGGGTGCAGAAGGCAAGACGTGGCTGTTCTATGGCGATCAGCATTTCTCCACCGATTTCCTCTATCAGACCGAATGGCAGCGCTGGCTCAAGGACGGCGTTCTTACGAAGATGGATGTCGCTTTTTCCCGTGATGCAGAAGAGAAAGTATATGTGCAGCATCGGATGCTGGAGCATAGCAAAGAGCTGTATCAATGGTTACAGGAAGGTGCAGTTATATATATCTGTGGTGACGAGAAACGAATGGCACATGATGTTCATGCTGCACTCGCGACCATTCTTGAACAAGAGGGTGGCCTAACACCTGAACAGGCAGCGGAATATCTGACACGGTTGCAACAGGAAAAACGTTATCAGCGGGATGTGTATTAATTACAGATCATATGCCGGATAAGGCATCCCGGAGATACGAGAGGAGAAAGCAGCATGACTTATAATAACTTACTTAACCCGCAGCGCACGAACAGTGATGTGGAAGATATAAAGATCAAAAGTGACTACTTGCGTGGAAGTCTGACTGAAACGCTGGCGGATCGGATCAGTGGTGCGATTCCTGAGGACGATAACCGTCTGATGAAACATCACGGCAGTTATATGCAAGACGACCGTGACCTGCGTAATGAGCGGAATAAATCCAAGCTGGAGCCTGCCTATCAATTCATGTTGCGTGTGCGTGCTTCCGGAGGAATTGTTACACCCGAACAGTGGTTGATGATGGATCGTGTAGCGCATAAATATGCGAATGAGACCATTCGTCTGACGACGCGCCAATCATTTCAACTGCATGGTGTGCTCAAATGGGACCTCAAAAATACCATTCGTGAAGTAAACGATTCGTTGCTCAGCACCCTAGCTGCTTGTGGCGACGTGAACCGGAACGTCATGTGTAATCCGAATCCAGACCAATCGGACATTCATGCTGAAGTATATGAATGGGCATGCCAGGTGAGTAATCACCTGGATCCACGGACTCGTGCGTATCATGAGTTGTGGCTGGATGGAGAGAAAATTATCGATTCACAAGACACAGATGAAGAGGTAGAACCGATTTATGGCAAAGTGTATTTGCCGCGTAAGTTCAAAATTGGGATTGCTGTTCCACCATCCAATGATGTAGATGTGTTTTCGCAGGATCTCGGATTTATCGCTATTGTAGAGAACGGCAAGCTGCAAGGCTTTAACGTTTCTGTCGGCGGTGGTATGGGCATGTCTCATGGTGATCCGAAGACTTATCCGCAGGTGTCCAAAGTCATTGGTTTCTGTACACCAGAGCAAATGATTGATGTTGCGGAGAAGACGGTTATGATTCAACGTGATTATGGGGATCGTGCAGTACGTAAGCATGCCCGTTTCAAATATACAATCGATGACCGCGGCCTCGCCTGGTTTGTGGAAGAACTGACGAGTCGTCTCGGCTGGAAGCTGGATGCGGCGCGCGAGTTCCATTTTGAACATAATGGAGATCGTTACGGTTGGGTGAAAGGCAGCAACGGCAGATGGCACTACACCTTGTTCATTCAAAATGGACGTGTGAAGGATGTGGACGGTTATCCGCTCATGACAGGTCTGCGTGAAATTGCCAAAATCCATACTGGAGATTTCCGTCTCACAGCCAATCAGAATCTCATGATCGGGAACATCAGCAGCCAGAAGAAGAAAAAGATTGAGGCACTGATTGAGCAATACAATCTGACCGATGGTGCTCATTACTCGGCGCTTCGCAGAAGTTCTATGGCTTGCGTGGCGCTTCCGACTTGTGGTCTTGCCATGGCGGAATCCGAACGTTATCTTCCATCACTGATCGACAAGCTGGAGCCTGTACTGGACGAAGCGGGGCTGAGAGACGAAGAGATTGTCATTCGTATGACGGGTTGCCCGAACGGCTGCGCGAGACCGATGCTGGCTGAGATCTCGTTTATCGGCAAAGCTCCGGGAAAATACAATATGTATCTCGGTGGAAGTTTTACCGGGCATCGCTTGAACAAGTTGTACAAAGAAAATATTGGCGAAACCGAAATTTTGGATACATTGACTCCAATGGTGAATCAATATGCCAAAGAGCGCAATGATGGTGAGCATTTTGGAGATTTCGTCATTCGTGCCGGTTATGTGCCTGAAGTGCTGGACGGTCAACAGTTTCATGCCTAATTAGATGAATTCGTGAAGAGAAGCATTCCCTAGGGAATGCTTCTTTGGCGTTTTTGGATCGTTTCTCTTTGGGATTTCTGAACGTGGTAAGGTGAAATCAACTTGTCTTTTACCATTTTTTCGTGAGTCTAAACTTGTTGAAGTACGCCCAACAAGATATAATGACAAAGTAGAAAGCAGATTATATGTTGAAAGTGAGCGGAAACGATATGGGTCGTAAGTGGAATAATATTAAAGAAAAAAAAGCTTCAAAAGATGCAAATACTAGCCGGGTCTATGCTAAATTCGGCGTTGAGATTTATGTAGCTGCCAAGAAGGGCGAACCGGACCCGGAAGCGAACCGCGCACTGAAAGTCGTGCTGGAACGTGCCAAAACGTATAACGTACCCAAAGCAATTATTGACCGTGCCATGGAAAAGGCAAAAGGCAGCGGGGACGAAAATTATGAAGAACTGCGTTATGAAGGATTCGGGCCCAATGGTGCCATGGTTATCGTGGATGCCCTCACCAATAATGTGAACCGTACTGCACCGGAAGTGCGCTCGGCATTTAACAAAAACGCGGGCAATATGGGTGTGAGTGGTTCAGTTGCTTATATGTTTGATCCTACAGCGGTAATCGGGGTAGAAGGCAAAAACTCCGAGGAAGTACTGGAACTTCTGCTTGAAGCAGATGTGGATGTACGTGATATCGTGGACGAAGACGATGCTGTGATCGTATATGCAGAACCGGATCAATTCCACGCTGTACAGGAAGCATTTAAAGCTGCCGGTGTTACTGAGTTTACCGTAGCCGAGCTGACGATGCTTGCGCAAAACCATATTGAACTTCCAGAGGATGCACAAGCTCAGTTCGAGAAACTGATTGATGCGCTTGAAGACCTTGAAGATGTTCAGCAAGTGTATCACAACGTAGAGTTCGTTTAAGCGAATTACACGAATTAAGCGAAACGTGATTCGATTGCCAAAAAGAGTGTCTAGCCAATCAACGGATTGGACAGACACTCTTTTTATTGTTCTCCTATGAATCGGATTGCAATGCACCAGGAGATTTTTTCGATTTTGCCGATTTGCTACCGCCAAACTTGAACAACACGATACCGCCCACGATGACAAGAACGCCAAGAAGCTGGTTCCACGAGAATGGGATCTGCTCCAGTCCAAGCCATCCCATGGAATCAAACAGCAAGGCGAAACTTAACTGGGATGTAAGTACGATGGAGATCGCAAATGTGGGACCGAGCAGCTTCATCCCTTGAACGAGACAGAAGACCACCCCAACACCGATGGCTCCGCTAAGCCAATACCAGGGCTGCATATGTTGGAAGCTGAACGTATTTTTGCCCTCCACCACTAGAGAAATCAGAAACGATGCAATAAACCCGGTGAAAAGCACCATCGTTGTCGTGGACCACGAGCCGGTACGTTCATTTACCTTACTATTAAAGATGGTCTGCAGACTGACAAGAGAACCTGCCAGTAACGCTAGTAAAATACCTGTAATGATCATAGGATAGAGATCTCCTTATTCATAGATGTTGTGACCCGCCACTTCTGCCAGACCTGCCCGATCTTTGACCATAATAAAGCCCTGATCCCGCATGATTAATCCATCTGCACACAGCTTCTGAATCACCCGATTCAAATGCCGATAACTCGTACCGATCAGATTCGCGATATCTGTCAAATTAAAGGCGTCCAGTTCTTCGTGGACAACAGTCCCCGCTTCTTCGGTAGAGATGGAGAGCAGATAGCTGGCTAATCGAACCTCGACCGGATACATCAGGTTGAAGTTGGAGAAGTTCGAATCAATGTAAAACTTGTGGGAAATAATTTTGAGTAAAAATTTCAACAGGGGTGCGTAATCGCTAGCGAGTTCAACTAACCATTGATAATGAATGCGTAGCATCACGACAGGTGAGACCGCTTGTACGGTGTTCACGATGTTACTCTCCCGAACGTACTCAATATCACCAACCACTTCAAGCGGTGTTTTAAAACAAAGAACGAGTGTTTTATCCTGTGGTGAGGTCGTGAAGATTTTGACTTTCCCCTCGACCAGCACATATAAATATTCGGATGTTTCGCCTTCACGGCAGATTAATTCGCACTTCTCGAAGTGGCATAACGTCATATGCGGACGCAGGGGCTGGTGAAATACCGATTCGAGTTGATATTGTTTTAAATAGTGCAATAATTGATGCTCATTCTGAAACTCTTCCATAACGTCTTTCACCCCCGACTATATACTCGACCAGCTACAGCTTCATAATAATGACGCCCGTAACCATTAATGCTATACCCAGAAATTGCGGTAGTTTCATTTTCTGCTTCACAACACCAAACCATCCGTTACTGTCGACCAGAAAGGTCAGGAAAAGCTGTGCAATCAACAGGGCGGAGATCGTAAAAGTTACCCCAATTTGCTGGATTGCTGTGACTTCACTGAAAATAATCACTGCACCAAACGCGCCTCCCGCCAGGTACATGGGCTTCACTTGCTTCAATCCTTGCAGGTTGATGTCCCGCACGAATACAAGGATCAGAGCCGCCAGAATGAACCCGGTGAGTTGGGTAATGGTTGCGGCTTGCCAGGTGCCCATGTCCGTACTGATTCGGGTATTGGCAACCCCTTGCAGGGTAATGCATGCACCGCCTAATAGTGCAAAAATAATTCCTCTCATGGTTGTACTCTCCTTGTCGCGTCATTACTTCTTCGATTTCTATTAAATGATATATCCACTCGAAAAGCCAAGGACAAATGTCCTCAGCTCAGAAGTTATAGCATTTAGAGTACATTAAACCCTCTACAAAATCCAGACAGGACTCAGGATGGCTCGTCATTCTGAAGATCACAATACTTGAAACACCGGTTGCTCACCAATAAAATGAACAGGCAATTCCGCGAAAGCTGTAGCTAACCTTTCAGACAAAAGCTTCATCCCGGAAGCCTCACTCTCGGCATGGCCGATCATAAGAAGAGCCTTTTGTTTTCCTTGCTGCACAGCATCTCGTATGTACTCCGGTGTCTCCCATTCGAATCCTTCACCTGCGATAATCAGATCCAGCTCTTCCTGTTGAAGCAGGGGAATGGTCAGATTGCCGTTGCCTCGAAAACCTACAAGCACTGCTGCTTGTCTGCATACCAACCTTGGATCACCAGCCAGGCGTATATATTCGATTCCAAGCGAACGTTTAATATGTTCTGCAATAAGCTGAACTGTCATTCCTTCCGGAAAGGATAGAATGTCAGCTTCCGGTTTATGCTGTACCACATAAGGGGACCATCCTAATGCCTGAACCAATCCTTCCGTAATGCCATCCGGTTGAAAGCGGTGAATTGCATCATGGCAACGATAGATCGCGATTCCACCGTTGTCGATTAGCGTTCTTTTGGTTTCATAGACCGGATCATCAGCCAGCCAATCGGTATGGCTATGATGGTTATAGAAGGGAGGTTCATGCGCGATAATTAGATTAGCTCCACGTTGTATGGCGTGCTCAATCACATGTTGTGTAGGCATAAAAGTTACAAAAACGCCTGTGACCGTTTGGTGGGGTGAACCCGTAATCAGTTGATCCACGGTGTGTTCAGGTAACTCAACATTTTCCGTGAGATGTTGTATAATGTCTTGAATCGTTATGTTCATAAGTATAATTCCTCCAGTGACAGGATATAGGATTAGTTTACCATTTTGAAGCAAGAACGGCACTTTAGCTTAGACTTGCTAGATGGGGGAAAAGAGGTTATACTAACCAAAAGAAACGGAATGAACGTTCATTCCTGAAATAAGGAGGGATAGATTCATGGCTAAAGGCAGCAAAAAAGATGATATTTATGCAGCTGCTTTAACGCTTTTTGCCCAAAGGGGGTTCGATGCAACAACCATGCCTATGATTGCGGATTCGGCTCAGGTAGGAGCGGGAACCATATATCGATATTTTACGAACAAAGAAGTATTGTTGAATGAACTCTTTCAGAAAAGTATCAGGGAGTTCCTTGATGCCTTGAGGCAAGGCTTTCCGGATAAACCCATTTCCGTACGTGAGCAGTTTCATCATATATTCCGTGGATTGTTTAAGTTCGCTGAGTCCAACCCGGATCGGCTAAAGTTTATTAACTCTACTGGTAATGCACTGCATTTTCACGATGAAAGCAAGGAAAGCGTCAATGAATTTATGGGGTTTCTGAATGAATGCATCCATAAGGGGCAGCAGCAGGGAGCTATTCTTATGTTGCCGACAGAAGCGTTAATGAACATTGTCTACGGTGCTTCTATGCATTTGTTTGAACACTTTAACAAAGGTCTTTTGGAAGCAACGCCGGAGTTAATGAACCAGCTTGAGGAGTGCCTGTGGAATGCCATTAGAGTCCATTGATTCTATTGGCCTTTTTTACAACATAAACGGAATGAACGTTCATTCCTATACTAGACATAAGGTGTGTGAGGATAAAGTATGAGTAAACTTAGAAACCCCAGAACGCTTTCCTTGATTTTATGGATACTTATTACCGTAGTTTCTGTAATGACGATGCCTGATTTTGGTCAGCTGGTCAAAGAAAAAGGAGAAATTTCAATTCCTGAAACGGCTCAGAGCCAAATTGCAGCTACGATGATGAAAGACATGGATAAGGATAGTGGGAATACCTATTCAATCATCGCTGTATTTAACAGTGGAGAAGGTGCACAGGCATTAACTAAGCAGCAGAAGACGGAAATCGAATCTGTTTTGTCCAACCTGAAAAATCAGGAAAAACAACTGAATATAGAGACGCTCACAACCCATCTGGATGGTGAAGAGCAAGCTGATCGACTTATATCCGAGGACGAAACCACGATTTTAACCCAAATCACAGTCACTAAGGATGAGGATATTCCCCTTTCGGAAGTGGTGAGTCAGTTAAATGAGGCGACAGCCATCTCAGATGTGAATACATATCTGACAGGAGCAGATCTGATTGGTGATGACTTTGGCAAATCGATTGAGGATGGGGTACAGAAAACAGAAATTATCGCGGTTATTTTTATCCTCGTTATTTTGATTATTATTTTCAGATCACCGATCATTCCCGTTATCTCACTGCTTACGGTGGGTATATCATATGTTGTTTCATTAGCGATTGTGGGTCATCTTGTAGACATGTTTAACTTTCCGTTCTCTAACTTTACCCAAGTGTTTATGGTTGTGATTTTGTTTGGGATCGGTACGGATTACAATATTTTGTTATACACCAGATTTAAGGAAGAGTTAAGCAAACAGGGCGGGGATGTACTTCTCGCAACCAAAACGACGTTTAGAACGGCAGGACGTACTGTGTTATATAGTGGTATTGCTGTATTCATTGGATTCCTTGCTCTGATGCTCGCCAAGTTTCAGTTGTACCAGGCAACCTCTTCAGTGGCATTTGCAGTAGCGGTTCTCATTTTCGTCCTCAATACGTTGAATCCATTCTTCATGGTTGTATTAGGCAAAAAGATGTTCTGGCCATCGAAGAAATTTGAAGGTCACGCAGATAGCCGCTTATGGGGATTTTTGTCTCGGAACGCGTCAAGTAGACCTGTTCTTGCAATCATTCTTGTTGCCGTAATCAGCATTCCGTTTTTATTCAGCTACAGTAACCGACTTAGTTATAATGATCTGTTTGAGGTCAATAACAATTATACATCCAAACAGGGAATTAATCTGATCATGGATCATTACCCACCAGGTTTCTCTGCCCCAACCACACTGGTTGTACAATCCAAGCAGTCGATGGATAACCAAACGTTTTTAAAAGCACTGGATGATCTGACGGATAAAGTATCCAAAATGGATGGTGTGTCCGTAGTTTATAGCGTTACCCGACCAACCGGAACAAAAATTAATGAATTGTATATCAATGATCAGGCTGATGAGCTTAATCAAGGTATTGGGAAAGCGAACAATGGATTAGGCACCATCAACGAAGGATTATCTTCTGCTGCAGGCCAATTGCAATCTTCCAATGATCTGAGTGATGTGCAGCAGCTGATTGATGGTACAAGCCAGTTGCAAGAAGGAGTGTCAGCTCTGGGAAAAGCCATGAATCAGGTGACAGTTGGGTTGAACGATGGGAGGAAAGGCGCAGATACATTGAAAAATGGCCTGGCTACCCTCAGAGAAAAAGTAGATATACTATCTAAAGGTACAACTGAGTTGCATCAAGGATATGCTGATCTTGAACAGGGACTAGGTTCGTTCAGAGATACTTTTAATAGTATGAAAACAGCAATTCAGGGTGCACTAGATGCCTACGCTCAAATCGAAAGTAGTATAACAAGACTCATTACGAATCATCCTGAGTTACAGCAGGAAGAAGATGCGGTACAAATCATCGGCATTACCCAGGCGGCTCAAAGCGATCTGAACAAATTATACACACAGATGGACCCGCTGATGGTGCAGTACAATGGTGCTCTGGGTTCATTCAAGGAAGCGAACAAAGCCCTGGCTCAGGTTAACGAAGGTTTAACTCGGGTGACTTCGGGTGTGGGTCAGCTTGAAGGTGGAGCAGGGGAGTTATCTGCAGGTCTGGTTAATGGTGCAAGTGGCAGCAAGCAGATCGCTGGGAAAACGTCTGAAGTTGAAAAAGGACTTGTACAAATTAATCAAGGACAAAATCAGTTATTAACCGGTCTGAACGATCTGCAAGCGAAGATGGGTGAACTGAAATCGGGACTCACCGCAAGTACAGAAGGGCTTACAGATGTTTCCAAAGGTCTTGGGGATGCAGAGGAGTATTTGGGCAATCTGGGACAGTCCGATGCAGCCAAAAGTTTCTATATTCCTGAAGAGGTATTAACAGGAGAGGAGTTCCAAGCATCGCTAGATACTTATATGTCTGATGACCGGAAGACTGCGGAAATATCCATCATTTTAACAGACAATCCTTACTCTAAAGAGGCGATGGATGTTGTCCAAAATCTGAGCAACCAACTGAACACAGCCCTTGTTGGTACGGATTTGAGCGAAGCCAAAGTGGCGCTTGGTGGGGTGCCTTCACAAAATCTTGATCTACAAAAATTAGCTGGAGGTGACCTGAGCAGAACTTCCATGATTATGTTGATTGGGATTGGGCTTATTCTTCTGGTAATCATTCGTTCATTCTGGCAGTCCGTAATCATTGTTGGCTCGTTGTTCCTGACGTATTACGTTGCGCTTGGTCTGAATGAATTGTTAGTAGTGGGGCCGCTTAACGTGGATTATCTGAGTTGGAACGTTCCTTTCTTCAGTCTGATTATGATCGTTACACTTGGCGTGGACTACAGCATTTTCCTCATGATGAGATATCGCGAGATTGAAGGTGATCCGGTTCATAAAATCACGGAGGCTTCCCGCAATATCGGAGGAGTCGTCATCTCTGCCGCTGTTATTTTGGGAGGTACCTTTGCTGCCCTGATTCCTTCCGGTGTAGTTACATTGATTGAAGTTGCTATATCTGTGATCATTGGATTGGTATTACTCAGTTTTGTGATGCTCCCAATCTTGTTACCCGCTTTGATCAGTCTATTGCATAAGTTAGCGAATTGGGGATCTAAATCAGATGAAAATAAATAATTAATATTAATCTATGCTTAGCTAACGACTCCTGATCAATATATGTCAGGGGTCGTCTTTACTATTTCCTATAAAATAGAATTAAAGAGTTCAAGCTGGTTAGTATAATCGAACAAACGTAATAAAGATGTAACGATGCTGGATTCATATAGTTTTCTCGTACAAGAAAAAGTATACTTACATAGAGTCTTTATCTAGATGAAATGGAGTATCCATTCTAACCTACACTGAACATTCAGTTAAGTATAAGTCTTAATTCTGATGAAGAGATCCGACTTAGAAGGGCGATGATTACATGACAGCCAGTACCATTATGGAACGTCTGAAGAGTGAGACAGCTCATTATCACAGACAAGTGGAACAGAACGAGTATGCCAAGGCTATTATGAATCAAACCGTTAGCTTGGGAGAGTATAAGAAATATCTGGAGAAATTTTACGGGTTCCTGAAACCATTGGAAGAACAAGCTGTACAGCAGCCTTTCTGGGAAAGCACGGGACTGGATATCGGGATTAGAGGAAAAGCAAATTTGCTTGAAAATGACCTGCGGAATCTGGGCGCCAGTGAAGAGGAAATCAGACAGGTTCCTTTATGTAAGGATCTTCCTGATATATCGACACCAGCAAGGTTGTTCGGTTATTTATATGTCATTGAAGGATCTACGAACGGAGGTCAGATCATGACCAAACGTTTGTCGCAGTTCCTGCCGATTGAAGCAGATCGGGGGTTGGAATATTTTAATGCCTACGGTACGGAAACCAGAACGAGATGGGCAGAGTTCACGGAACTACTGCGTCAATCCATCACGGGGGAAGAAGATCACGACATCATGGTGCACACGGCTTCGGAAACATTCCGATTACTTGATCAATGGATCAATACAAATACGGATAATCTGTAAGTTGAAAATAGAGTTATCACATCATGAGAGGGGATTTTTCAGGCTATGCCCGAATCGAAGTCCAAGAAAGAAAATAATTTGCTTAACCGTACATTGCTCAATCAAGGTACGTACACCAATGATCCAATTGATCTAAACAATTGCGACAAAGAACCCATTCATATCCCCGGCTTCATTCAACCTCATGGTGTGCTCTTGGCTGTGAGCACCAACAATATACCGACTATTGTACAATGCAGCCAAAATACGGAGGAACATCTCGGTCTTACTACGCAAGAGGTGCTGGGCCTTCCACTCGAACATCTGATTGGCAAGGATAATATAAGGCAGGTACTGGCACGCACCTTCAGTGCATCTGTAACATCAGACCTGCAATATATGGATCTCACGATTAACGTATCTGGAAATGAGCAGGTCTTCACTTCTGTCATTCATGAGAGTGAAGGCCTGTTAATTTTGGAAATGGAGCCTTCCTATGAAAAAGGAAATATGGAAGGGAATGATTTTGAGTGGATTTCCAGCTTCTTCAGCCGACTTAAAAGTACTGATAATCGGGTGGAAGCGAGTCAAGTAGCAGCCGAACAAGTGAAGGAAATGCTCGGGTATGACCGGGTTATGATCTATGAATTTGACGAACAATGGAATGGAAAGGTCGTCGCAGAAGCACGTGAGGAAGAGCTCGAACCGTTTCTCGGGCACCATTATCCAGCGTCAGATATTCCCAAACAGGCACGCGAGTTATACCTGCGTAATTGGTTGCGCACCATCGTGAACGTGAATTATACACCTGTGGAGATCGTTCCCCTGCTTCAACCTTTGACGGGCAAACCGCTTAATCTGAGCTTGTCGGTTCTGCGGAGTGTATCCCCGTTGCATATTGAGTATTTGCAGAACATGGGTGTCGGAGCAACCGTAACCATCTCTCTGATTCATGACAACCAACTATGGGGCCTGATTACATGTCATCATTATTCAGCCAGATATATACCCCATCGTGTTCGTAACTTGTGTAACTTCTTGGGTTCATTCTTCTCAAGTGAACTGTTTCAACGTCAGCAGCTGGATGAATATCAGGCTGAGATCAGGTCACGTGAAGCGGCTACCCAAATTTCCAATATTTTCATTGGGAATACAAGTCCAGTGAGGATTATTGAGGAATTGCAGGGCGAAGAGCAGACCTTATTGAGTTTGATGGATGCTTCGGGAGCTGCGATCTGTTATCAGGACAAGCTGCTGTTATATGGCGATACACCGGCACGAGAGCAAGTACGTGAATTGGCAGCATGGCTAGCGGGCAAGTCGGAAGATTACAGTTATCACACCTCCAAGCTGAGTTTGGAGTATGATCCTGCTAAAGCTTACAAGGAAAAAGCATCGGGTATTGTTTATGTGGCCATATCCCCTGGGCAGCATCATTATATCATCTGGTTCCGGCCTGAAGTGGTTCAGCTTGTGGATTGGGCAGGTGATCCAGCCAAAGCCGTGATCAAAACCGATGATGGCATGCGTCTGTCCCCCCGGAAATCCTTCGAGAAATGGAGAGAGATTGTCCAATCGACCTCCTACCTGTGGACAACGAAGGAGCTGAATGTGCTTCCATTGCTCAAAAGCATCGTACGCCGTCAAACGGAGAACCAGCTTGTTCAGGCAGAGGAGCAGGCGTTGCAGAATGCACGTATTTTGCGACAAAATGAGCAGCGCTACTTACAGTTGATGGAGTTTTCCCCGGTGGCGTTTTTTACGTTGACGGACGGGTTCGTTATTTATTGCAATAACAAGGCAGCTGAATTGCTTGGCTATGAAAACTCCAAACATCTCATCGGCAAGGATTTCAGGGAATTTGTGCCTGATAAGACGAAAACGATTTTGCAGCAAAACCTGGAGGAACTGAAGCTCAATAATACGCGTCTGTTTACTAACCAGGCGTACTTCACCACAGCAACGGGCACGTCCCTGCTGCTTGAGATTACACTGGCTTCTGTTACACATGCAGGCAAACCCTCAGTGATGGTCCTTCTGAACGGTGGCGCATCGAATCATGATCAGGATCATTATACGGAGACAACCAGTCAGCTCCAGAACTATCTCAATACAGATCCGTTAACAGACATGCCGCTTCAAACCATATTCCAATCTCAACTTCAGGATGATTGGAATGAATGTTTGCAGGAGAAATGCAGTTTGGGACTGTTTATTATAGATATCGATGATTTCCGTTCATATAATGCATCTTATGGACTTCAAGGTGGCGATCTTTGCCTGCAGTGGATTGGAGAAGTGCTGGCGGTGGTCAGTGAGCAGAATGATGCCATCATCTCCCGTCTTCGGGGAGGAACCTTCATGTTGAAACTGAAGAATGCAACATCAGAACGTTCAGCGGAGCTTGCCGAAGAAATCAGACAACATGTGCTTGCACTTCAAATTCAGAGAGATCTGTCCAGCCCGAGTGACGTGGTCACTGTTAGCGTTGGCGGTGCGGTAATGGTTCCTGAAGAAAAGCTGATGATGTCGAATCTGATTGAAAAAGCCAGTCAGGCCCTTGCTCAAGCCAAGAGTGACGGGAAAAATCGGGCTATCATGGTTTGATACGAGGTTTTACTAGCCTTACTGTAAAGGGTGCAGCAAAATGGTATAGAGGGAAGGCATTTAAACTGGATATCAGTTTGAATGTCTTTCTTTTTTCTGCTAATTAGGAAAGTATTATTTTCATCACCGCAGGCACAGGACAAGTGTTATAATGATGAATATGGATACACTTGT
Source organism: Paenibacillus sp. RU5M (assembly GCF_900221055.1). Taxonomy (NCBI): domain Bacteria; kingdom Bacillati; phylum Bacillota; class Bacilli; order Caryophanales; family Paenibacillaceae; genus Paenibacillus; species Paenibacillus sp. RU5M. The sequence goes on along the minus strand of NZ_OBQM01000002.1, from coordinate 257,535 downwards.
TCGTATTCACACGCAGAGGACGGTGAAACGGAATTCAATGAAAGAGGATTCAAGACAACTGGAATTTATGGAGATAGATCTGAGCGAAGAGCCTATCACAGCGGCAGTCCCGGTTCCTGATCGTTCAACGATTGTCCGTGCTGATTTTGATATAAGATTACCTGGCGGCATATTGTCTTCTGAGAAAAGGTTTGTAGAGGAAGCAAGGCAACTCATTGAAGTGGAAGGGGAGCAGGCTCCCTTTGTTCCTTTTATGAGTTATTGGCCGACTTATGGTGTAATGAACGAACCCCAGCGCAAGTGGTATATGTATTGGAGGACGGAAGTCCGGCAAGGACGTTTCCCTGATACGGATCTGTCCTATCTGTTTGTTCATATTTATGAACTGATAAACGGAATTGGTTGGCAGGAACCTGAGGAAGGTTACGACCAATTAAAAGAACTATGGATCAACTATCGTGAACGGCTTCCGCAGTTGGATGTGTACATGCAGGATTGGATTATTGATTATGATCTAGTCCATGAGTTGAACATGTCATTATCCGAGATGGTGGAGCTTTCGAGTGGTTATCTTCCACCGGAGATTCTGGATATGGAATTGCAACGGCTATTGAGCAGCAATATATCGGATATCTCGCTGAAGTTGTTACAAAGATATTATGACTACGACATTACGCTCAGTAAATTTTACAGAGATGGCGGTATGAAGGTTCTGGAACAGTACATTCCCCGAGTTATGGTTTTGGTGGATTCTTATCTACTGCGTACACGCAAGGCAGGCATATTGGATCAGTTTGAGTTAAATCATGAAAGGACTATCGAACGTACGCTGTTTCGAAAAGCTGTATATGACGAATCCATTTATGGAAAATCGGTTCAAATGACATATGTTCCGATTGGAGAGCATGCAGATTTTGTCCAGTTTGTAACCCGAGTTTTTCGATGCACGGAAAATAAATGCCGTGAACTGCTCGGTTTCAGAGGGCGACTTCGTGGAAAGACGCTTGAACCTGAGCTTGCAAAAGTGATTGAACGTTACCTGGACAAGGCATTTGCAGTCGAGCAAATGCCAGTTGTAGAGCAACCGATAGTCCGGATTGATGCAGAGAAACTTGCTTCGCTGCAAAAGGAAAGCGAATATGTGCGCAGAGCACTCATGATCGAAGAAAATCATACCTCCGAAGATGAGGATGCAAACAATGTGAGCAGCCTACCCACTACCGTGATCCAGAATTCAACGGAAGAAGCTGAAAGTGCTAAGCAGTCTAACCAACAGGAGGTTGACGTTGAGGGAGCGCTTAATACTGATGGAGGACAAGAAAACGGGATTAACGAGCCATTATCATTACAATGGGAGGCGGATTTTTCTGCTGATCTGGATGAAGAGTGGATACAGTTTTCTGAAATGCTATCTCAGCAGCATGTACAGGCAATTCACGCCTTGCTTGGCGTCAACCCGGATACGGAGCTGATGCGGGTGGCTGAGCAATACGGCACGATGCCTACACTCCTGTTGGATGAAATTAATGATATGGCCATGGAAACGATTGGTGACCTTTTGATTGAAGGTGATCGGATGGTTTCGGATTATATAAATGTGTTTGAACATGTGAAGAGGTGATTGGGCAGTGGCAGAACTTAAAATACCAAAGCGGCTGACTACCGCACTAGTGAATTCGTTGACAGCTGGCGTTGTGCCACGAATCGGACTGGAGCAGATTGCTGTTGGTCGGAAGTCTGAAGTGGACGCGATCTTGCGGGATATGGACAACATTGCGGAAGGCGGGGCAGCTTTTAAGCTGATTACAGGAAGGTATGGAAGCGGAAAAAGTTTTCTGTTACAGATGATTCGTAACTATGCGATGGATCGGGAATTTGTTGTGGCGGACGCCGACTTGTCACCTGAGCGCAGACTGGTGGGAACCAAAGGTCAGGGGCTTGCAACATACCGTGAGCTGATGACTCGTCTGTCTACTCGTACACGTCCGGATGGCGGGGCACTGGAACCGATTTTGCAAAAATGGATCGCTGGTCTTCAGCAGCAAGCGATGCAAAGTCAGGGCTTGCGCCCGGATGATCCTGCTCTTCCTGCTGAAGTCGAGAAGCAAATCTATGCGGTGACGAACGAAATGCAGAATATGGTGCATGGATTCGATTTTGCCAAGGTGCTGGCTTCGTACTGGAACGGCTATAAATTGGCGGATGATGACCGCAAACAGGCGGCTCTGCGCTGGTTGAGAGGCGAATTTGCAACCAAGACGGAAGCAAAGAAAGAGTTGGCTGTCGGCGTCATCATTGATGATGATAACTGGTATGACTACTTCAAATTATGGTCCGAATTTACGGCACGGATCGGTTACAAAGGACTGCTGTTGTTCATAGATGAAGCGGTGAATCTGTACAAAATTACAAACAGCATATCCCGGCAAAGCAACTACGAGAAGCTGCTTACCATGTTCAATGATACGATGCAGGGTAAAGCAGAACACCTGGGTATCTTTGTAGGCGGCACACCACAATTTGTGGAAGATGAAAGACGCGGACTCTTCAGTTATGAAGCACTTCGTTCGAGACTCATTGATGGCCGCTATGCGGCAAGAGAATATGCGAATTACACCGGACCGATCCTGAAACTTTCGATGTTGTCCCATGAAGAGATTTTGATTCTGTTGCAGAAGCTACGTCAGATACATGCCCTGCATTTTGGATATAGTGTTAGTCTAACAGACGAGGATTTAGTTGATTTTATGCAAACAGCGGTCAACCGGCTCGGCGCGGATGAGTTACTGACCACGCGTGAAGTGGTACGGGACTTCATGGATGTGCTGCACACGCTCCATCAGAATCCTGAAGTGGCCTATGTTCAATTACTTGGTGAGCGAGCAGTCAAACCGCAGGAAGCAGGAAAAGGAACGGATTCTTCATCATCTGCTGATGATTTGGATGATTTTCTGGCGGAGTTTGAATTATGAGTGAGAACCCTTTCTATCGACTGGCCCCTTTTGTACAGGAATTTATTTATAAAAAAAGATGGGAATCACTTCGGCCTGCCCAGATTGAAGCTTGTAATATTTGTTTTCATACCCCACATCATATGCTGATTGCGGCAGGTACAGCCTCCGGCAAGACGGAGGCGGCTTTTTTTCCTGCACTGACCGAGCTGCATGAACGTCCCTCCAAATCCGTGGGCATCTTGTACATCGGGCCACTTAAGGCACTGATTAATGACCAATTCGAGCGACTAAAGGACCTACTGTCAGAGGGCAATATTCCGGTATGGCACTGGCATGGAGATGTGCCTCAGGCAGAGAAAACACGTCTCATGCGAAGTCCATCCGGTGTGCTTCAGATTACGCCTGAATCGCTCGAAGGTCTGTTGATGAATCGTCCCAATGCCATCCCGGCGCTATTTCATGATCTGCGATATGTCATCATTGACGAGGTTCATGCATTCATGGGAGCGGATCGAGGCATTCAGGTATTGAGTGAGCTGGCGCGAATTGAACGTATGGCTGGATGTAAACCGAGAAGAGTGGGATTATCTGCGACACTAAGTGATTATGATGCTGCTACAGCCTGGCTCGCTGCTGGAACTAATCAGGGGGTGGATGTGGTTTCTTCCCCCGGTGGTCGCAAGCTGCGTTTGCGGGTGGAGCATTTTTCGTTTCCGGATGCACGGGATGAAGAACAGGCGGAACATCTGCATAACGCACGTAAAGTCTATTACGACTTCATATATGAGAGTACACATCGCAAAAAAGCTTTGATATTCACCAATAGTCGGACGGATGCCGAAGTCACTATACTTGAGATGCGGCGTGTCGCCGCACGGAGACAGGAGCGGGACGTATTCCATGTTCATCATGGGAGCATTTCCGCCATGTTGAGAGAAGAGACCGAAGCCGCCTTACGAACCGGATCAGGGCCAGCAGTAGCTGCGGCTACCGTAACGTTGGAACTGGGGATTGACCTGGGTGAACTGGAGCGAGTTGTGCAGCTTGGAGCACCTTATAGTGCATCGAGCTTTGTTCAGCGCCTTGGACGGTCAGGCAGGCGTGAGGATATGGCTTCCGAGATGCTATTTGTATGTCCGGAAGAAGAGGATGAGGAAGCTCAATTTCCTGCTCGGATGCCATGGACACTCATGCGGGCTATTGCTGTTATTGAATTGTATGTAAAGACCAAGTGGGTTGAACCACTTGAGGCCCGGAAGATGCCGATGGGTGTGCTCTATCATCAGACTATGAGCATACTGAAAAGCATGGGGGAGGCTGAACCCAAAGAATTGGCTGAGGCCATGCTTTCGCTCGCACCATTCAAGGAGATTCGTGCAGATCAATATCAGATTTTTCTAAATTATCTGATTGAGACTGATCATCTGCAATGGACAGAAGATCGGACTTTAATCATCGGGCTTACGGGTGAGAAAACCGTCAATAACTATCGCTTTTATGCGGTGTTCAAAGATGATGAAGAGCACAAAGTGCTGAACGGTTCCGAGGAGATCGGGTCGATTACAACCGTGCCGCCTCCTGGATACTGTTTCTCTCTTGCCGGGAAACTGTGGAAAGTGGAAGAGGTCGATCACAAGCATAAATCTGTGTATGTGAAGGCAGCCAAAGGAAAAGTGGATACGTTATGGCTGGGTGCGGGTGGGGACATTCATACGACGGTCGTCCAGAAAATGCGTGAAGTACTGTCCGACACGGTGATATATCCGTATCTGTCTCCGCAAGCGGTAAATCGATTGGAACGCGCCCGTCGACTTGCACGTGAAAGTGGGTTGCTGAAACAGGTTGTCATTCCAGCTGGAGGAGATTCCTTGTATGTATTACCTTGGGTGGGAAGCAAGTCTTTCCGCACACTGGAACGTTTAATGAAGCACAATTTGTCTGACAAACTTGCCTTGCGATCTGTTGTACCTATGGAGCCTTATTATTTTGTCGTGTCAGGCAAAGTGGATGGTCGCACACTTTTGGCCGAGATCATGAGTGAATGTCGAACAGCGGAAGACGCATCTGCGTTACTTTCAGAAGATGAAGCACCGTATCTTGGTAAATACGATGAATTTGTGGCTCCTCCTTTGATCCGAGAGGCCTTTGCAGTGGATGGATTGGATTTAAATGGTCTCAAAGAAGGATTGCAGCAAACGTTAACATGGGATTCTTCATCTATAAAATGACGTAATAACGTATGTCTTTTGTTTTTAATTTGAATTAAAAAAATTTAAATTGTGAATCAGGGTTGACACCACCTCACCTGCCATGTAATATATGAAAAGTCGTCACACACGAATCGCAAACAACAAATGCATATTTCATTTCGTATAACCTCGCAGGCCGAAAGTGTACACAGGGCGAGGGTCTCTACGGGAAGCCTATACTTCCTAACTACGATGCCAGGAATCATTGTATTCCTTGCTCGTAGTTAGGATTTTTGCATTTGGATGGTGTCTGTGACCTTGGCATGGATCAAACATGCGGACGCATTTTTCGATCATCAGGAGGTTTATCTACAATGAAATATTATCTGTCCGTTCTCGCAGGAGCGATGAGCTATGGCATATTATCCACAATTGTGGTTCTGGCTTACGGCGAAGGGTACAAACTTGGAGAGGTCGTGGGCACACAGCTGATCACGGGCTTCATCCTTTCCTGGATGCTGGCATTATACTCGAAGTTTAGAATGAAACGGAAATCACAGGCAGATGGAAAAACATCAGCAACCGTGGCAAAAGCATTCCAGAAATTAACGTGGAAGCAACGTTTGATATTGATGGCTGCAGGGACGCCGACGGTGATTACCGGTCTTGTCTATTATCAGTCTTTACGATACATTCCCGCGTCACTTGCCATTATTCTTTTGTTCCAATTTACGTGGATTAGCGTATTGATTCAGGCCGTGAGCAAACGTCAGCGTCCTGACAAAGTAACGTTCCTGACTTTGATTATCCTGTTTGGCGGAACATTGCTGGCAGCAGGTTTCCTGGAACAGGGACTCGGAGAGTTTAACGGCTTGGGCATAGCGCTTGGCTTAATGGCGGCTGTAAGTTACTCCCTGTTTGTAATGTTCAGTGGTAAAGCGGTTCCATCAGCACATCCGGCTTTTCGCAGTGCATGGATGGTGACCGGAGGTCTGGTCTTGCTGTGTATCCTGTTCCCGCCGACGTTCCTGTTTAACGGATTGATTTGGAGCCAGCTGCTTGTCTTCGGATTGTTGCTTGGCTTCTTCGGAGCTTTTATCCCACCAGTACTGTTCGCAGTAGGTGTGCCTCATATTGGGGGCGACATGGCCGGAATTCTTGGTGCAGTTGAGCTCCCAATCGCGGTGCTGCTCTCAGCCATTGTGCTTCACGAGCATGTGAGCCCATTGCAATGGATCGGGGTTATTGTGGTGCTAATTGGTGTAGCGCTACCAGAGATTTATAAGTTGCGGATGAGACGAAGTCGAAATACACCTCTATATTCCTGAGTGGAATTAGATAGAATGATAAAGACAAGAACTATAGCTGAAAGAGCCTGAGGGATTCAGGCTCTTTTTTGATGAATATATTTATTGGGCTAAGTGACGTCCCATCGATATGGCCCATTCGAGTCATTTTCAATTTTAACCGGATGGGGTATGCTGAAGAAGAGTTGCAATAGAATGGGAACATAGACAGAGGAGCGTTGAGATGAAAAGCTGGATTAGCAAAACCTGGCCTTGGCTTACGCTGGGAATTACTGTAGTTGTGCTGCTTGGATCTTTTATGGTGTATTTTATGGGCAAGGACATGTCCCCAGGCTCGGGAAGTGCCGTAACGGCCAAAGCCGAGACGCCGGAGGACTTGAAGGGATATGAAGTTGTTAATGTTAACGTAAGCAATGACGGTTTTGAACCTGATGTTATTGAAGTTAAATCCGGAGTCCCTACCAAAATCAACTTTATTCTTACCCGGCAGGTCACACACGTTAAATCGGTGGCATCAAGTAAGCTTGGCATGGATATGTACATGCAAAAGGGTGATAATTACTACACCTTGGACAAAGATCTCCAGCCTGGGGAATATGAAATTCACTGTGGCATGTACATGATTTACGGAACGGTTAAGGTCATATAGTGGACAGGAGCAAAGATTCTTCAATTGAATCTTTGCTCCTCTTTTGTGTGCGTGATATCATGGACTAGTGATCAATTTCATCTGGAGGTGGCCAAATATGAAAGCGCTATTTATTGGAGGAACAGGTACCATCAGTACAGCAATTACCGATCAGCTTGCGAAGCAAGGCTGTGAACTTTATTTGATCAACCGGGGTAATCAAAATGATAATTTGCCTGCGCAAATCAAAGTGCTGCAAGCCGATATTAACGATGAAGCGCGGGTTGCGGAGCTGATTGCCGACCTGGAGTTCGATGTTGTCGCAGACTTTATCGCGTTTGTACCTTCCCAGCTGGAGAGAGATTACCGTTTGTTCAAAGACAAAACGAAGCAATTTATATTTATCAGTTCGGCATCTGCCTACCAGACACCACTTGCTGATTATCGGATCACGGAAGGTACGCCTTTATCCAATCCGTATTGGGAATATTCGCGCAACAAAATTGCATGTGAAGACTATTTGATGAAACAGTATCGTGAAGAAGGATTTCCGGTAACCATTGTGCGTCCAAGCCATACGTATAGTGAACGTTCTGTACCTCTCGGTGTACACGGGGCAGAGGGAAGCTGGCAGGTCCTCAAGCGCATACGTGAAAATAAACCCGTACTCATTCATGGAGATGGTACATCTCTCTGGACCATAACGCATAACAGTGATTTTGCCAAAGGATTTATTGGCCTTATGGGCAATATTCACGCCATTGGTGAATCGGTACATATTACCTCGGACGAGTCAGTAACCTGGAATCAGATCTATGAGATTATTGCAGGAGTGCTTGGTGTCAAGCTTCATGCGGTTCATGTATCTTCCGAGTTTTTGGCGGCGTGCAGTGATCAGGATCTTCGAGGCGGTCTGCTGGGAGACAAGGCGAATACGGTTGTATTTGATAACAGTAAGCTAAAAAGGCTTGTTCCAGAATTTGTGGCAACGATCAGGGCCGATCAAGGAATCCGGAGCACCATAGAATATATTCTTGCACATCCTGAATTGCAGACCGAAGATCCCGAATTTGATGCATGGTGTGACAAGGTGGTTGGAGTATTGGATGAAGCGTTGCTGAAAATTAGAGATGAGAAGTGAGGCGAGCATATGTCCCAAACCGGGCATCGACTGGTAAAGGAAATCACCAAAACCGTCACTTTGGACTATTTACTGCACATTCCCGAGACGGAGGAACCGCTTGCTGCGGACCAGAAATGGCCTGTCATTTTGTTTCTTCATGGTTCTGGAGAACGTGGAAATGATCTGGAAAAGCTTAAAGCACACGGGGTTCCGCTTATTGCCGATCAGGACAAAAGTTTCCCGTTTATCGTGATTTCACCGCAATGTCCTGTGGACGAATTTTGGGGTATGCATCGCGAAGCTGTTATGGCTCTTCTGGAACATGTTTTGGAAAACGAAGCTGCTGACCCGAACCGGGTGTATCTTACAGGTCTGAGTATGGGCGGGTATGGTGCTTGGGATCTGCCACTGTTTTACCCCAATACATTTGCTGCATTGGCTCCTGTATGTGGGGGAGCAGACCCTTCCAAAGCGGAAGAACTGCATAATATACCGATCTGGGCATTCCATGGTGCCAAGGATGACATCGTTTATGTTACGGAATCCGAGAAAATTGTTCATGCGCTTGAAGCGTTGAACGCGGATGTGAAGCTGACGATATATCCTGAAGGTAATCATGATGCTTGGACCGAAACGTATGACAACCCGGAATTGTACAAGTGGTTTCTCAGCCATACGTTATAATCAATCAATCGTTCGTAATTGACAATATTCAGCATTATTAAGTATTTACTTTCGTTATTCGAATCGTTATAATCAAGAAAAAATGACACTTGTTAGGGGAGGCACCCCAACAGAGGACTTTGTTCCTTTGTTGGGGTGCCTCCTTTTTTTGTGTGCAGAAAAGGAGAGCAGACGTTGAAGAAATCTGAGAAGCGTATTAAAAAACAGGCCGAGCAGCTTACCAAAGTGGTACTTGCATTTGCTCTGCTGTCACCCCAAGCCTTGCTGGTCGAATGGGGTTCAACGGCCATTATGGCTGAAGCTGTGGAAACCATCAGTATTGTATCCGATACTTCCAGCATGAAGGCTGTTCAATCCTCCAAGGTGAAAGTGGAGATGAATAGTGATGGCAAATATAGAATTGTGTTGCTTCCTAATACAAACGTATTCTACGGTGGCGATACCGGGAATGTATCCACCATTATTGATCATAACGGAACACCCGTTAATTTTAAGTCGCTGCCCCTTAATTATTATCGAATCAATAATAATGTAATCGAAATGTCCAGGCAGAAAGACAACGTAGAGTATATTTTGCGCGTGTCCATCGTTAATGCCACATCTCAGGGCGGTTATATGAAGGTGGAGCTGGAGGCTGTTAACCGCAGCGGCTCTACGCTGAATCTGGGAGGTACGTTCTATTGGGATACGATGGTGAATGGCAACGATGCTTCTCCGTTTGAAGTGATTGAGAACGGCTGGCGCAATTACAGTGGAGGTGTTCAGGTAACTGCTTTTTATGCCAACACGTATAACGTTGTGGACGCAGATCGCATTTTCATGGGGCAGTACAATAGCCCGGACAATGCGCAGCTGATAGGTGGTTCTTCTCCATCTTCCTTTACGCCAGGGCAGACCGTTACCGCAACGGATACTGCTGCGCAGTTTTGGTGGAACGGCAAAGCAACCGCGAACCAGGCTTCACGCAAATTTTCGACGATTGTGGGGATTGGTCCCAAAAATGCACCGCCTTCATTTGCACTATCGGCACCGTCTTCGGGCCAGACCTATTACAAAGGAGAACAGCTTCAAATATCCGGTACAACCCGGGATACGGATGTGGGAGATCTTCTGACTGTCAAATGGTCAATCGACGGAGGCTCCGAAAACATGTTGACACAGATGACGGCTACAGGTTCCAATCAGTCGTTTAACACGAATTACACATTGCCAGACACGCTCGCAGATGGCGTACATACGTTGCAGGTGTGGGTAATGGATGACAAGGGAGGGGTCTCCTCTGCGAGCACTGTCAACTTCACGGTGAAAAGTTTCGTTGTTCCGGGAACACCGTCATTTACATCTGTTAACAATAATAATCTGACGGTCAACTGGGACAAAAAGGCGAATGATGCTTCCGTGACGTATGAACTGAAAAATGTAACGACGAATCAAACCTTTGATACGGGTACAACAAATAGTCGGCAGGTGACCGGGCTTACACCGAATACTCAATATTCTTTTGCTGTGCGCGCTAAAAATACAGTGGGTTCGTATACGGGGTATTCAAGTCCAGCTAGCAAATTTACACTAGCCAATGCACCAAGCGATGCAGCTGTGAGCCAGTCAGGTAACTCCGTTACGGCTAGTTGGAACAACAATGGCAATCCTGCGGGAACGAGTTACAAAACGGAAATACGTAACTCCGTCGGACAAGTGCTTGCATCGGGTACAACTTCATCAACTCGGACTGAACTTGCGTTAACTGGACTTGCAGACGGATTATATAACGTATATGTAGCAGCACTGAATGGAGAAGGCATACAGACTGCATTTACCTCTGCAGGTCAGATCACAAAGGACACAACCGGTCCCACTGCTCCCTCGATAGCAGTAAATCCTTCTTCTTGGACCAAGGAAGATGTCCTGGTTACGATTACAGCAGGCTCGGATGCCTTAAGTGGTGTACAGAAGACTGAGTACAAGCTGGGGATTGGGGGAGAATGGAAGGAATACACTGCTCCCATTACGGTTGCTTCTGAAGGAAACACACTCATTATTGCACGCAGCATAGATGCATTTGGCAATACAGGACAGGAGGCTTCTGTTACAGCACGAGTGGACCGTACAGCTCCGACACCTCCCGTCATCTCGTTAAATCCGACGGAGTGGACCCATTCGGCAGTAACAGTGACGTTAACGGCAGGTACGGATGAAGCAAGTGGAGTGGGTCTTACGCAATATAGACTTGGAGTTGAAGGAACTTGGGTCGATTATCGAGAGCCATTTACCATCAATACCGAAGGAATCACCGAGATTCAGGCGCGAAGTGTGGATCGGGCCTCTAATGTCAGTGCGTCAACTTCAGCCAATGCCCGGATTGACAAGACAGGACCTGATGAGCCAAAGATTACACTCAGTGCTGATGAATGGACGAATCAGGATGTATCCTTTGAAATAACCAGCGGTGAAGATACAGGCAGTGGACTTGCCAAAAGCCAATATCGTCTAAACGAACAAGGCCCCTGGAAAGATTACACTGGAGAAGTGAAGGTTACCGAAGAAGGACAAACCACAGTATATGCGCGCTCGCTTGACAGGGTAGGGAATGTAAGTACTGTTACAAAAGCACTCATTCGACTGGATAAGACTGCTCCAACAGAGCCGGTTATTACATTAAGTCAGTCTGGCTGGAGCAAGGAAGCTATACAATTTACGATTGCTGGCAGCGTAGATGAACATGCCATTTCGTATGAATATAGTTTGAATGGGGCCCCGTATATTGTAGGAAACTCAGGTACAGTGAGTTCAAACGGTCCCAACGTAATTCGAGCCAGAGCGAGAGACGCTGTCGGAAACGTTAGCAAGGAGGTCAGTCGTACGGCTTATGTCGATCAGGTTGCTCCAACGATTACATTTACACCGAATGGACAAGGCTGGATTGACACTAATATATCTGCTACCGTTCAATATGAAGATTCTGATTCGGGTATCAATGAGAATTCGCGATTGTACAGTGTGACCAACAGTACCGCATCGCCAGACAACTGGAATGAAGCCCGCTCGAATGAGCCTGTAATTTCAATTGAATCCGAAGGCATTTGGTATATCCATGCCAAAACAATAGATATGGCAGGGAATACATATGAGACCGTATCAGCACCTTATCAGATCCAGCGCAAGCCACAGCAGCCGGGAAATGCGAGCGTTACACAGATCAGTGAGACTTCGGCAGAACTTACGTGGGATCTGCCCACAGGAGAATGGTATACCGACGGGTATCAGTATGAAATCATAAACCATACGACAGGCCAGTCCTGGACACTGGATTATCCTAAACATACGCTCATTGATCACTCCCTAAGTGGTGGGCAAGTCTATGATTACGAAGTGAGAGTTCGAAACCATACTGGCATAAGTGATGCAGTATCTGTCCGTGCACTGACAATCCCCGCGGCACCGGGATCATTACAAGTTCGAAAAGTCGATTCCCAGCCTGAGCTGGCAGAAGTACATTTCGATTCGGTTCAAGGTGCTACTGCGTACCGTATCACGGCTGCAACTTCGGATGGAAGTATTGTATTTGACCAGACGATCTCCGATTCTTCCAATATTCCGTACATGACCAATCTGGTCCCGGGGAGCATTCATACGATTTCGGTCACAGCACTGAATGAGAGTGGTACGGGAGAAAGCAGCAGGGTGGGATTCCTGACATTGCCTGCAGCACCTGGTGAATTTGCGGCAGTGCAGATTCGGGAGCATGAGATCTCTCTGGGATGGGAGACGGTAACTTCAGTTACGTATTACAGCCTTTCACGCAGTGGAGCTGGAGTCTACGAAGGATTGGAAACGGAGTATGTGGACGCAGGTCTGGATAGTGGAACAGAGTATAGCTATGAATTGCTAGCCGCAAACGAGACAGGAGAAGGTCCGGTAACAAGTTTGCAGAAGCTGCTGACATTGCCGGGGGCCATTGAAAGCTTGAGTATAGATAATGCTACAACAACGAGCATGCATCTCAGTTGGGATCCTGTAAGAGGCGCGGAGCGATACGAAGTCTTTGTGAATGGGGAGAAGCGGGGGACGCTGCTTGCTGGAACTCATGAATATCTGCTAACGGGATTGACTGCAGGAACGTTGGTTCAGGTGGACGTTCAGGCAGGCAATGGAAGTGGACAAGGTCAATCCAATCAAGTATCTGGAACGACGCTTCCCGAGAGTCCTTCAGGTCTTCACTTTGTTCAACCGACTGAAACTGGAGCAACACTCAGATGGGATGCAGTCCCCGGCGCGACGAAGTACCGGGTCGTTCTTGAGGGGCAGAGTTATGAGATTTCAGATACACAGATTGAAGTCCATCAGTTATCAGGCAGCCGCCACTATACGTATCAGGTGGAGGCCGGAAATGCTGCTGGTTATGGTGCACCCACAAGCGGTGAACTGCTTACTTTGCCAACCAGACCTAAAGGGCTCAAAGTAACACGTACGGATGAAACGAGTATTGGGGTGGAATGGGAATCTGTAAATACAGCCGAATCCTATATTGTTAGTATCAATGGGACGGAAGTGGGGCGAACTTCGGGACTTGCCTATACGGCTAAAGAATTGTTGCCAGGTATGGAGTATTTAGTGGAAGTACAGGCCGTGAACACGTCTGGAGTCGGTCAGTCCGCCAGCTTGATTCGATTATCCAAACCGACCGCCCCTTCAGAAATCGTTGTTGAACCAGGAGTACATAAAGCCACCTTGTCATGGGATTCGGTAGCAGGTGCCTCGGAGTATGTAATTCAGCAGGGGAACAAAGAGATTTACCGTGGAACAGAGCTGACGACCTTTATTTCAGGACTTGAGGATGGAACGATGCATCATTACATACTTGTTGCAGTGAACAGACAAGGGACCCCATCCGAAGCGACGGGTATATCCATACTTACATTGCCTGAGAAGCCAGTTGAGATTAAGGCAACGGAAGTGTCGGAAAACAGTCTTAGTCTGGATTTTACCAAAACAGGGGTAAAGGGTGCAGACGAATACATCATTGAACGCAATGGGCGAGAGATTGCTCGCATGGATGCGAGTGAAACCCGATTCGTAGATGAGGATTTGTCGCCCGGCACGAAATATACGTACAAGATCCGGGCGGTTAATGCAAGTGGTTCGGGTGCTTCCCTTGTCTATGGAATAACAACTCAAACTCTGCCACTATCACCAGATGGAATTACAGTGATCAAGGGAACGCACACGTTTGATCTGGCGTGGGAAGCAGTAAAGGGAGCAGCCGCATATGAAATTCGCAATCAGACAACGGGGGGAGTTCAGACTGTGTCCGAACCATTGGTCCATCTCGCCAGTTTATTGGATGGCACAACGTATGCGTTTGAACTTACAGTTATGAATGAGGATGGTCACCGCTCTTCTCCTATTCAGGTTCTTTTGTTGACCAAACCCATATCCCCACAAACAGCAAGTATTGCTGCAGTAACCGATCAATCGGCAACGCTGGATCTGAGTGGCAGCGCCACACGAGGCACAGAACAATTGATCATTTTGCGAGATGGTATTGAAATTGACCGTATTCCGGCTGACAGTATCTCTTATGAAGACAAGGACTTGACGCCGGGAGAGAGATACACTTATACGGTTAAGACTTCGAATGCTTCCGGCGATAGCGATACGGGATTTGATGTTCAATTGCGTACGCTGCCTGCAACAATTACGGAAACGCTGCATCCAGACGTGATTGAAGAGACGGAGGCAGTGATTAAGTGGACAAAGGTTCAAGGTGCAGAGGGTTACATTGTAATGATAGCGGCTGACGAATTCACAATCATTACAGAGAGTGATTTGACTGAGGTTACCCTTAAGGGGCTAGTCAGTGCAGCCCAATATGATCAAGTACAGATCGTTCCTTATAATACAGCGGGTAATGGAATTCCAATGGTCGTTGCTCCATTTTTCACGCTGCCTCATGTCGATTCTATTGAGATGAAGCTATATCCGGAGACGGATCATGCCAGACTGGAGTGGGATTTTCCTTACCTCAACGAAACGTTTGTGGTTCTAATGGATGGTATTGAGCTGTATAGAGGCAGACAAAAAGAGTATATCGTAAAGGAACTTCAGGGCGGAACGAACTACTCCATTGAACTGTATACCGAGAACGAGCAGGGGGATACATCACATAAGCTTAATTATACGTTGTTGACCAAACCGGAAGCTCCCAAGGAAGTGGAATATCGTTCGACACAGGAGAGCATACAACTTCAGTTCGAAAAGAGCCATGTCAAGGGGGCTGAGCAATTCATCATTGAACGTGACGGTGCGGAGATTGGCCGAGTGTCTGTTGACGAGCCTTATTACGAGGACCAAAGGCTTGAGCCTGGTGTAAATTATGTCTATACCATCAAAACCGTAAATGCTTCCGGTAAGAGCAAGGGCGGTTTCAATATAACAGCAGTAACGCTGCCTGGCAAAATTCCTTCTCCACCTCAAGTGGAAGAACGCGCTCAGCATGGTGCAGATATTATGTGGGATATGATTCCTGGTGCAGCAGGCTATCGCATCTATCAGGAAGACGAGCTGATTGCGACAACAATGGAAACGTCGATTCATGTGACTGAATTGAAAAGTGCCCAGGTCTATTCCGACTTTTCTATTGTGCCTTTCAATGAGGCGGGAGACGGAAAGACAGTCGATGTACCCGAGTTCGAGACATTGCCTTCAGAAGAATTCACCGTTTCAGCGAACTCCAAGAGCACAAGCAGCATTGCATTGAGCTGGAAATTGGAATCTTTGAATGAAACGATCGTGCTTTCTAGTAGTGGGCGGGAGATCTATCGTGGAAAAGATCGAAGCTACATCTGGACAGGACTAACGGGCGGACAGCGCTATGATGTCATATTGTGGACTGAAAATTCAGCCGGGGAAAAAAGTGAAAGCCAGCAGGCCACTGCCGTGACTCTGCCATATCCACTTCCAAGCGGAAGTGGAGCTGGTTCACCTGCACCTTCCTCTAAACCGGAAGATGTTCAGTCGTCCGGATTGTCTCAACCTGAGCAAAATGACAAAGCGGAAACAACAGCCAAGAAAGAGGTTAAGTTCATTGATATTGGTCAAACATTCAATAAAGATCAGATTATATGGCTGGCAGAGCAAAACATCATTCAAGGTGTGAGTGAAACCCGCTTCGAACCCCGTCGTCCCATTACAAGAGCTGAGTTCACAGCACTTATTGTGCGATTAATGGGTCTGGATACATCTGCCGTTTATCAGCATGCTTTTCGGGATGTGAACGATCAGGATTGGTTTGCTCCTGAGATAGAAGCGGCCGTAAGTCTTGGTATGGTACATGGCATGGGTAAAGGTAAATTTGCTCCATATGCGCTGGTAACCCGGGAACAGGCATCGAA
This sequence comes from Paenibacillus sp. RU5M, assembly GCF_900221055.1. NCBI lineage: Bacteria > Bacillati > Bacillota > Bacilli > Caryophanales > Paenibacillaceae > Paenibacillus > Paenibacillus sp. RU5M. The sequence goes on along the minus strand of NZ_OBQM01000002.1, from coordinate 241,259 downwards.
GATCATTGCGAATGTTATTCGCAAAATCAAGCCGGAACCCGCAACTTCACGTCGTGCTTTTACGGATCAGATGGATGTGTCCGATTGGGCCAAAGAAGAGGTTGAAGAGCTTGCTGGAATGTACATGCTTACCGGGTACGAAGACGGCAGTTTCCGACCCATGCAGCATCTGAGCAGATCTGAGGCCGCAGCCCTGATCTTCCGACTGAACAAACTGATCCGTATTATAGAAGAAGGTCAAACTATGGAGGAAGAGAACCGAACTATGGATGATAAAGGAACGAGTATTGATATAGACGGTAAGGCTAACACGTCAAAATCGGATTGAAAGACTTAGATTGAATCACATGGAAATTCATCATTTCATCATCCTCAGTAGCCGCATTATCCGTCATTCGACTTTTAATGTTATAATAGGTTGCCAATATGATAAAAAAGGGTAATGGACAGTGGTGATGAATGATGAATAATAAATTTATCCGAATCTATGAAGATATTGCAGCTCGTATTCGGACTGGAGAAATTGAAGCAGGTACGTTGCTTCCCTCGGAACTTGATTTATCGGAAAGTTATCAAACGTCTAGAGAGACAATTCGCAAAGCGCTTAAAATGCTGTCTGAAGAAGGTTATATTCAGAAAATTCAAGGTAAGGGCTCCATTGTATTGGATATACGTAAAATTGATTTTCCTATTTCGGGCCTCGTCAGCTTCAAGGAACTGGCTAAAAAAATGGGACATCGGGCCAAAACGTACGTTAAGGTTTTTGAAGAAAAAAAGGTTGATCAGGCCTTGTTCAAGAAAATCAATTTTGGCCTGAATGAAAAGGTCTGGGAGATCAGACGTGTACGGCAAGTGGATGGCGAACATGTCATTCTCGACAAGGACCATATAAGCCAGAGGCTTATTCCCGGTTTGAGCAAGGAAATATGTAATGACTCCATCTTCGAGTACATTGAGGAAGAGCTCGGGCTGACTATCTCTTTTGCCAAAAAGGAAATTTTGGTGGAGGAGCCTACTGCTGAGGATAGGGAATTGCTTGATCTCGAAGGATTCCACAATGTAGTTGTGGTTAGAAGTCAGGTTTACCTGGAGGATGCAAGTCAATTCCAGTTCACAGAGGCAAGGCATCGCCCGGACAAGTTCAGATTTGTGGACTTTGCCCGGCGTAGATGATATCCATTGACCATGGATATGAAACAGAGAGTACCTATTCACTTCTTTTAGGGGTGAACGAGGTGCTCTCTTTGTTTTGAAAACGATTTGAAGTGTTTAGGGGGTCGATTGCCAAATAAGGAGTGTTGATGGGGGAGGTAGCGAGTACAAAATAAATTCCTTATCATGGAAAAAATAACTTGACCGGTAAGCGTTTTCATTTTATTATATGTCCATAACCTTAACGATTAAGTAAATAAAATTAAATTATGTATCTTACATAAAGTTATTTATTTATAAATAATAACTTTATAAAATTATGGGATACTCTTGATTTTAGTTAACTTATTGCCTTGAGCAGGGTTAATTGAAATAAATAAAAAATGTAGGAGGTTCTAGCGAATGGTCAAGTTGCAAAAGTGTACAGTCTTTACCGTAATAGCTGCACTTATGTTGGTGATTCTGGGGAGTGCTGCACCCAAAGCGTCTGCTGCTACAGGATTTTATGTAAGCGGAGGCAAATTGTACGATTCCACTGGCAAGGCATTTGTGATGAGAGGTGTCAATCATGGACATTCATGGTTTAAGAACGACCTGAACACGGCTATTCCTGCAATTGCCAAAACAGGTGCCAACACCGTACGGATTGTGCTCTCCAATGGCGTGCAGTACACCAAAGACGATCTGAACTCCGTTAAAAACATCATTAATGTTGTGAGCGCAAACAAAATGATTGCGGTGCTTGAAGTACATGATGCAACAGGTAAGGATGACTATAATTCGTTGGATGCAGCAGTGAATTACTGGATTAGCATCAAGGAAGCACTCATTGGCAAAGAAGACAGAGTTATCGTAAATATCGCGAACGAATGGTATGGAACATGGAACGGTAGTGCTTGGGCTGACGGATACAAAAAAGCGATTCCGAAGCTGAGAAATGCCGGGATTAACAATACGTTGATCGTGGATGCAGCGGGCTGGGGGCAGTACCCACAATCCATCGTGGATTATGGACAAAGTGTATTTGCAGCAGATACACAGAAAAATACTGTGTTTTCGATTCACATGTATGAATATGCCGGTAAAGACGCGGCAACCGTAAAAGCCAACATGGAAAGCGTATTAAACAAAGGTCTGGCCCTGATCATCGGTGAATTCGGCGGATACCACACGAACGGAGATGTCGATGAATATGCGATCATGAAATATGGTCAGGAAAAAGGGGTCGGCTGGCTCGCATGGTCCTGGTATGGCAACAGTTCCGATTTGAACTATTTGGACTTGGCTACGGGTTCTAACGGAAGTTTGACAAGCTTTGGAAACACAGTCGTCAACGACAATTACGGAATCAAAAATACTTCAAAAAAAGCAGGGATCTACTAGGGTCTATAGGGTCTAGTTTTGCTAAAATGATTCATCCAATCCACTAGCGACATTAAGCTTGTTGTGACCACAAATCTCTTCCAAACACTCTGACCAACACGTCAGGGTGTTTTTTTGAAAGAAAAATCATCAAAACAGAATTCTTTTGAATTTTTCCGTTTATATTTAAAATCTTTTGTTTTCAAAACAAAACAAAGATGATAAACTCTGATTAGGAATAAAACAAACATTATCGGAGGGGAACAAATGGTACAGAGTTTATGGAATTCATCACAGGCTTCGGAGAAAACAACCGGACTGGAGCAACTGGTCTACCGATCCAATCTGATTGGGTCAGATCGCCGTGTATGTAACATTTTCGGAGGCAATACGTCTACCAAAACGACGGTGAAAGATTTTCGCGGCCGTGATATAGAAGTGATGTATGTAAAAGGCAGCGGATCTGATCTGGCTTCTATGCAGGCGAAGCATTTTACAGGCCTTGGACTCGAAGATATTCGTCCATTAATCGAACGGGAATCCATGTCGGATGAACAGATGGTCGAATACCTGGGTCATTGCATGATCGATTCCAAACACCCGCGTGCATCCATTGAGACGTTGCTGCATGCATTCCTTCCATATAAACATGTGGACCATACCCATCCAGATGCGATTATTAGTCTGTGTTGTGCAGATAACGGAAAAGAACTGGCGAAAGAGATTTACGGGGATCGATTTGTATGGGTTCCTTATGTGCGTCCAGGATTCACACTATCCAAGATGATTGCTGAAAGCGTATTCTCGAATCCCAATGCCGAACTGGTTCTGATGGAGAAGCATGGACTTGTGACTTGGGGAGAAACCTCGGAAGAATGTTACGCCCAGACGATCAAAATTATTAATGAAGCGGAAGCCTTCATTGAAGCACGTGTTGACGAAGGAAGCCTGTTTGGCGGAGAGAAGCATCCTGCGTTTGAGGCAGAAGTGCGTCGCCAGATCGTATCCAAAGTAATGCCGACCATTCGGGGAGCGGTATCGGATAGCAAAAAAATGATTTTGTCCTTTGACGATCAGGAGGATGTGCTTGCCTTCGTTGGAGGAGTGGATTCGCCGAAGCTGTCACAGGTAGGCGCGGCGTGCCCGGATCATTTGGTGCACACCAAAGTGGTACCTCTATTCATCGATTGGACACCGGACGCGGAGGATATTGAAGGGCTGAAATCCAAACTGGTGGAAGGCGTAGCCGCCTACAAAGAACAATATCAACAATATTTTGAGAGCAACAAAAATGATGGTGACGTGATGTTCGAAGCTGCACCTCGCGTCATTCTTATCCCAGGTGTGGGCATGATCAACACAGGCAAGAGCTGGGCACTGTCCCAGGTGAGCGGGGCATTGTATCATAGAGCCATTGCCGTGATGCGCGGTGCGACAAGTCTGGGCCAATTCGTATCCCTCAGCGCCAATGAATCCTACAATGTGGAGTACTGGCCGCTTGAGCTTTACAAATTATCGCTGGCTCCGGCGGAGACTGAGTTTTCCCGCAAAGTTGCGTTTATTACCGGGGGGGCCGGTGGAATTGGAAGTGAAACCGCACGCAGATTGGTATCTGAAGGGGCACATGTCGTTCTCGCGGACCTCAACCTTGAAGGAGCACAGAAAGTAGCTCAGGAAATTAACGACCAATATGGTGCCAATCGTGCATATGCATTGAAGATGGATGTAACCGATGAAGAGGCCGTGCAATCTGCGTATGCTGAAGTTGCCGTACAATATGGCGGCGTGGATATTATCGTGAACAATGCAGGCCTGGCCACCTCCAGTCCATTCGACGAAACATCATTAAAAGAATGGAACTTGAACATGAATGTGCTGGGTACAGGGTACTTCCTCGTGGCACGCGAAGCCTTCAAGTTGATGAAACAACAGGGGATTGGCGGCAGTATGGTATTTATCGGGTCCAAAAACTCAGTCTATGCGGGTAAAAGCGCCTCAGCTTACAGCTCGGCCAAAGCACTTGAGGCTCATTTGGCCCGCTGCATCGCGGCTGAAGGTGGGGAATACGGTATTCGTGTAAATACGATTCTCCCGGATGCCATCCTGCAAGGTTCAGCGATCTGGAACGGTTCATGGAGAAATGAACGTGCAGCAGCCTATGGTATCGAACCAGATCAACTGGAAGAGTACTATCGCAAACGTACAACTTTGCTCGTCAATATTTATCCGAGAGATATTGCGGAAGGCATCGCCTTTTTTGCCTCTTCCAAATCAGAAAAAACAACCGGTTGCATGATGACGATTGATGGCGGTGTGCCAGCAGCATTTACACGATAATAAGGAGGGTTCTCGCACATGGAAAATCAGGTCAAGCAAGCATATGAAGCAGCCAAATCATTATATGCTCAGCATGGAATTGATACGGATGAAGTGCTGAAGAAGCTCGCGGAGATCAAAGTGTCTGTTCACTGTTGGCAAGGGGACGATGTAAAAGGTTTTCTGAATAAAGATGGGGAACTTACGGGTGGAATATCCGTTACAGGTCAATATCCGGGGGCTGCAACGACACCCTCAGAGCTTCGGGCAGACCTGGAGCAAGCCTTCTCAATGATTCCCGGCAAACATAAGGTCAATTTGCACGCGATCTATGCGGATACGGACGAACAAGTAGAGCTGGATCGGATTGAGCCGAAGCATTATGAGAACTGGGTGAAATGGGCCAAAGAACAAGGGCTCGGTCTGGATTTCAATCCAACCTGTTTTTCACATGAAAAATCAAGTGACGGTTTCACGCTAAGTCATTCCGATCCGGCGATTCGCAAGTTCTGGATTGATCACTGCAAAGCATCCCGCCGCATTGGCGCTTACTTTGGCGAGCAGCTGGGCCAGACTTGTGTAACCAATGTTTGGGTGCCGGACGGGTTCAAGGATAATCCGGTCGATCGCATGACACCGCGGAAGCGGCTGAAGGATTCACTTGATGAGGTGTTTGCCGAGAAGCTTGATCCGAAGTATCATCTGGATGCGGTCGAGAGTAAGCTATTTGGCCTCGGCTCCGAAGCGTATGTCGTTGGTTCTCATGAATTCTATATGGGCTATGGACTGCAAAATGATACGTTAATCTGCCTTGATGCCGGACATTTTCATCCAACGGAAGTTATTTCTAACAAACTATCTTCACTGGCCCTGTTTACCAACGGCATTCTGCTGCATGTCAGCCGTCCAATGCGTTGGGACAGTGACCATGTTGTCATTATGGATGATGAGCTGCTGGAAATTGCTCGCGAATTGGTACGTCATGATCTGCTTCCAACGACACATATCGGACTCGATTTCTTTGATGGAAGCATCAATCGAGTTGCTGCGTGGGTAGTTGGCACACGCAACACGATTAAAGCGTTGCTACGTGCGATGTTGGAACCTGTGGATGCTCTGAAATCAGCGGAGCTGGAAGGGGATTACACCCTTCGTCTTGCTTTGACAGAAGAGTTTAAGTCCTATCCTTTCGGCGCGATCTGGGATTATTATTGCGCTCAGCAGCAAATACCTGTACGCGAACAGTGGATTGCTGAGATCAAAACCTATGAGCAGGAAGTTTTACTTCAACGAGATAAATCTTTCGTATAGGATGATGCAGGCCACGGTGGAGAAGTTTTCCACTGTGGCTTTTTTGCATGGAAACAGCTGCGAAATGCATAACTGCGGTCAGAATTTCCATACTAAAAATACATAGAAAAATGCAAAGCTTCAATGCTAGTACTGCAACGTAGAGGAGGATGCATCCGATTTGAATCTCGCCCACAACAAATTGTATATCGCGGCACTTGGCGGCTTGAATGAAATAGGTAAGAACATGTATCTGATCCAATATAATCAGGACATCATTGTCATCGACTGTGGTTCCAAATTCCCGGATGAAACCCTGCCGGGTATTGATCTCATCATTCCGGATGTGACATATCTGCTGGAAAATCAGGACAAGGTGAGGGCGCTTGTGGTTACCCATGGACATGAAGACCACATTGGCGGCATTCCCTATTTGTTAAAACAAATCAATATCCCGGTGTATGCATCCAGACTGACACGAGGATTAATTGAACTGAAACTGAGAGAGCATGGGCTGCTGCGCAAAGCAGATCTGCATACGGTTGATTCCAAATCCAGCATTACGCTGGGTGGAATTCAGATTTCTTTTTTTGCGACCAGTCACAGCATACCGGATTGCCTGGGTATTTTCTTTCAAACACCTGGAGGAAATGTAGTCCATACCGGGGATTTCAAGTTTGATATGTCACCTGTAAATGGGCCGTATCCCGATCTGCACCGTATGGCCGAGATTGGCAAACAAGGTGTACACGTGCTGTTGTCCGAGAGCACCAATGCAGAGAGACCGGGGTTCACCCCTTCCGAGCGTGTCGTAGGTGACCACATATTGGACGCGTTTATTCGTGCCAAACAAAAAGTGTTTATTTCTACCTTTGCGTCCAACGTAAGCAGGGTTCAACAGATTGTAAATGCAGCATTCGAGACGGGGCGCAAGCTGGCTCTGCTGGGTAGAAGCATGCTTAATGTAGTGTCCGTAGCTAGTGAACTGGGATACCTGGATGTACCAGAGGGGCTGCTCATTGAGGCCATTGATTCGGACCAGTTTCCACCTGATGAGGTCGTTGTGCTCTGTACGGGAAGTCAGGGTGAAACGATGGCTGCTTTATCCCGTTTGGCGGCCTCCAAACATCCTCATGTGAAGATTGCACCTGGAGATACCGTCATTATTGCCGCTGGGGCGATCCCGGGGAACGAACGCAATCTTGCGCATGTCATTGATAATCTGTATGTGCTCGGAGCACGCGTCATTTACGGTTCAAGCGGAGCAGCAGGCATGCATGTATCAGGACACGGCAGCCAGGAAGAACTCAAACTGATGCTGACCCTGATGAAGCCTGATTATCTAATTCCAGTTCACGGTGAGTTCCGCATGCTGTATCAGCATAGACAACTGGCGGAGTCCGTGGGGATCGAACGGGATCATGTATTCATCGTGAACAATGGGGATATGATTCAGTACAAAGATGGCGTGGCATCTCCTGGTCCCAAAATTGCTTCAGGCAACAGTCTGGTCGACGGTCTGATCATGGGCGACGTCGGGAATATCGTGCTGCGTGATCGCCGGCAACTGTCATCCGATGGAATGCTGGTGATTGTGACTACGCTGAGCAAAACGGAGAAACATATGGTGACAGCACCTGAGATTATTTCCAGAGGTTTTGTGTTTGTGAAGGATTCCGAGGAATTCATGAAAGAGATTCATGAGCTTGTTCAGAACAAGATGGATGAGTTAACCGGAAGCGGAGCGAATCAGTGGAATGTGATCAAAAGAAAGCTGAAAGACGAGATCGGTCATTACATCTACGCCCAAACAAAACGAAGACCAATGATTCTGCCCATTATTATTGAGGTTTGAGAAAGTGGAGCAGAGCCGATGTATAGAGATTAAGATGTGGATTAAAATTAAGATTAAGATAGTCAAAAGCCTGAGAAATGTAGGATCATACCGTTTTTCGTATGAACCACACATTTCAGTCAGGCTTTTATTGTTAACTAACCTATTGATCCTTCAGCAATCCAGATTGTCTCACAGAGGAGAGGAACTGGTGGAACTGCTCGATATTTAATTGCTGTGCGCTATCGGAGAGGGCTACGGCCGGATTCGGATGAACCTCAACCATAACGCCATCTGCACCCGCAGCAAGAGCTGCCTTGGCACATGGCGCAAGGATATCTTTGCGCCCGGTAGAGTGGGTGACGTCCACAAGCACAGGAAGGTGGGTTTCCTGTTTCAGAATCGGCACAGCAGAGATGTCTAGTGTGTTTCGTGTTGCTTTTTCATAGGTGCGAATGCCGCGTTCAATCAGCATAACTTGTTTGTTCCCGCGGGAGACAACGTACTCCGCAGCATGAACGAATTCATCAATGGTTGCCGCCAAACCACGTTTCAGCAGAATAGGAATCTTAACATCCCCGGCAGCCTTGAGCAGTTCAAAGTTTTGCATGTTACGGGCACCGATCTGGATGACATCAATATACTGGCCAGCCAATTCAATATGACTTGGATGCACAATCTCACTAATTGTCTTCAGTCCGAACTCGTCGGCAACTTCCTTCAGAATTTTCAATCCTTCGATTCCGAGTCCCTGGAAGTCATATGGAGAAGTACGAGGTTTAAATGCACCTCCGCGCATTACGGTAATGCCGGCCGCTTTCAGCGCTGCTGCGACCTCGCGTACCTGCTCATAACTTTCAACCGAGCATGGGCCAGCGATCATAATGGGTTTGCCTGCGCCAACCTTGACGTTTCCGATGGAGACGACAGTATCTTCCTGCTGATTTTTGCGGCTAACGAGCAGTTGTTTCTTATGTTCGTCGACCTGAAGGTTCAGGGAAGCCTGGAAAATCTGTTTGAACAGAAGTTTGATGGCATCGTCTTGGAAAGGCCCCGGATTGGCGGCTGTCAGTTCCTCCAGCATTTCTTTTTCGCGAACCGGATCAAATTTGGGTACACCTTGTTTTTCCTTGATTTGACCAATTTCCTGTGTAATTTGGGCCCGTTCTGACAACAAGTGCAGAAGGTTATGATTAATCTCACTCAATCGGCCTCTTAATTGTTCCAAGTTCATGCTTTGATCCATGCTGATCCACTCCTTTAATTTAAATTTATGAAAAAACACAAAAAGGCCCTTCATCCGTAAGGGACGAAGAAGCCGTGGTACCACCCTAATTAGAAACGGTCCTGCTGATTGAATACAGCCGATCTGTTTCTCACTTTGACCTTTTAACGCAAGGAACGGATTGTCCTAGAAGCTATATCCATGAGGAGCAGCTCTTCAGCAATCGGCTCGGGAGTGAACTTCGGCGGCATGTTCCTTTCGGGTGCTCTCAGTCTTCGGCACCGCGTCCCTGTAATGAACGATAACTCCGCGTACTCTTTCCGTCATAGCCTGTATGAATAATGATATTCGGTTCTGTATTTCATGATGCACGTTATGAATTGAAGTTATACTAGCATCTCATGTTCCATGTCTGCAAGAAGCTGAATTAATGCCATGCATCAATAACGCTTTACCGTGACACATTGAACATGCACGTTCAGAGTTGCGTGAGATTTACTAATATCTCCGTGGGAATAGTATTCGCAAGGGTTTGCCATTCGAAGTATAATAAAAGGTAATATAAGTGAATTCAAGCGAATGAGAATAAGAGGAGAAGTTATGAATAAAACGATTTCGGATATCGCCCAAATGGCAGGCGTGGCGAAGAGCACCGTCTCTCGTTTCCTGAATGGTGGTTCTGTTAGTGACGATACACGGCAGAAAATTGAGCGCATTATTAAACAATACAATTACGTACCCAATACGTTCGCACAGAGTCTTAAAGCCAAAAAAACCAGTATTATTGGAACGGTTGTTCCTCGTCTGGATTCCTTTGCAACCTCTCAGACATTGATCGGCATCGATGAAGAATTAAGAAATAATCAGTATCAGATGCTGATCGCGAATACGAGCCAGGATATGCAGCGCGAGATTGATGCCATATATGACTTTGCCAGACAGAAGGTATCCGGCATTATTCTGCTTGCCGCAGAAGTGACCGATGCACATCTCAAAGCTGTTGAAGACATCGGAATTCCGGTGCTATTGGTAGGGCAGCAGCATGAACAGTTACACAGTCTGGTTCATAATGATGATCAGGCGGGGTATGAGATGGGGAAGCATGTTGTGACAAAGGGCCATCGGAAAATTGTCTATATTGGTGTTACCGAGAGAGATCAGGCGGTGGGTATCCATCGCAAACAGGGGTTCAAGCGTGCGATCGACGAATGTGGCGGATGTGATGTGACGTATTACGAGACAAGCTTCAAAATGTCCGAGGCTATCATTACCGCAGAAGCGATTTTGAAAGAAAGCAAACCGACCATTATTGTGGGCGCAACAGATAACATCGCACTGGGTGTGATGAAGATTGCTTTTTCCAATAAGATACAAATCCCGCAGGATTTATCGGTTACTGGATTTGGCGGTTATGAAATTACCGAGATGATTCACCCTACACTAACGACAGTAAAATATCATTATTTTGAGGCAGGTCAAGTGGCGGCCCAGCACATTATTCGTCTGGTAAAAGGCGAGCCGGTGGAGCAGTGCACGATTCTTGATGTGGAGATTATTCCACGAGAAAGCGTTGACAAGATATAAATGAATCCTTTATGATAATTCCATCGAACCGGTTCCACTCCGAAAATCCATTAAGGATATGGGAACACGGTGGCAGGCGAAAAAGCCATATGGAATTATTTTTTTGAGCGCGTTGGAACCGGTTCCTCTGATTTTTTGGATTTTTAAATAAATTAAATTAAATTAAGAGTTACACTATCACGGAGAGGGCAGAAAAAATCTGTAGAAACGTAGTGTTCGCCTAAAAGCTTTCTGTAAGAAAGCTGCTTCGGAAGCATAAGCTACAGCGGATTTCACCCTTTAGAAAAGGGATCAAGGAAATCTGGGGATAACAGCGATCGAAGGATTGTTCTGCCATTGAAGTGGCCAAGTGTAAAATTTCTTGCTCTAATTTATATTAGCTAGGATGGAGAACACTTTTTATGAAAATGACTAGAGAGCAACGCTACAGACGAATCGAACAGGCAGAGCCTGGAGAAATAGGCAAGCTGGAAGCTTTGATCTCTGCTTGTCCGTGGAGACAGCATTACCATATCCAGCCGATAACCGGGCTTCTTAACGATCCTAACGGATTCTCTTATTATCAGGGATATTATCATCTGTTCTATCAGTGGTTCCCGCTCGGGACCGAGCATGGAATGAAGTATTGGTACCATACCCGTTCAACGGATCTGGTGCACTGGGAAGAAGTCGGAATCGGAATCGAGCCGGGCGACACATATGATTCACACGGGGCATATTCGGGCAGTGCTATTGAAAAAGATGGCCAGCTCAATCTGCTATACACAGGTAATACAAGAGATGAGGACTGGATCAGGCATCCGTATCAGTGTCTGGCGATTATGCATGAAAGCGGTTCAATAACCAAAGTTCATCAACCTGTGATTTCTGAAGTACCTTCTGGTTACACGGAACATTTCAGAGACCCCAAGGCTTGGCAGCAGGGTGACACGTATTATTGTGTGATTGGAGCCCAGCGTGTAGATGAAAAGGGATGCACCGTATTATATCGCTCGTCAGATCTCAGAAACTGGACGTTTCTTGGAGAGATTCATACTGGGCTACCTAACTTTGGCTACATGTGGGAGTGCCCCGATTATATGGAGATGCAGGGTAAGGGTGTGCTGATCTTTTCGCCGCAGGGAATAGAGAGTCAGGGAGATGAGTATCAGAACATTTTTCAGTCGGGCTATCTGATTGGCGAACCACTGGATCTTCAGACAAGGCACTTCGAACATGGTTCATTTCAGGAGCTGGATCGTGGATTTGACTTTTATGCCCCGCAGACGATGCAGGCGCCAGATGGAAGACGAATTTTGGTGGGCTGGATGGGACTTCCCGATTTGGAGTATCCGACAGATAAGAGTGGATGGGCACATTGCCTAACAATTCCGCGGCAGTTGTCACTCCGGGAGGGGAAATTAATTCAGCAGCCAGTCTTTGAAATGGTGAAGCTGCGTGGGGATTCTGAAGGGACTCACATGGAATTCACAATGGATCATGAGACTCGATCTTTCGCAGACTTTGCTGGAATGGCTTATGAATTGGAATGTGAAATCCGTAATTTTGACGCAGAGGTAGTAGGCATTGAATTGCGGGCGAGTGCAGAAGAGAAGACCGTGTTGCAATATGATCGGTTGACTCAGAAAGTAACCCTGAATCGTTCACAGTCAGGCGCCACGCTCGCGGATCAGAACGGGAATATTCGGCGCTGCGCATTGAATGCAGACGTGCTGAAGTTCCATATCTTTGTGGATTCTTCTTCTGTTGAGATCTTTGTCAATGATGGAGAAGAGGTATTCACAAGCCGTATCTTCCCAAGCAAGGAAAGTGTGGAGATTCGCTTCTTTGCACATAGGGGTAAAGCAGGATTTCAGGCATCAAAATGGGATTATTAGATATAACGTGAGAGGAATGAAGAACCATGTCGGATAATCAGCAGATTGCCCAGGACGTTATTCGTGCCATCGGGGGCAAAGAAAATATCGCATCATTTGCACACTGTGCAACACGTCTTCGGATCATGGTGAATGACAAGGACAAGATCGATCAGAAGCAGGTCGAGAACATCGACAAAGTGAAAGGGGCCTTTTTCAACTCGGGCCAGTATCAGATCATTTTTGGAACAGGAACAGTGAACCGGATATTTGAAGAGGTTGAGAAGCTGGGCATCGAAGGGTCTTCCAAGGAAGACGTGAAGAGTCAGGGCAAAAAGGAAGGCAATGCTTTTCAACGGGCCATTCGCACGTTTGGTGACGTTTTTGTACCGATTATTCCTGTGCTGGTCGCAACGGGGCTCTTCATGGGTCTGCGCGGGCTGCTCACTCAAAATGAAATTCTATCGCTATTTGGTGCAACACCGGAGGACATTTCGCCCAATTTCTTATTATTTACTCAAATCCTGACGGACACGGCATTTGCATTTCTGCCTGCACTCGTAGCCTGGTCTGCGTTCCGCGTGTTTGGCGGGAGTCCGGTTCTCGGCATCGTTTTGGGTCTGATGCTTGTGAATCCGGCGCTGCCGAACGCATACGCTGTGGCCGATGGATCAGCACAACCGCTGCATATGTTCGGATTCATAACGGTGGTCGGGTATCAGGGTTCCGTACTGCCTGCGTTTTTCGTCGGGTTGATCGGAGCGAAGTTTGAGAAGGTTCTAAGAAGACGCGTGCCAGAGGCGCTCGACTTAATTCTTACCCCTTTTATTACACTGACGGTCATGATTACACTTGGTCTCTTCGCGATTGGTCCGGTTTTCCATTCCCTGGAGGAGTGGGTTCTGCATGGAACAACAGCCGTATTGGGACTGCCATTTGGTATTGCGGGTATTATTATTGGTTTCTTCCATCAAATTATTGTCGTTACCGGTGTACATCACATCTTTAACTTTCTGGAGATTCAATTGTTAGAGAAAACGGGCTTTAATCCGTTCAACGCGATCATTACCTGTGCTATGGCTGCGCAAGGAGCAGCTTGTCTGGCGGTGGGGTTGAAAACCAAAAATACAAAGCTAAAGGCACTCGCACTTCCTTCGTCATTCTCTGCATTTCTAGGGATTACCGAACCTGCTATCTTTGGGGTTAACTTGCGGTATATGAAACCGTTTATCATGGGCCTTGTCGGAGGGGCTGTCGGTGGATTTATCGCGTCATTGTTCCATTTGCAAGGTACAGGTATGGCGGTGACGGTTATTCCGGGCACCCTGCTGTATCTGAACAGCCAATTGCCTTTGTACATTTTGTCCAACGTGGTGGCCATGGGAATTGCATTTGCACTTACCTGGTTCTTCGGATATAAGGATCAGCCGGTTGCGGAGGAAGTTCCGTGCAATGCAGGAGATGAGATCAAGACGGAAGTTCTGTCGCAAAAGTCAAACTCATCTGCCAGCCAGGCCGTCAACCATCGCACCAAGGTAGATTTGTTAGAAATTGCATCACCGATCACAGGCACAGCTGTTGCTTTGGATCAGGTTCCTGATCCTGCATTCTCGGAAAAGCATATGGGAGAAGGGATCGCTATCGAGCCTTCTGAGGGCAAAGTATTTGCACCTTTTGACGGCGTCATCGCTCATGTGATGAATAAAAGCAAACATGCCGTAATCCTGGAACACGAAACCGGTATTCAGATGCTTGTGCATATTGGAATTAATACCGTTGGACTGAAGGGTGAAGGTTTTACCGCATATGTGAATAGCGGAGACACCGTAACCGCAGGTCAACTGTTGATTGAATTTGACATGGAAGCGATACAGGCTGCCGGGCTGCCGTTGATTACACCTGTGCTCATCCCGAATGGGAATGATAGGATCGAACAGGTGATGCCAACGATGACCGGCCCTGTTCAAGCTAATGGAGAAGCACTAATCGTTGTGAAATTTACTGAACCGCAATAAGCGTAAACTTTTGAAAAAGACAGGTTAAAAAATGCAAAAAGACCCGGTGTATATCACCAGGGTTTCTTTGCACTTTTATGTATCTTTTCTTCTAAACGGAAGGTATCAAAAAGAATAATACGTCAGTGCGTATTGCATCATAAAGGCACGAATTTCTTCCCGGTTTAACATCACATCAGATGTGCTGGCTTGCTCCAGGTTAAGAAGCAAATTGCTGACGGCTTCATGCAGGAAAAGCATGCGTTTATTTCCCCATAGCTCTTGATGCTTCTGGATATATTGAATGACCTGTGACAGTTTCATGCCTTTTAAAGCTCTGAACACCGAAGCCCATTTTACCAGATCAGAGGGATGGGAGCCTACAGGCAATTCAAATTCAGCAAAACCATGAACATTCCCGCATGAGATTTTGAACAATCCACAGTAGCAGGATGAACGTTCCTGCGCTATGAAGGGTAATTTTCGCATATCGTAACGAATAATCTCCATGGAACTAATTCGGGTATCAACACAAATCTCCGTTCGAATTTCCACATCACAATCTGCAATCACACGCTCCAACCTCCATAGGCAAAATCATCTTATTGTTTTCTGTTGTTTTTGTTATCCTGCCGATTATATTACGACTGAACACAGCTCAAGTAAAATCAACCGGAATGGATATACGCCTGATTTTCCGATTTTTGGTATAGAATTCACACATGTAAGCGATTAACAAGTGATATATCTTCGTTTTGGACACGAATAACTCGATTTTTTCTTCCGCTTATGACAGACCGAGCAACATGCCGCATGACTGCGAAAAGAGGAGATTAGGCAAGAATTGCTCACCTGGATTGTCTGGAATCGATCAGGACGGGGTGAAAATCGGATGCATTTGAATTGCAGAGATGCAGACAGAGGACTATGATTCGCACATAACGTACTCCAGATGGCATTTGCAGGATCTGATGTGAAGGCGAGGTTGGCGGCAATGGATGAAGCAATGATGGTGGTTTCGACAGGACACGGTGCGGCGGGAATGAATTTTGTGGATGTATTACTGAAGAGGGGATTTGCAGTTGTCGTGCTTGTACACAGCGAAGAAGAGGGGGAACAACTTCAATCGCTTGGTGCAGTCACCGTGCGTTACATTCAGGAAATGGCATTCCGTAATCAGCTTCCGCCAGAATTTGTAGTGAAAAACGCCTTTGTATTCGAAAATAGCTTGCCGCAGTGCTGCCAGGACATTGAGCTGTGTCGCAGCTTGTGTCCGCAACAACTCTATGTCGTTTCCAGCAACAGGGCACCTGTTGGGCTTGTTTATAAAGGTCTGGGAGCAACATATGTCATTCACAGCCGGAGTGGAGATGTTTCATTTTTATTGTAAAGGCACTGATAGTGGGTCCTCGTCGCCAGTCAGATTAACCAAGTATAATAATGAAAACGTTCTGCCCAGAGCCTC
Source organism: Paenibacillus sp. RU5M (assembly GCF_900221055.1). Taxonomy (NCBI): domain Bacteria; kingdom Bacillati; phylum Bacillota; class Bacilli; order Caryophanales; family Paenibacillaceae; genus Paenibacillus; species Paenibacillus sp. RU5M. The sequence goes on along the minus strand of NZ_OBQM01000002.1, from coordinate 225,181 downwards.
TTGCCCTGGACAGAACGTTTCGTGAATTCCAATATGCTGTAGATTGAGTTGTGAAATCCAATTAGGAAGAGATTCCGACAACACTGGAACCATTCTTTGTAATTTTATACGTAATTACGTCTCCGCTCCAGAAGTGGAACTTGAGAATGACTTCTCCATTATTCGTTTCGTTGAAGAAGTTTTGTTTCAGTTCAATGACGTTGCTACTATAATTCGGACTGAATGCGTAGGAAAATTCTTTGAATGAAGTCCAGTTTTGCGGACCCGCGTTTCCGCCACTTGTATAAGTTGCTTCCATGGTGGCCAGCTGATTGCCATTAAAGGTAGTCGGAATCGCAAACGAGCTCGTTGTGCCCGTTACATTGCTCAGTTTAGGCGTGTCATACTTGATGATATTCAGGTTCCAGTTTGCACCTTTGTTGAATTTGACGGTCAACTTGGCATTAACCCCAAGATTACCTGAGGTGGTCAGTCTGGTTAACAGGCTTGATTTCAATGTCAGCACATCACCACTGATCGTGTAATCTGTACCTTGAACAAGGGTAGTGCTACCATTAGCAAGAGAGCTAAATGTATTGCCATTGAGATTCAGTTTTACTGTTTTATCCTGAATTGCAGCCCCTTTTTTCAGATAAACCAGATCAGATTCAGCTGTGGAGGAACGACCTGTCCAGCTTGCTTTCATTGTGTTATACAGATCCTGGTCAGACCAGGTGAAGCTGGTACGGCCAAAATGCTGTCCATTATCCCATAACATGGTGGTCATCTGTTTCTGACGCAGGTATTGGCCGATAAATTCGAAGAATTTCAGTTTCTCACCTTGCTCGATGACACCTGTGTGCTGATCAAAGCCGAGTAAGCCATACTCACCGACGATAACCGGAATACCTTTGGCTGTGAATGCATTGTACACTCGGTCAAATGTAGTCGTAATATCCTGTTGCACTTCAGCATTATATTTGGTGTAACCTGCGATATTCACACTGAATGGCCAGAAACCATAGTAGTGAACGGTAGCGATAATGTTAGGGTCATTCAATTTCGCAATTGTTTGAGATAATGCATCGAGATCTGGTTGAGCGGAAGAAGTATGCATCGTTGGGAGGACCAATGGACGTGTTGCATTGTTGCCGCCGGATGCTCTCACGATGTTATGAAAAGATACATTCAACTCATCCAGCAAAGCATACGCTGTAGCGGTATTCGTTGTACCACCTTCGGTGAAGCGTGGTTCATTTACACTTTCGAACATCAGCTTAGTGGATGAGTTTTTGAATTTGTTTGCAATTTGAGTCCAGGCAGAGTTGTAACGTGCAAGGACATTGGCATGGTCATTCTCCATATAGCTGATCCACTGCCATGAATCGTGATGGATATTGATCATGACATACAGATTGGCATCAAGCGCCCAGTTTACAACCTGTTGTACACGGTTCATGTAAGCGGTATCAATAGTATAGTTAGGAGCTCCACCTATATGAGCTTGCCAGGTCACTGGAATACGAATGCTCTTGTAGCCTTGATTGGCGATATTTTGAATCAGTTGCTGAGTAATCAGCGGGTTACCCCAGGCCGTCTCATCTGCACCAACAGCGTCCAGCGAGTTACCCAGATTCCAGCCCGGCTCCATCGCAGTAACATAGGACTGAATATTGGTTGGAGCAGCGGCTGAACTTGCCTGAATCGAGTCATCAGTAGCAGCAGAAGCGATGGCCGATGAGAAGAGGGACAGGATCATCGCAGTCACGAGCGTGAGTGAGAGAGCCGATTTGCGGTTGTTTTTCATTAACATATTCTCCTTTGAGTTATAATCGTTGAACTAAAATAGGATGCTTGCAAAGATTGGCAATAAAGCTCAACAAAAAATAAGCCGTAAGCTTGTTAAAAACGCGGATCACCTCCAAATAAAAATTACTGAAAGCGTTTTCTGAATTGAAATATATCATGCTTTAATAGAAGATAATACCAGTATAATTGGTTGATATTTCATGTGAAAATTAGTGGTTATGACAATTTTGGAATATTATATGTGGTGCACGAAACAGGTTTTTTTGCATGAAAAACCTTCGTGGACAATAGCATGAACTCTACTTGAGATCGATTACCGATCTTTCTAGTCTTTGCTTAGTATTCGATGCGTCTTCGTATGTTGCAGGGACAACGTTCCATGCAGATGCAGGATATATATCACGCTTATTAAATTGACAATGGCCCTAATTCTTGCTAAAGTTTTATCCAATCCGCATAATTGTGATCTGGGAATGTTACCGATAAGGGCATAACCTGAGCTGGCTTGTATACACTGCAACGTGTATCCGGGCTGGTTCGGGTTTTTTGTATTTTGTCTTATTAATGTTTCTTGCGATTTGAGCGGATAACAGAATTACATATTTGGAAGGAGAATAAGGATGACTAATTTTAAGTTTCCCAAAGACTTTTTGTGGGGTGGAGCCATTGCTGCCAATCAGGCAGAGGGTGCTTATCTGGAAGATGGCAAAGGGCTGAGCATTGTTGACTTGCTGCCGACAGGAGAGAATCGCAGAAGCATAATGAAGGGTAATGTTCCTGCATTAACCCCGCTGGAAACCGAGTTTTATCCTTCACATGAAGCAATTGATTTCTACCATCGTTATCCCGAGGATATCGCGCTGTTTGCCGAGATGGGCTTCAAAGCGTTGCGTGTATCCATTTCCTGGGCGCGGATTTTCCCAACTGGAGAAGATGCACAGCCGAATGAAGCGGGTTTGCAGTTTTATGATCGATTATTCGATGAACTGTTGAAGCAGGGTATCGAGCCTGTAGTAACACTTGCTCACTTCGATGTACCCGTTAATCTAATTGAGAAATATGGCAGTTGGAGAAGCCGTGAGTTGGTGACTCTGTTCGAAACCTACGCGAAAACCGTATTCAGCCGTTACAAGGACAAGGTGAAATATTGGATGACGTTCAACGAAATTAACATGCTGCTGCATCTGCCATTCCTTGGTGCGGGTCTGGTCTTCAAGGATGGTGATCATGTGAAAGAGATTCAGTATCAGGCAGCGCACCATCAATTGGTGGCAAGTGCACTGGCGGTTAAAGCCTGTCACGAGATCATCCCGGGCGCAATGATCGGCTGTATGCTTGCGGCAGGAAGCTTTTATCCTTATACCTGTAATCCGGATGATGTGTTCCAGGGAATGGAGAAAGACAGGGAGTCCTATTTCTTCATTGATGTTCAGTCGCGTGGAGAGTACCCAGGTTATGCCAAACGTTTCTTCAAGGATCATGGATTGAATATTGCCATGCAGCCAGGCGATGCGGAAATTCTGAAAAACCATACGGTTGATTATATCGGATTTAGTTATTATTCAAGTCGTACAACCTCCACAGACCCGGAAGTCGTCAAAAACATGACGAGCGGCAATGTATTTGGTTCTGTAGCGAATCCATATTTGGCAAAATCGGAATGGGGCTGGACGATTGATCCCAAAGGCATCCGTATTACAGCCAATCAACTGCACGACCGATATCAAAAACCGCTGTTTGTTGTAGAGAATGGATTTGGAGCCAATGACGTGGTTACCCCTGAAGGTGAGGTTGATGATGCGTACCGGATTGATTATCTGAAACGCCATGTTGCCGAGATGGGTGAAGCTATTCAGGATGGTGTAGAGATCATTGGTTATACAAGCTGGGGGCCAATTGATATTGTCAGCGCTTCTTCAGGAGAGATGAGAAAACGCTATGGTTACATCTATGTGGACCGTGACAATGAAGGTAAGGGTGACTTGAAGCGGATCAAGAAAAAGAGCTTCCATTGGTACAAAAATGTGATTGAATCAGATGGCAGCAATTTAGAACAGGAATAAGCAGGGAAAAAACAGGGACATTCTCCATGATCATATCGGAAGGACCACTTTTCATGGAACTTCCGATTGTTCCCTCGTTGAAAGCGTTGACATTTGTGTCTCTTCGCGCTATACTTGACGCAATTATATCGTTTTGGGATTGTTACTACTTGAAGTAGGCAAAACCTAAGCACCAAAAAAACAGACGTACATGTTTTGTTTATTTTGTGATGCTTCAGGTTTTTTTTGTATGCCCAAAAGGCGATATATGACTGCCAAGAGAGTGGATCGTGACGGGGGGATTGAAGTGAAAATAGCAAAGGTTATCAACAATAACGTCATTAGCATCTATCAGGCGGATGGAGCAGAGCTTGTAGTGATGGGGCGTGGGATTGCCTTTAAGAAAAAGCCCGGGGATAAAGTAGACGAGACCCGCATCCAGAAAGTATTTGCGCTTAAAAACAAGCAGACATCCGACAATTTCAAAATGCTGCTGCGCGAAGTGCCAATGGAACTGATCGAAATTGTGGAAGAAATTATTACCTACGCCAAAGAGAATCTGGGCCGTAACCTGAATGAAAATATCTACGTTTCCCTAACAGATCATATTAACTTTGCGATTGAACGATATCGTGAAGGGATAGAAATCAAAAATGCACTGATGTGGGAAATCAAACAGCTGTACAAGGCTGAGTTTGGACTGGGTCTGAAAACGCTGGAGCAGATTAAGTCCAGACTTCATATCGAGCTTCCACCGGATGAAGCAGCGTATATAGCCCTGCATATTGTCAATGCGGAGATGAATGAAGAAGTCATTACAACGATGAACATCACCAAGTTTATTCAGCAAATTATTAATATAGCCAAATATCACTTCAAGATGGAATTCGATGAAGAGTCTCTCAGCTATTTTCGCTTCATTACGCATCTGAAATTCTTCTCCCAGAGGGTATTAAGCGGGACGCATTATGACAATAATTATGACCACTTTTACGACATGATCAAAGAGAAGCACCCGGAAGCGGCGGCATGTACGGAGAAAATCGAAATGTTCGTCAACAAGGAATATAACCATCAGCTTACCAACGAAGAGAAATTGTATCTGACCGTCCACATTGAACGGGTCGTTAATCGATAATAATTAAAATGTTGACAAATTTGGTTAAATCATAATAATATGAGATTAACAGGAATTGAATACGATTTAACTGGGATTGTTACTGGTTATGCAGGCAAAACCTAAGTCATGAGAAGGCAGGACCAATGTGTCCAAACCTTACTCAAGGCTTAGGTTTTTTGCGTGCAAAAAAATCGGTAAGGTGCCTGTTTTAGTAAATATGGGGGTGCACATCATGAGTCAGGAAAAACTCGCAAAAGAGATCGTCGAGCTGGTCGGCGGCGAAAAGAATGTGGTATCACTGGTACATTGCGCAACACGTTTGCGGTTTGTATTGAAGGATGACGCGAAGGCAAACAAAGCCAAGCTAGAAAAGACAGAAGGAATCATCGCAGTCAAGGAAAATGGGGGTCAGTTTCAGGTGGTCGTGGGCAATAAGGTGCCTGAGGTATATAGCGCCATTGGTCAGATCAGCAACATTTTGGATGACTCTTCCGAAAAGGAAAAGCCTAAGAAGTCCGCGAAAGGTTTAGGCGGCATTATCGATGTGATTTCCAGTATTTTCGCACCACTGCTAGGGGTAATGGCGGGAGCAGGTATCTTGAAAGGGCTGCTGCTCATTGCAAGCAATGTCGGCTGGCTGGAAACAACGGAAACCACGTATAAGATCTTATTTGCAGCAGCAGACAGCCTGTTTTATTTCTTGCCTTTGCTGTTAGCGGTTACAACCGCTCGCAAATTCCAGGGTAATATGTTTGTGGCGATGACCATTGCTGGCGCATTAATCTATCCTTCCATCGTCACGCTCAAGGCGGAGGGAACGCCAACCGATTTCTTCGGTATCCCTGTGATTTTGATGAATTATTCATCTACCGTTATCCCTATTATTCTGGCAGTCATCGTTATGAGCAAATTAGAGAAATTCTTCAATAAAGTTCTTCACGAAAGTGTGAAAAATTTTGTCACTCCATTATTTTTACTTGTCATTATGGTTCCTCTTACTTTGCTTGTATTCGGTCCATTTGGAGTATATGTAGGTAATGCCATTGCATCAGGACTTGTGGCCGCGTTCGGATTCAGTCCTCTATTAGCAGGAGCAGTTATGGGTGCAAGCTGGCAGCTGCTCGTTATTTTCGGAATTCACTGGGGACTCATTCCCGTATTTATTAACAACGTTGCTGTATATGGACGCGATGGTGTCAAACCGGCTGCGACGGCTTCCATCTTCGCACAGACCGGAGCTGCATTCGGCGTTATGTTGAAAACCAAAAATAAGAAGCTGAAAACGCTGGCGGGTTCATCGACATTGACGGCCTTGTTCGGGATTACCGAGCCTGCCATCTATGGTGTCACTCTGCCACTCAAACGTCCATTCATCGCAGGAGTGATCGGGGGTGCTGTTGGTGGGGCCATCATTGGTCAGGCAGGTACTCAGGCATTTGCTTCGGGCGCTCCAGGATTACTGACTTTGCCGATCTTCTATGGACCAGGTGGAGAGGGCTTCCCTGGACTGATTCTTGGGATCTGTGTATCCTTTGTTGTTTCGGCTGCATTGACGTACATTATGGGATTCAAAGATCCGGTGGAAGAGGAAGAACAAGAAAAAAGCACGGAATCCACCAATGCATCAGTAAGAACAGCGGATTCCTTGGATCAAGAAGTTCTTAGCCCGATTGAGGGAACCATTGTTGAACTGACTGAGGTGCCAGATCCGGCATTTTCATCCGGCGCGATGGGCAAAGGCATTGCGATTGAGCCAGCAGTTGGCCGAGTCGTTGCTCCTTTTGACGGTACTATTACCGTGGCTTTCAAAAAGAAACATGCCCTAGCTGTTGTATCGGATACAGGTGCGGAGATTTTGGTTCATGTTGGGGTGGATACCGTCAAGCTCGATGGTCAGCACTTTACATCACATATTCAGGAAGGTGATCGGGTTAAAGCAGGAGATTTGCTGCTGGAATTCGATATCGCTGCAATCAAGGGCGCGGGTTATCATACGGTAACCCCTATAATTGTTACGAATTCTGCGAATTATGAGGAAGTGGTTCCTTTGACTACGGGACAAGTTCGGGTTCAAGAGCCTTTACTTACCCTGTATGGAGGAAAGGGACAGGAACAAGAGTAAAAATAACAAAAGCCGTGTCCAAGGTGGAACAGAACAATTTCTGTTTACGTGGACGCGGCTTTTTTTGCTGTTACCCAATCAAATTCATCAGATCCTGAACCTGTCCCATCATGGAGATTGGATCTTCCCGAAGCCAGTCTTCCGTCATACGGTAAACCTGACCGTTCTGCACTGCCGGAAGATGCTGCCAATACTTGCTGCGTTCAAGCTGTTCAAACTGTCTGATGGATTCCGGGTCGCCCGACACAACGATAAAGAGATGATCACCCGCATACTTATGCAATTGATCCAAAGGAATATCTTCTTTGAACGGATGAGATTTATTTTGCTGGGCTGCCAGCACCGGAGCAGGTGGTTTTAATTGCAAATCACGATATAACACACCTACGTCGTAGTAGACCTGGAAGGTAGCGGGAAGTCCTCTCATCCAGAAGAATGAAACTGTTTGGTCACCATCTTGAAGAGGAGACAAGACTCTTTGGGTTTCCTTGATCTTGTTCATATAGCTTTCCATCCAGGCTTCTGCCACAGATGTCCTTCCAGTCAAATCCGCAATAAGACGAAAGCGTTCAAAGAAGGGCAGGGACCAGGGAACATCCAGTGTAGGAGCAATTTTGGAGTATTCGGCATAATGATGCCCGTTAAAAGTCACGATGAGATCGGGTTTCAGCTCCGATATCTTATCCATATATGGCGTTACCACGGAATTTCCAATCGAAGGAACACCTCGCACATGACCCTGGTAATAACGGCAGTCTAGCAATTGGTAAGGTGCACCAATCGGTGTTATGCCGAGCGCCAGCAGCTCACCCAGGAACTGAAAGGAGGCGACACGCATTGTATGCTTTCTTAAATGAATATATAAACGCGGCGATACACCGGTATATTGCTTGAAGCTGCGACTGAAATGAAAAGGATCGCGGAATCCGATGTGTCCTGCAATTTCCTGAATCGAATCGTTTGATTCCAGCAGACGTTTTTTGGCACGATTCATTCGCAAGGCATTCAAATATTGGATAGGGCTCTGTCCGGTGTGCTCACGAAAAAGACGTGAAAAATGGCGTGTGGATAGCCCAGTCTCTGCGGCAAGTTGATCCAAAGTATAGTCAAGTGTAACGGATTGTTCCAACCGTTGAAGGAGTGTATCCACGGCCTGTATGCTGCGATGCTCTTTATCCATCGTGTCGGCTTTCATGGCTAGTAAAATCAATTCCTGAAACAGCACATGTTTGCTGTAGTTTTCCTTTTCATCGCAAAGATCCTCCACGGGATGCAGCAAGTGTACCAATTGAATCATGCGAGAAACATGTTCAGGGTATACTTGTCCTTGCGCTAATGCAGCCATTCGGGGCGTACCCTGAACAGGCACGGGCAGAGGTTCGAATTCAACGCTATATACTTGCAGAGGAAGATCTGACAGACTCTCAAGCTGCACTTCCATACCGGGATGAAATAGAAAGCAGTTTCCTGGCATAACCTCAGTCTGTTTATCCATGGAATGGACTTTACCACGCCCTTCGGTGATGATCATCAATGTATGACGGTGTATTGATTTTGTACACGGACCGGATATCGCATCGCAGTATGTCCCTGTAAGTATATAGACCAGCGAAATCATGGTATCCCTCCTCAAAAGCTGAAAAGAAGCTCTTCAGGCAGGATCGCTGAAGAACTTCTCCTCTATTGTATATGATGTGATTAATATCTTTTATTTGGTGAGCAATTGAACGGCATCATCCAATTGAGCACTGAGAGACATCACGTCGTAAGAGAACCATAGGCTCTCATCAACCACGTAAACTTTATTATTTTTGACGGCAGGCAGTGAGTGCCACAACTGGCTATCATCCACCTCTTTCAGGAAATCAGGATCATTATCGAATCTTACCACAAACAGTCGATCTGCTGAAGCATATTCCGGCAGTTTCTCAAGAGAGATATTGATGCCGAGTTCATGATTCCCTTTTGCCCATTCCTCTTTGACGGTATCCGTCATGTTGAACTTCAGAGCATCATATAAGGTATAACCGACATTAGCGTTCCCGTACACTCTGAGTTGACCTTTTTCAAATCCGCCAATAACCACAACGCCGAATGTCTCATCTGGTGAAACGAAGGAAGAAAGCTTGGTCCGTGCCTCTTCGGATTTCTGATTAAATGCTTGAATCCATTCCTGTGCCTGTTCGCTTCTGCCAATAACGTCAGCCACTGACTTGAAATGTTGGAATGCATCGGCACCTTCCCATTGAACAACAACCGTAGGGGCAATCTTGGACAGCTGCTCCAATTGATCCTCATTCCACTCTGCAGCAATGATGAGGTCCGGCTGCAGTTCGAGTGCCTTTTCCAAATTCAGCTTATTGGAGACCCCGATATCTTCGATCCCTTCCAATTGATCTTGAATCGAGACATAGTTGTTAAGCAGATGAGATGCTGCCCCAGCGGGCTTAAGTCCTGCTGCCAGCATTTCCGGTAAATATTGTGTAGTGAGAACACGTTGGGGATGGGCTGGAATCGTTACCTCACGGCCCAGAGCATCCTTATATACGCGAGTTGCCGATTCTAAGGCAGTATCGGTTGATGTTTCTGTCTGCTGTGCAGAATTACCTTCAGTAGAAGGTGATGATGTTTGTTTCCCTTGACCGCAAGCGGAGAGAAGCAAGGTTAGCACAAGGATAATGCACGAAAGCTGGAGTTTATTTGGATGACGCAACATAATAATGAAATCCCCTTTTTCTTCTATAATGATAATCATTATCAATTATTATAGTCAAGACTTCTTTTGAAGAACATGTTGAATATGGACTTGAAGCATGGAAAATATGGACATGACGTTCTGGCACAAAAGAAAATACCTCCAAAAATTAATTTTGGAGGCATTTGTTTCGTTTTATTCACGATCCAATGATGTCCTAAGAATCTGCTCGCACAATCGTTGAGTTCATATTGCCTGTCAGTCGTTGCGGAGGGAAGACCATGCGCACAGGTGCGATGATGATCGCAGCGAACAAGGCTTTGATCAGATCACCGATGATGTAAGGATAGAATCCTTGAATCATCGCTTCGGGTAAAGACATTTTGTAAGCATAGGCCAGCCAAGGAACGCCCGAGACATAGATCAACATTGAACCAAACACCTCAAATACAATAAAGGCCAGGAAATAACCAACGAATCCGTTCAGTTTGATTCTGCTGAGCAATAGTCCAATGAGCAATGCGGAGAAGGGCCACATCATAACATATCCCCCGGTAGGCCCAAGGAGTACTGCAAGTCCGCCTGCGCCATGCAGAAGCGGGAAGCCAATTGCAGTCAGGACCACGACCAAAGCGACACTTAGAAAACCATATAATGGGCCAAGCAGTCCGCCTGCCAGCATAACCGCAAGAGTTTGCAGCGTAATCGGCACAGGAGAGAAACCAATGGGAATACTTATGTAACCAAAAAGAACAAGTATGGCTGCCATCAGTGCGCTGAATACAATACCTCGCAAAGATAATTTCATGTTTGAACATTCCTTTCAATTTTGGTAATCTTATTGTTAACCGATTAAACGGATGTGGTTAACGATTTGGATCGTACCACAAAAGATTCAAAAGGGAAAGGACCAATTTGCGATGCAAGACGTTACACCTTTGATAAAACTAGAGAATGTCCGTGTTCATTATGCGTCGGAGTCAGGAAGTGTTCGTAAGGCAGTGGATGGAGTTTCGCTGGAATTAGCTCCGGGAGAATGGATAAGTATTGTGGGAGCCAATGGTAGCGGCAAAAGTACGCTGGCAGGGCTGCTAATCGGATTCACTCCGCTATCCGGTGGGGAAAGGAAGGCTTCTTCGGAACTGGTTGTTCGTGGAGTCCTCCAGCAGCCTGATGCGCAGGTACTTGGAGACACCATTGAGGAGGAATTTCATTTTTCCTTATCCTCGCTGCTGGAATCTCCTGATGAACAATTACGACGGAGAGAGCACGCATTACATACGGTAGGACTTGAGCACTCGCCGGAGGCGGCAATATCGATGCTGTCTGGAGGACAGAAGCAGTTGCTTAATATCGCGGTAGCGCTGGCGGCCAAGCCGGATGTACTCATTCTGGACGAACCTACGGCCATGCTTGATCCGGGAGCCAGAGAACGAATGGAGGCGGTAGTCCAAGCCATTGTCCAGCAAGGGACGGCGGTAATCTGGATTACGCATCATTTGGAGGAAGCGACGCTGTGCGATCGAATTATTGCCATGGAACAGGGACGCTGTGTTTACGATGGAGTGCCTGCGGCTTTCTTTTATGGAAAAGATAAGGAAGAGACGACGGCTGACGCTGGAAAAGAAGCACAACAACCATCACTCTGCGAACAACTTGGGCTTGCTCCACCTTTTACAGTGCAGACGGCTCTACTCCTAAAACGGAAAGGTCTGCTGCAACATGCGACACCTCTGCGACCAGAGCAGTTGGTTAAGGAGGTAGCCCTTTGGCAATCGAATTAGAACATGTAGGTATAGCTTCGTCACAGGCTGACAAAAGAGCGCTGCTTCAAGATATCACTGTCCGACTGAACCGTGGCGAAATCACTTTATTATTAGGCTGCACAGGATCAGGCAAAACCACACTGCTGCAAACGATCGCTGGCCTAAAACCTCCAGATGAGGGTAGCCTTAAGCTGGACGGAGAGCCTTTCTGGCATAACGGGAAATTGCCGCAGTCCATTCTGTTGCAAATGGGGTTGGTCTTTCAATTCCCAGAGCAACAGCTGTTCGCCCGAAGCATTGGCCGTGAATTTGCTTATTCCCTGCGTCCATATCGTCTACCAGATGAACAAAAGAAAAAGCAGATTTCCGAAGCGCTGGAGCGCTGGGACTCCCCAGCGGGTCAGGGAGGGGAAGAACGATTCCATTCGGACAGATCACCCTTTGCACTAAGTGGGGGGGAACGGAGAAGACTGGGGCTTGCCTTGGGAACTGCTACGCAGCCTTCATGGCTATTGCTCGATGAACCCAGCGCCGGATTGGAAGCACAAAGTGTGCTTATGCTGCTGGATGCTTTGAATCAGCATCGAACTGCAGGTGATGGAGCCATTGTGGCTACACACGACCTGGACACATTTTTACCACATGCAGATCGGGTTCTTTTGTTGCAGGAGGGGCGTCTGGTTGCTGATCTCACACCAAGGGAACTTCATACAAGGCCAGATCTGCTGGAGCTTGCCGGAATTGGTCTGCCACCCTCCATGCAGCTGGCACAACAATTTGCGGCGGCGGGCATTCATTTTCCTTCTACTGCGTTGACCCCGGAGGAAATGGCTGAAGGTATTGTTCAGTCCGTCAATGAGCCTTTAGAGCAGAAGGTTGATGTTATTGGTAATGAGGATCAATTCACAGATGAAGCGAAGCTTGCCTTTTCAAGCTCCGACACTTTGGGAGGAGAAGGCACACAGGGGGTCATACACACCCACGCAGAATCAGGATCCAACAGAGGATTGTATGGTGCCATGGACCCGCGTCTGAAATGGGTTTTATACATTTTGCTCGTGACCGCTGCGATGCTTCAACACGACTGGTTAGGTCTATCTCTTACGTTGGTGCCAGTCATCTTGGCGCTCGTTATGCTGCCACGTCAGGCTCTGATAGGATGCTTGAAATTAATGAAACCGCTCGTACTGTTCTTTCTCGTATCAACTGCGTTGTCGGGCACAACTCTTTCTACAGAAGGTGGCGGCCTACAGTTCGGATTTTCCCTGATACAGGCGGAGGGGACGTTAATGAATGTCTACCGTTTGTTTATCGTTACGTTAGCAAGTCTTTGGTTTTCACTGACTACGCCTTATGGCCGTATGGTCGAGGGACTGAATTGGGTACTTGGTATCGGCGAAAAAATCAAGCTGCCCGTGTCGTCGTTTGCACTCGCCGTGTCTTTAATCTTTCGTTTTATCCCGATGATCTGGAGTGAATGGCAGCGATTCTCGCTGATCGTCCGGGCACGCGGCAAAGCTGCATTACGACCGAATACGGTACGGGTACGTGATCTTGGCCCAATGGTCATTCCCTTGCTCATGGCGTTGTTTCAGCGTGCAGAAGATATGACGATTGCGATGGAAATGCGGAAAGTTAGAGAGAATTCCCTGCTTGGAGCACGTTCCTCCTTATTGGTATGGTCCAAACGAGATACATGGACTTGCATAATCGGACTTATTGTTTTTGTATTTTATATCTGGATCAGAGACTGAAACGCAGTGTTTGCCATTGATCATGCATAAATCCTTTCATTTCCGCTCAAAATAAACATGCTTTGATCACCACGAAGCAGATATGGAGGGACGAACGATGAAGGATAAATTTTTGCAAGAAGAAAGACAAGAATATACCGATGTGTCCACGGTGGAGTCGCAGCGAAATGATATCACACTCGAAGAGTTCCCTGAAGGTCCTTACGGCTCATCTCTAATGTCTGAATCTCTTGGCAAAAGCTCGCCGTGGCGAGTGGATCAAAGGACCGCGCATCGTTTCGATTATGAAAATCATGAGCTGCACGAAGGGGAAGTTCGGGATTATCCCGGTCAGGACGTCTACGATGAAACGGTCCCCGATAATGTAACCAAGCCTCAATACCCGGAAGAAGAAGAATCATAATGACGTATTATATAAAATAGATGATAGCCTTCGGCAGGATCTTCCTGTCCGGGGGCTATTTTTAGTTGTATTGGCTATGAAAACAATTCTCCTCAAATTCCACAATATGGGTTATCATAGGCGTAGTTCATATTAAAATGAAAACATTTCATGGCCAAGTGGGGGTTATCAGAATGAGAGAGATTAACTATAGCGATTATTTTTGGCAGGATGATGAGGTCAGATTACGTGCATTGCGTGAGGAAGATTGGGAGGATCATTATTATAACCGGTTTGATTCACCCGCTCGTCGCTTACTGGAATGTGCAGTAGAGCTGCCACCTACGAATGCTGAGGCGAAGAAATTTACGGAAGACTTTTCTGATTTCTCTCTAGACAGAGGACGAATCATGTTCACGATTGAAAATATGGATGGTGAGAATGTCGGGGGCGTGAACCTGAACAGCATCGATGAGCGGAATGGGACCTTTAGTATTGGGATTCAGATTGACAGGGACCATCGCGGAAAAGGATACGGGACGAGAGCTATTCGAATATTGTTGAAATATGCCTTTTTCGAGCGCAGGCTTAATAAATTCAATGATTCTGTTCTCGAAGGTAATGAACCTTCCGCAGCCATGATGAGAAAGCTTGGATGTGTGCAGGAAGGTGTGCGTCGTCAGGTGATTTATACCGATGGGAAATATCAGGATATGATCCTGTTCGGATTAACCAAAGACGAGTTTATGGATAAGGAGGGACTGGCGTGAGTCCCAATTTAAATCAGAGCGACCCGGTGTTTATGACTGCCAATGTTAGTTCGGTAGCTGACAATGTGCAAGGGGGGAAATATGAGGAAGCTGCTATGGATGGGTTCGTGCTTTATTGTATGTGTATTGGTTAGTGTTACTGCATTCTTCTGGAATGATATTTTTGGATATAAAACGTTAGAGAAGGCTGTTCAGTCTACTTGGAAATACCCCCTTCAAGTGGTTAATGTAGATCAGCAAAATGAACTGGTTTTGTCACTGGACCAAACACAATATGTTTTCGCTGCTTATGAACATAAGAATGGGAGATATCACTATGATACCGATAGTGAATCAGGTTGGACAGCGAGTTCAGATGTGGGGCCCGCCTTTTTGGTACAAGCGGAACCGAAGAACAACAAAGGGGATTTTATATGGGGCGCTTTATATTCCGATATGCCTGTACACAAGTTTAAGATTGAATACACAAATGGTGAGACTCAGGAGGTTGAGTCAAGCAATAATACGTTTATCATGAGAATGCCGGAAGCTTACCAGAGTGAAGACAAAATGATGTTAATGACAACGTTCACGAATGTGTATGCTCTTGATGAAGAGAACAACGTAATACGAGCTTATAATTTGAATTGATTTTTTGTTATCGAGCTTTAAAGTGAACGCATAAGGGTAGATAAGATGTACACCAGGAGGCATTATGAAACAATCCAACCAAAGTGATGAATTGATCATTAAATGTAAAGATATTTATTTGCGCGAGTATCGACTTGAGGATTTGAAGAAATTGCAGGAAATCACCTGGCAACCTGAGGTTTACGAATTTTTGCCGGGATGGAATGCTGCGGTTGAAGATAGAGCACTTTGGCTCACTCAATACGAAATCCCTGAGAATCAGAATTTTAAACAAGCTGTTTTGACGGGAGGGGACATTGGAGACCTCTATTTACGGTTGGCTATCGTACTCAAAGAAAATGATGAGTTTATTGGATGGTGCTGTTCGGGGATCAAGGATGAACTGCCAGCGCCCAATCGGGAGATTATGTACGGCATTTCGAAACACTTCCGGAACCGTGGCTATACAACGCAGGCAGTACAAGGAATAACGCAGTATTTATTTGGAAATACAAACGTTGAAGTATTGAATGCCATCGCTTTAATAACGAATCAGGCATCGAATAAGGTAATTCAGAAATGCAATTTTGAATGGCTGAATTTGATCGAAATCGAGAATGAACCGTACAACCATTATCAACTGTTGAAGCACCAACGATAACCCTACTGTAATTGGCTCAAGATGACTGTACAGGAGTGATCCCATGGATTCCAAACCGCAGCTTGTTTTAGATCTGGCGGGTGTGTTGATCACCAATCTTTCCTCTTCATTCTGGCAGGAGCTTGCTAGGTATGCAGGTACGCCTTTTCCTGTTTTAATCGAGCAATTAAGCGGTATACGCAAGGACTTGTGGACAGGGAAGCTGACGGAGGAACAGTTCTGGATCTGGATGCAAACACAATATCCCAATATTGAAAAGATGTATGCTTATGAATTGCTTGAACAAACAACAGAGTTGCTACCTGCCATGCATTGTCTTGAACGATGGAGCGAGCAGGCAGAACTTCATCTCTTGAGCAATCATTGTCATGAATGGATTCAATCTATTTTGCCGTTGATCCAACCGTACTGCAAGAGCATAACCATTTCCAATCAGGTCGGATATTGCAAGCCCAATATAGAGATATATAAACTTGTACAATCTCATCTATATAGGGATGTACCTGTTATATATGTGGATGATCAGGCTAAAAATTTGAAGCCTGCTGCTGAGCTGGGATGGGAAACATTACTTGCTGATGAACAGCATCAATGGATTGTTGAAATTGACGAATGGCTCGCAGACCAACGATAATCCTTGATACATATGCACTCTTCAACATTCTACCAATCCGATACCAAACAAATGCCCCTTTCATTTCTCCGCAGAAATGAAAGGGGCATTTGTCATGTGATAAGAGCCGCAATAAAACGAAAGGCTGCATCTTACAAGCCTCGTTCAGCTTAGGATTCACTCTTGACCAATGGCAGCAAAATCGTAAATTCCGTTCCTGCACCTAATTGGCTACGCACTGTAATTTTCCCTCCATACGATTCCACAATCGAACGGGTAATGGCAAGGCCGAGACCCGCGCCTCCTTGTTTTCTAGAACGGGAAGAGCTTGTGCGATAGAAGCGTTCAAAGATATGAGGGAGATGCTCCGGTTCAATTCCTGAGCCGTTATCTTTGACGGTTAACTCGGCTTTATGCTGAGCGGCATACAACGAAATACTGATGGTTCCCCGATCTGAATCGGTGTGCTGTACTGCATTGTGGAACAGATTGAGTACAACCTGTTTTAGTTTGTGAGCATCGGCCATTACATGAATTTCAGCGGTCAGGTCGAGATGAACCTGTCTTTCCTGAGCCATCATGATCAGCTGTGGCTGCATTTCGAGCAGCAGACTGTCAAGTTGGATGACTTCCTGCTCCTGGTGAGGCGCCTGATCCAGCTTGGTCAGCATCAGCAGATCCTCTACAAGTTTGTTAATCCGCACCGATTCACCATACATGCTGTTCAAAGCGCTATATAATTGCTCGCTGTTGGAAGCTGCGCCGCGCTTGAGCACCTCAATAAATCCGTGAATGGAGGTAAGAGGGGTACGCAGTTCATGGGAAGCATCAGACAGAAAACGCTGCATCTGTTCTTTCGACTCCCGCTCTGCTTCAAACGAGTCTTCAAGCCTCTCGAGCATGCCGTTAAATGAAAGTGCCAGCTGATCCACTTCCTGTTGTCCCTGGACAGAAGGAAGGCGTTCGGCCAGGCTGCCTGCATCGATTCGTTGCACAGTATCTACCATACTGGACAAGGGAATCAGTGTCCGGCGAAGTGCTTTGGCGTATAGAACGAGTCCAGCCACCATAGCCAGCAGGGATAACATCAAGAAGATCAGAAGCTGTTTCACAATCAAATCTTTTAGCGGTTTCGTAGCAGTGCCCATCTGCACCATGGGTAAGCCGCGATTACGCGGTCCAGGCGAGGAGAAGACGATTAGCTGCTCATTGCCTTGGTTATCCGTTACAATCCGGTACGGAACATGTTGTTTATCGTTGATCCGATCTGTAATGTTCTGATATTCAACTGATGTCAAGCGAGGAGCGGTCAGACCGTCTTCATCAAAAATGTCCTCGAAGCCACTTTGATTATCAAATAAAGCCAGTGAACGATCAGGAATGTATAAGAAACGATTGCCTGATCCTCTTGGATCTGATCCAGATTGTCCACCAAAAGGATTGTTCGTCGCACCATTTCGTGAAGACGATCCGAGCCACACAGGAGGCATGGACATGAGCTGCTCTTCCATGGTTTTCGCCTGGTTGCGATACAGAAAGCTTTCCATAATCCAGAATTGAAGAATGCCAATTAACAATAACAGAGCAGCCATAATAAACAGGGATCGCGCCAGTAATTGAGAGCGGAGCGAACGTGGCGATATCCATTGATGAAGCCATGTCCAAAAATGTTTATCTTTCTTTAATAAAGAGGTCATTAGAGATCCACCCTGTATCCGACACCTCGAAGTGTACGAATGAGCTTATGTTCTTTATCCCCCAGTTTGTCACGCAAGGAGCGGACGTACACCTCCACAATATTCTCTTCTCCACCAAAATCGTATCCCCACACGCGGTTCAGAATGGTTGCTTTACTCAGGACAATGCCATGATTAAGCACGATGAATTTTAATAGTTCATATTCGGTTGGAGATAACTCCAGAATCTGATCGTGATAGGTAATCTCTTTGCGTTGATCATCGATTCGGAATGGACCATGAGTCACTGCCCCTATTAATAAAGGAAACTGGTTACGCAGCCTTGCCTGTATCCGTGCAAGCAGTTCATCGAACGCAAAAGGCTTAATCATATAATCGTCAGCACCAAGCCATAGGCCTTTTACCCGATTCTCGACTTCATCTTTGGCTGTCAGCATGATCACCCCGACCTGAGCCCCACTCTTGCGCAGACGTTCAACAACCTCAAACCCATCCATCTCGGGCATCATGACATCCAGAATGGCCATATGTGGACGAAAGTCTAGTGCCAATTCAAGCGCAGCGGCTCCATCCGGGGCCGTACGTACGTCAAATCCTTCGTTGCTTAGCCCAAGCTCCAGAAATTGCAAAATATGTGGTTCATCATCTGCCAATAGTATTTTAATGCCAGTACTTAGCTTCATAAGCAGGCGTTCCCTCCCGTTAAATCCATCGATTACATACCCTCAAATCTAGAGGTCTATATGCTGTATTATCGCTCGCCAAACTGAAAATTAGCTGAAAAGTTTGCAAGTTATCCTCAGGCAACATTCAGCGGGCACTCATCCCAGTTTTACTTTGGCCTGTCACAATAGTAGACATGAAGAACTTGAAGGAGTGATTGAGATTGAATAACGCCAAACGAAGGATTGACCTTGTCCTTCTGCCGATTGTTTTACTGGCGGCATTTCTGAACGGGTATGGCATCTGGAACGACCAATATGCCAATTCCTATTATACGACCGCCGTCGGGAGCATGCTGAGAAATTTCCATAACTTTTTCTACGCATCGCTTGACTCGGCTGGTTCGGTAACCGTAGACAAACCACCGGTTGTCTTCTGGATTCAAACCGCTTTTGCTTACGTATTTGGATTACATGGATGGAGTGTTATTTTACCGCAAGCGTTAGCGGGGATCGGTTCGGTGCTGCTGATATATTTCATGGTCAAGCCTACATTTGGTCTTGCCGCGGCGAGAATCTCGGCACTTGCGATGGCGACTGTTCCTGTTGTGGCAGCGGTCAGCCGTACCAACAATATTGACAGCATGTTGGTATTCACGTTGCTGCTGGGTTCATGGTTTTTGTTCAAGGGAAGCAAGCAAGGTAGTACGTGGCGCATCCTGGTTGCCTTTGCACTCATTGGACTTGCTTTTAATATGAAAATGCTGCAAGCCTACATGATTCTTCCGGCTTTCTACTTGTTCTATCTGCTTGCATTCAATGCAAAGTGGAGAAGAAAAATCATCCTGCTGATCGAAAGTACGGCAGTGCTGGCAGTTGTTTCCTTATCCTGGGCAGTCACCGTGGATTCTATACCGACAGATGAACGGCCTTATATCGGCAGCAGTGAAACCAATTCGGTGCTGGAGCTGGCTTTTGGATATAATGGCTTATCCCGTCTCACGGGACAACAGAACAGATCAGCGAATGCAGGCATGCCAAACGCCTCTGATGAAGGCAAGGTCCGTGGCAACGCAACTTCCCAGACATCAGCATCCGATCAGTCGGGCAGCGGCTCGGCTCCAACAGGCAATGCACCGGGAAATGGTGAAATGGGTGGCATGAACGGAATGACTTTCCCGGGCGGTCAGATGCCAAACGGTGGCGAGATGCCTAATGGAAGGAATTTCGGAGGCGGTAATGGCGGCGGTGGAGGCATGGGTGGCATGTTTGGTACAGGGGAAAAAGGTCCTCTGCGCTTATTCCAGACCGAACTGTCCGGCCAGGCCAGTTGGCTTTTGCCGATGGTATTACTTGGCTGCATCGCGATTTTTGCAGGGTTAAGACGGAGAAATATAACAGATAAGCACAAGGAAGCTTTGTTCTGGCTGGCCTGGCTGCTTCCGGTAGCTGCTTTCTTTAGTGTAGCTGGTTTTTTCCATCAATATTATCTGATTATGCTCGCCCCTCCAGTAGCGGCATTAACCGGAGCAGGATTTGCAGCCATGTGGACGGCGTATCGTGAACGCAATGGCTGGCAAGCCTGGCTGCTTCCGATATCCGTACTGCTTACGACCATCTTCGGCTGGTACATCATGCAGGTGTATAACGAAACGATTGGGGCAGGTTGGTCCATAAGTGAATTGATCGTAGGCATTCTGATCACGGTTATTTTGATTGTGATGCTTAATCGTTCACACCCATGGAAACAGGGTTTGATTATCGCAGGCTTCATGGTCATGCTGATCGGTCCAACCTATTGGGCATTCACCCCTATCACATATGGAGGCAACAGCATGATTCCGGCGGCTGGACCTACAGGTTCCAATGGGATGTTCGGTGGAATGGGCATGGCGATGGGAGATAGACAAGGTGATCGCAATGGTGGCGGTATGGTTCCGCCGAATGCATCAAATGACACCGACACCGATCAGGCTTTCCCATCATCCGATGAAGCTGACCCGAATAATGCGGGCATGGGAACACCTCCGAATTCAGAAGGAAACATGAATGGTGGAGGAGGAATGCCTACGACAGGTGGTCGAGGTGGAGCGGGAAACCGCAACGAAGAAGTGGACACCACTACACTGAGTTATCTGAGAGAGCATAACACAGGTGAAACCTATCTCTTCGCAACGACGGACTATAACCAGGCAGCTCCATATATCATCGATGAGAATGAAGCAGTCATTACGCTTGGGGGGTTCTCGGGCTCAGATCCGGTGTATACCACGGAAAAACTGGAACAACTTGTGAAGAGTGGACAAGTGAAATACTTCATGGTAGGTGGCATGGGCGGCCGAGGTGGAAGTTCTGATATCGGTGACTGGATCAAGGAGCATGGTACCGAAATTCCAACTTCAGAGTGGAAGACAGGTACGGACAGCGGTTCCGGTTTCGGTGGTCAAACCACTTTATATGAAGTGAAATTATAAGCGTGATCGATTGGTATAAGGGAGGGAACGAACATGGCTCAAAAGTGCCGTTACAGCATTATCATTCCGATGTATAACGAAGAAGCGGTGATTGAGGAGACTTATCGGCGTCTGAAAAAAGTGATGGGCAGTACGGGAGAGAGCTACGAGCTGCTGTTTGTCAATGACGGTAGCGTGGACCAAAGTGCACA
Source organism: Paenibacillus sp. RU5M (assembly GCF_900221055.1). NCBI lineage: Bacteria > Bacillati > Bacillota > Bacilli > Caryophanales > Paenibacillaceae > Paenibacillus > Paenibacillus sp. RU5M. The sequence goes on along the minus strand of NZ_OBQM01000002.1, from coordinate 203,835 downwards.
GATGATTCGTGACTACGCCCGTTGGGACGAGAGTGTGAAGCTGATTGATTTTGCACGCAACTTCGGTCACCAGATCGCGATTACAGCAGGGATGGATTATGCAGCAGGCGATGCGGTCGTCATTATTGATGCGGATCTTCAGGACCCTCCCGAGCTGATATTGGACATGATCGCCAAGTGGAAAGAGGGCTATGAGGTTGTCTATGCCCGTCGGACCAGACGAAGCGGGGAGACCCGCTTCAAGAAATGGTCGGCAAGCCTGTTCTACCGCGTACTGCGTGCGTCGACGGATACGGATATTCCAGTGGATACCGGCGATTTTCGTCTGATTGATCGCAAGGTATGTGATGAGATGAAACGTCTTCCGGAAAAAAATCGATTTGTTCGCGGACTGGTCAGTTGGGTGGGGTTCCGTCAGACGGCCATTGAGTATGAACGTGATGAACGCTTGGCAGGGGAGACCAAATACCCGCTAAAACGCATGTTGAAGCTGAGTCTGGACGGCATTACCTCATTCTCACACAAACCGCTCAAGCTGGCAGGTTACGTAGGAGCTGTTCTATCCATCGGCGGTTTCATTTATATGCTAAGTGTCATCGCTTCAGCGATATTTACCGATTCAACGATCAAAGGATGGCCTTCAATGGTCAGCATCATGCTGATCTTTAACGGCTTCATTCTGATCATGCTGGGCATTCTTGGCGAGTATGTTGGCCGAATCTATGATGAAACGAAGGCGCGTCCGCTATATATCGTAAGAGATGTATATCAGGTGGAAAGTCAGTCGAGTCAGTCACGGTTAACGGGCAGAGTTGCTCATCATGACTAATCGTTTGGTCACTATATTTAAGTTTGGAATTGTGGGTGTCCTGAATACGGCGGTGGATGCAATGGTATTCACGTTGCTCGCTGCCGCAGGCGCACCTGCTCTAATTGCTCAGGTGATCTCGTATAGCTGTGGGGTCGTGAACAGTTACTGGTGGAACGGCAGGTGGACCTTCCAGGATGCGGGAAGACAAGGCAAAAAAAACGAAATCATGCGTTTTGTAATCACCAATCTGGTGGTACTGTCTTTATCCTCCCTGATTTTGTATATCTGCAATAGCACATTAGGTTGGAGTGTTGTAATGAGTAAAATACTGGCGACTCTCTCAGGCATGGTTATAAACTATATTGCCAGTCGGTATTGGGTGTTCCGGGCAGAGCCCGTTCAAGGATCTGATCCTTCATCTGATGCTAATGAAAGGAGTGTTTCATGATATGAGAATTAAAAAAGCAGTTATTCCAGCAGCGGGGCTTGGCACCCGATTTTTGCCAGCAACCAAGGCTCAACCCAAAGAAATGCTGCCGATAGTGGACAAACCGGCCATCCAATACATTGTGGAAGAAGCGGTACAATCGGGCATTGAAAATATCATTATCGTAACCGGACGCAATAAAAAATCGATCGAGGATCATTTTGACAAATCGGTTGAATTGGAGCATTCCCTGTATGCCAAAGGCAAGCAAGCTCTATTGGAAGAGGTGCAAGCGATCAGCGAAATGGCGAGTATTCATTTTATCCGTCAAAAAGAACCGCTTGGATTGGGCCATGCGATTGGGTGTGCTCGTCAGTTTGTGGGAGATGATCCGTTCGCCGTACTGCTTGGAGATGATATTATGGTGTCTGATCCTCCGGCGCTCGCACAGATGATTCGTTTATATGAAAAGACAGGCAGCCAGATTGTCGGCGTACGGCAAGTGCAGGATGCTGACGTGAGTAAATACGGAATTATCGATTCACAGGGCGCAGAGGATCGGGTTCACCGGATCACCAATCTGGTAGAAAAACCTTCAATTGCAGAAGCACCCTCCCGAACCGCCGTGATGGGACGATACATTCTGAAACCTTCCATCTTTCCAATTCTCGATCAAATCGAGAGAGGGGCTGGAGGGGAATATCAGCTAACGGATGCGCTGAAAGAAGTAAGCCAGGTGGAAGAGCTGCTGGCCCTTGAGCTGGAGGGGCGTCGCTACGATATTGGTGATCAGTTCGGATATATTCAGGCGATCTTGGAGATCGGACTGATGCGTAAGGAATTACAGCCCATGCTGACACCATATCTTCAGAAGCTTGCAACGCAGTGGGGATAGGGATTGATATGTAGCAGAAGTTTAGATCTGCTTTAGGACGGAGTCTCCTCTGTGTCATGGTGCTGGCATAGACTCCAGCATTGTACAATGGTGACTGTCACGATACAATGAGCAAGAAGTTCAAGTTGCTCTTTGAGGAGTGAGGAATCATGAGTGAGGCTATCATCAGTGACCTTATTAAGTATATGGACGTGGAGGACAATGCCGCCATTCAATACATTCAGACCGAGCATCGGATGAAACTGGGACTCTTTTGGGGGATCCGGGAAGGCAGCCGCGTTCTGGAAATCGGTTGTGGTCAGGGAGATACAACGGCCGTGCTTGCACATCTGGTGGGGGAGCACGGGTATGTTCATGGTGTAGACATTGCACCAGAGGATTATGGTGCGCCACTGACCGTAGGTGAAGCGGCAGCCAAACTGCGGAAATCTCCGCTGGGTGATCGAATTCGAATGGATTATGATTTTGACATTCTAAGTGATCAGGCCCAATTCGGCGAAAATGAGTTTGATGTGATTGTACTTTCCCATTGTTCTTGGTACTTGAAATCATTTGACGAACTCGCCCAGATTCTTAGCAAGGTTAGGAAGTGGGGGCATCAGTTATGTTTCGCCGAATGGGATGCACGAGTTACAGATGTGAGCCAGCTCTCACATTGGTTATCCGTTCTGATTCAGTCCCAGGTCGAATGTTACAAGGAGAACAGCTTCTCCAATGTGCGCACGCTTTTTACACCGGAGGATATTCAAGAGCTTGTCTCTGCGGCGGGCTGGACGATTAAGGAAGAGATTTCGATCCATTCTCCCGAGCTGCAGGACGCTCGCTGGGAAACCGAAATGACACTGGCAGAAGCGCCTATGGAACTGCAGATGCTTCCGATTCCGAATAAGGTAAAAACACTTCTTCTTTCCGAATTGAAATTACTTAGGACACATCATGCCTCGGGGCCTGGGAGCCCACTGGGAACGTATGCGATTGTTGCCAAAAAGCAGTAAAGAAATAGCCATTTGCAGCAATTTATAAGAAAAACGTCTATCGACGTACTTTCACAGAAGACAGACCGCGTTTAGATGAAGTTTTTCTTGCGATAATTGAATTGTTCAGCTCCGCTGAAAACGTATAAATTCCATTATCTAAAAAAATGTGTTTACTTCACGATGGTAATTTTGATATTATAATCGCAATATCAAATGCGACGAAGAGATGAGTAGATAAAAGGTTTCTTTCACAGAGAACTCCGGTAGCTGAAAAGGGGTAAAGAATTTTTTATTGAATAAAGACTCAGAGCAGCACATCGGAACTTTAAGGATTGAGGGATGGTGTGACAGGAGCTCCTGTTACAGAGCGAGAGTATATGCGGATGCGGCATAATTGAATGCAGTTATCCTTAACTCGAAGAGGCTGGTATGGCGACATATTGGCGAATCTGGGTGGTACCACGAGTGTAACAATCTCGTCCCTGAGACTTTTGTCTTGGGGATGGGATTTTTTGGTTTTTCCGGGATGTTAGCTACACGCTTTGGAAATGCCTGAATAGTGTTTAATAAGGGGAAACTCACACCGAAAGGAAATGATGATTTTATGTCAGCAAAATTGAAAGTCGGTATCGTCGGAGGAACGGGGATGGTAGGTCAGCGTTTTGTGGATCTGCTCAATGAACACCCATGGTTTGAAGTAACGGCTATTTCAGCAAGTGCTAACTCGGCAGGCAAAACATACGAAGAATCCGTACAAGGCAGATGGAAGCTTGCTGTTCCGATCCCGGAAGCAGTGAAAAACATCGTTGTGCAGGATGCTTCCCAAGTGGAAGCTTTTGCAAGCCAGGTTGATTTTATATTCTGTGCTGTAGATATGAAAAAGAATGAAATTCAAGCGCTCGAAGAGGCTTATGCCAAAACGGGAACTCCGGTTGTTTCCAACAACTCGGCTCACCGCTGGACAGCGGATGTACCAATGGTTATTCCGGAAATTAACCCAGGACATCTGGACGTGATTGAAGCTCAACGCAAACGTCTCGGAACGAAAACCGGATTCATCGCAGTTAAACCAAACTGCTCGATTCAGAGCTATGTACCTGCACTTCACGCGTTGCGCGAGTTCAATCCAACTCAAGTGGTGGCTTCCACATACCAAGCGATCTCAGGCGCAGGTAAAAACTTTACCGACTGGCCGGAAATGCTGGATAACGTGATTCCATACATCGGTGGCGAGGAAGAGAAAAGTGAACAGGAGCCGCTGCGCATCTGGGGAAGCATTCAAAATAATGAGATTGTAAAAGCGTCCTCACCATTAATTACAACACAATGTATTCGTGTTCCGGTAACAGATGGTCACCTGGCGACAGTATTTGTATCCTTTGAGAAAAAACCATCCAAAGAAGAAATTCTGGACCGTTGGCTGCAATTCAAAGGTCGTCCGCAAGAACTGGGTCTGCCAAGCGCACCGAAACAGTTCATTACGTATTTTGAAGAAGAGAACAGACCACAAACGAAGCTGGATCGTGACATCGAGCGCGGTATGGGCGTTTCAACGGGCAGACTGCGCGAAGACTCCCTATATGATTACAAGTTTGTAGGACTGTCTCACAACACGCTGCGCGGAGCAGCAGGTGGTGCTGTTCTGATCGCTGAATTGCTCAAAGCTGAAGGATATATTCAGCCGAAATAAACAGGCATTGTGGAAATAGGAATAGAAGTAATAGAATATTACTGACAGGCTACCCCTTTTAGTAGACAAGAGTATGAGCATCTGGGAAGATGAATTTATTTTTGTTGAACAGAGGGGTATTTTCATATCAATACATATGAAGCAGGAACACGTGAATCCAAAATTCCAGAACAGGAAGGGGATTGTGATGGACGGTCAGCTGGTATTGCGTCGAGTCCGTCTTACAAGTGGTGAAGAAGTGGATGTGGTTATCAATGAGGGACTGATTGTGAAATTCGCTCCTGGTGGAACGGCAACCGGAGAACGGATATGGGAATCGCCTGGAGCTTACATATCCAGCGGATGGATCGACATGCATGTGCATGCTTTTCCAGAGTTTGATCCTTACGGGGACGACATTGATGAAATCGGTGTAAAACAGGGCGTTACTACGATTGTGGACGCAGGCAGCTGCGGTGCTGATCGAATTGGCGATCTGGCGATAAGCACTCATAAGGCGGCTACCCGGGTGTTTGCCTTTTTGAACATATCTTGCCTCGGCTTACTGCGTACTGACGAATTGTCGAATCTGGACTGGATTGAAAGGGACAAGCTGTTACAGGCTACCCGGGCATATTCTGAATTCATCGTGGGATTAAAAGCAAGAATCAGTGGGAGTGTGGTTGGCAAAAGTGGACTGCGGCCGCTGTATTTGGCAAGAGAGTTTTCGCAGGAAACAGGCCTGCCGCTTATGGTTCACATTGGATCAGCCCCACCTGATATTCGTGAGGTCATGCCGCTCTTACAGGGTGGTGATGTGGTCACTCACTATTTGAATGGAAAAAACAATAATTTGTTCGATGATAGAGGCGCGCCGCTGGAAGTATTGAAGGATGCCATAAAGCGCGGTGTGCATTTGGATGTGGGACATGGGACAGCGAGTTTTTCATTTCAAGTTGCAGAAGCTGCAAAGAAGAATGGCATTGACCCGGATACGATCAGTACGGATATTTACAGGGGCAATCGTTTGAACGGCCCGGTCTACAGCATGTCTAATCTGTTAAGTAAGTTTCTGGTCCTTGGCTACTCGTTGAGCGAGACGATAGATCGGGTGACCGTACGGGCAGCAGAGTGGCTGGGCAGACCGCAGCTGGGGAGGATTCAAGCAGGAGATGAAGCCAATTTGACTCTTTTTCAAGTGGTAGACAAGCCTGTAACGCTTGTGGACTCCGAGGGAGTATATAAGATAGGCAGCCGTCAAATTGAAGTAAAAGGAGTGATTGTGGGTGACCAATTCATTGAATGTTAAATATGGACTGAAACGTGTTATCAACGCCAGCGGCCGGATGAGTATCCTCGGCGTATCTGCACCGACGGACACAGTCATGGATGCCATGAAGCAAGGCGGGCAGAGTTATGTGGAGATCGCAGATCTTGTAGACAAATCAGGGGACTATGTATCCCGTCTAATCGGTGCCGAAGCGGCCGTTGTTGTCAATTCCGCTTCAAGTGGCATCGCGCTCGCCGTAGCTGCTATGGTAACAAAGGGCAACCGCCACGCAAGTTTGAAGCTACATCAGGAAGTCATTACGAACAATGAAATTGTTATGTTGAAAGGCCACAATGTACAATACGGAGCTCCCGTGGAGACGATGATTTACCTTGGTGGTGGGAAGCTGATCGAAGCCGGATATGCCAATGAAGGTCGGGCGGAGCATATCGCGGATGCGGTTTCCGACAAAACGGCTGCGATCCTATACGTCAAATCCCATCATGCGGTACAGAAAAACATGATTTCCGTAGAGGAAGCCTGGCAGGTTGCCCAGAAGTGTGAGATACCCCTCATTGTCGATGCGGCTGCGGAAGAGGACCTGCACAAATATGTGAAGTATTCGGATTTAGCCATATACAGCGGCTCCAAGGCCATTGAAGGCCCAACTTCCGGCATTGTGGCAGGTAAACGAACCTATATCGAATGGTTGAAGGTTCAGCTTCACGGGATCGGGCGCAGCATGAAAGTAGGTAAAGAAACTACGTTTGGCCTGCTTCAGGCTTTGGATGAATATGCAGTCAAAGCTGACCATAGTGAGCAGGAAAAGGCTTCCTTGCAGGAGTTAATGTCACTCAATCAGATAGCCGGGATTCAGGTATCGATTGTCCAGGACGAAGCGGGCCGAGCGATTTACAGGGGGCGCATCCAGGTCGACGAAGCGAAGGCGGGGATCAGTGCCAAACAGCTTAATGAGGAGCTGAGAGGCGGTCCTATCGCCATTTATACTCGTGATTATGGCGTAAGGCAAGGTTATTTCGATATCGATCCCCGTCCGTTGATGGGGGATGACATGCGGGTCATTGAAGATCGAATTCGACAATTGACAGGAGGAGAAGGAAATGTCTGAGATTGCAAAACGATTTTATAACAATCGGGTGGCTTTGAATGTGCTCGCCAAGGACATTACGAATGCAAAAGAGGTTTTTGATGCGGCTGAGGGCCATGTTCTGGTTGGCGTTCTTTCCAAGGATTATGCCACTGTGGCTGAAGCGGTGGAAGCGATGGAAGCCTATGGGCGGGAAATTGACAATGCCGTTTCAATTGGACTAGGTGCCGGAGACAATCGACAGGCTGCTGTCGTCGCCGAAATCGTAAAGCATTTTCCGGGCAGTCATATCAATCAGGTATTTCCGGCAGTTGGAGCTACCCGAGCGAATCTCGGGGACCGGGACAGCTGGATTAACAGCCTCGTCTCCCCGACTGGTCAGCCGGGCTTTGTCAATATTTCGACGGGTCCAGTGAGCGCTGCCCAATCCGAGCTTGCCGTGGTGCCTGTACACGCGGCCATTGCATTGGTACGGGATATGGGTGGCAATGCACTGAAGTATTTCCCGATGCAGGGGCTAAAAAGGGAAGATGAACTGCGAGCGGTAGCGAAAGCGTGTGCAGAAGCGGACTTTGCGTTGGAGCCTACCGGTGGCATCGATATGGATAATTTTGAAGCCATTCTCGAAATCGCACTGGAGGCGGGGGTTCCGCAGGTTATTCCACATGTGTATTCCTCCATTATTGATCAGGAGGGTCTGACCATTGTAAGTGATGTGCAGTCGTTATATGCATCAATGAAGTCGCTGGCGAAGAAGTATGGTTAAACGCGTAGGGGCTTTTGGCGAAGTCATGATGCGACTTGAAGTTCCGGGACATGATCTGTTGATTCAGAGTAATCGGCTGAAATACTCCTTTTCGGGCAGTGGGGTCAATGTAGTGTCGGCGATGACACGTTACGGATATGCAGGCCTGCTGGTGTCGAGGCTTCCGGTCAATCCGTTGGGTGATGCCGCCGAATCCTATTTGCGCGGACTGGGCCTGAGCACCGAATATGTGCGTCGCGGAGGGCAGTATATCGGGATGTACTTTCTGGAGAATGGTTATGGGGCCAGACCTGGACGGGTGACTTACTCTAACCGGCTGGAGAGCAGCTTTAATATTGCGCCTGAAGGCACGTATCCCTTTGCGGCAGTTGCATCAGGCATGGACGCTATTCATTTCTGCGGAATCACGCTGGCGATGAATGATTCGGTGAGACTGGCGATGAAACAATTGGCACAGGCGGTCAAAGAACAAGGCGGCACAGTTGTTTTTGATTGTAATTATCGTCCTGCTTTATGGGGGGATCAGGGTTATGCCATGGCGAAGCCGCATTATGAGGAAATGTTGCATTTGTCAGATATCGTCCTGATGAATGAGCGGGATGCTCTTCATATTCTGGGGTTAAATACGGACAAAGTACAAAGGGAAGAGCAACTGACTGAGCTCATTCCCCTGGTTGCCGAACGGTATGGCGTGCGTACCCTTGCTGGAACGCATCGTACCATATACAGCGATAACCGACACTGCCTACAGGGCTATATGTTCAAGGAAGGGGTGTTCGCTTATTCCGAGCCGCTGACCTTTTCTGTTTATGACCGGATCGGCGCGGGCGATGCGTTTGCGAGCGGCATCATGTATGGTGAACTGGAGGGGTGGATGCCAGCGGAGACAATCTCTTTTGCTGCGACAGCCGGAATGCTGGCGCATACCGTAGCAGGTGATACACCAATGGCTTCCACTGGAGACATCATCCAGGCGAGGAACAGCACCGTGCGTGATGTAACAAGGTAATATTTTAGTGGAGAATGCCTGGAACGTAGAGCGATAGATGCTGATCTTCTTCTCTATTAAGATTGTCTCGGTATCGTGTGGCACGAAAACTTTTGTTACAATAGTGTAGCGAACGATGAAAGGCTGGAAAGGCCGTTTTGCTTCGGTATTTGGATGACATCGTTACTATACATATCTGTTACAAGGGAAGAAGGGATCTGCTCATGTCGTCACAATCATCATCCTATGAAGGGCAAAAGGCTGTTTTTCTGGGGGACAGCATAACTTTCGGATATGGACTCCAGGAAGGGGAACATCCGTATCCGGAGCTGGTTAGCAGCGCATTGGGATTTCAATCCTATGAGAATCATGGCATTTCCGGAAGCAGTGTGGCGGACGGAGGGTTTGAACCGATGTGTAATCGCATTGGGCAGATGCACGCGGAAGCGGATGTTATCTTTTTCATGGGCGGAAGAAATGACTTCTCCAGTGGTACGACGGCATTTGGAGATATCAGCACTTCGCCCAATTCGAAGGATACCTTTTATGGGGCGCTTAAACATATATCAGAAGAGTTGATCCAGCGCTATCCAACCAAGCTGATCGTGTTTCTTACTCCGCCCCATGGATCAAGTGAAGCTGTCCCAGAAGACCTGCCTAATACGGTAACCAGACGGATATACAGTGACTATGTCGCTGCGATTAGAGAGGTCGCGTCGTTATACTCCATCCCGGTCTGCGATCTGTGGAACATTGCTGGAATCCAGCCATTGCTGCCTGTGCACAAAGATTTATACTTTACAGGTGATAACGGTGTACCGGATGGGCTCCATCCCAACCAGGCCGGACATGAAAGAATTGCCTCCAGAATCGTGGGCTTTTTGAAATCGTTATGATACCTTGTGAATTAGTGTGAGGAAAAGAGAAATAGAGTGAATGGGGATCTGCAGGGTAGGCACTTTAATCATAAGTGTCACTTATTGCAGGTCCTTTGTGTTATACAGAATCAGGATATATTATAAAAATTTTATGTTGAAACTAATATGGTAAATATTACATTGTAAATTCATGAGATTTCAGGTATTTTTATTAACGGCAAACTTTTCTTTATAAAGTAGAAGTAGATTGTCTTAGCAGGTAGCAATTGAAATGAAGGAGAAAGGAGGAAGAAATATTATGTCAGAAGTTGCTAGTCAAAGAGTACATAAGCCAGGACCACAGCCAGTAAGTTTCGGTAGTTGGATGCTCACGTTGTTCCTTATGATGATTCCGCTTGTAAACATTATTATGTTGTTTGTATGGGCATTTGGAGATTCGAATCCTTCGAAAGCCAATTATGCCAAAGCAGCATTGCTGTGGGCAGCAATCGGGATTGTTGTGTATATTCTTGTGTTCGTACTTATCATTGGAGCTGGAATTTCGCTCTCGGATTACTAGGTTTATGAATACGTAGCTTGATAAAGTTTTAAAAAAACGCCGACAATACTGTCGGCGTTTTTGATTTGCTTATTTTGTACTAGGCTGCGGACGTCTTATCAGCATTGTGAAGAGTCTGCGAGCGGCGGCCAAGCAGGTATCCTGCAAGCGAGGCCAACATCTGCTGGAATACCATGCCGAGTACAACCGGGACGGCAACCGGTGGAGGGAAATACGATACGGCAAGCACCGCTCCCGCACTAATATTGCGCATGCCTCCGTTGAATACAAGTGCGACCTGATCGGCTTCATTCCAACCGAGTAATCGGGCAACGAAGTAACTTAGAGCATAGCCAAATGAGGCCAGAAAAATAATGATGGCTGCTAGACCAGCGAGCTGCCAGTTAAAGTCAGCCAAATAGGGCGCAACAACAGAGCCATTAATCGCGACAACCGCTGCCATGAACAATTTGGAGAACGGATTCAGTCTTGGCCCCCAGACCGGAACAATGGCCCCTTTGGTCCATTCATTCAAAAGCATCCCGAGCAAGGAGGGAACAACGATCATCCAGAACAGACTGCTCATCATGGCTGCTATATCCAACGATACGCTAGTGCCAATCAGCAAGGATAATACGCCGGGTACCACGAAAGGAGCAAGCATGGTGTCAATCAGGATAATCGACAGCGTCAGAGCGATATTGCCCCGATAGATACTGACCCAGATAAAGCTGCTCACACCTGTCGGAATAACTGCAGCCAGAACAAGGCCCGTTATCGTGTAGGCATCCGTTGGGAAGACCAGGTGACCCATGCCAAGAGCAATCAGAGGCATCGCCAGATGCAGAATAAACAGACAAACGAACAGTGGAAAAGGCTTCTTCAGCACGTTCACAAAATCCCGTATCCCGAGACTGATGCTTCCCGCAAACGTCATGAACGCAAAAAGCCATGGCGACAAAAAGGTATAAGAAGAAAGAAGACTCCCGCAAAGAACGCCAATAATAATGCTGATTGGAGTAATCAGTGGCATGATGCGGTTCAAGCGTACATTTAAGGCCTGAAGCATATTCATGACATCCCTTTACCGTATGATTCCTTTATTATACATGTTAATAACGCTGAATGTAGACCCATTTGCAATGAAGCATACGGAGCAGTTATCATAAATCTGGAAGAAACACTTCAAGTTGAAGAAGGGGAGATGGTCATGATTAAACGGAAAAGAAAGCACACAATGATGATGGCAGGCCTCATTGCGTCAAGTATTCTTATGATATCGGCCTGTTCCGTTGTAGAACAAGCGAATCAAAGTTTGAATTACGTTAGTGGGGCTACTGATTATATAGAGCAAGTATCGAACGCCGGAGCCGATCTGCAGGAACTCGCATCAGGAGCGGTGAGTAACCCTGAAATAACAACTCAGGTACAGGAGAAAATAGATCAGATTCAGGCGGAAGCCGACGAATTTTCTCAGCTGACAGCACCAGCGATAGGGGAAAGCATTCATGAAAATCTGGTCAGTTACAACAATCAATTAACCGAAGTTGTAGATCAATTTGAGAACACGCTTGCAGCGCAGGGTTTTACGGCAGAAAACTGGGAGAAGACAGGTATTCCTGAATTGATCACCAATATTAATGGTTTAAAAGATCCGTTAAGCGGTCTTGGAATCGAGGCCAATTAAGATTTAAACCAGGAAATGCCTTGAGTATAAAGCGGCTTCATCCCCAAAAAGGACGATATACCGGAGTGATTTTGATCACTTGCGGATATCGTCCTTTTTGTTTTTCTAATATAACTCACATTTTTCACAAAATATAAACATGGATCACGATGATGATTTGCCACGAATTTTGGAGCTTAGATCTTCAATCTGTCCATCCAGAACATTTCCTGCTTTACTCAGGAACCCTGTAATAAGCTCCAGCTCTTCCTCTGTGTATGTGGAAGCCAGATTAACCATAGCTGCATGAAGGGTGAGGTAGGTGCTGCTGACCTCTTCCTTGTTTTCGTACAAAGGCACAATGATGACTTTACGGCGGTCATTAGGGTCATTTTCTCGACGGACAAAGCCGTTCTTCTCAAGCCTGTCAATTAATGTCGTGACACTTCCTGTGGCCAGACCGGTAAGTTTTGACAGCTCACCAGCAGTGATTGGCCCCTTCTCGCGCAGGATATCCACGGATATGAAATCGTTATTGTACAAGCCCAAAGAGGCAGCCACATGCTGCTGATATAAAACGGTTCGGGTACCCAGGCTCCGCATTCGCAACGTAAAATTCTCCTGTAATTCGGTAGGTTGTTGTTGATGTTCTCTTGACAAAAGATAACCCTCCTCTTAAGATGACATATATCTTGATTATCGAGATATTAGATTAACGAGATAATAAATTTTGGAGATACTAGATTAACGTATGATTAATTTCAACTTATTTTAACGAACTCTGTACTTATTTGCAAAGGGGACGATCGATTTTGAGAGAAACAATGATGATTAAAGGAGCACGGGAGAACAACCTGAAGAATATTTCACTTTCGATTCCGAAGTATAAGTTGGTGGTTCTAACGGGACCGTCCGGCTCCGGCAAATCCACGCTGGCAATGGATACCCTTCAGCGAGAATGCCAGAGACAATACATGGAATCGATGGGATTAACATCGGATTCGATCAGCAAACCGAAAGTGGAGTCCATCACAGGTCTTTCTCCATCCATCAGCGTAGGACAGCACATTACTAACCGGAATCCACGCTCAACGGTAGGAACAGTGACAGACATTTACACTTACGTTCGTTTCATTTTTTCCAGACTTGGAGAGCGTATATGCCCATCCTGTAATGGCACCATATCACCATCGTGGGAAGCGGCTGGTCATTTAACCGAGGAAGACGAATACATGGGTCATCAGACTATACATTGTCCACATTGCAATGCCGTGCTTGAGAAGCTGGGCATGTCACACTTTTCGTTCAACAAACCGGAGGGCGCTTGTGATGTATGTAGTGGGCTTGGTCATGTGGCATCAATCAACGAAGCGGCAGTATTCAATCCTGAGCTTAGTGTGCGGGATGGAGGTGTAGCTTCGTTAAATGGTGTGCATCGGGATATCCAGATCCGAATTCTGGTTGCAGCTGGACAACATTTTGGATTCGGATTCGATCCGGATCGTCCATTGAAGGACCTTGGTGAAATCGAGCGCGATTTGCTGTACTACGGCGTCGAGAGCGAAGCGTTTAAGCAGCATTACCCTAATATCAAGCCCATCCAGGGAACCAAGTTCGAAGGTGTGATCCCCGGATTGTGGAGACGATATAAAGAAAAGGAAGGAGAAGGTGGCGGAACGGAAAAAGACGGACGTTTTTTTCATCAACAGCAGTGTCCTGAATGTCAGGGCGCTCGTTTGAAAAAAGAAATTCTTTTGGTAAGCGTAGCTGGCGCATCCATCTCCGACGTAACCAACTGGTCATTCAGTAAAGTGCTGGAATGGACGGTAGGCCTACAAAAAGTGATCTCACCCGAGGCACATCACCTGCTTGATCCAATCCTTCATGATCTGCCCACCAAGTTGAAACGCATTATGGATGTTGGACTTGGCTATCTCTCCATGGATCGTCAGACCGTAACTTTATCTGGTGGTGAAGCTCAGCGATTACGACTTGCATCGCTTCTAGGCTCTGGTTTAACGGGCGTATTGTATATTCTGGACGAACCGACGACAGGGCTCCATCCGAAAGATACCATTGGCCTGATTCGCGTACTTCAGGAGCTTCGTGATCTGGGCAATACGATCCTCGTCATTGAACACGATATTGAGATGATGCGTGCTGCTGATCATGTGATCGACATTGGACCTGGTGCTGGAGTCAATGGAGGGATGGTTGTTGGTGAAGGGAGCCTGGAGGATTTAATGGCAAGTGAGCTTTCGGTTACGGGAGCTTATCTGAGAAATGAATCTGTGGCTAGTCCTTCTTATAACCGGAGAACAGGTACGGGGCAGCATCTTTCCATTCAGGGAGCGCATTTGCGCAACATTGATATTCCGGTCGTATCTTTTCCATTAGGCACGCTGATCTCCGTAACGGGTGTTTCAGGGTCAGGCAAATCTACGCTTGTATTTGATATCCTCGCACAGGGAATGGAATCAGGTCAGAAACCATCAGGTTGTGAAGAGATAACAGGCTTGGAGCACGTAGGTGATATCGTTATTTTTGACCAAACGCCAATGGGCAGAATGCAACGGTCGAATGTTGCCACCTACACAGACGTATTTACACACCTGCGCCAACTGTTCGCTGGTTTGCCAGATGCCAAGGCACGAAAGCTTACTGCGAAGCATTTCTCGTTCAATACACCCGGAGGGCGCTGTGAAACCTGTCAAGGTCTGGGAGTGTTGTCTGTGGACATGAACTTCCTGCCTGATCTGGAGGTAACTTGTCATGACTGTAAGGGCAGACGATTCATGGATGAGGTGTTACAGGTTCAATACGAAGGATTCTCGATATCCGATGTACTGAATATGTCAGTAGCCGAAAGTCTGCCTGTCCTGAAAAGTCAGACCAAAATCGCCGATCTCGTCGAGATGTTGTGTGAAGTTGGACTTGGTTATCTCCAATGGGGTCAATCCGTCAAAACATTGTCAGGCGGTGAGGGTCAACGGATCAGGCTGGCAAAAGAGCTGAGTAAAAAGACCAAAAAACACACGCTCTATCTATTGGATGAGCCAACAACCGGCCTTCATCCGTCAGACATCAAGCAACTCCATATTTTGCTGGATAAGCTGGTTGAGTCGGGGAATACCGTTGTCGTTGTAGAGCACAGTCTGGAATTGATTCGGGAATCCGATTGGGTTATTGACATTGGCCCAGAAGGTGGCGCAGCGGGTGGTGAGCTAGTAGCCGAAGGCACGCCGGAGCAGGTGGCGGAGGTCAGAGCCTCCCATACAGGACAATTTTTGAAGCGTATATTAGCCGAGGGGCTTTAATCAGAATGGATAAGGGGAAAAATAATCATGGTAAAAAGCAATAAATTAGGCGTTATTCTTGCAGGCTTGCTGCTTGCCATTCTCATGGCTTCGATGGATAACACCATCGTAGCCACTGCAATTGGTACCATTGTGGGTGATCTTGGCGGATTTGATAAATTAATGTGGGTCACCTCTGCCTATATGGTTGCAGAGATGGCGGGTATGCCGATCTTCGGTAAACTATCGGATATGTATGGCCGCAAGCGATTTTTCATTTTTGGAATCATTGTATTTATGATTGGTTCTGCATTGTGCGGGACAGCGGATTCTATCATTCAGCTCAGCATTTATCGTGCGATTCAAGGAATCGGCGGCGGTGCGTTGATGCCGATTGCATTTACCATTATGTTCGATGTCGTTCCCGCAGACAAACGGGGTAAAGTGGGGGGACTATTTGGTGCAGTCTTTGGTTTATCCAGTATTTTCGGACCACTTCTCGGAGCCTATCTCACTGATTACATTCATTGGTCCTGGATTTTCTATATCAACCTGCCACTTGGTCTGATCGCCTTTGTCATGATTGCATTCTTCTATAAAGAATCCGTAGAGCATTCCAAACAGAAAATCGACTATTTTGGCGCATTCACACTGGTAGCTTCCATCGTGTGCCTCATGTTTGGACTTGAACTTGGAGGCAAGGAATATGCCTGGAATTCCAGCATGATTGTGGGTTTGTTTGCTGCGTTCGCCGTGCTGATGACTGCATTTGTGTTCATAGAGCGGCGTGTGGCAGAACCAATTATTACATTCAGCATGTTCAAAAACCGGCTGTACTCCACCAGCAATCTAATGGCTATATTTAGCGGTGCAGCCTTTATTACAGCTTCCATCTATATCCCCATTTATATTCAGGGCGTACTTGGTGGATCAGCTACCAACTCCGGTCTGGTTCTGCTGCCGATGATGCTTGGATCAGTTGTAACAGCTGCGGGTGGAGGAGCCATGCTTACCAAGCTCAGATACCGCTCCATCATGTTACCCACACTTGCGCTGCTGGTCATTGGTATCGCCTTGCTGACAACGTTAACGACGGATTCCTCCCGATTTATGGTGACCATTTTCATGATTCTGGTTGGTCTGGGCATTGGGTCTTCGTTCTCTGTATTGAGCAATGCAGCCATTCACGGTTTCTCAGCAAGACAGCGCGGTTCTGCCAGCTCAACCCTTAACTTCAATAGGGAACTCGGTATGACGTTGGGAATTACGGTATTTGGTATCGTACAGAGTCACGTATTTGCGAGTAAATTGGTTTCCTTCTTTGGAAATAGTAATGGTAGTGAGCAGGGTGGTGGCGTGAATCTGAGTGATCCTAGCTTAGTCCTAAAACCGGATACTCGTGCTGATATTCCTGCGCCAATGTTGGATAAGATTACAGAAGCATTGTCCTCATCCATCGTTCATACGTTTGCCTGGGCCATCATTCCGGCCGTTATTGCTCTATTGGCTGCTTGGTTTATGAGTAAGGAAAAATTTGACCCTGCATCCGAGTCAGATGAATATTTAGCTTCACACTAGCAAGACTATGTAATGGATTTGTGTGCTGGATATGACAATATGTTCTTATCAAAGGAGACCTACGTTATGTCTGAACAAAATGGAAAAGTAATCATTATCACCGGCGGAGCGAGTGGTATTGGTAAAGAAACAGCGCTTCAGCTTTCGGATCTGGGTGCAACGATTGTTGTAGCAGACTATAACGAAGAGGGTGCCAAAAAGTTTGCATCTGAGATTGAAGCAGGTGGTGGCACAGCCGGAGCATACAAAGTGGACGTGTCCAAAGGAGATGAGATCAAAGCCCTGATCGACTGGACCGTAGAGAAATACGGAACATTGAGCGGTATTTTCAACAACGCGGGCATTGGACTTGTGAAGCCATTTCTGGAAATGGACCCGGAATCCTATCACAGAGTAATCGATGTTGACCAGCACAGTGTCTATTACGGTATGTATTATGGCGCCAAAAAAATGGTTGAACTGAATGTACAAGGCACCATCGTAAATACAGCATCGATCTATGGAAGTATTGCCGCTGTGGGAAGCTTTAACTACAATGCAGCCAAGGCGGCTGTCGTGATGATGTCCAAATCCGGTGCTTTGGAACTTGCCGAGCATGGCATTCGTGTGGTTGGTGTAGCGCCAGGGTTTATTGAGACACCGATTCTGGGTGATGACAAAGCGATGAAGGATGCGCTTGCCACCCAACATATGCGCGGAGAGCTCATTCAACCGGAGAAAGTTGCGAGTGTTGTAGCCTTCCTGTTCAGTGACGCTGCCAGTGCAGTGAATGGTACAACGGTTGCAGTAGATGATGGATTCCTCAGCTTCAAAACAAAATAAGATTTGGACAGTAAGGTAGTCTAGTCCGTCTCTGAGAAATAAAAGAAAAAACGGTGCAGAACGAATAAATCGTTCTGCACCGTTTTTTTTGCAATCAATATAAGAAGAGTATTTATTATGAAAATAATTCTATATAGTCATCCCGGGAGTTCAGAGATCATGATACAATAAGCAGGCATGCGTCTTTTATCATTTTGTGGTGTCATAGACAATACGCACACCTAGAGAGCCATAGCTCTCTTCTTTGTAGTGACATTGGGAGCATGTTTTTGTAGCGCATAACGCATCACTGTGAACTTGTAATTTTTCGTTGCACTGCGGGCATTTATTTTCAAAAAGAGTCTTCAACACGTTAAACATGCTTAATCACTCATTTCGGATTAATTTACTTGGTTTTATTATAGCCGATTATTTTAACTGCGTATACTGTTTTTTGCATCATTTTTTACACCGCAAGAAAGGAAGAAAAACCGATGGATACTCTGCTTTTTGTCATCATGTTTATACTGGGTCTGGTCGGTTCCTTCTTCTCCGGTTTGTTGGGTATAGGTGGAGCCATAATTAATTACCCGCTGTTGTTGTATGTACCTTCTCTCATGGGGCTGGAACCGTTCTCGGCACATGAGGTGTCGTCGATCAGCATGTTTCAGGTGTTTTTTGCCTCGCTCGCTGGTGTGATTGCCTACCTTAGAAGAGCAGGGAACGGGAAAAAGAGCGAAGTTCTCATTCATAAAGGTCTGGTGGCTTACATGGGCTCCAGTATTCTGGTCGGCAGTCTGATTGGCGGCTTCATATCCGGTCACCTGAATGGAGAAGTCATCAATCTGATCTATGGCATTCTGGCCATTATCGCGATTGTACTTATGCTGATTCCCGGTAAGGGAACAGAAGGCTCGGCTGGTCAGGTAACATTTAACACATATGTTGCGGCAGGAGCAGCTCTTGCCGTAGGGATCGTCTCGGGAATTGTCGGTGCGGGTGGTGCTTTTATATTGATTCCGATCATGCTCACCGTGCTTAAGATCCCTACCCGGACGACCATTGCTTCTTCGCTTGCGATTGTGTTCATCTCCGCCATTGGTGGGGTGGTGGGAAAAATTCTGGGTGGGGACATTCCGTTGGAGCCCATCATTTATACGGTTATCGGGAGTCTGCTCGGTGCTTCACTCGGTTCCAAAGTGAGTTCAATGATTAATGTGAGACTGCTTCGGTATGGACTGATGGTTCTTATCGCCATTACAGCAGTGAAGGTATGGTCTTCGATTTTGTAAAACCACATAGGATTGAAGCGTCCATGACGATTTCGTAACCAAACGGATGGAATGCCGTATAAAGGTTATAAACATGAGCTGGCGAATTTGTTGTTGCATGAATTCACATCAGTTTTCGTCCATGGAGCACCCTCAAACTCCTTTCATGGATACATGTTTAACATTATGAGAAGTTGAGGTATCCATCCTATGAATAACGTACTCACAGATCAGGCTGATGCAGGATATCGGTTGGCTGAGCAGAAGGCAGCTCAGTATTTTACTTCTCTTCATGAACAACTTCTGAATAACACGTATACCACTGCACTTACGCAAGATATCCACTTGTGGCAAAAAAAACATATTCAACCTTTTTCCTGGTTATCTTTTTTATCACCAAGTCAAAGAAAACCTGATTCCCGGGATGCTCATAGATATATCCATTGGCTTAATGTTACAGGCAAACTGGATGATTACTTGGATCGCAGTATTTCTTACATTTATATGCGAGATCTGGGCAAAGCCCTGGACTCCTTGGATACCCAAGCACGCATTCAGCGTGTCGCTCAGGATACCAAAGCGTATTTTATGCGTTCAAATACAACCCACCGCAAGGGAAGCCCGGATTATATCAGTCTGGCCGCTTTGTATCGCTGGGCCCAGAAGGAGAACGTGGAAACAGCTGTTATCTGGGTGATCAGCAAATTGAAAAATGTTGCTTCCAATATTCCCAAAGAACTGGATGCAGAACAGGCACAGCGCAAGCTGCTCAAGATCATTCTTGGTGTTGTTCTGCATGTGAACGATGATATGAATGATGAGACTCCCCAGGTAGAACGTTCCGAGAGGCTGGACGCTGCGATTAGGCTCGGTTATTCTTACGGATTGACCTATCCATTTATTGATGACCTGCTTGATTCGCAGGCGTTGACTGCGCAAGAGAAGGAACAGTATTCTCTCTTGATTCGCAATGCGCTTCTCACCGGGATTGTGCCGGATATCGGCGAATGGAAGGGAGCCAATCTCAAAGTCATTCAATATGTTCATGCCGAGCTGCGTGATGCGTTCGAGTATATCAAGAACTACCAGCGCCCTGAGACGCAGCGCACATTCTTCGAGCAATCCTATGTATTCTTTCAATCTCAGGAAATAGACCGTGCCAAGAAACTATCGAACGCGAATTATTCTAATGAAGAACTTTATATTCCAATCATTATTAAATCCTCATCCTCCAGACTCATTGTTCGTTCCGTGCTCAGTGCATCTGCGGATGAAGGTTTTGATCTGCGGACATTCTACTATGGCATTTATAATCAGCTCGCGGACGATTTCGCTGATATGTTTGACGATATGGAGGAGGAGGCAGTAACTCCTTATACTTACTATCTGAAGTATCGTGACCTGCGGCCCGGTCTGATCAATCCGTATGAACTATACTGGGCGGTTATCTCTTATCTGATTCATGAGGTGTACCATTCAGATGCGAAGACCCGGGAGGTCATACTGGATCGGGCTCTTAATGGTCTTAAGCGTTGTAGAGAGCGTTTGGGTCAAGAACAATACAACGAAGTGATGAACATCTTTGCCTCCGGACAACCTGAATTCAATCGCCTCATTCAGCAAATGGTGCGAAAAGCCGATGATGTGGATTTCCTGGATAAATTGCTGCGGGATCAGGTCATCCTTCAATTGCAGAATGACAAGCAGGAAAAACAGGATTTTCTGGATACGATTCGCACGGTTCGTGAACAGATCAATATTGAATTGCAGATATCCAAGCCGGGTGGACTTCCGGAGATGAAAGGCACACTTATTGATGCAGCGAATTACAGTTTACAAGGAGATGGAAAACGGCTAAGGCCCATCCTGACCTGGGTGATGGGTGTGCGTGAATATGGTCTGCATGAATCATCTATCATTCCTCTTCTAAGATCACTGGAATACATGCATACGGCTTCACTGATCTTTGATGATCTGCCGACCCAGGATAATGCTTCGACCAGGCGGGGGCGCTCTACCTTACATCAGGTGCATAACAGCGCAACAGCAGAATTGACAGGTTTATTTCTCATTCAAAAGGCCATTGGCGAGCAATCTTCCCTCAATCAGTTTGATGCCGCAACCGTGCTTACCCTGATTCAATATTCCGCTGAAAAAGCAGAAGATATGTGTATGGGACAGGCGATGGATCTGAATGCCAAAGGCAAAGCATTGACCCTGGAACAATTGAACATGATCTGTTTCTACAAAACAGGTATTGCTTTCGAGGCTGCACTTGTGATGCCAGCCATTCTGGCTCAGGTGAAGGAAATGGAGATTGCCTCCTTAAAGAAGTTTGCGTATCATGCGGGTATCGCCTTTCAAATTAAGGATGACCTGCTGGACCTGGAAGGGGATCATCGGGTACTCGGTAAGCCGGCAGGTCAGGATGTACGGAACAACAGCTCAACCTTTGTATCCATTCTGGGTGAAGATGGCGCGAAGAAAGAGATGTGGGAGCACTATTGTCTCGCAACCGATGCGCTGAACGAAATGCCGAAGCCGATTTCTTTTCTAAGGCATCTGTTGGATTACATCATTGGACGGGAGCGGTAAAATCGTTTCTGACTAAAACCCATTCCCATGTTCAACATGGTTTATATGAAATGAAACAAAGTTGCCTGGATTCCATGCGAATAGAATCCAGGTCTATTCTGCTTTAATGACACAAACGTTTAGAAAATGAGATGTTTCAACAATTAAAAATTCGGGTATTAAGCAAATATTGTGTTTATACACCAAAAGGAGAGCTTAAGATGCAGGTTCAAAAGGTCGATCATCACGAATTGTTTGAGCAGATTTATAATCAAGCACCTATTGGGATTGCACTTGTTGCTCCAACAGGACAGTGGATGAAAGTGAATCCTGCTTTTTGCAGTATGCTGGGTTATACAGCTCAAGAATTAATCCATCTTCATTACCAGGAGATCACCCATCCCGATGATTTAGCACAGGATCTGATGTACGAGCGCGAACTGTGTGAAGGTAAATTGAGTGAGTACAAATACGAAAAGCGTTATATTCAGAAAAATGGAGATATTTTATGGATATCACTGCATATATCATTGGCTCGAAACGAGGTCAGCGGTGAACCGTTGTATTTTATTTGCCACGTTGTAGATATTACGGATCATAAAACAACCGAACTAAAACTGCTTCAAACGGAAGAAATGTTCAAACTTATTTCTGATAATGCACAAGAAATCATCTATATTGCGACCATTGACGGGATTTGTCGCTATTGTTCTCCTTCCATTTATAATCTGCTTGGTTATTCACCAGAAGAGGTGGTGGGCAAGAACAATACCGCTGTTTTCCACTCGCAGGACCTGGAACGTGTCTCGCAAATCGATTTGAGCACAGGTCATATGTTGAATCTGCAGGCTCGCCATAAAGATGGGCATTCTCTTTGGTTTGAGACCACCTATAAGGTTATCGGGGAGCCTGGGCAAGAACAACAAATCCTTGCCATTGGTCGCGATATATCGGAGAGAAAGAAACATGAGGAAATTAGTGCAGAGGCTGAACGGATAGCCATGATCGGCAGTTGGGAGTGGAACATGCTGAGTGGCCATGTTTCCATGTCCGATCAGATATACGAGATGTTTGAAATTGATAACAACAAGCAGTATATGGCTAGCGATATCTTTGCATTCATGGAACAGGCGGAGGAGCAGCGGTTGAAGGACTGTATTGAATGGGTGAAAACAGGCCAACCGCTTGATTTTGAATATCGGCATTTG
This sequence comes from Paenibacillus sp. RU5M, assembly GCF_900221055.1. Lineage (NCBI taxonomy): Bacteria > Bacillati > Bacillota > Bacilli > Caryophanales > Paenibacillaceae > Paenibacillus > Paenibacillus sp. RU5M. The sequence continues at coordinate 181,114 of NZ_OBQM01000002.1, read as the reverse complement.
GGCTCAGCTGGTAAAGAAAAGTATATTCATCTGCGAGGGTTAGTTACTTTTGATGAGCATCAACAACCGATTCAGCTGAACGGAACTTTGCAGGATATTACGGAGCGTAAACTCGTCGAATTCAAACTTCAGGAATCGGTGGAACGTTATACTTCACTCAAAAAATATAATCATGATGCCATCATTTCTTTTGATATGGACGGCAATATCATAAATGCTAACCCGGTAGCTATGAAAATGACTGGATGCCCGGTTGTGGAAATGATTGGAACAAGTATATGCCGGTTTATCGGACCGTATCATCTCGGACTTATTCTCAATAGCCAGTATGAGATGGCTGAAAAAGAAATCAATGCCGTTCAGCACGTAAATGGTTCAGAGACAGAAGTTTTGGCAACGCTTGCGCCAATCATTATTAATGAGAAAAACGTAGGGTTCTACCTGATTGCCAAGGATATAACAGAACAGAAAAAGCTTCTTGTAGCCAAAGAGACTGCCGAACGAATGAATAAGGCCAAAAGTGAGTTTTTGGCGATGATGAGCCATGAGATCCGTACACCCATGAACGGCGTGATTGGGATGACGGATTTGCTTCTGGATACGCCTGGTCTTAGTGGAGAACAAAAGGAATACATTGAAATCATCCAAAAAAGTGGGGATTCGTTGCTTGCGATTATCAATGATATTCTGGACTTTTCCAAAATAGAGTCGGGTAAAACCGATCTGGTGGATGAGCCCTTTGATCTTAAGGAAATTGTGACAGAGACGGTTAATATCGTAACGCCAATGATTCGGGAGAAACAGTTGGATCTTCGTTTAAGCCTGGATGACGCCATTCCTGTTCCTTTGTTCGGAGATGCTTACCGTCTAAAACAGGTCCTAACCAACATTATTGGTAATGCAGTAAAGTTCACCCCGGAAGGCAGTATTGAGATCGAGGTGAAGGTTACCGGACAAGAATACAATGACGTTCAATTTCAGTTCAAGGTGAAGGATACAGGGATTGGAATTCCAGTGGAGAAAAGAAAGCATTTATTCGAAGCCTTCTACCAATTGGAGAATTTCATGACGCGCAAGCCTCAAGGTACTGGACTTGGACTGGCCATCAGCAAGAAGCTTGTAGAGCTTATGCACGGTGATATTTGGATTGAAGAGTCCGACGATCCGGGGACTACATTTATGTTTACGGTGTCGTTTAAAGCCAGCAACATGGAGGAGTTCAACAGATACGATTTACAACAGAAAAAGAATAAAACAGATCAACTTCGTATTCTAATTGCCGAGGACAATGAGGTGAACCAGCTTGTTCTGCGTCGGATGATTGAGAAGAAGGGACATCTTGTCGATTATGTAGTGAATGGAATAGAGGCAGTGGAAGCTGTCAAAAGAAGTGCGTACGATATTGTATTTATGGATGTGCACATGCCTCGACTGAATGGATTCGAAGCGACCAAAGCCATTAAGGAATTAATGCGGCCAGAGGCATGCCCTTATATTGTTGCGGTTACTGCGAACGCAGTTCGTGGGGATATGGACAAATGTCTGAAGGCTGGAATGGATGCGTATGTAAGCAAACCAATTAAAAGTGAATCCATTATGCAAGTGATGGAGGAATTCTACAAAATAAAGAAATATCCCACTACTTACAATTGAATTCAACATTCCGTAGGAACGGATTCTTGATTGGCAATGGAGCCGCTAACTTATCCATGGATAAGTTAACGGCCTTTTTGCTATTGTCCCATTCCGGGAATGACTAAATTACTGATTTTTGATCCATAGTTTGGAGATATCCATAAACCCAAACTCAGCGGTATGAAGGCCAAAGAGACTTTGATTAAGCAGGGCTTTTTTATTCATGTGGCAGCCGTACAATATCCAGCAGTTATCGCGAAGCAAATCCTCGGCTTCATTGAGCATCACAGACCTTTGCTCTTCATTCTGCTGAAGGAAATTCTCCATCTTTCGATAAAATATGGACTGTAAATCGGGTGATAAACAAATATGAAAATAGTTACGTTTGTTGATGAAAAAATTAATCATGCCAAATTGCCAGTCATCTTCCAAAACTTCTTCTGCGATAATCAAATCGGCTTCGCTTGTTTCTCTCACATTGGGAAATTCAACGAAGGGTTGCAACTCAATACATAAACCGATGCTGGCTCCGCGTTGTTTAAGCCATTCTGCTTCTTTTTGATCTTTAGCTACAGTATAAGCAAGTATGATCTTTTCTCCCTGGTATCCGCTGCTGTACAGGAGCTCACGGGCATCCTCAAGTGAAGACTCGCGCCAAGCATGCTCTGCGCTTTTCCAGGGAAGAAAGCTGTTTGCCGGTGTAATTCGATTGCTGCCAAGTTCCCTCACCAAAGCGACTGGATCGAAAACAATGCGCATGGCTTGCCGAAATTCCAGTTGATGGTGAATACCGGCTTTACGAAAATTAATCAGCATATATCGGCATCCTGTTGCTGGATAATCAACACTGTTGCTCCCCGTATCGTCTGTAGCCAATTTAAGTCGGTCTGTTCCTGGTAACTCATAATGACGTTCATAAGGACCCAGATTGGGCACAAACCAGATATCTACTCGATCCAGATGAGGACGGATTCCATAATAGGCATCGAATGCGCTTATGATCAACACCGTTTCATTTATTTCATTGATCCGAAAAGGTCCGGTACCGATTAATTGTTGGGTTACATCGACATCATAGGGGAGAATCGTCATGGAGACACAACTAAGCAAGTGCAGAAAGAAGCGATTAGGCCGACTTAGATAAAAACGAATGCAGTAATCCCCGACAACTTCGGTACGCTCAATATCCCGGTACAGCCAAATGAATGGACTGTCTACAGTGCGCAAGCGCTCTAATGTAGCTTGGACATCTCGGGATGTCATTACCCGACCATGGTGGAATCGCACACCTTTGCGCAGATAGAAAATCCAAACTCTTTGATCCTCGTTGTACTCCCACATATGCGCCAGATCCGGCAGGAAGGTTCCTGTTTTGGCGTCATAGGTGATTAGCGTGCTGCATACCTGCCCAAGCAGATAGGTTTCAAAAGCAGTATACACAAAAGCAGGGTCCAGCTCTGCCAACCTTCGTGACCTCACCATGCGAAGCACGTCCTGACCGGAAGAGCTCTCGGCATGACTGTGGAATCCCATCTGCTTGTTCAACGAATTCAGCAGTCGCTCCCGGAGAGCATCATTCTTCTCTGTGCTGCCGATCAACTCGATCGCTTCCTTCATTTTGCCTCTGCCCATGAGCTCCAAAAAACTCTCCTCGAGCGCCTCATTCACACTGCGCAGCAATGTCATCTCAGAATGATGACCCCGGCCACGCCCGGGCTGCCAGTGTATAAAGCCTTGTTCCTCCAGCTTGCGCAGAATAAACTTCACGTTGCGTGGAGTACAGCATAGGGCAGCGGAAAGGCTCTCAATCGTTACCGGAACCGCTTCATGAAATTTAAGAGAAAGTTCTTTTGCTGTGGCAAGACGCAGATAATGGGTTGTTGCTGTATCCATATGAAGTGCTCCTTCTTAAAGGGTGAAATGTGCTCACGTTTTCTTACACTTTTATTTCCCCCTTTTATCCATACAATTATACATAAAGGGATAGGGCAAAGGTAGCCCATCTGAGACAAAAACATCTAGAACAGGAGAAGGAGAACCATACGCATGAAGCAACATTTACGTCAAATTCACCCTTTAGCTTGGACCATCATTGTTGGAACGATGTTTGGACGTCTTGTTACGTCCATGAGCATCCCGTTTTTATCCATTTATCTGACTCAGGTACTGGGAGCTACACCCACACAGACTGGAATTACCGTCGCGGTTAGTTCTCTAGCGGGGGTTATGGTCAGCTTTTATGGAGGTTATATTTCGGATCGAATCGGCCGCAAAGTGGTCATGATGGTCTCCGTATTTGGCTGGGCCTGTGTTTTCTTCATCTTTTCAGCAGCTGAGCATCTGTGGGTATTTTTTGTAGCCAATACGTTAAACGGATTATGCCGCGCCGTGTTTGAGCCTACGTCACGTGCACTTCTATCGGATATTACTCCACCGCAAAATAAACTGCTTGTCTTCAACCTCAGATATGCAGCCATTAATCTGGGGGTTGTGTTTGGACCGATTATCGGTCTTCAGCTTGGATCAGCGGAGTCTACGTTTCCGTTTATGATCTCCGGGTTGGTATATATCGTTTACGGCCTCGTTTTGTTCCTGCAATTTCGATTGCAACGCGCAAATCTGCCGGAACATGTTCAGGTCAGTGCACCTCGTTTACGAGATGCACTCGCTACTGCGGGACGCGACCGTGTATTTTTTCCAGTACTTATCGGGACTACGTTTTGCGTGCTCGGGTATGGGCATTTTAGCTCAACCCTGGCTCAGTATGTGGCCCAGAATCCTCTTTTTGAACATGGAAGTCAAGTGTTTTCCTATATGCTTTCACTCAATGCGTTGACTGTGCTTGTAATCCAATTCCCGATTGTGCGGGTAGCCAGCAAATTCCCGCCGGTTGTGCCCCTCATTCTTGGAAACGTGCTGGTCGCAACAAGCTTGTTCCTGTTTGGCATAGCTGAAGGCGTTATGCTGCTGATGATTAGTGTCATTCTGTTCACCATTGGGGAAGTGCTCATGTTCACCATGATGGATGTTCTGATTGACCGTATTGCCAAACCTGAATGGAAAGGGACCTACTTTGGCACAATTGGATTCAACAACTTGGGAAGCGTCATGGCACCGATTCTTGGAGGGCTCCTATTAACTCAATATGGGACGGGGAATGGCCTGTTCGTTTTTGTACCGCTGGCACTGACCACTGCCCTTGGACTGCCTTTTCTTATCGTAGCGCATAAACGCCTTGTCGTCAGGGAGAGGGAAACACCACCCATACAAGTGAGCGCCTAGCTTGAGCGATGACAGTTGCATGGCGTATAAGCTTTAGCTGTTTTAACTTTTTTTGGAGAAAGGTAACTTTCATTGAGAAATCAGCGTTAATTAGTTAAACATTTCCTCATGGGGGTTCCAAATGATATTAAAAAAGTTTACTTTAGCATTACTGGCGTGTGTTATGTTTGCCGCGTTTTCAACGCCGAGTTCAGCTGAGGAAGCGACGCTAGAGATTGGGACTGGCGTATTGTCCAATAACCGGGTGTTAATTCCTTTGAGGGTTGTGTCCAGCAACTTGGGAGCAGAAGTAACGTGGTATAAGGAAGGGAAGAGCATTCGAATTCAAACGGATGAAAAAGAAATTTGGCTTGTGGTTAACTTTAAAAATGCGAAAGTGAATGAACAGATCATTAGAATGGATTCTCCTGTTGAAATAATTGGAAATACAGCATATGTTCCGCTGCGATTTGTTAGCCAAACGTTAGGAGCCAAGCTAGAGTGGAATCCACAAACTAAACAGGCAACCATCCATTTGAATAAACAAAACATGATTGTAAGTATGCAAGAGGAGACCATCCAAATACCTGATTCTGTGAAAATAACAAAGGGAAGAATAAATGTTTTGTCAGAGAAATTGAATGAAATTTCAGGCTTGTCTCAGATAAAGCAGGTCAGTACGTATTTCAAGCCTTATTTCACTGAAGATTTAATCCAATTTATTCTCAAGAGACAGGATCTAGTAAGTGATTGGATGGTATATGATGCTCCAGAGACTTCCGTTTATTATACAAGCAGTACAACAGCGACATTATCCCAATCGTTCGTAATCGGAAATACATTAACGGGTGATTCTCATTATGTAAATGATCGAAATATTGAACTAGTTTACAGTAATGGTGTATGGAAAGTGAATCAGTTAATGTTTAATCTCAGAGAAATTCCCTATCTGGGTTATGATCGTTGAAATCACAGCATATGATGTTCAGTGATATGAAGAAAATAACAACTAAGTTAATATTATCTTGACGGATTACGGTGGAGCGAATACAATAAACAACAAATATGTGTGACGGGTGGTTAAGATGAACATGTTCCAGACAGGGCGAATTCTAAATCGATAACTGAATACGCATGAGCAAGTGACTTAACCAATGTTTTTGGTGTTGGCGTTTGGACAGTCATGTTTGTGCACCCCTGTCGTGGACGCTCATCATTATTGCGTGCAGAGGAGAAATCCGGAAACGCTTCTTATTTCATATGGTTCTCTTATTGTTACAAGCTGTAGATGAACATTAGTTCATCTATGGCTTTTTTGCATGCATTCCACCCAATTTATTGCACATAGAAGGGAGATTTTGTAGTGCTTTTTGGTATGAAACTACCCCTAAGGGGAGAAAGAGAGGCAGCGATATGAAACAACCTACTCAAAGTTATACCATTTGGTTTTCCCAACGAACCGGCAGTACTTTGCTGGGTGAAGCCTTAAGTTCTACGGGTGTCGCAGGATATCCGAGGGAGTGGCTGCATTATCAGCATAAGAGCCCAGACACATTAAAGCGTGAAGATCTAGAGCAGATCTGGGATCAGGGAACAACGTCGAACGGAGTATTCGGAATCAAAATTAATTTTGAACAACGATGGATTGACGCATTCCGCAGTCTCTATAGTCTGCCAACAGCGTTATCGCGGGCTGAGGTATGGAGTACGGGTTTCCCTAATTGCACCAAGCATATTTACATGACGCGTCGCAACAAAGTCAGATTGGCTGTGTCGTGGTGGAGAGCCATCGTCTCGGGTGAATGGCACCGCAAGCATGGAGACAGCCCTCAGTTACAAGATATTGCTGATCAATATAACTTTGAAGCGATTAAACATCTGCTTGTGGAGAGTAACATGTGCGAAGCAGCAATTGAAGATTTCTTGTCCGAGTCAGGCATTGTGCCGCTGACGATTGTTTATGAGGATTTTATAGCAGATTACGAGGGGACCGTTATGAAAGTGCTAGAGTTTTTGGATGTTCAATCTGACGGTGTTGCCGTATCGCCCCCGTCCTTTGACCCGATCGCAGACGAGATTTCTGAACAATGGGTGCAAAGATTTCGGGAAGAATGCCAGAGGGATTGGGAGAATGTTAAATGGTAAACACACTTGGTAAGATTCATCCACGGGTTGGAAATGTTGCATTTATTGTTATTATGTATGATTCATCTTAGCGAGGAACTAAAATGCTTTGAATCACAAAATAAAATAGAAATGTTATACGAAGGGGTGAGGGGCTATGCCCAAAACAGAGAAACGCTCCATGTCCTGGCTGCTACAATATCTAAAACCCGTCAAAGGACGATTGGCCTTGCTTATGGTGATGTTGCTGACGTCAACGGGACTGCAGCTCCTGAATCCACAAATTATCAAACGATTCATTGATACGGCCGCAAGTGGGGGAGTCCTTTCTAACCTGTTCCAGCTTGCCGGATTGTTTCTGGTTGTTGCCGTTGTAAATCAACTGATTACAGTAGCCGTAAGTTATCTGGGTAACGATGTGGCCTGGCGGGCAACGAACCGATTACGGGGAGATCTCCTGAAGCATTGTCTGCGTCTGGATATGCGGTTTCATAATGTGAAGACACCGGGAGAGATGATTGAACGGGTGGATGGTGATGTGACGAGTATCTCCAACTTCTTCGCGATGTTCATTGTGCAAGTGGTTGGGAGCTTTGTCTTGCTTGCCGGAATCCTCGGATTTATGTTCAGCGTAAACGTACCGATTGCGATCGTCATGACGGTGTTTACATTATTATCGATTCTGTTTATGGTGATCATTCGGAATCTGGGAGTAAATTCTTCCAAAAATGAGCGGGAAGCGAGTGCAACCTTGTTCGGATTAATTGAAGAGCGTATTGCGGGAATTGAAGATGTTCAAGCGAACGGGCATGTCCCGTATGTAATGAATCGTTTTTATCGCACGATGCGTGTTGTATTTCAAAAAGGAAGGAAAGCCTGGCTGCTTCGGGTTATTCCTTGGAATACGACGGTCATTCTGTTCGCCCTTGCAGTCACGGCAGTACTTCTGCTCGGTGTTCATTACTACATGCAAGGCATCATCAGCATCGGAACGCTGTTTCTGATATATCAATACACACAGATGCTTAATGATCCGATTGAGATGTTGGGCGATCAGGTTCAAGAGTTTCAGAAGGCGAAATCAGGTATGCTTCGGTCAAGAGAACTGTTGTCTTTGCGCAGTGAGATCGAAAACGGACAAGAGGATCAGCTGCCAGAAGGGCCGCTTGGTCTGGAATTCAAGCAGGTGAACTTCAGTTATAACGAGGATAAACCTGTATTGCAGAATATTAACTTTGCCATTAAACCTGGCGAACGGCTGGGCATCATCGGTCGTACAGGTAGCGGCAAGTCAAGTCTCAGTCGGGTACTTCTACGCTTGTACAATCTGGATAGCGGAACAATTCGTGTGGGTGGCAAAGATATTACAGAGCTTACCTTGCCTGCACTTTACCGTAGGGTTGGTATGGTTACGCAGGATGTACAGCTGTTCGACGGTACGTTGCGAGATAATTTAACGCTGTTCAACCAGGATGTCTCGGATCAAATTATTAAGGAGACAACGGATCGACTTGGATTAAGTCATTGGATTGAATCACAACCGGCAGGGTTGGATACACATCTGAAGGCAGGTGGTTCTTCATTGTCCGCTGGGGAAGCTCAATTGTTTGCCTTGACGCGAGTATTTCTGACTGAACCTAGCCTGGTTATTCTTGATGAGCCTTCCTCACGGCTGGATGCCGCTACAGAGAGCATGCTTCAGTCTGCCATCGATCAGTTGATGAAGCAATGTACGGGAATTATTATTGCGCATCGCCTGGCTACTTTAGAGAAGGTCGATCAGATTATGGTACTGGGTGATGGCAAGGTACTGGAATTCGGAGCCAGAAAAGCACTCGCCAGCGATCCGGCTTCACATTATGCCAGATTGCTGATTACAGGGCGAGAGGAGGAATTGGCGTGAATGTAACAGGATTTATAGGCCGTTTGTTTCGATTCAGGCCTTTTCTATTTTTGATTAACGGATTGTCATGGTGCATCTTTCATTCTTTGCCGCTGGCAATAGGGATCGGCATGCAGTGGTTCTTTGACCGGGCAACGGCGGGTTCCAGTGATTATATGTGGCTGGCTGCTCCGCTGATCTTCATTGCTTTGATCAGAGCGGTAAGAGTAGGCACGTTTTTTGCCGCATTCTATGCATGGATCACGTATATCTACCATATTCAGGCCATTCTGCGTACCAACATGCTCGCTGGGATTATGCGCTGGCCAGGACGTAATCTGCCAGCTTCACCGGGGGAGGCGATGAGTCGCTTTCGGGATGATGTAGATGAAGTGGTTGAGTACGTAGAATCCTGGGTGGATTTTTGGGGAAGGCTTGTGTTCGCTATCGTATCCATCGTCATCATGGCGAACATTAACTGGAAAATCACTCTAGTTGCAGTATTGCCCCTAGTAGTCGTGACGTTGCTGAATAACTTGTCAGGTAATCGGGCTCGTCGATATGCTCAGGTCAATCGTGAGTCGACAGGGAGAATTACCAGTTTCATTGCCGAAACCTTTGGAGCGGTGCAGGCACTGAAACTTGGGCAGGCAGAAGAGCATGTCTCTACTCGTTTTAACAAACTCAATGAAGAACGTCGTCAAGCCGCACTCCGGGATAATCTGTTCAAGCAGTGGATGAGATCACTTAATCAGCATGTGCTCAGTATCTGTACAGGTCTCATTCTCCTGATGTGTGCAGCTGAGATGAAATCTGGCAATTTCACCGTAGGTAATTTTGCCTTGTTCACCAGTTATCTAGCGAATATTGGCTTTAGTATCTCATTGTTTGGCTATATGGTATTTCAGCATAAACGGCTCAAAGTATCATTTGACCGGATGAGAACCCTGTTTCGTCCTGGTGAGGAAGACCGGATCATGGATTTCAGAGAGACTTATCTGAATGAAGATCCGCCTGAGCTTCCTAATGAACAGAGAGATCCCAAAGAGAAGCTAAGAGAGCTGGAGATCAGCAATCTGGCGTACCAATATCCACATTCTGCAAATGGAATACAGGATATCAGCTTCCGTGTGAAGCGGGGACAATTTCTGGTCATCACTGGACGGATCGGTTCTGGCAAATCGACTCTGGTCCGCACACTTCTGGGACTGCTGCCCAAACAAGAGGGCACGATTCGCTGGAATGGTAAAGATGTAGATCCCGCTACCTTCCTGATGCCGCCCAGAGCAGCATATACGCCGCAAGTACCTCGATTGTTCAGTGATACGCTGAAAGAGAATATTGTTCAGGGCAAACAGGGCCGTACGGAAGTCGCACTTGCAAAAGCCATACGATTGGCTGTAATGGATAAGGATATTCAAAACCTGGATCAAGGACTCGAAACATCCGTAGGTCCAAGAGGTGTCATGTTGTCTGGTGGTCAGATCCAGCGCGCAGCAACTGGGCGCATGCTGATGACGGAAGCGGACTTGTTCATCTTCGATGATCTGTCCAGTGCACTGGATGTGGAAACCGAGCAACAGGTCTGGGAAGGTTTGTTCCAGGAGCCGGATGTTACATGTATTGCGGTGTCTCACCGCAGAGCAGCACTTGCGAAGGCAGATCATATCATCGTCATGAAGGATGGACGAATTGAGGCCGAGGGCAGCTTATCAGATTTGCTTGCTACAAATGAAGAGATGCAATTACTATGGCAAGGTGAGCAAACACCGGTTAAAGTGGGATAAGATAAGATATACGATATATAAAAATGAAAAAAGCCGTACAGACAACTCTTTTTGAAAGAGTTAAGATCTGTACGGCTTTATTATTCCTCATTGGGTCAATCTTTATTTGATCAGCTGTGCAATCAATGAATACGCAATGATAACCAGGAAGATAATCGTGATGTGGTTAATGGAGAAAATAAACATTTTATGTGACCATTTCTTGGTTTCTTTCTTATCGAAAGTTGCCACACTAAGAATAAGCCATGCCAAACTTACCAGAAACGCAACAATGGCAATGAACGGGCTCAGCGGCCAGAACAAGAAGCTGGAGAATAACAACAATACCAGATAAACATTTGTCTGGATGTATGTCCGTCTGATTCCTTTTACAACAGGAAGCATGGGAACGCCAGCCGCTTTGTATTCGTCAAATCTCCGGATGGCAATGCCATAGAAGTGAGGCATCTGCCACAACAGCATGGTAACAACCAAAGCCCAAATTTCATAATGACCCAGTTCTGGCGAAATGGCTGCCCAACCAATGAGTGGAGGAACAGCGCCTGAAAGACTTCCTACTTCCGTATTGTATACCGTTGTCCGCTTGGTCCACATCGTATAAGGGAACACGTACAACAACAGTCCCAATATGCCGAATACGGCAGCCGAAGGGGAAGCGATATACAACATGATGCCCCCGATAATCGTAATGGCAATACCGAGGATCAAACCTGTTTTGGTATCTACACGACCAGTTACCGTCGGACGTGTTTTGGTGCGTTCCATGATCGCATCGATATCCCGATCATACAAATTGTTAAACACCCCTGCCGCTCCGATAATCAGGGAAGACCCGATGACAGAGAGGATAATGGGTACAATATTAGCTAAAATGGATGCATCAAATACATACAAAGCCAAACTTAAACCGGCAAACATGGCGATTAGATTGGATTTAATAATTCCGATCTTGATCGTATCAAAGAATACTTTCGGAATCGAGCTAGTATACTCCAGGCTGATTTCGGGCCGTGACCCTTTATTCAATGTTTTCAAGAACTCACTTCCTATATCTATTCTTATATATCTCGTGGTCTTATTATAGCATCCAATACACTATGTGAATTAATTAACGATTTAGGTTTTAAAATAATGTCATTTGATTGTGAACAATTTAAAAACACGGTTTTTTTTAATTGTTAAAAATGATTTTCTGTGATACAGGTCATTGAAACCAAATAGCAGCGATAACAAGAAAAGAATATTTTTCTTGCATGTTGAGTTGTATTTGTTTATTGTAGATATAAGAGATCTTTAAAGGTATCGAGTGATCTCCTATTACGTTTTTTGCTATTAGAGAATAGCTGCAAGCGGCAAGGTATAATCAGTATAGGCTTTTTTTTGTAACAATAAAGGACATTGAATATCTGGAAAGGGTGTTAAATATGGATCAAAAGATGGATGTATTAATTATAGGCGGAGGACCAGCGGGTCTTAATGCTGCACTTGTACTAGGACGAGCTCGCAAACATGTTGTGGTCATAGATGATGAACGCCCGCGCAATTGGGTTACGCGTGAAACGCACGGTTTTCTGACGAGAGATGGAGCAAGTCCACGTGAATTTCGGAAGGTTGCGAAAGAACAGATTAGCGCTTACCCGTCTGTTCATTTTGTAGGGGACACAGCGACTTCAGTGACAGGAACAGATGGTGATTTTCAAGTTACAACGGCCCAAGGAGTCGTCTATCGCACGAAGAAAATTTTGTTTGCAGTTGGGAAAAAAGATCTACCACTTGATATTAACGGGTTGAAAGAGGTATATGGCAAGAGTGCTTTTGTCTGCCCTTACTGCGATGGTTGGGAATTAAGAGATCAACGGCTTGTCATCATTGTGAATGGAGCGAAGGCAGTTCATATGGCCAAGACCATTTCCGGCTGGACAAGCAAGTTTACTATTTGCACGAATGGACCGGATGAATTAACGGATGAGCAGCGGGAGGAATTGAAGCAGCATGGAGTTCCGGTATGGGACTCTCCAATTCAATCCATTGAATCAAGCGATGGCATGGTGCAGCAAGTGGTGTTAGAGGATGGTACCGAAATCTCGTGCACAGGGATTTTCTTTGGACCGAAACTAACGGCTGGATCAGAACTTCCGCAGACGATAGGCTGTGAGGTTACGGATGCAGGTACGGTCGTTGTAGATGATTTCGGCAAAACGACCGTAACGGGTGTGTTCAGCGCTGGAGATGCAGCATCGGAGTTGTACCAGGCCATTACTGCGGCATCCCTTGGTGCATTAACCGCTGTAACGATTAACAGTGAGCTTAATATGGAAGCTTGGGATGAGCGCGGTAAACATTTAAACCCGTAGAATAACGATGTACGGTTCCTTGTCCAGTACTTTGCATAAACAATAAGTCAACATAATAGATCAGATCAAAAAGGGGATTGCAAACGCGATTCCTTTTTTGTGTTTAGTAGATCTTTTACTAGGTCTTCTCTGTCACTAAGTTGGACTAGTTCCGTCCGTTATTGGCATAAGCCCAATATTTGATTTTCATCCGTTAACGGTTTATAGTTGTATCAAATGATAGATATTACTATCATTTTAAACTCTGGGAGAGGGTGTTTAAAATGAGCATTGCAACTAACGTTCCACAGCCCAAAATGTACGGACCGCTCGGGAATCTGCCCTTGATTGATAAAGAGAAACCAACATTGTCCCTTGGACAGCTTGCTGAGGAATATGGACCGATATATCGACTGACCGTTCCTGGTTATTCCGGATTGATTGTATCTGGCCCAGATTTGGTGGCTGAGTTATGTGACGTGTCTCGTTTTGATAAATTTGTATACAATGAACTCGAAAATGTACGTGCCTTTGGAGGTGATGGTTTATTTACAAGCAGAACATCCGAGCCGAACTGGAAAAAGGCACATAATATTTTGCTTCCCACCTTTAGTAAACAGGCGATGAAGGGTTATCATCCGATGATGGTCGACATAGCCGAACAATTGATAAACAAATGGGCACGTTTGAATTCCAACGACACCATTGATGTAGCAGACGACATGACACGACTTACGTTGGATACTATTGGACTATGCGGTTTCAATTATCGATTTAACAGCTTTTACAGACAGGACCACAGTCCTTTTATCGAAAGTATGGTCCGTGCATTAAATGAAGCTATGCAGAAAAGCTCGCGTTTGAAAATCCAAAATCTGCTAATGGTGAAAACCAAACGACAGTTCGAGGAAGACATCCAAACGATGTTCTCATTAGTTGATCAGATTATTGAGGAACGTAAAGCAAGTGCTGCTCCTGAAGAGGTTGACTTGCTCGCTCGTATGCTGAATGGCAAAGATCCGGCAACCGGAGAAACGCTGGACGATGAGAACATTCGGTATCAGATTATTACGTTCCTCATTGCCGGACATGAAACGACGAGTGGTTTGTTATCATTTGCCCTTTATTTTTTGCTGAACAGTCCAGAAGCACTTCAAAAGGCCTATGATGAGGTAGACCGGGTATTGGTGAGTGACTCACCACAGTACGAAGAAATCCTTCAGCTTCCTTATATCCGCATGATTCTTAGCGAATCGCTACGTCTATGGCCAACCGCCCCGGGATTTGACGTCTATGCCAAAGAAGACACCGTCATAGGTGGCAAATATCCACTGAAAAAAGGGGAGAGCTGCAGTATTCTTCTGCCTCAGCTTCACCGTGACAAAGGCGCCTGGGGAGAGGATGCAGAGCTATTCCGACCGGAACGTTTTAAAGATACGACTCAAGTGCCTCACCATGCGTATAAACCGTTTGGCAATGGAGAGAGAGCGTGTATCGGTATGCAGTTTGCTCTATATGAAGCAACCCTTGTACTCGGGATGGTACTCAAACATTTTGAACTGGTAGACTATAGCAACTATCAGTTGGATGTGAAACAAACGTTAACGTTAAAACCAGGCGATTTTCGAATACAGGTGAGAGCACGGGCCGTTTCACCGAAATTGAGTACATCTGTTGCTCACTCGGATGAAAAGCCGAATCAGGATCAGGGTATGCATACAAATGTAGCTGGTCATAGTGCTATGAAGGAATCGATGACGACTTCCGTAAATGCCAATCCAACCATACTGGTTCTATACGGCTCCAACCTGGGGACGGCAGAAGGCATTGCCAGAGCTTTTGCAGAGAAAGCCCGTTCCTATGGAATTCCAAGCGAAGCCGCAACATTGAATGAATGGATTGGCCGTCTGCCCAAAGAAGGGATCGTTCTCATCGTGACAGCTTCGTACAATGGTAAACCTCCGCAAAATGCAGCGGCATTTATCGAGTGGTTAAAGGAAGCCGAGTCAGAGAAGGTGCAAGGTGTGACCTATGCAGTTCTGGGCTGCGGGGATCGGAGCTGGTCCAGTACCTACCAGAGCATTCCTCGATTGGTCGATGAGAAGCTTGCGAGCTTTGGAGGCAACAGGCTGTTACCTCGGGGAGAAGCCGATGCAGGCGGGGATATGGAGAAACAAGTGGAAGAGTGGCAGCGGATGTTGTGGCCCCAAATGTTAAAAGCGTTGGGGATTAGCGAGGAATCTATGGAGCACTCCTCACGAAGTACAATTCAAATGAAATTTGTTCGCGAGAAAGCCGATCTGCCACTTGCACAAACCTACAATGCCAGCTATGCCACTATAGTGGTAAATGAAGAGCTTCAGGCCATGGATAGTGGGCGGAGTACACGTCATATTGAGATGCTGCTGCCTAAAGGCATGACCTATAAAGAAGGCGATCATCTTGGCGTATTGCCCCTAAATGCAGATGAAATCGTGAATCGCATCTTGCATCGTTTCGGATTAAAAGGGGACGTTCAGATCCAATTAACTTCGAACGAGACACAGTTGACACATCTTCCTCTGAACCGTCCTGTCAAAGTGAATGAATTGCTCCGTTCCTGCGTTGAGCTGCAAGCACCTGTTACAAGAACGCAGCTGCGGGAGTTAGCTAACAATACGGTGTGCCCACCTCATAAGCGTGAGCTGGAGGCGATGCTCGAAGAGAACAACTACAGGGAACATATACTTGAAAACAGAACTACCATGCTGGAACTGCTGGAAAAGTATGAGGCCTGTGAACTGCCGTTCGAAAGATTTCTTGAACTGCTGTCTCCACTCAAACCCAGGTATTACTCTATATCCAGCTCTCCACACTTTAATGCCAAGCAGGCGAGCATCACAGTGTCCGTTGTGAAAGAGCCTGCTTGGAGCGGCAACGGTGAATTCCGTGGTGTGGCTTCATCCTATCTGGCAGACTGCCAGACGGGAGAGAGTATTTCGATGTTTGTACGTACGCCAGAACCCGGATTTGAGCTGTCAGAAGAGCCGGATGTTCCAATTATTATGGTGGGTCCAGGGACGGGTGTTGCACCGTTCAGAGGTTTCCTCCAGGCCAGATCTGTGCTAAAAGAGAGAGGATTGCCACTGAGTGAAGCACATTTGTTCTTTGGTTGCAGGAATGATTCGGATTTCATATATCGTCAAGAACTTGAACAATACGAACAGGCAGGCATCGTCAAGCTGCACACAGCTTTTTCACGTGTGGAGGATAAGCCCAAAACGTATGTGCAGCATCTGATGAATCAGGAGTGGGGGCAGTTGCTCCATTTGCTTGATGAAAAAGGGAGAATCTACGTATGTGGTGACGGAAGCCAAATGGCTCCCGCCGTCGAAGAGACTTTGAGGCAAGCATACCAGAAGGCGAAAGGTGCAACCCTTCAGGAGGCAAAAGATTGGCTCAATCAGCTCCAGGCGGAGGGCCGTTACGTTCAGGACGTGTGGGCAGGTAAAAGACCCGTTGAATCGGCTAAAGCTCCTGTATGTTGAGAGACGTTAAGATGGAGGCGGCGATAAGCCGCCTTTTTCTTATGTTGTTGGATGATGTGAGAAGAGAAAAGATCAGTATGTGTTCACATTAACTAAGTTATATACTTAAAAATCAAATAATAGTTCACACATTTTACATCAAATATTTTCACTATATGACAAATATTACATTTTAATAGAAGCCTGTCTTATATGATAGAACTGTACTCCAAAACGAAAGGAAGATGAAGATGAAAAAGAAACTTATGGTCGGTCTTTTAACTGTCGTTGCATGTTTCACTCTAGGCTCTACATCTTTTGCAGCTAGTGTACCTTCAACTTCAACAAGTAGTTTACCAGAAAGTACACAAGTAGTTCCTTACGCACAAAAGTATATAACCTGGCAGACCATTCTACCCAAATCTCAATTCCCAACGCTTGGTGATATCCCGGTGACAGCAAGTTATAATGTTGATCCGTACAGGGGAATACTTACATTAAAATCAGTCGATGGTCAGACAGGCTATACGTGGACTGTTACCTATGAGGGCTATGTCACCTATTAATCAATTAATCATTGAATAATGCTACCTATCCGAAAAACAGCCGCTGATCTGGAGTTTCTCATCCAGATCGGCGGCTGTTTTAATTTGGCTGATACGATCTATTGACAAAGAAAAATTTTTGACGCAATATAATAAATGAACTTTATAAAGTATATAAATAAAGAAGTTTAATCAGCATTATTGTGTTTCATTTACTTTTAATTTATATGCAGGGAAGGGATCTATTTATGGCAACTTGGTTTCTTATCATTATCTACCTTGCGTTTATCAGTCTGGGGATTCCGGACTCCCTACTAGGTTCAGCCTGGCCCGTCATGTGGCCTGAACTTGGCGCTTCGTTTGGGTCAGCAGGAATTCTGTCAATGGTTGTTGCAGCGGGAACCATCGTTTCAAGCTTGGCCAGTGGCACGGTTATTCAAAAATGGGGAACAGGCAAGGTTACGTTAATTAGCTGTTGTCTGACTGCCGGAGCACTCCTTGGATTTTCCTTCGCACCTTCATTGGTATGGCTCGTCATTCTTGCCATTCCTCTGGGTCTTGGAGCTGGAGCCGTTGATGCTGCGCTGAATAATTATGTAGCAGAGCACTACAAGGCACACCATATGAACTGGCTGCACTGTTTCTGGGGTGTGGGCGCGACGACAGGGCCTATCATTATGTCGTATTACATTGCGGAACATCATTCCTGGAGAAGCGGGTATACAGCTGTAGCCGTCGTCCAGTGCTGTCTCGTCCTGATTTTGTTTGCCACGTTGCCGTTGTGGAAGCGTGTTGCTGCAAGTCGGGAGAGTGCAAGTATGAACAACGAATCAGATCTTGTGCAAGCGGACAACACGTTAGTACAGAGTGAGAACAGACCCGAACGGAATGTATTGAAGATTAAGGGAGTCAAAAACTCACTGATTGCATTTCTGTTTTATTGTGGCGTGGAGACGACGGTCGGTTTATGGGGAGCCAGCTATCTGGTAGGAGCAAGAAACATCTCGGCGGAAACGGCTGCAGGATGGATCTCCTTATACTACGGTGGTATTACGATAGGCAGATTGATAACAGGCTTTATCACGTTAAAAATAAAAAATCGAGTGTTAATTCTGGCGGGTCAAGTGACCGCCATTGTGGGTGGAATCATTTTATTGCTTCCATTATCGATTTCGTTTGCACTGGCTGGATTTATGCTAATTGGATTGGGGCTTGCACCCATCTATCCCGGACTTCTGCATGAAACTCCAACTCGATTCGGCAAAGCGAATTCTGCCCGATTGATGGGATACCAAATGGCACTGGCGTACACAGGAACGACTTTGCTTCCTCCGCTTTTTGGCGTTCTCGCTGCGAAAACCAATATCGGATTTTTCCCGATGGTTGTACTTGTTTTCCTTATCCTGATGCTGGTCAGCTCGGAGCAAGTGAATCGTATTTTGAAGAAAAGGATTTTAAATGGGTAGAGCTGGTAGGGGGCAACAATCCATACAACATTCCATTTAAAAAATGATACACAAAAAAAGCGAGGAACTACTCTCGCTTTTTTTGTTGTGTGCAGAATCACAGAATCATTACAGTTCATATAGCTGCTCGTATTTATCCGTTAAGTAACGAATCAATGGAGCGGTATCAATACTTTTTCCGCTGATGGACTTGATTAGCTCGTCCGCCGATCTTGATTTACCATATTGATGAATATGAGTTGTTAGCCATCCGGTAATTGTCTCAATATGATCTGATTCAATCAAATGATCATAATCGGGAAGTTCACGGCGGATGACTTTGTGTATTTGTGCTGCATAGACAAACCCGAGTGTATAGGAAGGGAATAATCCAAATCCTGCGCTCCAGTGTCCATCCTGTAATATGCCTTCCAGATGAGTCGGGGGACGAATCCCCAGATATTCCTCATATTTATCATTCCATGCTTCAGGCAATCCTTCGTAATCCACTTCTCCAGCAATAATGGCTTGCTCCAACTCATACCGAATAATGAGATGCAGGTTGTAGGTAAGTTCATCGGCCTCAAAACGGTTAAACGTTGGTTTTACTGCATTTAAAGCAAAATAAAAGTCATCCAAACTCACATGGCCAAACGTTTCAGGTTTGATTTTTTGCAAAATAAAATAGTTGTTTTCCCAGAAGCCTTTATGTCTGCCAATGAATTTCTCGAAAAAGATCGATTGGGATTCATGAATGCCGTACGAAGTGAAGATCCCAAGTCCAGTATGTATCAGGTTGGGGTCAATATTCTGTGTATAGAGCGAGTGGCCTCCTTCATGTAAAGCACTCCACAAGGAAACGCGAACGTCATTTTCAACAAATTTGGCTGCGAGACGTGCATCGTACGGATTGATGGCAGAACTGAATGGGTGCACGGTTGCACCGAATTGCCCGGCATCAAAGTCGTAGCGAATGGCTTGTAACAGCTCGATCCCAAGCTGCCGCTGCTGTTCAAGTGGGAAGGGATGGTTGAATATGGATGTGTCCGGTTGTTTAGCGGAAGAGGTGATACGACGGATCAGTGGTATTAGAGCGGATTTCAGCTCACTGAAAATGCGATCCAACGTTACCTTATCCAGGTCAGGATCAAACTGCTGCACGAGTGGGTCATATGCATGCTGCTCGTATCCCCAGTATCCGGCAAACTTCAAGCTTGCATTGAAGATCTGATTCAAATGCGGAGCGAAAATGGAAAAATCATTGGCAGCCCTGGCTTCCAGCCAAGCGGCGTTTGCAAAACCTTGCTGCTGTACAAATGCCTGATATTCCTCTATCGGAATGGCACTCCAGCGTTTATACGTTTTCCAATGCTCTGCAATAATTCGCTTGGATAGCTCATCAAGGTCCTCTTGTTGTGCTGCTTCCTCTAGTCGCAAACCGAAATCAGCATCGGTCTGTAACTTGAATAGTTCTCCAGCCAATGTTGCTTTGGCTCGTGCGGCGTAGGATGCGCCCTTTCGAGGTGCCCCTGTGCGAGCATCCCAGGCAAGCAGGGTTTGTACCTGTTTATAATGTTCAACCTTCTCGATATGTGCCGCAAGTGCAGCATCCAAGCGTTGTATCGTTGTCATGTTCGTGACTCCTTCCAGATAAAGGATGAAATTTAAGTTGTATATTACCATCGGAATAGTTGGAAGTACAGAGAATCACGCTTTTTCGTAGATTACAAAAAATGAATCAACACATTACGATTGCTTATTTTACAAAAGACCTCTGTTCCCTTAGCCTGAAAATACCAATTTTCACTAATCCGACATGAACACTTGTATATCATTTAGGACAGTGAAATTGGATTTAACATTATGCATGAGAGCGAGAGGGGTTACATGATGAGAAAACATACCAAGCCTGCTTTAATGATGATTCTGGCATTCCTGCTTCTGGCAGGTTGCGCTTCAGGTGGAGAAGGCCAGCAGAATACACAGGCCTCTTCAACAACCGGTGAAACTCCAGCACAGCAGACATCGGAAGAAGGCAAGACAGGCGGGGCACTGAACATTGGCTATCCAACACAACCGGTCACACTGGATGCACATGTGTCTTCCAATACAGCGGTTAAGGATATTTCACGCGAGATCTACGAGCAGCTGGTAACGTTGGATAAAGATGCACAGGTTATTCCGCTGCTGGCTGAATCCTATGAGATCAGCGACGACAAGTTATCCTATACATTCCATCTGCGCCAAGGTGTGAAGTTTCATAATGGCAAGGAACTGCAAGCGGAGGACGTTGTCGCTTCCCTGAATCGCTGGATCAAACTGTCGAGTCATGGTAAAGCGAACTTTGTGGGTGCCAAGGCCAAAGAAACGGACCCGTATACTGTCGTACTTCAATTGAAAACACCTTTTCTGCTAACACTGCAACTTCTTGCTGATCCGATTCCAGCTGCGGCGATTTATCCGAAAGAAGTGGTTGATAAAGCAGATGATAAAGGTATCAAATCATTCATCGGTACAGGTCCGTTTCAATTGGAGGAGTGGAAGCAGGATCAGTATATTCATTTGAAAAAGTATGATGATTACTCCGCCCGGACCGAGCCGAGTGATGGAGCAGGCGGCAAAAAGGAAGCGTTGGTCGATGACCTGTACTTCCGATTCGTAACAGACGAGTCAACCCGCCTTGCCGGGATTACTTCCGGGGAATATGACATTGCACTGAATATCTCTGTGGATAATGAACAGCAGATCGCGGACAATCCCGAGTTGCAAACCTTTCTCAGTCCGGGAGGCATGATTGGATATTTCTATAACAGTAATGACGGCTTGTTCAAGAACGTCAAACTTCGGCAGGCTGTCAATGCCGTTCAGAATGTGGATGACATACTTACATCGGCATTCCGTGATCCACAATTTTATGTGAAGACATCCTCTCTGGTTCTACCCGAATATCCGAATTGGTATTCAGAAGCAGGTAAGGAATCGTACAGCCAGGCTAACGCGGATAAAGCAAAGCAATTGCTTCAAGAAGCAGGCTATAACGGCGAAGAAATCAAAATTTTCACGACGAGAGATTATGTGGATCAATATAACGTAGCCGTTGTTTTGCAGCAGGAGCTGGAGTCGATTGGCGTCAAGGTTAAGCTGGATGTCTATGATTGGCCTACATTGCAAGAAAAACTCGGGACAGGCACAGGGTGGGATATCTACCCGATGAGTTATGCATTCCGGCCTACGTTCTACCAGTATGCGTTTTGGGGAGGCGGTGCAGGGCTGCTAAAAAGCGAGAAACTGAGCGAGCTACTTCAAGGAATCCGGACGTCCGATTCAGTAGAGGCCGCAAGGCCACTCATTGACGAATTGCAGCAATTTGTATGGACCGAAGTTCCATTCTCTCAGATCGGGCATACCAAACAGGTTACAGCGCTATCGAAAAATATCAGTGGTTTCCAGAACATTTTGGGCCCGATCTTCTGGAATACAACCAATAACAAGTAGTTATAAGGAAGGCAACGGATGAAAAGGCGTAGAATCGCTTCCACAGGAATACGCCTTTCCGTTTGCCATTGGAAAGTGAGGTGGCCCTCATATGGGTGGATATATTGTTCGTCGGTTATTGTCCTTGATACCTGTCCTTTTTGTGGTGGCAATCGTTGTGTTCTCTATCATTCATGTCACACCTGGTGATCCCGCTGCGATTCTACTGGGTGAAGAGGCGAGCAAAGCCGATATCGATGAGCTAAGAAGCAAGCTGGGGTTGGACAGACCAATCTATGAGCAATTCGGCATTTGGTTGCTGGGGCTGTTATCCGGCAATTTGGGGGAGTCCATCTTTCTGGACAAGCCTGTGACAGAGGCTTTTTTTGAACGACTGGCGCCTACATTGTCCCTTGCGATCATTGCCCAGGTGATTGGTGTGTTTCTTGCCTTGTTCCTCGGCATTACAGCGGTCAAGCGAAGAGGGACCATCGTGGACCAATCGGTGATGGGTTTCTCCATGCTGGGCATCTCCATTCCGAGTTTTCTGTTGGGTTCACTGCTGGTCATGTTCTTTAGCGTGAAGCTGCGCTGGCTTCCCGTTGCAGGGTATCAACCGTTAAGTGAGGGGCTATGGCAGCATATCAAATACCTGTTGCTCCCTGGCATCGTGCTCGGCATCATTCAGGCAGCGCTCATTACCCGAATGACAAGATCCTCCATCCTGGATGTGATGTCCGGCAATTTTATCAAAACCGCCAAAGCCAAGGGTGTCAGAGAAAAAACGATCGTATATACACATGCGTTACGCGTTGCATTCATCCCTATTCTCACAGTTATTGGTGAGTCGTTCGGTGGGCTCGTTACTGGTGCTGCGGTTATAGAAACGCTATTCAATATTCCGGGAGTGGGGCAGCTCATCGTCAATTCGATTAGTCGAAGAGATTACTCGGTTATTCAAGGCTCTGTGCTGCTAGTCACGGTAGCTTATGTGTTTGTAAATCTAATCGTTGATTTGTTGTATGGTTTGGTCGATCCACGAGTTCGATTAAGCAAGAAATGAAGGGGGTGGAGACAACTTGATAACCAATCCGGATACCACCATCGCTACGTCAGGACTTCACAAAAGGAAGAACAGGCGCATCGTATTCAGACGCTTTATGCATAATCAGTTGTTAACCACAGGGGCGGGAATTCTGCTTGTAGTTGTGCTTCTGGTAATCATGGGGCCGATGCTTACACCATACGGGCCGTTACAGATTGATCCGGTAAATCGACTCAAAGGCCCCAACGGGCAGCACATATTTGGCACAGATAACTTTGGACGTGATGTATTCACTCGCGCCGTTTACGGTTTGCGTATTTCAGTTGCGGTTGGTTTCGCTGTTACGGTTGTGTCTTCTTTGATCGGTATGATTGTTGGGCTTTTATCTGCAAGTTATTCGGTGCTGGATCACATCTTTATGCGCATCTGTGATGGTTTGTTTGCTTTTCCGTCCATTTTGCTTGCCATCTCCATCATGGCGGCTCTTGGCCCGAATCCGGGCAATGTCATTATCGCCCTAAGTATTATCTTCATTCCATCGATGGCCCGGATTATTCGTTCCAAGGCGCTGGTCATTCGGGAGTTAACTTATATTGAAGCATTACATGCGCAGGGAGCAAGCAGCTGGCGCATCATCTGGATTCATATGGCGCCCAATACGCTGTCTCCGCTCATTATCCAATCCAGCTTTATTTTTGCCGTATCGATCCTGACGGAAGCTTCTCTAAGTTTTCTTGGAGCAGGTATTCCTTCCCCGTCCCCAAGTCTCGGGAATATGCTTTTTGACGGGAAAACGGTGATTTACAACGCTTGGTGGATGACTGTTTTCCCGGGTATTTTCCTGGTGCTCGTTGTACTGGGTCTGAACCTGTTCGGCGATGGCCTTAGAGATCTGCTCGACCCACATGCGAATAAGGTGAAAAGGGGGAGACGTCGTGGGAAAACAACCCCTGCTTGAGGTGAAGGACCTGAAAGTGTCCATTTCAACCGAAAAAGGAACCATTCACCCGGTGGAAGGTGTTTCCTTCCACGTCCTTGCCGGGGAGACGTTGGGCATCGTAGGTGAGTCCGGCTGCGGGAAAAGCGTAACCGCCGAATCCATTCTTAGACTGTTTGATGAAGATTACGTGGATTACTCGGGTGAAGTCCTCTACGAAGGTACCGATCTCTTAAGCTTGTCCAAAAGACAAATGGAACGCATACGTGGCAATGAACTCTCCATGATCTTTCAAGACCCCATGTCTTCCCTGAATCCGGTTCAGACGATTGGCAAACAAATTGCCGAGAGCTTGAAGCTGCATCAAGGCATGAATGGCAGACAGGCGCGTCTTGCTGCCGTGGATCTGCTGCGTATGACAGGTATTCCCTCACCGGAGAAGAGGGTGGATGAACATCCGCATGAAATCTCCGGAGGGATGCGACAGAGGGTCATGATTGCCATGGCGCTTGCCTGTAATCCGAAACTGCTTATTGCAGATGAACCGACGACGGCACTGGATGTGACGATTCAGGCGCAAATCCTAGAGCTGATTGAAAGTCTGCAAGCGAAGACGGGACTTGGTGTCATCCTGATTACACATGATCTGGGTGTAGTCGCGGAGACGTGTACAAGAGTGGCTGTCATGTATCTTGGACAGGTCGTGGAGGAGGCGAGCGTGGACGATTTATTTTTCAATCCCCAGCATCCGTATACGTCAGGTTTAATGAAATCCATTCCCCGTATTGATGGCGAACAGCACAGCAAGCTTCACGTCATTGAGGGAACGGTACCCGCGCTGCATCAGGTTCCAACAGGCTGCCGATTCGCTCCAAGATGCGCTTATGCGGATGAACAATGCTTACGGGCAGCGCCTTCCTTAAAACAGGTGGACGAGAACCATTCGGTACGCTGCTGGTATCCCGGAATAGCAACGATTCAGGAGGAGACACATGAACTCGAAATCATTGGTTGAGTCGAAGCCGCTGCTGCAGGTTAGCAATCTGAATAAACATTTCCCTGTGCGATCTTCTTTTGGCAGAACCAAGGGGCAAGTCAAGGCCGTCAACGGGGTATCCTTTGACATCCACACAGGACAAACCTTTGGCCTGGTGGGCGAATCCGGCTGCGGTAAAAGCACACTCGGTCGGTCGATTCTCAGACTTGTTGAGCCAACATCAGGGGAAGCATTTTATGAGGGCACGGATATTCTGGGGTTAAGCAAAAAAGAACTGCGAAGCTATAGGCAGCATATGCAGATGGTATTTCAGGATCCATACACCTCGCTGGACCCTCGTAAACGCATTGGCTACTCCATTGAAGAGCCGCTATTAATCCACAAGAAGGGCAACAAACGGGACAGAATGGAAACAGCCATGTCGTTGCTGCGCAAAGTTGGATTCAGTGAAGAACATTACGAGCGGTTCCCCCATGAATTCTCAGGTGGTCAGCGTCAAAGGCTGGGCATCGCCAAAGCGTTGGCCCTTGGACCGAAGCTCATTATATGTGATGAACCCGTATCAGCGCTGGACGTATCGATTCAATCCCAAGTCATTAATTTGCTGGAAGAGGTCCAAGAAGAGCTCGGCATTTCTTATTTATTCATTGCACATGACCTTAGCGTTGTACGCCATATTGCCGACCGTATTGGTGTGATGTATTTGGGCGAGATGGTGGAGCAGGGGCCCGCGGAAGCCTTGTTCGCCGATCCTCTGCATCCTTATACCAAATCATTATTGTCTGCGGTACCGATCCCGAATCCCCGTGCCAAAAGGGAAAGAGTTGTATTAAGCGGTGAGATTCCATCGCCACTTCATCCACCTGCGGGCTGTGTTTTTCATACCCGATGCCCATACGTTATGGAGACATGCCGACAGGTCGTTCCACAGAAAAGATTCGTCGCTCCAGACCGTGAAGTGCAGTGTCATTTATACGATGAATAGAGGAGGAATGAAACAATGAGTTTTCGTAGTTCAGCCGAAAAGTGGAAGGACGAGGCTATACGGCTTCGCCGCCATATTCACCAGAATCCTGAGCTTGGTCACCAGGAGTTTGAAACAGCCAAGCTGGTTGCTCAATTTTTGGAGGATGCTGGTCTCGAAGTAGAGACGGGTGTAGGCGGCACAGGGGTTGTTGGGCTTTTGAAAGGTGGACGCGAGGGAAGAACCATTGGAATTCGTGCCGATATGGATGCACTGCCTATCGTAGAGCAGACAGGATTGCCGTTTGCCAGCGTTCGCGAAGGGGTGATGCATGCTTGTGGGCACGATGTGCATACTGCCATTCTTCTTGGAACAGCAGCGGCATTAAGTGAGCACAGGGATGAGCTTCAGGGAACAGTGAAGTTTATATTCCAGCCTGCAGAGGAAGTTCAGGGAGGCGCAACGGATCTGATTGCTGCAGGTGTTTTGCATAATCCGGAAGTGAATGCGATCATTGCGCTCCACGTGTGGCCGGATTTGCCTGCTGGCAAGATTGGTTTGAGAAAAGGGGCCATGCTGGCAGCGGCAGATGCTTTTGATATTCGAGTGACGGGAAAAGGTGGACATGCTGCCTATCCACATCGAACCATCGATCCGGTCATCATTGCTGCCCAGATTATAACTGCGTTGCAAACGGTAGTATCCCGAAACCTGTCTCCACTTGATTCTTCCGTCATCTCGATTACGAAACTGCAAAGCAATAGCAATGCGTATAACGTTATCGCTGGGGAGGTTCAACTCAGAGGTACCATTCGTACGCACAATCCTGAGACGCGTGAAGCTGTGCCCGTATATATGAAGCGCCTCATTGAGGCCATTGCCGAAGGGTTCGGTGGTAAAGCGGAATTTGATTACTACCGCGGCGGTTCTCCTGTAATAAACGATGATTATATCGTCGATGTGATTGAACAGGCAGCGGAAGATACTATTGGCCGGGAGGCCGTGGTGTATCTGAAGGAGCCATCCATGGGCGCCGAAGATTTTGGTGCGTATCTCGAATTTGTGCCGGGTGCCATATTCCGACTCGGCACAATAACAGAAGAAGATGCCCGTTCAGAGCTTCCCCTTCACAGTGATTCCATTATTTTTGATGAGCAAGCGATTGTTACAGGAATATCGGTTCTTGGAGAAACAGCCATCCGTTATTTGAACCAGAGCAGTGATGATGAATCAAGGGTTGCCCTGGGTGTTGCAGCAGGCAATGAGGAGAGAGGGAATCGACATGACTGAGTTGAAGCAACAGTCGGAGGTGCACTCCATACTGCATGAGATCGACCGTGATCTCCTGCTTGAATATAACAGACAGATTGCGAAGGAGATTCGTTTGTCGGGTTCCGAAGAGGAACTACGGGCTTTCCATTATATTAAGGAACAGCTTGAGGATTTTGGGTTGACCACCGAGCTTACGTTTAACAAAGCCTACATCAGTATCCCTGTCAGAGCAGAACTTAAGGTCGGCGGCATTTCTTTTGCAGCTATTACGCACTCCATGTCAGCCAAGACGGAACAGTTGAGCACACTTCTGAGATTCATTGAGCTAATGGATATAGACCAGACCGACTGGGCCAATCAAGTGACAGGTCATGCGGTGGTCGTTCATGGGCTTGCGAATGGGCCCACGATTTATCGTTTGCAGCAGTTGGGTGCAGTAGCGGTCATATTTATCAATAGCGGTCCGTACACGCATGAAATGATCGTTTCCTCCGTGTGGGGAAATCCGACACCAGAGGATGATGGCTATCCGTCTATTCCGGTTCTGTCGGTCAACCATTCAGATGGAGAGCAGATCAAGTCTTTAATCGCCGTGGAAGAAAGAGAGAATGTAGAGATTACGTTGACCGCGGAAGTGCGCACAGACTGGGTGAACATTCCGACCTTGATTGCTGAGATAAAGGGGACGGAAGAACCAGAATCCTTTGTGTTGTTTAGCGGACATGTGGATTCATGGCATTATGGGGCGATGGATAACGGCTCCGCCAATGCCGTCATGGTGGAGACGGCACGGGTATTATCATTGCATCGTAACACGCTGCGGCGCTCCGTTCGGTTCGCATTTTGGTCAGGCCATTCCCACGGCAGATATGCCGGCTCTGCATTATACAGCGATCTTCATTGGGAAGATTTGCACGAAAACGGGGTGTTGCATATCAATATTGATTCCGTGGGCGCCAAGGGAGCGAGTCACCTCGGTGCAGCCAATACAATGTCAGAGACACGGACACTATGTGCTGATGCCATACGCACCGTAACGGATGAACCTTTTCGCGGTTCTCCGTTTGGAAGGTCGGGAGATCAGTCTTTCTGGGGTGCTGGACTTCCGTCTGCTTTTATGGGGCTGTCCTATCAGCCTGAGGGCTGGTTTGGCTGGTGGTGGCATACGACAGAGGATACGCTGGATAAAATTGATGGAGATTATCTGGCCCGTGATTGCAAAGTGTACGTAGCTGCCGTCTATAATGCTGCCTCTGCTCCCATTATTCCAATTGATCAGAGACACGCGATCCGAACCCTTTCCGAACGAATGGGCTATTATAGAGAGCTTATCGGAGACAAGCTTGATCTTTCGCGCTTAACAAGCAGGGTCCAGCAGCTACAGAATGCCACAGACCATTTCTATGACCGGATAGGTTCCTCGTCCCTGGCGGATGCTTCTGTTACAGAAGCGAACCGAACGATATTGTCACTTAGCAGATGGCTGGTTCCCATCAATTATGTTCGAGGCAGCCGGTATGATCATGATGCGGCAGGCAGTCATACACTTGTGCCTGCGCTGTCAGACATCGAACTTCTGGCGGTAGCCGAAGTAGGCAGTGAAGCCTTTTTCAGACTCCAAACATCACTTATACGTCAGGTGAATCGAATTGGCTATGAGATAAAGCAGGCAGAGCGACTTGTCGTGGAGGCCGGAAAGAATCTCGTTTGGAATTAACCCAAGGTGAAGCAGCCTGTTTACAGCAAGAACATCATGGTATAGAGGAGCGACAGTCATGCCGGAACGAACATTTGCAGGGAAAAAGGTAGTTATTACCGGAGCGGCAGGTGTATTTGGCCAATGGATTGCACAAGCATACGCCGCCGAAGGCGCGAGCCTTTATCTGTCCGATATCCGGGAGGATGCACTAAGGAATACAGTAGATGAGCTGAAGCAGGAGGGAGTGGATGTTCATTGGCATGTAACGAATCTTGTGGATGAAAAGTCCATTAATGAATTGGTTCAAGTGGTCGAACAGCAATGGAAAGCGCCGGATATCGTCATCAATAATGCGGGAATATATCCATACCGCACACTCATGAACATGACGCTTCAACATTGGAATGAGACGATGGATCTAAATCTGGCAGCACCATTTCTGCTTACTCAGCATTTTGCCAAACAGATGATTGCGAGCGAGGTCGAAGGTTCCTTCATTAATATAAGTTCTGGGGCAGCTTCCACCGCAGGTGTCGGCATGGGGAATTATTCGGTTTCGAAAGTAGGAATCGAGATGCTGACCAAAACCTTTGCCCTGGAGTTGTCCCCCTATCGCATTCGGGTAAATGCAGTTGTGCCGGGTTATGCACCCGGCAGTGAGGTTAGTGTGATGACGAAGGAGCATACGGAACATATGATTAAAATTACACCGCTAGGCCGAACATCAGGTCCAGATGACGCTCCCCAAGCGATATTGTATCTGACTTCTGACCAGGCTTCATTTATTACAGGCAGCATACTAACGGTAGATGGTGGACGCACGGCAGGCAGACTCAAGTAGTAGTTTGCGCCCTGAAAAAGAAAATAGAATGGCAGCTGGTGAGTCAATTCTATGGCATAGCCAGCTGGGAAGGGAGTTCAAATTCAGGAACATATAAATTGCTCTGAAGCAGCGCAGCTCGAATGTCGAGCATCAGCTTTTCGCTCGCGGAACCAAGCGGTATATTTCGCTTACGCAAAATGCCTGCAATGGGCCCAACCTTGAGATCGGCAATTTTTTGGATAACAGTACCGGGAATGGCTGGGCAGATTGTTGCAATCGGAGCAATAGTTATGCCTAATTTGGCTTGTACATAATATTTGTGAGACCGGATATTACTTATTTCGATTCCCTGATAATCGCTGTCGATTTTCTCGGCCAATAGCTGCTCAATACGGATGCGAATCGGGCAATTGGGGGGTGTGAACAGAAATTGTTGTCCTTTCAGATCTGCCAAATGGATTTCATCACCCTGAGCAAATGGATGTGAATCATACAACAGCAATGCCATCGGT
This sequence comes from Paenibacillus sp. RU5M, assembly GCF_900221055.1. Taxonomy (NCBI): domain Bacteria; kingdom Bacillati; phylum Bacillota; class Bacilli; order Caryophanales; family Paenibacillaceae; genus Paenibacillus; species Paenibacillus sp. RU5M. The sequence continues at coordinate 150,873 of NZ_OBQM01000002.1, read as the reverse complement.
TCAAAAAGCAGCGGTTGAAACTCGGTTTCCATACTCGTCTCAGGAGAAGGGCAGACGGCAAAGTCAAGCTGCTCATCAATTAGCAGTTCATTAAGAAGCTTGCTGTCCCCGATGCGCACGCTGAGCTTAATCTTCGGATTCTGTTTTACAAAAGAAGACAGAATAGCAGGAAGCCGATGGCTGGCTGTTGGCTCGGATACTCCAATTCGTACAAACCCCGCTTGTCCCTGTTGAATGTCGGTGATCGTATTTGTCAAATACTCGTATTCCTTCAGAAGCTGATCGGCTCTGGCGTAAAATATTTTCCCCGCTTCCGTCAATTTAATCTTTTTGCCTCTATCCAGTAATTTCATACCCAGATCAGCCTCAAGTTTCTGCATATGCAGTGTAATGGCGGGTTGTGAATACTGCAAAGCTTCTGCTGCCTGTTGAAAGCTCCCGAGCTTTACAATCGTTTGAAAGGTCTTGATCATTCGCATTTCCATGGCAACACCTTTCTATTCATTATTGTAATGATCAGTATATCATGGTTAATGCATACTATTTCAATAGGATATTATGTTTTTAAAATGTTATCAAGGATAATTCGCTCCTGTTCTTTCCGTGCACTGAATTGATAGCGCTATCACGAATATTGGCCGAAATATAAGGGTTGACAGTGTTTTTTGAAACGGTTTTAATTATATAGACCGATTGTTATAATTCATTTAAGGATGTGGCTTTATTGAGTGAAAAGTCTAATGCTAGAGAACTAATCGTCAGCACAGCAGCCAGACTGTTTTTTTCACAAGGATATCATGCGACCGGTCTAAATCAGATTATTAAGGAGAGCAGTACGCCAAAAGGCTCGTTATATCATTATTTCCCACATGGCAAAGAAGAGCTCGCTCATGAGTGCATTCAAAAAGCCAATGAAAACATTCTGCAGAAGTTTGAAGAAGTGTTTGCTGCTCATGATAATACGGGGGATGCCATTCAGCAATTTATTCATGACTTAGCCATTGAAACGGAGGCGGCAGGTTTTACGGGTTTTCTTCCATTTAGTTTCTGGGCAGCCGTGGAGACCTCGTGCATCAGTCAACAATTGCGAATTGCCTGTCAGGACGTGTTTGCAGGATGGCAGCAAATCATTACGAAACATCTGATTTTGGATGGCATAGGTGAAAAGAAAGCACAAGAGATGGGACTACTCGTCATTTCCTTAATGGAGGGCGCATTAATTATCAGCCTGACCAACCAGGACAAACAGCCTTTGCTGACGGCTGCTGATTATTTGTCCGTTGTGGCGAAGAATGCAAAAGAGAAGCAATAAGCTTCGTAAAGAGAAATAGAAATCGTCAGATTGTTTGAGGAGGATGGGATCGTGGAGGCTTCCATGAAGGCTGGTTCTGTACAGGATCAACAAGAAACAAAACAATATAAAGTATTTCCGATTTTATTCGCCATGTTACTTAGCGGCTTTATTGGTCTGTTCGGTGAAACGGCACTAAATGTGGCATTGACACCGCTTATGGGCTTGCTCGAAGTTGGACCTACTACCATTCAGTGGTTAACTACAGGTTATTTGCTCGTTTTGGGTATTTTGGTGCCGGTTTCCGGTATGCTGTTACAATGGTTTTCGACGAGACAGTTGTTCACGACTTCTCTGATTTTTTCGATTGCAGGAACGATAGTTGCTGCTATTGCACCGAGCTTTGAAATTCTGTTGGTGGCGCGGGTATTGCAAGCTATAGGTACAGCTCTGTTACTGCCACTAATGTTCAACACTATATTGGTTATCTTCCCGATTGAAAAGCGTGGCGCTGCCATGGGATTGATCGGTTTGGTTATCATGTTTGCACCAGCAAGTGGACCGAGTATCTCGGGTCTGATTCTGGCCAATCTGAGCTGGCACTGGATTTTCTGGATCTCCTTGCCGTTCTTCATTATTTCATTGGTATGCGGCTTGCTGTTCTTACCGAATATCTCGAAGCTGACCAAGCCCAAAATTGATGTTCTTTCCATTGTGCTTTCCACACTTGGTTTTGGTGGTATCGTGTACGGATTCAGTAGTGCAGGAGGACATGGGGAAAGTGGCGGTGGCTGGACCAGTCCTATCGTTGTAGCCACACTGGTTATTGGAGTATTATCTTTGCTGCTGTTCAGCATCCGTCAATTGAGAATGAAACAGCCGATGATGGATCTGCGGGCATTTAAATATCCAATGTTTACAGTCGGCTTGATTCTGATCTTCCTTTGTATGATGATGATGTTGTCATCCATGCTGATCCTGCCGATGTACCTGCAACAAGGTATGGCGGTCACGGCTCTGACTGCCGGTCTGGTTCTGCTGCCGGGCAGCTTGCTGAATGGATTCTTGTCCCCGGTTATGGGGCGTCTGTTTGACAAATTCGGTCCGAAGTGGCTTGTGATTATCGGTCTTGCGATCGTAACTGTTGTACTCTTCTTGTACACTGGAATCACTCCGACAACGACTCTGGGCAAGATTATTACGCTGCATATCTTCATGATGATCGGGATTTCAATGATTATGATGCCTGCACAAACCAACGGCTTGAATCAATTGCCACCTGATTTCTATCCTCACGGAACGGCGATCATGAATACATTGCAGCAGGTATCCGGAGCTATTGGTACAGCTGTTGCGGTAAGTATACTGAGCGCAGGTCAGACCCGCTTCTTGAGCGGTGTGACGGATCCTGAGAGCCCAGAGAATCAGTTGGCAGGTTTCACATCCGGTGTACAAAATGCATTTATTTTCGCACTGGTTCTTGCTGTGATTGGACTGATCACTTCACTCTTCGTAAAACGAGTTAAGGTCGGTGCTCAGCAGGGCCAACAAGGTCCTATGCATTAATTAAAAGTCACATAAGAAATGAAACGATGCTCTCTCTTCAATAGAGGGCATCGTTTTTTTGTACCTTGACATGAAACGGGTTCCATCCATTAGAGTGAAAATAAACCTGCCAGTCGAAAAGAATAAATCTCGATGTTGAAAGCAAATAGTTCATGTTCTGGTGAAATTGTATATGTTCATATGGAATTTTAAAGATAATATAGAGAGTGGATTAATGAATGATAACGGATAGAGGAAAACGTTTTAGAGTGTATTTTATAATCAAGGAGACGTCTTTATGAGAATCGTTAAATCAATTCCTGCGAATATTGAACAATTGCTAGATCGTTATGAGAAAAATGGTCATCTGACCATGCAAGCTTCACTAATGGGAAAGCAGTCGGTTGTTTATCGTTTACAAGAGTACTGCCTTAAGGTATATACGCCTCGTGGAAAAGTGGATGGAGAATTGGAATGTGAGGCGCTCTTGTCATTGCAAAACAACCTTCATGTTCCCGAACTGTATGCGTACGCTCCTGGGAATTTTGTGCTGACAGAATGGATCGAAGGATTCAATCTGAGACAATATCGGGCAACGTATGGACACATACCGCACAATCTAATATATGATATGTTTTCAACAGAACTTCAGCAGATTCAGGCAGGTTATCGTGATTGGGATGTCATACGATATGAGAATTTGTTATGGACTGCAACAGGGGAGGTCAAGCGAACTGATTTTTGGCTATGTGAACCTGTTAGTTGCCTGCGGATACGGGAGCGATTACAACAAGAGATTATTCGAAAGATTGAGCGGATATACAGCGGTGATGGAGCTGACCTGGGGGAGATCGTGCATTATTTTGATCGACACGGTCTCACGACCACGGAGGTCCAAGAGGCATTAGTAAATTTCAGATCGCTAACACCGAGGATGGCACTAGCACAGTAACGGCACTAACGAAATAAAAACCCTGACGATTACCAGAATCGTTAGGGTTTTATTTTGAAACGAATTGTACTGCTTGTTTAGCGTTTGTTCAGGGAATCTACTTCTTGACCAGTTCCAATATTTCATTGGCAACAAGATCCGGGTGATATTGATGAATATAATGCTCGGTATCCTTAACAGTTACATGTTTGGAATGTTCCGACCAGGACGTAAATTCAGCTTGGGTTTTATCCCATATCGGCTCACTGGCTCCGAAGTAATCTGCTGTCAGTATGGTAAGTGGAAACGGGAAGGGCTTTTTGTTGTCGACGACAACCTTGGCATTGGCTGTCATTTCACGCAACTCATCCACGGTGTTGGCATTCCCATAGTTAAGCAATAGAGCCGTGGTATCTATTTTCTTCAGATCATCTGGTACAAACTTCAGGCCGTTGCGATTGGCATTGGAAGCTTCCACAACAGCGTCAGACTGTAAAGTCAACCGAAACAAACCCGTTTTGATCCGGAATTGGTTCATGAAGCCACCAATCACACTTGCTATATCGTCAGTGTCATTGGCGTAATATTCCGGACTTCCCCCATCCAACATGACAATACCTTGAACTTCATCCGGATATTTTTGCGCAAACCGGAGTGTTTCCAGCGAACCGAGGGAGTGGCCCACCAGAACGTATGGTGGCTTTTGCCCAGATACCTCTAGTAACTCATGCAATTCATCTGCCACGGTATCGACATCGCGTTTCTTATCGGTCATATCGCTATAACCATAACCAAAGCGATCATAAACCGCGAATTTCGTGTACGGTGCAAGCTTTTCATAGAGCGGATAAAAGTCTACATAAGGATCAGCTGTGCCCCACCCGGATGCAAGGACAACTGTTGCATCTCCTTGACCACCCGTATATAAATGCATATTGTCACCATGTATGCTGTAGAGCTTGCCAGGCGGAATAAATGTTTTCTGATCCTGACGGGTACTCACTTGTTGATAGATCAAGCCCGTAACCAGAAGGAGAAGTAAAGCCAATGCTCCGAATATAAACGTCTTAAATAATCTTCTGCGAAATTTTTTCATCATCTCTCACATACTCTCTCTGTATTTTCTCTATCATATATGCCCAATCTTATTGGAGAGAAAACAGAGTCTTAATTCCACCTTAATTATTTTTTGACCGATTTAAATGGATAAAATGATATTTCTCAGAATTGATTGATAGCCAAGGGCGGCCCTGTTGATATATTATACCGATATGAAGGATAGAAAGGGCGAGGAAGCGGATCGTACTTATAAATGTAAGCGCTATCTTAATGAACGCCTTAGCTGTACATTGTAAAAAGGGGGGGCATCGCGATGAAAGTATTGATTGCCGATGACGATGATTATACAAGAGAAGGGCTAGTGGAGGCTATCGACTGGAAGAGCTTCGGTGTACATGAGGTGCTTCAGGTCGAGGATGGAGCCAAGGCTTTACGTATTGCAACCGCTCAAAGACCCGAAATTGTCATTACGGATATACGCATGCCGAAGCTTAACGGTATCGAATTTGCCGAGCAGTTCGTGGCAGTCTGCCCAGATAGCAAGCTGTTATTCATGAGTGGGTATATGGATGTGGCTTACCTGAAGAGTGCGATTCAGCTCTCGGCCGTCGATTATGTGGAAAAGCCGATCAAGTTGCCGGAGATGGAGAACGCCATCCAGAAAACAGTACATTATATCGCCGAGCGGAGGGCGCAGCATTTGCTGTTGGATCAGAAGATGGACCTGGAGCGTGTGAAGCTGGCTAATGCGCTGAGAACGAAGTCCCACCCCGCTGATGAACTTAGGTGCAAAGCCCAGGAAATCGGTTATCCGGTACATGCGAGCTATGTATGTCTGATCGTAACCCAGTTCCACAAGGAAATGCTGGTTGATGCCGTCAACATCCAGACCTACTGGGAACAACATAACCTTGCTACCATCGCCGAGCAATTGGATTACGACCGTTTGCTGCTTGTCGTGGCACTGCCCCGACCGGATGAGGAGATGGTGAGGGTACTGGCAGAAACGCTATGCAGGGAGTACAGCGAGCTTCGTATTGCAGCTGGTCAGGTAGTGGGCGGACTGGAGGAAGTATCCAGAAGTTTCCGCGAAGCGGCGCTGGCCATGGAACGTGTTTTTTTCAAGTCAGATCTGTGTTATCTCACATATGATCCGGTGAATTACGCACCACAAGGGCTCAGAAGCGACATATATCCTGAATTCTACCGGTTGCTGAAGAAGGAACCTGAAGGATTGATTGACTGGATGGAGACGTTCTGTAACAGAGTGCTGGTAGAAGGGGATCAGGCAAGAGAAAGAGTGCTGTCCATGTTTGTCACGTTTGTCAATGCGCTGTTCAAGGAGAGAAATGGTGTACTGATCCGCAGGGGGAAGATGGTTCAGATTCAAGATGTGGAGAAGCAGTTGAACGAATGCCGTACAATGCTTGAGGTAAAGGATCACATGCTTGAGCTGTGTCATGCGTATCAGGAGGAGTTCACCCGGGTATCCCCATATTCGGGCTTGATTCGTAATGTAATGAACTATATATCTGACCATTGCAGCGATGTTGACCTGGATGTGAGGGAGATTGCTGACCATGTGCACTTATCCACTGCCCATCTTGGTGTTCTCTTCAAGCAGGAGACAGGAACTACGATTAAGCAGTATCTGAATGACTATCGGTTGGAGCTTGCCAAGAGACTTATTCTTGAGGAGCACTTCAAAATGATCGATATTTCGAAAATGTCCGGTTATGCCAGTGCAGGATATTTTGCCAAAGTGTTTAAGGCCGCTACGGGCGTAACGCCTGTGGAATATCGAAAGAAGTTTTCCCAATGAGGGTTCTGAAGTGGCTGGGCAACCTATCTCTGCAAAAAAAGCTGGTCATTCTGTTGGCACTCGCAGGCATTATTCCGCTGATGATTACGTTCTCGGCGACATACGGAGAACTTCGTAATTCTGTAATCACCGGACAGAACTATGCAGCCAACCAAAGCTTTGACCAAACTTTATCACTGCTGTCCAGCAAATTCTCCCACATTGAGGAAGTGTCGTCGATGATTACGATTGACGAGCAGATCAATGCGGTTTTCTCAAAAGACCCGGAGCATATGCAGGTGTGGGAGCAGCTGTCCGCCTTTGAACGGATCACGGATTATACACGTATTCTTCAGACAAATTCTGAGATTAACGGTATCGTATATTATATTAATGATGACTTCGTCATAACGGGTCCACATGCAACGATGTATCGTCCATATGCCCAGGTGTCGTCATTGCCCTGGGTCAGGAAGATCGTTGCAGGGGGCGGCGAAGCGGTGTGGGTAATGATGAAAGATGAGAGCAGCACATCGTCCGTGAGTTATTTAGCGCTGGGAAGAGTGCTGTGGAATATTAACGACTATTCCGAGCCGGTAGGCATTGTAACGCTGCGTGTGGAGTTGCCTCAGCTTCAGCCCTATATCATGAACTCAGCCATGGAGCAGCTGGTCTACTTGGATACGGATGAGGGAGAAGTGGTCCTCAGTAATGGACATGCGGAGTTGGAACAACGAAATGGATTCAGATCTCAGGTGAGCCGAAATCAGTTTGAAGAGGTCAAAGTAGGTGACTCCTCTTATATCGTCCGAGATTCAAGAGTTGGATCGAGCAATCTGTTCCTGCATTCCGTCATATCTCCAGATACGGCAGCTACAGCCGTGAATAAGGTGCGAAACAAGGTGCTCCTCGTACACTTGCTTGTCTGCCTAGCTCTATTGGTATGCATCATCCCGGTGACGAAATCTATTACGAGTCGCATCTTTTTGCTTATGAACAGAATGAGTCAGGTTCGGCAAGGCAGATTAAACACGCTGGATATTCCCAATAGGGAGGACGAAGTAGGTCATCTGGTATCCAGCTACAATTATATGATTAACAGTGTCAGGGAACTGATGGACAATCAGTACAGGCTTGGGCAGGATAAGAAAGGAGCAGAACTGCGGGCATTGCAGTCCCAGATTAATCCGCATTTTCTGTATAATACGCTGGATATGATCGTCTGGATGGCTCAGAAAGAAGAGAAGCAGAACGTTCAGCAGGTCGTGTACGCTCTCTCTGATTATTACAAGTTGATTCTGAACAAAGGGGAAGACTTCGTAACCTTGAGAGATGAACTGCGCTTATCTGAGATCTATGTAAGCATTCAGCAGAAGAGATTCAAAGGCAAGATTCAATTCGATGTACACGTAGACGAAGCGGTAATGGAATGTATGTTGCCCAAGATTACACTCCAGCCGCTGGTTGAGAACGCGATTGTACACGGTATTCTGGAAAAGCCCGAGAGCAGTGGCATTATTACAATTACGGGAGGCATAGAGGAAGGGCGAGTACGGATTGTGATCACTGACGATGGTCCTGGCTTAGAGCAATCCCCTTCTCGGCTACACCGCCATCAAGGCAGCGGATACGGCGTACATAACATCCGCAAACGGCTGGAGTTTTATTATAATGAAACGGATGGAATGCATTATGAATCGGCTCCTGAGACAGGCACAAGTGTAATCATCAATGTTCCCATGGTTTTTCGTGATGCACATGAATTGAAACAAGCCAGCACATGACTTTGATGAGAGAGAACAATGGCGGTAACATTGGACGCCGTAAACGAAGCAAACGACGAAAGTCTTTTATCGAATAAGATGAGAGCATGGCGACAGGTATTTTTTACCTGTCGCTTTTGTTTTGCATTTTCATCGAAAAGTACCAGAAATCTTGTGAAATTCGAATAGTAGAGAGGTATCGTGCCGGACTACAATAAGAAGCAAGGAAAGGGTGATACGATGGCAGAACCAAATATAGCAATGACAAAAGCGCTCAAACAGAAGAAAAGGCGCTTTGCAGACCTCAGGGAACACAAAACCTATTACATTATGCTGATCCCCCTAGTCGTGTTTTTCACCTTATTCAACTACCTTCCCATGGCGGGACTCTACAACGCATTTACCGACTATGACTTTAGCAAGGGTCTGTTCAGTCCTTTTGTGGGGTTGAAAAATTTTGAGTTCCTGTTCAAAGGAGGCTGGGATTCGATTGTCTGGAAATTGACTCGCAATACGCTGCTCTATAATGTGGCCTTCATTGTACTCGGCAACATCTGTCAGATCGCCATGGCCGTTCTGCTTAGGGAACTGACATTCAAGAAATTCATGAAAACGTCGCAGACGCTGATGTTCATGCCTTACTTCGTCTCGATGGTCGTGGTTGGTTCCATTGTATACAATCTGTTCAACTACAAGTATGGTGTATTTAATAACGTTTTTACGTCATTGGGTTTCGAGCGCTTTGACTTCTACCAGTCACCTGAGGTCTGGCCGTTCATTATCGTCATTATCGAAATCTGGAAGGGGCTAGGGTACGGTACGGTCATTTATTTAGCATCTATTATGGGTATTGATGAAAGCGTATACGAAGCAGCTTATGTCGATGGCGCCAGCAAGTGGCAACGGATTCGGTACATTACACTGCCGCTTTTGAAGCCGACGGTTATCATCCTGGTTTTGTTTGCTATCGGAGGAATTATGAGGGGACAATTTGACCTGTTCTGGAACATAATCGGCAACAACGGACTGCTGCTGAATGCAACCGATATTATCGATACGTATGTGTACCGTTCATTAACCGTGAATTTCAGTCTCGGACTGGGAACGGCGGCAGGGCTATATCAATCGATGTTCGGATTGGTACTTGTTGTGACGGTAAACGCAATTGTTCGTAAAGTGGATCGTGAAAATTCATTATTTTAATCGTCAACCGAATGGGAGGAAGCCTGATGGCACAATTTGCTGCAACATCTGACAAGAACAAGTTAAAAGTGGATGCAAGCTCGAAAATATTCGATGTTATGGCTGTGGTCATTGTTGGCTTGGTAGCACTAATCTGCGTCGCTCCATTTATCCTGATGCTGTCAGGATCACTGAGTGATGAATCCAAAATTGTAGTTAATGGCTACTCACTACTGCCACAGGATTTCACATTGGATGCATACAAGATTGTTTTTACCACCCTGGGAGGGGAAATTGGCAGGGCGTATCTTGTTACCATCTATGTTACGGTGCTGGGTACGTTTCTCGGATTATTGACAACGTCCATTAGCGGATTCATTTTATCCCGTCCGGACTTTAAGCACCGGGACAAAGTTGCTTTCTTTATCTACTTTACCACGCTGTTCAGCGGCGGACTGATTCCCACCTACTTGGTGGTCGCCAATGTGCTGCATCTCAATCATACGTTGTGGGCGATTATCCTTCCGGGTATGCTCTCTCCATTTAATGTGTTCCTGTTCCGCAACTATGTCAAAAGCATCCCCAATTCCTTAATGGAGTCCGCACGAATCGACGGGGCAGGCGATTTCAGAATCTATTGGCAGATTGTTCTTCCACTCTCGAAGCCTGTTAGCGCAACAATCGGACTGTTTCTTGGACTGGGTTACTGGAATAACTGGTTTGGTTATAGTTTGTACCTGATTTCCGATCAGGAGAAATGGGGATTGCAGTATCTGCTTTATCGTATGTTATCCCGTGTAACGGATGCCGTCAGAGACGCTCAGATTGTCGTGGATCAGCTGCCAAGTGAGACGATGAAGCTGGCAACGACCATGCTGGTAACAGGACCCATTATCCTATTGTATCCGTACATGCAGCGTCATTTTGTCAGCGGTCTGATTGTTGGAGGCGTGAAGGGATAAATGATAATGGGTTTACACGATCAGGATAGGGTGAAAGGTTGTCACTGGTCGCTTCACATACAAAAATATCATCATAATGGAGGGGATTGTTTTGCAAGCGCTACATATTAGAAAATCACTTCTGTCTTGTCTCATGGTATTCACGGTTATCCTTTCCGCATGTTCGAATGGGGGTTCGGACAAAGGTACTACCGAAGGTTCAAGCACAACGACATCCGATGGCAAGACGATTGTGCAATTGAAGGGTATCACGATGGGGAATGCTCCCGCCAGTGGCATGGACAACTTTTACAAGCAACTGGATGAGCTAACGATTAAGGATCTGGGGGCAACGATTCGTTTTGACTTTGTGCCTTGGGGAGATGAAAAGAATCAGATCAGCAGAGCTATCGCCGCGAAGGAATACGACGTTTATGTTGGCGGCGCCTGGTCCGACTTTGCATCGTTCGCCACCAAGAATGCATTTGCGAATCTGACCCCACTGCTGGGAGATGTGCCTGATCTGGTGGAGCATTATAAAGGCACACTGGATACCGTAAAGATTAACGGTAGTCTCTACGGCATTCCACAATACAATAAGCCCGGAGGCGGCGGAGAAGGCCTGTTGTTCCGTGAAGATCTGCGCAAAGCGTGGGGATTACCGGAAATTACAGATCTGGATACCGTAGAACAATATCTTTACAAGGCCAAAGAAGCTTATCCAGACACGCCGATGATTAATGATAAGCGGTTCGCGGATAACGTCTGGACTCTGGTTGCGGGCTCCAAGTATCTGGATCTGGTAAAAGGGTACGTTGTTGCCACCGTGGATGAGCCATACAAGGCGATCAGCATGTACGACACACCTGAGTATAAGCAGGTTCTGGAGCGGTCCAAAAAGTGGTATGAAGATGGCATTGTGAGCCACGATATTTTGGCTGCTCAGGGCAATGCGACAAGTGAGACGCTGGAATTGATGAAAGCCGACAAAAAGCCGCTTGAATTTAACAACCACTTTGGCGCTGTCAGCAGCAGTTATGTTGGTGCACTGAAAGAGCTGCATCCTGATTTTGAGTATGGTTGGTTTGATTATTATTTCAACAATATTCCGGCCTACATGCCGTTCATGGCACCGGATAATATCACCATGATCTCGATTGGTGCTCACTCCAAACACGTCGAAACGGTTCTAAAGCTTATCGAAAAAGCTCATACCAATCGAACGTACTACAATCTGTTGCAATACGGTGTTGAAGGAGAGAATTACAAGCTGGATGGCGAATTCGTTAGCTTTGAAGGCATCAAATCGGAGAACAAAAAGCCAGGCTGGACGGGGCTATATGATGGATATATGAACCTGCAGGAGAAATATCCAGACGAATGGCAAGCCATTAACGATAAATTGCAGAATGAAGGTGCCAAGAAAGCGGAAGAGAATGGTCAAAGTCCACTGGCCGGATTCGGACTTGCAACATCTAATGTGGCTGCAGAGCTTGCAAGCATGGAGACGGTTAAATCTCAGTATATCGTTCCTCTGTCAGTGGGCATTACCAAGGATATTGATGCCGATCTTGCCAATGTGAAGAAACAGCTGGAGGGCGCTGGATTCGACAAGTTTATGGCTGAATTACAGGTTCAACTGGATGCTTTTGGTGCAAGCAAGAAGTAATAGACTCGGATTAGTTGAATTGTGGAGACATTTGAACGAATCAATTATATAAGTACCAATGTGCCTGTAGACCCCATGATACTCCGGGGTCTACACCTATATTATAGCTGGAGGAACGCTTGTGAAGCCAATCATCTGTTATCCCCTGATTCAGGAAATTCCCCAATCTCAAGATTACATTATTCGTATTCGTGAGGCTGGCAGTGACGGACCGTGGTCTGACGTAAATGTATACGGAGTAAAGGTTGATATGCACCAGGTGCGGCAGGCGAGCATGGCTTATTTTGATATGGGTGTTCCAATTGATTTGGAAATTGAATGCAGATACACGGAGGTTCAGACCATTGATATTCGGCCTTTATCTTATACAATCCAATCACAGATACGGGGCAATGTACTCTCATTTGAACTGAAAGAACCTCTTAAGTTGTCCATCGAGGTAAATGGCGAACGCTTTCGCAATCTGCATTTATTCGGAAACGGGCTGGAGACGGATGCTCCAAGCATGCACGATCCACGTGTTCACGTCATAAAGCCTGGCATCCATCGTACGGAATGGCTGGAGACAAAGGCTGAAGTACTCTATTTTGCACCAGGCATGCATTACATTGAAGAGACCATCCTACGCGTTCCATCAGGCAAGACGGTCTATATTGATGGCGGTGCTGCTGTCGCCGGTTCATTCGTCTGTGATCGGGTTCAGAACGTTACAATCCGGGGGCGAGGCATGGTCTATCTGGCCGACTTTCATCGTTTCTCTGCATTCCGCGGAGTTCGGTTGATCCATGCGAGCCGGATTGCCATTGAAGGCATTATGATCATCGACGTGCCGCACTACAGTGTGTACATCGGTAGCTCACAGTACGTGTCCATCAAGGGTATTAAGTCATTCAGTACACGGGGCTGGTCGGATGGTATTGATATCATGTCCAGCTCGGATATTGAGATCGAACATGTTTTCATGCGCAACTCGGATGATTGCATCGCGATCTATGGCAGCCGATGGGGTTACCGTGGTGACTCGCGTCGTATCCGGGTTAGACATGCTGTGCTATGGGCTGACGTGGCACATCCACTTATGATTGGCACGCACGGGGACCACGAGGCTAACGGTGATGTAATTGAGGATATCCGGTACGAAGATATCGACATCCTGGAACATCATGAGCCACAACCCAACTACTGGGGAGCTATGGCCATTAACGCGGGTGATCATAATACCGTGCGGAACGTTGTCTATGCACGAATCAGAGTGGAAACCTTTGAGCAAGGTCAGCTATTCGATCTGCGTGTGATTAGGAACAAGGATTACAATCCTGCTCCTGGTCGGAGGATCGAACACATTGTATTTGAGGATATCGAGTACGCAGGAGGGGCGTTACATCCTTCCCGGATCTATGGTTATGACGAAGAGCGCAGCATTGAAGGAGTGACGTTTAATAATTTGACGATTGCAGGTCAACGTGTGGATAGCCCAAATCACCCAGCGATTGAAATGAACGAGTATGTACGTGGCATCACATTCCGTTAAGGGCGTTCAATTGGAAAATACGACGAGTAAACAGGAAAGGGGGGATGTGTAATTTCAATGTCTGGCACAAGTGGGCTTCAAGGGAAGAACATCGAATTCCATGAAAATGAGGAGGTTTGATATGGAAATGAATAGCGGATTTCATGAGGGAAAAAGATGGAGACGGGTGATTGCTTTACTTGCTGCAATCAGTCTGTTGGCAACACTTTTACCGGTTGGTACCCATTCCATCGCAGTTGCTGCGGATTCAAACGATGTTACTGTGTCAGGATATGAAGTTCAGATCAATGAAGCAATCACAGGTGGCTTCACGCATCCCGGAGTTGGACTAACCAAGGAAGTCCTAGAGAACATGAGAGAGCAGGTATTGTCGCAACAGGAACCATGGTACTCCTACTATGTGGCGATGACTAGTTCTGCAGCGGCTTCCAAGACAGTGACGTCCAGCAATGTCAGCCAAACGGACCCAACAAAACCGGCAAGCGATGCCTTTAACAGCCAAGGCTTCAACTCCCGTTTTATAAGCGATGGATTGAAAGCGTATACTCAAGCGTTGATGTATTATATTTCAGGAGATGAGACGTATCGGTCCAATGCGATGCGTATCATTCGGATCTGGTCGCAGATGGACCCTAGCAAATATGTTTACTTTAATGATGCACACATTCATACCGGGATTCCGCTGAATCGCATGGTTACGGCAGCTGAGATTCTGAGATATACAAGTTATCAGACGGATGAGCTGGGATGGACAGCACAGGATACAACGAATTTTACAACCAACCTGATTAATCCGGTTATCGAGACCTTCCAACATGACAACAATCGCTTTATGAATCAGCATAACTATCCTTTGCTTGGTGCGATGGCAGGGTATATTTTTACCAACAATCAGAGCAGATATGACGAAGCAGTTGAGTGGTTCACCGTTAACAGCACTGCACAAGACCAAGGCTTTAATGGGTCTGTCAAGCAGCTCTTCCGCTTAATGGATACTGATGATCTGACTGGGGAGCCGCTGGATGAGCCGGTGATTCAGCATGTGGAGATGGGTAGGGACCAGGCGCATGGGGGTGGAGACCTCACTAACGCTGCTATCCTATCACGTATGCTGCTTGCTCAGGGTACAAAGGTCGATCCCGTGGATGGTACCGTATCAACAGCGGCAAATGCGGTCGGACCGTATGAGTTCCTGGATGATCGCATATTGGCGGCCGCAGACTTCTTCTGGCAATTCATGCTTGGTTATGATACGCCCTGGACGCCAGTGGCCTATGCCATTTCGCCAGATGGAACGATTCGGGATACGTATAATCATATATCCAATGCCTACAAAGGTAGAATGAATACGGCAAATTTCTGGGATATGTATTACTACTACACATATGTCAGAGGCATTAATGTTGCAGAGAAGGCTCCTCATTATTATGAAGCATTTACGAAGCGGCTGCCTTCCAACTTTTATTATGGTGGTACTCTGAACAAAAACTGGGACAATGTGGACGGAGGCGGAGACTTCTGGCTGTATATGCCAGAGGAGGCAGTGTCTGAAGGTGCAGAATTTCTGCCGCGTGAGCAGACAAGCGGCTCACTGATCGATATTGAAGATCGTTATACGAAGCTTGGCGGCAACACAACCACCATAAAGGAAGGCGATACGTCGTTTGTGCGGTTTCAGGCGACGCAAGCGGGAAGTCGTATAGCATTTCTTAACGGTTCCAGCAGCGAGAAAATCATTGGTTTCCGCATCCGTACCAATGGGCCTGCCTACTTGGAGCTTACTCCGGGAATCCATGATACATTAACTTTGCCAGATACGCATGGACAGTGGCGGTATGTGACTTACACGCTGGACAGCTTCCAGAGCCTGAACGATATTCTTTATATGAAGGTCACAGGTTCGGATAAGACAGTAGATATCGATCACATTCATATCAAAGCAAGTGAACAGCTGACACCGCCAGTATTCAAAATAGGAAATTCTGATCTCTCCATATTCGCCTATCCTAGCTCGCCGATTCGTGTTTATTTTGAAGCAACCGATGCTGGGGGAACGGATGTGGTGACCTATTCCAGCCCGAATCTGCCTCAAGGAGCAGCATTGAATGAAGCCACGGGCGAGATGCTTTGGCAGCCGGGAGTGTCACAGACTGGAACTCATTCCTTCCATGTCGCCGCTTCAGACGGTACAACAATCACGACAAGAAATGTAAAGATTGAAGTCTCTGCGAATCGGGCTTCCGCTGTGGAGCAGGCCATAGCTGCTTATGATCAGGATCGAATTTATGTAGCAGCAACACTCAACTCATTTCATGCAGTGTATGAGGATACCCTGGAGCAGCTTGATACAGCTACAGATGAAGTATTCTATGGGCAGCTGCAGGAGCTAGCCCAAGCAGCGGAAGCGCTGGAGCTGGTCACTCCGCTGCTGGAACAGGGCGGAGGTATTGATTACCACAACATCGTTGCTTCATCGACCTTTGGAACAGACATTGCCAATATGGTGGACGGGGACAATCAGACGGGGGTTTCGTATACACGTGCGCCAAACCTATACCATATGATTGATTTCGGACCAGATTTCAAAGTATCGGCTACGTCCTTTGGATTCCAAAGTAATATATTTGCCGATCGTCTCGCGAAGTCAGCTGTTTTTGGCTCCAATGATGGGGAGGACTGGGTACGCTTGACCCCGGGGTTAACAGCATTTACCCAGAGCTTTCAAACCCTGGATGTTGCTCCCGAATACCAGGATGATTCGTTCCGGTTCATCAAGGTTCAGCTGCTTCATCCACAGCCGGATGTATTGTATGGCATCGTACGGAATTTGTTCGAAATGACCGAGTTCCGGATCTATGGTGAACGTCATGAGACAGGCAATAAGCTGAAGTCCGTCTCCATCTTTTCGGATCAAAGTGTAAGTGGCAAGATTGCAACTGGGGACACGGTACAATTGACGATTCAGGCCAAGGAAGCAATTCAAAACGTAACAGCGACCATTCAGGGAATTGCAGCAACCGTTACGACGCAGGATCAGATCCATTGGACAGCGGTGGCTGCTATGGGAGATGATGTACCTACAGGTACGGTCAAGTTTACAGTGGATTACGAACAGAGTGACGGAACAGCAGGGGAGCGGACAGTCCTGACCACTGACAATTCGAAGCTGTTCCTTGTAGATGGCGGCAGGTATATTGATGTGTCTATGATGGCGAAAGTAAAGGCTTCGGATAAACAATGGCCAGGTAACGGGTTATCCCAGGATGAGGTGGGTTATCTGCTATTCGATGGTGATACATCCACCTATGGAGATCTGAATACATCATCGGGTTCCTTCTACACGGTGGACTTCGGTGAAGGTCTGTCTGTGAAGCTGGATGAAATAGTGCTGATGCCAAGAGCTTCCAACAGCTCAAGAATGAACGGGCTTGTCATTCAGGGTTCCAACGATAATTCAAACTGGACGGATCTAACACAGCCCCTAAAAGGTTCTCAAGAAGGAACGTGGTCCGATATTAGACAGGATCAGCTTCTGAATAATGGATATTATCGATATTTAAAACTGTACAACAACTCGGCATGGAGTGGTAACGTTGCCGAAGTTGAGTTTTATGGTGATGTAGACTACGATGCGGAGGTTGTGGATTCAAAAGTGGTTGCGCCTGAAGGCTACACCCAAGGAAGCTACTACCTGTATATGCAGGAGGTCAACCGCATCAAAGCTTCATTAACCGAACCGGATGCAAACAAGATGGCATTGCTTAAAGAGTTAATTGCAGCCAAGACCCTGCTAATCTCTTTCGCTGACTCATTTCCTCCAATTCATGTAGACACTGCGATGGTGCTTGCCTCCTCCATTTCATGGGATGGAAAGGTTGATGCAATTAATAACGGATGGCGTGCATTTGACGGCGATCCTGCCACATCGCCAGATACCAAAACAGCAGCAGGCTGGACCCGAGTCGATCTGGGAGCAGATCACGCCAAAGTAGTTGGCAGTATCAGGTTTATCCCACGTACCGGCAATGCCGCCCGAATGAATGGAGCCCTGATCCAGGGGTCCACTGATGGGGTGAACTTTGATACGCTTTATACCATAGGTGGTGTAAGCGAGATCAAGTGGTATAAGCAGACTTTGAGCAGCAGCAATGCTTATCGTTATTTGCGCTATTATACGCCAAACGGCTTCGCCAATATCGGTGAGCTGGAGTTCTATGAGAAGATTGTGGACAGAACGCTCCTTACACTGCTGATGGAACGGGCAAATGCAGTGAAAGAGGAGGATTATACCGGAGAGAGCTATGCGCAGTTACAGGCTGCTATCACGAGTGCAGCCGTGGTTGATACGGATCTGGAAGCAAACCAGAACGATGTTGATTCCGCTGCGGATAGTTTGAAGACGGCGCTGGGTGGTCTGGTTTCCATTTGAATGGGAGAGAACCGGCAATATTATAATTCAAATGTTACGACTTTGTAGAATGAACAGAAGCAGGATGAGGATATACAGGTTGGAAATTCGTATAAGGCAGTAAACTCAGTACTGAATATATGATAAAGAGAAAAAAGATAGTGTCCTTGCAGAGAAGGGACACTATCTTTTCTTATTTAACGGTTTTGAGGAGTCGTTATAACACCTACCGTCATACAGCCTTTTATAGAAAAACTCTTTTGTTTTGGGTTACTGGAATAAATTGGTGATATAGTCCTGTGAGATGTTCGTCGCTGGGCTGTAAAAGCTTCGACAGCAGTATAATCTGGCCTGTATGGTAGCCATAATGGGAAGCGACCTTTATCAACAGAGAACGTACAAATTTATGCTCATGCGCATCTTTGGCTTCATCCTCACGACGGTTCATACGATTCCAATCGGTCAGCTCATAGGGAATGGTCACTTCCCTGGACAAATCCTCATCTTCCAGACTAGATAATATCGCGGTTGATTCTGTTCGCGCCTGGCGAATTGATTATAAACGAACAATGATTTAATATAAAGGCTAATATTGCTCCTGTTTTACTCAAGATTGAATGATCGCTTGAATTATTGATTATAGAGAACAGAAGGTATGAATAATGACAAAATACGAAAATCAGGTTCCGACATCCGCAGGTATGAGCTTCAGCTCCCTCGTGAGCATGTTGAAAGATTCCATGCGGAGAAGTATAGAGCGAAGACCTGTGGGGAACATTCCCGTAGAGAAATATGAACCAGCGGAATCGTTAAATGTATCCGATCATCCGCAGGTAACATGGTTCGGTCATTCGGCTTTTTTGCTTGAGATCGAAGGACACAGATTGCTCTTTGATCCAATGCTGGGCAACCGTCCATCTCCTGTATCTTGGGCGGGTACGAAACGATACAGCACTAACCTGCCAATTCAACCCGAGGACTTTCCAGCCTTGGATGCGATCATTATATCGCATGACCATTATGATCATCTGGACTATTCCTCTATCCGCAGATTGAAAAATAAAACACAGCGGTTTATCGTCCCACTCGGCGTGCGTCGAAGACTAATTCAACTGGGTGTGCCCTCGGAACAGATTACCGAACATAACTGGTGGGATGAGCTATCCTTCAAAGGTCTGACATTAGCCTGCACGCCGGCGCGGCATTTCTCGGGCAGAGGGTTGTTGGACCGCAATTCGACACTGTGGTGTTCGTGGGTTATTGCTGGACAAGAAACGAAGGTTTTCTTTAGCGGCGACAGTGGATACGGTCCTCATTTTAAGGAAATCGGCAGTAAGTATGGACCCTTTGACCTGACCCTGATGGAATGCGGACAATATGATGAGCGTTGGTCCAACATTCATATGATGCCGGAAGAAACGGTACAGGCTCACTTGGACGTAAGGGGAGGACTGCTCATCCCGATTCATTGGGCCGCATTTACGCTTGCTTATCATGCCTGGAACGAGCCAGTTGAACGGATCACTAAGGCTGCACATGCCCTGAATGTCACCATTGCAACACCCAAAATCGGTGAGAAGGTTGTGCTGCATACGGGAGCTTACCCAAGCCAACCGTGGTGGAGATCAAACTGAGGTAATTTGAAATAAACATAAAAGCGTCCAGCCATTCGATGGGAGGACGCTTTTTCTCTTGCATTTATTTTAAAATCGATAGGGCGCTATAGATGAGCAAAACACCCATTAGAATATTAAAAGGACGTTCATATTTCAATAAAAAGCTCTGAAATAACATACCGCATAACCCCCAAGTCATATTGGCACTAATGCCAATGATGGTTAGAAGTAACGAAAATACGATCATATGAACATGAGAGTCTCCGAGAGGCATAACAAATACCGAGATGGCCGTAAGACCATACAGAATGACTTTGGGGTTGATGAATTGCAGGGTGAAGCCAAAGAGAAACGTAAAACGATTGACCTTTGGATCTTTGGCATTTGCAGGTTTACTTCGCATGATTTTGATCGCCAAATAGATCATGTATACACACCCCAATATGTTCAGGGCCGGTTTGATCCTAGGGATGTATTGATGCAGAATAAGGTTGAAATAACTAGACAGGAACATAATAAGCAGGCAGCCAGCTGCTACGCCGGCAATAAACGGAATAATTTTTTTGAATCCCTCGTTTCTTGCGTGAGTCATGGCGATGATGTTATTGGGACCCGGTGTGAATGAAGCAACGATTGCGTAAGTCAGTAACGGAATGATATTCATATGTCCTCCACATTTCATTCTTGTTGCATGTTATATTTAACTGAAACGTGCGATATAACGTACGTTCTTTATAATTGTACAATATGTACGCTATATAGCACAATATAATCTTTTAAATCAGAGGTGACAGTATATTGAAAAACATTAATGTTGTTCTGGCACAGAATTTGAAGCAGCTCAGGGAACAAAGAAAACTTAGTCTGGACAAGGTAGCCGAGATGTCTGGAATTAGCAAGACGATGTTGGGACAGATTGAACGGGGTGAATCCAACCCTACAATTGCGACAGTTTGGAAGATTGCGAACGGCCTGAAAATTTCGTTTACTGCCTTGATCCACGAGCCAAAGTCGGATACTACAGTTGTAACGGGCAGTGATATTCAAGCATTGATGGAGGATGAGGGAAAGATTCGGATTTATCCGCATTTTCCTTTTGAAGAAGGGCGCCGTTTTGAAATGTACATGATGGAAATGGATGAAGAGTCTTCTTTGAATGCTGAACCACATATAGAAGGGGCAGAGGAATTTATTACAGTTTTTGAAGGGGAAGTTACGATTCGGGTTGGTGCAGAGGATTATACGGTAAAACAAGGGGAGTCGATTCGGTTTCGCGCGGATAAGGCTCATGGCTATAAAAATTCGGGAGCTTCTGCGAATAAATTAAGCATGGTCATCCATTATTCAAAATGAGATGGTCATACGAATAGATTCTACGCTATTTATATTTTGTTTAAATTCGTGTCGTACGATCTTCCTGAATGAGTGAAAGGGGGTCCGGTAATGAATCAAATTCTAATTGTCGATGATGATGTTTATATCCGAAAACTTGTAAGTACGATCCTGAAACAGGAGGGATTTCTTACAATTGAAGCGGTTGATGGACATGATGCGCTGCAAAAAGTAGCAGAAGTGAATCCAAGCCTTTGCATTATAGATATTATGATGCCAAATATGGACGGTTTTGAATTGTGTCGCGAGCTTCGGCGCTATCATGAGGATATTCCGATTTTAATGCTAACTGCGAAGGAGGATATCACTCAAAAAGTCAAAGGATTTGAAATGGGTACGGATGATTACCTCACCAAACCGTTTGAACCTGCTGAACTGATAGCCCGTACGAAGGCATTGCTGAAGCGTTATAAAATAAATGCTTCTCAATCGGTTACCGTTGGACGAATCACGCTGGACAGAAGCAGTTATGCCGTCATTATGGAGGGGAATACTCATACGATTCCTATGAAAGAGTTTGAATTGTTATTTAAGCTTGCGGGTAATGCCAATAAAACACTCTCCCGTAATCAGTTGATTGAGGATTTATGGGGGTATGATTTTGAAGGAAATGAACGCACACTGGATGTACATATCAATCGGTTGAGAGAACGTTATCAACCGGAGACGGCAGGTTTCAAGATTACAACCATTCGAGGATTGGGTTACCGATTGGAGGAGACACCTTGAAGAAAGAAGGGGCATTCAATCGAGCGGAGATGGATATGTTTATAAGGCGAACGATTTTCTTCCTGGTGCTCTTCTGTGTATCTCTATGTGTTGGATATGTGCTAATGCAGTGGATCTATAAGGTGACTGGGAATCCCCCGGAACTGATTGCCCATCTTCTTACTGCGATTGTTGGCTTGGCTCTTATGCCGTTGGTAGGTTACGTGTGGGCATGGATCCGTGGCGAAGAACGGAAGGATCGCAGATTCATTTTCAATAAACAACGTACAGAATTGCTTGAAGCGATGAGCAGGATTGCCAAGGGAGATTTCAATGTATCTGTGAAGATGGAGGTCGAACAGGGCCCGTATCAGGAGGTGGTGGACAGCGTAAATACCATGGCTAGAGAACTTGGCTCGGTGGAAAAGATGCGCCAGGATTTTATATCCAATGTATCTCACGAGATCCAGTCCCCGCTCGCTTCCATCAGTGGGTATGCCTCGTTGCTGAAAAATAAAAGTGTGAATCAAGAGCAAATCGTGTTATATGCAGATATTATTGAAACGGAGAGTAAGCGATTATCCAAGCTGAGTGGTAATTTGTTGCGTCTTTCCGCATTGGAGTCCGATTATACTTCCATGGAGAAGAAAGCTTATCGTTTGGACAGACAACTTGAGAACATCCTTCTTATGCTGGAACCCCAATGGGCTGAAAAACAAATTCAATTGGATGTATCTATGCCTGTGACCACGATTATAGGGAACGAGGATTTGCTAAGTCAGGTGTGGATCAATCTGCTGCACAATGCAATCAAATTCACACCAGAAGAAGGAACTATTGGGGTAAAACTTGATTGTCATCAAGATGAGGTCGTATGTGCAATCACGGACAATGGCGTGGGCATCTCACCAGAAGATCAGCTGCACATTTTTGAACGGTTTTTCAAGGCGGATAAAGCTCGAACCCGTTCCCGGGGAGGCAATGGACTTGGGCTGTCTCTTGTCCAAAAAATTGTGATGATGCATGGCGGACAAGTTACTGCCAAAAGTGAGCTGGGACAGGGATCGGAATTTGTTGTGAGTTTACCCCTGATCACTGAAAAATCCTGAAATTAGATTGAATGTGTGGAATATGGGATCGGATTTAGTGGAGCATCAGTCGTTTAACGACTGGTGCTTTTTTGGTTTTTCGTCAGATCTTCAGATGTGAAACATTCTGACGAGAAGATGAATATGCTGATTTCTTTATCCATTTAAATTCCGTTTAACTTCAAGCGCTAAGATAAGTTTGTGAACAGGAAACAACATGAAATTAAATAATAAATCTAGGAGTGATTGCTATGAGTAATCAACATAAACGTATCGCTATTATTGGAGCGGGTCCTGGCGGACTCACTTTGGCAAGAATTTTGCAGCAGGCTGGTTACAGTCCTGTCGTGTATGAAAGTGATCCATATCCTGCATTTCGCGAACAAGGAGGTACACTTGATTTGGATCAGGAGAGCGGTCAAAAAGCATTACAGATGGCCGGACTACTCGATCAGTTCCATGCCATTTGCCGTTTTGAAGGACAGGCATTAAAACTTTCGAATAAAAGAGGAAACATTCTGCTTGATGCCCAGGGAGACCTTGATCCTACAGAACATGACCGTCCTGAAATTGACCGTTCCGTGCTGCGGACGATGCTGCTTGACTCGCTGCAGCCGAATTCCATTCAATGGGGGTATAAATTGTTGAAGGCTGTACCGCTTGATCAGGGAAAACATGAACTGCGGTTTGAAAATGGGTTTACCGAAACCGTTGATCTGGTCATTGCAGCAGATGGTGCTTTTTCCAAAGTTCGTCCATTGGTCAGTGATGCAACCGCAGAATATTCGGGTGTGAGCATGATTGAACTTAACATCCTGAATGCCGCAGCCCAGTTTCCCGAACTTGCAGCATTTAATGGGATGGGAAGTATGTATGCCTTGGGCGATCACAAAGGAATTATGGCACAGCTGAATGGTGACAAACGGATTCGGGTTTACCTGGGTTTCCAGGTGGAACGAGATTGGCTGGAACAGAGCAATATTCCTTTTGAGAACTTGGAAGAAGCGAAGAAAGAGATATTGCCGTTATTTGAAGATTGGGACGAACAACTGAAGAGTTATATCCGATGTGCTAACGGGGCAATCACACCCAGACGAATATATATGCTGCCTGTCCCTCACCAGTGGGAACATAAATCTGGCGTTACACTGATAGGCGATGCCGCCCACCTGATGTCTCCCTTTGCGGGAGCAGGGGCCAATCTGGCGATGCTGGATGCTGCCGAGCTTGCCAATTCCATTATAAATCATGCTGATCTTGACAAAGCCGTGCAGGAATATGAAACCAAGATGTTTGAGTACGCGGCGGAAACGGCAACCGTTACCCAGTCCAACATGGAATTGTTTTTCTCGGACAATGCCATTGAAGCATTATGTGAACTAATGAATGAACTCACAATCCAAGCGTAAAAGGAGATCATAAAAATGAAAAAATCAGGTGTAATTTCTCTCGAACTCGGTATTGAGCTTCCGCAAGGCATGTGGACATTCACGCCTTCGCTGTTATATTCGGAAGATGAATTAATTCTTGTGGACACAGGCGTGGCGGGAATGGTGCAAGAAGTATCCTCCAAGTTGAAGGAAGCTGGATATTCCATTGAACAGTTAACAGGTATTCTGCTCACGCATCAGGACCCGGATCATATTGGCAATCTAACCGAAATCATCAAGACCTATCCGGGTAAAAAGGTGTATGCACATGCTGCTGATCGTCCTTATATCGATGGAGAGCTTCCCCTTCTAAAACAAATGCCTCCAACAGTGCAGCTCAAAACGGCCCATTTCCCTTTAGTGTCTGGAGCTGTCGTTACAGATACTGTTGAAGATGGCGACGAATTGGCATTCGGTGGCGGAGTCATTGTTATTGAGACGCCAGGACATACACCTGGGCATATCAGTTTGTACCAACCTGCTTCCAAAACATTAATTGCTGGTGATGCCATGTTAATTCGCGGGGGACAACTGCAAGGACCTAACCCCGTGCAGACACCGGATTTGAAGCAAGCTTACGAATCGCTAAGCAAATTTGCTGCATATGACATCGAAAAAATCCTCTGTTATCACGGTGGTTGGTATGAAGGGAATGTAAACGAACGAATTGCGGAAATTGCAGCAGCCGGACCACAGGAATAAATACAGAAGATTTAAATGATAATACCAATAAAACAGCCTGAGAAATCGGCTGCTTTATTGGTATTTGTTTTATAGATCCAACACCTCCGGCAGGTATCCTGATTAAGGCTTTTCTTTTGCCTGACGCTGAATTTCTGTAGAGGTTAACGCTTTATCATATACTTTTACGTTATCCATTGAGCCTTTATAGAAAGGATCAGCTGTATAGCGGCTTTTGCCCAAATAAGCTTCCGTCACTTGCAGATCCTTCGGGTTAAACGTGATTTCCGTGCTGCTTGCTACAGCTTTTCCATTCACGTACAACGTGCCGGTATTTTCCTGAAGGGTAACAGCGACATGCACCCATTGATTGGAGGGCAGCGGTTCAGCAGCAATCAGGCTCTGATCCCGTCCCTGATCATGAATGGTGAATTGCATAGCTCCGTTATGCTGGGCGGGAGTAAGGAACATATGTCGGGTCAGGCCATTTCCAAAGTCGAAAATTCGCTGCCAGGCTCCGCCGCCACTCCAGTTGACCCATGCACTAAAGGTAAAATCATTCGTATCGGTAATGATTCCGGGCAGCTGGATGTAGCTGTCGGTTCCATTAAAAGCAGCAGCCTGATTCTTGCTGCTAATAGCAGAAGTCACCACATTAAAGGCTTGTCCATGATATTTATTTTTGCTGAAATCCTGTGCGATTTTGGCAAGTTTCTTTTGTTCAAACGTATATTCTCCAAGCAAAGGACTAACCGCTTGCTGTGGAATGATAACGTTAAATGTTTTGGAGCTTACCGCACTACCTTTGCGAATCGTTGCCGTTAATGCCACCTTGGCATCTCCCTTACCCGTGCGAGGACGATTCACTACTCCGGTAGCGGACAGCGCAGAGGTGTTGGAAGATTTCCACGTAATCTCAGTATCACGAGTTCCCTTGATCGGGAGGGACAGGTTGAAGAATACGTTCCCTGTGTCGCCGATACTCAGATCCTTTTTCACCGCATTAACAATATCCTGATCCTTCAGTGCAGCCATCTGACTTCCCCAGATTGCCACGCCAGACGAGGAGAGAGCGCTAAAGGTCAGAACCGTCTTTTGGGAATCTGGCTCCCATTCATGAGTGAAGACTCCTTTATACAGAACATTATTCGATGTGATTTGCACCTGATTGTCTTCTTTAAGACTCCAAGTTCCCGTCACCGCACCACTAATCTGCCCATCTGCTGTGAACTGAACGGTCTGTGAAGATTTGATCTCGGCCGTAATTTCCTTCCCGTGATTCACCCATTTGTACTGACCAGCAATATCCTGGGTTTTCAATGCGGTAGTATCCTCTTCTAAGCCCGCATAGCGATAGGGAGAAACAACAGGCCATCCTTCCGAGTTCATATGCATCTCATGGACGCGGACTTCATGCTCTTCGCCGCGTCCTGGAAAGCGGGAATGGAAGATCAGAAATTGTTTTCCCGTTTCAGCGTCAACATAAGCGGAGTTATGTCCTGGTGATACATAGCCGATACCTTGACCTGTGCCGGGGTCACCGATCTGTCTTTGAAACAGGAAGTTTCCTAGTAATTTGACGCCAAAAGGCTCGATCGAACGGTCGTCAAACAAGGGTTTGTCCTTGTCCGCCTTGACGTTGATCATATCGTTTCCTTCAGCATCGAGGAAAGGGCCGTCCGGTGTTTTGGAGCGAGCTACGCGAATGTTATATCCCCCGTCAGCACCCAATCCGCCATAGGACAGATACAGATAATAATAGTCGGTTTCGGGATTATAGAGCATATAAGGTGCTTCAATTCGGCTGTGATTGCCTCCGGTCAGTTTTTTGCCATACCCCTGATTAGGGAGAGGTTTCCCCGTCGTTTCGTCCATCTCCAGAATGAAAATCCCCCCGGAATAGGAACCGTATACCATCCAGAGCTTGCCGTTTTTATCGAAAAATACATCAGGGTCGACCACATTCGGATGTATGGTTGCATCGTATATGGTGCCATCCTCACTAATCTCATCCCACATGCCGGATTTGAGCAGAATACCCTGATTTTTATAAGGGCCCTCAATGTTATCTGCCACAGCAACACCTAACGCAGAGCGGGGAGAGTCCCCTTTGCACGCATTGTAGTACATATAAAATTTTCCATCCGCCAACTGGATGACGTCTGCTGCCCATAATGTATCGGTCTGCGCCCATTGTAGTGCTTCAGCGAATTCCTTGGTTACATTAGGGACAACAGGGTTGTCATCCGTAACCCCGGAGGCGACCGAATCCCAATTCATCAAATCTTTGGATTTTGCCACTTGAAGATGTGAACCAAAAATATAAAAGGTATCACCCACCTTAATAACGGAAGGGTCATGAACGGAAACATTCCTGAATGCTGGAACCGCATTCTCAATGGATGTGGAAACTTGCGGGTTGGAACGGATTGCCCCCGGACTATCCGCGAATACGGAGACGGGAGCCAAAGCTGTTGTCGTAAGTAATGCAGAGCTCAGTAAAGAAATGTTAAGTACGCTTACCCAATAACGTTTCATACGTTTCCCCTTTCCCAATACCTGAAATGAAAAATCACCCTATTCATTGCCGCAAACGTTATTTGCTCTGACAGCCCTCCTTTTGGTTCTCATAAATTATCAAGCGCTTTCATTTGCTATATTATCAATCAATTTATATATTTGTAAACCATAAATATCAGGGTTAGGGTGACTTTAGGATGGAGAGGGAGATAAGCAAAAGGTCGATGTATTCGAAAGAATTCCTATGATATAACGGATTTTTTGTAATTTTGGGATTGAAATCTTTACTCGGAATAAGATACTATACGATTAGATCGTGTGTTTATATATTTATCAATCAATTTATATTTATACGAATTAAAGAAAGCTTATCTACGATAATTTACGCTACATAGGAGGAATGAACATGAATACATTTCATAATCAACTAATTGCACACTACAAGTTTGAAGATGCAGCCGACATTGGCAAGGATAGTTCAGGAAATGGGCACGTTGGAGGCGCCGCAGGAGAGAAAATACCCGACATTTCCGAAGTGAATGGCAGATGGGCGGTTACTTTTACTGGAGGATCGAACGGAACATCCTATATGGAATTGCCTTCGAATTTGCTGCAAAATGTAAGCGACAACACTGGAGTAACTGTTGCAGCATGGGTCCATTTAGGCAAGGGATCGAACGTGTGGGAGCGGATTTTCGACTTCGGCAAAGGAGAAAAGGGCCCCTATTTATTTCTGACTCGTCAGATGCGAGGCACGTTATATGCAGGCGATGATCTGGTTGTAGACCCGGGACGTGGATTTGTCAGTGGGGAATGGATGCATGTTGCTTTGTCAGTAGCAGGCAGTCAGGGCGGCACACGCAGCAGCGCGGGTCCGGTTGTATATGTGAATGGAGAGAAAGTAGCGGATGGCTCCATCAGTCAGACGTCTAGTGGCAACTATGCCAAGCTGCGCAGATGGTTTGATTCGTTCATGGATCCTGCGAATTATAGCCGCAATTATATTGGACGTTCTCAGTACGCGGCAGATGTGGATTTTGCAGGCTCACTGTCTGATTTTCGGATTTATCAGGCGGCTCTGTCCATGGATGAAGTGATCGAAGTCATGTGCGAGTCCCTGACGGATGAAGAGATTGTGAAGCTGGCAGGAGATAAATATTTGTCTGCTCCAGCCCGGATTATTACCAAAGACGTGTCATTGCCTGTAGATTTGCTGGGGGGCAAGGTAAACGTTCAATGGAAATCAAGTCAGCCAGAAGTTCTGTCAGCGAATGGACAAGTTCAACCCCTGAGCTCAGCACAGGAGATTCGTTTGAACGCACTTTTAACCAAAGGTGGAAATACGCTGAACAAAAGTTTTGATGTGTCCGTTGTGCCAGAACATCTTCCGCCTTATACCGTTACAATCCATGGGGACCAGCATGTGGCGGATATTAGTGAAGTGATGTACGGCCTGTTCTACGAGGATATCAACAATGCAGCAGATGGGGGAATCTATGCGGAGTTAGTTCAGAACCGTTCGTTCGAATCCTTTGCATTCGATACGTACTCGCATGACTCTGGCGAATGTGGTTGTTCGACAGGCCGGAACCGTGATCCTTTGTTTGCCTGGTCAGGGGATACCGAGAAAATGATCGTACAGCATACCGATGGAATAAACACTCATCTTAACGTAGAAGACCCGGAAGTGAACGCTTATTATGTAACGGTTCAGACGGGTGCAACCATTCGAAATCGCGGATTCTCGGATTCCAATGAGCATTGTGCCATGTCCATCAAGAAAGGAGAGGCATATGATTTTACCGTCTGGGCCAAGGCAGTATCCGCAGGAACGATTACGGTTCAATTGCAGGACGGGAACGGTGATGCCATCAGTGATTCAGTTACGCTGCAAGTTGAAGGCGGTAACACATGGAAGAAGTACGGGATCGCCTATTCCGATACCCGTGTCCTTGTGGCCAATGGCGAGATCAGCGGTCATGCAAGTGGTAGCCATGTATTGACTCACTCCAGCTCTCCCCATATCACCCATTCAAACGTGACCCTGACCGGAACGGAGACCGTGCTTGGGCAATTGGCACTTACCTTTGAAGGAGACATTTCCATCGACATGGTGTCGTTGACTCCGCAGGATGTATGGGGAGCCGATCCGAAAGAGCAGGGAGTATCCGCTTCAGCACATGCCAACTACACCGGGAATCCGAACTATCGGCTTAGGAAAGATCTGGTTCAAGCCCTTGTTGATCTGCATCCGAAGTTTCTGCGTTTTCCGGGGGGATGCATTTCCGAAGGTTCGTTTATTTGGGACAATGTGTATGACTGGAAGGATTCGGTGGGAGCGGTAGAGCTTCGCAAAGAGAACTATAACGTCTGGGGTTACATGATGACGATGGGTCTAGGTTATATGGAGTATTTCCAACTGGCAGAAGATTTGAATGCTGCTCCGGTGCCGGTTATGGCCTGTGGTGTTCTGTGCCAGGCTCGATCGGATTACGCACATCCGGCGGGTGGCGCTTTGAGGGATTACTATATCCGAAACTTTACAGACCTGATCGATTTCGCGCTCAGCAAGGATATTGAACATAACGAATGGGCTGCCATTCGAAGTAGCATGGGACATCCTGAACCATTCGATCTGCGTTATCTTGGCGTAGGTAATGAGAACTGGGGAACCGAATTTTTTGCCAACTTTGAAGTATTCAAGACGTCAATTGATGAGTATATGAAACGTAATTATCCTGATCATGAGCTTCATATCATTTCGACAGTTGGGGCCCAGGCAGACGATGATGCGTACCAGCAGGGCTGGAAATTCCTGAGCGGCAATCTGACCGGATCAGCTCAGGTGGCTTTTGCAGATGGCCAAGAGGTCATCGAGGAGACGGTCACTTGGTATGAGAACCAGGACAACTATATGGATACCATTGCGGATGAGCACTACTATCGCTCCAATGACT
Organism: Paenibacillus sp. RU5M; assembly: GCF_900221055.1. NCBI lineage: Bacteria > Bacillati > Bacillota > Bacilli > Caryophanales > Paenibacillaceae > Paenibacillus > Paenibacillus sp. RU5M. The sequence goes on along the minus strand of NZ_OBQM01000002.1, from coordinate 120,360 downwards.
ATTTGCTGAACAACGTGGATCGGTACAACTATTATGAGCGGGCTTATCATGAAGACGGCAGTATGGATTGGACAGAGACATCCAAGGTATTTGTGGGAGAATATGCATCCACGGACAAAAATACACTGGCAGGTGCGATCGCAGAAGCTGCAGTCATGATCGGTTTTGAAAATAATGCGGACGTTGTTCGCCTGGCTGCCTATGCGCCGCTGTTCAACAAAGTACTGACGGATGGTACTTACCGCTGGACGCCGGACTGCATCTGGTTTGATGATGAAACGGTGTGGTATACACCGAATTATTATGTGCAGCAGCTTTTTGCCAAGTATGTGGGTGAGCAGGTGCTGGGCACTTCATTTACAACGTACAGCAAGGGTCAACCGATGGAACTCATTCCACGAGGCGGTATCGAGATTGCGACAGGCAATGCTGACATTGTGGTGAAACGGATTACGGTCACATCGAACCAGGATGGCAGCGTGCTGTTTACAGAAGATTTCAGGGAGCGGACAGCTCTGAATGAGGCATGGAATTCGATTCCGGGATCGGCAGGATACACGCTGGAGAAGGAAAAAGGACTGATTTTGAAAGCCCAGTCAAGCGGACTGAATGGGTTATACCTACTGAACGATGAATGGTCGAATTATAAAGTGGAAGTCGAGGCTCAGCGCATAGCGGGTGAGGATGGCTTCACCATCGGTGTTGGATTGACGGATAGTTCACCTGAGAAAAAGGATGTCATCGAATACGCAATCGGTTATGGCGGCAATGCAACAGGAGTCAAAGTATATAAGCAAGGTGTAGAAGGCTATACTCTGGGTGATTATTCTTCCAGTTCCGCGGCGGGAAATCTCCGGGCAGCCAACTATGAACCGCTGGCGAACGATACGAATTATACGATTACTGTCAATTATGGTAGTGAAACAGGGAAGAATCTGATCTGCTCTTATACCGATGGTCACACTACTAGCAGAATTCTGGATTACAAGTTGGAAGCGTACAACCGGGATGTATTCCATTCCGTTACGAGAGATGCGCAGCATGTGTATGTGAAGCTGGTGAACGCAGATGGGGTGGACAAAGCAACCCAAATTCACCTTCAAAATCTAAACGTTACCTCTGTTGCGAAATGGATAACACTTGGCGGAGATGAAGAATTGCTACATGTTCCTAATGTGAACCAGAAAAATGATGAGAAAATTGTTCCACAAGAACAAGTGATTCATCTGCAGGAGGATTCGGTTGTTTTGCAGCTTCCTGCTCATTCGGTCAATGTATTGGTTATGGATGTCCAGAAATAATAAGTTTTAATATTTCAATAGTAACCTGATGCAGCCTTAGAACCGCGACACTCGCGGTTTTTTGGCGTTCAACGAAGAGAGTCAACAAAAGATACCTAAAGTAAATAGCCTACACTATTGCCGATTCCTGACGGATTCTATAATGAATTTGAAGGAGGAGACAGCTCATGCGTTCCAACTACAGACAATTTATACGAAACGTTCCGCTTCATCTCATGATATTGCCTGGATTGATCATTATTATTGTATTCGGTTACATTCCGATGGCGGGACTCTCCATTGCCTTTCAGAATTTCTCTCCCATTGCCGGATTCAAAAATATGAACTGGGTTGGCCTGGACAATTTCAGGTATCTATTCGATCTGCCGGGGTTCGGTCAGGTCGTATGGAATACGGTATTTATTTCCGCGATGAAAATTGTGTCCGGTTTGGTCATTCCCGTACTTGTGGCCTTGCTGCTGAATGAGGTGCGCAAAACAGGTTTTAAACGAACAATTCAGACGGTCATCTATATGCCGCATTTCTTTTCCTGGGTTATATTGGCCGGTATCATTGTAGACGTATTGTCCCCTAGTACAGGAATTGTAAATATGCTGCTTAAGGCGATAGGGGTTGAACCTGTTCAATTCCTGGCCAGTAACGATTGGTTTCCTTACATACTCGTCATTACGGACCAATGGAAAGAATTCGGATTTGGCACGATTATATATTTGGCCGCACTGACAAACATTGATAAATCCCTGTACGAAGCATCTGTCATGGATGGAGCAGGAAGATGGAAGCAGACCTGGCATATTACGCTGCCTGGCATTCGTCCCATCGTGATTCTAATGGTTACACTGAGTCTGGGTAACGTGCTTAACGGTGGTTTTGACCAAGTGTTCAACCTCTACAATCCACTGGTCTATGAATCCGGAGACATTCTGGATACGATGATCTATCGGATCGGTCTGCAAGATGCGCAGTATTCGGTATCAACCGCATTGGGTCTCATTAAGTCAGTCGTTTCGTTTATCTTTATCGGGCTTGGTTATTTCCTAGCCTATCGATTAGCCAATTATCGGATTTTCTAGAAAGGAGGCAAGAACATGCATCACGCTTCAAGAGCCTACCGTTGGTTTCTGGGAATCAATTATGTCATCCTGACCCTTCTTGCCTTGCTATGCCTGTTTCCTATTGTGAATATTCTGGCGATTTCGTTTAGTTCGAGTGATGCAGTCAAGGCGGGAAGTGTCACATTCTGGCCGGTGGACTTCACCTTCTCCTCGTATAAATACATTCTCGAAAATCAGCAGTTTCTAAATTCATTCGGTACAAGTCTTCTCCGTGTGGTACTCGGAGTTGCGACCAACCTGATTTTCACGATTCTTGTAGCCTATCCGCTCTCCAAAGAGGCAGCAAAGTTTCGTTCCAGAACGTTCTATGCGTGGGTTTTTGTCTTTACCATGCTATTCAGTGGAGGATTAATCCCGGGTTATCTGATCGTCAAGGAAGCAGGCCTTTTGGATTCCATCTGGGCTCTGATATTACCGGGAGCGGTTCCGATCTTTAATGTATTGCTTATGCTGAATTTCTTCCGGGGTTTGCCGAAGGAGCTGGAAGAGGCGGCTTGGATGGATGGCGCAGGCCATTTCCGCACGCTATGGAGCATTTACCTTCCCATTTCATTGCCCAGTATCGCAACCATTACATTGTTTGCCATGGTGGGACACTGGAACGCTTGGTTTGACGGCATGATCTATATGAAAAGTCCGGAAGGTTATCCGCTAGCTACGTATCTACAATCTATGCTTCAGCAAGTGACGATGATTCAAAGTGAGATGATGACCCTTGAAGATGCAACACTATTAAGTCAGGTGTCGGATAGAACGACCCAGGCATCTCAAATCTTTTTGTCTGTTATACCCATTCTGCTCGTGTATCCGTTCCTGCAAAGGTATTTCGTTCATGGACTTGTTGTCGGTAGTGTAAAGGGATAAGATCGATGGAGGAAAACCAATGGGAGGAGCCGATTTCCGGCTCCTTTTTGCCGTTGAGGAGAGGAGTGAAGTGAAATGAGATTCGCGGTGGGCACCTGGAAAAATGCATCCATCGTCGTCAAACTGATGATTGCTTTTGTGCTCGTCATCCTGCCCCTATATGGGATCAGCATTATGATCACGCATACCAGCTCCAAGCAAATGCAGACGGAAGTGGAGAAGGCGCATGAATCAAAGCTTTATTTTTACCACAATCATCTGCAATTCGAACTGGAGAGAATGAGTGGGCTTGTTACCGAATTTTCGTTCGATGAAACGATGTCCACCCTAAGTACACGAGCTGCGATTATGAGTAGATATGAGGTGACTTCCAGTCTCAATAATATCCACAACAAGCTGGGGCAGATCATGGTGACGAGTCCCTATATCAGCGATGTTGTGTATTACGTTCCGGCTCTGCATAAACGAGTAAGCGCGGTGGACGGAATTCGCAATGTAGAGGATACAGAATGGAAGGATCTGCTGGAAACTATAGGGAATCTGAATGGTGAGTTGTCTTATTCGGATAACAATCTTTATTTTCTCAAAAGCAATCCGTATAACATGAATCATGAAGAACCACCCAATTTTATATTAGGCATACGCTTGTCTGCAGAAGAACTGAAGCACAGATTACAGCAGCTCGCGGAAACAGGAGGCAGTGATATTACGCTGAGCTTCGGAGAGAAGCACAATGTCGCCATTTCCTCTTCAGACGAACCTACGTCGGCGGCATTATTGCAACGGGTATCACCGGTATCACCTGTATCCATGCAAGTGACGAGATTTCAATCCGATCCATATCTGTATTATTCGCTTTATGATCCCGATCACTCGTTCACGCTGACAGCCAGTATCCCTAATGATGTGCTCCAAGCTCCGCTGGAACAATACAACCTATGGCTGTGGACGTTGACGCTTATTTCAATTGTTATCATTATGATCTTCTCCTTTTCGATCTACAGGTCAATTCACAAGCCGTTATCTGTGCTCATTCGCGGGTTCAGAATGGCGGAGCAGGGCCAGACAAATATTCATATTCCGCAATCCAGACGCGATGAATTCGGTTATTTATACTCTCGCTTCAACCACATGATAGAGCGCTTACATATTTTGATTGATGAAAATTATGTTGCCCGGATTCGAACCAGCGAGGCAGAACTCAAACATTTGCAGTCCCAGATTCAGCCTCACTTTCTATATAACAGTCTGTTCAGCATCAAGCAAATGGCCGAGGTCGAGAATGTTGAATTAATTCAGGAATTCACCGACTATTTGGGTCAATATTTCAGGTATATGTCCAGGGATTCTCATTCCGAGGTTTCGCTAGGTGAAGAGGTGGACCATGCCTTGGTCTATGCTTCTATTCAGAAAATCCGATTTGGCTCAAGAGTCCAACTGCAACTGGAGGAACTAAGTAGGGAGTATCGAGACATCGCCATTCCCCGAGTCATTATTCAGCCAATCGTCGAGAACGTATTCGAACATGCCCTTGCCAAACGCAGTCAGGGAGGAATTCTGAAATTATCCTATCAAGTGGAACACGACAAGTTGTCCATTCGGATAGAAGATGATGGCGATCAATTAACAGATGAAATCCTGAGCAGCCTGCAAGCATCCTTTCAGGAATCTGCAAACCCGAGACATGGGGATGAAGAGATTACGGGACTAATGAATGTGAATCAACGTTTACGGATCAAGTTCGGGACGGGCTATGGTCTTTGTGCGCAGCGTAGTGAGTTGGGCGGTTTATGCATGATTTTAAATATTCCATGGAGACGGGAGTAATCGTATGCAGCGCATGTTAATTGTCGATGATGAACCGGTTATTTTGGATGGTCTTTATGCATTCTTTCAAAAAGCGGATTTTCAGGATATGGAGATCATTAAGGCATACTCTGCCTTTGAAGCAATCGAGTGGTTGAATTCTGTCAAAATTGATATCGTGCTCAGCGACATCTGTATGCCAGGCATGGATGGCATGGAACTGATCGAGAAGATTATGGATCGCTGGCCACGATGCAAAGTGCTATTGCTGACAGGTCATAACGAATTTGATTATGCACACCAAGCAATACGTAACCCTTGTGTTGTGGATTACCTGTTAAAGACAGAGGGCATGAGTCATATTCGCGCAGCGGTAGAGCGGGCGTTAACACAAATATCGGAGGAAAATGATTTCCGTTACCAGCATGCCTGGTTCCGCAGCAAGCTGCCCAGAGCGCTGCCGCAGCTACAGAGACAGTTACTGCTGGATCTCCTAAAACGAACGGAAAGACATGATACCGCCTCGCTTCAGGAAGAGTTGGATGCGGTCCAGTTACCTTTCATGTCCAACGAGCCTGTAATTCCGGTCATTATACGGGTTGAGGAGTGGAACAACTATCAATCCCAGGCGGACCGAAGTTTAATTCGCTATGCGGTTGCCAACGTTGCGGAGGAGCTGCTTCAGGATAAGGCCAAGGTCAAGGCTATTGATCTGGATTATCAGGTGATCGCCTGCTTTGTTCAGCCCAAGGTGGAGCCATCGAGCTTCCATACAGGACAGCAGGAGAAGTGGGAACAGACACTGCGTTTCGTCTATGGAACGCTGGAGTCTGTGCAGCAATCCTGTGCGGATTGTCTGAATCTGTCCGTCTCCATTATGGTGAGCGAACAGGCGGTGGAGTGGATGGAGTTAAGTCAGGCGATTGCACAGCTGCGCCTGTCGATCCATGAGGGCCCTGGACTTGGGATGGAGAAGCTTCTTCGGGTCAAAGTGCAGCATGATTCGCCATACACCCCCAATATTTTGAATCAGCAGAGTGTTGCAGCTCTTCATCTGGATCAGATCAGGCAGCGGGTTACAACAGGAGACAGGGAGTGGATGGAGTCGTTTCACAAATGGACAGAGGCTTCAAAAGAAGGGCTTCAGGACCCCTTCTTTCGAATGAAGATCTATTCAGGAGCAGGTAATGGACTGATCGAGCTTCTTCATGAACTGGGCTTGTACGAATCAGCGATGGAGGAAATTGCGTTATCTCGTATGCTTTATTTTGACATCCATACGCCTTGGTCTGATCTGGTGGTTTTCTATCAATCGGCATATGAATGGATTATCTCCAAAAGAAGTGTTACACGTATCCATGATCAGTCGCAGATTCTAATTGCGATTCATCATTATATCAAGCACCATCTGGAGGATGACCTATCGCTAACCCGAATTGCACAGGAGGTTTCCCTTAATCCGTCATATCTGTCCCGTTGGTACAAGCGTATTACAGGCAAAGGCATATCCGACTATATCCATGACCGGCGCATCGAGCGCAGCAAGGAATTACTTCTCGGCTCCACCTGCAAAATGCATGAAATATCCGCTAAGGTCGGATTTAGTGATCAGCATTATTTTTATCGTTTCTTCAAAAAAGCCACCGGCTGCACGCCGCAGGAATATCGGGATCAAAAAAGTTAGATCAAGTCTGAAATGGTAAATCAAAGATACCAGATGTCAACGGGGTACACTCGAAGTGATAGCGCTTTCTTTATACAATAAAATTATACCTCACGGGGGAATAAAAAGGGGGATTCGCATGAACATGTCATTAAAGAAATTCTCATTGTTAACGTTAACCATGGTTCTGGCAACCACGCTTGCAGCCTGTTCATCGGGTACGGGTAGTGCTGAGAATGAAGCGCAACCGAACAAACAGCAGGAGGCGGGAGGCCCGCTTACGAAATATGATCCACCCATCAAATTAACATCAACTATGAATGAAACAGGGAAAGAAACGCTCGCCGAAGGCGATACACACGCCAATAACATATGGACCAGAGGATACAAGGACGAGCTTGGGATCGATGTCACCTATGACTGGATTGTCCCAGATGCCAATTACAACGACAAAATGAACGTCACCCTGGCGAGTGGCGATTTGCCAGATGTTTTGAAAGTAAGTGCTGTGCAGTTTGAGCAGCTGCATGAAGCTGGGATGCTGGAAGATTTGACTGAGGTCTATGATAAGTATGCATCCGATCTGGTCAAGGAATTTATGTCTGCTGAGGATGGAGCAGGCTTGAAACCGGTAACCAAGGATGGGAAAATTTACGCGATGGTGAGTTTCCCAGGCTCACTTGATTCCTCAGATATGGTCTGGATTCGTCAGGACTGGCTGAAGAAAGTGGGACTGGAAGCGCCAAAGTCTATGCAGGATATCATTAAGATTGCGGAAGCCTTTACCTTTGAAGATCCGGACGGAAATGGTAAAGATGATACCTACGGTATTGCATTAAACAAGGATTTGCCAATCAACAGCTTCCTGCTCGGTTATCATGGTTATCTTGAAACCTGGATCAAGGACGCATCGGGTCAGGTCGTGAATGGTACCGTTCAGCCTGAAGTGAAGGAAGGATTGCGAGAACTGCAAAATCTGTACCAGAAGGGCGTTATTGATCCTGAGTTTGGAGTGAAGGACTTTGCAAAAATGATGGAGGATGTCAACGGGGGTAAGTCAGGCATATTCTTCCTGCCACAATGGGCACCATTTCAAGTCAGCAGCATGATCAAAAAGGATAAGAATGTGGACTGGCTGCCTTATCCTGTCCAATCTATTGATGATCAGCCTGCCAAAACGCAGAACCACCTTAGCTTGGGCGGTATATTCGCCGTTCGTAAAGGCTATGAGCACCCGGAAGCCTTAATCAAGCTGCTGAATTTCCAAGCAGAGAAAATGTTCGGTGAGTCGGCCAAGGAAGAGCGTGCTGCATATTTGAACGGGGTAACCGGACTCGGTTTTCAGAATGCGACCGTATCCAATCTGCCTGCCAACAAAAACGTAAAAGCACAAGATGAAGTCGAGCAGGCGCTCAAAACGGGAGATACTTCCGGATTAGAGCTCGAAGCAAAGCTATTCTACGATGATATTATGGATTACCGCAATGGAAATCTGGATAAGTGGCATATGGAACGTATTTTTGGACCGGAAAGCTCGCAGGGTGTCATTAAATATTATCGGGATAACGATCTCATTGTCATGAATGAATTTATCTATGCCCCAACAAGAACCATGAATACCAAACAGGCAACGCTGGATAAACTGCGCGCTGAGACGTTTTTGAAAATCATCTACGGCAACCTGTCTATTGACGAGTTCGATAAATTTGTTGCAAATTGGAAAAAGCTTGGCGGAGACCAGATCACTCAGGAAGTGAATGAAGTCATTAATGCGAATAAATAAGGCATAGCAAAACAGCAAATGCCACTCTGCGTGCGATACGCAGGGTGGCATTTTGTATTACAAGCGAGAAAGGTCATCCTGTTTCATGAGAGTTCTCTTTCTGCTTTTTGCGATATTCATTGGGGCTGCAGCCCATCTCTTGCTTAAACAGTTTGGTGAAGTGAGAGTAGTTGGTATAACCGACATTTCCAGCAATGGTATGCACCGATTGTGCGGTGGTCTCCAGCAAATGTCGGGCCGCCACAAGACGGGTATGGATGACATAATGGCCCAGTGAAATGCCCATTTCTTTCTTAAACAGTCTTGCTAGATAATCTGGATTCAGATAGACCATCTCCCCCAGGTTATTCCTCGTTAGATCTTCTCCATAGTGAGTGCGTATATAATGGGTAATCTCATGTACAACCGACTTGGGCTGCTCGGCAACATTCAGATATTCCGCAGCCGTATTGACCAGGTAGGCAATATAGGATTGCATGTCTTCAATAGAATGCAGAGATTGCATGAACAACTGATCATTCGTTTTGCCCATATACAGCTTGTGCACTTCGATCTCCTTACTCTTCAATTGGGCATACACAAGTTGCACCAGATCAAGACGCAACAGACTTAGAACAGCGGTGCCTACCACCTCTTCACGGACAAGTTGATGCATATAACGCCCTGTTTCATCCAGAAACGCCTGGAAGCGATTTTCATTCAACAATTTCTCCAGCAATCCCAGATCAGGCGGTGTGTAATTCAATTCAGGTCTATTATAGTTTTCCAGTAAAAAGGTTTGGTTGCGGTGTTTGATTCGTTCTTCATTCATAAGCAACAACTCGTTGATGGTATGACGAATCTGACCCAGTGGCAGAGAGAACCCGATACTACAGCAGACATCCGACTTCAGGTAATTATTAACCTCCGGGATAAACGAACCGCACATGGATTCGATCAGCTGTGCATCCGGCGCTCTGTTCCATTTTAGAATAATCATCCAGTTATGATCCTTGATCTCGGTAATGGCTTCAATGGAGAAGAGAGTGTCCTGAAACCGTTCAACCATCACATTCAAACAAGCGTAATCGAACAGGTTCTTGTCGGTCTTGCCCAGCGTATGATCATACGGAAACAGGTTAACCAGAATAGGCAGAAACAGATCTGTTGTGTCATAAGGCAGGTTTTGTTCTGTCAAAAAGGCAGAGACGTCGGCAGGGCCGGAAGGAAAGGCTTTACCGGAGATCAGCCTGCGCCAGCTATCCTCAATTAGTTTGCTCCGATTTTTCTGCCACAGTTCACCCTCATGAATGGCTTTCTCAATGAACTGCTGGTCTCGGGCTTTGGCAACCGCCTTTTGTATAATAAGCGTTAACTTGTCAAACTCAATAGGCTTCAGAAAATAATCAAAGCTTTGCAGCTCAATTGCTTTCTGGGCATAGTTGAAATCGGCATAGTTGGTCAGAAATATCGTCTGTACATTATGCGATTCGTCCCGGACCCATGCGAGTAATTCCAGCCCGCTGCCCTGGGGCATCTCAATATCACAGATGAGAATTTGAACGGGATGATTTTGCAAAACCTCCTTGGCCTGCGCAATATTGTAGGCTGTGAATATCGTATGAATCCCCAAGGCCTTCCAATCGATTTTCTTTTCCAAAGCCATAACTACAAAATAATCATCATCAACCAGCAATGCATTCATGGTTTGTCACCTCTCCCGAAGTATCTGAATTCAGTATCATTTTAGGCAAGGAAAGCGTGATCCGAGCGCCACTTGCATCGTTTGCAAAGGTAATATTCGCTTCATCCCGATATAACAACTCCAAACGTTGGATGGTATTCATAATGCCAATCCGGTTACCACCGGTTTGTTCCAGCGCTTCTCCACGCATCAGTGCGTCAAGAACATCCGGGCTGAATCCTGGACCTGTATCCGAAATCCGGATCAGCACATGATCGCCATTTTCCTGTCGTTGTTCCGTTACGGATAAAGTAATGCATAATTCCCGGTCTCGGGAGACCCCATATTTGACGGCATTCTCGATGAATGTCTGAATGACGAGTGGTGGCACAGCGATGCCCGTGATCACATCTGGATGTTCAATGCGGTAGGAAAAAGCATCGCGGTAACGCGACTTCTGGATATCCAGAAACGTTCTCACATGTTCAATCTCATCCTTCAGAAGAACGAAATTCTCCCCACTTTGAAAGATATATCGGAAATATCGGGACGTAGCCAGGGCCATACTCTCAATTTCCTCGTACATCTGCATCTGTGCCATACTGTACATGCTCGTCAGACAGTTCAGGAAGAAATGGGGCTTAATCTGCAATTTCATATAATCCAATCGTATTTTCTGTTTCTCTAATTCCTGCTCGTAGCGATCGATCTTGAACCGTTTAATCTGGGCTACCAGTTCTTTAAACTGTGCATTGACCTGCTCCAGTTCCATAATCCGACTGCTCTTGAAGTCTGTCGCTTCGTCCCCTTCGTTAATACGCGCCAAATTTTTGGAGAATCGCTGAATGGGAACAAGCAGATTTCTCCTGAAAAACATGATGATTGCACTTAATGTGGAGGTCACAATCAGAAAAAGCAGCATAATGAGCAGCTGAGCTACCATAATTTTCTCGAATGCACCAAACTTGATGGCCATGCGCACGCTGAATGCCGCATTGGAGAAGTCGCTGCTGACAATATTATGAGACTGGAACAGATCGAGAAATGAATGTCTCACTTCTGGTATGTGATCCCCGCCGGCAGGTCCAGAAAGTTGCACTCCATTCTCGTCTACCAGAGAGGCGTATCCGTTGGCCCCCAGATTAATCTGCTGGAGAGGGGCGATCAGTTCATCTGCGGATATCAAGGCAATAAGATAACGGTTGTAGTACGGCACAATATTGATAAGATAAGAAGTGCCGTTCACGTGAATTGGTGTCCAATGGGAATAGAACTTCTCATACACACCTTTATCACGGGTCAGCGTAATGATCTGCTTCTTCACTTCTGAATAATCCGAATAGGAGATACTTATTGGCGCGCAGTTGAGGAAATATTCACTATTCTCCAAATAATAAAAGAAATTGTACGACTGCCCGTAGTTTCGCTGTAGTTCGGCGAAGAGCAAATGTAATTTCTCGTTGGCCTTTAGGAACGGAATACTGTTCACGCCATATGTATTCATGTTGTCGAGATTCTCGTCATTGGCCAGTGTCCACCCCATGAAATGATTAATGTACGCAAAATCGTGATTAATGCGATTGATATACAGATCGGCTGCATCCTGCAAGTATTGGGTGGATTGCTGTTTGACCATGGAGATGGAAGCAATGCTGATTACGAGATCCAAGATGAGCACGACAAAGGAAATGACGAACATCATGCGGATATAATGCCGAATGGGGTAGGGTTTGATGGTGTTCAGGTTTGCCATGGAACAATGCACCACTTTCTTGATTGCTTGGTTATGAATACGCTTTAATATCTCAGGAATAGTATAAAACCTTTATTTGAAAAAAACATAAAGATTTGCATCTTTTGATTCATAAGTCCGGATTACACACACGAAAGTCTGGATAACGATATGATTTTTGCTTGTAAGCATCTTGGTTACTTGTAAAGTTCATGGATGGAACCATAGAAGTCCGAATAACGTCCTTAGCGGTCCGGTAAACCCAATGTGAAGCAGTTTATACTGAAGCTATTCCAGAGATGACAGGTCCTACGGGAGAGCAGCATCAGTATATTTACAGGAGGGAAGGAAGAACCATGAGGACCAATCCACTTTATATTGGAAGAACGTTGGAGAGAATCAGGCGAAACTGGGGCCTTTACGTTTTGCTTTTTCCAGCGGTTCTGTTGACACTTTTATTTGCCTACAAGCCGATGTACGGCGTATTAATCGCTTTTAAGGACTACAGTCCGGCGTTGGGAATCGGAGACAGCCCTTGGGCTGGATTCAAATACTTTGAGAAATTCTTTCATTCCTATCAATTTACCAATACGATACGTAACACACTTGTGATCAGTCTGTACAGCTTGGCTACTTTTCCGATCCCAATTATGCTTGCACTACTGGTGAACCAGATGAGAGCCGGAAGATTCAAGAAGCTTTTTCAGACAGTCTCCTATATGCCTCACTTTATTTCAACGGTAGTTATGGTTGGGTTGATGTTGATCCTGTTCTCGCCAAGTACAGGGCTCGTTGGCAATATGTATCAGCTGTTTGGAGCACAAGCACCGGACTTAATGGGTTCATCAGCTCTGTTCAGCAGTGTGTATGTATGGTCTGACGTGTGGCAGCATGTCGGTTGGGATAGCATTATCTATATTGCCGCGCTATCTGCCGTAGACCCAAGCCTCTATGAAGCGGCCACGGTTGATGGGGCAAGTCGATGGCACAAGGTTCGTTATATTGATATTCCGATGCTGCTGCCGACTGCCATCACGCTGCTTATTCTGCGGGTAGGCGGATTACTGGGCGTAGGATTTGAGAAGGTGTATCTGATGCAAAATGACCTGAACATTCTCTCAAGTGAGATTCTGTCTACTTATGTATACAAAATCGGGTTACTGAGCAGCCAATACAGCTTCTCCTCAGCGATAAACCTGTTTAATACCGTCATTAATTTTATTTTGCTTATTCTGGTCAACCAGTTGTCCAAGAAATACAGTGAAAACAGTCTATGGTAGGGGGGAGACAAACAAGATGAGCGTTATGGAACCGGCAGCAATGACCAGAACTCCCCGTACAAAACGTCGACCACGTGTTACGGTTGCAGAAGTTGTACTGTATGCCTTTGCTGTTCTTTTTCTGATTGCTATCATTTATCCGATCTATTTTATTGTCATCGCCTCGTTCAGTGATCCTTCATCTGTGGCTAACGGACAGGTGTGGGTTTTCCCCAAAGGCTTCACGCTTGAAGGGTATAGGGAACTGCTGCGACACGAAAATATCTGGATTGGATATCGAAATACCATTCTGTATACGGTGGTGGGAACACTCTTCGGGCTTGTCGTTAATATTTCGGCGGCTTATGCATTATCGAGAAAAGATCTGGTCGGGCGCAAATTTTTCTCGCTGTTCTTTATCTTTACGATGTTCTTCAGCGGCGGCTTGATTCCAACCTTCCTGACGATCCGCGACTTCCATCTCTATAACACGTTCCTGGTGATGGTGCTTCCGTTCTCCGTCGTGGTTTTCGACATGATCGTCGCCCGGACATTTTTCCAGACCAGTATTCCGGGAGATTTATGGGAAGCTGCCCAGATCGATGGCTGTGGTAACCTGCGGTATTTTGTACTCATCGTATTGCCGCTGTCCAAAGCAATCATCGCAGTCCTTGGACTATGGATTGCTGTAGGGTATTGGAATTCGTATTTTAATGCCCTGATTTATCTAAAAGATCCGAATCTGTATCCGCTGCAACTAATTTTACGTAATATCCTCATCACGAATCAGATGCAGTCTGGCATGGGTACAGGAGAAGCAGCACAAGTTGCCCTGCGTCTTGCCAATTTGATGAGGTATTCCGTTATTATCATCGCTACAATTCCGATCATGTGTGTGTATCCGTTCATCCAAAAGTATTTCAATCAGGGGGTGATGATCGGCGCAGTGAAGGAATAAGGCGGGTTGAAATTCATTACGAATCAAGGGGGTTCCCAAATGGGGAAAAAGATAGGCAAGAAGTTATTCACCAAAATGAACAGCCTGCTTCTCGTGTCGGCCATGTTGGTCAGCGTTGTTGGCTGTAGTAGTGGAAATAGTAGTGAACCTGCGGAGACTACGATTTCAAGTGATTTTAATCAGGAAGGTCTGCCGATTGTCAATAAACCAGTCACACTCAAGGTACTGACGGTTCGTTGGGGGAATATGGGCGACACCTTTACACAGAACCAATGGCTCAAGGATTTGGAGAAGGATTCCAATGTGAAAATTGAGTGGCAGGTCATGTCCTCTAATGACTGGGGGGAGCAGAAATCCATTATGCTTGCCAGTGGTACACTCCCGGACATTATCTTGGGTGACCAGGTGTTCAGCGATTCGGACATTGTAAACAACCTGAGCTATTTCCGTCCACTGGATGAGTATATTGACTCGTATATGCCCAACTTGAAGGCGGCTATGCAAGAGACGCCAGACATGAAGAAAATCAGTACGTTTCCTGATGGCAAAATCTATTCCATGCCAACAAGACTGCCTGCCCGTCCGAAGAGCCGGAATCAGCCTGTAATTAATAAGGCTTGGCTTGATAAGCTGGGGCTGAAAGCACCAACGACAACAGAAGAACTGTATCAGGTGTTGAAAGCGTTTAAGGAAAAAGATCCGAACGGAAATGGAAAACAGGACGAAATTCCGTACACGGAAACGGGTCTGAATGTGGATTTCCTCAATCCATTCGGAATCACTGACATTAATGCCAGCAGTATGATTGTGCAGGACGGTAAACCGGTCTTCTTCCCAACGACTGACGCCTATAAAGAAGCTCTTATTTATACACATAAGCTGTATTCAGAAGGGTTGATTGATCAGGAACTGTTCACACAAGACAATACAATGACATCAGCCAAATGGCAAAATGCAGACATTCCAATCGTCGGCTTCAGCAACCAATGGACACCTGATGCGGTGTTTGGCAAGTGGAGCGACCAATACGAAGCGATTGCGCCTATTGCCGGACCTGATGGCAAACGTTATCAACCAGGTGATCCAGGCGGTATGAATCTGGCCCGTAATGAACTGCTGATTACAAGTTCATGTACTGTTCCAGAAGTAGCGGCACGCTGGGCTGATCAGTTCTATTCCAACGAAGCCAGCATTCAGAATTTCTGGGGTGCGATTGGAACTGTAATCAAGAAAAATGATGATGGCACATATACGCTGATGGACCCGCCAGCAGGCACTAGCGCCGATGCTTGGTACTGGGATCAATCCCTGCGTGATTTCGGACCCAAATATGTAAGCCCTTCCTTTGAAGAAAAAATTAAGCTTAATCCGAAGGCTGGTGACGGACTCAAGCTGCAAATTGATCAGTTGGGCAGTGCAGATGTAACGACACCTTATCCGAAGGTTATGTACAATGCTGAAGAGTTCCAGGAGCTGCCAACGCTGACAACGGATATTGACGGTTATGTAGCGACGATGCGAGCTCAGTGGGTAACCAAAGGCGGCATCGAAGACGGCTGGGATGCTTATATCAAAAAGTTGAATGATATGGGACTTGAACAGTTACTGACCATCCGTAATGATGCCTTCGAACGTTATATGAACGTCAAATAGAGTGGAGTTCAGTCACATCATTCATTGATTAAATAACAAACAGGTGCACTTCCTTATTGAAGGAGGGCACCTGTTTGTTCGTTTAAGATCTGCGTTTCAACAATAAAACGCCACTGATGCTCGATGTTTTTTTGCTATACACCACTTTAAAACCAATATCATTGTCCAGCAAACAGTTTAAGGCATTAATCAGCAATGCACCACGCACCAGTGTGAAGGTACAAGGGGATGTGTTCCCAATCACACGCACACTTCTGATTCGGCGTGCAGAACCGGGAACGAGCGGATTTCTGGACCAGTAGATCAATACCAAATCCGGTTGTGGAACAGCTTTTACACTAGCCATCCTCATCATCTCTTTTCTATTAGATTCTTTATAGTAAATGAAAAGGAAATGAGGAAGGTGCTAGACAAAGGACGCGATATTTCATAAATGGGACAATCCCCAGTTATACCCATTGATAAGTTCATGCAATTCATATTTGTAATTCACACACATGATTCGGACCAAAGTATGGTGTATCAGTCAATCATAAGTGTACTTCCAGTCCCATACATATAATGCTGGAGGTGATTGGAATGAGCAAGGAACCCATGGATGAGAACAAAAAGATAGAACAGCGAAATGCCTTTCTTCGGGATAATAACGGAAAAGAGATGTCTTCCAACGAAGGGGTTAAAATATCGGATGATAGCAACTCGCTAAAAGCGGGGGATCGCGGACCCACGCTGCTTGAAGATTTTCTGATGCGTGAGAAATTGTCTCACTTTGACCGGGAACGCATTCCGGAGAGAGTTGTGCATGCCCGGGGATATGGAGCCTACGGTGAATTTGAGTTATATGAGTCACTTGAAGAGTTAACGATGGCACATTTTCTTCAGGATCCCGGTGTGAAGACACCGCTATTCGTTCGTTTTTCCGAGGTTGCAGGCTCCAAAGGAGTGAACGAAACGAATCGGGATGTGCGTGGGTTTTCAGTGAAGTTTTATACCGAAGAAGGCAACTTTGATCTGGTCGGCAATAATATTCCGATCTTCTTCATTCAGGATGGGATCAAGTTCCCGGATTTGATTCATGCACTGAAGCCGGAACCCAATAATGAAATTCCACAAGGCTCCACTGCGCACGATACCTTCTGGGACTTCATCGCCAATAATCAGGAGTCGGCAGCGATGGTCATGTGGATTATGTCGGATCGCACGATACCACGAAGCTTTCGAATGATGCAGGGATTTGGAGTACATACCTTCCGGCTGGTGAACAAAGAAGGCAAATCCAGATTCGTGAAATTTCATTGGCGGCCTGTACTTGGCATGCATTCTTTTGTGTGGGATGAGGCGCAGAAGCTGGGCGGTGCGGACCCGGATTTTCATCGCAGGGACCTGTGGGAGAATATCAATGCAGGTAACTTTGCTGAGTTCGAACTTGGAATACAGGTGCTGGAGGAAGCGGATGAATTCAAGTTTGATTTTGATATTTTGGATGCAACGAAATTATGGCCAGAAGAAGACATTCCGGTACGAATCATTGGCAAAATGACGATTAACCAAAATGTCGAGAATGTATTTGCGGAAACGGAACAGTCGGCTTTCCATCCTGGCAACATTGTACGTGGCATTGATTTCAGCAATGATCCACTGCTTCAAGGCCGGCTATTCTCGTATACGGATACACAATTGGCAAGGGTGGGCACGAATTATCAGGAATTGCCGATCAATCGTCCCGTGTGCCCTGTACATAACAACCAGAGAGACGGTGCTTCCCGCTACACCATTGATCGAGGAAGAGTCGCCTATCACGAAAACTCTCTTGCCAATAATTCTCCCTATACTGTGCCCGGTACAAAAGGTGGGTTTGTAACGTATCCTTCCACGGTGCAAGGTCTCAAGGAACGAAAAACGGCAGCTAGTTTCCTGGATCATTTCTCACAGGCACGTTTATTCTGGAACAGCATGACAGGTGTGGAGAAGGGTCATATCATTCAGGCACTCACGTTTGAGCTTGGGAAAGTAAAAGATGTTTCGATTCGCCAACAGGTCGTCGATATGTTAGGGAATATCAGCACAGAGCTGGCAACCATTCTGGCTCGCGAGCTTGGAGTCGCTGTACCTAAGGTTTCCGAATCTACGGTGACAAAATTCTCCCCTGCGCTAAGCATGGCCAATACCGTATTTTCTCCCAAGACACTGCGCGTCGGGGTGATTGTCGGTGAAGGATTTGATGGTCCCAGCACACAATACATTTTGGATGAGTTTAAGAGCGCGGGACTTCGTCCAGTCATTGTTCATGAAAGACAAGGTGTGGTCCATGGAACGAGCGGTGTGGAGTTGAAAGTGGATGACAGCTTTTTGACCGGATCACCTTTGGTATATGATGGACTGTTCATTGTTGGAGGACAGAAGGAAGATAATTATTTTCAAAAATACACCCGATCCTATGCCATTGAAACGTACAATCATTTTAAACCGATAGGAGCTACACCGACGGGGGCGGCCCTGATTCAGCCAGTCGGCATTATCGGCAAACCTGGTGTCATTGTGGAACAGCAACCTGCAGCTTTTGCAGAACAATTCATTCAAGCCATGACCCAACAACGCTTCTGGAATCGAACGTAGCAGATTGAATGTCTTCAACGAGTAGATCTCAAATAACAAGAAAAGGACCTCACTAGAGATCCTTTTTCTTGTTTCTTGTGCTTGAAAAAAATAAGAGCGCTATTTCCCTAATTTGCTGCAATTGATTTTAGCCTTACTTATTGGTGCTATGCCGCTTCGCCGGCAGTTTATCTGTTGGTGTACCTTTACCATTGTTTTTGTTATGACGTGCTTTTTCGGCGTTCTCATTCACTTTCTTTACAAAATCATGGGTGTTCTCCATGTTTAAGCAAACCTCCTTCAGAAAATCAAAATGTGTAGCCTGAATCAATCTTAATATAACCATTGGAAGATCATTATATTTGGATGCTCCACTCTTACAGTAATATCATTACGACTAGTATGAAACGTCGGTGGGATAAACTGGACATGGGAAGTTCAGGCGTCTAAACTGTATAGAACGATACAAACAAGAAGGAGCCCGAATCGAACCATGTTGCAGAAATTCGGTTTTACACAATATGAAAGTCAGGTATATGAGGCCATATTTGCGCAGGATTCACCACTCGATGCCACATCCATTGTTAATTACTCCAATGTACCCAAGGCTAAGATATACGAAGTGCTTAATCGGCTTATTGATAAGGGAATCGTCCTAACAACTATGCATGGGAAGAAAAAATTGTACATGGCGGTTGATCTTCAGTCCATTATCCTCAAAATTAGGGCTGACTTTGAGAAGGATATTGAGGAATTAAAGACATATAAAATCAAACGTACATTCACAGATGAACATATCTGGACATTGAAGGATGCATCATCCATTGCATCGAACATTGAACAGCTCATTGAGGAAGCGGATTCGTATATCCTTTTTCTGGCCTGGAACGAGCAAATGGAGAAATACCGGGAGCTTCTGGAGAGAAAAGAGGCCGAAGGGGTACATGTAGAGGTCTTGGCTGTAGGAGGACTGCAAACGTCTCTAACCCATAAATATTCGTTAATTCCGATGCTTGAGGACAGTAATCTTGAGCCCTCGCAGCTAATCATTGTTGACCATGGCTATCTCTTGTTTGCAGGAATCGAAC
Source organism: Paenibacillus sp. RU5M (assembly GCF_900221055.1). Taxonomy (NCBI): domain Bacteria; kingdom Bacillati; phylum Bacillota; class Bacilli; order Caryophanales; family Paenibacillaceae; genus Paenibacillus; species Paenibacillus sp. RU5M. Next base: position 100,880 of record NZ_OBQM01000002.1, on the reverse strand, counting down.
ATGATTCATGGAAGGCCATCAAGACAACGTCCAAACCGATTGTTAAAGCAATGACGGATTATTTCTATCATGACGTCGCTCTTACTCAAATTACCAAAAAATATGGTGACCAGCTGCTTCAGGACGAAGAAATCGCACGTCTGCTGGCGCGATTAATTTATTAAAACGATGGTTCCAAAGCTATTCTTTCGGAGAATAGCTTTTTTGTATTGAAATCTTCTCTTGATTAAGTTACTATCGTAGTTGTAACTTTCGAGGAGGCTTCAAAAATGAATAAAAAAGTATATGTCCTGGCAATCGCGGCATTTGTGGTTGGTACCGTTGAACTCATTTTAGGCGGGATTCTGGACTTGATTGCAACAGATCTTCATCTGACCTTGGCCAAAGCCGGGTATTTAATTTCCATCTTCTCCCTTGTCTATGCGTTATCTGCGCCAATTTTGTTAAATATGACGGCCAGATTCGAACGTAAAAAAGTATATATGTGCACTTTATTCGTTTTTCTAATCAGCAATCTCATCTCTGCGTTCAGTGCTAATTTCTATATTCTTTTGGCAGGCAGAGCATTGGGGGCTGCAACGGGCTCGCTGATTTTTGTCCTGTCTTTGACGCTCGCAGCTCGTATTGTGGAGCCCCAATATAAAGGGCGTGCTGTGGGAATAATCACGATGGGAGGAAGTGCATCACTGATTCTGGGGGTACCTCTCGGAATCTTTGTGGGTAATATCGCAGGATGGCGTGAAGTGTTTATGTTGATCGCGATTTTGACTGCAGTAGTCATGGTTGCCATTGGCATTGCCATGGATCGTGTGCAGCCGATTCCGGCAGTATCCCTGAAGAAGCAGCTTACTGCTCTATGGAATCCGAAAATGCTGGCAATCCATGTTACAACATTGCTTGTGCTCGCAGGACACTTAACGTTATATGCTTATTTCACACCATTTCTCCAGGAAGCGCTGGGAGCCAGCTCAACAATGGTCACCTTTATCTATATGATGTTTGGTATCGCTGCTGTGGCAGGGGGAGGAATCGGCGGCATCTTATCAGATCGCTTGCACCCAGCCAAAGCCATTATTATCGTGCTGATACCCTTTATCATAAGCATGGCGGTTATTCCATTTAGTACCGGGTTGCCTTTAATTGCCTTCTTGATTCTGCTAAGTATCTGGAGTGCATTAAGCTGGACCGTTACCCCGGTACAGAATAGTCTGATTATCAAAACCTCACCGGCAACGGCTGAAACGTTAATTAGCACCAATTCAGGAATTGCACATGCTGGTATAGCTCTCGGAACCTATATTGGCGGGGTGGTTATCGATCATTCATCCATTATGTATACAGGATGGGTGGGATCAGTTTTAATCCTGATGGGTCTGGTGTCGGCCGTTTACGCAATTAGTCGCAAGGAGCAAACTGTTCAGGCGGCTGGATAATGTGTTGATTTAAAAGTTGTCTTTGCAAACTGCTATATATTTTTTTTACTTCAGCAAACCTCTGCGATCCAATAATTATTGGATCGCAGAGGTTTTTTTAATAACATTAGGCATAATATCTCTATATTCAATTTGCAAAGGAACTTGATTTATTTAGGTTATCCCATATAATTATTATAGCTTTATAAAGTATCTTAATTTAATGGTTCAAAAATTAATATAGACGTAAAGGGGAAACAATCATGAGCAGTATTACAACAAAATCGGAAAAACAAAAAATGATCGATGGTGAGCTGTACTTGGCTTCCGATCCCCAATTGTCTCAAGACCGGGAATATGCAAGAAAAATGACACGCATGTACAATCAGACCACAGAATCAGATGGGGAGCTCCGTACAAAGGTATTGAAAGAGCTGTTAGGATCAACGGGTGATCACCTGAGCATGGAACCGAATATTCATTTTGACTATGGTTACAACATTCATGTTGGAGAGCATTTCTATACCAACTTTAACTGTACGATACTTGACGTATGTGAAGTGCGCATTGGGGATAACTGTTTAATGGGACCTGATGTTCACATATATACCGCTACTCATCCCTTGAATCCATTTGAACGGATAACAGGTGCAGAATATGGCAAGCCAGTAACCATAGGGAATAATGTATGGATCGGAGGCAGGGCAGTCATTAATCCAGGGGTCACCATTGGTAACAATGTCGTTATTGCTTCCGGTGCGGTAGTCACAAAAGATGTCCCGGATAACATGATTGTTGGTGGAAATCCTGCTAGAATCATTAGAGAGATAGAGCTTTAATCTATTCATTTTGGACAGAAGAGTTGGAGGCATAAGAATTCATGACAGAAAAAGAGAAATCACAACTGGGACTACTGTATAATGCGAATTATGACAAAGAATTAATTGATGAGCGGTTGTACTCGAAGGGACTTTGTTACGAGTATAATCAACTTCACCCAGGTAAGATCACTGAGAGAGAAGTATTGATCAAAAAGTTGCTTGGAAAAACGACGGATCGTTTCCTGATCGAGCAGCCATTTGTATGTGATTACGGCTATAACATTGAAATTGGCGAGAACTTCTATAGCAATCATAATATAGTTATGCTGGATGGAGCTAAAATCCGGTTTGGTGACAACGTTTTTGTTGCTCCGAACTGTGGATTCTACACTGCTGGTCATCCTTATGATGTGGAACAACGTAACGAAGGGCTTGAAGTTGTAGGTCCGATCACAGTGGGCAATAATGTATGGATCGGTGGCGGCGTGACTGTGCTTGCGGGTGTGACCATTGGAGATAACACAATCATCGGTGCAGGAAGTGTAGTTACCAGAGACATTCCTTCGGATGTAATTGCTGCGGGTAATCCATGCAGAGTGATTCGCAAAATAACGGAAGCAGACAAAACGAAGTATAGAAGAAGCTAACACAAATGTATACGAACCCTCAGAATGCCCGATGTTTTTTCATCGGGTGTTTTTAAACCCTTTGGAGATATTGTATAGTTACTACATTGGAGAAGAAACTATGGAGTAGGGGTGCTTATGAAAATAGCGAACGCGTATTTGATGAAAGAAATTAATATAAACCATGTACGCCAGGTCATGAAACGGGTAGAAACAGCAACCAAGCCACAACTGGCCTCCTTGACCAAGCTCAGTGTGGTAACCGTCAATTCACTGGTCAAAGAGTTGTGTGAACTGGGTGAACTGTTTGAGGACGAGACAGTGCCTTCCAGCGGGGGGAGACCTGCATTAACCTACAGATATAATTACGATTTTAGCTTGGCTTTGGTCATGTATATCAACGAAAAGCAGGGGCAGGATCTGATCACAGCCACTGTCATTAACTTAGAGGATAACATGGTCTTCAGAGAAGAATATACGATGCCCGCCTTTGACCAGACACACTTCTATGAAATCATTGGGAACGTACTGGCTCAACATGCTTCCATTAAAGTCATCGGTATCGGTATTCCGGGGCAAACCGTGAATGGAGAAATTACGGTGAGCAGTCACCGGCAGTTAGAAGGTGTCCGCATGATTGAAGATCTTGAAGCACAGTTCGGATTACCAGTCATGGTGGAAAATGATGTGAACGCTGCAATTAGCGGATATTGCGCAAAAAAAGAGTTAGACGAGGATCAGTGTGTCATCGGAATTTATTTTCCAACCAAATATCCTCCAGGTATGGGCATTTATGTGGACGGTAAAGTGATCAAAGGAAAACTTGGCATGGCCGGGGAAGTCAAATACCTTCCTATGGGAATTGATTGGTATGATACAGTGGAAAAGGAAGCGTTTATTGCAACGGTATGCAAAATGATTCAAATGGTAAATGCGATTCTTGCTCCAGACCAGGTGGTGATTTACCAGAAGATGGTTGAAGAAGATGCAGTGGTTCAAGCGTGGCAAATGTATCAAGGCGATCTGTCGATGCCATCTTATCCTGACATCATTCTGATCGATTCCTTCCAGGAAGACTTTGAAGCAGGGATGCGATGGTTAACATTGAAAGCATTGGAACCGGACCTGGTCCAATTCAACTGAAGACGGACTCCCATAATAATAAAAATCCCTCAGCAGAAAACAATACATCATCACATTGTATACCAATGCATGTCCTTGTTTTCTGCTGGGGGAGAGCAGGAATGCACCTGCTACAGCTGTAACAATTCCTTAACGTTTTAGGCTCTTGCCGTTACTGCCAATGACATCTTTGTACCAGTGGAACGACTTTTTGCGATACCGTTCGAGTGTTCCTGAACCATCATCATGGCGATCAACATAGATATAACCATAACGCTTTTTCAATTGTGCTGACGAAGCACTGACCACATCAATACATCCCCAGGACGTATAACCCATAACTTCAACGCCGTCTTCAATGGCTTCCCCGACCTGAACAAGATGATCATTCAAGTACTGAATGCGATAGTCATCTTCAACTGTCTTTTCACCATCAGATCCGGTAATAAGCTCGTCCACAGCGCCCAACCCATTTTCCACAACAAAGAGTGGTTTCTGATAACGGTCATAGAACATATTCAAAACATAACGCAGTCCTTGCGGATCGATCTGCCATCCCCATTCACTTGCAGGCAAGTAAGGGTTAGGTATACCTCCAAGCAGGTTACCTTCACCTGCAACTTGTTTATCCGGATCAGCCGTTTGGCAGATACTCATGTAATAGCTGAAAGAAATGAAGTCGACGGTATGGAGCAACATGTCTTCGTCGCCATCTTCCATCTGAATCTGGATTCCATTTTCACGGAAGTAACGTTTCATGTATCCAGGATAGCGGCCTCTCACATGTACATCTCCGAAGAAATAATTGCTGTGTTCGAATTCCATCACTTTAATCATGTCATCGGGATTCGGTGTTAGTGGATAGGTCGGCATACTGAGCATCATACAACCAATCTGTGCAGTTGGAATGATCTCATGACAGAGTTTCACAGCAGAAGCGCTGGCTACAAACTCATGGTGTATTGCCTGATAAAGATCCTGCTTGCTCAATTTCTCTTTTGGTGTGTAGATCCCACCGCTCATGAATGGTGCTTCCAGAATCGAATTGATTTCGTTGAACGTGAGCCAATATTTCACTTTATTTTGATAACGTTTAAATACAGCAGTCACATAACGTTCGTAGAAGCCGACCATCTTCCGATTAACCCAGCCATCATATTCCTTGGAGAGATGGAGAGGTGTCTCGTAGTGGGAAAGGGTGACCAGTGGTTCGATTCCGTATTTAAGACACTCGTCAAAGAGATCATCATAGAATTGAAGGCCTTCTTCATTGGGTTCCAGCTCATCGCCTTTAGGGAAAATACGGGACCAGGCGATGGAAGTACGGAATACCTTGAATCCCATCTCAGCGAACAGCTTCACGTCTTCTTTATAACGGTGATAGAGGTCAATCCCGATCAGTTTCATGTTATCTTCAGTCGGTTCTTCAGTAATGGGACCCATGATACCTTTGGGAGCCACATCCTGAGTGGACAAACCTTTGCCACCTAGATTATATGCACCTTCAGCCTGGTTGGCGGCAATCGCACCACCCCACAGAAAGTTTTCAGGGAAATGAAATGATGGATGTTGAGAATGAGTCATGTGTATCGCTCCAATCGTTATGAATTCGTTGTGAATATTACATACAGCAGCACTGCATAAAAAAAGCTTAATCGTTGGAACGGGTTACACGTCAAGTTTTACTTTTTATTTATTTTGAGGCAAACTGTAAATCATCATAGAAAGTCAGCAAGAAAGGAGACTTCATGTGTCCAAGTTCGATGAAATTATGAAGCTGTCCGGCTACTCGAAGGCCACGGTGTCCAGAGTAATTAATCATTCACCACATGTGAGTGACGAGGCCCGGCAGAAAATAACGCAAATCATGAAACAGCTCAACTATATCCCGAACCGAAATGCCGTTTCGTTATCTACCGGACAGACCAAGCAAATTGGAATTGTCACATCCGCAACCAACGAAATTATTATTACGTTCATGAATCAATTCATTGATACAGCGATGGATTATGGATTCCAGACCCTGATCTATACTTCGCGTGGAGATAAAGAGATTGAATTGCAGGCGTTCGAGGATCTGCGGAGTAAACGAGTAGATGGACTGGTGATTATGACCTGTGTCAATCATCCAGACAAACTGAAAGCCTACTGCGAGTATGGTCCGATTGTATCTTGGCAGCGGATGGGAGATGACGAAATTCCGTCAGTGGCTATGGACCAGGCGCAAGGCTACAGGCTAGCTCTTGAACATCTGGTGTCCAAAGGCTATACCCGCATTGCCAATGCCTTTGGCAGAGCAGAAAGCCTGAATACTCAGAGTCGGCGGGAAGCCTATGAATCATTTATGGCAGATAAGGGTCTGCCTGTATTGCGTGAAGCTTATCAATATTCCGTGTTCAGCTCATCTGACGGAGAAGAGGCGATGCGAAGAATGGCAAGTGGGCCAGAACTTCCTCAAGCGGTGTTATGTTCGAATGATTATGCAGCAATTGGAATCTGGTCCGAAGCACGCAAACAGAATATACAAGTTCCCGAACAACTTGCTATTGTTGGTTTCGATGACATTGAGTTGTCGCGTGTGCTTGGAATAACAACCATACATAATCCAATTGCAGAACAAGCTACGCAGGCCTTTCATCGATTATGGGCCGTCCTTGGCAAGCAGGAGCTACAGCCTCAGCAATTGGAATTTCAACTGATAGAACGTGCAACCACCTAAATTTTTTTGGGAAAAGCACATCATTGCATACGAATTCTTACACCATTTAGAGAACGTAGCATAGCAAAGGAGGGATCGTTATGGCACGTGTTTTATTTATTAACGGTGGATCAGAGGGTCATGTCAATCCAACAATTGGCGTCGTGCAAGAGCTTATTTCACGCGGGGAAGAGGTCGTGTACTTCACTATAGAAGCTTATCGGGAACGTATGGAAAAGACGGGGGCTATAGTCCGAACCTTTGACGGTCAAAAATTCATTAAAGCCTTTGTCTCAGGTGGCAGAGATTATGTGCTCGAGCGAGTCAACGGTCTTTTACTTACGGCAGATATCGTCATTCCGAGCGTGCTTGAACAGATTAAGGGTGAACATTTTGACTACATCATCCATGATTCCATGTTTGGCTGCGGACGTTTGCTTGCGCAAATTCTGAAGCTGCCTGCAATTAATTCATGCACTTCTTTTGCGCAGAATGAAGAATCTTTCGATCATTTGATGCAACACTTTTTCTTAAATGTTCCTACCGAAATCGCCCAACCTATAAACGATACATTCCATAGCCTGACGATCAGGTTACAGGAAAAATATGATGTGGAGATTGCTACTCCCTACGAAGTGTTTTGCAATCCCGCGCCGCTTACCATCGTATATACAACAAGGGAATTCCAGCCTTATGGAGATGCATTCGACCACACGTATCATTTTGTAGGTCCGTCCATCTTCTCGCGATTAACGCATGAAGACTTCGACCTGACAGCAATTAAAGGGAAAAGACCTATTTACATTTCACTGGGTACAATTTTTAACCAAGCTCTTGATTTCTATAAGCTTTGCTTGGAAGCATTGGGGAATACCGATCATACAATCGTCATGTCTGTAGGGGATAGAACACAAATTACGGATCTGGGAGAAATTCCGGGGAATTTTATGGTTAAACGTTATGTTCCACAAATGGATGTATTGCAGTCCGCTAAATTATTTATTACACATGGCGGGATGAACAGTACCAATGAAGGTTTATATTATGGGGTTCCCCTCATTATACTCCCTCAAAGCGCGGATCAGCCGATCATCGCTGAGCAGGTTGTTAGTAGAGGAGCAGGTATCAGCTTACAAATGCAAACCTTGACTGCCAGTCAGCTGCGTGAAGCTGTGGATCATGTGTTGAGCGTTCCTTCTTTTGAGAAAGCTGCTGCGAATTTGAGGGAATCCTTTCGAAAATCAGGCGGATATCATTATGCTGTTGATGCGATTTTTGAATTTAAGACTCAACATTTCATTCACGTATAGTTCAGTCATTAATTATTCAAAATTGAAGCATTTCCGGACCAGAACCATGCGGTATACTGAACAAGACGTTTCAAGAGAAGCTGCATTATTACAGATGATGTGGCTTCAAGTTGAAACATCTTGTAACAAGTTACACATTTCACAAACTAGCCGCTGGAAAGGTGAGATTGAACAGGATGAAGACAGTGACGGGTCGATTTAGAATTGCAGGCATTTGGGAAGGTGTATCATTGCTGCTGTTGATTTTTATAGCCATGCCGCTAAAATATTTAGCCGATATGTCTTCCCCAGTAATGATTATGGGTATGATTCACGGTATTCTTTTTCCGCTATATCTGATTACACTTGTGCATTTGGCAGTTGTGAAGAAGTGGAAAGCTTCACGCTGGTTCATGGGATTGGTAGCAGGCTTATTGCCTTTTGGAACATTTGTATTCGAATCCTATCTTCGCAAGAGGGATTGGAAGTAAAGATTGCTGAAAAGAACAATGACAATGACAGCAGGCGACCAACCCGGATGTTATCCGAACTGGTCGCCTGCTGATTTTCTGTACAAATTCTTTCTTGGAAAGAGTGCGAACGCTTATTTTACGGTGCCTTGCTGACGATCTGATAGCAGGCTAACTCCAATATCACCAGAGGCATCAGATGCAGGTGCATACGCGGAGAAGGAGATAACAGCAATCAGGGCAGTAAGCAGAAAAACAAATGATTTTTTCATACAAAAACCTCTTTTCATTTGGGATGATCTTCCAACTTCATTTTAATGCAGATAGGCTGTGTTTGAAAAGAAAATGTTTAGGTGAGTGCGAGATTTGTACAGTCAATCATTCGTGATAAACTATAGTTTAACTATAGTTGCCAACTGACCGAAAGGGATGACCCTTATGAAAGAGCTCCATACTTTAACATCCATAGAAATGATCGAAGAAATGATTAAGCAACATGAATTGGTTTTTTTGTACGTATCACGGCCAGAGTGCAGTGTATGTCACGCCTTACTCCCTAAGATTAGGGAGTTACTTGAACCGTATCCAATGGTGCACTTGGCCCACATCAATGCTAACCAAGTGGAAGAGGTGGCGTCCAGGTTTCTTATTTTCACAGTTCCCACGATGATTATGTTGGTGGAGCAGAAGGAGTATATTCGAGCCGATCGTTTTGTTCGCTTTGATCGATTGGAAGAGCAGGTACAACAAATTTATCGTATGTACACCCAGAACGGGGAATTAGAAGCATGATTATCGGCAGCTCATATATGAGCTGCTTTTTTTGCATAATATGCCATGAACATAGGGTGAACGCTTATACACGTAGTCCCACTTTGGAATAAAATACAGTATTAAATTGTATGAGGAAGAAGTGAGCGGATTGAGAATCGATTTGGGTAGCGGAAAAAATAAACACCAAAATTGTACGGGAATTGATCGAATAGCATATCCCACGACCAACATTGTTCACGATATCAATTCGCCCCTCCCGATTGATGATAACTGTGCCACATTTGTGATGTGTTCACACAGCTTGCAATATGTTGATCATTTGCAGCAGGTGATGGAGGAAATATACAGGATTAGTACACACAAAGCGATTGTCTGTATCGTAGCCCCCTATGCACATGTAACCTCACATATGGTTAATCCCCATTTCAAGCAGTTGTTTAATGAATACATGCCCCAATTCTGGACCTCTCAGGTCAATGAAATACATGATGACAAGTCACCTTTGTATAGTTCAGATCGCCTGCAGCTTCAGGAGGAGACAGTAGAATCCCCTATCGATTTCAGGTTGCTCAACATGGAGTTTTTCTATTTCCCTTCCTATCACGGTTTATACAATGAAACGGAACTGGAACTGTTACGACACTCCCAACTGAATGTAGCTTATCAGATTATGTATCATCTTCTTGTTGTAAAGCAGCCGATTTCAGATGCCGAAGTTGCTGGATACCAATCAAGCGAACTGCTGGAGGAGCCGGATTACATCAAAGAGCAAAGAATTCAATATCAGGATCAGGAAGGACTGGAGAAGCCCTTTTATCTGGAACACTTGTCTCCCACATTAGGGCAAGAGAAGCGTGAAATACCAGAGAAAAAACTCCCCTTACCGCAACGCAGTAAGAGGAGTGTAGGCACGACAGGTAACCGTCGTTTAAAGTCCGGACGCAAAAGCAATATGCGATCACCAAAGCGGAAAAAGAAAAGAGATTGAATTTTACTCTTCGGCCTCAACAACAGTGACGATAACCTTGTTGGAAGCCAGCGTAATGGGAATTAAACTGCCGTCTGGAAGAACAAAGGAAAGGGAGACTGTAGCCTGATTCATGACCTTTCCGTTGGATGGCTGATGTTTGATTATGGCTGTGTATCCAACATCCACCGATGTTCCTGGCAGCAGATCACCCAAGGAGATTCCACTCGCCAAACTACAATTATGTTGAGCAATACCCTGTATTGTGACACTACCAGAAACCAAATTAACGCCAGATTGCAGTTGATCCGTGAGAACCAGATTTTTGGCTGCAAATGCACTCGTATTCTGAATGAGGACCACATAATCAACGCTTTCTCCTACCTCAACAATGCTTTTGCTTGCCGTCTTCTGGACAGGAATCACAGGTGCTGAGATTGGTATGGAAGGAACGGATGGGGTGGACGGTTGTGAAGAACCAGGCGTTGTTGGTGTAGTCGGATTAACAGGTGGTAACGGCGGCGTTGGAGGCTCAGGAGGCCCGGGTGGTACTGGCGGTACTGGTGGAACTGGGAAAATCACCTGCATGAGAACGTCATTGGACAGAACGTTAAATGAAACCTCGCCCAATGTATAGGAAACACTGGCCTGATTGGTGATCTGAGCCAATGTAATTCCTTGATTCACAATGACTTGGAAGGTGATAGGAATCGCGGATAAGGGTGCGATATTATCTACCTCAAATCCATTAATCGGATTGACTCCGGGTACACTCACATCTCTGATCGTAACACTGTTATTAACAAAAGTAGTTGCTTCAGGGATTCGATCCGTAAATATAATGGAACTAAACGGGACATTGTTACCATTCGTCAGCAGGAAGGAGAACGTAATCGTTTCTCCCGGGACGACCTGACTCGGCAAAGCAGATTTGACAATTTCCAGAAGAGGATCGCTGATAAAAGTAGTGACTGAATCGGACTCCACAGAATTGGAAATGACATTGCCATCAGGAAGAGTGAAATTATAATTGACTATCGCTGTGTTCACAACCTGATTATTCGATGGGAATGACAGAATATTTACCTGAAAGTTAATCGTGAATGTTTCACCTGGTGCCACTTCCCCCAATGGAATACCACTAACCGGATTATCGCTTATTTCCACTCCGTTTACGGTTAAAGATCCAGGGATAAAGAATGATTCAGGTGGAATTGGATCAATAACGGTTACATCGGCTGCAATATTGCCTGTATTTTGAACAACAAGCTGATAGAACACGGTATTTCCAAGATCTACGGCATCGGGGGTACCGGATTTAAGAATGGTAATGACAGGATTATAGACAGGAATGGAAACGACATTGGACGGCGAACTTCCACTTACTCCGTTTATGGCAAAGGTAACGGTGCCCTGATTGGTTAACGTCTGGGTCACAGGCTGCGGTGTAAGTGCATTGACGTTGACCTGGAACGTCACTGTCGTGGAGCTGCCTGCACCTATAGTGCCGATACTTACGCCTGTGGAGGGATTAACCCCAGGTTGAGCTACACCATTCAGGGTGAGGCTGTCAGGCACAAAACTTGACCCAGCCGGAATCGGGTCCGTAAGAAAGACGGATGTTGCCAGCAATTCTGTAGGATTCTGAACGAGCAGCGTATACGTAATAATATCTCCTGGGGCCGCGGCGGTAACGTCAGCTGATTTGGCAAGGGACAGAACCCCCGGTTCGGACACGGGAACCGTCACCGTATTGGACAAGGATGAACCCGGAATGATCCGCCCGTCAGGAAGAGTATAGGTGTAATCTCCAGTAGCCTGATTGACAAGCTCGGGTGGAGTTGGCACGGATGTCACTGTGGCTAGAAAAGTAACCGTCACCGGAAAATTGGGCTGGATCGTTCCCAAGTTAATTCCGGTTATAGGGTTGGCACTGCTCCAACGGTTACCACTGATCAGCACACTATTCGGTACAAAAGCCTCTCCTGCCGGTAATGGGTCAACCAGGATAACGTCAGCGTTATAGTTACCTTCATTGGACACCAAAACGGTATACGCAATAATATCACCCACAACAGCAGTCGATGGGACAGCTGATTTTACCAGCGCAATGACGGGTTCAAACACCCGGACATTGACGATATTGGATAAGGCCGTTCCAGTGAATTCTCCGGTTGTAAACGTAACGGTGGCCTGGTCAACCAGGAACAGGGGAAAAGGAACCGGCGGAGCTGTTCCGACCACACTGACCTGGAACGTGACAGTTGCAGAGCCGTTGGCTGGAATTGTTCCGATAGGGACCCCTGTGCTAGGATCGACTCCTGGGAGAGATGCACCGTTCACCGTTACGCTGTCCGGAACCAGAACAGAAGCAACAGGAATAGGGTCTGTGAGACTGACATTGGTTGCGTCAACCGGATCATTATTCTGAACAACTAGCGTGTATGTGACAATATCCCCAATAACGGCTTGGAGCTCACTTGCTGTTTTGACTACGGTCAGATTGTCTGCCGAAATGGGAATAACGACTAGATTGGAACTGCTGCTGCCAGGAATAATGCGGCCGTCCGGTGGAGTGAAGGTGAAGCTGGCATTACCTTGGTTAACAATCTGAAACGAAGCCGGTAATGATGTAATTACGACTTGAAAACTGACCAGGGTCGAGCTACCTGTCGGTACGAGGCCTAGAGAAATGCCGGCATTCGGATCGGCAAGAGGGACCGGAAGGCTATTTACGAGTACACTTCCGGCAACAAAGGTGGCATCTGGCGGAATGATGTCCGTTAATGTGGTTGTTGCGCCAATATTTCCTGAATTGATCACGGTAAACTGAAAGGTCACGGCTTCCCCGACTACAGCAAACGTAGGTGTAGCAGCCTTAGCAACGGCTATAATGGCCTGGAACACAGGAATGATGACCATATTGGAAAAGGAAACTCCGCTAAAGGTACCGCTGTCGAAGCTCACCTGGGCCTGATCTGTTAGTTGAGGTGGTGAGGGCAGGGTATTTACCTGAACACTGAAAGTGACTGTGGCTGATGCACCAGGCAAGAGAGTACCGACAGAGATACCAGAAACAGGATCTGCTGTAGGCTGGGGTACACCATTTAACGTGACACTTCCAGTTAGAAACGAGGAACCCGTTGGAATGTTATCGGTCAGTACAGCGTTGGTAATGCTGCTGGCATCTTGATTGGTAACTGTAAAGGAATAGGTAACGGTATCACCAACCACTGCATCTGTAGCAGCAGTTGATTTCACAACACTCAACATAGGTAGCGAGACAGGGATGACAACCGTGTTAGATGTAACAGATCCGGGAATTACACGGCCATCTGGTGGCTGAAAGGTATAGGAGGCTGTTCCCTGATTGACCAATTGCAATCCAGCTGGCTGACTAACAACACTTACCTGGAAAGTGACTGTAGAGGTTGCGTTGGGTGCAACCGGACCAATAGGTATTCCTGCAACAGGGTCAGAAGCTGGTTGAGAAACACCATTGACGGTTACGCTGCCCGGTACAAAGACGGAACCATCTGGTATATTGTCTAGGACGGTTGTTGTGGCATCAATATTTCCCGTATTGGTTACGACCAACGTGTAGGTAACTGTATCTCCGACAAGAGCATTGGTTGTGTCTGCGCTTTTGACAATAGCCACATTGGGTTCATAGATGGGAACCACCACTGCATTGGAGGTAACCGCAGTATTAATAATCGGACCATCGGGTACGGTAGGGGCAGTATAACCGACTCTGGCTTGGTTAAACAACTGAGCCGGTACAGGTACGGATGTGACCAATACCTGGAAGGTCACGGTAGCGGAGGTTCCCGAGTTGAAATCTCCAATCGGAAATCCGGTTACCGGATCTGTACCCGGCAGTGAAACCCCATTGAGTGTGATGCTATTCGTTACGAAGGAGCTTCCTGCAGGAATGTTGTCAAAGAACATAACGTTCGTTGCATTAACCAATGAAGTATTAGAGATGATAATGGTATATGTTACCGTATCTCCGACGACAGCATCAGTTACGTTGGCACTTTTGACGGCATTAAGGGCAGGGAGGTTGATATCGATCTGTAATCCGTTGCCGTCAACAAGATAGCCGTCTCCATTCGTTGTAAGCTGGAAGGCAGCTTGAGTCTGTGTATTGAGCAATGTAAATCCGACGTCCACGTTCGTAATATCCCAGCCTTGACGACCACCAACGATGTTTGTACCAGGGGTTCCATTGATCTGATTCCTTGTCCCGAACGTACCAGAGGTATCGAGGTTTCCGGCATCATCATTGATCTGTGAAGCGAAGAAGTTGTTGGAGAAGTTGTTCGGACCTGACAGATTCGTCACAGTGGCAATGGTCGGTCCAAAACGAGCCTGATCCCCGGTCTTGTTCGCATCACCCTCCTGTGTACTGAATTGTGCCCGACCTGCCAGTGGACCCATGAATGGTGTGGCAAATCCATCAATAATCATGTTGACAGGACCCGAAGTGGAAAGAATGACATCGGCATTCACTCGAATGGACATGTTTCTCAAAGGCAAGGCAGCATTTTGGTACACTACCGCAAGTGTCCAGCCCGCATGGTTGGAGGTCGGATCGGGTATGGACAGTGTTCCAACTACTCCACTGGTCGTATAGGTTCCTGCTCCTCCAGCAGAGATTAGACTTGTAACGTTTGCAGAACGAACATAGGCATAGGTTGTGGGGAATCCGGAAGCGGTGGACAAGATGACTTCAAAACTGGTTGCCGGGTCCGGAAAAACACTGGTCTGACTTGCTGGAGTTGTAAACTGTACAGCATCATTGATAAAGGCGGAATTGTTCTCCGTATTGTCAATGTATGTACCCCCCCAGATTAATTCGGCATACAGGATGCTGCTGCCTGCGGGGATTTGTAGTACAGCAGAGGAGCTGTTGTTCTGAAAAAGATTCGTTGTTCCTGGTGGATATGTTCCAAACTGCTGTGTGGTATCCGTCGTAATATAAGCCCCGATGCTGTCAACTGTCCCGGGAACACCAACAGTTTCAGAGCGGCTAAGTCCAAGCGTATTGCCTGTGAAAGTCACTGCACCATTTTCATTTATCGCATACCTTTCAATAAAGGCCATTATCATCTTCCTTCCGCATAGTTAGTCTCTACACGTATACTTTCGTAGTATCTTGTACCATGCCAAAAATCGTAAATAAATGAGTAGCAAAAAAAATCAGTGAATAAGTGTTGTATTGAAAACGGTTTTATGCTAATTTAAAATATATAAAAACGTTTTTATAGCAAAGGACCAAAAAATTATGGGAAAGATTACAATTAAAGATGTTGCAAGGGAAGCCGGGGTATCCATTTCTACGGTTTCCAACGCCTTGAACGGCGTGGATGTCTTAAACCCAGAGACCAAATCACATGTCCTGAAGGTGGCAGAGCGTTTAAACTACGTTCCCAACTTGAACGGCAAGCTGCTAAAATCCGGGCAAACCAAAATGCTGGGCTTTTTCACCACAAGTGTGTCGGGTCCATACTTTTATAAGCTGGTTGAATCCATGTCTCGCGAATGCGATCGTCTGGGCTACGGGCTGAATGTGTTTGTGACCAAGGATAAGCAGGTCATTATGAGTAATATTCTGGGACGGCGTGTGGAT
The DNA here is from genome assembly GCF_900221055.1 of Paenibacillus sp. RU5M. Lineage (NCBI taxonomy): Bacteria > Bacillati > Bacillota > Bacilli > Caryophanales > Paenibacillaceae > Paenibacillus > Paenibacillus sp. RU5M. The sequence goes on along the minus strand of NZ_OBQM01000002.1, from coordinate 85,066 downwards.
GGCGTTATCATCTACGAAGAACTGCGGATTGATGAGCAGGATATTGTCGCTATGGAGAAAGACAAGATTAAGGCTGTGTTTCTGGATCGGGTCTATCAGAGCGATACTATGGGAAGCGTCATATTTGACTCTTATGTAGCGGGTTACGAAGCAACCAAGTATTTAATTGGACTGGGGCACAAGAAAATTGCTTACATATCCGGCGTGGACACCATGTTTGACAGTAATCAGCGTAGAGATGGATATTTGGCCGCTTTGCGTGAGTACCAGCTTCCGTTGGATGATGATTACATCTTACAGGGATATTTTGAGGAAGAGGGCACCTACAGTGCTGTAAAATCTTTTCTTCATCTGCATCCTGCCAAGCTGCCTGATGCTTTTCTTGCAGGAAATGATGTGAGTGCAATCGGCTGCATCCATGCGTTGAAGTCTCATGGCTTCGAGGTTCCTCAAGATGTAAGTGTAGTAGGCTTCGATGATATTGATATTGCCCAATATTTTTCCCCGCCATTAAGTACCGTACGAAACCAGATTGCAAGGCAGGGTATCCTGGCGATCAATCACTTGGTTCGCATGATCAAGAAGAAGGAACATGGGGTTTCACAAAAACTGGCGGGTGAACTTATCATACGGGGCTCAAGTCATGTGAAGATGGACCGGAGTGATTTTTTAACATAACTGATTCAATCATTTCCGGTCTTTTTTAATTATAGATTTGATAATAGGGGGTTTTTTTGTCATAAAATAAAAACGTTTTTATGAGGAAATGCTTAAGTTGGAGGGGAGAAAAAGAGCGTGAGTAAATTAGCCGTAGAGACGTCGTCAACCGGTAAAAAGCCTGTAAGACCGGGGGGAAGGAAGCCAATCGGACAAAGAATGAAAGAGTTCGTCATCGATTATCGAAGACAATGGGAAATTCAATCGATGATTATACCCGGCATCATTTTTATGATTATTTTTTGTTACATTCCGATATACGGATTGACGATTGCATTCAAAAATTACACCGTTATTGATACGCTGTCTAGCGCACCATGGGTCGGTTTGGAAAATTTCAGAATCATTATGTCAGACAAATACTTCTGGGATGCCGTAGTGAATACGCTGGGGATCAGCTTTTTGAAATTGGGTATCGGGTTTGTCATTCCCATTATCCTGGCGATCATGATCTATGAATTAAACAGCGGACGTTTCAAAAAGTTCGTGCAAACGATTTCATATCTACCTCACTTTCTGTCCTGGATTGTATTGGGCGGCATGCTGATCACCTGGTTTTCAACAACGGGATTGTTTAATCAGCTGCTACTCAGCTTGGGAGTGATCTCGCAACCGCAGAACATTTTGCTGGATGCAGGCAAGTATTGGTGGATTGCAGTTTTATCCGATATTTGGAAAGAGGCCGGCTGGGGAACGATTCTGTATTTGGCGATTATGTCCAAGATTGATCCTACGTATTACGAGGCAGCCAAAATTGATGGTGCAAGCCGTCTCAGACAAATTTGGAATATCACATTGCCTAACATGAAGTCAATCATTAGCCTTAATCTGATTCTTACTGTAAGCGGTTTACTTGGTTCCAATCTGGACCAGACGCTCGTTCTGATGAACTCGCAAAACCGTGACAAGGCAGAAGTTATCAATTCGTATGTATATCGTATGGGGATGTCACAGGGTGACTTTTCGTATGCTACCGCGGTTGGTCTGGGCGTCTCGATCGTGTCCGTTATTCTGTTGGTCACCGCGAACAAAATTACAAGCAAATTAAACGATAATCAATCTGTGCTGTAGAAGGAGGCATCCCGTGTGAATGGAAAGGTGGCTAAAGAAGATCTCGATAGTCGGATCTTTGATACCTTAAATATTATTTTACTCGCTATTTGTACTGTCGTTATTGTGGTTCCGCTCTGGAATGTCATTATCTCTTCTTTTAGCTCGGGCAAGGCTTTGGCGGAAGGCGGGTTCATCTTCTGGTCACCGGAGTTCTCGCTGGAGAATTATAGAGCCGTATTCAACGATTCGAACATCTGGCAAGCGTTCTTCATCTCCGTTTCCAAAACAACAATCGGAGTCGTTACACACGTATTCTTCTGTGCCATGGTCGGTTACGGTCTGAGCAAAAAGCACATACGTGGCCGTAAACTGTACGTAGCCATGGGAGTTATCACGATGTTCTTCTCTGGCGGAATGATCCCAACGTACTTATTGATCAAATCACTTGGCCTGCTCAACAGCTTCTGGGTGTACATTATTCCGGCATTGTTCAGCTTCTATGATGTCGTCATTCTGATGAATTTCTTCCGGAATGTACCGGATTCCCTGGAGGAGTCAGCCAAAATCGATGGTGCAGGAGACTGGCATATTTTCCTCAAAATCTTCATCCCGCTGTCCATGCCAGCGATGGCAACTATTGCATTGTTCAATGGAGTAGGGCAATGGAATGACTTTATGACAACTAAGTTGTACATTACCGATCAGTCGCTGTATCCGCTGCAGATGATGCTGTACGAGATTATTGTTCAGTCCCAAACGCAATCCATGCAAAATGTGGGTGGCTCGGCAGTCATTGAAACAACGACTAAAGGGGTGCAACTGGCTACGATTGTTATTACTACACTGCCGATCATACTGATCTATCCTATCCTTCAAAGATACTTTATCTCGGGTATGATGCTGGGAGCAGTCAAGGAGTAAGAGGAACCTAAGCTTGTTAGAAAGTTCGCTCTATTCAATATTTCTCACCTAACTTTAAGGAGGAAACAATATGTTCAAGATGAATAAGGCAGCAGGCAAAAAAGGAGTTAAACTGTGCGCGGCATTGCTGACAGCGGTGATCATGATTACAGGCTGCAGTAGTGGATCAGGGGGTTCGAGCGAAGGAAACTGGGTTTCCATTGAAGATCGCTATACAGTCGATCCTGAAAAACCAGCTTGGCAGCTGGATAAAAAGGAAGAAGCTACAGACCTAACTTGGTACGTTAATGCCGACTGGTGGAACACGGATTTCGGCAAAGACATTGTAACCAAAAAGATCAAGGAAGATCTGAACATCAATATCAAATTCATTACAGGTGATGATACGAAGTTAAATACGTTCTTTGCCGGTGGAGATATGCCTGACCTGCTGACAGTATTTGACTCTAACTCTCCTGTGGTGCAAAAAGCCGCAACCTGGGCTATGCCGCTGAATGATCTTGCGGAGAAATATGATCCATACTTCAACAAAGTCGCAGCTGCCGATACCCTGAACTGGTTCCAGCAGGCTGATGGCAAGACGTATGGCTATCCAAACTACTCCAATACGCAAGCCGATTATGATAGCGGCAACATCCCAGCCAAAACGGCATTTATCATCCGTAAAGATGTATACGAAGCTTTGGGAAGTCCTGTCATGGGAACACCAGAGGAATTCGAAAGTGTGATGAAACAGATCAAGGAAAAGTTCCCAACACTGATTCCATTTGGTTTTAACTCTATCGGTGAAGGAACAGGTTCACTCGGAGACGTGTTGCAAGACTTCATTGGCGTGCCGCTTGAAACTGCAAATGGAGAATTCTATGATCGCAATCAGGATGAAGATTATCTTACATGGCTGAAGACTTTAAATAAGGTATACAGAGACGGAAATATCAGTGATGACAGCTTTGCTGATGATGGTACGGCCTTTGAGGAAAAAGTGAAATCCGGAAAATATGCAACGATGCTGCTGGATGGTACACCTCAACAGGGAGGAAATCTGCAAATTTATCTGAGTGCCAATGAAGGCAAAGAGTATGTTGCCGTTGATGGACCACAAAGCACCAAAGGTAATGCACCGACACTTAATCAATCCGGTATTACAGGCTGGATGATCAACTTCATCTCCAAGGACGCCAAAGATCCAGCCAAAGCGATTCAAATCTTTACGTACCTGCTAAGTGAAGAAGGTCAGCTTCTGATGAACTATGGTATTGAAGGCGAGACGTATAAAAAGAATGCAGATGGTACGGTTGAGTTGATGCCAGCTGTGAAAGACCTGCAACTTCATAATGCGGACAAATTCAAGAAGGAATACCGGATGGGCGAATTCATGTTCTTTGGCCATGACCGTTACAAAGCACTGAGTGCAGATGCTTTCCCGGAAGCGATTAAACAAATGCAAGAGTGGGGCAAAGGCAAACTGAAACCACACTTCATTCTGGAGAATATTAGTCCGAATCAAGGAACACCTGAAGCACGTGCGTTGTCGGCGATCAACGCCAAGTGGAATTCAACCCTGGTAAGCATGGTACGTGCCAAAGATGATGCCTCTTTTGACAATGCGCTCGCCGCTTACAAGTCATTTTTAGGTGAAAACCGTTGGGATGATATCCTGAAGGTCCGTAGTGAGAAAATGAAACAGAATAAAGAGAAATTGGGTATCCAATAAGAGGAATGTGGAGGGAAAGCATATGACGAAATTCAAAATGTACAAATCCACGGGAGAAGATGCATTGTTTGTATCTGTGTCCCAGGATCAATTGAAATCGCAGGACTCCGCCAAGGAAACAACGACTATCCTTCTAGATGATCAGCAAACGTATCAGGAAATGGATGGTTTTGGGGCTTCTTTTACCGACTCATCTGCCTATCTGATTAACCAGGTATTAAGCGATGAGCAGAGAGCGGAAGTCATGACTCGGTTGTTCCATCCCGAGGAAGGCATTGGATTATCGGTCATCCGCAATCCGATGGGAGCTTCAGACTATGCCAGAACGGTATACAGCTATAATGATCTGCCAGAAAATCAAACGGACCCGGAATTATCCGGGTTCAGCATTGCACATGATGAAGCAGATGTTATTCCTTTGACTCAAAAGGCTTTGGAGCTCAATCCTGAGCTGAAGCTATTCGCTTCACCTTGGAGCGCTCCGGGCTGGATGAAAACAAGCGGCTCGATGATTACAGGTCAACTGAAAAATGAGTGGTATCCGGCGTATGCGGAATACTTTGTGAAATATATCCAAGCCTACACATCACATGGATTGCCTATCCATGCAGTAACACCACAGAATGAAGCACTTTATGAACCAGGTCATTATCCCGGCATGTTGATGCCAGCTGAAGCGCAAGCAGACTTTATCAAAAATCATCTCAAGCCGGCTTTGGTCAAAAATGACATTCAGTCCAAAATCCTCTGTTATGATCACAACTGGGATCGTCCTGATTACCCGCTGACAGTACTTGATGAGGCGGCAGAAGAGGTAGATGGAGTCGCTTGGCACTGGTATGGGGGCGAATCCTCGGCACAAACAAAGGTGTATGAAGCTGTTGCCGGTAAAGAGGTACACTTCACCGAAGGATCAGGAGGAGAATGGATCCCTCCATTCGAACAAGCTTTCTCCAATGTGATCAGAACGGGTATTGAGATTCTTCGCAATTACAGCAAATCTTTTGTGCTCTGGAATATGGCACTGGATGAGAACAACGGTCCTACCGTTCCTGGCTTCGGGAAAAGTACGTGCCGCGGCATTGTGAAGGTTAACCAGCAAACGAAAGAGCTTACCTATACACTGGACTATTATGCTCTGGCTCATTTCAGTGCATTGATTCGTCCCAAAGCCGTACGCATTGACTCGTCCTCCAATGAGGCATCCATTCGTTCCGTAGCCTTCAAAAATACGGATGGTTCGATTGCTCTCGTGCTTTTCAATGACGGAGAAGAAACAGGAAATGTGCAGGTTCAGCTAAGAGAAGAAGAATTGTTAAGTTTCCAACTCGAATCCAAAAGTGCTTTGTCCATTTTGATTAACCAAGGATAATAATGTTGTAGTGAAAAAAGGCGATACTCAGAGAATTAACTCTGAGTATCGCCTTTTTATATTGCATCCAGTGAGTCTGTACTCTTTGGATCGCTAGATTTGGTGTTCCTCATACCATGATTTGTTTGCGATACTCCGTTGGATTCAGACCTGTATGCTTTTTAAATTGCCTTGAGAAATAATATAAGTCACTATACCCAAGGTGCTCGGCAATTGCTGTGACTGTTTTTGGCGTACAGGTCAGAAGTTCTTTTGCCTTATCCATTTTTTTGCTGGCAATGTAGTGGATGGGGGGAACGCCGATGTGCTGTTTGAAGAAACGAATGAAATAATTTGGATGCATGTAGGCAATCTGAGCCAGATCCCGGACAGAAATATTTTCTTCAATGTTGGAATCAATATAGGCCAGTATTGCAGATATTTTCTCCATAACAGGTATATTTGTATAACAGATCTGTTCCAGATCCAGATGCATAATGTAGTGGGACAACAATTCTATTAATTTACTTTTTGCCATCATATGCGCATAGACTTCACCTGATCGGGCGTAATCAAGAATGCTGTTGAATATTTCCTGTATAAGCTCGGGCCGATCCGATGAACAGAAGTGGGGGAAATTCAGAATTTGAAATAGGTTGATGCCTCCAACCTTCGCGCTGAAATGACACCAGTATTTGAGAAAAGGACGATCACTGATGGCAGAATAAGACTGCGTGACCCCCTCTGGCATCAAAAAAAGCTGTCCCGGTGCAGGATAATACTCCTGATCGCCGATCTTGAGCCAGCCCTCGCCTTCACAGATCAAATAAAATTTGCTGTAATCGGGTGTGTAATCGAGGTCTCGCCAATCCGTATCGCAGCGATTGAAGTTGACCATGAACAAATCAACCTGCAGATTGGATAAGTGGTTTGTGAGCAACGTCTTATGGTTCATTATCCTCAACTCCCTACAAAGGTTATTATTGTCCATCCTAAAGTTAACGTTCTGCATGTCTATCTGCTCAACCAGCTACTACAATACAAGTGCAGCCGATAACGGAAGGGATGAGAATCGAATGAGAACAATGCTGGATAAAAATGAATATTTGCAACAGATCGAAAAGACCATTGCCGAAGGAAAGTATAAGGACAGCTGGAATTCACTTAGCGCATTCGAGGTTCCCGAGTGGTACAAGAACGCCAAGTTCGGTATTTTCATTCATTGGGGTCTGTACTCGATCCCGGCTTATGACAGTGAATGGTATTCACGAAATATGTATATTGAGGGCTCCAAAGCTTATGAACATCACCTTCGCGTTTATGGTCATCCGAAGGATTTTGGCTATAAAGATTTTATTCCGATGTTTCTTGCAGAGAAGTTTGACGCAGATGAGTGGGCCGTGCTTTTTAAAAAGGCAGGAGCCCGTTATGTGATGCCTGTAGCTGAGCACCATGATGGCTTTCAAATGTACAAAAGCTCCATCTCTCACTATAACACAGTTGAAATGGGACCCAAACGGGATCTGTTGGGTGAGATGAAGGTCGCGTATGAGAAGCAGGGACTTACTTTGTGTGTCTCGTCACACCGTGCTGAACATTGGTTTTTCATGTCCCATGGAAAAAGCTTCGATTCAGATGTCAAGGAGCCGCTCAGACGAGGTGATTTCTACTGGCCCGCCATGCCTGAACCGGATCATCAGGATTTATACGGCTCACCTCCAACGGATGAATATCTGGAAGATTGGCTGCTTCGTTGCTGTGAACTGGTGGATCAATACCAGCCGAGCATTTTTTATTTTGACTGGTGGATCCAGACGGCAGCGTTCAAACCTTACTTGAAAAAGTTCAGCGCCTACTACTATAACAAAGGTCAAGAGTGGGGCATTCCCGTAGCGATTAACTACAAACATGATGCCTTTATGCTCGGTTGTGCCGTTCCGGATGTGGAGCGTGGGCAATTCGCCGATCTGAAACCGTATTTCTGGCAAACAGATACCGCTGTAGCAAAGAATTCATGGTGTTATACAGAAAACAACAACTATAAAACAGCGGATGAGATCATCAGGGACCTCGTCGATATTGTGAGTAAAAATGGCAGCCTGCTGCTGAATGTTGGACCAAAGGCAGATGGAAGTATCCCGAATGAAGACAGGGATATTTTGCTTGCCATAGGTCAATGGCTAGAAGTGAATGGCGAGGCGATTTATGACACGACATTCTGGCGGACGTATGGGGAAGGGCCGACCGAGGTGAAGGAAGGACAATTTACAGATGGAGAGACCAAGATCTTCACAAGTGAAGACATTCGTTTCACTGTAAAAGAAAGCTGCCTTTATGCCACGGTTATGGCTTACCCGGAGAACGGAATCGTTCATATTCGTTCGCTGAAGGAGAATTCTCATCATTTCCATGGACTGATCAGGGACATTCAGGTATTGGGCTTTGACGAAGAACCGGAATGGAGCAGGACGGAAGAGTCCTTGACGATAACGACAAGGAACGTGCATAGCTTCTCACCCGTCGTATTTAAATTAGAACTGGATTAAGAGATGAGATCGAAGGGCTATAACCAACAGTAATATGTACTGGTTATAGTCCTATTCTTTGTGCGATTCTGTAATGGATTACACTCGTTTACGGGTTGAAGAAGATCGACGGAGTGTTCTTCGTTTTTTGGACAAGCGATGTACTTTCGCCAAACGCTGCCGCTTCAACAAGCGCTGCCGCATATGACGAGGCCGTCTTTTTTCTACTGGTTTGAGAAGTGATGTCATTTGTATTGGTGGCAGTTCGCATGGTTCTTCCGTGGTATCCATCACCGCTTTGTAGTTTATTGGCATAATGCCCAGAGCCTGTATCGTTCGGGGAACATCCTGATTGACAAATACTGCAAGCTCATGCTCGCGGATGTCCAGCCAGTTGGAAATTTTACGCAGAGCACCATCGACATATCCGGGATGACATACAATCTCGGTAATGCCATCTGGGAGCTTAGATAAATGTTGTAGCAATCGCTGCAAACCCTCATGATCTCCGTAAGTATCCAGCAGAATCGTATCCGTCATCCGAGGGGCTGGCATAGGGCTTGCATGCCGGACCTGAGATCGCCGAAGCGGGATGTTTTCCCGGACAGCTTTCTCCGCCATGATTTGGAATATGATGGGATCGTTTTGATGAAGCAGCTGATGGGAATCGAGATGTGTAGGGGAAAGTGACGCTTGGGCCAAAACGTTCCATTGAGCATCGAGTTCTTTGGTAATATCAGTGAAATCTCGTATTAATCCACACTGGCCTTGATGAAAAGCACCGTCAGGATTCACCAAAGAAGGCACGATGGCCGGATCGGATACGGGTCTCCCGTAAGTCAGGTTAAAATGCAATCCGATTCCGAGGTCCGGCAGCGATCGGGCTAAACTCAGTGCATGATCAAAGCCCGGCATATTCACCATCATCGAAGTACTCGTAATTCCACCAGCCTGATATGCTTGAATAATCCCCTGATTAACGCCGGGCGACAGCCCGAAATCATCCGCATTAATGATTACTTGCCTGCTCATACCGCTTACTCCTTCCTCACGTTGAGAACAAACCATTTGCCATGTCCCTAATATATTAAAGGTCACAAGGTATGAACCGTTCATTCGCACAGGCCTGATAAAATACTTCAAATGCCGTCTTGTCCATGGAATATCCTGTTCGCTGTTAGAAATAATCCAGTTGCAGACAGAATACATTTAATGTAAACGTTGTTACGGATTGAGAAAAATGGGGTATCCCCGTTCAGAATCAGTCCGTTAATATGGGGAGGGAAAAGATTGTTGAGAAAAAGAAAAATCGTAAGTACGCTGGTGCTGTTCAGTTTCCTAATCGCTTTACTGCCTGGCACGACGACAAACGCAGCGACCAATTGGAATCTGGTGTGGAGTGACGAATTCAATGGAAGTTCTCTGAATACGTCGAATTGGTCTGCAGAGATTGGTACCGGCAGCGGCGGATGGGGAAATAATGAATTGCAGTATTATACGAATCGCACCGAGAACCTGCAAGTTACAGGTGGCAATCTGGTCATCACTGCACGCAAAGAAAATTACAATGGCAGCAGCTATACCTCCGCACGAATCAAAACCCAAGGCTTGAAGGATTTTACTTACGGGAAAGTTGAAGCACGCATCAAGCTGCCGTCCGGTCAGGGGCTGTGGCCTGCTTTTTGGATGTTGGGAAGCAACATTAATTCCGTCGGCTGGCCTAAGAGCGGAGAGATCGACATTATGGAGCGGGTCAACAACAATGCTTTTGTAAACGGTACCGTACACTGGGATGCTAACGGGCATGCCGATTATGGAAAGATATCGGAGAATCTTGATTTTTCCCAATTTCATGTATACAGCATCGAATGGGATTCCAAATATATAAGATGGTTTGTGGATGGCAAACAGTTCAATGAGTTTTACATCGAAAATGGAACAGGCAACACGGAGGAGTTCCAACGTCCGTTTTTCCTCCTCTTGAATATGGCTGTGGGTGGGAATTGGCCTGGCAGCCCTAATAATGCGACACCTTTCCCATCACAAATGCTGGTGGATTATGTGCGGGTATATCAAGCAGCGAGTACACCGAACATTGTCAGCGGGGGTCTCTATACGATCGGTTCCAAAGCAAGCGGTAAAGTGTTGGATATTGTGGATGTATCCACGGCAAGCGGAGCCAAAGTACAACAATGGACCAACTACAGTGCGAGCAACCAAACGTTCAGGGTCGACAGCACAGGGGATGGTTTCTATAAACTCACGGCGGTTCACAGTGGAAAAGTTCTGGATGTGCCTAACTCAACAGCATCACCCGGCGTACAGCTCCAGCAATGGGATGATAATGGCTCTAACGCCCAAAGGTGGAGCATCCAGGATGCGGGTAACGGTTTCTATAAAATCATTTCCAAGGTGAATGGATTGGCGGTAGATGTTTCGAGCTCTTCAACGGCGGATGGAGCTGCAATCCAGCAATGGAATGATAACGGTACGGATGCACAAAGATGGTCGTTTAACAAATTGAATTAATTAAATTGCAATAATTTTAGATGAATTCATCACAAAATTTGATGTTGGTAATATATTGTTGACATCAAGCAAGTGATGTTCGCCCGACCTGCGGACATTAACAGGGCTCCCAAGGAGGAGATTATGGAAGATGAAGTACAAGAAACGCAGTGTGCACGGCGGAAGCGGCTTTAGAAAAGGTGGAGGAGAATCACATCTCACAGGTATTGGGGAAGAAGCCCATTTACTCCTCAAATTAATTGGCGAATTGAAAGCTGCCATAGTACAGGTATTTGCTAATCCAACTCAGGTTAATGTTTCTGTTTTGATTGAAATTCTGCGCAAATTGCTGGCTTTGGTTCATCATTTGAAATTAAAGAAAGGAAACAAGGCCAGCTTGGAAGCTGCCTTGGAACTTTCCATTGCTTCAGCGGAGGTCATCCCATTCTCTCCAATAAGCGTAGGCACCAACTTGCAGCAGTTGCTTGATACGCTGTTGTCTGTTGTTTTACAGGAATGCATCCATTCTGCGGACAAAGATCAATTGGTCATTGCCATCAGAGCAGTAGAGGTAGCTCTTGCCAACGCACTTAGAAACTCAGGAATTCCGGGTCCTGCTGGACCCGCTGGACCAGCAGGACCCGCCGGTCCGGCCGGATCTCAAGGTGTTGCTGGTCCTCAAGGAACGGTAGGTCCAGCGGGATCGCAGGGTAACCCTGGGCCTGCGGGACCCATTGGTCCGATCGGTCCGGCGGGTAGCCAAGGTCCAGCAGGTGCAGCTGGTCTGAACGGAGTTACGGGTGCAACCGGAGCCACGGGTGCAGCAGGTCCAGCAGGTGGTGCAACTGGAGCCACCGGAGTGACTGGAGCGACAGGAACTGCAGGAGCGGCAGGCGTAACGGGTGCGACTGGAGCTGTCGGTGCAGCGGGCGTTACGGGAGCCACAGGTGATCCAGGCGTAACCGGAGCTACGGGTGATCCTGGAGTGGCGGGTGCGACGGGAGTAACGGGTGCTACGGGAGCCGCAGGATTGGCCGGAGCCACTGGTGTGACTGGAGCGACAGGAACAGCCGGGGTTACTGGTGTTACCGGTGATACGGGAGCCGCAGGATTGGCCGGAGCTACTGGTGTGACTGGAGCGACAGGAGTAGCTGGAGTCACCGGTGTGACTGGTGATACGGGAGCCGCAGGATTGGCCGGAGCCACTGGTGTCACAGGAGCGACAGGAATAGCCGGTGTCACTGGAGTGACCGGTGATACAGGAGCGACAGGAGTAGCTGGGGTTACTGGTATAACAGGAGCTACGGGATTGGCCGGAGTAACTGGTGTTACTGGCGTAACGGGAGCTACAGGTTCGGGAGCCATCATTCCGTTTGCTTCTGGTGGTCCAGCCATTTTGACAACACTCGTTGGTGGATTGGTTGGTACTACAAGCCTGATTGGTTTCGGTAGCTCGGCAACGGGAATAAGCTTGGTCGGGGGCACCATTGATTTAACAGGGTCAGTAGTTGGCCCACTCATTAACTTTGCATTTTCAGCTCCAAGGGATGGCGTTATAACTTCCATTGCTGCGTACTTTAGCACAACCGCAGCCTTGTCATTAGTCGGTTCAACGGTAACCATCACAGCACAACTGTTCAGCTCGCCTACGCCAGACAATGCATTTACGGCTGTTCCTGGAGCTGTCGTGACGCTGGCACCTCCACTTACAGGTATTATCGCATTGGGCACCATCTCCAATGGTATAACAACCGGATTGGCTATCCCGGTGACTGCACAGACACGTCTGTTGCTGGTGTTCTCGGCGACAGCTGCCGGACTCACACTTGTGAATACCGTTGTCGGCTATGCAAGTGGTGGCTTGAATATTACTTGATTTACTAACACGCAATGAGAATAAATAAGTCAGGAAACAAGCTGAGCTCCATTTGTATTGGAGACAGCTTGTTTTTTTGTTCTTTTAGGTTTATCTTCGTCACAAACAGGATTGAATGAATCAACTGAAAAACCATCTTCAGCTGAAATCCCTGTATACTAAACATGCCACTCTTTGGAAATCCTGAACAGGTGAACCGGAAGAGCGAATGAGACAGCAAGAACGATATGTGCGTGGAGGGAACTATGAATATAGAACAGCTTTTTTTTCATATTTTATACTGCAACTCAAGGAAGCCGAATGAACTTCGGACATTTTCCAATAAAGGGGTGCGAACGCTTCAGCATCATGAACTCATTTTTATTACAGGCGGCAAAGCGGAGATTACCATTGAGAGTAAAAGACATACCATTCAGGAAGGCGTCCTGATCTACCTTCAACCGGATGTGCCTCACTTGATAGAGAATGACTTTAAGAATCCCATAAGTTTTTTTTCGGTTCACTTCAGTTATGTCCGGATCGAGCAGAATGACAATACATGGACTGTAAACGAGGACGTCGAGATGTTTCCCTTACCAGCTGTCCAGCAATTACAGGATTATTATCAATTGGAAGAAGTATTTAAACATATGGTGGACACCTGGCATACAAAACTACCGGGTTATGAGTTTAGCACCAAGTCTTTACTACAGCAATTAATTATCGCGATTGGCCAAAATATAAAAAAGCGGCATCGTAATTATGCGACATCCTTGAAAGTGGAAAAGATCATCAACTATATGAATCAACATTTGCATCGTAAAGTCACCTTGACCGAACTATCTGAGCTCGTGCAGTTATCAGCCCCGTATTTATCAAGAGCTTTCAAAGAGATTACAGGATACTCCATCATAGAATTTTTTAACAAACTGAAGATGGATAAAGCAAAAGAGATCATTTTGGAAGGAAACAACAAAGTTAAAGAGGTGGCGCAGGTACTCGGTTACACGGATGAATTCTATTTTAGTAGGCTATTTAAACAATTGGAAGGCATGAGTCCAACGGAATTTTACAGCAAAAATGTCCATGGAGTTTAACATAATGCATGGTGCATAGCCGTTCTGATCGCTAAGATGAGGATATGATTCTGAAGCGGGAGGAAGGCTTGTTGATATGCCGCTGTGGAAAAGAAATTTGATTGTATGCTGGTTCGGAATGTTTGTGACCGGAGTAGGCATGAGTCAGATCGCACCGATTTTGCCGCTGTACATCAAGCAGCTTGGTGTGAATGACTCAGCAGCGATTGCCCAATTCTCCGGAATTGCCTTTGGCATCACGTTTATACTTTCCGCCATTTTCTCCCCCATATGGGGAGCGGCTGCCGACCGATGGGGGAGAAAACCAATGCTACTTCGAGCCAGTTTGGGGATGGCTGTAGTGGTAGGTTGTATGGGGTTCTCAACAAATGTGTATATGCTCATTGGACTTCGGCTGCTACAGGGTGTCATCACAGGATATAGCACCGCCTGTACAACGCTGATAGCGACCCAAACCGATTCCAAACATGCGGGCTATGCTTTGGGAACACTTTCAACCGCCAACATCGCAGGTTCCTTAATCGGTCCAACAATTGGTGGATTCATAGGGGTAAATTGGGGGCTCCAAAATTCGTTTTTTATAACGGGTGGGCTGATGATGATTGCCTTTATTACGACCGCCTTATTTGTGAAGGAATCGTTCACGCGAGAGGACAAGGTGGTGCTTGGTCTTAGGGAAGTATGGCGAAAAGTGCCCGAGAAAAGTCTGACGATTAACTTGTTTGTTACTTTTTTTGTACTCACTGTGGCCTTATATTCGGTGGAGCCTATCATTACCGTATATATTACGCAGCTTTCCGGTAACACTTCGCATGTTGCTCTGTTGGCTGGAATCGTGTTCTCGGCATCAGGATTGGCCAATCTCATTGCTGCGCCAAGACTGGGTAAGCTTTCGGACCAAATAGGTGCACAGAAGGTCATATTGGTTGCTCTTTTAGCTGCCGGAATTCTCTTCATAGCACAGGCGTTTGTAACGAGTCCGTGGCAGTTGATGGGCCTGCGTTTCTTATTGGGATTGGCGGCAGCTGGGCTAATTCCTTCGGTGAATACTCTGATCAAAAAAATTACACCAGCTTCCCTGACTGGTAGAATGTTCGGTTTTAACATGTCAGCAGGATATCTGGGAGTATTCGGCGGTGCTGTTTTAGGCGGACAAGTGGCTGCCTGGATGGGAATACGATATGTGTTCTTGATTACCAGTGCATTGATATTGATTAATGCTGGCTGGGTGTATTTTAAGGTATACAAAAAACTTGAAACGATTGGGAGAGAAGATCATGGAAAACTTGAAAAAAGCAGAAGCTGAACAGCTTACAGCTGAAAAAACAGCGCTAGTCGTGATTGATTTGCAAAAGGGGATTGTAAATAGCCCGCTACAGTCTCCACATACAGGTGAGCAGGTGGTGCAGAATGCGGCCAAGTTAGCACAGGCTTTCACGGAAAAGGGAGCTTTTGTGGTGCTTGTAAAAGTCTCTTCAGTCGATGGAAAAGACATGTTGAAACCAAAGACGGATATGGAACGGGGAGCGATTCAGTTTAGCGCAGACTGGGATCAATTTGTGCCTGAAATGACTGCCCATACTCCTTATCATACGGTTGCCAAACGTCAATGGGGTGCTTTCTTCGGTACGGATCTCGACCTCCAGTTGCGACGTCGGGGAATAGATACCATTGTATTATGTGGCGTTTCTACGTCAATCGGTGTAGATACTACAGCCAGAGAAGCTTATCAGCACGGTTATCAACAGATTTTTGTAGAAGATGCAATGACAGCTGCAACCAAGGAAGAGCATGACTACGTTTGTAAAACCATTTTCCCTAGATTGGGTCGGATTCGCTCCAGTGAAGAAGTGGTTACGGCACTGAAATAAGATGAGCCGGGTAAATAACCCAGGATTCTGACAAGACAATAATCCATTAACAAAAGATTTAACATGCTCAAAAAGGAGACATCTGATCAGATGTCTCCTTTTTGGAATTTGCATACATGATCAGAACAAATTATTGGCTGCAATCAGCAACAAGAGAACCCCGCTGACAAGCGTTCCGAATTGTCCCAATGTGAATGAACCAATACGAACGTTTGCCGCTTTGGACCCCATCCACACGCCAAACCATACGGTAACAAAACTGCCGATAGCTGCGGTAAGGGAAATATACAAGGGGGATAAGCCCATCAGCCCTGCGCTTAAGCCATTCGTCAGTGCGTTTGTCGAAAGGGCAACACCCAGAATCAATGCTTCCAGAATTCCAATATGATTCGATTTGTCCAAATCTACCCGTTCCGGATTTTGCAAAATAGACCCGATCCCGAGGGTTTGGGATTCGTCCTCTTCGTGATCTTTCTTCTTGCGGGGAACGGATAACAAGATGATACGAAAACCGATAACGAGTAGGATAAATGTCCCCAGTAGTATAGGGAAAACGCCAGGTAGCACGATCGAAATCCATTTTCCGAACAAAATGCCTGAATAACTGAACAACAAACAAACAACGGCAATCAAAAAATTCGAAAATAGGCTGATTCTGATTTTTCTGATCCCGTACGATAGTCCGACACCCAGATTGTCAAGACTCGAAGAGACGGCCAAAGCAAGAATGAGCATCCACGCCATACAATCACCTCATGATCTGTATTCTGCTCTTAATGTATGTCGTGTTGAGATTCATGTGCCCGTCCTTGAGAAAAATGCAACAAAACGCTGCTGATGAAGAAAGAATAAAGTAAACTTTCACCACATTGTCCCATATACTAGACTATCGATCATATCTCTGGAGGGATGCTGGTGAGAGCAAATGATCAAACAAAGGATTGCCATATCGGAGATTTGATCAAGCCTCTGCTTGCCAGACGCTCTCTCTCGATGCGCAAATTCAGTACGTTGTGCGGAATGGACACGGCCACCATTTCTCGGATTCTGAACGGAAAGCAGCAACCGAAGCTCACGCATTTACAGATCTTTTCCGAACATTTGGATGTATCTCTGGATCATCTCATTGAGGCTGCAGGCTACAAAATCGATAACGCAAAAAGAGGGGCAGAGCGGGGGATTCTGGATTCGCTTGAATCGATCAAGACGGTCCTGCAACATACGAAATTATTTGACCTCGATGTGACAACAGAGCGGATAGAACAGGAAATGGTTAAGTACGAACAATATGCACGTACAGATGAAGGGCATCGAATAATATGTAAGGAGTTTGATCTAAAAATCAATCAGATAAACGGTGCAGGACCGTTCATTGAACATTTGAAGGAAATGCATATTCAATACTGTGATGAGATTACACCAGAGAACGATCGTTCTCTGATTGGAAGTGCATTGTTATACTTTATTTCGTCTGCGGATCTGATCCCGGACTATCTCTTTCCGATTGGTTATCTGGATGATGCCATCGTTGTGTATCTGGTGTTGGATCGTCTGAAACAACGCACATGACACGATTGGTTTGGGAGAACACCAAAAGAACGGCGCGAAGTTTCTCGCGTCGTTCTTTTTACTATCTGAGTGAATCAGTCATAGTTATAAAGAACTGTTTGGATCAATTAAAAAGCCGTGGTATTCACATTTGCGAAAAACATATGGTTAACGGAGAGTCATTAGACTTATGAAAGCATTAAAAAGGCTTATTTTCTATTATTTTCTATAAAAGTGCTTGTATATCTCTTTTTATGACTCTATAATATACCATAAATATACAATTAGATTCTAAATTTTATATTATATGTAATTTTAAGAGTGTTTGTACATATTCAAGAAATCTCCTGATCTATCCAGAGCAATCATACTCCCATGTAAAGTAAGCGTTCTTGCTAACGCCGGTGATTACCCTCCTTAATGAATGCGAATAAACTTCCACCCACAAGATTAATTGATCTGAAATTCACCTCTTCCATATATGCTAAATTTGGCTATCTATAATCTTTCACATGCGATGTAATTTAATAACCTGTCCTGTAAAGGAGGTGAGGCTTGATGTAAATGAACGCAACACGTCTGCCCATGTTGAGGCCGTTTCATCGTTTTCATTTTTAGAATGGATACAGTAAATCACTGTATTACAAAAACCGGGTAAAAGGAGTGGAAAAGTTTGATAAAGATGAATCGTTTACGCAAGCCGCTGTCCATGGGCCTGTCGCTTCTCCTTGCATTATCTATCATACAACCGGTTTCAGCTGAAAACGCCGCATCGCAGAAGATTGACATGAAATCCAGTTCGGACAAAATCACTACTTCCAAAGTCAACGCCAAATTAAGCAAGGAATTTGAGAGTAATGATTATGTAACTTATCTGGTGAAAATGAAAGAACAGGTAGATACTGCCTCTGTCTCCAAACAAGCCATGCAAAAGGCAACAATCGAAAAGCAAACGGCTTCGGCAACGAAACTGTCGGTACGAAGCACCGTTGTCAGCTCTCTGCGGGAAACGGCCTCGCGATCTCAGTACACACTTGAAAGTTTTCTTGAAAAGGAACTTGACCTTGGCAAGGTCAAAGAATATAAAAGCTATTTTATCGTTAATGCACTCGCAGTAACGAGCACCAAAGAAGTCATGGAACAGATTGCACTTCTGCCTGAGGTAGATAAAATATTACCAAATGAGGAGCGTTTTCTGCAAAAAACCGAGGTCAGCAATGAAAAAGCAACCGCAGCCCCTGCGGCAGACACTACAACGATCCCGGCAAAAGAGTCGCCAGCGAAAGAAAGCGCAGCGGCTAACGATAAGAGCCTGCAGACAGAGAACGTAGAATGGAATATCGATTCTATCAACGCGCCAGCAGTCTGGGATAGAGGAATCGACGGTACAGGAATCGTTGTTGCCAACCTGGACAGCGGGGTTGATTATACCCATCCGGCTCTCCGCAGCAAATGGAGAGGGCTTGATGCTTCGGGAAATATCGTTGATCCCGAACTAAGCTGGTACGATCCCCATAGCAATGCTTCGCTTCCTGCGGATGGAGACGGTCATGGTACACATACCATGGGTACGATGGTAGGCTCCGAAGCGAACGGCACCAACAAGATTGGGGTTGCTCCAGGGGCAAAATGGATTGCCGTTCGGATTTTCAATCCGAGTACCACGGATGCCATTATACTGGATGGCGGTCAATGGCTGATTGCTCCAGTGGATGCTGAAGGAAACTTGCATCCTGAGCTTGCCCCGGATGTGGTTAACAATTCCTGGGGTGGTGGTCCAGGATTGGACGAGTGGTTCCGTCCAATGGTACAGGCTTGGCGTGATGCACAGATCTTTCCGGAATTTTCAGCCGGGAATGTGACACTAACGAATCCGGGAGGTCCAGGTTCGGTGGCGAACCCTGCGAATTATCCAGAGAGCTTCGCTACGGGAGCAACGGATATCAACGGGAATCTGGCTTCTTTTTCCCTTCTTGGTCCTTCCCCTTATGAGGAAATTAAGCCGGAAGTTTCGGCTCCAGGTGTTAACATCCGTTCCTCTGTTCCGGGCGGAGTATATGAGGGTGGCTGGAACGGCACGTCCATGGCAGGCCCGCATACCACTGCACTGGCCGCACTCCTGCTTCAAGCTAATCATTCCCTTACGGTTGATCAGTTAGAGCAGATCATTATGGATACAGCGACACCGAGAACAGACAGCCGGTATCCAAATTCGCCAAATAACGGTTACGGTCACGGCATTATCAATGCACTGGATGCTGTGGGCTCTGTCCTCGAAGGCATAGGCACGGTATCTGGCAGGGTTGTCACAGCAGGTGACGATCTGGAAGCGCCGGTCCTGGAACATACGCCTGTCAATTCTGCCTTTACGGGGCTTGATATTCCACTGACTGCACGTGTTACCGATAATGTCGGTGTAACCACAGTGGAGGCATTTGCCAAAACAACGGGCACGAGCCAATACGTATATCTGCCGATGAATCGAGTAGCTGGGGATGCCAAAGATGGAACTTATACAGCGACAATTCCGGCATTTCTAATCGAGTCACAGGGTTTGGAGTACTATATCCGGGTCAATGATTATGGCAACAACGGATTCGAGAGTGAAGTTTACAAGGTTGCTGTCTCCAATGGAGTCCAGCCTGGGTATCTGCAAGATTTTGAGGAAGACAATCTGGGCTTTACTTCGGGTGGAGTTGGCAACACTTGGGCATGGGGAGCACCAACAAGTGGACCGGGAAGTGCCTACTCTGGTGACAAAGTGATTGCAACTAATCTGACTGGGACTTATGCAGCCAACAGTAATGCTTACTTACTTGCACCACCAATTGATCTTACCCAGAGCCCTGAGGGAGCATTGTTATCCTTCAAGCACTGGTATGATTTGGAGAGCAATATCGATTTTGGCAAAGTGTACATTGCAACAGAGGATAGTGACTTCGTATTTGAAGAGGCATTGAGCTTTACAGGTGCCGGTGGAGGCTGGAAAACGCAATATATTGACTTGCGTGAATACGCCGGTCAACAGGTATTTATCAAGTTTAATCTGACCAGTGACAATTCCGTTCAGAAGGCTGGTTGGTATATCGATGACTTTTCAGTACAAGCTCCAGATGATATTGCTCCGGGAGCACCAAGCGGATTGTCCGCTTCTGCCGACATACTGGGGAATGTATACTTGTCCTGGACGGGATCGGACGATGAGGATCTGAAATCCTACAACGTATATCGTTCAACGAATTCAGGCACAGGTTATGAATTGCTCGGAAATACATCTGCAACGACATTTACGGATACGGCTACAGTAACAGATTTGACTTATTTTTATACGGTAGCCGCTCTTGATTATAGTGGCAATGAGAGTGACAAGTCGAATGAGGTATCCGTGACCGTGGAGGTCCCTGAAGATATCTTCATCGATCACTTTGATGGCAACAGTGACAATGAGTGGACTCATTCCGGCACCAAGGACGAGTGGGAACGCGGAGTACCTGTCGTTGGACCTGCCAGTGCGGTTTCTCCGCCGAATGTTTGGGCAACCGATCTGGACAGTACCTATGAGAACGGTTCTAACTATTCTCTGGTATCGCCAGTCGTGGATCTAACTCAGGTGGATCAAGCTACGCTGACGTTCAATCATTGGTATGAAATCGAAAGTGGATACGATTACGGTTATGTTGAAGCCACGAAAGACGGTGGCAACACATGGTCGGAGCTAGGTAAATTCTCTCATTCTTCAAATGGAAAACAATGGACTCCGGTATTTTACGATCTGGCAGCTTTGAAGGGGAATGAAGTTCAATTCCGGTTCAGATTGACTTCAGACAGCAGTGTCGTCAAGCAAGGCTGGTACATCGATGACTTCCGCATTCTGGGTATCGCCGCTGAGACGGTTACAAAAGATACGGCAGTTGTTCTGAACAGCGATAAGCCTAAGCCGGAATATGATACTTCTTGGTACAAAATTTCAAGTACGGACAAGGCCGAATTTAATAAAACCAAACAGGAACAGCCCGAAGTACAGAAACCTGGAACAGGTTCTGTAACGCCGCAAAGTTTGCCTGCAAGTGCAACGGTCACTGTTCTGGAAACAGGACGTTCAGTGAAGACGGACCCGACGACAGGCAAATACAGTTTCACTCACGTGGCGGGTGATTACACGTTGAAGGCTGAGGCCTATGGCTATTATCCTCAAACGAAGGCGGTAACCATCACGGATGGAAGTGGAGCAACAGCCAACTTCAATCTGGAAACCATTCCTCAAGGAAAGATTGAAGGTATTGTGAGCGATGAACGGACAGGGAAACCTATCGCTGGAGCATCCGTCCTCGTGTTGGAAGATGCTCAAGTAGGTGCTGTACGCACAGGAGCAGACGGTAAATTTGCTCTGGATGTTCTGGAAGGAAGCTATACGTTATCGATCATCAAGACGGACTACTATAGCAAAACGGTAAATGTAACAGTACCTGGAAACGGTACAGTCGAAGCGAAAGTTTCCTTAAAACCATTTATCGGATTTCCTGGTGAAATCGCTTATGACGATGGAACGGCTGAAAATGCAAGAGCCTTTGTGGCCGCAGATAACGCATGGGCTGTACGTATGACGCCAGAACTAGAGACAGCACAGCTTACAGGTGCATCACTTCGATTCTGGAATACACAATGGCCTGTACCAGGTGGAACAGCATTCAAATATGCCGTCTATGATGCCTCCGGATCGGGTGGAGCGCCAGGCCGATTGCTGGCAGGACCTTTCGACGGTACGGCATTGCGCAATGATCAGTGGACAACCGTTGAATTTCCTGAGCCAGTAGTGGTACAAGGCGATTTCTATATCGTGTATGTACAGACTGCTGTTGGAACGAGCGCACCTGGACTCGCAACCGATGAAAACGGTGTGAATGCAGGGCGGAGCTGGCAGCGTGTAGGTGGCGTATGGAGTACTGCACCAGCAGAAGAGGGTAACTATATGATTCGTGCAGTCGTGAAATATCCAGTGAATGCACCTGTACTCACACAACCGACGAGCACCTATACCAATCAGTCGACATTTGCTGTGTCTGGAACTTCTCCAGCTTCAGGAGCCCAGATCAAGGTATATAATGGAAAAGAAGTAGCGGGAACAACGAAAGTGGAGAATGGAAAATTTAAGCTGAATGTTAAACTTCGTGCAGGGGTTAATGCCATTACTGCCGAGGCGGTAGTTAACGGGAAAACGACCGATCGCTCCCTTCCAGTTGTGATCATCTTGGATCAGACAGCACCTGTGTTAACGGTCCTTACACCTGAAGAAGGAAGTCGAACTAACACAGAAGTGGTTCATGTGACGGGCGATGTACAGGACCAATTCCTCGACAAAGTGACCATTAACGGACAGAAGGTGAAATTGGAGCAAGACAGAAGTTTTAATCACCGCGTACTTGTGAATGAGGGCAAGAACACGATTACAATCATTGCGACAGATATTGCAGGCAATAAAACAACCGTGACACGGACTGTTTATGTGGAAACGTCTTTGCCTGAACTGACCAATATCTCTCCGGCTGAGGATGTACGGATTGTGGCAGGAGAAACTGTAACGGTTTCGTTCGACAGTATCCCCAAATTACAGGCCTCTTTCCGGATTGAACTGCCATCCAATTTGAGCACACAGGCTGGCGCAGAGATTCCATTGTTGGAAACGGAACCTGGTCATTATACAGGGACCTATACCACTGCATCTTCGCTGGTGCTTGAGGGTGGAGTGATCGTGATCCGTGCTCAGGATGCAGCAGGAAACAAAGTCGAAGTGGAAGCGCCAGGACGGTTATTCGTATCTGCAGCAGAAGCTCCCGACACGAATGTGCCAGTTGACGAAAATCTGTTACCTTAATCGAAGCATCACGGAGATGCTTATAATCCAGCTTCAAATTGAAACAGAAACGATGATTTGAAAATGTAAAGTCAAAAGCCGACAAGCCCAAAGAAGAGGGGCTTGTCGGCTTTTTGTATGTAAATTCAAGAAGTATTGCCTAAGATTCGTTCAATGATATTGCATATGATGCATGAACTTAATGAAACAGCGATATGTGTTCAATATGAAGACTGGAGGAACGATCTGTGGGTATTGAGAAATCACAACCGTTAAGAAGCAAATGGCTAAAAACAAAGCAGCTTATCAATAATGATTCAATAAAACCGTTCATACCTGATACACAAAAGTTTAACAAGGTGAATCTAAAATCCATGATAGCCAGATATGGAATGTTATATATCAAGCCTGAAATAGGAACTCATGGAGTGGGCGTCATTAAGGCTGAGATGGAAAATCAACATGATTTTGCGTATCAGATGAATCAAAAACGTCTGACGTTTAATAGCTTTGATTCGTTCTATAAAAGTCTTGCACACGTTGTGAAACAGCGAAGCTATCTCATTCAAAGAGGAATACATCTGCTAAAACACAACAACAGGCGCTTTGACATCCGGGTCATGGTACAGTTAAGCCCAGAACAGCAGTGGGAAGCAACGGGGGTTATCGGTCGACTTGGACATTCCAAAAAAATAGTAACCAATTATCATAACGGCGGTCAGCCAATGGATATTCATAAGCTTCTGGAATCTCATGTGTCCGCAAAGCGCAGAAATGAACTGATTCAGGAGATGAATAAGCTGGGTGTTGGGATAGCTCGTCATATGAACAAGAAATACAAGCGATTGAAGGCAATTGGCGTGGATATTGGACTGGATCAAAGTCTGACACCTTGGGTCATTGAAGTGAATGCCAAGCCGGACCCTTATATTTTTAAAAAATTAAAAGACAAGACGATGTATCGCAAGGTAATTCGGTATTTCCGCCATACAGATCATAAGCCATAAAATATCTTCAGCTTAACTTTGGACATCCTTGATTCCGAATTGTTACATGCAGAGAAAGCTTCCTATTATCACGACTTGGTGAGCAGGAAGCTTTTTTGCTTGTTTTCTTAAGAAGGTCATTCTAATTGATGTCGTAATTTTATATAGTTATTGTCGTAAGATCCTATTAAAATTAGATCAGGTCTGTGTTAATTTATAGTTAGATGTCAGAATATCATATAGTATGGAGGTTAATCATAGTGACCATTCGAATAGGTAAAATAAGCTTATGGCACGTACATGCCTGGGATTATATTAAACAGGCTCAGGAGCACGAAGATACGGTGATGGCTGCTGTATGGGATGAAGATGCCGAGCGCGGACAGGAAGCTGCTGAACGTCTGAACGTGCCATTCTATGCTTCGCTTGAAGATATGCTGGCACAGGATAACATCGATGCCGTCATTGTTGATGCACCGACACGTCTTCACGAAGATGTGATCACTGCTGCTGCGAAAGCGGGCAAACACATTTTCACAGAAAAAGTTATCGCTTCAACGATTAAAGAAGTAAATACGATCATTTCGGATGTACAGGATAACGGAGTGAAAATGACGGTATCTTTACCTCGTTTGAACGATGGATATACATTAACGATTCAAGATGTTCTGAACCAAGGACTACTTGGTAAGGTGACTTATGTTCGTGTGCGTTTATCGCATAACGGTGCGATTGGCAATTGGCTGCCTGAGCATTTTTATCATCTGGAAGATTGTCAGGGCGGGGCATTAATTGACCTCGGTTGTCATCCGATGTATCTGACGAATCTGTTCCTAGGTCAAGAAGTGACTGGGGTTAATGCTAATTTCGGATATGTTACTGGAAAAGAAGT
The DNA here is from genome assembly GCF_900221055.1 of Paenibacillus sp. RU5M. Lineage (NCBI taxonomy): Bacteria > Bacillati > Bacillota > Bacilli > Caryophanales > Paenibacillaceae > Paenibacillus > Paenibacillus sp. RU5M. The sequence continues at coordinate 60,177 of NZ_OBQM01000002.1, read as the reverse complement.
GGAAGATAACGCGGTTGCTACGTTATTTACGGATTCCGGAGCAATCGGTGTAGTCGAGGCTGGGTTTGTGAACAGTCATTCGCCGTTTGCGATAGAGGTTCATGGTACGGAAGGCACACTTTTATACGGAACACCAGAGGATAAGCTGCTAATCCGCACGAATGTTGGTTCAGATCAACAGAAGGAATGGACAGAGATTCCTTTGCTGGACAGAAGAGAAAGCGCATTCAGCCAGTGGGTATCCCATATTCAGAATGATACGATTGCTACCGAGAATTTGCAGACGGCTACTCAATTGACTCGCCTGATGGAGGCTGCCAACCTTTCTGCGAAGGAAGGGCGCAAAATCTCCTTGAAGGAGTTACAGGGATAGGGTTTGGGAGGTGCCGCATTGAGCCGATATCCTTTTGAGAAGATGCTTGAACGACAGGATATCCTGGAAAGATTGGATGTCTCGATCCTGTGGGGACACTACGAGATACGAGTTCTGCGATTTCATCTGACTTCTTTTCCAGCAGGCAGAATCGTTGATTTTCATAACCATGCGGAATTCGAGTTACATTTCATCCCGAGAGGGAAAGGAAAAGTCATTCTGGGGGATGAGATGCATCCGCTCTCTGAAGGCATGCTTTATTTAACGGGTCCGGGTCTTGTTCATTATCAGGAGGCGGATTCCCAAGAGGCCATGGATGAACTATGCCTGCATGTGGATATCATTGAACATCCCAGAGAGGGTGTAGATCCGTGGGAGGCAGCAGAGTCAGAGGAAACGATCGAAAAGCTTAGAACACTTCCTCTTGCTCCGGTACATGATTATCATCGCGCCATGAACTGTTTCCTGGAAGCTTATGAGGCTTGTGACCGTAAACTGATTGGATATTACACGTCCATTAAGCAGCAGGTGATCAGTATTCTGCTGAAAACCGTCCGAGCCTACGATATCGGGGGGAATCGGGCGGAGGCTCCTGTGCGAGACATGTCGGTGTACAGGTACGATTATGCCATTCAGTATATGGAGGCAAATCATCCCTCAGCAGTAACGCTGGAGAATGTAGCGGAGAAGCTACATATTAGCAGCAGACAACTGCAACGAATCTTTTATCAGGTTCAGCCGGAAATGCCTTTCAGCCGTGTGTTGGAGGATATCCGCCTGCGCGCGGTGTGCCGCAATCTGGAAGAAAGTCATGTTTCCATCGAACAAATTGCCCTGGCTTCAGGGTTTACCAATGCTAATTATTTACATGCTGTTTTTCGCAAGCGTCTGGGGATGACCCCATCGGCTTTCCGTAAAATGAAACAACCAAACCAAAAGTGAGGGTGATTAGATATGAGTAAAACGTATCGTGTAGGGATTATTGGCTGTGGCGGGATTGCAAACGGCAAACATCTGCCAAGTTTGAGCAAGCTTGATAATGTAGAACTGGTTGCTTTCTGTGATATCGTTCAGGAACGTGCAGAAGAAGCCAAAGAAAAGTATGGTAGTTCCGAAGCACAGGTATACACGGATTATCAAGAATTACTTCAGGATGAAACGATTGATATTGTTCATGTTCTTACGCCAAATATCTCTCACGCAGAGATTTCTATTGCTGCACTGGAAGCCGGAAAACACGTCATGTGTGAAAAACCAATGGCCAAGACATCTGCTGAAGCGCAAAAAATGCTTGAAGCAGCCGAACGTACTGGTAAAAAATTGACTATCGGATACAATAACCGTTTCAGAGAAGATAGCTTGTACCTGAAGCAGCTGTGTGAAGCTGGCGAACTGGGTTCGATTTACTTTGCCAAAGCACATGCGATCAGAAGAAGAGCCGTACCTACTTGGGGTGTTTTCCTTGATGAGGAGAAACAAGGTGGTGGACCGTTGATTGACATCGGTACACACGCACTTGACCTGACGCTGTGGATGATGGATAACTATCAACCGAAGGTTGTTCTGGGCACAACGTATCATGAGCTCTCACAACGAGAAAATGCAGCGAATGCATGGGGCCCGTGGGACCCGGAAAAATTCTCGGTTGAAGATTCCGCTTTTGGTATGATCGTAATGGAGAATGGTGCGACAATTATGCTGGAATCCAGCTGGGCGCTCAATTCACTGGATGTGGATGAAGCGAAATGCAGCTTGAGCGGAAGCGAAGCGGGTGCGGATATGAAGAATGGCCTGCGTATTAATGGCGAGAAATTCAGTCGTCTGTACACCAATGAAATTGAACTGAGTGCAGGCGGGGTCGCTTTCTACGATGGAAAGAGTGAAAGTGCACCGGATGTAGAGATGAGAAAATGGATTGAAGCGATTGATAAAGATCTGGAGCCGGTTGTAACTCCTAAACAGGCTTTGGTGGTTTCACAGATCCTGGAGGCACTTTATGAGTCCGCACGTACAGGTAAAGCCGTTTACATGAACGAATCCAATCAAGCCTAAAATGAATTTCAGAAACCTTTATCCTCATTAGGGGGGATAAAGGTTTTTTGGTCTTTTATACGCTTTCCATTTGTCTATACCGTGCCTTACTTCTGTACGTATATAGAGAGAATAATTCAAATTAAAAAGATGTTTCTGTCTAATGCAGATGCATCTTTTTTTATTTGGAAAACGGGTCGAGTTGAAAACTATTTTTAAATATATTCAAAAAAAGTATTGCATATCTGTTTAGTCGGAATTATATTAATGGTATAAGGTCTAGACCATTTACAGATCGGAGTGTTTGCATGTCCAGTACGTTTTCATTTCGTTTTGAAAAAGTATCTACCAAAAAGGTCAGTGAATTTATTAGAGAACAACTGGAAGAAGCCATCATACTCAAAGAATTAATGAGTGAAGAACAGCTTCCTTCGGAACGAGAACTGGCTGAGATTTTTAATGCAAGTCGCATTACGGTGCGTGAGGCGTTATCTACGTTAGAAGACAAAGGTCTGATAGAGAAGCGCGTGGGGGCTAAGGGCGGAACGTTTGTCTTGCCTCTGACAGCCAATTCTCATAAACGCACAAGAGAAGAAATTAAACGGGATTGGGAACAGATGCTGAAAGTGTTTGAATACCGGACCATTATTGAGCCGGAAGCGGCTTTTCTGGCTGCTGAGCGGATTACCGCAGGCGAGCTGGAGCTGTTGGAAGCTTATATGGAGCAAAGCATTGAACCTCATTGTACAAGGGAATGGTTCCGGGCTCTGGATGTGAAGTTCCATCTGACCATTGCCAAGGCATCCGGGAATCCATACTGCGAGGCGGCCGTGAGACAGATCCGAACAAAAATTAATCCGGCATTGGACCTAATGCCATATGATGACCGAATTCGCTCCGTCAATCATGGGATACATATGGAGATTCTTGAAGCACTGAAAGCACATGACAGCATCAAGTCCCGGGAGACCATGAAAAGACACATTGAATTCTCGGCTGATGCGATCTATGCCCGACTGGTATCAGAATCGGATGACAAAGAAGGGAATGAGAACTAATGGACCAATCACAACTATATCAACATGCACAAGCATTGCAGCCCAAACTTTTTGCCTGGCGGAGAGATTTCCATCGCCATCCGGAAATCGGCTATGAAGAATTCAGAACGTCAGAGATCGTAGCCAAACACTTGGAAAGTCTGGGTCTTGAAGTGACGCGCAATGTCGGAAAAACCGGAGTTGTAGGCTTGCTGAGGGGAGAGACAGAGGGCCCCACTTTTGCACTTCGGGCAGATATGGACGCATTGCCTATACAAGATCAGAAGTCGGCTGAGTACAGTTCGCAAGTAGAAGGTAAGGCGCATCTGTGCGGGCATGATGCACATACAACCATTCTGATGGGAGCGGCGGAGCTGCTAACGAGCCTCGGCCGACCGAAAGCGGGTAACATCAAATTTGTGTTCCAGCCTGCGGAGGAAGGATTGGCAGGTGCACGTGCCATGATTCAGGATGGGGTACTGGAGAATCCGAAAGTGGACGCGATTGCAGGATTGCATATGACTCCGGGACAAGATACGGGTACCGTCGGGGTAAGCAAAGGTGTGGCGTTTGCCTCGGCAGATCGTCTGGTGATTCGGGTACTTGGCAAGGGTGGACATGCTGCGAGGCCGCATGAAGGTATCGATGCCATTGCCGTATCTGCTCAGGTCATCACTGCACTACAGAACCTGGCTAGTCGTATGGTAGACCCGCTGGAGCCGGTTGTGGTAACGATCGGTAAAATAACTGGAGGCTACATGGGAACCGCCATTGCACCGGAGGTTGAGATGATCGGCACGGTTCGAACACTCTCCCCTGCCATTCGTGAACGCATGCCAGCCTTGATTGAACAGGTCGTAAGTGGTGTGTGCAGTTCGTTCGGGGCGGGCCATGAAGTCATCTATGGTGATGGCTACCCCGTTGTGGTTAACGATCTGGGCATGGTGGACCTGCTTGCGGAGACCGTTGATGGACTCGAATGGGCGAAGGGATGGAGTAGTATTCCGCCATCTACGGGTGGCGAAGATTTCGCATTCTATTGTGAACAGATTCCGGGTGTTTTCTTCCGATTGGGTTCAGGGAACGAGGAAGAGCGAACCCGTTACCCGCTTCACCATCCGATGTTCGATCTGGATGAGACGGTCATGCCTTATGGTGTAGGCATGCTGTCCGCCGTAGCGCTTGAATATTTGGCAAGACATACAACTTCTTAGGGGGAGCATGGAAAATGAAAAAAAGACAATGGGCTAGCATGTGGATCACATTATTGGCTGTAGTACTGGTACTGAGCGCTTGCGGTGGTAAGAGTACGGATAGCAATTCGGCATCCAGTGAATCTGGCAGCGGTACTGTTGCCAGCACTACACTTACAATCGCAGCTGCTACGGATATTGAGAGCTTTGACCCGCACAACAACAATAATACATCCAGTGAAGCAGTACTGGTCAACGTATATGATTATCTGATCAAAAATGATAGTGAACAGAAGAAGGTTCCAGGTCTCGCGACTTCATGGGAGCAAGTGAATGACACCACATGGCGCTTTAAGCTCCGTGAAGGCGTGACCTTCCATAACGGTGATCCATTCACATCAGCAGATGTGAAGTATACACTGGAGCGCGTAGCTAAAGACAGCACACTGAAACAAAACAGCTACTTCAAAAACATTGTTGAAGTGAAAGCGATCGATGAACATACGGTAGATATTATTACAGACGGACCAGATCCGTTGCTGCTTAACCGTCTGTCCAAAATGGGGGCAGGCATCTTGCCAGCAAAATATATTAAGGACAATGGGTTCGATAAATTCCTGAAACAACCGGTTGGCACAGGTCCATACAAATTCAGCAAATGGACAAAAGATGATCGCGTTGAAGTGGTGAAAAATGAAAATTACTTCGATGGTGAACCGAAATGGAATGAGGTTGTATTCCGTGTCATCCCGGAAGCTTCCACACGTGTATCGGAACTGCTGGCTGGTGGTGTTGATATCGCAGCATCCATACCGTCGACAGATATTGCTCGCATTGAAGGCGAAGCAGACAAAAAGATCGTCAAAGCACCGATTCAGCGTGTACTTCAGTTGATTTTCCGCCAAACAGAGGGCAGCGTCACAGCTGATCCGAAGGTTCGGGAGGCCATTGATCTGGCGATTGACAAGCAGGGCATTGTAGACAGCATTGCCGGAGGTGCAGGTATTGTGACTCGCACATCCGTAACGCCTGGCAACTTTGGGGCAGATCCTTCGTTGTACAAAACATCGCTTTATGATCAAGAGAAGGCGAAGCAACTGTTGCAGGAAGCAGGTTATGCAGAAGGTGAAGCGGAGATGACCATCTCGGTATCCTCTCAATACAAAGAGCCTGCCGAAGTCGTGGCAGCGATGCTGGAGCAAGTGGGCTTCAAAATTAACCTGGACGTGCTGGAACCAAGTGCTTTCAGTGAACGTTACAGTTCCAAGTCATTCAAGGAAATCTTCATGATCGGAATTGGTAATTCCCTCTTTGATGCTTCAAATAACTACAATCGTTACATGTTGGAAGAGGCCAAAGGTGAGTCGGACTATAACAATCCGGAAGTGGAGAAATTGCTCCAGTCTGCGCTGATCAACATGGACCCGGCTACCAGGGAGAAAGAGTACCAGCAAGTACAGCAAATTCTTGCTGAAGATCGCCCAGCTGTGTATCTGTACCAGATGGAAGGGGTTTATGGTACCGATAGCCGTGTGAACTTCAAGCCGCGTAGTGATGAAATGTTCTATGCTGACGAGATTACACCTGCACAGTAACTTCAGACAGAACAACCTGTTATGACAACGATAAGCCGAGAACGGCAGGGACTGCACCACGTTCCTGTCGTTCTTTTTTAAAAGGAGGTGGACAGAGAAATGGGCAAATATGTACTGAAGTCACTACTGCAGGTTATACCGGTTCTGTTCATTGTTTCGTTAATCGTATTTATATTGGTCCGCGTCACGGGTGATCCGGTAGCTCTGATGCTGCCCGAAACAGCTACTGCAGAAGACCGCGCTGTATTAACGCAGGCACTCGGACTGGACCAGCCGTTATACACGCAGTATATGAAGTTCCTTGGCAGCGCCTTGCAGGGAGACTTTGGTCAATCCTTCCGTTATGGAGAACCGGCTTTACAGCTTGTACTGGAACGATTGCCGGCCAGCTTTGAACTGGCTGTTGCAGCGATGTTTTTTGCCATTGTTATGGCTGTACCGCTTGGAGTTGCCTCAGCAGTCAAACGAAATACGTTTACCGATCTGATCATCTCCGGGATATCGGTCATTGGTAAAGCTATGCCGAATTTTTGGATGGGTATCATGCTCATTTTGTTATTTTCCGTGATGTGGGGAGTTTTACCTGTATCCGGCCGCGGCGGAGTATCACATCTGATATTGCCAGCCTTTACGCTAGGGGTAGGGCTTGCTGCACAAATGACTCGTCTGATTCGCTCCAGCATGCTGGAAATTCTGAGTCAGGATTACATCCGTACAGCACGGAGCAAAGGGCTTGGCCGGATGGTCGTGATTGGCAAACATGCGTTTCGCAACGGATTGATTCCGGTCGTGACGATTATGAGTTTGCAGTTCACAAGCTTAATTGGTGGAACATTGATTACGGAGACGGTATTCTCCTGGCCCGGGCTAGGTCAGTTGCTGGTTGTTGCAGTCAACACCCATGACATGGCGATTGTACAGGCCGCCGTTTTTGTCATTGCGTTTATCGTCGTTGTAACCAATATTTTGACAGATGTGGCCTACCGACTGCTTGATCCACGCATTAAATACGATTAGAAGGAGGTGCAATCGATGACAGGCAGCAATGAAAAGCCAATTCCGGGTGCAGAACAGGAACAAGAGAATGTACGTACACCAACAGGACTTCGCTATATCTGGAGACAACTGATCATCAGCAAGACCGGAATATTTGGCGCTGTGCTCGTATTGTTGGTTGTGTTAATCGCCATATGTGCACCTCTGTTAACGAGTCATGATCCTGGTGCAGTGAATCCTCTCAATCGTCTTAAACCGCCAGCTTGGCTTGATGGGGGAACGGCTGAATACTGGCTGGGTACGGATAATCTGGGCAGGGACATGTGGAGCCGAATCGTATATGGTGCGCGGGTTTCATTAATTGTAGGTATGGGAGCAGTCATCGTGTCCGGAATCATTGGTGCTATTCTTGGTCTCTTGTCCGGATTTTACGGAAAATGGCTGGATGCGGTTATTATGCGCGTGGGTGATGCATTCATGGCTATCCCTACGATTCTGTTTATGCTCGTTGTGATGGCTATTGTAGGACCAGGGATTACGACGCTGATTTTGGTTATCGGTGTGACGAACTGGGTGCCTTTCACCCGTGTGGTCCGCAGTGAAGTGTTGAGTATCAAGGAACGGGACTTTGTACACGCTGCCAGATCAATCGGTGCCAAGAATGGGAGATTGATTCTAAAACATATTCTGCCGAATATTTTATCTTCCTTTATCGTGATCTGCGGTATGAATGTTGGGACCACGATTATTATGGAAGCTTCGCTCAGTTTCCTGGGCCTGGGCATTAAACCACCTGACATTTCCTGGGGAGGCATGCTCAGTGATGGAAGACAATATGTTGCAACAAGCTGGTGGGTGGCAACTTTCCCTGGACTAGCAATTACGCTGACGGTTCTTGGTGTCATTTTCCTGGGAGATTGGCTGCGCGATGTACTTGATCCACGTACGGATACAAACAAGAAATAAGATGAACGGAGAAGGGAGCCATGCACATGAACAAAAGACCGATCTTGCCAGAGGACTTAGTTCAATACCGCTGGGTTAGCGAGCCTGTAATCAATCAAGATGGTCAGGTGGCATACGTTGAACAGACGATTGATCAGCAGAAAAATGAGTATATTACGCAAATTCGTGGCGTTTCACTTGATGGTAGTGGGGACAAGCCGCTTACAGACGGCGTAAAGGATTCATCTCCTTCTTGGTCACCAGATGGAACACAACTCGCTTTTTTACGATTGGAAAGTGGGGGTAAAGGGTTATGGGCCCTTGCGTCAGGTGATACAAAGGCTATAAATCTCATCTCCCCTGAGCGCAAGCTTTTACAATTTGTCTGGTCCCCGGATGGGCAATATATTGCGTTTACAAGCAAAGTTGAAGCGATAACTGACAAAACATCAAAGACAAACGAATCACCTAAAGTTAAAGTAACTCCCCTGAGAGGCAAGGTCTTTGAGCGCACGACACCCAAGGCAGAAGGCTCCGGCTGGTGGGACGGTCTTTATAGCCATCTGTTTGTATATGAGATCGGAAATGGAACCATTACACAGGTAACAACCGGATCATGGAATGTTGCTGCTCCGGTATGGTCGCCAGACGGTCAGGCTATTTCCTTTATTTCTAAGCAGGTACAGGATGAGGGGCTGGATGCCGATCTGTTGTACTTTGCGGATGTACATACCGTGAATCTGGCAAGCGGTGAGCAGCGCAGAGTAACGGATTCCAGTCTTCAGGTGAGCCAGTTCGCATATTCACCCGATGGAGAGCAACTGATTCTGATTGCCAGCGACCGAGAGTACGGAAGTGGCAGTCACAACAGACTATATGAAGTGCCGAGTAGTGGAGGTATTCCAAAGCAGCTGGCACCTGATGTTGATATGCAGTTGGGGAACGCAGCACTTGGGGATATGAAATCGGCAAGCCCATCTCCGTCGCCACTGATAGATGACCATCATGCGCAACGTACGACATATGTACTGGGCACCCAGGGTGGAAATGTGGACCTGTATCAAATCACCGAGGATGGGTATTGCCAAGCCGTGACGGGAAGCGGGGAGAAGGATGTATACCAATATACCCTGTCACCTGATGGTAAGACGCTGGTCATTGGCGCATTGACTGAGGATCACCCTGGAGAACTGTACCGTGTGGATATTAACAGTAGTGATATGTTCAGACTCACTCGGCGAAACGATGAATTTTTGGCAGGTTTGGAAGTCAATGTACCTGAGCGTGTCGAGTTTACATCGTCGGACGGATGGCCCATTCAAGGTTGGTTGATGAAGCCGGTTATGCAGAAATCGGACACGAAAGTGCCGATGATATTACAGATTCATGGTGGACCGCACGCCATGTATACAGGCATCTTCAGCCACGAAATGCAGACACTTGCTGCACAGGGATATGCCGTTCTATGGGTAAATCCCCGGGGAAGTATGGGATACGGGCAGGAATTCGCCAGAGCTTGCCGAGGAGATTTTGCCGGGGGAGACTGTCGTGATCTGCTTGAGGCGGTGGACTATGCACTGGCAACATATGATTTTCTGGATGAAACACGTCTTGGTATTGGTGGAGGCAGTTACGGAGGCGTCATGACTAACTGGATCGTAGCTCATACCCATCGATTTAAGGCGGCAGTAACGCAGCGTTGTATATCCAATTGGTTGTCCCTGTATGGAACCAGTGATATTGGAATCTCCTATGTGGAGGGGGTAATTGGCGGCAATCCGACAGAACATGCAGACATGTTATGGGCCCGTTCTCCCCTTGCTCATGCGCACAAGATTGAAACGCCACTTCTGATTATGCATGGAGAGCAAGATTATCGTACACCGATCGCACAGGCGGAGGAGTTATATACTACGTTAAAACGATATGGAAAAACGACCAAACTGATTCGATATCCAGGCTCCAATCACACGTTGATCAAAAGCGGAAAACCCTCGCTGCGCGTGGATAGCTTTGAACAGGTCAATGCCTGGTTTAATCAATATCTCAAAGATGGAGAGGGCGGAGCATGAGCCGTGTTCAGTTATCCATTCCTGTAGCTCTGCTAGTCGAAAATGTTCTGACGAGCGGTGAACCGAGCGAATTAATCATTGATCGTTTACAGAGAAAAGAGTTCTCTTCGTTGTTATCCAAGATCAAGGAACCAACGATGGATCTGGTGGAGAGACTGGACACAGCAGCTGAAGTGGGAGACAACTGGGAAGAGGCCATACGCAGCAGGGTTTATGAATTCAAATTTTTGCATATTAACGCCCTGAAAAGACTGCTCTATTTCCGGTTCGATCTCAAGGCAGATCAGGATTATATCCAGGAAGATCTGACACTGAAAGATATTCATTTGACCTTGCAAGAGACCGAGTTGCTGCAATTGTTAATTGGCAGACAGTGGATTGTGCAAGAAGAAGAACAAAACAAAGACGAGCACAGAGACAATAGAAGAGACGCATCGTTTCGCATCCCTGTTCATATCCGATTAAAGTACTAGCTAAACACATTTATGGAGCCAAAAGCCGCGATTTTCGCGGTTTTTTTATTTGAAGCAGCTCCGTTTTCTATAAAAAAGTGACTTGACTTTTGCAGACGTTTAAGCAGGTACTTGACATCCGTATGGTATATTATAAAAAGCTCTTTTAATGGTGAACACATGATAATCATACAAGATGGGGTGTACGTGATGTATCAATATAAGGATCAGGAATATGAAGCTGTACATTTTGAAGGACGCGACTTGCGTTATGGAGAACTAATCAGCTGTGTTTTCAAACAGTGTACCTTTATGAACGCTTCGATGGAAGAAATCGAGACAAGCAACTGCCGTTTTATCGAATGTGACTTTAAAGGTGCTTCCATGAATGGCTCCATCCATAGAGAATCGGCGTTTGAAAACTGCTTATTTGGTGGTGCTAATCTATTTGCTTCCAAATTCACCTCCTGCAAGATGACGGGATCGGACTTTTCCGGTGCACAAATGGATGGTATTACACTAAGTCAGGGTGATTGGTCTTATACGAATCTGAGACATACCCGGTTGGGCAAACAGGATTTGCGAGGAATTCGTTTCTTTGAAGCCGACTTTACGGACACGGATTTTACCAAAGCGGATCTGAGAGACTGTGATCTCACAAGAGCAGTTTTAAGCAGAGCCAAGCTGCAAGGGGCCGATCTTAGAGGCGCTAATCTGGAAGGAATCGATCTGAAATCATTGGATATTAAAGGCGTACGTTTGGATCGCGAACAAGCCGTTCTGTTTGTACGATCTTATGGTGCGAAAGTAGATTAATTTGAACATATACTGCTACAGTTCCTGCTAGTAATATAGAAAATTCAAAACTTTAAAAACGTCATAAACTGTATGAAGCCACCAAAAAGGTGGCTTTTTTGGCATGAATGATTTCCATTTAAAACAAATTTTGAAGGTATAAGAGATATAAACAAGAAATAGTAAACATAAGTTTCAAATAAAAGGAGGCCATTATGACGACTGCATTAATTACTATTGTTGCTGTTATTGGCTTTGGGATTATAACAGGCACAATCACTATGGTTATGATATTTAAACTGCTTCGTAACAATAAACACAAACAGCATTTTCGAAAAAGCATTTTAACGGAGGGAATACCCGCAGAGGCGGTTATTCATGATATTACACAAACTTCGTCCAGTATGGATGGAAGGCCGGGAGTGCGACTGGATTTGACCGTAACCCAAGTTGACGGCCGTACCTTTCCCACGATTGTAGAGACATATATCCCGGTTACACATATTCCCCAATTTCAGAAAGGAAATGTCATTCACGTAAGATACATTGTAAACGGAAATGAACGAAAGGTTGAGGTAGAGGATGCCTATGTTCCGTGAATTTGACTGTTGAACGCAGCGTTGGGATAAATACTTCCATTAAAATGATTCAGGTTCTACATTGACTAGAAGTATGAACTGGTTTAGAATTAATTTATCTTGATAATCTAGATACTTTATTTTCGAGATAAATTGATAGAAGAATCGAGGCAGTTCATATGAAAATTAATCACTTAAACTTAACGGTAACTGACGTTATTGAGGTTCAACATTTTCTCGAAACATATTTTGGATTAACCTGTTACGTCAATGCAGGTAAAGCATTTGCGGCTATGACCGACGACGATGGATTTTTATTAAACTTAATGTATGGCAAGGATATCAAATATCCAGAAACTTTCCATGTAGGGTTCCCACAAGACAGTAAGGAAGAGGTGGATAACTTGAACCAACGTCTCAAGAACGATGGAATTCAGGTAGAAAGCCCGGCTATTGTTCATGGTTCCTACACCTTTTATCTTCAGGCGCCAGGTGGAATCACACTTGAAGCATACTGTCTCATCGAAGGGGAAGATCCAACCAAAGGACCTCGTCCATCATTTGGAAAACTATAAATTAAATCCACTGAAGCCACGAAATTTCGTGGCTTTTTTTGTATTCTACGATAATCTGATTATAAAATGAATTTGTTGAAAAATGACAAAGTGATAAATTTTATTTATCGAAATGAAATTGAATTTCATTCATGAAAGTTTCATGAGTTCGTTTACATACCATAGAAAATATTTTATAATTGTCATCGGAAGAACTATAACTAACCAAAAGTTATTAAGTGTTAAAAATACATTAAAAAGACGTAACGTCAAGAGACATCATGAAAGAAGGCAATTAGTAAATGAACTCATTTTTTGTAGATTCCAATGGAAACTTAAAAACCTCTTTGAAAGGTAAGGATGTTCTGTCCAATCCCATGTTGAACAAGGGTACTGCCTTTAACGAAGAAGAAAGAAGAGAGCTCAACCTGAATGGCATCTTGCCACCTATGGTTTTAAATATTGAAGAACAAGTGACTCGAGTATATCAGCAATTGCTGAATGAATCGGATAATTTGCGAAAAAGCATCATGCTTAGTGATTTGTTCAACCGAAATATTGTACTATTCTACCGTCTAATGAAGGATCACCTTAGTGAAATGCTGCCGATTGTGTATACACCTACGGTTGGCCAAGCTATTCAGGAATATAGCCATCAGTACCACAGACCGGGTGGTTTATATTTATCCATTAATGATATGGATGGACTGGAAGAAGCTTTCCGCAACAGTGGATTACATGCTGGAGATGTGGATTTGATTGTGGTGACCGACTCGGAAAGTATTCTGGGCATCGGAGACTGGGGCGTTGGCGGCATTAAAATTGCCATTGGTAAACTCGCGGTATACACAGCAGCCGTAGGCGTTGATCCAAGCCGCGTATTACCTGTCGTGCTGGACGTCGGAACCAATAATCCCAAATTGCTGAATGATCCATTGTATGTGGGTAACCGTCATGAACGGATTCGCGGAGAAAAATATGAACAATTTATCGAAGCCTTTGTGAAAGAAACAACAAAGTGGTTCCCGGATATCCTGCTTCATTGGGAAGACCTGGGCAGCGTGAATGCCAGAAATATTATACAGAAATATGGGGAAGAACTGCTTACGTTTAATGATGATATTCAGGGAACGGGTGCGGTTACACTTGCGGCGATTATGTCCGGAGTTCAAGTGACGGGTGTGCCTCTTCGTGAGCATCGTATCCTTGTATTTGGACCAGGGGCCGCTGGTATTGGTAACGCGGATCAGATTCTTGACGCCATGATGGAAGAAGGACTTGAGAGGGAGGAAGCGGAGAACCGGTTCTGGGCTTTCGATTACCGTGGAATCCTTACTGATGAGACGGAAGGCCTATTTGAATTCCAGAAACCATATGTGCGCAAAGCTGCGGAAGTGGAAGATTGGGCATTGAATGAGCAAGGGCAGGTCAGCTTGCTGGAAGCTGTGAAACAGATCAAACCAACGATTCTGATCGGCACTTCTGGTGTGACAGGTGCCTTTAATGAACAAGTTATCAAAGAAATGGCGAAGCATGTGGAACGTCCAATCATTATGCCAATGTCCAACCCGACTTCGCTTGCCGAAGCAGCACCAAGAAGTTTGATTGAATGGACGGATGGCAAAGCATTGATTGCAACAGGCAGTCCATTTGAATCTGTCATGTTTAATGACACTTTATATGAAATTGGTCAATCCAATAATGCTTTTGTGTTCCCTGGTTTGGGTCTGGGAGCGATTGTTGCAAAAGCATCTAAATTCACTAAAAACATGTTCACCGCAGCTGCAGTGGCCGTAGCTAATTCGGTAGATTCCTCTGCACCAGGTGCTCCACTTCTGCCAAGAGTGAAAGAACTACATGCTGTTTCGTACAAAGTTGCAGTGGCGGTCGCTAAGGCGGCAGTGGAAGATGGCGTTGCGCGTGTAGAGCTGAAAGACGTTGAAGAGGCGGTAAAAGCTGCCATGTGGCATCCGGTGTACAAACCGCTGTATGCGGCCGTTTAAAAATTGAAATAAATTGAATACAGCGCATGGTGACTATAAATCCATGAGGGTCGGGTGTAAGGTGGAGTTTAAAAGGATCGACATGATTTCTCGCCTTGACCCATGGCTGTATTCCATGTTAAGTTTCTGATATTAAATTGTGGAGCTTTTAAAGGGGGATAGAGCGATGACTGAATTAGAGGTTGTAGATGTTTATGTGAACCTGTCAACGAACATGAACACTGACATGGTTCACAACATAACTAATCAGAATCCGGCACTTTATCCTCCTATGCATAGATCATCTTGGCGTTAAATTTTTGGACGCCAGGTTTCTTTATCGTATAGTCAGGTTGATGTAACGCAAAAAAGCACCGGTGAATGGGGGCTTTTTTGCGTTTTTTCATTTGAGGATATTCTAATCACTATGACAGAAGGAATGTGTCATTCATTCAAGGGCGGACTGAAATTCTGATTATGTTCAAATATAAAGTGAGGGACCATGTCGTGGTAAATACCCCGTCGGTTAACTTTTATATTTCACATAAAAAGGATGATCTTTATGTCTTTAATCAACGTTACCAACCTAACCTTTGCCTATGATGGCAGTTACGATAATATATTTGAAAATGTGAGTTTTCAGCTGGACTCCGATTGGAAATTGGGCTTTACCGGAAGGAACGGCAGAGGTAAAACGACATTCCTCCAACTGCTGCTTGGTAAATATGAATACAGCGGAACTATTTCTGCGAATGTCAGCTTTGAGTACTTTCCTTTTCAGGTTGAGAATAAAGGAGCTATGACCCTCGGTATCATTGAAGATGTCTATCCTGAATATTTACAATGGCAGCTTGTGCGTGAGCTTAACCTGTTAAAAGTTTCGGAAGATATCCTGTATCGGCCTTTCGATTCCTTGTCTAACGGAGAACAAACGAAGGTGATGCTGGCTGCCTTGTTTCTGAAGGATAATCGATTTTTGCTCATTGATGAACCTACCAATCATCTCGATATTCATGCCAGAAAACTCGTTAGTAATTATCTTCGCAGCAAAAGTGGATTTATTCTGGTGTCACATGATCGATCCTTTTTGGATAACAGCGTAGACCACATCCTGTCCATTAATAAAAATAACATCGAGATTCAGAAAGGGAACTTCTCCGCTTGGTGGGAAAATAAACAAAGGCAAGATCAGTTTGAACTTGCAAATAATGAAAAATTAATAAAGGACATCAAGCGTTTATCCGATTCTGCCAAACGGACGGGTGGATGGTCGCATGAAGTGGAAAGAACCAAAAATGGTACGAGAAATTCCGGTTCTAAGGTGGATAAAGGCTATATTGGACACAAGGCTGCCAAAATGATGAAACGTTCCAAAAATATTGAGCAGAGACAGCAATCCGCCATTCATGAGAAGTCCAAACTTCTGAAAAATATTGAGAGTGCAGAACGTCTACAGATTCATCAACTGGATTTTCACAAAAAAGAACTTGTCGAATTGGAACATGTGTCGATTGCATACGGCTCCAATATGGTATGTAAGGACGTGAATTTCACAGTTGAACAAGGGGATCGTATTGCGCTTTATGGTAAAAACGGATCGGGGAAATCAAGCATCCTTAAACTGATTTGTGATGAGAATATCCCTTATACAGGTTATTTTCGAAAGGATCACCAGCTTAAAATCTCGTATGTGTCGCAGGACACTTCGAATCTCGGCGGCCATTTATCTGACTATGCTGTCACGCAGAGAATCGATGAAAGCCTGTTTAAATCCATCCTAAGAAAGCTGGATTTTTCTAGGTTGCAATTGGAGAAGAATATCTCAACGTATAGCGCTGGCCAAAAAAAGAAAGTGCTGATTGCTAAAAGTCTCAGTGAGCAAGCTCATTTGCACATTTGGGATGAACCTCTCAATTTTGTAGATGTCATCTCTCGCATGCAAATTGAAGACTTGCTGCTGGAGTACTCCCCAACCCTTCTGTTTGTAGAGCATGACAGTGATTTTTGCGCAAATATTGCAACAAGAATTATCGAGCTATAAGCAACAGGGAAAGAAAAAAGATATAAATTCTAAGAGCCGCCGCTTGGCGGCTTTTAATCATCACATCTATCTTTGCAATACATAACCAATCATAGGTGATGCTTGTTAGTGTTCAGACATCGGAATTATGAGCAACTATGCTATAATTTTATAGTCACAACTAATCAAATGATGGATCATTGAATCAATTTATAGAATAAACTCCCCAAGAGGTGTAAACCCGTTGAAAAAAGAAATGACATCGATGAAGCAAACGAGACTTAATTCCATCCTGGACGAAGCAACCAAACTGCTGATTGAAAAGCCCAATGCATCCATGAATGATATCGCAGACTCTGCAAAAATCGGCATTGCGACCCTTCATCGTTACGTGGAGAGTCGCGAACAATTAATGGTTTATCTGGGCTTGCGTGCGATTGAGGTGGTCAGTGAGGCCATGCAAAACATTCAGCTGGATGAGGAAAACTGTGAAACATATATTCCACAGCTGATTGAAGTGCTTATTCCGTTAGGAGATAAAATATTTTTCCTTACCCATGATGCAGCTATACACTATAATCCTGAGATTGAGGGAGCAGATTTGAAGCTGAGAGAGCCTATACTGCATGCGGTCAGCTTGTTGCAGCAAAAGAATTATTTTCGTCAGGATGTCAATAAAAACTGGATTGTAGATGTGCTATATTCTATCCTCTTTCTGACGTGGCAGCAGGTTGTAAGTGGTGACATTGCGCGTAAATCAGCAGCTTCGCTGGTTGTGGATACGTTCTATCATGGCTTTAGGGCCAGATAAGTAGGCTCTACCTTATAACAACATACAATAATGCAATATTACACCCCATTGTGGAGTCGGTCGTGTCATTGGATACGGACTCACTTTGGAGGTGTTTTTTTGCGTGGAGAGCTAGCTATGGGCGCTACTTGAAAGGCGCATATTTTCTTTTCGGTACGTATTCAAATTTTAACAGAGTTCAGAATTTAAGATTTCAAACTTACAAAAAATGATATAAATTTCTAGTAGATTCAAATCATTACCAAATTAAGACAGTGAATTTGCGACAAGGAGGTCGATAATCTGCGCTGAACTCGATAACGTTTCAACTCGCTTTAGCACTCATTCCATCATATCCAACAGGAGGGATTCCATGCTTTACACCATTATTGTGCCAGTTAACCAGGACTATAACATTTTGAACCTTTTCACGGACTCATTGCTACGGACAGTAAGCCCGTCCACTCAAATCATTTTTATAAACGATGGTTCCGGTTCCGCTGTCTTACAGCATTTGGAGAAACTGAAACATGAGGTTAGAGAAGGTGTAACGATTGAAATTCTTCAGCATGATTTTCCACTCGGTTGTGCTGTATCAATCAATAGCGCACTTCGGCGAGCAGAGGGAGATTATATTTTCTTCCTGGATTCCGATACGATTCTTCAACCGAACTGGCAATCAATGATGAAAGAGACGATGGACAGCGACATTACGATCGGTATGATTGGCGGTGTTCTGCTCTATCCGCAAACGGGAGGTGTGCAGCATTGTGGTATTGCATTTGCCGATACAATTGGTCGCCACTTATTTCTGAACGCTTCGCCTGAAGACATTCCGAAGGAAACATTTTCAGTTCAGCTTGTTGTATTCGCCATGTTCGGCATGAAGAGAGAAGTGTATGAAACGGTAGGCGAGCTGGATGAGAAGTTCTTTAACGGATATGAGGATTTTGATTATCAGATGCGAGCACGGGCAGCCGGATATGATACGGTCATTAATCCGAATATTCTCGCCTATCACTGGGAACGGAGCAGTGGCATTCATCGCAACTTTAACCGGAAAAACAATCTGGCACGCTTCTGGAAAAAGTGGGGTGGGGAAATTGAGGCCGATGTTTGGCCATTCGTATTCGGTCATCTGAAAGAACAGCTGGATAGCCAGAGTGAATATCATCATCTGCCGATCGTTGGCATTGATCTTGCAGAAGTACGCAGTGACGCGGATACGTTCTGGACCAAGCTGGAGGAAGCTGACATTGCGCCTGTTGCCGAGGTACGTGACTATTCCAACCGTTTTAACTCTAATGGAGCCATCTGGCTGCCGCAGGTTCTGGGCAAGGAGCTGATTCATAGCGAGAACCGATTATTGTTTCTCGTGGACAATTTCGCCCGGTTGCTGGAAAACCGGTACTGGATCGAGATGAGACATGCTCATCGGGCTAAAGATCTGATTATTGATCTGTATGGCAATGTCATCACTATGGATCGCATATATGATGGCTGCTGGCCAGGCTCCAAAGTTCGTTAACTCACAAACCAAGTAAACAGGGAGGAACCAAAGGTGAAATCAAAAGAGAGCACGCTTGATCGTGCCGTAAGGTTTACACGGAATCTGGAGTGGTTGGAACATGTCGAGAAGGTTATTCCGAGCGGATGCAGTACGTTAGCCAAAGCACCAGAACGATTATTTCCGGGATATACACCCGTATGCTGCGCAGAGGCACGCAATTCCCGTTTTATAGATATCGATGGAAATGAATGGTTGGATTGTGAGATGGCCATGGGTACGGCGCCATGGGGACATGCACGGCATGAAGTTCAACTAACCGTCATCCATCAGCTGAAAAAAGGGACAAGTTATTCTATTCCTGCTGACATTGAACTTGAATGCGCTGAACTGATTTTGGAACGATTTGAAGGTCGCTACCCCTCATTACGTTTCACCAAAAGCGGCGCCGATGCAGTCAGTGGAGCCGTACGTCTGGCTCGTGCGGGAAGTGGAAAAAGCAGGGTCATCGCGACGGCCTATCATGGCTGGCATGACTGGTCTGCGTATGGATACTATGGCCGCGAAACGAAAGAACGAGGTATCCCCGTGGATATCGAGCGCACAACAATCTGGATAGATAAGCCCTCACCAGAGCGTATCGAGGCCCAAATCCAATCCTCTCCCGAGGATATCGCCTGCATTGTCCTTTGTCCAAATGAATGGAAACGTGAGCCGTTGGCGCAAGTTGTATCCCTATGTAGGTCCTTAGATATCATTGTCATATTTGATGAAGTCACCTCCGGCATTCGAATGGGCAAGCAAGCTACAGCTGGGGAGTATGACATCTGGCCGGATCTGCTTTGTATTTCCAAAGGCATGGCAAATGGACTGCCACTCGCAGCCGTAATGGGACCAGAACATCTGATGTCATTATCAGGACAGGTCAGATTCAGCAATGCGCATTCCAGCGAGACCACTGCGCTTGCGGCAGCGATTGCATGTGAGCGATTGATGAAAAGCGCTAAAGTATGGCCTAGCTGGCGCGAAGCCACCATTCGAATTATGGATCTGATTGAAGCTGAACTCGTACTTCTTGGATTAACCGATCAATTGGTGTTGAAGGGTACCTATGCGAGCTTCTCCATTAGCTCTATTTCGGAGGAAAACTTTCATACCGATCCGTTCCGTGAGTTTATGGTCAAAAGAATGGCCCACTTCGGAATTTTTACCAAAGGGTACTTTATTTTTTCAGATGCTCATACCCGGGATGAATTATTATGGGTGGAGGAAGCTCTCTTGCAGACACTTTCCGACTGGAAAGAAATGCTGAAACAGGAACACCTTTCGAATTGAGATTTACGAAAACGTTTAAAATTTTATTCAAATAAGAACATCGACTAGGAGGAATATTCAATGAAAGCACTCGTATATCAGGATCTTAAACAGGTGACTTACCAGGATATTGATGAGCCAACCATACAAAAGCCAAACCAAGTAAAAATTAAAATCTATGGTTCAGGCATCTGCGGTACAGACCTGAATATTGTCAAAGGCAAAGTGCCGGCGAATAAAGGAACGATTATTGGTCATGAAGGTGTAGGTACAGTGGTTGAGGTGGGCGACGAAGTTCGTGGCTTCAAGATAGGTGATCGGGTATTGGTTGATCCCACGCAATCTTGCGGTACCTGCTCCTATTGCCGTGAAGGTCTTTTCATCTATTGCGAGAATTTTGATGACTATCAAGTAGGGATGACGACGCACGGTACATTTGCAGAATATTACGTAGGGGATGAGAAGTATATCTATGCCATCCCGGATTCCATGAGCTGGGAAACCGCTATGATGATCGAACCACTGGGATGTGTACTTCAGACGTTTATGAAAGCAGGGACTAAGCCAAGTGACTCTGTACTGGTCCTCGGTTCTGGTGCAATCGGTTCTCTGTGTCAGCTTGTGAGCAAACGATTGGCAAGGCTTACTGTAGGAACGGAAGTTGATCCATTCCGCAAAGAGTTCGCTTCAGAGATCGCGGATCATGTGTTCTATCCTCAGGATCTGACACTGGATAAAGTATACGAGATCAATAATAACAAGAAGTTTGATATTGTAGTGGACGCGGTTGGTAACCAGCTTCATGTGGGATTTGAGATGATTGCCAAAGGCGGCAAGATCATTCCTATGGGTTATGACGACAGCTATGAGGTGACGTTCAAATCAACTGCCGTAATTAATGATGGTATTAGTATCATTGGTGCGGTAGCTAATCACTCGATGATCAGTACAGCATTGAAATTTGCACAAAGTATTCCGGAACTGGAGCAAATGGTTACCTCCAAGGAACTGCTGAGTGATTATGAACAGGCATTCAATGGGACAATTGGGTATCATCTGCGTAGCGGAGAGAAATTGCCCATGAATTCGGTTAAAACAGCTCTGATCTTGTAAGCATGTAGACATTGTCGGGTTTGCCGCTGCGAAAAGAAGGAGTTCGCAGCGGTGAAAACCACCGCAGAAAAGGGGGAGATATCGATTGAAGCTGCTACAGGATTTGCCGAGAAATCCGCGGTACTCCATCTTACTTGAACCGGTATGGGCCATTCCGGGCACGATTGTTCTTTTTTATGCTCCCTTATATATGAAGGAAGCCGGACTTTCGGATATTGAAATTGGTTTGATCAATTCGGTGAATCTTTATTTTGCTTTTATATTTCAGTTATTTGCGGGTTCAATCACGAATAAGCTTGGCCGCAAGCGAACAACACTGATTTTTGATCTGATTGCTTGGAGTGTTCCCATGTTCATCTGGGCTTTCTCCCAGAATTTTTGGTTGTTTCTGATCGCTTACCTGCTGAATGCAACCTCCAAATTTGTGACGGTTTCCTTCAACTGTCTAATTATTGAGGATGTTGAGGAACATAAACGATCCAAGGTATTCGCCATTCTCAACATGATCATTACTGGTGCTGGAGTACTGACACCGATCGCCGGGGTAGTGATTGCTGATGTTGGCATTGTGCCAACACTAGCCAGTATTTATTTTGTCGGTGGCATCCTCATGACCGTCATGTTCTTCATTCGCAACCGATATACGGATGAGACCGCAGTAGGGAAGGAACTTATGGGAATGCATAGCCAGACCCGGGTGATCCAGAGTCTGGCTTCCAGTATGCGACTTTTCGGCAAATCATTCTACAAACGGAGACTTTTACCGATTATTCTCATCACGGTGCTTTCCAATCTGATCCTGCAGCTGAACTTTTTTCAGGTGATTTTTTTCAAGGAACAATTAAAATTCAATGATCAGATTATTTCATTTATCCCGGTCGTCACCGCTGTAACCGTCATGCTCTTGTATTTGGTCATTATCCCGCGTCTGAAACGGCGTTCAGAAGAGAAGTATGTCAGTTTCTCGATCATTTTGAGTACAGTGGGGGCAATACTTTTTCTGTTGATCCCAGCGGGAAATATAGCCATGTTATTTCTGACTCTAATTGTACTGGCGGCAGGCAATTTCATCTTACAAACGTACCGGGACTCACTGCTAATGAACCGATTGGGTACACATGAAAAAGCGGATATGTTCTCGGCAGTGCAGACCGTCATGACGTTAACCGCGATTCCATCAGGTTACCTGACAGGGCTACTGTATCACTATAATCCTGTGCTGTTATTCAGTGTCATTCTTATATTTTACATCGTACTCATGGTCATTATGTTATTCCTCCCTGATCCCCAGAAACACTCCCAAGTGATCAGTTCTTACAAAAATATGTAGGAGAAGGGGTTTTCTGTATAACGAACGAATATATAATACAGAAAATGAACCTGGGAGGCATAGAAATGACAAACGTATTTGCAACAGAAACAAGAAACCAAATGAACTGGATTAATGAGCCGAAGATCTGGTCTTATACCGATCAAGGCGTTCTAATTGTAGAAGCTCAGGCTGATACGGACTTTTTCCAGGACCCAGCGGGTAAACACATCCGTGCAACCGCGCCATTTCTGTCGATGCCGGTGCCTAATGATTTCGAAATGACGACCCAGCTAACCGTGAACATGCAACATCAGTATGATTCCGGATGTTTGATGGTGATGGCGGATGAGCGAAACTGGTGCAAGCTTTGTTTTGAGTATGATGGAAAAGCGGCTACCATTGTGTCGGTAGTAACGAAGGAAGGTTCATCCGACGATTGCAATTCGGTTGAAGTTCCCGTAACGAATCCTTATCTGCGCATACGCAAAGTGGAGGACTGCATTTCATTTTTTTATTCACCCGATGGGGTGGAGTGGAAATTAATTCGATATTTCGGCATGCCGATAGAGGGGGAGATCCGGGCTGGAATTGTTGGACAGTCACCAGCCGGAACGGGATGCACCTGTCACTTCTTATCGATGAATGTTACCCGTCCGGACGTGACTGCACGCTTCTAAGCCCATTTTCCCGCCAATCGGCTGATCATTGGAGGGAGAAAAGCGGAATGGTAAAAGCCTTTATTTTGGATTTTGATGGACTTATTGTGGACACGGAGACTCCCTGGTTCTATGCTTTTCGCGATATTTATAAAGAGCATGGACTTGAACTTGGGCTGGAGCTTTGGTCGAAAAACGTAGGAACATCGTTTGAAGAATTTCATCCTTTTCTATACCTGGAGCAAGCGCTGCAAAAACCGATCGATCACGATCATATCAAGTTGCTCTCTGAACAGAAATACGAAGCATACCTGGGACAGGCAGCAATTCTTCCAGGCGTGCATGAGTTGCTCCGGTCTGCCCGTAAAAAGGGAATTCAACTTGCCGTTGCTTCCAGCTCTACCCGGGATTGGGTTCATGGTTATTTGCGCACACTCGGCATTTTCGAACTATTCGATGTCATTCATACAGCCGAGGACGTCAAGAGGGTTAAACCGGACCCGGAATTGTATCTGCTCGCCCTGGAGAGTCTCGGGATCGGGGCATCCGAAGCGGTTGTGTTCGAAGACTCACCGAATGGACTGAAGGCAGCCAAAGCCGCGGGGATTCGCTGTGTCATTGTGCCTAACGAGGTAACGCGTAATCTGGAATTCTCGAAGTATGATCTGCGGTTAACCTCGCTGGCAGAGATCACGATGGAAATCCTTTAACTCTGGTATTGCTTGCGTAACTCGATAGGGGAGATTCCTTCATATTTTTTGAATACGGATCCAAAATAACTGGCGCTGTTGAAACCAACAGCCCGGGCAATCTCGTGGGCCGTTATTCCGGCGTCATGGACGAGCATTTCTTTGGCTTTCAATAACCGATACCGTGTCAGATAATCAAGCGGAGTCATTTGGAATTCCTTTTTGAATATCCGATTCAAATGCTGTTCGGTGACGTCCATTTGCTGAGCCAGCATGGAGAGCGAGATATCCTGATCATAATTTTGCTTGATAAAAGTAACCAGTCCACCCAGCTTTAATCGGGCATCCGAGCGTTCATAAGCACCATAACGATCTCCATCAATGGTTAACCTGACCAGTAGCATGTATAGCAATGCGGATACGTGCCAGATCTGATCCTTGTGCCGGGACTGTAGCGCCAACGTTATTTCATGCAACAGGATATGAAGCATCCCATCCGGCTTGAAGGCGCGCAGCTCCCCGATCTGCAAGGTATGCAGAAACCGGGGCAATAAATAGCCATTAAAGGACAAACAATCGAACAACAATGAATCACTCAGATTGTCGTAACGGTATGTGACCTCCGGGAACATAATAAGAGCTGTTCCTTTCCGAATCGAAAACTCATGATTTTGGGCTGCAATTTTCCCTGTTCCCCCGATACACTGCACAATACTGTAATCCCGTGAATGGCCGTTCCAATTCATTAATTCATCTACGGTCAGCTGGTTTTGACCTGTAATCATAAGCGGCATATCGGTATCCAGTGAATTCCCCGTACTAGGTTTCGGCATCGTTGTGTTATTCCTCATTTCGTTAAAGGTCGTGTGCGTAAATGGCGCGGATACAGAGTTAAAAGAAACCTGATTTGAATTATATTACATAAATAACATTAATTTAAACGAACTATTTACTTCGATGAACGACTTATCGAAAACCTTTTAGGATTATGTATCATCATGTCGATGCCTTGCCATTATCAGACCAAACAGTATACGCTATAATGGATACAGTGATTTAGGAAAGGGATGCAGTCATGAAGAAAGTCATCGTCGTAGGATCAGGAATTCTTGGGGCTTCCACAGCATATCAATTGGCAAAACGGGGTGCGGAAGTTCTTATTATAGACCGGAAAGATCGAGGGCAGGCTACGGATGCTGCTGCCGGGATCATCTGTCCCTGGTTATCTCAGCGCCGTAATCAGGATTGGTATCAGCTTGCCAAGGCGGGTGCACGTTTTTATCCCGGTTTGATTGAAGAACTCAAGAGTGAAGGGGAAACGGAAACGGGTTACGCTCAAGTGGGTGCTCTTAGTATTCATACGGAAGTAGAGAAAATCAACAAGATGCAGGAGCGAGCACACCTTCGTAAAGAAGATGCACCGGAGATTGCCGATATTACCCGTCTGGATGCAAAAGAAACCCATGAGCGTTTTCCTCTCCTGGAGGAGAACTTTCAGTCCGTCTACATCAGTGGTGCTGCGCGTATCGATGGACGTGCACTGCGTGATGCCTTAATCCGATCGGCACAGCGAAATGGAGCGGTCCTGATTAATGGGGACGCGACACTTCAATATGAATCGGACCGAGTAACTGGAGTGGTTGTTGACGGTCAAGTCATATCGGCTGACGAGGTTATTGTGTGTGCCGGCGCTTGGGCTAGTGAACTGTTGAAGCCCTTGGGCATTGATTTTAAGGTTCATTATCAGAAGGCGCAAATTATGCATTTGCAGGTTCATGATCGAGAAGACACTGGGAAATGGCCTGTGGTCATGCCTCCTTCGGATCAATATCTGTTAGCCTTTGATCAACAGAAGATTGTGATCGGGGCGACTCACGAAAATGATATTGAAGGCTATGATATAAGAGTAACCGCAGGCGGAATGCAGGAAATTTTGAATAAAGGATTGGAACTGGCTCCAGGTTTAGCCGATAGCACGTTTCAGGAAGTAAGAGTAGGTTTCCGTCCGTTTACACCAGGTTTTCTTCCGGTAATGGGTGCTGTTCCTGGTTGGAATGGCTTAATCACAGCCAACGGGCTTGGAGCGTCTGGTCTCACGATGGGGCCTTTTATTGGAAGTCAACTGGCCAAATTGGCTCTGGGTATGAAATTGGATATCGATATTCAGCCATATGACCTTGGAAAAGCAATGGATCATCAGAAATGAGGTGAACGATGACGTATTCACAGCGCTTAACTCACGGTAACTCATCAGACATTATTTATCTGGAGCACCAGATTGGCATCACCGAGGAGGAATTAGCAAAAGCCGAGGAAGAGCGGAGGGGTTACGAATCGGATTTAAACAAGTTAAAGACGTCTCCGGCGTATCATTCAAATTCAGCGACGAACGTCTCTAATGAGCAAAAATGGGTAGATGAGTTAAACAAATTGCAAAGTATGATTAAGGATATCCGCACCCGACTTAAGAAGTTGCAAGAAGATTTAGGGGAACTTGAAGATTAATAGGAATGGATTGACATTTGGAAAAACACATGTTGTAATAAGCCTGAGCTATTTGCAGGGGGACTGTTCGCAGTTGAGAAGGTTAAAACCTGACCCTTTGAACCTGTTAGTTAATACTGACGTAGGGAGCAAATGACATGTACTCATGTTATTTTGCCCTTGCCGAAAATAGGACAAGGGCTTTTTGGTCTGCATTTTGGATGACAGAACGCGATAGCTGGATGTGAAGCGGGGACATTATAATTTTAATACAAGGAGAAATGATCATGTCATTTTCAAGAACGTTAAAAGATAAGTCCAGAAACGTATGGGAAGATGGATACAACCATCCTTTTTTACATGAAATGGGGAAAGGCACACTGGATCAGGAAGCGTTTAAGTTTTATCTTCTTCAGGACTATACATATCTGATTGAATATGCGAAGATTTTTGCCATGGGTGCGGTCAAGGCGACAGATGAAAAAATGATGACGAACTTTACGGTTATTCAACACGCTATTCTGTACGAAGAAATGGATTTGCATCGAAATTATATGAATGAATTTGGGATTACGCTGGATGAAAATCATACTGTCAAACCCTCTCTTTATAACAAGGCCTATACGTCGAATATGATGAGTGTTGCACAAACAGGTGGGGTTGCCGAAATCATCGCCGTCATTTTCCCTTGTGCGTGGACGTATTACGACTATGCCACAAGATTAAAAGAACAATATCGAGATTCATTAGAGGGCAATTTCTATCAGACTTGGATCGAAAATTATGCAAGTGATGAATTCCGCGACTCATTCAAATGGTTCTATGATACACTGGATGCATTATGCGAACATAAAACCGAGCAGGAACTGGAGGCCATTGAAGACATATTCAGAAGAAGTGTTGAATTTGAATATCTATTCTGGGATATGGCTTATAAACGGCAACTCTCGTACTTCTGATGAATGCAATCTACTACAACCAGAGATAAGGATGAACATACAGATGGACAATCGTGGAGAACGCATCTATTTACGATTTTTGAACGTGGAAGACGCTGCTGGGCTACTGGATTTGCAGTTCCGTAACCGGGCTATTTTCGAAGAAATATCGGCAAGCGAACGATCGGATACATTCTATACATTGGAGGGCCAAGTAGCCCTTCTCGAAGGTTGGAACAAGGCGAGGGAAGAGGGGAAACGGTACTCTTTCGGGATCTTTCTGAACCATACGCATGAGCTTATTGGGGAGATCTCTCTGTTCGAGCTTGAACTGGATTCCACCACCAAATGGATTGTTGGTTATGTGCTCGATCAGGTGCAGAATGGCAAGGGATATATGAGTGAAGCCCTTCAGCTAGCACTGGATTTTGCTATGAATGAAGCGGGTATAAAACGAGTGGAGGCAGGTGCGCTGCCTGACAATGCCGGATCGATTCGAGTGCTTCGCAAGGCGGGCTTTCAGGAGACGGACCGGCAGAATATTAAAATCAAGGGGATTTGGAAGGAACATATGATGTTTGCAGTGGATTTGCAATAGGTTATTAGATATCGTAACGTGAACCACCTAAATCATCCAGGGGGAACTTATGAATAAGCGGAAACAAATGTTATTGGACTCAGCGCTTGTACTCTTTGGGAAACATGGAGTGACCAACACCTCCATACAAATGATCCTAGACGAGTCAGGTGTGTCCAAAGGAACATTTTATAAATTCTTTGGCTCGAAGGATGATTGTATTCTTGCCATTCTGGAGCAACGTGTACAGGAAGATATGATGATTCGCAAAGATTTGGAGAGCCAAAGCTATGCTTCCGATTTTGATTTACTGGTGGATCAGATTATGGTGCCGATGATTTTGCCAGAAAAAAAGCTTGTTGTGGAGCTATTCTGGACAGGCTTCTACTCTGGAGAATGCGATCTGAAAAACTTGACTCGCATACAGTTAAATTGGTTATCTGAACGACTGGTACAGGTATTTGGTAAAGAATTAAAACCTTTTGCTTATGAAGGGGCTATTTTTGGTTTTGGCATGATCCATCAAATCTCGAACATGTGGAGAAACTTCCATCTTGACCAACCGGATTGGAACCATCTTGTGCCCAAAATCCTGAACTACATTGAAATCTTGCTTCGCTCCATGCTGGAAAGACAAGAGCATATTATAGATTTTCCAAGTCTTTTGATGATCGCTCCTGATTCCAAAGAAATTGTGTTGGATAAAAATAACCTGATTGCAGGTCTTCAGAAATTCAGTCATTCTATTCTCCAATTGGAAGTACCTATTAAAGCGAAAGAACTGACCAAAGGGCTGCTTGTTTTAGTTGAGCAGAAAGAGATCAATATCTCCATGTTGGAAGTAACGCTACAGGCGTTTCAAACGGAATTTGAATCGTCTTCTCTTCAGTGTGAGGCAAACAGGATTGTCAAAGACTGCAGATCGTATCTCGAACAATTCAGGCAGATCCTCATGGAGAGAACGAGTTAACGCAGCTGTTCTTACTTACGTGTGCAGGCAAATTGTTCATTTATATTATGTAATACACCACAAAAAAGCGGCAGATTGGACGTAAAGCTTAGTGTCCTGATCTGCCGCTTTTTATATAAGATACAATAGGCTCTACATGATGTAATTCATGTAAATATTGCTCTTAATTTGTATTCATCGAGACTTTTTGTCTTACAGGCTGTTTGGAGTCTTCCTCCGTCGCTTGTTTGGTACGTTTGATGAAGAAGGAAAGGAGCAATCCAAGAACGGCAATGCCGATAATGACAACGTAAGCATCATTAATTCCCTGGATCATGGATTCCATTCCCAATTGCTGCTGGGTTAAACCTTTGGCTGCGCCCGTTGCCACCATATCCTGTACATGTGCCGTTGTGCGACTGGTCATTACACTTACGAGCAATGAAGTACCCACAGCGCCAGCCACTTGTCTCACGGTGTTGGATATCGCTGTACCGTGTGGCCCAAGTCTTGGAGGCAGTTGATTCAACCCTGCCGTTTGGATAGGCATCATGAGCAAGGCCATACCAATTCTGCGACCTGTTGACATTAACACCAGGTAAGTATAACTGGTAGAATCGGTTAGATCGATGAACCCGATAGTCGTTACAATCGTAATGACCATCCCAATAATCGCCAGCCATTTTGCGCCAAACCGGTCAAACAATCTACCCGTAATCGGCATCAGGAAGCCCATGACAAGCGCCCCCGGAAGCAATAATAATCCGGACTCCAATGCAGTGTAACCCCGTGCATTTTGGAGGTATAAAGGAAGCAACATCATATCAGCATACATGATCATCGTGATCGCGATATTAATGATTGTGGTCAGTGAGAACATATTATACTTGAAAGCCCGCAGATCGAGCAGCGGATTTGCAGACGCGAGTTGTCTCCATGTGAACAGTCCAAGAGCAATGACTCCTGCTGCAATGCATATGATTACTTCTGCGCTTGACCATCCCAGAGTTCCTGCCCGGCTGAAGCCATACAGCAATGCGCCGAATCCAATCGTGGACAGCAACACGCTGAGTGTGTCGAACTTGAGATTGATTCGTTCCGATACATTTTTGAGATATACAAACGCAAAACCAATAACAATAACGGTTAGTGGGATCATCCCGTAAAACATCGTTTGCCATGTGTAGTTCTCAAGAATATATCCAGCAAGGGTTGGCCCAATCGCTGGAGCGAAAATGATGGCAAAGCCGACCATCCCCATCGCGGCGCCCCTTTTCTCAGGAGTGAACAAGGTAAGAATGACATGCATTAACAATGGCATGATAATACCAGCACCGGCTGCTTGAACCATACGTCCTGTCAACAGTGTACCAAAATTACTCGCAAGGGCAGATATAATCGTACCGATGAGGAAAATAAACATCGAAGCTTGAAATAATTGCCGTGTCGAAAAGCGTTGCATGAAATAGGCCGTGATAGGAATGAGTACACCATTCACCAGCATGTAGCCTGTTGTAAACCATTGGGCTGTTGCTGCTGAGATATTAAAATCCCCCATCAGCTCCGGAGTTGCCACGCTCATAACGGTTTGGTTCAATGTGGCAAGAAATGCACCCAAAAT
Organism: Paenibacillus sp. RU5M; assembly: GCF_900221055.1. Taxonomy (NCBI): domain Bacteria; kingdom Bacillati; phylum Bacillota; class Bacilli; order Caryophanales; family Paenibacillaceae; genus Paenibacillus; species Paenibacillus sp. RU5M. Next base: position 29,604 of record NZ_OBQM01000002.1, on the reverse strand, counting down.
CATAACAAACAGTATGGGGCCCTTTTTTACGTCATCTCTTTCTTTTAATCTAGCCTGACTCAATCCATTCCATCCTTTCAATCCACACGTGACTAAATTTACAACGTGTTGTATAGTTTACATTGTATTTATTGAATTATATACATATTCCCGTAGATTACAATTTACGATTTTGGGTATTTTCGTTGCTTATTTTACGAAATGATAAAATATGTCGTCTAATTCGGAAATAAACGACTGATCATTTAAAATTGTAATTTTTAAAATTTGAGGAGTGATATTGCATGAAAAATGAAAAGAAGTCTGCTACAGATCCTCGTATACTTCGTACAAGACAGTTGATTCGTGATGCTTTTGTAGATCTGTTGCAGGAAATGGACATCGAGAAACTATCCGTCAATCGAATTGCAGAACGTGCGACGATCAACCGCGTGACTTTCTATCTGCATTATCGTGACATCACAGACATGATGGAGAAAATGGCGGACGAGATGATCGAGCACATTGAACGAATTGTGGACGAATATGCTCCTCAATTTGAAGATGCTGCCAAAGACGATGGTTGGCCAGTGCTTGTAAAATTGCTTGAACACTTTGCTGATCATTCCAAATTCTATCGCGTCGTTCTCGCTTCCAGACGAACCCCCATTTTTACGGAGAGGCTCATGAAATTACTAACGACACTCGTTTCGGCCAAGATCGAAAGCTTGGAGCTGGGAAGCTCTCTTTCACAAGCGGGTATTCATAAGGAGATCGCAATCTGGTACAGTTCCTCAGCTCTGATTGGTACCATTGTATCCTGGCTTCGTAATGACATGCCCTATGCACCGCATTTCCTTGCCAAACAGTTCTCTTTAATTCGTGCTTATTCTTACAATGACTTGATATAACAAAAAAAACATCCAGCTATAGTTAGACTCAACTATACGCAGATGTCTTTTCAACAGACTATAAATGGGCTAATCTCCTGTCGGAGTTCGTAAAATCATATACAGCCCGATGAGTGCTGCCAGAGCACCAAAAATGATGCCGGACAGTCCATTGTAAAAGGTGGGATCTCCTTTGTATGAAAATGACATGATCGCAGTTTGTGTTAATGAAAGTGAGATCAATGATGAAGAGAAGTTCGTCAGTTTGATGGCTTCAATGACCGGTTCATTATTCCGTCTCGCCATAATGGCGCCCCCAAGAGATACTGCGATTTCGGTAAAAGTAACGGCAGCAATGATGAAGGCGGCATAGTGAGGATAATGCGTTCTGCTGCCTGTAACAAATAATAACTTACTGCAGTAAATGATGTACACCGCACTTGAAGCGAGCACAATATTACCTATAAATCGGTATGCCGCGTATTGTTTTTTTAGGATTTCCTCCGGGCTGGAATCATCAAGATTCGAGTCTCATGTGCTTTGGCTGCGTAATACTTAGCAACAGCGATGCCAACATTATAAAAGGCGTTAATACATAAAAAGAAGGAGAGCGTAAAGATTCCTAAAAGTATTTTCCCAACTGCGATAAGGGCATTAAGTGGAATAGATAATTTTGCAAAGTAGATAATTCGATTATTTTTAACTTTAAAGACAGATTCTCCTCTATTCACTGGACGTATCCAATTCACTGTATCCCTCCCGAACGAAACCTCGATGTGCAAAAAATGAGTCTAGTGTTCAAGCATACCATAGTAAACCATATGGTCCACGTATGAGGTTTAGACATGTTCATCCCTACCTATCTGTAATCCCAGATTAATGATGTTTTCATTTCTTGAGCTTGTTTATTTTGCCCAAAAATACATAACCCTTAAGAACTTAATTCTCGTCATTAAATATACGAACGGTATAAAAATATGCCTTGAATTTTCCATAAAATGAATATAGTCCGAAAGTTTCATTCCAAATAATATACGATTAGTATAAAATTGGTTGTGCGCTGAACTGTCAATTCATGTGCAACAAAGGAGGAATCAAAGGGAGCCGAAGAACTGAAGTGGCGCTGGGGATGATTATCAGAGGCATGGAAGAAATTCCTCTTTCCATTGGATAAAAATAGTTCGAGAGGCGGTGTCAGGATGTACAAAGAAGTGATTAGAGTTCACGATATTACCAAATTCCAGTCAAGATCGGAAGAGTTTTTCCCCTTGAACTGGTTTCGGAAGATGTTGTCGGAGAAACCTGTCTACTATCATGAGGATACGGACACCTGGAATGTGTTCAGATATGACGATGTCAAGCAGGTACTAAGTAATCATGAATATTTTTCATCCGAAGGCTCAAGAACAACCATTTCAGTTGGAGCTAAAAACAAGGAAGGTACACCGCCGGACAGAATGAATATTTCGAGCATAGATCCTCCACGTCATCAAAAAAGCCGTTCGTTGCTCTCAGCTGCTTTTACACCCCGCAGTCTGAAAAACTGGGAGCCACGGATTCGGAACATTGCGAAGCAACTGGTGGAGGATATCGAGCTGAATACAACAATCGACATTGTGCAAGCACTGGCAGCACCATTGCCTTCCATGGTTATGTCTGATTTGTTGGGCATACCGCTGACGGACAGCCACCGCTTCAAAAGCTGGGTAGATATTCTGTTTCAACCCGCCAATAGAGAAAATGCAGAGGAAATGGAACAGAAAAAGCAGGTCGCAGCGCAGGAGTATTACCAATTCCTGTACCCTATTGTCGTTCAGAAACGGACTCAGCCTGGCGATGATATCATTACAGATCTGTTGAAAGTAGATGTAGACGGCGAGAAGTTTTCCGATGATGAGATTGTTCGAACCACAATGCTTTTGCTCGGGGCCGGTATCGAAACAACCAGTCATATGGTATCTAATACATTTTATTCTTTTCTCTATGATGACCCCAACCTGTATGTGCAATTACGAGAGAACCCTGAACTGATCCCACTTGCTGTGGAAGAGATGCTTCGTTATCGCTTCCATAACGCCAAGCGACACCGGACCGTTAAGAAGGATAATGATCTGTTGGGTGTAGAATTGAAAAAAGGGGATGTCGTTATCTCCTGGATGAGTGCGGCGAATATGGATGAAACTATATTTGAAAATCCGTTCGACTTGAACATTCACCGTCCCAATAACAAAAAACACCTTACCTTTGGAAATGGTCCACATTTCTGTCTGGGTGCTCCGCTGGCGAGAATGGAGTTGATTGTTGCTTTGACAGCATTCGTAGAAAGGGTACCTTTCATCGAATCGGTTGAATCATTTGATTTGGAAAACAACCTTACTGTCTCGGCTCCAGGTCAGTCGCTGACGTACTTGCCTATGAAGGTTGTGCATTAGGATATAGATTAAAATCATACAGTCAAAATAACAAAAGCCGTAGATTGGATGTTTAACAACATCTGATCAACGGCTTTTATAACGTTCAAGGCTTTTTTCTGTCAGGAAAGAATGGAAAAATAAAACAAGACTGATCAGAACGATGTAGTCGACTCTTACGGTGAGTGAGTAAGCCTTTGATTTAAAAGAGGGGAAGGGTCATCTCACACATAAGACAAATGAGAAGATCACATTAGAGGAGGTTGCGATGAAGACTCGAAGTGGTCTTCTTTGTGCATCATGTCTCTGTTTCCGTTGGGAACGGAGAACTGCTGAGCTAGAAGCTGCTGTTCCTTGATGAGCAGATCGACTTTATGGTGCAAATGGTCCAATTGTTTGTTGTAATGTTTGTAGGTGTAGAATCCGATTACAGCCTTAATCGCGAAGAAAATAACAGCTGCCGTAATAATCAATATATAGTTAGTAGCAATATGCCTGATCCAGCTATTGAGTTCACTTATCACGTATAACTCTTCCTTTCACAAGAAATGCAGATTACTTCTATTCATTGCCTTCGTTATAGGAAAGATTACGTGGAAAATGTTCTCAGATGGATTCCTCCGAAAGCAGGATGGAGCATAGCAACATTGTGTTTATTCCTGTTATTCAGTAGAATTATTTTAATTAATATTTTCCAAAGGAGAGCAAATACGTGCTGGAACTCAGCTTTAACGACCCGGAAAAACTGGTAACTGTAACCCACGCCTTGTCGACTCGTTCCCGGATTGACATTCTCCAGCTTCTTAATGCCAACAAATTAAACATTATCGAAATTGCCGAAGCACTTAACCTGCCCGTGTCAACGGTAGCCAACCATATTAAAGTGCTGGAGGCAGCCCATTTAATACATACGGAGATGCTCCCAGCCTCTCGTGGGGCCATGAAGGTTTGCAGCCGCAATTATGATGATATTCATATCGCCCTGGGTCGAGTGACTTCCTTTCCCACACGGGATACGAATGTTTATGAAGTACAGATGCCGATAGGGCATTACAGCGACTGTGAAGTTGAGCCAACATGCGGCATGGCGAGCACAGAGGAGATGATTCTGAAGGAAGACGACCCGGCAAGCTTCTATCATCCTAAGCATATTGATGCTCAAATCATTTGGCTGGCAAAAGGTTATCTGGAATATTTGCTTCCAATGGATATTCCGCAAGGTGCAACGATTGATTCTTTGGAATTGTCCATGGAAATCTGTTCTGAAGTAGCAACTTATAACAATGATTGGCCCTCGGATATTTCCATTTGGGTGAATGGCACTGAGATCGGGATGTGGACTAGTCCCGGAGATTTGGGCGACCGCCGAGGTAAACTGAATCCGGCATGGTGGTCTGATGGCTCCACACAATACGGCATTCTCAAAAAATGGCGTGTGGACGCCAACATGACCATGCTGGACAAGGAGAAAATTTCGGATGTGTCCCTGTCAGATCTTCATCTTGAGGATAAACACAAGTTAAGATTACGCATTGGAATTCATCCGGATGCTAGGCATCAGGGAGGCATGAACCTGTTTGGCAATGAGTTCGGAGATCATGAACAGAACATTATTATGCAGGTAAGGTATACGATGAATGCGGGTGATCAGGATGCGAGATATGCCAAATAACGGTACCTCATGTATCGTGAGTATCGAGCGTTTTAAACCGAACTTGTTTCATCTGGGGCAGGGTGAAGGTTTATTCAAATCCCATTCACATGCTGCACTGCTACTGTTTCAGCGGAATTGCTCAGTCGAAGCTCCTCATGCTGTCAACGATCCAACGGTTCAATGCATCGTTCAGGAAGTCCTGAAAGAGATCCATTCGTCTTACTACACGCCGATTACGGTTAGTGAATTGGCCTCTCGACATTTCCTGTCAGAAAGCAATCTGCGAAAGAAATTCACGGAATCGGTGGGGGTTTCTCCAAAGCAATACATTATCAATCTTCGTCTAATGGAAGCCAAACGGATGTTACAACAAACCAACAAGGCAGTCGAAATGATATCTTCGGAAGTAGGGTTTACTTCGTCCAGCCGATTTTATGATTATTTTGTCAGATCTGTCGGGGTTACCCCACTGGAATGGCGGATGCAAAGCATTCAGTAAAGCTTCAACAGGAAAAAACCGTCTCCAGGACGGTTTTTTTCGACCGACGAAATCGCTTGAAGGTTGTCTTTTTTTACAACTTAATAAAAGCGTTTTCGCAATTGTCTGCAAACAAATTCTTCTAGATAATAGAAAATAGCACGATATGAAGGGAGAGAAAAGAGATGACAACCAGTACATATTGTAATCCGGTGGCATTGCAATCCGCAGACCCTTGGGTCTACAGGCACTCCGATGGTTATTATTATTTTATGCGTTTACGGGCAACGCGCATTCAAAAATTTGAATGGAACAGGGATGGAACTCCTGATTTTGGTGTGCCTTTCAGCGATAATCATGCGCTCCAAGTTCCATCGGAAGCGTAAAACAGAAGACTTGAGAATAGGGGCTGGGTATGCGTATAGTTACAACTATTTTGTAATTAATGGCGGAGTAGATAAATGATTTGGTGAAAACGAATGCTCTTATTAGACGAAGAAAGTAATAATTATTTTGGCTTGAACTGGATTTTTCCGCATTGGAACAGTATTTTAATGGTGTTATTCGGTGGAAAATTAACTTTCCAATGCTGTTTGAAGGAAATCTAAGCAATAATACCAGACAAATTTTATTACAAGAAAATAAATTGAAAACGTTGACATCTAATTATTGTGTAATTATACTTTGATTCAAATACAGAACAAATATTGCCCCATTGTTGTGTCCACCGTTCCAATACTGATGGTATACCCTTTCCTGCAAAAGTACTTTGTAAAAGGAGTATATAACGGTTCAATCAAAGGCTAATAGGAGTGATTTTCGTATGAATAAAGACAAGATGACATTAACACCACGTCCGGAATACCCTCGCCCTCAGTGGGTGCGTAACCATTGGATCAATCTGAACGGAACTTGGCAGTTCGAAATGGATCATGGCAAAAGTGGAAAAGAACGAGGTTATGAACAGTCCGAACATCATCTCTCTGGGACAATCACTGTTCCGTTCTGTCCAGAGAGTAAACTGTCCGGGGTGGCCTATACCGATTTTATGACAGCAGTATGGTACAAACGGGAATTCTCTATCCCGGATGCCTGGATGAATGGGCGCATTTTGCTTCATTTTGGCGCTGTTGATTACGAAGCCGAGATCTGGGTCAATGGAAAAGTGGTTGGCAAACATCGGGGAGGCTATTCGCCATTTCATTTTGATATCACATCCCATGTTTCGTCGGGAACGAATGTAGTCACGGTCTATGCGGAAGACGATGTGCGTTCTGGACTTCAGCCGCGAGGAAAACAGAGCGAACGATTCCACTCACATGGCTGCGATTACACGCGGACTACTGGCATTTGGCAAACGGTGTGGCTGGAGCAAGTGCCAGAGATGTATCTCTCCGACATGAAAGTCGCAGCTGATCCGGATAATGCATGTGTGCACCTTGAAGTGAAAATATGCGGTAACGCTGCTGGAGGAGAGCTGGCTGCAACTGCCCACTTTGACGGCAAGAATGTTGGATCGGCAATGGCGGTTGTTCATGGACCTGCTGTGAAGCTTACCGTCCCATTATCCGAAATCCATTTATGGGAGCTGGGGAATGCCAAATTGTATGATCTGGAGTTGAAGCTGCATGGGCAGGATCAGACCATCGATACGGTAGACTCGTATTTCGGACTGCGGACGGTAAGGCTGGATGGCATGGCATTTCGTATCAATGAGAAGTCCGTTTTTCAGCGGCTTGTACTAGATCAGGGCTTTTACCCGGATGGCATCTACACGGCACCTAGCGACGAAGATCTGCGCAAGGACATCGAGATCTCCATGGAGCTTGGCTTTAATGGAGCGAGATTGCACGAAAAGATGTTTGAGCCACGTTTCCTATATTGGGCTGACCAGCTTGGTTACCTGGTATGGGGAGAACATGCCAACTGGGGACAGGATATTACAACGACCGAAAGCCTTGCCCGGTTCCTACCGGAATGGATGGAAGGTATGGAACGTGACTTAAATCATCCCTCGCTTATCGGCTGGTGTCCGTTCAACGAAACGTGGGATCGCGATGGAACCCGGCAGGATAACGACGTGCTGCGCATTGTCTATGAGATGACTAAACGTATGGACCCGACACGTCCTGTCATTGATACCAGCGGTAACTTTCATGTGGTGACGGACATCTTCGATTTGCATGACTATGATCAGAACCCGGATACGTTCCGGGCCAGATATGAACCGATGAAAAGCGGTGGGGAAGTATTTAATACCTTTCCAGAGCGGCAGACGTATGAAGGGCAGCCATATTTTATCAGTGAGTATGGCGGTATCTGGTGGAATCCGGATCAGCAAGATGAGAAAGCTTGGGGTTACGGGGACAGACCACAATCCGAAGAAGCTTTCATTGCACGTTATGAGGGACTAACCAATGTCCTGCTGGACCATCCGAAGATGTTCGGGTTTTGTTATACCCAGCTATATGATGTGGAACAGGAAGTGAATGGACTGTACACGTATGACCGCCGTCCCAAATTCGACCCGGAAACGATTCGTCGCATTAATTCCCGCAAGGCTGCCATCGAAGATTGAACGTTGCAGGTCAGGTACGCGCATGATTCATAATCCTATAGGGAGCGTGACTGTAGATGAAAATAATGAATTACAGGAACAAATTGTTGCTGGCCTTATGTGTATTTCTTATTTTCCCGATGGGACAGACGACGCATGCAGCGACCGTTCAGAATAATTTCTATAATGTCGTAATGCAGGATGGAGCTGATCCATGGGTCTACAAACACACTGACGGATTCTATTATTTCACCAAAACAACAGGTGGTAACGTTACCATCTGGAAGTCAGCTCAATTAACAATCATTGATGCGGCTCCAACCACTGTGGTGAATACCGGCTGCTGTGGCATCTGGGCTCCAGAGCTTCATTACATCAACGGTGCATGGTACATCTATTATGCGAAGGATGATGGAGACAACGTCAATCACCGCATGTATGTCATGGAAAACACGTCAGCTGACCCGACACAGGGAACCTGGCAATACAAAGGGCAGATTACGGATCCCACCAACAAGTGGGCTATCGACGGGACGGTATTACAGGTAAACGGACAGCTCTACTTCATCTGGTCGGGCTGGGAAGCAGATACGAATGTAAGGCAGAATCTGTACATTGCCCATATGAGTAATCCCTGGACGATCGATTCAAATCGCGTGGAAATTGCGCGACCAACCTACGCCTGGGAAACCAATCATTCCCCGAATGTAAATGAGGGACCGCAGGTGATCGTTCGAAACGGAGTTATCAGTCTAGTCTACTCGGCAAGTGGTAGTTGGACCAACGACTATTGTCTGGGGCTTATTACCGCTAACGCCTCAAGCAACTTGCTGAATCCGGCATCCTGGAGCAAGCACAGTCAGCCTATCTTCAAATCGGGGAACGGCTTGTATGGTCCGGGTCATCATTCTTTTACGAAATCGCCTGACGGGACTGAGGACTGGATCATGTACCACACAGCGAAATTCAATAATTCCGGATGGAATCGTGAGATCCGCTTACAGAAGTTCACCTGGAATGCCGACAATACCCCGAATTTGGGTACACCGGTGAATCCCAACGTACCTATTGCTCTACCTTCGGGAGAAAAGTCAATCGTTCGATATGAAGGAGAAGAGGGAACCTTTGGTGGGATCGCTTATGCTTCCCAGAGTCCTTCTGGTTCAGGTGGCATGAAAGCTGGTCATATCGATACGGTGGATAGCTATGTAGAATTTAACGTCAATGCAGCAACTGCGGGCACATATATTCTCCTGGCGAGGACAGCGAATGGCACAGCAGGCAGCAACTGGTCCAACCTGCTGCTGAGTGTGAATGGAGGCACAGCCAGTCCTTTCTACATTACGAACAAGGGATGGGAGAACTGGGGACTGTCCACAGCGAGAGTTCAGCTAAAGGCTGGTGTGAACAAAATTCGTTTCTCCAAAGGTGAAGGATATGGAGAACTGGACTTCTTTGATATCAAACCTGCAAATTAGAGTGTTATAATCCCATCCGAACCCTGCCGGTGTCCATTTGGACCTTGGCGGGGTTTTGTGATTTGAAATTGAAAACTTTCCGATTCCATTCATATTCAGTTCATAAAAGTACGATATTCTTCCCCTATAAACGATATGGGAGGAACCACAATTGACAAACATACAGCAAAGAACAACAGGTAATGAACTTGGAGATTGGGCCATTGAGGCAGAGGGGCTTGTGAAAATTTTTGGAGATAAACGTGCAGTGGATGGTGTGAATCTGAAGGTGAAGGCAGGTACGATCTATGGCGTACTGGGCCCGAATGGAGCAGGGAAAACAACAACCATTCGGATGCTGGGCACGCTGCTTCGGCCCGATGGAGGATCAGCCAAAATATTTGGACATGATGTGGTGAAGGAGTCACATATCGTACGCCAGCTAATTGGACTTACAGGACAATACGCATCGGTTGACGAGTCACTGAGTGCCAACGAAAATTTGATGATATTTTCACGGCTGCTGGGTTTAGGCCGCGCAGAATCGAAACGCAAGACCGCTGAGCTGCTTGAAGAGTTCGGCTTGACGGAGGCGGCGAAACGTCCAATCAAAGGGTTCTCCGGAGGCATGCGCCGCCGTCTCGATCTCGCAGCAAGCCTTATTGCTCAGCCGCCGCTGATCTTTTTGGACGAACCGACAACTGGACTTGACCCACGGACACGTGCACAGATGTGGAATACGATTCGCCAGTTGGTCAAGACCGGTTCAACGGTGCTTCTTACAACACAATATCTTGATGAAGCGGATCAACTGGCCGACCGTGTTGCCGTAATTGATCAGGGCCATGTTGTGGCCGAAGGTACGGTGGATGATTTGAAAGCCTCCGTTGGCACTGCATCACTTCAACTGCGCATCCAGGAACCGACACGGATTGAACACGCCCGTCAGATTGTAGAGCAGATCCTTCGAACAGAATCCAGCGTATCAGCGGAAGCGGGGAAGATTACTGCACCGATGGCAAATGCGAATATTGCAGCAGATCTACTGATTGCCTTTCGTTCCGCAGGCATTGATCTGGCAGAGATGAGTGTCCAGAAACCTACACTTGATGAAGTATTTCTCACCATTACGGGCCAAGATGCGAGTGGCAATGCGTCTCATACGTCTCAAGAATCAAAAGCAGTGGAGGAGTTGCAAGTATGAACAGTACAATAGCGAAACAAAATCCAAGCCGTAAGCTGAGAAAATACACAAGCTTTGGGCAAACTGTCCGGAATTCCTTAACGATGGCTTATCGCGGGATATTGAAGGTTAGACGAACACCAGAGCAATTATTCGATGTTACCCTACAGCCGATCATTTTCACATTGATGTTTACGTACATTTTTGGTGGTGCGATCTCGGGAAATATTCAAGCTTATTTGTTGGTCATTATTCCGGGTATACTTGTGCAGACGGTAATTACAAGCTCCGTCGTTACTGGTGTGCAATTGCGTGAGGATATGGATAAAGGGGTATTCGACCGATTCAAATCATTGCCTATAGCACGTATTGCGCCACTGGCCGGAGCATTGCTGGCAGACACGATACGCTATACCATTGCAACGTTCCTTACCTTTACGATTGGATATTTATTGGGATATAGCCCTGCAGGTGGATTGGGTCATGTTGCCTTGGCAGGATTGCTAGTTATTATTTGCGCTTGGGCCATCAGTTGGATTTTTGCTTTTCTTGGTGTTATTGCACGTACAGCGTCCAGTGTACAAGGGATTTCCATGCTCGTATTGTTTCCGCTCACCTTTGCTTCAAACGCTTTCGTTCCGGTAGATACGATGCCGAATTGGCTTCAGTGGGTAGTTAATGTCAATCCGATATCCCATTTGGTTTCAGCTGTACGCGAATTGGCGAATCAAGGGACAATGGGCACAGATCTGGTGACCAGCCTTGCCGGAGCAGCGGTTATTGTAGCCATTTTTGCACCATTGACAGTGCGAGCATATATGCGCAGAACGTAATTGGAAATCATCAAATATTGTTAAACAAGTGTAGCGTGTCAGGAAAGAGATGTTATGCCTTCATGGTATAAGGTCTTTTTCTTGACAGAATGTGGAGTATAAGGCAAGGTTGAAAAAATGGAGGTGGTCACTTTGACAAGCGTATTGGTCGTTGATGACGACCCGCATATCCGAGAGCTGGTAGGACATTTTTTACAGCAGGAGGGTTTGCACGTAATCGAGGCTGTTGACGGTTTGGATGCACTGCGATTACTCGCTGACCATAAGGTAGATCTGGTCGTTCTCGATATTATGATGCCAGGCATGGACGGATGGGAACTATGCCGCCAGTTGCGGCAGCAGACGGATCTGCCGCTCCTGATGTTAACGGCCAAAGGGGAAACCTCGCAGATCATCAAAGGATTTACCCTGGGGACGGATGATTATCTGGTGAAGCCTTTTGATCCGCTGGTGCTGGTTGCTCGGGTGAAGGCTTTATTGAAACGATATCGGATTATGACTTCACAAGTGATCCTGCTTGGTGAACTGGTCCTGCGGGGTGATACGTTTGAGTGCAAGAAAGGTGATCAGGATATTGTGTTGCCACGCAAGGAATTTGAACTGCTATTCACCCTTGCGAGTTACCCTGGCAAAACCTTTACCCGTGATCAGTTAATCGAAAAGATCTGGGGGTATGATTACGAAGGGGACGAGAGAACGATTGATGTGCATATCAAGCGACTTCGTGAACGGTTTCCGGAGGAAGAGCATGCTTTCGTCATTCGTACTATGCGGGGTTTGGGCTATCGCCTAGAGGTAAGGCAATGAAGCAGGAGGGTGGATTTCTTCATGTTTCCAGAAACGTCATTCTGGTATCTCTGGCCCTGTTTGCCTGCTGGACAGCAGCTTTCTACCTTACGAGATATGTGTATTCCTTTGTCCCATGGGAACCGCATGAATTGCTTGCTTTTCTGATTAATGCCATGCTGGGGTTCATTTTTTTTGGATTATGCATTACAATGATCGGTCCGCTGGTTAAAGGCAGGCAATATGAATTTTTTAATGAGATGATTCAGGCTTTGAAAAGCATTTCCCGGGGGGATTTTCGTGTGAATCTGGATGCGGAATTTGCCAATAGAAACGGGAGACAGAGAAATCCCCATCCGTTTGTGCAGTTGGTTGAAAGCATCAATGACATGGCGGCAAATCTCAAAGCGATGGAAGATTTGCGTCAGGAATTCATCTCCAATGTATCACATGAGATCGGATCGCCGCTCACGTCAATCAGCGGTTTCGCCAGGGCGCTGAAAAATAAAGATATGGATCAGGAAAAACGGGAAAAGTATCTGACGATCATTGAGACGGAATGTGTTCGTTTGTCCAGACTGAGTGATAATTTAATGAAGCTCGCCGTTCTGGATTCATCCGAGCATGCATCACATAAAACATCTTACCGCTTGGATCGGCAGCTGGTGACTCTGATTCTGGCCTGCGAACCCCAATGGGATGACAAAAAAATTGATATGAACGTAGAGCTGGAAGAAGTTGAAATCTTTGCTGATGAGGACTTGATGATTCAGTTGTGGATTAACCTTATTCATAATGCAATCAAGTTCACGCCAGAAGGCGGAAAAATTGATGTTTTCCTTACACAAAGTGATGGCAAGGTCAGTGTACGTATTTCTGACAGTGGACCCGGCATCACCAAGCAGGATCAGCTTCGCATATTCGAACGGTTTTACAAAGCGGATCAATCCCGCACACGTGCCTTGGGTGGCAGTGGACTGGGCCTCTCCATCGTGCATAAAATTGTGGAGATGCATGAGGGTACTGTCTCCGTGTTCAGTGAACCAGGAGCAGGTGCGACATTTATTGTACAGCTACCTGTCCATTTATAATAATAAAAAGGGCAATCGATGGATGTTGTCCGTCAATTACCCTTTTTATTTCAATTAATTCGGCTGTTATTGTACAAAATAAGGTATATAAGCGATAATTTGCAGGGTGCTAATACATAAATGCCGTAAGGAGTGAGCAATTCTGCTGATATCTCCCACTCAACAACAGCGTCTGATTGACGTGATGAAATCATTCCCGATACAACCCAAGTACTCCAAAGCACAGCTGCTGATTAATGAGCTGAAATTAAGCTCTTCAGGAGAGGTGGAGATGTTCTATTCCCCACATAATGAATATATCAATGCAGCCGCAAAAGTCATGCTTGTGGGCATCACACCAGGTTGGCAGCAAATGGAGATTGCTTATAGAACGGCTATCCAAGCTTTGAAAGCACACAAATCATATGAGCAAGCCTGTAAAGAAGCCAAAATAGCGGCAAGAATGGCCGGCTCTATGCGTACCAATTTGATTTTAATGCTCCAGGAAATAGGCTTGCATGAATATATAAGAGTGCCCCATGTACAAAGGTTATTTGAAGCAAACTGTACATTGTTACATACAACTTCTCTGATTCGATATCCAGTCTTGGTGAATAAGCAAAATTACAATGGACATCAGCCTTCCATTCCTCAAAGTGAATTTTTGTATCAAGCTGTACTTGAGTCATTTCTGCCTGAATTGGAACAGTTAAAGCATCCTCTTATTATTCCATTAGGAAAGTCGGTGGAGGCTGTACTACATCAATTGCTTGATGAACATCGGGTAGATGAAGAGAAGATTTTATGGGGATTTCCTCATCCATCTGGTGCCAATGGCTCTCGTGTGAAACAGTTTCTTCATACGAAGTCGGGGATGCAGAACATTCTGAGGGAATGGCGAGATTAAACTTCTTACTTGCTTTTTACAAATTCAATAATAGTATAATGATTACGACTACATGACATGGAAACAGGAAAAGAGGAAACAAATGCCTACAATACTGGTTGCTGACGATGATCCGAATATTCGTGAACTCGTCTGTTTATTTTTGAGAAATGACGGATTTGAAACGGCTGAAGCTGCGGATGGCAAGGAGGCACTGACCGTTTACGGCTCAACACATGTCGATCTTGTTGTGCTTGATATCATGATGCCTGTCATGGATGGCTGGACGTTATGTAAGGAGCTGCGAAGAGCCAATCCTGATCTTCCGCTGCTCATGCTGACGGCGAGAGGTGAGACCTGGGAAAAGGTGAAAGGATTCGAACTGGGGACCGATGATTATCTAACGAAACCGTTTGATCCGTTGGAGCTCACGGCTCGCGTCCGAGCATTACTCAAACGATACAAAATCGGCTCCACACAGACGATCCATTTCGGCAACGTCATCCTGGATCGACAAACCTACAAGGTGACGAGCGGAACAGAGTCGCTTACATTGCCGCTGAAGGAGTTCGAATTGCTCTATAAACTCGCTGGAACACCCGGACAAGTCTATACACGTGAGCAATTGATCGATCAAATCTGGGGTATTGATTACGCCGGTGATGATCGAACGATAGACGTACATATTAAACGCCTGCGTGAACGGTTCGCATCAACACCCGATTTTCGGATCGAAACGGTGCGAGGCCTGGGGTACCGGCTTGAGGTTTACGAATGATTAGATCGTTATATATTCGTGTGGTCCTGACATTTCTGGTCTCCGTCATCGCCGGCACGGTCATTTCTTTTTTCATGTCCACGATGATATTCGAAGATCAATTGAATGAAAATGCTCAAATTAACATACGTAACTTCGGCCAAGATGTCGTGCAGATTTACAAGACCCTTCCATTAAGTGAAGCAGAATCGTTTGTTAGTGAAATGAAGCTACTGAATTCATATCATATTCGAATTTACGATGCAACGGGTCAGTTCCAGTCGTATGGAAAGCTTAACGGACATAAATCGGCCGCGGTGACGAAAGAGCAACTAAAGAAAGTGTTAGATGGAGGCGTAGTCCAGGACAATCCGAACGGTATTGCTACAGTTCTTTTAGGGTTGCCGGTGAAAACGGAAGTGGGAACGAAAGCAATGTTTTTGGAGACGCTCGCTCCACCTTCTTCCTCGTTTGTCGTCAAATGGGCTTCGATCTTTGCAACCTGTTCATTGGTTGCAGGAAGTATTATCATTCTGATTGCTTCCATATTCTTGGTTAGACCGATTAAAAAACTGACAAAAGCAACGAAGCGGATCGCTGCTGGAGATTTCAACGTCAAGCTGAATATCAAGCAAACCGGAGAACTGGGCACACTGGCGCGCAGCTTCGAAGAAATGATGCATGATTTGCAGCAGTTGGAACAGATGCGCAGGGAATTTGTAACGAATGTGTCGCACGAGGTTCAATCTCCGCTGACTTCGATATCCGGTTATGCTCAAGCACTGAAACAAGTAAACCTCTCAGAGCAAGAACGAAGCCGATATCTTGAGATTATTATCGCCGAGGCGAAGCGGATGTCCAAAATGAGTGATAATCTGCTCAAGTTGAGTATGCTTGAATCACAGTCACAGCAACCGCGACTTAGCACACTCAGCCTGGATGAACAGATCAGGCGGGTTATTGTAACTCTCCAGCCACAATGGTCTGCTCGCAACATTCACTTTGAGCTTGATCTCCAAGGCGTTAAAGTCTTGGCTGATCACGATCAGTTGAACCAGGTATGGACGAATATTCTCAGCAACGGTATCAAATTTTCCAAGGATGGCGGCGTAATTCACGTTAGCACCAAGCAGGATATCAAGAACGTGACTATTCGAATCTCCGACACAGGTATCGGTATCCCTCTTGAAGACCAGAAGCGTATATTCGAACGATTTTTCAAGTCGGATCGTTCTCACAGTCGCAAGTATGACGGCAGTGGTATGGGGCTTGCTATTGTTAAACAGATTGTGTCGCTTCATCAAGGGGATATTCGAGTAGAAAGTGAACCTGGTCAGGGAACAACCTTTATTGTCACGTTGCCAATCACTCCACCCCTAGAATAGTTAGGCTTACAGGGATAAGGGGTGGATATGTAGAATATTCACCCGATTGTCTAAACCATATGTTCAGGCCACGTTTCACATGCAAGCTTCTTTGCATGTGAAACGTGGCCTTTTTTTGTTAGTTCATACTTCGTTCATATTGTCGTCATGATGAGGACATCTTGGTTGGTTAGGCTTGATTTAACGGCTTGTTACGGCCATTAAACAGATGAGAACAGGAGCAGATGAGTGTGACACATGAAACAGAGAAGAAACAGTGGGGCGTTCCCTGTGAATCTCCCTGTTCTTTTCTTTATTCAAAAGAATCATCCGGCAACAGACAGGTGGATCCCTGAGCACGAGAAGTTAATAAAGGATTCTGTACATGGTGAAGTGGTACTGCTAGAGGCAAATCATTATTTGTATCGTTCCCATGCCAAAGAAATTGCTGAAAAATTCAGAGCATTTATGACGTCCCAGTAAATATTAATTTATTTAGTTGTTCATATTCAGTTCATATTGACGTCACGAGGAGTACATTTTCATTGGTTAAGATTACATCAGTAGCACAGAAGAAAGCCGAACAAACAGTTCAAGACAGGAGAAGATGAGAGTGACACAACCAGAGGAAAAGAAAGCGAAGAATGGCTCGAGGGCCAAAAAGGTAAGAAACAATATACTTAAAGTACTAGGAGCAATCGTAATCGTCATTGTTCTGTTTCTAGGTATTGTTTATATCACGAATGTGATCAGTACCAATTCAGAGGCGAAAAAGATAGAGACTTACGGCCAGCACGTATCTGTAGACGGGAAAAATATGAATGTGTTAATTCAAGGCGAAGGCAAGGAAACGATCGTGCTTCTGCCAGGTTATGGAACAGCTGCGCCAGCGCTTGATTTTAAGCTGCTCATCGATGAGCTATCTCCATATTACAAAGTTGTGGCGGTTGAACCTTTCGGTTATGGATTAAGTGATGGAACTGAAAAAGAACGAACCGCAGAAAATATCGTAACTGAAGTTCATGAAGCTTTACAACAGCTTAACATTAACCAGTATATCCTCATGGGCCACTCCATTGCAGGCATTTACGGCATTGAGTATGTGAACAAATATCCAAACGAGGTGACTGCATTTGTCGGAATCGACAGCAGTGTTTCAACACAACCGGGTATGGATGCCAAATTACCTACAAAAATGTTCGGATTCCTTAAAAAATCAGGTCTCCAAAGATTAGTAGTCAAATTTGGTGGTGACCCTTATGCTGGACTCGCATTTGATGAGCACACCGTAGAGCAGATGAAAATGCTGTCGAATAAAAACTCGAATAGTTCCACGATGTTAAATGAGATGGACCATATTGCTTCCAATTTTAAAGATGCTCAAGGTTTAACCTTCCCCAAAGACCTTCCACTTCTTCTCTTTATTCAAGCGAATAATGAAGGTGTAAAAGGTTGGATACCTTTGCATGAAGGTCAGATCAAAGATTCGGTACACGGAAAAGTAATCACAATGGATGGCGAACATTATTTACACCATACGTTATTTAAAGAAATAGCTGAGGACTTTAGAGCATTCATGAACGAAGCAAAGTAAATATCCTGTATAAGTCTACTCGAGATTTTACAGATGTGTATAAATGAATATGAAAAAACCGTCCTGTGGGGCGGTTTTTCCATAGTATATCCAATTCGGCCGATGTCCGTGATGAAAGAGAGGAATTCAAATGAGATTATTTGAAATACTTTTAGTTTTATCCTGTTTCGCTTTACTCGTAGATCTATTGTTTATTAAAAGAAGTGCAAAGAAAATAGGATTGGGTTTGGGTATAGGAAGTAGCGTTATATTATTAGTCCAATTGTTTGTTGAGGGATACAGATGGCAGCTGCTTTTGGTATATATCATGACGGCTCTGTTCATACTCATCGTTTTATTCAGACATTCCGAAAAGATGGTGAATCTAAAAATAGGGAAGTTCTTGAAATATAGTTTATCTTCCCTAATCGTCATTCTGCTGGTTGTTTCTACTGCCTTGTCTGTATACCTACCTGTTTTTAATTTGCCGAAGCCGGATGGTCCAGAGAAAGTGGGTACTCAAACATTTCATTTTACAGACCAGAATAGAGCTGAAGTCTTAACTGAAGATCAAAGCGACAAGAGGGAGTTAATGGTCCAATTCTGGTATCCTACTGAGAACATGAATAACAACAAGCGTGACACGCTGTTTCCAAATGATAAAGAAATGTTCAAAACGTATATTAAGAGCTTCTCTGCTTCTTTAAAACTGCCCGAATTTTTGCTCGACTACTTGAAGTATAGTCAAACCAACTCTTATGAAAATGTAGAAATATTACCTTCCACAAGTCCTTATCCCGTGGTACTGCTATCTCATGGTATGGGAACCAGTAGAGTTCTACAAGCATCACAGGCCGAGAATCTGGCCAGTCATGGTTTTATCGTGGTCACAATCGATCATACGTACAGCACCTTTGCTACCCTTTTTCCGGATGGCCGTGTAACGGGCTATACAACAAAAATGACAACCATAGATGACCGCAGTGAAGTTGGGGATATATGGACAAAAGACGTTGAGTTTGTTATCGATCAAATCGAAAAGCTAAATTCAGGTGTAATTGAAAGTCAATTTAAAGGGAAGATCGATTTAAATAACATAGGCGCGATGGGACATTCTTTTGGGGGAGCAACGGCGTTTAATGCAACGTATTTAGATCAACGAATCAAGGCCGGGGTTAATATGGATGGGTCACTGAATGAAGTAGAAGATAGAGATGATATAAACAAGCCGTTTATGTTTATCAGATCGGGAAATTTTGAAGACTGGTTAGCCAATTTTGAAAGTGATAGAAATTCGGATGACGAAGTAACTAAGTTTCTTTCAGATGAGCTGCACATTATGAAAACGGTTATCAATCAGGGGGGGAATGTGATTTATATAGAAGGAACCCAGCACTTCAATTTCACGGATCTTCAATTCTATTCGGAGCTGATTAAACTGTCCGGAATTACAGGAGACATCAATGGTAAAAGAGGGTCAAACATCGTAAATCAATATGTACTTGATTTCTTTAATAAGCAATTGAAAGGATCGGGCGGAACTCTAATTCAGGGGCCGAGCGACTTGTATCCAGAGGTGAAATTTATAGATCCGAAAGAACTCTAATTTAAACTCAGGAGATGATGTGAATGGGACGACAAACGGGAAAACGAACTTCAATCACCGCCTTAACTCTGGTGTTAATGATGTTAGCTCCAATGTCAGTCATGGCCGCACCAGCTACGAGTAACAACAGCGATCTGACGTATGAACCAACCAGGAAAATAGTAGCGGAGAAAGCGAAGATCCTTACTGAGACGTACGGTACGACCAGTGTGCAATATGCATTAATCGATGCTGGAGAGATTGTGGTGTCCGGTCAAACGGGCAAAAACGATATCAATAACAAGGTGCCTCTTACTTCGAACACGATCTATGGCATTGGTTCAACCAGTAAAATGGTGCTTACAGCGGCTGTAATGAAGCTGGTTGACGAAGGTAAGATTGATTTGGATAAGCCTGTTGTGGACTATATCCCTGACTTTAAAATGAAAGATAAGCGCTACAAACAAATCACACCACGCATGCTGTTGAATCATTCCTCCGGTCTGCTGGGCAGCTCCGGCAGCAATGCCACACTGTACGGGGATAATGACACGTATTCACATGACACTTTTCTGGATCAATTGGCGATACAGACTCTAAAAGCCGATCCAGGAGAGTACTCCGTATATTGTAACGATGGTTTTACATTAGCGGAAATTCTAGTCGAAAGAGTTAGTGGCATGGGCTTTACTGCTTTTATACACAAGTATATTACAGAGCCTCTGGACATGAATCATACCAAAACACCACAGGATGTGGTTGGGCCAGCAGAAATGGCGGGAATCTATTCTCCTTTATATGAAGGCCAGCTTCCACAAGAGAATTATAATATCATCGCTACTGGAGGTATTTATTCTACCGCTGAAGATCTTGTGAAATTTTCACAAATCTTCACGGGAGAGGTCGAAGGTATTCTTTCCAGTAAGTCGGTAGAAGCCATGGCGCAAGAAGAATACAAAAGAGGCATGTGGCCAGAGGACAGCGATTCATCTATTTCGTACGGGTTAGGTTGGGATAGTGTGAACTTGTACCCATTCAGTGAATACGGCATCAAGGCCGTTACGAAAGGTGGAGATACCATATCGTATCACTCATCATTAATCGTACTGCCGGAATACAATTTAGCTGCAGCCGTTACCTCATCAGGTGGGACAAGTGCAAAAGATCAGTTTATTGCGAGTGAATTATTACTCAGCGCACTTGAGGACAAGGGTATTATTACAGAACGGAAGCCAGAAAAATCATTTGGGGTGCCAGTAAAGGCAGATATACCTAAAGAAATATCCACGTATGCAGGTATGTATGGCGCCAATAATTCGGTTAAGAAGATCGAAATGAATCATGCTGGACAAATGACTGTATCCACACTCGCAGCTCCGAGTGATTCGGCTCAAAAATACACATATACAGCTGATGGTACTTTTGTTAACGATAAAGGCACAGAAAAGTTGAAATTCGTTACGGAGAAGAATGGAAGTACTTATCTGTGGTCTCGATCTTATATTTCCTTGCCAGGACTTGGGCAGTTGGCTTTCTCAGAATATACAGCGGAGAAGCTGGAAGCCAATGAATTATCCCAGGATGTTACCGCCTCGTGGGAAAAGCGTGAAGGTAAAAGATATTACGTGGTGAATCAGAAATATACATCAACGGTTTATCTCCATTCGTCACCAATCATTCCTATTCATTCGAATAAAGAGACACCAGGGTATATGTCTAATAATAAGATTATTGGAGCAAACGAAGCAGTCACTGAGCTGCAAATCCCTGGCATGGCTGGACGTGATACAAAGGAAATTTATTTCTCCAAAAAGAACGGAGTGGAGTACATTACAGCTGTAGGTAGCGTATTCGCCAGTGAGGAAATTGTACAACCACTCTATTCCGGTAAACAATCCGCTACAACCATTCAAGCAGATGGATATGCAAAATGGTTTTCGGTACCAGCATCTGTGAAAGGAAAAGTTATGACGGTTAAGATGCCTGCAAATGGAGCCTTTGCCGTATATGACCAGACGGGTATTTGTATTAATCACACCGAGGTCAGCGGTAAGAATGAGGTTGTCTTACCCAAAAACGGCCGTATTGTATTTGCAGGTGAGGTCGGTTCCACATTTGAAATTTCATTGAAATAGACAAAGTCTTTATCCCCTTTAAGTGTCTACTTAAAGGGGATATTTTTATGACGTAAAAAGGAAGGATCAAGGATCGTGAATCATCATGTACTCAAATTATTTTGCCTATTCATACTCGGTTCATATAGACGTCACGAAGAGTACATTTCTATTGGTTAAGCTTATTTTAGTACCAAAGCTATGATACTTTAATAAAGAGATACTGACAGGAGAAGATGCAAATGATACAACAAGAGAAAATGAAAGTGCTCAAGAGAACAGTCAAAAAACGAACTTCAATTGCAGCTTTAACGCTAGCGTTAACCATGTTAGCCCCATTATCTGCAATGGCCACACCGGCTGCCATGAACAACAGCAACCTTACGTATGAGGCAACGAAGAAAACCGTGATGGAAAAAGCCAAATTACTGACTGAGACGTATGGTACGACGAGTCTGCAATATGCGCTCATCGATGATGGAGAGATTGTGGTCTCCGGTCAAACGGGCAAGAACGATATAAACGACAAGGTACCTCTTACTTCGAACACGATCTATGGCATTGGTTCAACCAGTAAAATGATGCTTACCGCCGCTGTAATGAAGCTGGTTGACGAAGGCAAGATCGATTTGGATGTGCCTGTTATGAACTATATGCCTGACTTTAAAATGAAAGATAACCGATACAAACAGATCACACCCCGTATGCTGTTGAATCATTCAGCCGGTCTTCTGGGCACCTCAACCAGCAATGCCACATTGTACGGAGATAATGACACGTATTCACATGATACGTTTTTGAAGCAATTGGCGAATCAAAACCTGAAAGCAGATCCCGGCGCATACTCAGTCTACAGCAACGATGGCTTTACGTTAGCCGAGATTCTGGTCGAAAGAGTTAGCGGCATCGGTTATACCGCATTTATACACAAGTATTTCACAGAGCCTTTGGACATGAACCATACCAAGACACCACAGGATGTAGTTAATCCGGCAGAAATGGCGGGAATCTATTCCCCTTTTTATGAGGGACAACTTCCAAAAGAGAATTATAATATCATCGGTACTGGAGGTCTGTATTCCACCGCTGAAGATTTGGTCAAATTTTCTAGAATCTTCACGGGAGAAGTCAATGGAATTCTTTCCAGCAAGTCTGTAGAAGAAATGGGGCAAGAAGAATATAAAAAAGGAATGTGGCCAGAGGATAGCGATACGCTGATGTCTTACGGGTTAGGGTGGGATAGTGTGAACTTGTTCCCATTCAATGAATACGGCATTAAGGCCGTTATGAAAGGAGGGGATACGTTATCTTATCAGTCTTCATTAACGGTACTCCCAGAACACAACATGGCTGCAGCCGTTATCTCTTCAGGCGGGGCGAGCTTGACCAATCAATTCATTGCGAATGAATTATTACTCAGCGCACTTGAGGAAAAGGGCGTTATTACAGAACGGAAGCCGGAAAAATCATTTGGCGTACCCGTGAAGGCCGATATGCCTAAGGGAATATCCAAGTTTGCAGGTATATATGGTGGCAATAATTCAGTTACGAAGATCAACATCAATAAGACTGGACAAATGACTGTATCTTCACTTACAGCTCCGAGTAATCCGGTTCAAGAATACACATATACAGCAGATGGTACTTTTGTTAACAACGAAGGTACAGACAAGTTGAAATTCGTTGTGGAGAAAAATGGGAAAACCTACTTGTGGTCACGATCTTATATATCTGTTCCAGGACTCGGACAGCTGGCTTTCTCAGAATATAATGCGGAGAAGCTTGAAGCCAATAAATTATCCAAAGAGATTAACGCCGCATGGGCAAAGCGCGATGGTAAAAAATATTATCTAGTGAATGAGAAATACACATCAATGGTCTATCTGAATGCTTCATCGATCCTGCCTATTCATTTGAGTAAAGAGAACCCAGGGTATATGTCTAATCATAAGATTATTGGAGCAAACGAAGCAGCCAATCTATTGCAAATTCCTGGTACAGCCGGACGTGATACGATGGACATTCATTTCTCTAAAAAGAACGAAGGAGAGTATCTTACAGCCTTAGGGTATGTATACGCCAGTGAGGAACTGGTGAAACCAATCTATTCGGGTAAACAATCCGCAACAACCATTCAAGCAGATGGATATGCCAAATGGTTTTCGGTACCAGCGACTGCGAAAGGAAAAGTCATGACAGTCAAGTTGCCTTCAAATGGAGCCTTTGCTGTATATGACCAGACTGGAATTTGTATTAATCACACCGTGGTCAGCGGTAAGAATAAAGTTGTCTTACCAGAGAGTGTTGAATGTGCTGTTTTAATGGGGTTTTCAGGACGTGTTTATCGTCTGTGACCACATACTGACCACTCAGTTCAAAATTCATCCATAAGTTCATCAAACTTTCTGGCAGCTTCCCGTTTTGTAGATTTGGTGATATGCATATAAATCATTCGAGTGATTTTATCATCCTGGTGACCTAATCTTTCCATGATAGCTTCAAGACTAACGCCCGCTTCAGCCAAAAGTGAAACGTGTGTGTGTCTAAATGTGTGTGGGGTGAGTTTCGTTTGCAAACCACTAAGTTTTGAAAATCGAGGCATCTTTTCTTCTAAAGTTTTTTGCATTTCGGGGTATCCCGGATGTTTTAAACGATTTACAAAAATAAAATCATGCTCCACGTATTCTTTCATTCTGAGCATTTTGAATTCTTTTTGGTCGTTACGAATTTCCTTGAGCACCTTAAGTACATTCTGAGTGACGGTGATTACTCGTTGCGATCCTTTTGTTTTTGGTGTTTGTAACTTGAACTTTCTAGTATTATTTTTTACACTATACAATGTTTTGGTTATGCTAATCAAACCTTCGTCAAAATCAACATCAGACCATTTTAAAACACAAAGTTCTCCGATCCTCATTCCGGTGTAGGCTAACAAAAAAAGTTGAGCATACTCTTGGCATGTTATCTTCGGCTTTAATGTTTTAAGATAGGCTCTAAGTTGTTCTTTCTCAAGAAAAGCAGGCAATTTATCTCCGTTTTCCAGTTCCTCAACTGTTTCTCGTTTTACAGGCACGATCGAATATTGTGTAGGATTGTTTTTAATTATCCCTAATTCAACGGCTTTATTGAATATTAATTTTCCGGTACCTTGCGAGGAATTTATTGTTTCTCTTGAATAACCGCGATCGTGTAAATCAAAAAGCATGTCTTGATAATTCTTTCTTGTGATATCACGTAAAGGTATATAAGCGAAGTAACTCATCAATCTGTTGATACACATCTTTCGGACATCAATGGTGCTGTCTTTTACTTTTCCCGCTGTTGAATACATCTTTAGCCATTCAGAAGAAAATTCTTTGAAGTTAATATTCTTTTCGTGTACATAGACTCCTTGTGAATGTTCATATTCTAAAACTCTCGCTGCATTCTCCGCCTCTTTCTTTGTAGAAAATCCACTTACAGTCTTTTGCTTTCTTTTGCCAGTAGCTGGGTCGATACCCACATCCACAGTAAATGAGTACTTAGCTCCACACTTGCATTTCGATTTAACTGTAGGCTTGGGATTGCACTTGCAACCCCTAAGTCTTATGTATGCCATTTTCACACCTCCAAAATCAATCTTGATTGTAAATATTGAAATGACCCATATAGACTCCACAGATTTTAATTTCGTTCGGTAGTGCAACTATAGGTTCGAATTGTTCATTTTCGGGAATCAAAGATATAAACGGATCTCCTTCTGACCATTTCATTCTTTTCAATACGCCCTCATCTGAATTATTCAAAAGAGCGGCAACTATTTGCCCATTATTTTCAGCCCAATGAGCTTTCTTCATATACACAATATCTCCATCATTGATTCCTGCGCCGATCATAGATTTGCCCTTAACTCTTAAAGCGAAATCGGGTTGTCTTTTATTAGGAAAAGGATAGTAGATGTATTCCTCAATGTTGTTATCCGCGAGCAATCCATCACCTGCACATATCGTTCCAACCAACGGTATTTTGCTTGCCGATTCAATCGGAACATCTATTGACTCGCCATAGCTAGGATCAATTTTATGCTTTGGTACACCAAGAGCTAAGGCAAGTTTTTGAACATTACCTGGCAAAGCAAGAGACCGAGCGTTAACATAGTCAGAAAGTGTACTTGTGGGTATGCCGGTTATTTCACTTAGCTTTCTTTGAGAAAGTTTGTTCTCTTTAATTAGTCTTTTTAAATTATCTGCTATAGCAGATCTTATTTTCAATTCAAACTCCGTGTGTTTTCCGCGCTCCAACTGCTCCACTCCTTAAAAATAATCTTCGTCTACAATATATGCCCAATTATATCCGAACAAAACCGAAAAGAAAAGGAAAAATCCGAAAAAAATCGGTTGACTATCCGAAAAAAATCGGATATTATTTGGAATGTCAACACAGCAACAAGGCAGGGGGTGGTCAATATAGTTGATCAAGAGACCATGACAGAAGTCATGTCGATGTTGACATTGGAAGCTGCCAGGGTCAACTGTGGGTTAAATCTTATTGATGCAGCAAAGCTTCTCGGCATTCATAAGGATACCCTGTGGAGATATGAGCAGGATTCTACAAAAGTATCAAGGGAATTTATGATAAAGGTAAAGGAGGTTTATGGGCAGCCGCAAGGCCGTATTTTTTTCGGTAAAAAATCCGAATTTTTTCGGATAAGAAGTTCGGAATACTCATGAAAGGGTGAAGATATATGAATTCATTAGCAACGCTTCCTAACAGTTTAACAGCCAACGACATCCACGCATTCACTAACATAAAGCTAAGAACTGTGTATGACTTGATGAATACCAATCCCGAGAACGGCGGAATACCCGTTTTTCGGATTGGTAGATCGCTATATGCAGATAAAAATGAATTCGTCACTTGGTGGGAACAAGCAAAAGCACGTGGCAGAAAAAACTATTCAGCATAAGGCGGTGAACAAATTGGACAAACAAATTCAAATATTCAACTTCAACAGTTCAGCAGTACGAGTGATCGAGAAAGATGGACAACCATGGTGGGTTGCAAAAGACGTGTGCGAAGTCCTTGATTTATCCAATCCCACAGTCGTTTTACAGAGACTGGATAACGACGAGGTGGCTAAGTTCAACTTAGGGGGATTACACGGCGAAGCTAACGTAGTGAACGAATTCGGTTTGTATTCTCTTATTCTCGGGAGTCGCAAGCCAGATGCGAAACAATTCAAAAGATGGATCACACATGAAGTCATTCCATCTATCAGGAAATCAGGAAGTTACAACATGCCAGCGCTTAGTTCTGAATTGCAAGCAATCTTCGTTCTCGACCAACGAACGCAAGAGTTTGATCAGCGCCTTCATCGCATCGAGAACAATACAACTATTGACCACAGTCAGTTGTTATCCCTTCAAACAGCAGCACATAAGGTTGTAACCGATCTCCTTGGCGGAAGGGACACGGAAGCTTATAGAAACAAAGGCTTGCGGAGCAAGGTCTACAAGGCTCTATGGAGGGATTACAAAGGCTACTTCAACATTAACTCCTATCACAACACACTCAAAAAGAGCTTTGACAGAGCCTTGGAACACATTGAATCTTGGAAGCTCCCGGGTCAGCTACAACGCGAAATTGAAGAAAGCAATCGCCAGATGGCATTTTAAGGAGAGTGAACAGGATGAACATACACGACATGTTAAAAAAATCGGTCGAGACTGGAGAAATAACTCCAAATGCAGCTCGGAGAATAATGGATCATGAAGCAATCGAACAGGGTGACAAGCTCTATATCAAAGAAAATCAAGATTGGGTATTCCCTGGGGAGGTACCTCTCCAGCAACTTCAACATTACCGCGAAACGCTGATAGACAACTTTATCAACTCTGACGAGGATTACCTCCAAGTGTACGGCATGCAGGCACATGCCATTATGAGCGTAGATTGGCTGAATGAAAACAAATTCCAGTACCTTCAGGTGCTTGATGATGTTTTCACTGAACTGGCAGACAAGGTGGGGCGCTTATGACAGCAGCTCGCTTGCAAGAACGCATTGATATGAAACGTCGATTGGACAAGTTGCTACGGATGCGGCTGGCAGATCCTTCTGCTGCAAGTTGGTTTGATGGACAAATTGAAGAATTAGAGGCGGGATTACGCCAGAAAGAGGGACAAGCATGAATAAAGCAAAGAAAGAACGTCTTCGCCGGGCATTGCGCGCACAGTTGAAACAGACCTATATCAACCTGATGGATACGGAGGATGTCCACAAACAAGCTGACTATCGGTTGAAAAGTCTTCGACTCCAAAAACTTCTAAAAAAGGTTGATAACGCTCGGGACGACCGGGAGTACGTAACTGGCAAACACATTGTAGGGCACTGCTTGAACTGTGAGGTTGCGGTATCGGCTTACAACGAGGATCGAGTGGAGGATAAAGGGTCTATGTTTTGTTCGCAAGGATGCCAAGCGCACTATGAAGAATTGGCTGGACACAAAAAAGCGGCTGCGTCTCGCGAACGCAACCGACTTTCCGAACACTTCTTTAATTCAATTAATGTAATTTTACCAAATACTCAGCGGCAAATCAAGTTGGGCTAAGGGAGGCGCAGTGTAATGACAGATTTCAGGCCATACCCTAAATCACAACAGGTAAAGAGTAAGCGGGTAAAGCCGACACAGCGGCAAAAGGGAGACATAAGCCATCCAGTGGATGTGTTATTGAAAGAGCGTTCACAAGGTTTATGCGAATCCTGCAATGATAAACGGGCAGTGCAACGCGCTCACCTCACCGGGCGCACTCATATTGATCACAAAACTAAAGTATACGATTTGGCCCACCTTTGCCTTGAGTGTCACAAGATGTTTGATGGCACAACTGAAGGGATACGAATGCGACGATTGCTCGCCGCAATAATCAATCACGCTTTGGAACTTCCGGGAATTTCCCGGAACTCCAAGGAAACGGACGGAAGTGTTTTCGATGGCTGAGAAGCGAATGATCTCTAAAGTAATTTCCATAAGCGAAAAAGTGAATGAGTTGCCAGATATTTTCGATATGCTGCTTTTCACATGGATGATCCCACATACAGACGACTTCGGTCGTCTTGCCGGGACACCTGCGAAGGTACTTGCGTTGGTTGTTCCGATGTTGGACAAGACCAAAGCCGATGTCAACGAGTCACTTGAGCATCTACAGGCGGCAGGGTTGATCAAATGGTACGAGAGCGAAGGGCAAAAAGTGGTGCAGATCGAGAATTTCGAGGCCCACCAGTCTGGTTTACACAAGCGAACACGCTCTAAATTCCCTGATCCACCTGACCATTACTCCGCGAGGTTCCCGGAAGTTCCCGGAAGTTCTGAGCAGTTCCGAAATATTCCCCTAGAACTGAAGAGAACTGAAGAGAACAGAACTGAACTGAAGAGAACAGAAGAGAAGAGAAACGAAGAGAACAGAACAGAAAAGATCTTAGATGCTGGTCGTGGTCTTGATGATGTTAATCTTTTTAGATTATTTGAATCTGAGGGGTTTGGAACACTCAGTTCAGTGATATCAGACCAAATAACATGTTTGGAAAGAGATTACGGAAATCGGTGGGTCGCAGAAGCTATGAAAGCCGCTGTTCTCTCAGGCAAACGTACAGTTAGGTATGTTGGCGGTATCTTAAAAAACTGGAAAGCTAACGGGATTGATGAACCTTGGAAACAGGAGAATTCGCCTGCGGCAGGCAGAGGGCGAAACGGAAAACCCAAAATTGATGTGGTCTCAGCAAGTCCTAATCCGGACGAGCCGGAGCTATCGGAAGAAGAGTTTGAAGAAATGATGCGTTTTGCAGCTGAACAGCAAGCCAGTAAAAAACAGGAGGTGCCACAATGACACTCCAAGGAAATAGAGGCATGGGATTTGAAGCAATCATAACTTTTAGTAATGAACGATATGACAAACTAGGGCTGGCCGTGGTAAACAAGCGGCCTACTCCGGTCAAGGTAACAAAGGCAGCTGGGGCGAAGGTACTTGAGGGATTTTATGAAGAGCCTTCG
>NZ_OBQM01000007.1:0-365563 GCF_900221055.1 Paenibacillus sp. RU5M | reverse complement strand
CGCGTCAATGAATACATCACCTACTACAACACCGAACGGTACCAATGGACATTAAAAAAGATGACTCCTGATGAATACAGAAGCCATCTGATTGCTGCTTGAGAACGAAGGTTCCTTTTTAAAAGTGGCTACAAACAGGGTCACAGTTCACCTTAAGGAGAAGGAGGCTGGTTTAATTTTTCTAGCTTGCATAGAGAACAAAGAAATCATTTCTGGAAAAGGGGCACAATAAATATGAATCATCAACCTATTGCTATGCGATCCATCCTTAATCCTAATTATCTTAAAGATGTATTGGAAAGCCAATACAACTTGGGACCATGGCTTTCCTGTGTGTATTGGTTAAGGGGACTAAACGATACTTATCGTATACAAACGGATACAGATACATATATTTTGAGAATTTATCGTACAGAAATTACAGAAGACGATGTTATATATGAATTGTCGGTACTGGCTCAGTTAAAAGATATTCTACATCATTCAACACACGCTGACATCGCTGAAGCCATTTGCAAAATAAATAATATGGCATACAGTGTTCTGAGAGCACCTGAGGGCGCGAGAATGGCTGTTATTTTTCGATATATAGAAGGGGCAGAGAATATATTAAATGATGAAGAATCCTGTTATATATTTGGTAGATCTGCTGCAGTCATTCATAACGCATTAGATCAAATCGTTGTCCCAAAAGAACGTTCAAGCCTTGATATGGGGGCTTTAATATGGAAGCCACTTGAAAATATCATTCAGTATATTGGAGAGGACCATCCAGAGGTCGCGTTTCTCAAAGCTTATGCTGATGCATTAAGTCAGCGTGTGAAGTCAATCACTTCACAAGGGTTAGATTGGGGATTGTGCCATGGGGACATGCACGGCAATAACAATGCTTTTCAACGTGGCGAATCATTCGTACATTATGACTTCGAATGGGTAGCGACTGGATGGCGTGCATATGATCTTGCACAAGTACGTATTCGAAAGAGACAGGCAGAGGATAGGAAAGACGTGCTTTGGCAAAAATTATTGGAAGGCTATCGTTCAAAACGTCCGTTATCTGTTCGAGATGAAGAAGCGGTTGAGGTGTTCGTTTTGGTAAGACGTTTTTGGGTTATGTCTCTCGATGTCATGTTTATTCCAAGCGATACGGGAGCATTGGATTATGGGGAAGATTGGTTGAATGAGTTTATAGAAGAATTTAGAAATAATTTTATAGGTTCATCAATTTGTACTGACAATTTTTGATTTATAATAAATTGTAATTCATTAGTTATTATTAAAATAAATTGTTTTTGGTGCATGTTTGTTCAAACACCTGCAGTTTTGTACCGCTGGCGTTTCGTGAAGCTTACTGTTTTCGTTTCCGAGCACCCTTAGGTAAACCTGACGCTTCGCCTGACCGGTATGAGCAAAGCTGAACGGACATCATCTGGGGCGTCACTGGCAGATTGTTCCGCAAGAGGATTACAAGATTCCAGTAGCCTAGCTACAGGAAGAGAATGAACTACTTTTGTTCGACGAAGAAGGCAGAATACCAGAACGGGTACAATTCCTGCTTGATGCGTTATCCTGGGTTGTCGTGAAGTAGATCATGCATTGGACGTAGCCGTCGCACCGATTCAGCCATGCTTGGGAAAGATAATTGAATCGAGATTGATTTGGAGCAGCCTTTTGTAGAAATGAGTCCTAATACAACCAATTCACATTAGCATGCCAGAGATAAATCAACAAGAGATGGATTAGGACTCGAAAATAGCATCATACAACGCAAAGATGTACCTTTTACCGCAGGCATATTACCTCATTTTCTTAGTCAAAATAATTCGGGTCATGAACCTTCGAATTCAGTTTTGTGCGTGATTTGGACTAAGAAAATGGGAAAACTGTGGTGAATAGATCAGTACAATGAGCAGAAATAACGTTTTTCACTTCATTTATTGTGTTCACTTACATATAGAACAATTGTTCATCCATGATCTATGAAGGGAGTAATGCCTCATGTAATTGGAATTCGAACAGGTAGTCGTGAGGTTTGCTTATAGAGGGGCAACTCCAAGATAAAGTTTATTCGCCATGTGGTAGATTCTAATTAATCATTCTAATCACTCTTGGATAAGGAGATGACCCATGTTCACAAGGAAAAGATGGAGTACAAGATTATTCAAAACTTGTAAGTCTGGCATGATCATGCTGCTTGGAGCATTGCTTTTACTCATCACGTTATTCCCGAATACAGCCAGAGCAGCAACAAGTGTTTACACGATTTCGGCTTTTACCAATACGAGCGAATCCAATCTGTATATCTATGAATCCTACAATGCGACTAATTACGGTTTGCTTAAAGGGCCTGCCTATACACCCCCGGCCAATCTGATCCGTGATCCCAGCATCAAGAAGCATACGGATGGGCTGTATTATGTCGTTTATACCACGAACTGGTCAGGCAATACGATCGGCATCGCATCCAGCACAGATAAGGTGAATTGGACGTTTGTCCGCAATATTACGCTATCTCCACCCACCACGATTGCACATACCTGGGCACCGGAATGGTTCAAAGACAGCAACGGCAGTCTGAACATCATCGTGTCCATCTCCCCAGGCAACTATGAGAACTTCAAACCTTATGTCATCACAGCGACCAATGCAACGCTGTCTTCCACAACATGGTCTGCTGCCACAGAGCTTGCAGGCATTGCACCCAACTACATCGATACCTTCATCGTCAAGACAGGATCAACCTACCATGCATTCACCAAGAATGAGACCACCAAGTATATCGAATATGCTACAGCTACTTCCCTCACCGGACCTTACACATTCAAAGGGACAGGGGATTGGGCAGGCTGGGGCTCCTGGGTAGAGGGACCTGCGCTTGTCCAGCTGGATAACGGTTCTTGGCGAATCTATTTTGACGGATACTCTACACAAAAATATTATTACAGCGACTCTGCTGACGGGTTTCAGACCTGGAGTGCAAAGCAGGAGCTTGCCGGTCTGACCGGATTGGTTCGGCACATGACTGTGTTGAAAGAAACCGGGCAGCCTGGCGATATCCGCAAGCTGGAGTCCTATAATGTGCCAGGCAGCTTCATTCGCCATTATAACTATCAGGCCCGAATCGATGCCAGTGTCAGTCCCGCAGAGGACGCACAGTTTCGTATCGTTCCCGGGCTGGCGAATGCAACAGGCATTTCATTTGAGTCTATGAATTATCCAGGCTATTTCCTGCGCAATAATAATGGCAACATCACACTGGTGAAAAATGACGGCAGTGCTACGTTTCGAAATGATGCCACGTTCAAACGTGTAAATGGACTTGCTAACGCCGCTTGGACATCGTACGCCTTGTTTAGTAACCCGAACCAGTATCTGAGGCATTACAATAATGTGCTGAAATTGGAAGCTGTCGTTACCGCACTCGATAAGTCAGACGCGACCTTCCGAGAGGTTGCACAGTAATCTTCTGGATTCTTCCATTGAAACTGAACTCATTTTACTTTAGAAGGAGTGAATCGAATGAAATGGTTGAAACGGTTGGGAACCCTGCTAATGGCAGGAAGTCTTATAACAGGGAGCTTGGGTACGGAAGCATCCGCCGCGGGTTCTTATACAGCCACGGCTGATCCCTCGAAGCAATATCAGACCATCGAAGGTTGGGGAACATCCCTTGCCTGGTGGGGCAAAGTGGTCGGAGATTACTCTAACCGGGATGAGTATGTGGAAAAGATGTTTAGCCCAACAACAGGACTAGGTCTGAACGTCCTGCGTTACAACATTGGAGGCGGCGATAATCCTTCATCAAATGTGTTGGAATATCGCAAAGCCGTGCCGGGATATCAGCCTTCCCCGGGCGTGTATGACTGGAATGCAGATGCCAATCAGAGGTATATGCTCCAAGCCGCCAAATCATATGGAGTCAACGTCTTTGAAGCCTTTGCGAACTCGGCACCCTATTGGATGACCATTAGCGGAAGTGTGTCCGGGGCCGCGAATGGTGGCAATAATCTCAAGCCGGATTATTATGATGATTTTGCTGATTATCTCACAGAGGTCGTGAAGCATTTCAGAGATAACTGGGGCATCACGTTTGACACAGTTACCCCGCTTAATGAACCGATCTCCACTTGGTGGAAGCTGGGCAATAATCAGGAGGGTATGCACTTTGATCGGGCAGATCAGAACACGATTCTGAGCCAGGTGCAATCTTCACTTACAGCAAAGGGATTGTCCACGAAGCTGAGCGCACCAGAAGAATACAGTCTGGATGACACAACCACTTCCTTCAACAGTTACAGCAGTGCAGTGAAGTCTGCGATCAGTCAAATTAACACACATACCTATGGCGGAAGCAATCGTGCATCATTGCGGAATACAGCGACTTCAGCGGGAAAACATCTCTGGACCTCAGAATATGGAGACGGGGATGCCAGCGGACTAACGATGTCACGCACGATCCTTAAGGATATACGCAACATGGGGGCGAGTGCGTGGGTCTACTGGCAGGTCGTAGATAGTGCGGATGGCTGGGGATTTTTCAAAAACGTACTGAATAACACGCAAACGACCAGTTACACTGTGAATCAGAAATATTATGTCATGGGCAACTACAGCAAGTTTATTCGTCCTGGTTACAAGATCATCGGCATGAGTGATGCCAATACGCTTGCTGCCTATGATGCTACTTCAGGTAAAGTGGTGCTGGTGACTACCAATTCGGATTCGAGTGATACAGCGGTGACGTATGATTTGAGTCAGTTTACAAGTGTTGGATCGTCTGCTCAAGTACACCGGACCTCCTCTACGGAGAAGTTGCAGCAGTTGACCAACATCAACATTCAGAATAAAAAGTTTACAGCGACCGCCAAAGCGGGCTCGGTTACGACCTATGTCATATCTGGCGCGACGTATAATGGCAGCACAGGATATGAATCCGGGGCGATCTATAAGCTGATCAATCGGAACAGTGGTCTCGCTTTGGATGTGAATGGGGCTTCTACTGCCGGGGGTGCAACGATCATCCAGTGGAACGACAATGGCGCAGCAAACCAACAATGGAAGTTGGAGTCTGCGGGCAACAGTTATTATAAGATCCGTAACGTAGGCAGTGGTCTGCTGCTGGATGTGAATCAGAGCTCTACTCAAGGAGGAGCAGCCTTGATTCAGTGGCAGGATAACGGGGGCAACAATCAACAATGGTTACCGGTGGATGTCGGAGGATATCTTGTGCTCGTGAACCGCAATAGCGGCTTAACCGTTGATATCAACCAGAGCTCCACAACCGCTGGTGCCTCGACCATTCAATGGGCAGACAATGGTGGAGCCAATCAGCAATGGAGTTTGGTTAAAGTGAATTAAAAAGGAGAGTATTCATTGCGCGGACTGCTCTCGCTTTAGAATGATTCAACGTTGCTAAGGTAAGGATACTCCTTTTTTGAAGTAGGGCGCGCTATGCCACACGGCACGGCTCAAGAAAGGAGTTCATCCTGATACACCAAATCGAGTTAGCTTACGTTCAGTACTAGTTCAGCCTTCTCCGGGGCTAGTGCTCTATTGAAAACGGGAAAGGGCAAATCGTCCAATATCCTGATCCGTATGCCCTGTTTGCACCAAGTCAGACAATATTTTGCCCACTGCACTTGCAAATTTGAAGCCATGACCGGAAAATCCGCCTGCCAGCCATACATGGTTATGGGCAGGGTGACGGTCGATAATAAAATCTTCATCCGGTGTGAACTCGTATTTGCATACCGCACCACGCTTCAGCTTTCCCGCTGCCAGAGGCATCCGAAGTTCAAGCAATCTCCGCAGATCACCCTCATCCGTCTTATCAGAGCCAAATGAAGCCAGTGTACCGCCTGGTGTCCACTCCTGCCCCGTATCGTGACGTCCAATCTTCAGACCCGACCCGCCAATGCTCGGAAATCCATAATATCCGCCTTCTTTTCCAGCCAGCGTAAAACCGGGAAAGTGATCCTCGGCGAACAATGCCTCCGGTGCATCGAACCATCCCACGGTTTTGCGTACAGCTCGAATGGGAAGGTTCACGAACGGTTTCAGCGTCTGAAACCATGCTCCGGCACTGAGAATGACCTGGTTCGCATAATACGTTTCGCCAACAGATGTGATGACTCCAACAGAATCTGCACTGCACTCGATATGTTCAACACGTGTATGCGTTAAGAGAGAGGCACCCGATGCTTCGGCTGCCTGACGGAAGGCGAGCACGCAGCGTTCACTGAATAAATAACCTGCATCAGGCTCATACATTCCCTCGTAATGTTCGGGGACTTCAATGCCTGGCCAGCGTTTCATGATTTCGGCTGCGCGCAAGGTCTCATACCGAATCCCCGCATCGTCAGCATGGGTTAAACGATTATGAAAAGAATGGATGTCCGGGTCAACTATATTCAAGACGCCCGAAGGTACAACTAATTTGGTACCGGTAATATCCTCCAGTTCTTCCCACAGTTCCTGCGCCAGAAGTGCCATCGCTATATAATCAGGTCCCCCGCTATATACGTGGCGGATAAGCCGTGGTTCTCCGTGATGGCTGCCCTCCGTATGCGGAGGATCAAAGGCATCAATCAGTAATGTTTTTAATCCACTGCGCGCAAGATAATAACCTGCACTCATGCCCATCGATCCGGCTCCAACGATAATGACATCATAGGAATGTGATATAACCATCCCTCCTTCCGCTTATTTTTCAGAGACCAATCTTATACAGGATAATCTAGTCTTCAAATCTACGGCAGTCAATAGAACAGGTTATAGAGAAAGCCGATACAACAATAGAAAATTTTGATTAAGGATAAAGTTGTATGTATACCAAAATAGTGGTAGAGTTTTGAACTAAACATTCCGACCTGATTAGTCGGTATTTCAGATCTCTGTATATTCAGATGAAGAACAAGGAAGGTGAAGTCAACGTCAACGAACCCAACACAAACGTCTGGTTTTCCCAGTCAAACCTATGCCGAAATTGTACTTGAGCCCGCCTATAACCAGGCCACACAGCATCTGCTGAACCCCATGATGGCCGTAAACAAAGCACATCTAATTATGCTCCGTGAACAACACATCATTCCGGAGCAAGAAGCGTGCCACATCGCTTCGGCTGTACAGAGTCTGGATGTGGATGGGCTCCGAACGAGCGAGTATTCCTCCCACGTTGAAGATTTGTTCTACCAAGTCGAAGTTGAACTAGAGAAGCTTGGCGGACCCTCTGTCGGGAATCTGCACTTAGCCAGAAGCAGAAACGATATGGGAATCGCCATTTATCGTATGGTGCTAAGGGATAAGCTGAACTCAGCGATTTCCTCAGGGCTGTCATTACACCGAAGCCTAAGAGAATTTGCATTACGTCATATCGATACCCTCATGATTGCTCACACGCACACCCAACAAGCCCAGCCGACCACACTTGCCCATTACATCTGTGCCGTTAGCGATTCCCTTGAACGGGATCTCGATCGGTTGAAATCCGCCTATACAGGCTGCAATCGCAGCAGTCTTGGTGCGGCTGCTCTCACCACTTCTGGATTTCCGGTCTGTCGAGACCGAACCGCAGAATTGCTCGGCTTTGATGGCATTATTGAGAATGCCTATGATGCCGTCAGCGGTGCAGATTATGCAGGTGAAGCCGCCTCTGTAGCCCAACTGGCAGCTATAAATCTGGGGCGTTTCGTTCAGGATCTGCTGTTATGGTGCACACAGGAATATGGTGCATTAATTGTAGCTGCCCCTTACGTTCAGATTAGTTCCATCATGCCGCAAAAACGGAATCCGGTATCCATTGAACACGCCCGTTCACTCCTTTCAAGTGCCAAAGGGGATGCAGCAACTGCTCTTAACATGATGCATAACACACCCTTTGGTGACATTGTAGATACCGAAGATGATATGCAGCCCTATGTATGGAGAAGTCTGAATACACTTGAATCCGTATATCGCTTGCTGTCCGAAGTGATGGATACCCTTAAGGTCAATGTGTCATTGCTGCGTGAACGGGCAGAGCGTAGTTTTGCCATGGTTACCGAACTTGCAGATACGCTGGTCCGCACAGAAGGATTATCGTTTCGACAAGCTCATTCCATCGTGAGCCGGATTGTAACACAGCTGACGGAATCTGGTATTTCTATTTCGGGATTGAACTGGGAGGTTGTGAACACAGCGGTACAGGAAATTGCCGCCAAGCCGCTTGCCCTAACCTATGAGCAATTAGAGGAAGCAATATCTCCCGAGCATTTTGTACACATTCGGCATGTGCGTGGTGGACCCAATCCGGAAGAAGTGGCAAGAGCATTGAAGGCCCAAGCGCTCCGTCTCGGCAAACAGGAACAATGGAGTCTTGATACCACTAATAAACTCCGTTCTGTAGATGCAAAACTGGATTTAATTCTAAACGGCTGGCTTAACAGAATTTAAATGGAAGGAGCAAAATCAATGTTCTCCAATCCCGACTTTCGAGTTTTTGACATCCATGCCCATCTGCCTTATAAACTTTTGCTTTCCTCATATAAAAACCATGAGTTGGTGACGCGATATGGCAAGGAACGCAGTGAGCGAATGAGACTAACCTGGGACTTCCCGGCGGTGGAGGAGCAGGGAGAGGAAGCTGCGCGGCCGTTAATCGAACGGTGGGTAGAGGAATTAGACAAATACAATATTGCTGGACTTAACTTTCTGACGGCTCTGGATAATGACAACTTGGCTGAACAAATATCCATATACCCGGATCGGTTTACCGGATTCGCCTATCATCCCATTGAAAATGAAGATGCATCCATCGAGCTGCGTAGGGCGGTTGATGAGCTCGGATTGCGAGGATATAAGTTGTTTGGTCCCCTCACCCAGATTCCCTTTGACTCTCCTTCGCTCGACCCGGTGTGGGCATTTCTTGCAGAGCGCCGCCTGCCTGTCCTGATTCATTTTGGCATGCTTGGTCATGCCGGAGGCATCGTTCATCATCCCAACATCAATCCGCTTGCCATCTTTAATACGGCCCGTGCCTATCCGGATATTCCGTTCATCATCCCTCATTTTGGCGCAGGCTATTTCCAGGAGCTTCTGCATCTAAGTTGGAGCTGCCCTAATGTGTACATCGACACATCCGGTTCCAATCAGTGGGTACGCTGGATGCCATACGAGCTGAACCTGGAGACGTTATTCCGCAAAACCTACGAACTGTTGGGTCCGGAGCGAATTATCTTTGGAACGGATGCAAGCGGATTTCCGCGTGGTTATCCCTATCGTTATTTACAGGATCAGGTCCGGGTATGCCGTGAACTTCGCTTCTCTGAAGCGGACATTGAACTCATCTTTGGAAATAACGCAAGACGTCTGTTGAAGCTGCCTGTTGGCAAAGCCGTCGGTTCCAACAACGCGTAAGCCAAGGAAATAGAGAACGTTATAACACTTTTGTTGCAAAAGAGGGGAGAGTGGCTTCACTTGACGAAATCCGGTTATTTTTCATTCAGGCCAAGCAAGACTCTGCAATTTTTGATTGCAGGTTTACTCTTATTGAGCATTACAGCTTGCTCAACCAAGCCATCCGAAGAGTCTGGTTCGGCAGGTGTAACAGCTTCGGGTGATCAGACGGAGCCCATCACGATTGAGTACTGGCAGTACGAATTTCCAGCCAAGGTTGAACTGATCAATACCTTAATCCAGGAATTCGAGACGGAACATCCCAACATCAAAGTCAAACAAACCAATTTTCCGTACGACCAGTACAATCAAAAGGTTGCTACACTGGTTCCCGCTGGAAAAGGACCGGATGTCATCAATCTGTATTACGGCTGGTTGCCCAAATATGTGCAATCCGGTTATTTACAGCCGTTGCCGGAAAGCAGCTTTCCGGGCATCGCCGAGGCATTTTTCCCTTTTGTAGATACAGCCAAATTAAACGGAAGCTATTATGCTCTGCCTACAGGCGTGAGAACGCTGGGGTTGTTTTATAACAAGGACTTGTTCACCAAGGCTGGACTTGATCCCGACAAACCGCCTACGACTTGGGAAGAACTTGTCTCGGATGCCAAGGCATTAACGGAAACGGACAAAAATGGGCAGTTGGTAACAGAGGGTTTCGCGTGGGAACCGGGTTCCCAGCTTCATCACTGGTTCCGAGACGGATTGTTATATCAAGCGGGAGGCAAAGATACAAGCGAGGATCGTCGAAAAATCCTCTGGAATGATACCCCTGCAGGGCTTGAAGCATTCAAGTATTTAGTTGATTTTGCAACCGTGCATAAGGTGGGCATTAACGGCTTTTACACCGATGATGCCAATGCATTCAAAACTGGTCATGCCGCAATTAACGTCGATGGTTCATATCGATTGGGATCTATCAAAAAAGACGCTCCCGATTTGAATTTTGCTGTCGCACCGCTGCCGGGTTATAAAGGAAAATCCACACAGGCTTCATTCTGGGCGAATGCGATTCCAGCCAATGTTACCGGAGAGAAGTTGGAAGCAGCTACGGCCTTTTTACAGTTTTTGATCAGCAAGGGCGTTCAGGAACAATGGGTGGAGAAGGTCGGTGAACTTCCCGCACAGAAAGAAGTTGCTCTTCAGGATAAGTATGTGAATGACCCGCTGCTTGGCCCTTTTATCTCCCAACTGAACGATGCCAACGCCCACTTCTTCATTGATGAGACGCAGGAGCGTACGTTGTTTGTGAACGCTGTGGATGAGGTGCTGCTTAATCATGTGCCGGAAGAACAGGCCTTCAATGATCTGGTGGCCAAAACCCAGAAGCTCTATGATGACTACTGGACGAAACAGGATAAGAAAAAATAAGTTCTCATTCAAGGAGGCTGCGCAGCTATGAGGACTACCGGGGTGATCCCTTCGCGGCCGAAACGGCGTTTATGGTTCGGATCGGGAATTGGAAGACTTAATTACAGACATAAACAGCGGTTATTCATTTATGGCGGTTTGTTGATTCCGCTGATCTATTTTGTGGTCATCCGCATCTTGCCCATTCTGTATTCCTTTAACGTGAGCTTTCGCGAATGGGGCATGCTGTCACCGGACAAACCCTTTGTGGGTTTTGATAATTATGCGACATTGCTAAGTGACCCTCTATTTCTCAAGTCGCTGGTGAACACAGGAATCTACGTCGTTGTTGGAGTACCTGCACAGTTAATTGCCGGATTAATCGTGGCTCTTCTTCTCCAGCAAGTGGTGAAGCTGCGCGGATTGTTCAGGACGGCCTACTTTATCCCGTATGTTACCAGTGTAGTGGCGGTAAGTTGGGTATTCCGGTGGCTGCTGATGAAGAACGGGATTGTAAATGCTCTATTTATAGAGTTGGGTCTTGGACCGCAGTCATTCCTGTATTCGCCCTCACAGGCCATCTTTTGGATTATTGCGGTGATGGTATGGCAAAATATCGGATTTCAGATGCTCATTTTCCTGGCGGGTCTGCAAAACATCCCTAAATTGTATTATGAAGCGGCTGCGATAGACGGAGCCACGGGTTGGCAGCGTTTTGTGCATATTACGATCCCTCTGTTGAACCCGGTCATGCTTCTATCTGTCGTCATGGCAAGCATCGGGTTTCTGCAATCCTTCACTCAGGTGCTGAATATGACTGGCGGCGGACCGTTGGACTCCACCATATCTGTCGTGCTTCATATATACAATTTGGCTTTCAAGAGTTTTGATATGGGCTTGGCCTCGGCAGCGACTGTTATTCTGTTTGCCATCATATTCATGCTGACACTGATTCAGCTTAAAGTGCTTGGCAGTCGTTTTCAACAGGAGTAAAAGGAAGGAGGGTGCTTTACAAGCATGAGCAGATCTGCCGCATGGGCCGATACCCGAACAACACTCCGCTGGAAACGTTCCGGGTCACTGATCAGTTATGGTTTACTTACGCTCGGACTTGGGTTGATGGTGTTTCCGTTTCTATGGATGATATCGACGTCGTTCAAGACGTTGGATGAAATCTACTCTCTAAGCCTCATCCCTTCCAGAGTCACATGGGATAATTATGCGGCTATTTTTCAGGGAACTCCATTTCCACGCTGGATGTTGAACAGTTTATATGTAGCCGTCATTGCCACCGTGAGCGTCTGCGTATTTGATTCCATTACGGGATACATTCTGGCCAAATTTACGTTCTGGGGGAAACAGGTTATCTTTGTACTCATTCTGAGTACATTAATGGTGCCGACTGAAATGCTGATTATTCCATGGTATCTTGTATCCAGCAGTTTTAACGGCATGGATACGTACTGGGGAATTCTGTTTCCAGGTTTAATATCCGGGTTTGGCATTTTTCTAATGAAGCAATTCATGGAATCTCTTCCTTCGGAATTACTGGACGCGGCACGAATTGATGGCATGGGAGAATGGGGCATTTTCCTTCGGATCGCTGTTCCGCTGGTAAGGCCAGCGTTCGCCACCCTCTGCATTCTGACATTCCTGGGCAGTTGGAATTCATTCATCTGGCCGCTCATTATTACACAGAGTGAGGAGATGTTTACGATTCCGGTCGGGATGGCTTTCTTCTCCAGCGAGGCTAAGGACAGCAGCAACTGGGTGCAGATTATGACTGGAGCAACACTTTCGGTTCTGCCATTGATCTTTCTCTTTTTGTGCTTCCAGAAGCAGATCATTCGTGGCATTGCTACAACAGGTCTCAAATAGCATTAAAGCGACGGACATGTTTTATAGAAAAACAGAACCCTACAATACAATACAAAGCAAAACAAAACAGAGCCGGTTACCCCGTCAAGGGGGCCGGCTTTGTTCTTTCATGGAAATGGAAAAGCCATGCGTGCAATGAAGCGGTGCATTTTCCATATGGAAATGGGTGATTCGTCCATGGAAGGCCGGACCGACCTTGGATATAATCGGAGACTAAAGCCGTAGCAACCAGGAGGTATACTTCATTGAAACCAATGATGAGACAAGATGGAACAGAACCGGAGGTAACGTTGCCGGGAACTGCCTATTACCACATGCGTGCAGAACAGACCAAAAGAGAGTACGAGATCAAAGTTTGGGTGCCGGAGAGCGCCCCGCCAGCTTCCGGATATCCCGTGATCTATCTGCTGGATGCCAATGCGGTGTTAGGTACGACGGTTGAGGCCATGCGTATACAATCTTTACGCCCGGAGAAGACCGGGGTTGTGCCAGCAGTTATTGTTGGTGTGGGGTATACTGCCAGAGAACCCTTTCCACCGGACAGACACTATGATTTTATGATGCCGGTTCCCGAAGGGGAATTACCCCGGAGACCGGATGGAGCAACTTGGCCGGAGCATGGCGGCGCTGAAGCATTCACCCTGTTTATCGAGGAACAATTGAAGCTAGATATTGAACGACGCTATGCCATTGACCGGAGCAGACAATCCGTTGTGGGGCACTCGCTGGGCGGATTATTTGTTTTGCAGTTGTTACTGGAACGTCCGGGAACATACCGAAATTACATTGCAGGTAGTCCGTCTCTTCATTGGAACTCAGCCTGGATCGCCCGGCAGCAAGAGACGTTTGCTTCTCGCATGCAAGATAACAGTAAGGAAATTCACGTTTTACTTGCAGCAGGAGAACTGGAGGGGAGTCATCCCAGCGGGGTGATTGAACGTTCCCGAGCGTTTACCGAATGGTTGAACCATACCGATGCTAGGGGAGTTCGCGCTGATTTTATCTGTTTTGAAGATGAAGGTCATATCTCGGTATTGCCTGTGTTGATCAGCAGAGTACTGCGATTTGCATCCAGAGATTGATCGGGTTGAGCACCATCATGAAAGAACTAGTAGATGCGGGGGTCTCTGAAAATTTGATATACTGATGATAGTTATTGAGAATGGTTATCAAATGGAGGCCTATAAATAGATGATTTCCCCTAACTTATACCCTAATCAAGAGGTGGATTCCACGTATGCACTCGACAGATTGACTATAAAATTGCGTGACATGGAGAAAATGAAATCCACTTCAGACTGGAACATTCCCCAGCAGCATACCTCGTCTTATGTGCTTGTCATGGTCACGGGTGGTGAAGCCTTACTGACACTGGATCGGGGGTCTATCCATATCCATGCACAAGGCGTATATTCCTGTGTACCCGAATCCACTTTTGGCCTGACCTCTTTCGGAGATGAAGGAGCCGAAGTAACGATCATGCGGTTTGACCTTTATCAAGAGCTGCATGATGATCCTGACACCTTGCATGTGGTTAAAGATACCCCGATGTTCAGATCTGGCAAGGAGCTGGCAGTGTCACCCACTGTTCAGCTCTCATTTATGTGCGAAGAAATACACAACCTGTGGCATAGTGGCAGGGCCATGGGACATTTTCAGGCACATGTGCAGTTTCTCCAATTACTCGCAAGCCTTACAGAAGCATCACCTCCGCTTAAGGAAGATTCCCAGATGATGATCCAGCGTACCAAAGATTATATCGATGAGCATTCCAATGAGAATCTAACCGTGGAATATCTGGCAGGCATGGCCGGGCTGAGTCCGAAATATTATGTGGACCTGTTCAAGCGAAGATATGGAATGAGTACAACTGATTATATTTCTTCACTCCGCATTAACCGGGCAAAGCAACTGATGGCCGGTACTGAAATGCGTCTGCGGGATATTGCACATCAGGTTGGATATCAGGACGAATTTTACTTCAGTCGCAAATTTAAAAAAGCCATGGGAATATCCCCTTCGGTATATATGAACAGCCGCCGCCGTAAAATTGCGGCCTATCACATTGCGATTACAGGACATTTGCTGGCCCTGAA
Organism: Paenibacillus sp. RU5M; assembly: GCF_900221055.1. NCBI lineage: Bacteria > Bacillati > Bacillota > Bacilli > Caryophanales > Paenibacillaceae > Paenibacillus > Paenibacillus sp. RU5M. The sequence continues at coordinate 350,807 of NZ_OBQM01000007.1, read as the reverse complement.
CATGATTCCCTATGCGGCACCGCTGCACCCGAAATGGACATCGTATTATTATCGAATGTATGGCAAGGACATCCCTGTACATCTGAGTGCCTATCGGATTGACATGGAATGGCAATCCAAAATTCAGGCTCTGCAGGAGCATCAGCCCGACCTGATTATCAGTTACGACCATTTGCGACCTGAGGAGAAAGCACAGCTTGAAGGTATTGCACCGGTTCATTACCTCACGGTCTCAGATCACAACTGGCGATCACAGCTCCAGATTCTGGCTGAACATCTGGGGACACAGCAGGATGCCAAGAGTTGGCTGGAAACTTATGATCATAAGGTTGATCAGGTCAAAACGATGATGCAACAAAAGCTTGGCAACGAGAAGGTAGTTGTTGTCCGTTTGTTAAAACATCAGTTCACACGTTATTGTTCACCTTCCATGTTGGAAGTGTTATATGGAGATTTGGCGGTTAAACCAGCCCATGTCAGTGAAGAAGGGGAAATATATAACGAGCCGATTACGCTGGAACAGCTGGATGAAATGCAGACCGATTGGATATTTCTGATGGTATGTCAGGAGAGTGAGACGTTATCCTTCTGGGAGGATGTGCAGAAAACCTCCTTGTGGCAAAATATAAAATCTGTTCAGAATAACCGGTTGTTCATCATCCCGGCTGATCCCTGGCTTGAGAACTCGCCCCTCGCCAACGAACGCATCCTGGACGATCTGATGGATCGCTATCGGTGAAAAATCCATAGAGATTCAGGACAGAGTCCATGGTTCTGTCGGTCAATCTTGTTTATCATTCAATAATGATTATTATTCTCAATTAGAATAATCGAAATTGAAGGGGGATCACCAGAGATGAAAAAGAAATTGGGGTTATGTTTGGTAATGATATGTATGCTCGCTGTATTGGGAGCGTGCGCCAATAAAGAGGACGCGTCAGGGAATGCGGAGAATTCAGCTTCGACCGGAACCGAGGCGTCGACCAATGAAACGGATACAGCTGAGGCAGCTGAAGGCACACGAACCATTAAATACTTAGATCAGGAGTACACAGTCCCAACAGAAGTTAACCGTATTGTTATTACTGGTTCCATGGAAGCGATGGAGGATGCGCTGGTTCTTGATGTACATCCGGTAGGGGCTATTACTTTTGGCGGCGAATTCCCGGAGATGTATGCTTCTATCACGGATCGAGCTGAGTCCATTGGGCAGAAGATTGAGCCTAACTTTGAGACCATTCTGTCCCTGAAACCGGATATTATCCTGGGTTCCACTAAGTTTAAACCTGAAGTGGCCGAGCAGTTAAGCAAAATTGCGCCATTTATTCAGGTGTCTCATATTGCTACGGATTGGGAGTCGAACCTGAATCTACTGGCTGAGCTGACAGGCAAGCAGGAACAGGCCAAACAGGAGATTGAACAGTATAAGGCTGCTTTGACTACTGCCCAGGCTGAACTGGGGGACAAACTGGAAAACAAAAAGGTGTTGGCAGTACGTATCCGTAACGGACAAATGTATGTGTATCCTGAGTCTGTCTTTGTGAATCCGATTCTGTATGGAGACCTTGGATTCCAGGTTCCGACCGAGATTCAGGCAGCCAAAGCGCAGGAAGCACTTTCGGTGGAGAAATTTGCAGAGATGAACCCGGATTATGTTTTTGTACAATTTGAGACATCTGAGAACTCCGACACCCCGAATGCCCTGACAGATCTACAGAACAACCCGATTATCCAGAAGACAACTGCGCTGAAGGAAAATCATGCTTTTGTTAATGTCATTGATTCATTGGCTGAAGGTGGTCCGGCCTGGAGTCGTATTGAATTCCTGAAAGCAGCAGTTGAGCAGTTATCCAAATAATTAGAGCAAGGCGTGTATACTCCTATGCAAAAAAGAAGATTGAATCCGGTGGTGCTGTTCGCAGCAGCACCTCTGTTCATTGCAGTTACCATTCTTGCGTCCGTCATGTACGGAGCCAAGAGCATTGACGTTTCAACCATAACGGCAGCCATTTTCCATTTTGATACAGACAGCATCGATCACCAGATCGTCGTCTCATCCCGGCTCCCACGTGTCATTGGTGCTCTATTAATCGGGGCTTTTCTGGCGGTGTCAGGTGCACTTATGCAGGGGATGACAAGAAACTATCTTGCATCCCCTTCCATTATGGGAGTATCCGATGGATCGGTAGTGGTCATCACCTTATGTATGGTATTTATGCCGAATACGTCATCTCTTGGTCTGATATTTTACTCTTTGGCGGGATCGGCACTTGGAGCAGGACTGGTATTTTTCATAGCCTGGTTACTGCCGGGCGGTATGTCGCCTGTTCGGCTTGCCATTCTGGGAACGATTATTGGGACATTCCTCGGTGGTGTATCTCAGGCAGTAGCTACCTATTATCAGGTGTCTCAAACGATCAGTTTCTGGTATAACGCCAGATTGCATCAGATGGACCCGGGCATGATCAAGCTGATTATTCCATTTGCTGTGGTGGGACTGGCGTTAGCCATCATTCTTTCCAAGTCTATTACCATTCTGTCGATGGGCGATGATGTGGCAACAAGCCTGGGGCAGCGTACCGGGTGGGTTAAGGCTTTATCGATACTGAGTGTGGTTATCCTGACTGGAATATCTGTGGCTTTGGCGGGCAAAATCGCTTTTGTCGGTTTGTTGGTTCCGCATATTACCCGATTTCTCTTCGGGGTAGATTACCGCTGGATTATTCCGTGTTCTGCTCTGCTGGGCGGATTCTTTTTGGCCTGGTGTGACATCTTGAGTCGTTTCATTAACTCTCCGTTTGAAACACCAATTGGAGTAGTCACCGCATTATTTGGCGTTCCCTTCTTCCTTTATCTGATCAAAACCAAAGGAGGGGGAAAACATGCCTGAACCGCAGCGGGGAAGATTATGGGCCGTCATTTTCATAAGTTCAATAATCATTGCAGCAGCCGTTTATATCAGTTTGACTAATGGTGCGTTTGACATATCGGTGATGGATGTGGTCAAAACGTTATTACGGCTGGACCCTGTCCATGAGCATGATCTGGTCATTTTTGATTTCAGGCTGCCGCGTATTGTCATTGCATTACTGCTTGGCCTGGGACTCGGGATTGCCGGAGCTGTTATTCAGGGCATCGCCCGCAATCCGCTGGCTGACCCCGGCATGCTTGGGATTAACGCAGGTGCCGGAACAGCAATGGTGCTCTTTATGCTTCTGTTTCATGGGTCCATAACAGGTACAGGATGGTTGTCCATTATGGCGATGCCACTGTTTGGCCTGGTGGGTGGATTAACGGCAGTTATTCTCATCTTGTGGTTTGCACAGGAGCGTGGTCAGTTGGATCCCCAAAGGCTTATTCTGGTCGGGATTGCCATCGGTTCAGGTTTTAGTGCAATTACGCTTTATCTTTCCCTAAAGATGAACCCGTCCGATTTTGAGATGGCTACCGTCTGGCTGACAGGCAGCATTTATAATGCCAATTGGCGATACATATCGGCGATGATTCCATGGCTGGTTCTGCTGATTCCTTTGCTTTGGGCTAAATCCCGTGTGCTGGATGTCATGCAGCTGCAGGAGGCCAGCAGCATGGGACTCGGCGTGGATGTTCATCGGGAGAGAAAAATATTGTTGCTGGGCAGTGTTGGGCTCGTCAGTGCCTGTGTTGCCGTATCCGGGAGTATCGGATTTGTTGGGTTAATCGCTCCTCATATTGCACGGCGGCTGGTGGGGCTTCACCATAAACGGGTCATTCCGATATCCGGGTTGGTCGGCATGGCGATGGTTGTTGTAGGGGATTTGATTGGTAAAACGGTGTTTGCCCCGGCAGAACTGCCTGTGGGCATCGTTATCTCCATTATTGGCGTTCCTTATTTCATCTTTTTACTGCTCAAGAACCGGATGTAACAAGCCAGATTCGAAACAGGAGGGAAGGGTTCCATATCATGAGTAAATGGGTACAGGAGTCGGTTAATGGCTGGACGCTCCATCTGCTGCTTCCGCCATCTTACACAGAGGGAGATCGTCATTACCCGGTCGTTTATATTCAGGATGGAGGTGCGGTAGCCAAAGCCTGCAGCAATCTGCTGGATCATTCTTTTCGCTCCGGAAAACTGCCTGAATTGATTTTGGTCGGTATTGAACCTCACAATCGCAACGATGACTACACGCCATGGCCTGTACCAGCGCTACATGCATCCTTTTCGGCCTTTGGCGGTCAGGGAATCATATATCTGAAGGCGATCACTGAGCAGCTGAAACCTTATGTGGACTCGTCTTACCGTACTCTTGCAGATTCAGAGAATACAGGTATACTTGGCTGTTCGCTCGGTGGGCTGATCTCTCTGTTTGCGGCGATGGAATTCCCTCATATCTTTGGAAAGGTTGGGGCGTTATCAGCCTCAATGTGGTATGAAGGTTTCCTCGATTATATGAGTGACTATTCCTGGGCTGAACGCCGCGGGTTGAAGTTGTATATGTACGTTGGGAGTCTGGAAGGTGTGTACAAGGTTAATGCCCAAGCACAAATGCTGGAAAATACACGTTCTGCGTGTCGCATGATTTTGGCCCAGGGTTATCCTGCCGAGCGGCTGAATTACGTGGAGGAAGAGGGCGGGACGCATGATCTTTTATTTTTTGCCAAGCATCTGCCTGAAGCATTATCCTGGTTGTATCAGTGAGCATAGGGCTTAGGAAGCCCTCACTCTGTTTCGATATCGTTACCCCTCAGCTTGTCCTTTCGAATTCGCCCATGCTATATTGGGGAGATGTGAGGAGATGAGGATATGAAGCTGGTGTCCTGGAATGTGAATGGATTGCGGGCATGTGTTACCAAAGGATTCATGGATTATTATAACGAGAGTCAGGCCGATATTTTCTGTGTGCAGGAGACCAAGCTGCAGGCAGGACAGATCGAGATGGATCTGGGAGAAGACGTATATCAATACTGGAATTATGCTGTCAAAAAGGGATACTCCGGCACAGCCGTATTTACCCGGATCAAGCCGCTATCTGTCTGGTATGGGATCGAGGAAGATAGTGAACCGGAAGGCCGAATGATTACGCTGGAGTTTGATCATTTTTATCTCATCAACGTATATACCCCCAATGCGAAGCGGGATCTGACCAGACTTCCTTACCGTTTGGAATGGGAGGATCGGTTCAGAGGGTACGTGCTGCAATTGGAGCAGACCAAGCCGGTTATCGTATGTGGTGACCTGAATGTAGCCCATCAGGAGATCGACCTGAAGAATCCGAAGCCGAATCTGGGCAACTCGGGATTCACGCTGGAAGAGCGAGGCAAGATGACCGATCTGCTGACTGCCGGATATGTGGATAGCTTCCGCCATTTGTACCCGGATCGCACGGATGTGTACAGTTGGTGGTCGTACATGCCCAAGGTAAGAGAGCGTAATGTTGGATGGCGGATCGATTATTTTCTTGTGTCCAATCAGCTGGCTCCGAAGGTGTCAGAGGCGCATATTGATTGCCATGTCATGGGCAGTGATCATTGCCCGGTGGGTCTCACGTTGCAATTGTAGATTGCAGAGGGTTTATTTGGCTTTTTACAAAATGAATATCATCAAAACCGCAGGTTTCCGTTATCGGGAATTTGCGGTTATTTTACGTTGTCTATATGATTATCTTCCCTTTGGTACAGGTCTCAATGGTATTTTTCATCCTGCGGGTAGGGGGTGGAACTAGACTTAGGTTGGGGAAAGAACTGGACCCGGGATCGTTCCGTTTCCACCCGTACTTGGGTAAGATTGAAGAATACATATAGAAGATGATTCGGGTAAGGGGTAGAGAACGATGAAGAAGGGGTTACGGAGAGGTTTGAAGGGGCTGGGTGGCCTGATGCTGGCAACAGGACTTCTGCTGCTGGTAGGTACCGCGTACGAGGCGTATCAGTCGACACAGGACATGAAATCTTATACTGCACCAGGCAAGATGTATGAGGTGAGCGGACGTAACATGCATCTCTATACAACGGGAAGAGGAAATGCGACAGTTGTTCTCGCTTCAGGCTGGGGTACGCCCAATCCGTATGTTGATTTCAGCCCGCTATATAACAAGTTGAAATCCCAGGTGAAAATTGCGGTGTATGATCGGTTCGGTTACGGGTATAGCGATTATACGGATCGGCCACGTGATATCGATACCATTACAGAGGAAATCCATCAATTGCTGCGAGTATCCGGCCAACGTCCGCCATATATCATGGTAGGTCATTCTCTAGGATCGCTGGAGACCTTGCGATTCGCACAAATGTATCCCGATGAGGTAGCTGGCATGGTCATGATTGATGGAGGAAGTCCCGAATATTACAGCACTGTGGCTATGAAGCAATCGGATTGGTATTTCGATTCAGCCCGTCTTCTGGTGAAAACAGGAATTGTGCGGACATTGCTGCATTCGGATCGGTTAACCGAATCTTTGGTCGTTAACCCGGATCTCGTTACGGAGTCAATGAGAAAGGCAGCCACCATATCCACACTCAAGCATGCTTACAATGACAACGTGATTGGAGAGATGCGCAATTCCAAGACGAACGCAGCCCATATCTTGGAGCATAAAAAGGAATTCTCCTTCCCGCTAACCATTCTGACGGCCGGTTCAGAGAAACCGAGCGAAGGCAGCCGGGCATGGCAGGCAGATCAAGCCGATTTTGCTTCATGGTCCAGTCAAGGAACACAGGTCACTGTGGCACACGCCAAACACGATATTCATAACAGTCAGCCGGATATTGTCGCCAATGAAATTTTGGAGTTGGTGAGGCGGTCCGGTGAACTATGAAGAACATAATCCAGCCAAAATATAGCAAACAGGATGAGGAGGTAGGATGGATGAAAAAGATCAGAACCGCTTCAAGATTCCTTTCCTTACTCCTGGCAAGTTGTCTGTTGTCTCTAACGGTATTGTCCGTTTCCGTCTTGTTTGCTACTTCTTCCGTGGATGTCATACCTTTTATCCATTCGGTTGGACGTGATTAGAATAAAAGGAATATATCAGGCCTTGCTGCTCTGCATGCAAGGTATTTTTATTTCAAACTGGAAACCTGACAATTTACATGTTATGTTATATCATTATACTAGATAAAGTAGGCAACTATAGATGAAGACAGGAGAGGATTGAACATGGTCAAAGTTGGTATCGTAGGTTACGGAAATCTGGGCAAAGGTGTAGAGAAAGCTATTACTCAAAACCCGGATATGGAGCTTGTTGCTGTATTTACACGTCGTAACCCGGAGCAGATGGTTGCAGAAGGTACAGAGGTTCGTTTCGAACATATCTCTGCTGCTGAGCAATACATAGGCAAAATTGATGTGATGATTCTGTGTGGAGGTTCGGCAACCGATCTTCCGGAGCAGACACCTGCAATTGCAAAATTGTTCAATACGGTGGATAGCTTCGATACACATGCCAAAATCCCTGAATTCTATAAAGAAGTTAACGCTGCGGCAGAGCAAGGTGGCCACGTGAGCGTCATTTCCACAGGTTGGGACCCAGGCTTGTTCTCCATGAACCGACTGCTTGCTCAATCGATCCTGCCAGAAGGTAAAGAGTACACGTTCTGGGGTAAAGGAGTAAGCCAAGGTCACTCCGATGCCATCCGTCGTGTTCCTGGCGTTAAGGCTGGTGTGCAATACACTGTACCTGTTGAAGAAGTAATCAACAGCATTCGTGCTGGGGAGACCCCAGAATTGACCACACGTGAGAAGCATCTGCGTCAATGCTACGTAGTTGCAGAAGCTGGTGCAAATCAGGACGAGATTCGTGAAACGATTGTATCTATGCCTAACTATTTCTCGGATTACGATACAACGGTGACGTTTATTACTGAAGAGCAATTGAAGGCTGAGCATGAAGGCATGCCGCACGGTGGATTTGTCATTCGTAGTGGAGTTACAGGTGCAGGCCAGAAACAAATTATTGAGTTTGGTCTGAAGCTCGACAGCAATCCTGAATTTACCGCAAGTGTACTGGTGGCTTATGCAAGAGCCACACAACGTTTGAGTCTGGAAGGACACAAAGGGGCTAAGACAGTATTTGATATCCCACTCGGTCACCTGTCTCCTAAATCGGCTGAGGACCTTCGCCGCGACTTGCTGTAGTCCGTTAATTCATTACCGCAGTTGCAAGTCCTGACTTTTATATCTAAAATGTAATACAACACAAATAGCTCGTCCTTCTAAAAAGAGGGACGAGCTATTTGTTGTACAAACGAATCAGTGCATATTCATGGTTTATTCATATTCATTCATAATTCATACTTCATCTTGGGGTAGTCTTCCCTACAGCCAGTGTGAGGGAATGTTTAAATGATCCGGCAACTTGGTATCTGCACTGCCTTTTGCCGAGTTGAGCTGGGATTGCGTCAGAAAGATGCTGCCTCTCAGATCCGCTCCACCCAGATTCGCATCCCGCAAGTCAGCCCCAATTAGATCGGTCTTTCTCATATCTGCGTTTCGTAGGTCAGCCGCTATCATTAATGCACCTCTGAAGCTCGCTCCCCGAAGGTCAGCTCCTTTTAGATTGGCACCCAGAAAGTCTCTTCCGATACGCTTTTTGGTCTTCGATTTGGAAGGATCCTTACCCGAAGCTGGGACCTTTGCCCGCACCATCTCGCTTGCCTGTACAAGCAGTTCGTTCACCACCGCCCGATGTGCGGGAATATCGAGACGTAATATGGCAGATGGCTCCAGATCGGTCAGTCGTTCCGTTTCCCGATATACGTCCTTCAACGCGGCATGGATGGATGATGTTTCCGGCAGCTGTAGCATTTCATTGATATAGCTCATCATCTCATGAAGCTGCTTCATGACAGGCAAACAATCGAACATTTCAGCAGCTGATTCGGGATGATTACGCCAATCCTTGCCCGCATATGTAATTTGTGATAGTTTCTGCCCAGCCCCGAAACAATCGTAGACTGTGCAGCCCTTGAACCCTTTCTGTCGCAGCTGTGTATGGATGCCGCAGCGGTTATCGGTACGGAGATTGGAACAGGGGGTGCCGCTGGATTTATCAAAAGCAAAGTCTGAGGATTTGCCATACGGCAAGGCGACACAGCATAGACCAAAACATTGCTCACAGTCTGCGCTTAAATGCAGAGTAGCCTGATTGCTACTGAATGCTTGGTTAGTCATTTATACACTTCCTTTAATTAAAAAAAATGCTATTTTAAGGTCAGTACAACTTTACCATTACACTGGATTTCGATCAATTCCGATATGGATCACATGGCGATCCTGATACCGGATTAAACTCCATAAATGACAGGTAGGAATGTAAAATAACCGCCTCCCGTGATGGAAGGCGGTTTATTTAGTTAGTTAACAACTGTAACACAATTAGAATTAGACGATACCTTGCGCAAGCATGGCGTCTGCAACCTTCAGGAAGCCAGCGATGTTCGCTCCCGCAAGCAGGTTACCTGCACAGCCGTACTCATCCGCTGCCTGAACACAGCTAGTGTAGATGTCAGACATAATGTCATGCAGCTTGGCGTCCACTTCTTCAAATGACCAGGACAACCGCATGCTGTTCTGCGACATTTCAAGTGCGGACACGGCAACTCCGCCAGCATTAGCCGCTTTGGCTGGTCCAAACAGAACGCCTTCTTTATGGAAAACGTCAATCGCAGCCAGAGTGGAAGGCATGTTCGCTCCTTCACCAATCGCTTTAACTCCGCCTTGCACGAGCAATGCAGCAGCCTGTTCGTCGATTTCATTTTGCGTTGCACAAGGCAGCGCGATATCACAAGGGATAGACCAGATGCCTTCACAGCCTTCGGTATACACGGCATGTGGATGCTCTTTGACATATTCGCTGATCCGCAGACGATCAACCTCTTTTAATCTTTTTACGGTATCCAGATTGATTCCTTGAGCGTCATAGATATAACCACCAGAGTCACTACACGCGACAACATTAGCTCCAAGCTCTTGAGCCTTCTGAATGGCATAGATGGATACATTACCCGAACCGGAGACAACCACGGTGCTGTCCTTGAAGCTCAGTCCTTTAGATGCCAACATTTCCTTCACAAAGTACACGCATCCGAATCCGGTAGCTTCCTTACGTGCAAGACTTCCTCCGTATAGGAGCCCTTTACCTGTAAGAACGCCAGCTTCGTGTCCACCGCTGATGCGTTTGTACTGTCCGAACATATAACCGATTTCCCGTGCACCTACACCGATGTCCCCGGCAGGTACGTCCGCATCGGAACCGATATATTTGTACAGCTCAGTCATGAAGCTTTGAGTGAAACGCATGACTTCCAGATCTGATTTTCCTTTTGGATCGAAGTCGGAACCACCTTTACCACCGCCGATTGGCAGGCCAGTCAGGGCATTCTTGAAAATTTGTTCAAATCCAAGGAATTTAACGATTCCCGAGTAAACGGAAGGATGGAAACGAAGTCCACCTTTATAAGGACCAATTGCGCTGTTGAACTGAACACGGAATCCACGGTTTACTTGTACCTTGCCTTGATCATCTACCCAAGGCACGCGGAACGTAATGACACGTTCTGGCTCAACAAGCTGTTCAAGCAAGCCATTTTCCCGATATTTCGGGTGAGCTGCAATGACAGGAATAAGCGAGTCCAGGATCTCTTTGACAGCCTGATGGAATTCACTTTCCTGTGGATTTCTGGCGATAACCGATTCGTAAACGGAATGAACATACTCTGCGGCAGTTACTTGAGTTGAATCCTTAGTTATAGTCGACACTTTTTCAATGCACTCCTTTATTGTGTTAAAGTCTTGGGATGGCTATTTGTATAAATTGCATAAAAGTTTGTAGTTAAATATACAGGAAACAAAATAAAAATACGAGATGAAAACCCATAAAATGTTTTTTATGACGTTATTAAAATCTTCTATGGATCTGTCATATGATGTAAAGGTTAAGTTTGGAAGCTGAATGGACGCCCCTTTTATCGTTATACAAGGCAAAGTTAACGGAATAGCTGGATTAAAAAATTAGTTTTGGTAAGATGGTAGTAAGACCGCGGTATCCGTGGTTTTTTTATCTATATGAAGGAGGAGAACAACATGATGAAGAAAAACATGCGAATCAACATGGAGAACAGGGCTTGTATAGGAGGTGAGATTTATTATGAACCATAGGACCTCCTTTCAAAATTGCAGAGAAATGCTGGTGAACCAGCTCATTATATTCGGTGAAGAGAAAAGAACATTTCTCGACGCCTATTTTGACGTGCGTGATCCGGAACGTTCGCAGATGGAACGGCTGCTCGCAAACTATACGACGTGTGTGGAGAAGCTGCTCCTTGGTTCGGATGAAGCTCTGGAATCGGTGGTACTTATCGGTAGTTTGATCCGTTTTGAGTACGTTGACTTCCATACATCTGATTCATTCACCGTTGTTATGCCGGATGACGCGGATCCGGATGCGGGGCATATTTCATTCCTCTCCCCTGTGGGGCGGCAATTATTGCTTGGGCTCAAGGGAGAAGTGAGGTCGATTAATATACCGGCTGGCTCCATGCGAGTACGCATTACGGATATTACGTTAAACAATGAGTCCTTGAATCGGATGTCCACTGGGGGTGCAGATCATGCACTTTAAAGAGACGGATTTGCCGGGAATTGGACGCAAGTATTGGCTGCACACACGAAGCGGTGAGCATCTGGTCATTGTCATCCATAATGACGAGCGACGTGACCTGTTTCACATGGAATCAGGCGATTCACCTGAAGAACTGGGAGATATGGTGTCACTGGTCACACTGGAAGATGATGAGGCACGTGCGGTTGCGGCTATTGTCGGTGGCATGACGTACAAACCAACCTTTCAGGATGAGCGTGAAGTTATGCTGGAGGGACTGTTAATTGAGTGGCTCCGTATTGAGCCGCATTCAGAGAGCATAGGAAGATCGATCGGAGAACTGAATATTCGCCAGGCAACAGGAGCAGTTATTCTTGCTGTGGTGGAGAAGAACAGGATGAAGCAGTTTAATCCAGGTCCGGACTATACCTTTACCGCGGGAGCAACGGTTGTTGTCGCTGGTGAACGGGATCAGATCAAACTGTTAAAACAGTTGTTATCCAATGGACGGCTCTAGCCTATGGATATGCTCATATTCGAAGTGGGAATTGCCGTTGCGCTGATTACACTTACGGGGCTAATATCTGCAAGATTACGATTTTCGGTCATTCCTTTCTATATTCTGATTGGTATGGCTGTTGGACCGCATGCACCACAGATCGGCATTGTGGATTTGCGTTTTATCGAAAGCTCGGAATTTATTGAATTTATGGGCAGGCTGGGTATTCTGTTTTTGCTCTTTTATCTGGGATTGGAATTTTCAGTCTCCCGCCTGATGAAGTCAGGCAAAGCCATTCTGACCGGTGGCATGTTCTATGTTGGCCTTAACTTTGCTTCCGGTCTGCTGCTGGGATGGTTTATGGAGTTGCCACTCAAGGAAACGTTGGTTGTCTGTGGTATTATGACGAGTTCTTCCACAGCTATTGTGGCTAAAGTGCTCGTCGATCTGAAGCGCACGGCGAACCCGGAGACGGAGATTATTATGGGCATGATCATGTTTGATGATCTGTTTATCGCCATCCATATCTCGATTCTGACGGGGCTTGTACTTAGTGGGGCTACCTCATTCCTCAGCGTCTTGCTCGTATCCCTGTCTGCGCTGCTCTTTATTGTGCTATTTCTGATCATAGGCAGGAAATGCATCAAGTATATTGATAAGGCACTCAACATCAAGTCATCGGAGTTGTTTCTGCTTACGGTTATGACGCTGCTCTTTCTGGTGGCGGGTTTCTCAGAAACGCTGCATGTAGCCGAGGCGATTGGAGCTCTGATGATGGGGCTGGTTCTGGGGGAATCCAGACATGCCAGCCGAATTGAGCATCAGATTATGCCGTTCAAAGATTTCTTTGGGGCCATCTTCTTTTTCAGCTTTGGCCTGACCATTGAACCCTCGACCCTTGGCGGAGCCGTTGGCATGACCGTGATTGCCGTTATTCTGACCATTGCCAGCAACTATGGTGCGGGCATGATCGCTGGCAGACTCTCCGGGATGTCTCCACGCGCTTCTCTTAATGTGGGATTCACGCTGGTGTCCCGTGGAGAGTTCTCTATCATTATGGCGAACATCGGCAAGGCAGGAGGCCTGATGGCATCCATTCAGTCTTTTGCCGTGTTATATGTGTTGATTCTGGCAGTGCTTGGCCCAATCCTGACGAAAGAATCACCTTGGATCTACAGTCAATACGCTCGCTTGAGGAAAAGAATGAGGGGGAAAGAGACGGGATGAATTGTGCATCTGTTTGCCACGTCTTTACAGCGTAGGTTAATACACAGATGCAAACACGCTTTGAATCTATCCACTGCTAAACCGTACACGCCACACTACTTGGAGTATATTCTCTCCTTGGTGTGGCGTTTATTGTATCGGGGAATGTACCATCCCTTTATTGACAGATGTATGAAGGCTGTTATACAAAGAAGTATACTTATGGAAGTAGGCTTAATGTAAGGTCGTGCAATGCACGGCCTTTTTTGGCTATATAGGATCAGTCTCATTCAATCTGAATGAGACTGATCTATGACAAGAGGAGAATGAACAGCATGGATAATCTGCCTTCATATCATTCATCACATCATTATTGGAAACAGTATCAAGCCTTTTTCCCGGAAGAATTCAGGCTAGGGGACCATGCGAATCCTGAAGAGGAGTGGTGGGAATCGAACGGGGTTCATCTGCACATCGATCGTCTGCCCGCGCCCGATTCGCCGATCAAAATTCTGTTCATTCACGGAGCTGGAGGCAATGGCAGGTTGCTCGCGCCTTATGCTCGAATGTTGCAGCTCCGAGGCTATGAGGTAGTATCGCCAGATCTTCCACCGTATGGACTGAGCTATCCGTTGCCTGGGACACGTCTCAATTATGAACTATGGATCAAGCTGCTTGTTTCACTCGCTGATTGCGAATTTAGGAAAGACGGCAAGCCGATCGTGGCATTGGGAAGCAGCATCGGAGGTATGCTGGCTTATCACATGAGTGCACGCAGTGAGCACGTACAAGGCTTGATTGTAACGACATTTGTGGACACGAGTGATGCGGATATGCGTGACCAGCTTGCACCAAACCGTTTGGTGAGCCGATGGGGCAAACGTATGATGGATCGGTTTCCGGCTTTACTGGATCATATACGGATCTCTGTGAAGCAAGTATCGCGTATGCAGCTGATTACCAATAATTCGGAGTTAACCCGACTTATTATGAATGATCCACAGGCGGCATCGACACGTGTCCCGTTGGAACTATTAAGAACATTCCTGAATAAGAAGCCGGAGGTAGACTCGGAACAGTTTGACCAATGTCCTGTACTGCTGGTTCACCCCGAACTGGACCCGATGACACCATTACGGTTCAGCCAATCTTTTTTTGATCGATTGAAGGTGGAAAAGGAATGCGTAGTGTTGGAAGGAGCGGGCCACTTCCCTATAGAACAGCCAGGGCTAAATCAATTGGAAGAAGCCGTGTTACGATTTTTACATAAAATTGAAGCACAACATTCATGAAAGTTGGATTCGAATGTTCTCTATATGAACCGCGACCCCGCCCACTTGAATCTTTGTGATTTCATTGGAAATACCCAGCGTTAATCTGGCTTGAATCTCCGAGGGACGGTTCATAGTATACCCTTGTCTAATCGTATAGATTGTATCGTGGGGATCTGAAAGTTGGTTGTATTTATGTAAATAACAGAGTAAAGCACCGTTAGAAGTACCAGTTGCGCTCTCTTCCGGGATATCGTAAAGGGGAGCAAAGTTCCGGCATTCTGCCAGAGTACTCTCTTTATCTGGTTCGACTGCAAACACGTGATAACCTACGACATGGTTAGCTTTGCTAATTTCAGCGATAAGCTGAAAATCAGGAATGATTTTTGACAGAACATCAACATGGTTAACCGCAATCAAGATATCGCGCAATCCGGTAGATACGATCTGTACAGGTAATTCAGCGTGTAAATCATGTGTAGAAATACCCAGAGAATCTGCAATGTCTTGTCGGTCAACGATATCTCCAAACTCCGGAAGCGCCTGAGACAGATAGACTTCACCATTGTTGTGGACAACTACTTCAAGTATTCCTGCTAACGTCTCCAGCGTGTATACACCTACATCAACGATATGCTGTGCTTTCATTAAATAAAATAAGGCAATCGTTGCATGTCCGCATAGATCAACTTCATCACTAGGGGTGAAGTAACGAACTTTGAAATCAGCCTGATCCGATGGCATAACAAACGCGGTCTCTGAGAATCCAACTTGTCTGGCAATCTCCTGCATCTGGGAGTCGGACAAGTGTCCTGCTTGTAAAACAACGCCTGCGGGGTTTCCGCCTAGAGGCTTATCCGAAAATGCATGTAACGTACTTACTTCAATTTCCACATCTCTACCTCGCTTGTTCAGTTATTTAAGTTCAACAGTTCTTCATTATATCACGGTTCCTAATCGGGATTGTGAACCCAAACCTGCTGCGAATTCATGAATATAGGTCAAGTGAACGTTCGGGAAGGGTAATGAAGAAGGAGAGCATAACGATAATGCTATGGAAAGGCTGGGATCTCTAATGAAAGCAATTGTGATTGAAAAGTTCGGTGGAGCGGAACAATTGAAGGAAAAGGAAATGCCGAAGCCGGCATGTGGAGTGAACCAGGTGCTAATCCGCATTCATGCTACTTCTGTAAACCCGGTGGATTTTAAAGTCAGACAAGGCCATATGAAAGAGGCAGCAGATTCTTTCCCACTAATATTGGGCGGGGATGTGGCCGGGACAGTGACTGAAGCGGGTTCCAATGTCACTAGGTTCAGAGCGGGCGATCGCGTATTTGCCCGTCCTCGTCATTTCGGGACCTATGCAGAATATGTGGCTGTGGATGCGGACATCATTGCCCGTATTCCGGAAAATCTGAGCTTCGAGGAAGCAGCTGCCATACCGCTAGCAGCCATGACGGCCTGGCAGGCACTTGTTGACCATGGACGGCTTGCCAAAGGGCAGAAGGTCCTCATTCACGCGGGAGCAGGTGGTGTAGGAACCTTTGCTATTCAGATTGCCAAATATCTTGGCGCTGGAGTGGCTTCCACGGCGAGTGAATCGAATGAAGAGTTGCTTCGTTCGCTGGGAGTGGACCATTTTATCAATTATAAAAAAGAAGATTTCTCGGAGATTCTCTCCGGGTATGATGTCGTGCTGGACACGATGGGTGGCGATATTCAACGTGATAGCTTCAAGGTATTAAAGCCAGGTGGGCATCTGGTATCACTTGTGGAACAACCGGATGAAACGCTGGCTAAGGAAGCCGGTGTAACCGCCAACGTGTTCATGATGGAACCCAAAGGGGACCAACTCGATCAGTTGGCTGAGGTCGCTGCTGAGGGCAAGCTGAGACCCATAATTGATGAGACATACCCCTTGAGTGAACAAGGACTGCGTGAAGCGCACGAAAAAAGCGAAACCCATCATACACGCGGAAAACTGGTCATTCGAGTAGAGTAGTTGAGAATTACCATTAGTTGTTTAAGTTAGATTTTTGTTTGGCGTACACCTCCTAAAATTGACATTGGACATAACCTTATGGGAAGCCGGTGATATTTTAGGAGGTGTATTTTTTATGCGGAAAAGACCGAATAATATAATTTGAAATAATGGAATATTACGGTATATACTTGATGTAAGTGTTGAAAGGAATGAGAACGATGTAGTCTATGAAGACTTAGATCCCAAGGCCAGATCTCCGCCTTAATTCAGATATGAGTGAGGTAGGAGTAAATAAACCTTAGGAGGATCTATAATGGAAAATAATATTTGGACAGGTCATAAAGTTAGAATACGTGCAATTCTCCCAACTGATTGGGATAAGTTCCACAATAATGATTCTGATTCTGACTGTGCTAGACTTTGCGATGTAATAAATTTCCCGAGATCGGAAGATGGTACAAAAGCTTGGGCTGAACACCAGGCATCCCGTGGTCCTGATGGGGATAAAATTATGCTCGCGGTCGAGACTTTAGATGAAGTATTAGTGGGAAGTATAAGTTCGAATAACTGTGATACCCGCAATGGAACTTTTACGTACGGTGTTGCTATCTTTAGAGAATTCTGGCGAAATGGTTATGCTTCAGAAGCTATAAAGATATTGTTGCGATATTACTTTGAGGAATTACGCTATCAGAAAGTTACCGCACATGTTTATGCTTTTAATGAAGGTTCATTAGAACTTCATGAGCGTCTTGGATTTGTCCAAGAAGGGAAACTCAGAGATATGGTATTCACTAATGGACAGCATTACGATGAGTATCTCTATGGTATGACTAAAAGTGAATACTCGAAAATGAAGATATGAGAGTAGGCTACCCTAGTGGTAGCCTTTTTTCGAATAACGGTAAACGAAAAATTTAACTCTGAGGCGAGATGTAGGCGGAATGATTTCTTTAGTTGGGGCTCCGATTTGTTGATGTTCATTTTCAAATACCAATCTCAGAACATGATCCTCTAAAAGCGGTCTCTTATATAGCATAAGAGACTTCGATGAAAGTGATATTTCTGCTAAAAGAAGCAATTTATTCTTATGTAGCCTATTTACCTTTTACCATACGGAAAATCTGTTCCAGTCATTAAACCACGATATGAGCTATTTGATTATTATCAAATTCAAAAAACTTTACTGACGGAAGATGTCAGTGAAGTTTTTTTATAATAGGCTTATCGACTAGAAGGGGAGTGCATTATGCATACAAAAAAAGCATATCTTTATGTATTTGATACGATGTCAGACTGGGAGGTAGGTTATTTAATTGCTGAATTAAACTCGGGAAGGTATTTTAAGAAAGGGCTGGCGGCGATAGAGGTGGTTGCTGTTGGCGTTGATAAAAGTCCGGTGACTACCATGGGGGGATTGGAAATATTACCTCGCATTTCAGTTGATGAGTGTATGTTGGAAAGTACGGATGTATTGATTCTTCCAGGCGGAAATACTTGGATGGAATCCATTCACGAGCCAATATTAAAAAAAGCTTCGACATCTTTGGAAAAAGGTCATGTTGTTGCGGCAATATGTGGTGCAACCGTTGGACTTGCGAGGGTGGGATTGCTAGACTCCAGAAGGCATACAAGCAACGATCTGGAATATTTGAAAATGATTTGTCCTCATTACATTGGAGAAAAATACTATGAAATGGTACCGGCCGTAACGGATGGCAATTTAGTTACTGCATCGGGCATAGCTCCGTTGGAATTTGCGATGCATGTATTGAAGGTACTAGATGTATTTACACCGGAGACTTTAGATTCGTGGTTCAATCTATATCAGACTCATGAACCAAAATACTTCTTCGAGTTAATGAATTCTATCAAATAGCTGACATTTCGATATTTTCGCATGGACTGGAATAAGATATAATAGTAACAATTTATTCCATTCTATGTATGAGGTGATTCGGATGTCCAATGAGCTCATTCAAGCGATTCAATTATTAAAAGAAAAGAAGTGGGTGGATCTGACCCATACGTTTGGACCGGAATCTCCACATTTCTCAGCTTTTGATGCGGCACAATTCGATACGTTGTTTAATCACGACCAAGGTTTCTTTGCCCAAAGTTTCAGGTTTCCCGGTCAATATGGTACTCATCTCGATGCACCGATCCATTTTGTGCGTGATACCCGTTATCTCGATGAATTGGGGTTGAAGGAACTTGTGCTACCGCTGGTGGTCATTGATCAATCTGTGGCTGTAGAGAGCAATCCGGATTTCACGCTGGATGTCGATCATATTCTTGAGTTTGAAAAAGAGCATGGCGTTATTGAAGCTGGCAGCTTTGTAGCACTACGTACTGATTGGAGCAAACGCTGGCCCAGTCACGAAGCATTCGACAACAAAGATGCAGAGGGAAACAGTCATGCACCCGGATGGTCAGTCAGTGCGCTAATGTTTTTATTCGAGGAAAGAAAAATACAGGCGATTGGCCATGAGACCTTCGACACCGATTCAGCTGTAGACTATCAAAAGAACGGAGCACTTCTGGCAGAGTATTATGTACTTGCTCAGGATACATATCAGGTAGAGCTGTTAACGAATCTGGATCAGGTACCAGCCAAAGGTGCGGTGATCTTCAATATCGTACCTAAGGCCGAAAAGGCATCCGGCTTTCCAGTACGCTCGTTTGCCATTTTACCTTAAAACAAAGTTGAACATAGGTATAATGCAAAGGACTCACACACAGTTCTTTCCGAATGATTCACCAACGGCATTTGTGCAAACTGCTCATATAAATAATAAAGGAGGCGTATTCCGCCTCCTTTTTATGTGGTTACTTTTGATCCGAAGAGGGATCCTGATTGAATCGTTGTGAAATTTTCTTCTCTGTCTTCTTACGCCGAACCCAGCGCTTGAATATACTTTCTTCTTTTCTTCCCTGCAGTGTTTCCTTCATGCCTTGGATCATAAATTCGGATCTTCGTCTGTCATCCCGACTAATCTCGCGTAGTTCCTTAATAAATTTGTCGTCCATATCTGCCTCTCGCTCATTAAGTATATCTCTATTATACCGAACGTACGTTCTTTTATCAAGTTTTACCATAATCGAATTTTTTGGGACGATTTTAGTGAGAAAGAGCACAGGATTCAGCCCTTTCCATATGTGAAAATGGAATAGAACGTTCAGTATATCTGTATAACAATGTCTGGAGGGTGAGGGATGAGGACTAGTGATAATGGAATAAAGCGTGAATGTGTACCTGAAAGATCGTGGGCGCTCATTATGATGCAGAGGTTACTGGGCATTGGTGCGATGGTTGGAGGGGGAGCACTCATTATCGATCCTTCGGGAAATCTCGTCCATATGCCGGATTCATTATTGGAGGATTCCCATTTTGGCAGTTTTCTGATCCCTGGAATTATACTATTGTTGGTTCTTGGTGTTATGCCGATGATCATTGCCATTTCACTCCTTCGTCGCACTCACTGGGAAATAGGTGAGAAACTGAATCTCTCCTCGAATCAATACTGGGGATGGACGTTCTCGTTATATACAGGATTTGCTCTGATCATCTGGATTATGGTGCAGGTATACTGGATCCAGCATATATCTGTTATCCATCTGGTCTATTTTTCCTGGGGAGTGGGAATCCAGATCGTCACTCTGCTTCCTGACGTACAGCGAAGGTATCAGGCAGACTGCTCATCATAATATATTCTTTCTATAAAATAATACGGCTGTCATCCGGATCTTGGAGTGATCCGGGTGACAGCCGTTTATCTTAATTGTTACTTGGAAGCCTGGTAGGCGCTCAAGAATTCTTTTACTTTTGCCGGATCGGACTTCAATTCATTCCCGGTCTGCACGAGTGGACTTACTGTAGAGTATGCCTTAAGTTTATTGTTTTTGTAGAACTGCAAAATGTCATCCTGATTGATGGAGTAGAGCACGGATTTTCTCAGATCACTGCTCTTGGCAACTTCCCGATTGGCTGTGTTGAACAGCAGATAGGAAACCGCATTGCTCGGAATGCTCTGCAATTGCAACTTGCTGTCATTTTTGATGATGTCATACTTTGTTTCGGATACTCCGTAGTACAGGTGGATTTCACTGCTGCGAAGAGCAGACAACGCACTGTCGGCATCAGAGATGAATCGAACATTCACCTGAGAGATTTTGGGTGCATACTCAGAGCCTTTGCGGTATCCGGGATTCTGATAGAATACACCTTCGTAATCATTTTTATATGCCAAGATATATGGGCCGCTGGCATACAGGGTGTTGTTGTACGCAGCACCTTCAGTCACGGTATTCTGATCGCCATAAGGAATGTCTTTATTCACGTCAAACGAAGCTACATCATACGTATTGATGCTTTCGACCTGTTTTTTGGACACAATGCCAGCAGATTGGTGAGCCAGATAGTTCAATACTTGCGGGAAAGGTTCCGTTGTTGTGAGTTTCACAACCTGATACTTTCCGGCAGCGTTATCGGCTTTGTTTTTGTCCGTAACCAGTTCCGTAATTTTCGTGCTAAGCCCTTGTTCCAATGCGTCTTTAACCGTACCACTGCCACTAGATTGCTGAACGGATTCCAATGCGCCCAGATCGGTTACTAACTCGGCTTCCTTGATATGTTCGTGAAGGCTGTATGTCCGGTGATCTGGTACGGAATCTTTGTTTTTGGCGCGATCGAGAGAGAAGATGACGTCATCTGCACCGACACGTTCTCCCGTATCTACCGCTTTTTTATTATCAATCTTGGCAAAGTTGATATCGTCTCTGAGAATGAAGTAATACTCCGAGTTACCCTCAGCAATACTGAAATTGTGGGAGAGGGAACCCTCTGGTGTAAGTTGATCGTCATCTGTCAGGTTAACGAGACGTACATACATGTTGGTGTTCAGTTGGTTGATGGAACCGTCATTTCCTTTGATCGGGTCAAGGGAAGTCAGGACGGAAGCGGTTTGTGTCAGAATTAATGGTTCTTTTGTATTTTTGGAGCTGTCTTTGAATTCAATCGGTTCCCATGCCATGGCGCGGGATTTAGACAAGCGAACGGTGTCTACATTGAGAATGTCTTTGTTCACAGCCTGACTTTTCAGGGAAATGTACAGCGGAGCGATATAGGCTTGATCGGTTACCAAGCGGTCCTCCAATTGTTTATACGTATCCTTGTATTCGTCCGGAGTCTGGGTAGCAGCCTGGTCAATAAGTTTATCGATTTCTTCATCAGCCAGAATGCTGTAATCTCCGCCTGTTTTGAAGAGTGAACGAACTGCGTAATCCGGATTCCCGGTTACCGTTGTCCAACTGGACAGCGCAATGTCATAATTGCCAGCATCCTGCTGGGAT
The DNA here is from genome assembly GCF_900221055.1 of Paenibacillus sp. RU5M. Lineage (NCBI taxonomy): Bacteria > Bacillati > Bacillota > Bacilli > Caryophanales > Paenibacillaceae > Paenibacillus > Paenibacillus sp. RU5M. The sequence continues at coordinate 328,919 of NZ_OBQM01000007.1, read as the reverse complement.
TTGTAGCTGCCGTAATCTGGCTGCAGGTTCAGCTTAACATTGAAGCCATTCTTGGTGAGTTGGTCCCGGATAATGTTCACGTCATTTTCGGAAGAGCTCTGAGCTAGTAATTCGATGTCCACCGGTTTTTGGTTTTGCGTGTTTTCTGTTGTATCCGATGGTGAGGATTCTGACTGGGATTCGGTCTTGGTCTTCACACTGCAACCGGAGACCACAAGGACAAAAGTTAATAGTAGTGCTATCAGCATACGTTTTTTCATGAAAATACCTCCAGATAAGTTCATAATCAATGGAATTCAATTTGAGTTGAATATTGTAGCAGCGGTTAAGCCTTTTCCAGCTTCGGATCAAGCGCATCACGTAGTCCGTCACCCAGAAAGTTGAACGAGAGCACGAGCAGAATGATCGCAAGACCTGGATAGATGGCCAGATACGAATGGGTTTCCAGATACGTGCTGCCCAGCTTGAGAATGTTGCCCCACTCGGGAATATGCGGCTCCACGCCGAGCCCCAAATAACTCAGACTGCTGGTGGCAATGACCGCTCCGCCGATCGTGAGTGTAGACTTGATAATCATGGGTGCGAGCGAGTTCGGAATAATATGTTTGAAAATAATCGAGCGATTGTTGTAACCCAGTGCACGTGCAGCTTCAACAAATTCAAACGTAGATACATAGAGCACACTAGCCCTCATGGTTCGTGCATAAGTTGGGATTGAACCCAAGCTGAGTGCGAGAATAAGATTGACCGTATTGGCCCCGAACGCCGCAATGATGGCGATAGCGAGCAGAATACCCGGAATGGCATAGAGAATATCCAGCAGTCGCATGATGATATTGTCCGTGTGTCTTCCATAGAATCCCGAGAAGGCTCCGAGAATACCGCCTATCAGTACCGGAATCAGGGTTGACATGAATCCTACGATCAACGATATACGGGCACCGAATACAATCCGGGAAAATAAACATCGTCCAAAGTCATCTGTTCCTAAGGGATAGGCGAGCGATGGGGACTGAAGCAAGGCTGAGTAGTTATTTTCTACAGCCATGCTGTAATCAAAAGTAAAGAAGCTGCAAATCGATATTGAGAACAGGAAAATGATAAAAAACAAACCGGACATTGCCGTGACATTCGGAGCAAGACGCTCCCACAGATCATTCCAGAAGTTGGATTTCTGTTTACCCTGCCTGCGGATTCGTCCAATGATGGAAATACCCAGCAGCAGTGCGAACACATTCCCTGTGACCGAAGTCAGAATTAGGATCACGCTCACGCTTAGCATCCAGCGTGGGATGATCGAGGCTGAGGTATACCGGGATACGATAAACAGCACCACCAAATCAATGACAAGGACAAGTACGAGCACAGCCATGGCTGGCAAAAACGTATCCGCGACATACGGTTTAAACATATTGAGTGCCGAGACCCCAATAACGAACAGTTGGGTCAGCAGCATATACACCGCAAATGTATACTCAATGCTCTTTGTTTTCTTGATCAGATGAAAAGCAGCCGTCACGATAAAGATATTGCCTGAAATGATACCTAACAGTTGGACCCAGGCGAGTCTGCGAGTCAGCACAGAGATTGTCCCCTGCCGAATCAGGTCTCTCCGAATCCGGAGCGTCAGCACACTCTGGACCAGCGTGAAAAATAGGTAGATTCCAAGCACAGTCAGCAGAAATGGTCTGAACTCCTGAAGGCTCCAGTCATAACTGTTGAACAACAGTAACACTGACAAGAGAAGGGAAGTGACCCAGGCGAAGCTCGCCTGACTGTACTCCTGTGAAGACTTAAGCCGAAAACGCATTTCTTGTGTAAGTGAACCCGATTTTGTCATAGTGCACCTGCTTTAATATTGTTTCATCTTGGAACGAACTCTGGGATCGACAAAAGCGTACAACAAATCTACCACGACATTGATGATGGAGATCGTAATCGCTGTGTATATGACCCCGCCCATAATGCTCGGAATATCAGGGATAAACTGTTTATCCACAATGTAGCTTCCAAGTCCGCTGATATTAAATACTTTCTCCGTTACAGCCGCCCCACCAAGCATGCCTCCGAATTGAAGACCTACAACGGTTACGATTGGAATTAGCGCATTGCGCACCGCATGTTTCAGCAGAACCTGTCGTTCGCTTAATCCTTTGGCACGAGCAGTCATCACGTAATCCTCATGAATAACTTCCAGTGTGGAAGACCGAGTCATACGGGCCACCGCAGCGGTTAATCCCGTTCCCAGAACAATCGTTGGCATAATAATAGATAGCCAGTTCTGTGGATTGAAGGTAGCCGGAAGCCACTGCAGTTTGATCGAAAAATTCAGGATGAAGATGAGTCCTTGCCAGAAATTCGGAATCGATAATCCAATTAATGCAATAAACATGAATGTGTAATCAAACAGTGAATTGGGCTTGATCGCCGAGATGATGCCGATTGGCAATGCGATGACAAGGGCAAGCAGCAAGGAGATAACGGCCAGTGTTAACGTGATTGGAAACTTTCTGGCGATCGTAGCCGTGACATCTTCATTCCCTGAAAAAGACTTGCCGAGATCAAATAGCGCTATGCCCTTGATATTGTTCCAGAGCTGGACAAGATAGGGCTGATCCAGGCCATAGACATGGTTAAAAGCTGCGATCTGTTCCTGTGTCGCTGTCTCTCCGAGAATGTTGGCCGCCGGATTGAATGGGGACAGGTACAAGATGGTGAATACAAGTGTAGCTACGCCCAGAATGACGAATACCGTCATCAGAATTCTTTCGAATATGTACTTTAGATAAGGATTGCCATACAAAAACATCATGGCGTACATCAGACAGCCCGGAATAACTGATATCGCAAGGAACCAAGGTTTATCAATCATCGATTGGAATGTATCAGCCATCGTCAGTCGCTGTTTTCCCTGTTCCTGAAGCTTGCTGAACGTTCGTTCCTTTAACTCCTTCTGAACGGATTCCTCCAGCCACTCCTCGGTCTGACGCTTAAACTCTGCCTCACTAACTTGCTGCCGAAAGAAACGGTGTTTACGCCTCAACTGTTCTTCAACGTCCGTCCTAAGTTTATCCCGATAAGAAGTGGAGAGCATATCGCGTTCAACAGCTTGTTGAACCACGGCCCAGCCATCCCTTTTTCGTCTAGATTGCCAGATCAGAAGCACAACCAAATTAACGGGCAGTCCGAGAATAAATAGAACATATCGATAGGAGGGATGAAGCAGCATTTTGCCATAATTAAATCCCAGGGTGTAAACAAGCTGTGACATTTTGCTGCCTTTTGCAAGATTCAAACCATGCGAGCCTCCTTTCATCTCATTTTAAATTGCATTATTCCGATTGATATAGTATATATTATTTAGAGTCTATTTAATTGTCAAGGTATGGAAGAGTATACATATGAGCACATGTGAAAATATGGATGAGGGCTGGTGATCACATGCAACCTTTGTTGAAAGTAAATGAGTTGTCCGTTTCTTTTCATTCCGGAGAGAATGAATTTCAGGCGGTGAAAGAAGTCAGTTTTGAAGTGCGGAAAGGCGAAACGCTTGGCATTGTAGGGGAATCCGGCAGTGGGAAGAGTGTGACGGCACGTTCCATTATGCGGCTGCTTGCCTCTCCTCCTTCGCAGATGAAAAAGGGTGAGATCCTGTTTAAAGGGGTAGATCTGGTCCATAAAACGCAAAAAGAGATGGAGAGTATCCGTGGCCGTGACATCGGCATGATCTTTCAGGATCCTATGAGCTCTCTTAATCCGACCGTGAAAATCGGAAAACAGATCACCGAAAGTCTGATTAAACATCAGAAGCTTTCCAGAGGGGAAGCGAAGAAGCAGGCGATTGCCATGCTGGAGCTCGTTGGTATTACCCGGAGTGAAATACGTTTCAATCAGTACCCACATGAATTCTCTGGAGGTATGCGTCAGCGGGTGATGATCGCTATTGCTCTTGCTTGCCGTCCTGAATTGCTGATTGCGGATGAACCTACAACTGCGCTTGATGTTACTATTCAGGCCCAAATCCTTAATTTGATGAAAGATATGCAGGCACAGTTGGGCACTTCCATTATTCTGATTACCCATGATCTCGGAGTAGTGGCAGGCATGTGTGATCGGGTTGTAGTCATGAAAGACGGGCAGATTGTGGAATCCGGCACAACCACAGAGATTTTTGCGAATCCGAAACATCCATACACAGCAAGACTGTTGAATGCATTACCTCGACTGGATGAGAAGAAAAAGCCGAAACTCGTCTCGTTGGTGCCACGCGATCTGGAAGATGATCAGCCTTTACTGGAAGTGAAGTCCCTCAAACAACATTTTAATTTGGGTAAAGGCAACACTTTAAAAGCTGTGAACGATATCAGTTTCGAGATTCGCCAAGGGGAGACGCTTGGGGTCGTAGGCGAATCGGGCAGCGGGAAATCGACTACAGGCAGAGCCATTCTACGACTGCATGAACCTACAGGTGGGGATGTGCTGTTTAAGGGAGTGCCGCTCAACCGCCTCTCTGCCTCAGAGATGAAAACGATGAGGAGACATATGCAAATTATTTTCCAGGATCCGTATGCCTCGCTTAATCCGAAATTTAGAATTATGGACATTATTGGGGAAGCCTTGGATATTCACCATCTTGCCGGCAGCCCCGCTGAGCGGGAAAAACGTGTGGAGGAATTGCTGGAGATGGTGGGTCTCGATCCGGCTCATGCCCAGCGATACCCTCATGAATTTTCGGGTGGTCAACGGCAGCGGATCGGAATCGCTCGTGCGCTGGCCGTGGAACCTGAATTTATTGTATGTGACGAGCCTTTGTCTGCGTTGGATGTGTCCATTCAGGCTCAGATCGTACAGCTGCTTGAAGAATTGCAGCAGCGACTCGGTCTGACATACCTGTTCATTGCACATGATTTGTCCATGGTTAAACATATCAGTGATCGTGTAGCTGTCATGTATAATGGGAAGATTGTGGAGTTAGCAGAAAGTGAAGAACTATATTCGAACCCTCAGCATGCGTACACAAAGGCCTTGTTATCGGCTATTCCGGTTCCGGACCCGGCTGTGGAAGCGAAGAAAAAACGTCATGCTGTAAACGAAGCCCCAAGAGAGACGGTAGAAGTGGAAGATCGCTATAATCTGGAACAGTCCCGATGGGTGGAAGTAAAAGAGGGGCATTGGGTGGCCATTTCCGGATAAGGTGAAACATTCATTTTTACTCGAAAAAGAACCCCGGCAATGATCTGTAGAAGGTCATTGCCGGGGTTCTATTCATGCACAGCAGACACTGTGACAGTGAGTGTATTATTTGAACTGAACGGATTTCTTGATGTTGTCGATCTCTGCCTTTGTAGTATCATCCAAATAGGTGAAGATGAAGTTGAATGCATAACCTTCAATAATGTTGCTGTAGTAATCTTGCGTAATGGTTGATCCATTGCCCGCATCCATCGTAATTTGCATCAGATCCATCTCTTTGCCACCGATGGTTTCGGTTGTGAATTCCTTGTATTCATAAGGAAACTGGCTGTCCTCCATGAATTTCTTCGTTGCTTTCAGATAATCTTTACCGGTACGAATTCCTTGCAGCAGGCTTACTTTTTCAGCAATCGCCATGGCGGAAGGGCCAACTTGACTTCCGTCCAATGGATATTGTGAAGCCATCAACAGGTTCAGTGTTTTGGCCTGAGATAGTTCAATTTGTTTTTTCTTCGTTTCATCATCTCCAGCAATAACTTCGGAGGAAGCGTTAGTCAGCTCGTTCATGCCTGCGGCATCCTGGAACTCCCAAGCTTGGGGGAATTTCAGCGAAACACCGAAATAGTCATTGTTGTAAGAGCCTTTTTCCGTAGTTCCCAATTCAACGTCTTTGGAGTTATCTGTTTCCTTGGACTCGGAAGTGGATGCTTCGGAGCTCTCCGTGTTCTCCGTATCTTCTGTCTTGGCTGTGTCTGTATCTGTGCCGGCAGTGGTTTCTGTTGCAGTGGATTCCTTCGATTTGGCGTTGTTATCCGCTTTGTCGCCGCAGGCTGCAGCAACCAACAGAATCATAATTAACATGGCAAACAATGAAGCTTTTTTTGGATTAGACATATTACCCTCCTGAAAATGTGTGTGTGTTCTTGTTCTCTCTCTAATTCATGTGTACCTAAAATCTTAGCACAGATGTTCGTGTTGACCACCTATAGGAATCTATAGGTGTACCTTTATAGATAAGACAGACGGCTGGCAATTGAAACAGCTTCCGTGCTGGATTGTACACCTAATTTGTTAAAAATCACTTTTTTATGGTGATTTACGGTGCATTCCTTTATTTTCAATTTCAAAGCAATGGCTTTAACCGTCAGTCCGTTAGAGATCATTTTCAGAATGGTTAACTGTCGCTTGGTGAATTCAATCGATGGCTGCTCTGTTACCGACGAGGCAAGGTTAGATTGATACCGATTTTGCATATGGGCCGGGATCAGCTTGGCGATTGCAATCAGCTCACTCTGGATGTCTGCATTAATGGTGGAGACGTCCAGGTAGCCAACATGTTGAAGACCGACCGACAAAGGTGCAGCGTAGCAATGCCAGTTCTGAAAAAGTGGATTCTCATGCTGCTCAGGGGACAGCTGAACAGGCCCATGTTTATCCATTGATTCGGATATGGCATTGACGCCACAGCTTCTAGCTGTAAAGATCATACCCGGGCGGATGGGTGACTGTTTCACCACCTGTTCCAAATCAGGGCTATAATCCATGGCAAGCAGAACTCCATGCCCGTCGGTGAGCAGAAAGAGATACGTGCTGGATAGGTTTTCTTTGATATCCGAGAGACTCTGCTGGAAGGCGTTAATCAGAAAATGATTGATTTTGCGAATCCTGACCAGATTGGTTTTAGTTAAATATTGAATATGTGCCATACCGGGAGTATAATTTTCGCTCTCGGACCAGCTCTTCCGTAAGGAAGATGTTCTTGACATATGGTTACCTCCTTGTGATCAACCGATGGTTTCGATCACATGACCATCCTGATCGGTAATTTCAGTGCGGGCAATTCGAAAGAGAACGCCGGGCAGTGAAGCAATTTCAAATGTTTGCTCGACTGGGCGAAGGTTTGCAACTAACTCCGATACGGTTTGTTCATGCACAATTACCTTAATCTGGTTGCCATCCTCAGAAAATGAAGGTGTCCCCCCGGCTTCGAACGTAATGTTCACTCCTGATCCGATTAGGGACAGTGGAGCGCCTTTTGAAAAGCGGCTACGTAGTATTTTTCCGATAATCTGGGCTTGTTTTGCTCCGATCTGGAGTTCAGCGGGTACACTTTTTTGCAGTATTCTCTTGCGTGGAGATGTCCAGGCCAGTTGTTGTATGAATAAAAATGCTGTACTGGAACCTTCCTCTTCAATCCCGCGCTCAACAGCCTGTATCACTGAGGGGATATCCAAATATGAATTTCTCATGAGATCCGTAACGTATTTTGGTATGAATTCAACAAAGGCTGCTAACAATCCGCGGGTGTTCCATGTTTGCATCGTTTCGAGTTCCAGACCGGTGATTCCCACCATCTGAATGAATTTCACCGTTCCATTGGGTGTGGAGATCTCTGTCAGATCAGGATCTTCAATAAAAGAAAGTGCGGTTAGTAATGTATCTGAGCTGAGACAAATGGGGCCATTTGCATCCATGTAATCTCCCGCATGAAATACGTTTCCGCTAGTAAAAACATATCGTCCAACGTTCTGTAATAGATTCAGAGCCCAAGACGGGGGTGTGGACTCACCCTCACTCCGGGTAAGCCGAAACGTCATTTCAAATCCATAACCGCTATGCTCGATATCTTCCGATTCCTTCTCATACAGTTCTGAAAAACCATAGGTAATGAAATGCCAGTGAGGTATGGGGGCATCCACTTTGTATACGCTAATTCCATTTAGCGGATCAGGTCCACCGAGCATATAAGGAATGGCTGTACCATAGTGAAGTGGTTCCTGATCTCCATATAACTTGCTAACTGCTATATCAATGGCATCCCAACCGGATGTGTTTGCTTCTTCAGTCATTGTTGTGTTCCTCCTTGGCTATCCATTTTCCCGAAAAACATTTAAAATTAAGTCTACCTTTTTCAAAATCGGTTTCAAGCGGCTTAAGGATGAATTGCTTATCGTAGGACTTGGGGGTTACGATGTCTATTTCAGGGAGGGAATTTACATGAGTATGAAAGAGTTATATCTGGCGGAATTTAATCAAGGCAGTTGGGACTCATTTGTGCAACTCTTTGAAAAATCATATTTACATGTGGACCCCAAATGGGCTGAATGTGCAGAGCAGCGAGGGATTCCGGCAGATATTAGCAAGGTTATATTATGTGAAATGGGTGAATATGCGCTAAGATGGATAGACATGAAAGTTCCTGCATTGGGCGACGAAAGTCCTGCCAGCTACCTCGAATACGGGGATACAAATGCCCTAAGAGCAGCGATTATGCGAATGCCTCGATAACGTCCAAAGGTGGTCAGCGAGTGCATTGAGCGGAAAGTTGATTTTGCAAAACAGATATGTTACGCTTACATTACAAGAGAACAACAACCGAATACACAATAACATCTTTTGATGGATTGTAACTGTGCAGACAGGCAAAACCTAAACTGATGGTGAAATGAAGGCTCTTTTTTTGCGAGCTATTTTACCTTGAGTTTAGGTTTTTCTTGTTTTTTGGCGTGAAATACAGCCGCTGTATTCGGGAAAAACCCAAATAAAATTCGAAAAGAGGTTGTTCGTTATGACCACGGCAAAAAAAGGATTCCCCGAAAACTTCCTGTGGGGAGGCGCTACAGCTGCCAACCAATTAGAAGGTGCATTCGATAAGGACGGCAAAGGTCTCTCTACTGCGGATATGATTGCGCATGTTCCCAAAGAGAAGCGTACAGGCGGACATGCCATGGAAATCTCCTCTACACGAATTGAAGAGATTCTTTCCGGCAAAATTGAAGAACGTTTCCCTAAACGTTTTGGTATTGATTTCTATCATCACTATAAAGAAGATATCGCGTTGTTTGCTGAAATGGGCTTCAAAGTGTTCCGTTTGTCCATTCACTGGGCACGTATTTTCCCGAATGGTTACGATCAAGAGCCGAACGAAGCTGGCTTGAAATTCTATGACGATGTCTTCGACGAACTGTTGAAATACGGCATTGAACCGTTGGTAACCTTGTCTCACTATGAAACTCCGCTGGGTCTGACACAGAAATACAATGGTTGGGCAGGTCGTGAAGTGATTGGACACTATGTGAGATATGCAGAGACTGTGTTCAACCGTTATAAAAATAAAGTGAAATACTGGTTGACGTTTAACGAAATCAACGTGATGCTGTTTAGCCCGTACACAGGCGGCGGTATCCTGATTGATAAAGTGGACAACCAACTGCAAACGACATATCAAGCGCTGCATCACCAATTTGTAGCAAGTGCACTGGTAACCAAGCTTGCACATGAGATTATTCCTGGTTCCCAAGTGGGCTGTATGCTTGCTCGTATGGAAACGTACCCTGCGACCTGTAACCCGGTTGATGTTCGACTGGCGCAACATGAGAATCAGATTAACCTCTTCTTCACGGATATGCATGCTCGTGGTCAATACCCGAACTACATGGCTCGTTATTTTGAAGAAAACAACATTGTGATTCAGAAAGAAGCAGGCGATGACGAGATCTTGCTCAACAATACCGTTGATTTCATTTCCTTCAGTTACTACATGTCCGTAACCAAATCTGCATCCGCAGACAAAGAAGAAACAACAGGTAACCTGACTGGCGGCGTGAAAAACCCTTATCTGGAAGCTTCCGACTGGGGCTGGGAGATCGATCCGATCGGTCTGCGCGTAACGTTGAATAACTTCTGGGATCGCTACCAGAAACCATTGTTCATCGTAGAAAATGGCCTGGGTGCATATGACCGTGTTGAAGAAGACGGTTCAATTCATGACTCCTATCGTGTGGATTACCTGAAGAAACACATCGAACAAATGAAAGAAGCGATCAAAGATGGTGTGGATCTGATTGGATTTACCGCATGGGGCCCGATTGACCTCGTGAGCATGTCCACGTCTGAGATGTCCAAACGTTATGGTTTCATTTATGTGGATTTGGACGACGAAGGTAATGGAACACTCAAACGTTCGAAGAAAGATTCGTTTGACTGGTACAAAAACGTAATTGCCAGCAATGGTGAGCAACTATAATTTGGTCTGATTCCTTATCTTGAACCCGGATCGCTTTAAGTATTATGCTATTCGCGGATTGTTACCGCATAAAGCGGGCAAAACCCAACATAAAGCAGGCCATCGGTGATCATCTGATCTGAAGCCCTTTAGTTGGCGTGTTGTCCGCTTATTGATGTGGAACTGATCGAAACAAGTGCTTACGGGCATAGGGTCAACCGTTTTAACAAAGAATGAAGATAACGTAACCAGAGAGGAATGACAGATATGACAACACCATTTCCGAAGGATTTTCTATGGGGCGGCGCAGTCGCAGCCAATCAGCTCGAAGGAGCCTACAATACAGATGGCAAAGGCCTGTCTGTTCAGGATGTAATGCCGCATGGGATTACGACGCCAAGAACGGAAGGACCGACAGAGGATAACCTGAAATTGATCGGTATTGATTTCTACAACCGTTACAAAGAGGACGTTAAATTGTTTGCTGAAATGGGCTTCAAAGTATTCCGCACATCCATTGCCTGGTCCCGTATTTTCCCTAAAGGCGATGAATTGGAGCCAAACGAAAAAGGTCTGCAGTTCTATGATGACCTGTTTGACGAGTGCCACAAATACGGGATTGAACCCCTCGTAACGATCTCTCATTATGAGACACCGCTGCATTTGTCCAAAACGTATGATGGCTGGGTTAACCGTAAAATGATTGATTTCTACGAGCGTTATGTAACCGTGCTGTTTAACCGTTTCAAAGGCAAAGTAAAATACTGGCTGACGTTTAATGAAATTAACTCCATTCTGGAAGAACCATTCATGAGTGGCGGCATTTTCACACCAAAAGCGGAACTGTCCAAACAGGATCTGTACCAAGCAATCCACCATGAGCTGGTGGCAAGTGCGCTGGCAGTTAAACTGGGTCATGAGATTATGCCTGAAGCGAAAATTGGCTGTATGGTACTCAGTATGCCAACCTATCCATTGACACCAAATCCGGATGATGTTGTAGCTGCAATGCATGCAGAACAGCGGAATGACATCTTTGCCGATATTCATGCACGTGGCTATTATCCGAAATACATCAATCGTTACTTCAAAGCGAATAATATCAACATCAAGTTTGAAGATGGCGATGCTGAAATTCTGAAACATACGGTGGACTTCATCTCATTCAGTTACTATGTAAGTATTTGTGAGACAGGTGACCCACAGAAACGTGTTGAAGGTAAAGGAAATCTGTTTGCAGGTGTACAGAACCCTTACCTCAAAGCAAGTGAATGGGGATGGCAGATTGACCCGCAAGGCCTGCGCGTAACGCTGAATAAATACTGGGATCGTTATCAAAAACCGCTGTTTATTGTCGAAAATGGTTTGGGTGCAGTCGATGAGCTGATCACAGACGAAAATGGCAATAAAACAGTGAATGATGATTACCGGATTCAATACCTGAATGATCACTTGGTGCAAGTGGGTGAAGCGATTGAAGACGGCGTTGAAGTCATGGGTTATACCTCATGGGGCTGCATCGATCTGGTGAGTGCATCCACAGCAGAAATGAAGAAACGCTATGGCTTCATCTATGTGGACCGTAACAATGATGGATCAGGTACCCTGGATCGTTACAAGAAAAAATCATTCCATTGGTACAAAGAAGTTATTGATACAAACGGCGCAAGTCTAAAATCCGAAAACCATTAATTTCTAGTTCCAAAGACATATGTGGGCAGCATCTTCTTGTGTCATATTCAAGCACATTAACCGCTTTCACAAAAACATTGTCAGATGGATAATTATATGGTAAGATGGGCCTAAGGCTAATGAATACTGGATTGTTACTGTTCAATCAGGCAAAACCAGAAGCGGGGCATGTGTATCATGACCAGCTTTGGTTTTGCCTTTTACTACTTTGACGGTGCAAGGTGATGTGAAGAAATGAAAATTGAGAAGGTGCTGAACAACAATGTAGTTACTGTGATTGATCCAGGAGGAAACGAACTGGTCGTCATGGGACGGGGCATAGCCTTCAAAAAGCATACTGGTGAAACGATAGACGACAGTCTGGTCGAAAAAATATTCTCATTGGAAAGCAAGGAAGTATCGCAGAAACTGAAAACGCTTCTGTCTGATATTCCAGTTGAATATGTTGAATGCTCGGATGAGATTATTCGTTACGCCGAGACCGTGTTGGGTGAGAAGCTTCATGAAAGCATCTACATTTCACTTACGGATCATATTCATTTTGCCATTGACCGGCATCGTCAAGGCTTGCAGATTCGTAATGCATTATTCTGGGAGATCAAGCGCATGTACCGCAAGGAATATGCCATTGGGCTCAAGGCACTTCAGATTATTGAAGAAACATTGGGTGTCCTGCTTCCTGAAGACGAATGCGCATTCATCGCAATGCATCTAGTCAATGCCCAGATGAACGGTGAGATGAGAGAAACCATCAGCATTACGAATATCGTAAAAGATATACTCAACATTGTACGACGCAGCTTTGTCATTGAGCTGGATGAGGATTCGCTGAGTTATTATCGATTCCTGACACATTTGAAGTTCTTTGCTCAGCGCGTACTACACGGTACAGCGATTGAAGATAAGGAAGCAGATAATCCGCTTCATGACCTTGTGAGCAAACAATATCCTGAGGCACATGCTTGTGCCTGTAAGATTAACGACTATACTCGCAAGATCTATAGCCGGGTCTTATCCAAGGAAGAAATCCTATATCTGACCATTCATATTGAACGAGTTGTCAGAACTGAACAAACAATTGAATAATTGGGATTGTTACTGCAAAAAAGGCAAAACCTAAACGTTGAATAATGATAAGCTGAAACTGCTTTGTCATTATTCAGTGTTTAGGTTTTTTTTTAACCTTCATTACACATAAAAGGAGCAAAACACAATGGATAAACAACAATTGTCCAAGGATATTCTGAAGCTTGTTGGTGGCGAAGAGAACATCGATCAAGTCACACACTGTATGACAAGACTCCGGTTTAACCTGAATGACAACAAAAAAGCGGACAAAGCGACGCTGAAAAATACACCTGGCGTGATGGGCGTTATGGAGAATGGCGGACAGTTCCAGGTCATTATCGGGAACGATGTGCCCGTTGTGTATAATGCACTTGTAGGCAACATGTCCAAATCCCCGAATGCAGACGCTGGATCAACCGGTACTTCGACTGGGGTTAAGAAAAAGAGAAATCCAGTAAGTGCATTGTTCGACTTTATTTCCGGAATATTCACGCCGATTCTGCCAGCGATTACAGGTGCCGGTATGATCAAAGGGATCGTGGCAATCCTGGTAGCTGTAGGTTGGTTGTCTGATACCAGTTCAACTTATATCATTTTATCTGCTATCGGTGATGGTGCATTCTACTTCCTGCCGATCATTCTGGCGATCAGTGCTGCACGTAAGCTCGGTAGCAATATGTATATTGCTGCAGCGTTGGCAGCGGGGATTATGCATCCGACGATTACAGCCTTGCTTGCCAATGGTGACACCACATTTGTGGGCATTAAGGTTATAGCAGCAACCTATTCTTCTACGGTTATTCCAATTATTCTCGCAATCTGGATTGCTTCCTATGTAGAGAAAGCGGTTGATCGTGTTACACATGCTTCACTTAAGCTTCTGATTGTTCCAACGGTTACCCTGTTAATTATGGTTCCTCTGACCTTGATGACAGTTGGACCATTGGGTACAGTGCTCGGTAATGGTTTGTCAGGTGGTATTTCCTGGTTGTTCGACAATATGTCTATATTCGCAAGTATCTTGATTGGTGGTACGATGTCACTTCTGATCATTACGGGTATGCACTATGCACTGCTGCCGATCATTGTTGGTTCGATGACATCACTCGGTTACGATTTTATTATTCCACTGATGTTTGCAGCTAACTTGGCACAAGGTGGTGCAGCATTTGGTGTTGGTCTTAGATCGAAAAATGGTAAAACTAAATCGCTTGCTTATTCCACAGGTCTTACGGCTATTATGGGGATTACGGAACCGGCAATGTACGGGATCAATATGAAGTTCAAAAAACCATTTATTGCTGCCCTGATCGGTGGAGCTGTTGCAGGTGGATTCATGGGGATCGTCAATGTTAAAGCTTATGTACTTACAGGTCTAGTGGGTCTGCCAAGTATTGCAGCATTTATCAGTCCGGCAATTAGCACGTTACTCTACGCTCTGGCTGGTGGTTTGATTGCCATCGTAGCAGCAGCAGTACTGACGTACATCCTTGGTTTCCAAGAAGACAATGCTCCACAATCGGCTGAAGCTACGCCAGCTGCTGAGCCTACAACACCAGCAGCAACGACTTCTGCTTCCGCATTAACTGCTGTTGAAGAAACTAAAGTGCTGGATCAAGATGTATTTAGCCCAATTACTGGTGAAGTTAAATCACTAAGTGAAGTTCCAGACCCTGCATTCTCCGAAGAGATTATGGGTAAAGGTTTTGCGATTCAGCCGTCGGAAGGCCGTGTGGTTTCCCCAATTAACGGTACAGTATTCTCGTTGTCGAAGAGTGGACACGCTATCGGTTTGGTAAGTGACAATGGCGCTGAGATGCTCATTCACATCGGGATTGATACCGTGAAACTGAAAGGTCAATTCTTCTCGCCTAAAGTTCAAGCAGGAGCGAAGGTTGCCGTTGGTGATGTACTGATGGAATTCGACCGGGAAGAAATCGAAAAAGCCGGTTATACAACGATTACGCCGGTCATCATTACGAACATGCATCAATATAATTCAATTGAGTCTGCCGGACGTACAACGATTAAGGAAAAAGAATTGTTGTTCACGGCAAAAGCTTAACGAACATCGAAAAGCAGCAGTCTTTCCGGATGGAATTATTCCGGCAAGGCTGCTGCTTTTTAGTATATGGGCGATATTCTTCATGGCTGATATTTGCTGGACACTACACCGAGCGAGAAGGCAGCAGCTCCTGAACCAATTGTACAAAGTGCTGCGCGGGCTTGGAAAGATGACGATTGCGATGCCACACAAGCGCAGAATCTACGTTAGATTGCGCATCTTGAATACGATAGATATGGAACGGATGCTCATGATAAAGCTGAAGAACCGTATGGGGCACGATGGAGCTTGCAAAACCGAGTCGCACAAGTTCCAACAACATGTTAATATCCGAGCATTCGCCCGCAATCGAAGGGTTCACGTGATGCTCACGGAATTTCTGTAATATCAGTTCGAACATCCCGAGTCCTTCAGTGCTAGGAAGCAAGAGAGGGATATCGGCCAGCTTTTGAAAATAAATCCCGCGCTCATCCGCTGACTTCAGTGGTGTGGAGGAAATATAGAAGAGAGCTTCCTGCGGTAGATGCAGCACTTCATATTGCTCTGTTTTGACAGGCATCCGTACACAGGCAAGCTCAATTTTGCCTTCACCCAAGAGCTGGCAGAGCTGTGCAGATTCATTTTGCTGAATTTTATAAGTCACCTGAGGGTGTGTTGTCCGAAACTGCTGGAGCGCCTGTGGGATCAAACGATCTGAAATGGTATTAATGCCAAGCGACAGCTTGCCCCGAATGCCATACCTGAAGCTTTGCATCTCCATGACGGCTTCTTCCATATATTTGGTCATTGTGACCGCATAATCATAGAAGCTTCGACCCGCCTGTGTCAGCTCCATGCTGCGTCCTTTGCGTTCAAACAAAGCCACGCCGAGCTCGTCTTCCATCAGCTTGAGCTGCTGGCTTAAAGGAGGCTGAGCCATGTGTAATCTGCGCGCTGCCGCCGTGATCTGTCTCTCCTCGGCAATCGCGATGAAATAGCGACATTGTTTGATATCCACGTGTGTTCTCCTTATTTGCAGCGATATGATTTTCATATGGGAAACCAACAAAACATGTATTTTTATTATACTTACATCCTATGTTACCATACATAAGATTTAAACACTGCAAATCACACATGTCGATTATGATCTATCGAATATATGCCGTGAGGATGACGACGAATTGGAGGGTGAAGGTGCGATGCTGAAAACAATACATGCAGCTGCTGAAGCTGGACATACAGATGATGTGCTGCGGTTTATCGCACAAGGAACCGGAGTGAATGCCCGGGATGCGCGAGGACGGACGCCTCTGATGGCCGCGGTACATGGCAACAAGCCAGAGACGGCAAGTATGCTTATTGAAGCGGGAGCGGATGTGAACATCCAGGATCAACGACTGGAGAACATGCTGCTGTATGCCAGTGCGGAAGGTTTGCGTAAAATGGTCGAACTGGCTATAAAAGCAGGTGCTGATACCCGGATTACGAATCGGTTTGGTGGCATAGCTCTTATTCCTGCTTCAGATCGAGGTCATGTCGATATTGTGGAGATCCTTCTAAAATGCACGGATGTGGATGTGAACCATATCAACAATCTGGGCTGGACAGCTTTGCTGGAAGCGGTCATTCTGGGGGATGGCGGCACTCGCCATCAGCAGATCGTAGCATTGCTTTTGCAATATGGTGCCGATCCTTCCATTGCTGACCGGGACGGCGTTACAGCATTTGCGCATGCCCGGAGGCATCATTATAAAGAAATGGAGCGAATGTTAACCCAATCATGAACAGACATCAAGAGCAATCTTTGCAAAATAATTTAAAGGGTGCGTCATCGCTTGCATTGGCAGGTATTCAGTGGTTTTTCTTCCTGTTTACCAACACAGTGGTGGTGCCGTTATCCATCGGACACAATTTCCAGCTTTCACCGGAGGCCATTGCTGCGTCGATGCAGCATGCTTTTTTGCTTACCGGGGCTGTGTGTATATTACAGGCGTTCTTTGGCCATCGTTATGCCGTGATGGATGGTCCCTCGGGGTTATGGTGGGGGCTGACGCTAAGCTTAACGGCCTCGGCTTCATCGGCAGGAATGAGTTTGGAACGTATTGGGGGAGGACTGGCTGCGGGTTTCCTGTTAGCTGGGCTGACGATGATGATCCTTGGCGGGCTTGGAGCGGCGCATGTGCTTCAGAAGCTGTTCACACCAATGGTCAAGAGTGCGATGTTATTTCTGATGACGATTCAATTGACCATGAATTTCTTCAAAGGCATGGTTGGATACACCGAGTTTCGCACATTCAACCTGCCTGTAGCGGCGTTGTCCGTTGCTATTGCGTTTCTTGTGGCCTTAATCCAGCTTAAGGGAAAAGGCAAGCTTGGCAACTATTCCATCCTGATTGGCATCGTGACGGGGGGGATTGCCTACAGTTTTGTGTTCCCTGGACAGCATGCAGGAGCATCAGGTCAACAGGATTTAAACCTGTTTTCCTGGTTTCCATGGGGGACGCCGAAGTGGGAACCGGGAATCGTCATCACAGCTTTTTTTGTTGGGCTGGTGAATATGACGAACTCCATCACCACATTAAGCTCCGTCGAAAAAATATATGGAGTGCAAACGACCAGCCAACAATATAAACGATCGTACATGCTCACGGGATTGTTCACCATGTTATCTGCGTTTGTAGGTGTGCTGCCGTTCGGATTATTTGCTTCTTCGATTGGTTTTCTGGAGAGCACCCGCATTCTGAAACGGGCTGCGTTTGTTGTTGGAGCAGGCATGTTATGTATATTGGGACTTACACCTTCTGTGACAGCCTTTTTCGCACAAATTCCTCCCAGTGTAGGGAGTGCTGTGCTGTTTGTAGCCTATTTGCAAATGTTTGGTACAGCCCTAAGAACACTTGAAGGCACCACCTTTAATTCCAAAACCATCTATCGTGTGGCACTGCCTGTTCTTACAGGTGTTGCTGTAATGAACATCCCTGCTGAAGCGTTTCATGCTCTGCCCATGTATCTCATTCCGATCATTAGCAATGGGCTTGTCATTGGGGTTGTGGTGTCACTTTTGCTCGAAACCACAGTGGATTGGTCCAAGATGGACAATACTACGACTGCTACCAAAGCAGCCTGAAAATTTAAAATATTGAAACAGTCCGGTTCACCGGGCTGTTTTTTTTGTTAGATTCGTGCTTCCCGGGTTACTTCACCATAATTTTGCCTTGCCCCGCAAGCATTCTCATTTCTCTGGATAAACGCTCATGATTGCCTTGCTGGATCTCCAGCTGTACGCCGTAGTGCCATTGGTTATTTTCTTCTTTGCCCCAGCGCAGCGTTCCTTCCAAATACAAGGGGTCTTCAAAAAGCAGCAAGTTCATGCCGATTCGGATGTTATTGGACTCCACATGCAGATTTAACGGAAATGAAAGCTGACAACCGGATCGGCTGATATCGCATAATTCCGCTTGAATGGGTTTGGGTGGTGCTGAGGCGCCGTTAATGCTGAGTATAAAAATTTCGAACATTATCGGTTCCTTTAAAGTATAGCGAAAAGGTTCTCTTCTAAGGTTGATAGCCATGATTTCCTCCACAAAATCAAAAAAAGTCAGTTATGATTATATCGTCAATTTTGCTAAAAAAATGAAGAGATTAAGCTTGTTTGCTAACATCTTCAATTTTCTACAAGTGCAACAGGATCACGGATAGCCCCGAGGTTCCTTTAACCCATGTGTACGGCTTGATATAATGGTTGGATATGGTTCGGATTTCTCACCTGGATCAGTTGGGAAAGGAACGGGTGTTTATTTTGAATAAGGAAGGGAGAGATGAAACATGAACGGGAAATTTCAGATCTTCACGGATACGGCAGCACTGTGCCTGTATGATTTGGCGGCGCTAAAACATCGTGTTGAAGATACACCGGACTGGTGGTCTATTGCAGAGGATGAACTGACAGAGGTAAATGCAGGCAACTGTTTGTTTTTGAACCTAGGTGAAGATGGACAGTATGAGGTGACATGGAGTCTGGATGATGCGGGGAAGGAACTGAAGACTGCACCGGTATACCATCTACGTGTCCCTTCTGGTAACGTGTATCTGGGGGCTGCCGATGATGTAAGTGGGGGTGAATTGGAGCCCGATGAATCGTGCGGCGGCGTGTTGCTCCAGATAGAGCCCGGAAATTATGCGTGCATGATATTGAGGGAAAGCAATCAAATATGGATTACCATCAAACCAAGTCTGCAAAGCGAAAATAGTTTGAATGACTTGATCCGCATCTGACGTTATAAGTCCGTGATGGAAGGAGGCATATGGATATGGAAATGTATAAGGTACAGTTGGAACGCATACAGGGAAAGTTGAACAAACTCCAGACTCTGGACCCGAAGCGGAATCTGTTTGGGGCAGAGAATCATCAATATGAGATAGCTCCGGTATGGACATTGGACGAAATTAAAGCTTTTGAACAGAAATGGAAGATAGCGCTGCCTGAAGAGTATCAAGCTTTTTTGCTTGGGATTGGAAGTGGTGGTACAGGTCCTTATTATGGGCTGGAAAAGCCGGAGAACGGCATATATTTGGTGATGAATTATGATGATGAGTTGAATGCAATTTCTGAGCCGTTTCCACATGTGGAATCCTGGAATTGGGATGTGGACTGGTACGACGACAGCAAAGAAGAGGACGAGTGGGCAGCGCTTGAACATGAGTATTATGATCCGAAATGGTCGGCAGGGATGCTGCGAATCAGTGATTTTGGATGTGGCGTCTCGCTCAATCTGATCGTGAAGGGATTGTCCTACGGAGAGATCTGGACCGATGATCGAGCGAACAGTAATGGGATTTATCCGGATCATTATATGGGCAACGCGGAGCGGCTGGGTTTTCTCGACTGGTATGAATTGTGGCTGGACCGCTCGATCAATGAATTGAATGAGCAAGAGTAGTAGCCTTTAGCTAACTTTTAGATTAAAGGAGGTACCATGTGGGCTGGGAATATGGCATCAGAACAACAAATCCTGTCATTTTGCCTCGGATTGTGAAGCGACTGGCGGAGTCCTTAACCTTCTCAGACTTGTATAAGTTGGAGCATTATGAAGATGGGTTTGCGTTGCTTCAGGAGGGTTCGCCCTGGCCTGAAGCTCTACAAGTCTCGATTGAAGTGGCATCGGGAATGAATGAGATTGTAGAGGGAGAGTTATACATATATTGTCTGTTTCATGTAGGAGGTGAATTCGCAGCAAACTGGCTAAGGCAGATGGGAGCAGCTACGAATCAGGATGACGCTGAGCTGGAATGGTTTGAACTTTAAATAATGATGCGGAAATCAATACAAGAGCTTCCTCCTCAGGATTAGGTGGGGCTTTTTTGTGATGGAAAATAAATAAAAAACGGTTTGGCTTGTTCATCCGTCTTAAACCACAGAAAGAGAGAGAAGGAGGGGATTGCAGGGTGGAAACCAAAGCCGAGATGAAAAAGATGCTGTTTGTACAGAGCGAAGACGAGACGGCATTTGTCCAATCCATCATGGAGCATCAGGACACGCTGATCTCCATTGCCTACAGTTACCTGCGTAATCGTCACGATGCGCTCGAAGCGGTGCAGGAGATGACATGCCGGGCCTGGATCAAGCGTCGCTCTCTGAAAAATGAGAAGGCGTTCAAATCATGGATTATTCGTATTCTGATCTATGTGTGCATTGATGAACAAAGGCGTCGCAAACGGGCTACACCACTGCCAAGCGATGGGTTGGAGGAGGCGATATCCGAGTCTGCCATTGGAGGACGCAGCGATAACAGACTTGCAATGTGGTCCATGCTTGAGAAAATAAAACCAAAATACCGCCATGTATTACTGTTGAAATACTATAACGACATGACGTCAATTGAGATTGCCTCCATTCTTGGCAAACCGGAGGGCACCATCAAGACCTGGCAGCATAAAGGGTTGGAACTGTTACGGAAACAGATGAAGAACAGGGGGGATTGGCATGACAACTAGTCCGGAGGAACATGCACTTTTTGCAGATGCTTCCCAGGCTAAGCTGGAGAGACAACAATTGAATCCAGCGGATGCGGCCTTTGCCATTCAGCGAGGTCTGGCAAAGGCCAGAACCCGGCGAATGACAGGTCATGTGCAATTAAAGTGGATTACGGCGGTGCTCGTAACCGCTCTGGCAGCCGGTTGGCTGCTGCTGGGTCCGCTTGGCGGTTCTACACCACAACAGGCAATGTACAGCCAGCCTGCACAGAATTGGGGAGTTCTTGAACCTTTTCGGGAGTTGGCTGGAAAAGATGTAGACGGAAACACGATTACATCTGCAATTAACAATGGTTATGTACAGCTCGTGAATCGTTCTGTGAAATCAGGAATATATCAATTAACCGTCAATGCTGTGATGGCGGATGAAAACAAGATGATTGTATTGTATACAGCCCAGACGGATGCTTCCCAGGAGATATATTCGGTTCCCAAAACGAGTATGGTCAATGGCATGACGAACCAATCATTTGGCAATGGCGGTATAAGCAGTCTGTATAGCTCCAATGGAAAGTATACACTTTATGGACGTAGCACCGTTGAAATGGATGGGAATACACCGCTTCCTGGACAAGTGAAGTTCAATTTTCGCATTTCATCTGTAGTTCCTGATCTGCTGACTGACACGAATAAGGTTAAAAAAGATACCAAATACCAATTTTCGAAACCGATGGAAGTGAGCTTCGATCTGGACCCTAAATTTTCGGTGCCCAAGACCGAGAAGATCAAACTTAATCAGTTATTTACGATTGGCGGTCATGAGGTAATGTTATCTGAAGCAGAGGTATCTCCACTTGTGACACGGGTAAGATTTATCTATGAACCTAATCAAAAGATTGATTATAAAACCAAACTCTCTGTCAGTGATGTGGTCAACCCTACCGAGATTGTATCCACCACCAAGGACAGGCAGAAGACCTTGTTGTCCCGTGTGTCAGGTAACGGGACGGAAGATGGGATGATCTATTCCTTCAGTAGTAATCTGCTGGATGCCCCCCAATCTCTGGTATTAAAACTTCACGGTGAACCCGGCAAAGTTTACGATGATTTGCAGGAAGCCGAGAAACACAAGCTGGAACTGAAAATCAAATAGGATTCAGAAGAAGGGCGATACAAATTCATGGTTTTTGCAGATGACTTTGTGTCGTCTTTTCATTTTTCTTATACGGGGACTGCTGTTGCAAAAAAATAAAAATATTGGTTAAATTGCAATTTTTGTATTGTCACATCTGATGTTACACGATATAATCAACTTGTCTTGCAGGATAAAATTATAAAGGATGGTGAAATTTTGAAGAAATTTTCGATTCTTTTACTCGCTGTAACACTGTTATTATTGACAGTCTCCACGGTCTCTACGGCACCCGCTACATATGGTGCGGCCAGTTATCCCAACACAGGCACCAATGGTTTAACGGGTTTTGCCGGTAACGCCAAAAATGAGAGTGGTGTATCCAAATCAGCCACGACAGGTGGTAAGAACGGTCAGGTCATCTACATCAGCAATCTGAACGATCTGCGAACACATATGGCAGGCACAACAGCTGAAATACTGGTTATTGAACAAAATATTTCTTCCTCTACCTTGCAGAAAGTCGAATTTGGATCGAACAAAACGTTGGTAGGCTCTTTTGATAAACACACACTGACGAACATTCATTTCAGATCGACGTCCAGCTCAAGTAATGTCATTTTTCAGAATCTGACTTTTGAACACGCTTCCAATATTAATGCTAACGACGATATCCAGATGTATATTACTTCTGGCTCCAACTACTGGATTGATCACGTGACGTTCTCCGGCCACAGCTACAGCTCGAGCGGCAGTGATCTGGACAAGCTCCTGTACATTGGGGATCGCGCAGATTATATAACGATCAGCAATTCCAAATTTGCAAACCACAAATACGGAATTATTCTCGGATACCCGAATGATGGCAACAGCAGCTATAATGGTGTACCTCATGTAACGATGGCTAATAACTATTTTGAAAACCTGTATGTACGTGGTCCTGGTCTCATGAGATACGGTTATTTCCATATCAAAAACAATTACGCGAACAACTTTAACCAGGCGATTACCATTAGCGAGAAAGCACGCATTTATTCTGAAAACAATTATTTCGGTGCAGGCGCTGAAAAAGGCGGCATTCTGGATGATAAAGGAAACGGGGAATTTACGGATACAGGCAGCACACCTGCGTTAAGCAGTCCATCCTCTCCTCAAACGAGTTGGAGACCGAGCTCCAACTACAGCTATGAAGTACAGACAGCCAGTTATGCCCGTGAGTTTGTCACCAAGTATGCAGGTTCGTCTAACAACACACTTGTGTTCGGGAAATAAAAGGTAGCTGATCTTCTTAACATGTGAAAGCCCGTATCCCTGATGCGGGTTTTTACTATTTTTTTACTATGGAGAAAACCAAATGAAATTCCTGAAATATAAGTACATATTATATTCCTTCATATATTAAAAATTTATAATAAAATTCCGATATACATTAAGTGTGTTTTCATGTTTATGAAGACCTAATGTACTATAACAAAGCCCTAGGACTTTGCGATTTATTCATAAGCAAGGACCAAAGACTGATAAAAGATAGTACAGAAATGTTTCACCATCGTATTTAATTGATAAAAAGGACGGGAAATTCATGAATCGTTATGACGAAATCATCTGGAAAAGGAACAAGCTGATCTGTATCATCCTGTGGGTTATTGTTGCCATCGGTTTTGGTATGGCCTTTCTGGAACCCAAGCTGCTTGTTTCGAGTGGGGTAGCTATTTTATTCACCGGTTGGGTAACGTACGCCAATATCAAAAAGAAGTATATTCATGTGATCCCGTGGCTTTGTACACTCCTGATTACGGTTTGTGGAGTCTATGCAGGCTGGGGAAGTGTTAACATCACTTTAAGTCTGGTCATCACTTCAGTATTGTTGCTCTATCCCGACAAGAAACTGTTCACTACCGGATTTTTCGTGTTGTTTATCATCAGTATTATTCAGGTCGTTCTGGTGGAGACAAAGAGCTCCGAGGAATTTATTGGCCATATTGTTGATGTAGGATTATTTGCGCTTACGGGAGCTATTCTGATGATGGTTTCCCAGTTGAATCAAAGACTCTTTTGGGATAGCGAGGCCCGTTGGAAAGAGGTGGAACATTCCAAAATGAGAGTGGAAACAATGCTTGTAAGGGTCAAAGAATCTGTAGAGGGCCTATCTCGTTATACGGACCAACTGAAGCAAAAAGTAACCGACACCGGCTCCATTACCCATGAAGTAACGCTTGGATTCAGTGAAGTGGCCAAAGGCGTTGAATTTCAGGCTACTAGTGTAGCAGAAATTTCAGAGTCCTTGTCCTTGTCGGATCAGCATATCCGCGATGTTGCTTCCTACTCACTTCAGATGAAAGAACTGTCAGCCAGCATGGCAACGAGCACGGAAACAGGCAGTGCGCAGATGGATCAACTGAATGTTCAGATGCAGGAGCTGTATGAAACGATTAATACCACAGCCGATGATATGAGTAAGTTTAACGAGGAAAGTGAGTCCATGTCGCTAATGCTGAACAGCATCTTGGATATTGCGAACCAGACGAATCTGCTTGCGCTCAATGCAGCGATTGAAGCAGCCCGTGCAGGTGAACATGGACGTGGGTTTGCAGTCGTTTCGGAGGAAGTTCGCAAGCTGGCAGAACACTCCGGCCATTCGGCCAGTGATATTGCTGCTATTTTGTCCCGTTTGAGAGGACAGACACAGGCGTTGACGGATCGGTTTGGGCGTATTCGACTCGCTTTGGAAGCAGGAAAAGACAGTGTGCAAACGGCAGAAGAAGTTTTCCGTACGATCAACAGCAATTCTCAGCAAGTATTGAATCAGGCCGCAGATATCGAGAGTAGTTCAGTCACCATGAGGGAATCCTCTACGAAAGTGGTTAATGAGGTTTCAGAAATTTCAAGTGTGACTCAGGAATCGAGTGCTGCTACGGAAGAAATTCTTGCCAGTATGGAGGAACAGCGCAACCTGACCCAGAAGATGGTGGATAGCTTCGGAGAATTGGAGCAACTGATTGTGGACCTGAACGAGTTGGTATCGGATAAGGACGAAGTAGGTTCTGCAACGGGTACGCTGTAAAATACTTAGGCTGAAGCTAGCCTACTGCATCGGAGTCACCTGATTACACCAATTTTATATTCGAAGTTCAGTTACTGAGCCTGTCTCCAACCATGATGTGGGGGCAGGCTTTTTTTGTTTTTAGATGGCTTATCCCTCCGCCCGTTTTTAACGAAACAATTGTGGATGCTCATCCAGGCCCACTATAATGGGAGGAATAGGAATTTGTAAAAAACAATTGATGGCAGGAAGTTTGGGTAATTGGGGGAGCAGAACGTGAAGAATGCAGTAAAGGAAAAAAGGTCGGATAGCCACGACCGTACAGATCCAGAGAAGAATGAAAGACGCGATAGGTGCGTTCGTTTCTATGATCGGAATTCGCTCCAAGATATGGACTGGCCTAACACCGAGGATGGTAGAGATGCAAGAGCGTATTTGGAACCCATCATGTTACAAGGGACACGGGACTTCATTATAAATGTAAACACAACCTTACTCATTGCTCGAATTGACGATCTAGTGCTTCCGTTGACGGTAAATGATGCAGAGTATGAAAATTCTTACGTTTGTTCGCCTTATACGCATTATGTGCGGTACGCCAAGCAGGAGTTGACGATGCTTCGGAAACCGTTGCTGGAAAAAGGGCTTTCCGCGCTGCTCAGTGTGGTGGGGTGGGGAATGCGGCAATCACAAATAAACAAAGTTGTACATATCAACAACTGGCTGTTATCAACAAACCTGTATCCAGCCATGTCCGGAGAGCAGGCGGTTTGTCTGCTTGCAGCAGTAAGGGAACGTTATCCTGAGCATGCCGTCATATTTCGCTCCTTGTGCCCAGGGCTTCACTCCGATCTGACGGGAGAGCTGAAGCAAGCAGGCTGTCAACTAATTCCGAGCCGTCAAATCTATCTGTACCAGGCGAATGATCCGAATTTCGGCAATGCGAAGTCGCGCTGGCTGCTGAAGCGGGATTACGAATTGTTGACCAAGCACGGATATGAATTTGTTTCTGAAGCGAATCTGACGGCGGAAGATATTTCGCGAATCGCGGAACTGTACAAGCTGCTATACCTTGAAAAATACTCTTATGATAATCCGCAATTCAGTGAACATTTCATTGCCACAGCAAAAGCTTCGGGAGCGCTGACCTTGTATGGTCTACGGAAGGAAGGGCGTATAGATGCGATTATGGGATACTTCTGTCGGAATGGGGTGATGACAACGCCGTTGTTCGGTTACGATACGGCGCTACCCCAGTCTATCGGACTGTACCGTATGCTATCAGCTTGCCTGATTGGACAGGCCCGTGAGAACGGTCATCTGTTGCATGAGAGTGCTGGTGCTGCACAGTTCAAACGCAACCGTGGCGCTGTGTCGGATTTCGAGTACTCTGCCGTGTATGAGCGCCATCTGCCAATGAGCAGACGCTGGTGCTGGCTGCTGCTCGAACGGCTTTTGAATCGCGTAGGTGTGCCGCTAATGCGTCGGATGAAGCTGTAAACTTGCACAACAGCGCGCTGACGCCGTCCTATGTGGGGTGCGCGTGCAGGTTTGGCTCCACACACAACAGGTCAGTCATCGTGAAACGTACACTTATTTAGATTCGCCTCAAAAATAATTGTGCTTTAATCATGCATGTTCGGCCAACTGCACTTCGAAGCCATCTGGGTCGGCAATGTAAATAAACCGCAGATGCGGATTGGGCTGGACGGGGCCTCGTACAATCGGGATGCCTAATGCGGCGAGTTGCTCCATGGCTTCGTCCAGTGAACTTACCTCATAACCGATCGAAACACCGGCCTCTGGCTTGAGTGTGGTTTCGCTGCCCTCAATCAGTTCCAGCTTCGTTTCATTTTCTGGTCCGAGCATGGCGATCTGCCGTCCACGGCTTTCGAATCTGCGCTGAATCGGCAGCCCGAGCAAATCGTGGTAGAAGCGGAGCGATGCTTCCAGATCGTGTACCCGCAGTGTGATCCAATTTAGTCTAATCAACATAATGAGTTTCTCCTTTTTTTGCGCCATATTCATCAACGTTATGCTTATTATACGATAAGCTTGTGCGTGGGCCTACCATACCACGTTACCTTTGCCTATAGAAGTTGCACTTAAAAGTGAAATCGAAAAACTGCCCAAGAATATTCTTGGGCAGTTCGGCTAAGAGTGCCGTTCAATGAGCGGGCACTTTTTTTATTGAATCAGATCAATCGCATCCTGTGACACGAAGGGTCCCTCAGTATGGGCGTGAAGCATGTGTGTAGAAGAATCGCGAAACAGGATTAGCGACCCATAATATAGAATTCGTAGTGTAAAGGTGTATGCATAATGATGAAATAGAGAGCTTGATGAGAGAGGTGAGTGACCATGATTGATATTATTGCGCTTCGACGAGACCTTCACGAACATCCCGAGCTGGGATTCACCGAATTTCGTACGGCTACCAAAGTCGTGCAGATGTTAACGGAACTGGGTTACCGTGTGACTTATGGAAAAGATGCGATTGATGACACATCGCGGCGAGGTCTGCCAAACCCTGAAGTGTTGGAAGATGCATATCAGCGTGCCATTGATGAAGGGGCAGATCCAGCGATTGTGCAGCAGATGCGAGGGGGATTTACGGCGGTTGTCGCTGAGTTGCATGGAGAACAGGAAGGACCAACAACGGCGTTCCGCTTTGATATGGATGCACTTCCGATCCGTGAGAGCAAGTCGGACAAACATATACCACAAGCGGGGCAATTTCGCTCCAGTCATGAAGGCATTATGCACGCTTGCGCGCACGATGGACATACAGCCATTGGGCTTGCACTTGCAGAACGTTTGAGTAACCGAAAGTTCGCCGGGAAGATCCGTCTGCTGTTCCAGCCTGCTGAAGAAGGTGTGCGTGGTGCGTATGCCATGGTCGAAAAAGGCATGCTGGAACAGGTGGACCGTCTGTTCTGCATACATCTGGGTACAGGTGTGCCATCCGGTCATGTCAGAGGGGCGTCTGCTGGATTCCTGGCAACGACCAAGCTGGAAGCCCATTTTACAGGTGTGTCTTCTCATGCAGGAGCTACACCGGAGGAAGGACGGAATGCTTTGCTGGGAGCCTCTACAGCACTCCTTAATATTCATGCGTTGCCTCGGTTTAGCACGGCAGATACACGCATTAATGTGGGTATTCTTGAAGGCGGAACAGGGTCCAATATTATTCCC
Organism: Paenibacillus sp. RU5M; assembly: GCF_900221055.1. Lineage (NCBI taxonomy): Bacteria > Bacillati > Bacillota > Bacilli > Caryophanales > Paenibacillaceae > Paenibacillus > Paenibacillus sp. RU5M. The sequence continues at coordinate 300,571 of NZ_OBQM01000007.1, read as the reverse complement.
GAGCACGCACGGATGGTGATTGAAACCCGTTCAACGACAGAAGAAACGAATCGTGAGCTGGAGCGACGGGTGCGTCAGATCATCGAGTACAGCGCGGCGATGCATGAGTTAAGCTCCACGGTTGAAGTCATCGGCGGTGCAGTCCCTATTCGCTGTGATATGGAGCTTGCAGAGCTTGCTGTGCAGCAAACTGAGGGCATCGCAGGATTTACCCATGCGGAGGCTATTTCGGATGGTGCTTCACTCGGAAGTGAGGATGCCAGCTACATGATTCGGCGCGTACAGGAACAAGGTGGGAAAGCAACGTATATGATTATTGGCAGCGAGCTGCCTGCTCCGCATCACCATCCGGAATTCGATATTGATGAAGCAGTGTTGGCTCCTGCGGTAGAACTGCTGGAGAGATTGGCAAAGACGCACTAGAAAGATATAACTACAACCAAGGAGAGGCTTTCACTTACATATCAGTTAAGGAGGTGAATGCGCTTCAAGGCAAGAGCACATGCGAACGTACCGATCGCCAGTTGGCTGAGGCAACTGCATAAACTTTGCAGGCTCAGCTAAATGGCGGTGGAACCTTGGAGCAGAGTTGGATGAAACATAAACAAGATCAGGGGTTCAAACCTCAAACATTGCAGCAGACGAAATATGGAGCCATTGATGGCAAAACCTATGAACAATACGGTACGCTCGGCTGGCTAGGTGTTCCTTATGCTGCACCTCCGGTAGGTGAATTACGCTGGAAAGCACCGCGTGATCCGGATGCATGGACAGGGACTCGAACCGCCAAGGAATTTGCTGCGTGCAGCTTACAGTTATCCGGTGAAACGATAGCCGGAAGTGAAGACTCACTGTATCTCAATATTTGGCGTCCAAATACAACCAGTTCGAAGCTTCCGGTTATGGTGTTTCTGCACGGCGGCGGGAATATGACCGGATCAGGCAAGGATTTTCAGGGTGAACAACTTGCGCGTAACACGAACAGCATTATCATATCGGTGAACTATCGTTTGGGAGCTCTTGGGTTCTTTCAAAATGCTGCATTGAAAACCGGAAATCCCCTTGATGATTCGGGCAACTATGGCTTGCTTGATGCATTCCGTGCACTGCAGTGGGTACAGGATAATATCGAGGGCTTTGGCGGAGATACAGGCAATGTTACGTTGGCCGGGCAGTCGGCAGGAGCACGTAATGTTCTGGCAGCGTTAATCTCACCGCTAAGCAAAGGGCTATTTCAGAAATTAGCTGCTTTCAGTGGTGGTCTGACCACGGCTACACCGGAGGAAGGCGAGCAAAAATCCGAGGATGCATTTGTGAAATTGCTCGTGCAAGAGGGTAAAGTGACCTCTATTGAACATGCGGGAACATGGATCGGCAAGCAGTCTCAGGCACATCTGGCCAGCTATTTGCGTGAGTTGCCTGCTGACAAGCTGGTCACTGTATATGGTTCAACGGCGATTCGTATGCAGCCATTCCCACATTTGTTCCGTGAAGGTACAGTCATTCCGAAAGAGGGATTCGATGCCATCAACAGCGGTAATTATGCACAAGTTCCTGTTCTGCTGGGCAGTTTGGAAACCGAGTTTTCCAGCTTTGCTTTCGGTGATCCATACTTTGTACCCTCATTTCATGATGAAACTCTGTTTACAGATGAAACCAAGGCCGAACAGTATGCCGCAGCTCTGAAATATGGCAGTGAGGCTTATGCAGGCTTCAATGCGGAGCGGGTAGCCGAGCGCCTGACAAGTGAAGCGGGACAGCCACCTGTATACGCCTATCGTTTTGCATGGGGCACAAAGCCTGGGGTCATTTCCGAAAGGCTGCAAACATTGCTGGGCGCACCGCATGGCGCGGATATGGACTTTTACACAGGACACGCAGACGGCGTTGCCGCTCTTTTCGCTGAAGGTTATTTTAGTGAACAGAACAAACCAGGCCGTGAGGCATTGTCTTCCGCGATGGCAGCATATTTGAAGCAGTTCCTCTATACAGGCAACCCGGATCGTGGTGGATCATCGGAATTGGCCGAATGGACACCTTGGACAAAAGATGCCAAAGCACCAATTATGCGCCTCGACGCAACCGATACCACAGCCGAGATCGGCATGTCTAAGCAATATAATGAAGGCAAGGATGCCGTGATGGAGAAGATGAAAAAAGAATTGCCAGAGGAGACATACAAGTTGCTGACGGAGAAGGTATTTGCCGGACGTTTTTTCTGGGAATAGATTGGACAGAACAGATTAGAATGAAAGTACAACAAAGCGGACAGGAGAATCATTCTCCTGTCCGCCTAAGTTATAAATTTAAAAGCTTTTACATTAATAAGTTTGGCTTTAAATACCTCTGTAGATATAGCCGTTTCCAGAAACGCTATAGCCACTATGATTGTATACAAGTATTCTATATGTACCTTTAGGTACAGAAACCTTAGTTTTAGTATTGGTATCAGTGTAATTTCCGAAAACATAACCTTCTTTAATTATTTTACCATTATTCGGATCGGCAAAAATGTAAGATACAGTTGGGCTACGAACAAGTTGTAAACTATCTGCCCACTGAACTACTGTGATGTCGTAATTCCCATCTTCAGAAACTGTAATATTTTGACCAGTATTATAAAGCCCGTTCTTGTCTAAAGATTCAAATTGCCATACTGCAAGTGGTCCAGCTAATGCCGAAATTCCATCAGAAGAATGATTTGAATTAGTAGTTTGGTTGCCTTCAAGCACAACTAAGTTACTAAATAGCTCATCAGCTTCTTTATCCGTAAGGATAACTTTGTAAGGCTCTTCAGAATCAGTTACAGTAGATTCCAAAGCGAATACATTTGTACTAAAACAGAAAACTAAAACGGCAATAAGTGCAAATTTAAATGTGAATCTTGTCTTTTTCAAAAAATTCCCTCCTAAAATATATTATTGTAAAACTATTGTTCTAATATATATAAATTGGTTTAATAAGTCAAATGAGTAATATAAATAGATATTATGGTAGATTAATCAATGATGACTGATTTAAGTAATATTAAAATGAAGTGTAATAGTAAGTGCCCCTCAGATCTTAAAAAGTAGAGAGGCATTTACATATTTATTTTAGCTAAAAAACAATGACCCCTTCACTCTTCCGCGATTAGGGATTAAAAAAGGTTGAAAATTAAGTGGGGATTAGTGGGTCAGAACCAGCCCATGCACCGTCAACAATGAAGTCCGAACCAATTACAGCCTGCATTCTCACTTGAGAGGAAGGAAGCAGTTCCGCAGTTAACGGATATCAATCAGGACGGGAATGGGATTCACAGGAATACCGATATGAACCATTTCAAGTGCTCCGTTTATGGTGATTAATTCGGCACGGATTTTGGCAGAGATATACATAGACACATGAAAGTTGGGGGGTGTCCAGAAGGGAGATTTAAGGTGTGCAGAGTGTCATTTCGATTGTTTGGGTGATTCGGAATAGAAAGGCATCAGATCTCAAGACTAAGCGTTTTCTGGATTTTTTTCGTATGAAGTGTAGTGATCTCGTCATGGGGCTGGTCTAAAAGAAGAAATTGAGGTAGAATTATTGAGAATTATTCTCAATTAAACAAATCTCTTTCTGGAGTTAAGATCAAGTTATAGACGAGGTGAGAACACATGGGTTTCGATTCGTTAGCCGTTGTATACCAACATTATTTAACGCAGGAACCATTCAGTCAGCAAGATGAAAATACGTACCTGCTCTCTGCTAAAGCGGGCAGTGGCAATATAAAAAGAGTAACCACGTATAGTGGTATCGAAATTGTGTATTCTCAGATTAATTATAGTGAACCGTGCTCTACGTTCTTTGCATCGAATATTCCCATCATAGAGCTGCAATTTGCCTTGTCAGGTGCGCGTTATGTAGACATATCCGGTCAGCAATATACGCTGCCCACTGGACAGGGAGCACTCATTATGATGCGTGATTTTGAAGCCTGGTTCCATCCGCCTGCGCAGGAGAACTATACTTCTTTTGCCATCGGAATTCCGATCTCGTTGTTCAATTATGCTGGCGCACAATTGGCAACGAGCCAGTCCATTCGTTTTCAGGACATTTTGGGACATTGTGTGTTCAAACCCATCATATTTCAGCTGGATCACAGAATTCGAACGATGATTGAAAGTCTGATTGGGGAATTGAACAACCCCTATAGATCTTCCTTAATGATGGAAGCGACCGCATTGGAGATATTGAATCGGTTTATGATTCAGCTGTTTGATCTGGCTCCTATTCCTTCGGGATTTTCCAGAGAGGATATAAGGAAGCTGCATACCGCCCGGGAGATTATGGAGGCAAGCATGGTGGACCCTCCATCCCTGCTGGCGTTGTCCAAACAGGTGGGTCTGAATGATTTTAAATTGAAAAAAGGCTTTAAGGCGCTGTTCGGCACTACCGTATTTGAATATTTGCGCCAGATTCGTCTGGATAACGCCATGAAATTGCTGCGCAGCCAAGAGAACAACGTCACTGAGGCAGCGATAGCGGTTGGTTACAGTAACATCAGTGCCTTTTCCCAGCAATTCTATCGCAAATTTGGTGTCAAGCCATCGGAAATGAAAAAAATGTATTAATAATCCGTCTAACCGTTAATTGTTCCGTATGGAGGCAGTCGAGATTCTCTCAGCCTTGTATACTCCAGGTACAGTGGATACTGTACTGAAAAATAAAGGAGTGTATGAGCGTGAACAGAATCAGAGGAAGTATCTTTTTTAGCGTATTTGCAGCCATGTTGGGTCTTATGCTTATTGCTCCCATTATGCCGCCACTTATTCGTGAGCTGGGGATGAAAGAAAGTCATTCCGGGCTAATTATTTCACTTGGGTCCATCGCCATGGCTGTGATGGGTCCGGTATGGGGCAGATTCAGTGATCTGAAAGGCAGAAAACCAATCATATTGATTGGATTCATAGGCATGTCCATAAGCTGTGCGTTGTTTGCATTGGCGATGTATAGTGGATTAAATGCGTGGATCGGAGGGGGACTTTTGTTAACCCTTCTGATTGTAACGCGGAGCTTGATTGGTATGTTCATTCCGGCAGTGCTCTCCTCTTCACAGGCATATATGGGAGATGTGACGGAAGGAGAAGAGCGGGGAAGCGGGATGGCGATTATTAGTGCCGCCAATGGGCTGGGACTTGTATTTGGCCCTGCGATTGCAGGCGCTTTTACCATTATCGGCCTCCTGTGGCCGCTTTACTTTGGTATTTTTATTGCGATAGCGGCTTTTATCATTGCTTTGTTGCTCATTCCTGCTGCCAAGCCGGTCATTCAGGAGAAAGCGCCCAAGGTCAACCCGCTCCAACGCGGGTTGCGTATGTATCTTGCTGCCGGGTTGGTTACGATGATTGGCATTATGACGGTACAGGTTATTGGTGGATTTTATTTCCAGGACCAACTCGCATTATCTCCAGGGGCTACAGCCCGAATGGTCTCGTTTGGACTGATGTTCTCCGGGGCTGCGATGCTGATCATGCAGGTGATCCAGATGAAGTGGTTGAAATGGCAGCCACGGCCGATGATTTTGCTCGGGTCCCTTTTTCTGCTCGCAAGCATGGTATTGTTTCTGATCTCTAGTCAATTGGTTGTCTATTATCTCTCCTTCTTCCTGTTCGGCATGGGCTCGGGTCTGATGATGCCTGGTTTTATGGCCGGGGCTTCTCTTTCGGTCAGCAAAGAACAACAGGGCGGCGCAGCCGGATTGGTTGCAGCGATTCAAGGCATATCTGCCGTGATCACCCCTTTACTCACAACAACGCTGTATCAGTTAGATAAACATATTCCGTTCATGCTGGTAGCCCTGTTGGTTCTAGTCATGGGTGCAGTCATGTTGGGATCGAGAAAAACTCAAACCCATTCCGTTGCCGGGTAAGGTTAAAGACCTAACTGAACCACAACTTTGCGGCATAGAAATGTCGCTGCGAATCCGGCTATCGCGTCCAGTTGCACGCCAATCTGTTCACCCTCGTAAGCGAAGCTGAGCTGCAAGCAGACATTGCTTTCCTCGGCGGGAGAGATGTTCTTAAACTGGACGTCTTCAAAATTAAAGTCGAGGGGCTGTTCCAACCCGTCTGTGGAAGTATGCGTAATCGTCAGGGACAGATTTTCAAACTTATCGCCTTGATCCGCGTTTTGCAGCTTCACATTGGTTAGTTCATCGTAGTGAAAAGGTGGGAAGAACCCCAACGTATCGATCACGTTCTGGGCACCTTCTATGGAATTGAGTGGTGAGAAGATCATTTCAAACTGCCAGGCTTCCATCAATCGTGAATCATACTGGGGGCTTGTGTACAGCAGGATCGAATCAGGTCCGCATTCTATTGCCGTTCCAATAAATGCGGCCCAGCCTGCTGTTCCAATCTCACCAACCGTTATCAAAATCTGATCTTGAGCATGCAGCCTTAATTCGCAATCTGAATTGAAGTGTACTCGGAAAGCTGGTACCTTCACCTGCCATCCCGTATTCGGAGCAAAATAAAATTCCTCCCGCTCCACAGATTTTATGCTAACGTTCCATGTCCGCTCCTGATTCATGCAATCCCCTCCGTTATACATAAGCTTTGAAAACTGGCAAGACACTTCACTTGGCCTTGATCATCTCTCAGCCGCAGCCTGCATCAGCTTGTAAATCTGGCGGGTCGTGTTCACGTTCCGGACCGTCATATATTTGTAGACCTTGGAGCCTATGAGCTTGTTCATACCACTTTTGGTGACAAGTTCTTTACTGACGGAATATAAAATGGCTCCGGGAACATATAGCAATGTGCCGATTTCCGGTTTGATGGGCAGTTTGTCCAGAACTGAAACATCATTCACTTCATCCCAGAGGAACATGACATCACTTTTGGCCGCGGCATCATTCGTCCAGTCCTCCGGTAGTCCTTGAATAACAGTTCGAACTTCATCCAGATTACGTACCATCACCTTGATCTGTAAGCCAAAATCGACAGCTATGGCTTGTTCAAGAATCTGGGATAATTCCGTATTCGCATCCACGCGTTCCTGATGATCGGCAAAGATAATATTGCCTGAGTTGATATACGTCACCACGCCCAGTAATCCCGCTTGTTCAAACGTTTCTTTTAACTGCTTCATATTGATTTTGTTATTCCCGCCCACATTAATGCCCCGAAGCAAAGCAACATAGATCATGACTCAACCCTCCGTATCCTTTGATCCTTTACTTTTAACGAAATGACAAATACTCGAATAAATGTGCAGTATGCTCTTCTCCCAGTAAATCATTCAACATAGGTTCGACATGCTCCAGATATTCGGGTTTGGTTTCATAAGTTTCCTCGTCCTTCAATTCCCCATCATAGGCCCGTGCAGCTTCAATCAGGATGGCCAGTGCATTAAAAAACACTGTTAATGAATCGGCAATAAGCTGAGGTTCTTCTCCTGCAAAGGCTGCATATACAGGAGAGTTCGGTGCTGCTGTATCCACAATTATCGGATCATCGTTAAAATTCGCAATGACGACATGATTTTTTTGCCAAGAGGCTGACTCCTCATAAGGTTCGTTCATTCCGATCCAGCGGTGACCTAGTTGCTGACGATGGAGATGTTCAGGTGCAACAAAGGAGATTAGAGCTGCATCACCGATCTCGACGGCTGCATTTTTCATTTTGAGTGTGCCCTTGGCCTGTTCATCCATCATCTCGTAGTGGCTGTACAGATATTGGAGCTCTGGAGAGAGCGGGATTCGTTCGTCCACTTGCAGCTGGTGTTGTTGTTCACGAGGACGCAGATCATGATTTTTGAAAAGTCCATAAGCTTCATTATATAAATCTTGCTGCTCCACAAAACGAATTAGGACGGCATTCAGCTGTTCCAAGGTGTCTGATCCCTCCTGGTGTTAGAATTATTTTCAAACAGTTACATTCAATCATAAGCATAAGCATATATCAAAATGGGAAAAGCTTACACCCTCTGGTTATATAAATTGAACTAAAGAATATTTACACTTGCCACTCCGATGACAGAACAACCTTACGATCGCTGTTATCCCCAGATTTTTTTTGATTTCCTTTTTCAAAGGTGAAAATCCGGGGACAAAGGCGAAGCGTATGCTTTCGATGCAGCTTTCTTTCAGAAAGCTTTTAGCTCCGCTTCTTCAGGTTATTTCTGTCCTCTCCGTTCTCGTGTAAATGTTTAGTTCAATTTATATAGTTAATATTGAATGCGTTTACATTAAACTAGAAAAGTGTTATACTTTTTCTCAAATGAGGATTGTTACTGCTTTGGCAGGCAAAACCTGAATGTCGATATGCGTGGACTCTGTCCAGCTCATATTGATGTTTGGGTTTTTTTGCATTTTACGGACCATATTAAGTAGTAGACCAACATCGCAGACATTCCCAAAAACACATCGCGTGGAACACAAGAAAGGGGAGCATCACGAACATGAATACAAGAAAATGGTTAAACGTTTTGGTGGCTGGTTGCCTCAGTATGATTCTGATTGTCAGTGGGTGCGCATCCAAAACACCGCAAACGGTTACTGAAACGCCGAATAAGACGGCAGAACAGGAACAAAATGAATCTACAGAAACGGTAGATCATTCAGCAACCAAAGCTAGAACGGTCATTACAACCGATGGTGAAGTGGATGATATGAATTCGGTGATTCGTTTTCTGTTATATTCCAATGAAATGGATCTGGCAGGCATTGTGCTGACCAGTTCAGTCTATCATTATGCGGGCGACGAGGAAGCAGGAATCAAACCTTTCCGCTGGACAGGTACACAGTGGGTTTACGACATGATTGATGCCTATGGCGAAATTTATCCCAACTTGTCCAAACATGCAGAGGGATATCCGGAGCCGGAACAGCTTCGCAAGATGACCAAAATCGGTAATATCTCCGACAAAGGGGAGATGGAGAAAGAAACGGAAGGTTCCGAATTTCTCCAAACGCTTTTCCTCGACGATGATTCCAGAGATCTGATTGTGCAGACCTGGGGCGGTACAAATACAACAGCCAGAGCACTGAAATCGATTGAAGAACAGTACAAGGGTACATCTGAGTGGGAAACGATTCGCAAAAAAAGTCAGTGATAAACTGGTGCTATACATCATCCTCGATCAGGATGACAGCTATAACGACTATATTGCAAAAAATTGGCCTGACATTCGTATTCTGAACGACCAATCGAACTTCTGGCATTTTGCCTATGCGTGGAAATTCCATACAGAGGAAGTCAACAGCAAGCTGCATGGGGATTGGATGATCAAAAACATTCTGGATGGTCATGGCAAGTTGTTGGATATGTATGCATCTATGGGTGACGGCAAAATGATTGAAGGCGAGCTGGAAGAAGAGCAGCGCGGTAGTGCTGAGTATCTAAAGAAGAATCCGCAATATGACAAATACGATTTTATATCAGAGGGTGATTCTCCATCCTTTTTCTATCTAATTGACAATGGACTGCGCAGTATGGAAGACCCTTCCTACGGTGGATGGGGTGGACGCTTCGGTGTGGTAAATGAGAAGCTGTTCAGGAACAACGTTCTTGATTACGATCCGTATACCAAACGATATGAGGCTGAATACTCTTTGATGAGATGGTTTGACGATATTCAGAATGATTTTGCGGCTCGTGCCGATTGGGCCGTAGCAGATACCTTTGAAGCAGCCAACCATAATCCGTCATTAACGATTAAGGAAGGACTGGATCTGTCCGTCAGTCCGGGTGAGAAAATAACCCTTCATGCCGAAGGAAAAGACCCGGATGGAGATCAGCTCACCTACAAATGGTGGAGATATTTTGAAGCAGATACGTACAAAGATTCCAACGTCCAGGAGGAGAAAGTTCAGCCTGAGATGGCGGGTGATCTGCAACTTGGATTACATCGTGAACTGGCGAAGGGCGAGAAGTTGGATACGATGCAATTGGAGGGCAATGACACCGATGCTGTATCGTTCAACGTACCTGACGATGCCAAATCGGGCGATACCATTCATATCGTAGCCGAAGTACAGGATGATGGGGAGCATCAGTTGAAGCATTATCAACGTGTGATTCTCACTGTAAAATAGCCAAAAATAAAAAATGAGTACAAAGAGCCCTTTCGTGATGAGAGGGCCTTTTGGCATACAAAGTGGATTGTTCTTTATGTATCCAAAGTAATGAAAATTAATATTTCTTATCCATAACCCAACAATTTCCGATATAATAACCAGATAGGTCAAAGCAAAAGGATACTACCTCAGAGAGGTGATTTGGATGACGATTGACGTCCTCGTGCGTAACAATGTGAAAGTGTTGGGAAAAGGCAGCCAAACGATTATTTTTGCACATGGATTTGGGTGCGATCAGGATATGTGGCGCTATATTGTTCCGAGTTTTACGGAGCACTACCGAGTTGTTTTATTCGATTATGTAGGCTCAGGTGAATCTCAAATTAACTATTATGATTCAAACAAATACAGTGATCTTCAAGGATATGCCCAGGATGTGCTGGAGATTATGGAAGCGCTCGACTTGAGAGATGTCATATTTGTTGGACACTCGGTCAGCAGTATGATTGGCATGCTTGCTTCCATTCATGAACCTAAATATTTCAAGCAAATCGTCATGCTGGGGCCTTCCCCGCGTTATGTAAACGATCTTCCGGGTTATTATGGTGGATTTGATCGGCGTGACATTGATGAGCTGCTGGAAATGATGCAGATGAACTTTATTGGTTGGGCCAGCTATCTCGCTCCGATTGTTATGCAGAATCCGGAACGGAAAGAGCTGACGGAAGAGTTGGAAAAAAGCTTCTGTTCGAGAGATCCGCATATTGCCAGACAATTTGCGGAGGTGACGTTTTTCTCGGATTGTCGGAATGAATTGGAGCGTGCCTCGGTACCTACGCTCATTCTTCAATGCTCGGATGACAGCATCGCTCCCGTTGAAGTGGGGGATTACTTGCATGCGCATCTGAAGAACAGTAGACTTCAACAGATGACGGCGAAGGGGCATTATCCACATTTAAGTCAGCCTGAAGAGACAAGCCGCTTCATTAAAGAGTATTTGCAGAGCGTGTAAAGTAAAATGAGAGGAAAGGCAGTTAATCCATGGATATACAATTAGATATGGCACCCTGTGGATACTTCTCCATTTCTGACTCGGGCATCATAAAAACGATTAATCAAACCCTGCTGACCATGCTAGGGTATGAACGCAATGAGCTATTGGGACGGCATATTGAGTCGACTATGTCGGTGACCAACAAGCTGTTTTTTCATACGTATTTCTATCCCTATATTCAGTTATATGGACATGTGGACGAGATGTACTTTACGTTTCGCACCAGTGATCAGCAGGATGTCCCAGTTTTGCTTAACGGGATTCGCCAAACTCGCGATGGGGAAAGCGTAGTAGATTGTGTGGTTGTGGTGATGCGTAAGCGAATTGAACATGAGAAGGATATAATGAACACCAAGACGAAACTTCAGGAACTGTATCAAGCCACAAATGATGCGAACAAGGAACTTGAACGACTGCACGAAGAATATAAGGTGAAGCAGCAGGCGTTAATCAAAGTGAATGATCAGTTGGAGACGATGGCTTCGACGGATCTGCTCACCGGACTCAAGAACCGCAGGTTTTTTCAGGATAAAATGCTGGAAAGCCTGGCACTCTTCCGGGAAACTCAATGTGTTTTCTCCCTTCTAGTCGTTGATATTGATCATTTCAAGAACATCAACGATACGTATGGACATCCGATTGGAGATCTGGTGCTGGGCAATCTGGCAGGCCTGCTGCAATCGGTGTCACGGAGCACGGATGTGGTGGCGCGTTATGGCGGAGAGGAATTTGTCATTATTCTTGCGAATTGTGATCGAGAGCAAGCTGTGGCTACAGCGGAGAGATATCGTTCACAGGTAGATTCCGCCGATTGGGGCGAGTATAACATTACAGTGAGTATTGGCGCAGCTACGGTTTCGCAGGAAGATACAGATCAGTCTTTGTTTCAAAAAGCGGACAAAGCGCTCTATGCCTCCAAAACGGGTGGGCGAAATCGGGTGACCCATGCAGCCGAGCTTGTAAGAAATTAAGGGCTGGGTTAAACAGTTAAACAGGAAAACATTAAGGAGCCTGCATCATAAGGGAAGTGCCCTATGCGCAAGCTCTTTTATTTTGTTTGAAACGGGACAGCTGACTTGAATTGGTTGTTCTTCTTCCGTAATCATTATCGCGGTGCAAGGTAGCCGTATCCTTCGGCGAAAGAACCAGCTTGGAGAGTGAAGTCTTCGTTGGCCTCATCCATAAATTCGGGATTTACATACAAAGAATGTGCGTCATTTCCTGATCCCTCCATGTAGGGGGTGAAGCCGGAATACTCCGTGTTTTTCCATACCCACAGCGTATCTTCTTGTGGTGCAGAGGAGTAGTACACATTGTGATCAAACACATTCCCCGAATTACTGGTGTATTCATTGTAAATGAGCACGTCAGAGCTGCCCGATACGAGAATGTTACGTTTGAACGTATTGTTCTTCGTTCGGGCTTGCAAGAATAACTGCCCATTGCCTGCATCCAGCAGGTCGTTATCCACTAACGTATTGTACATAATCGTACTGTCCTCAGTAGAACCGCGTTCCTCATCATAGCCGCCCATGGCGATGCCGGTAAGCCTGTTATGAAAAATCAGATTATCCTGCAACGTAATGTGGCTGGTGGAACGCCCAGCATGCTCCGAAGCAATCTCGATTCCGATATCGTTACGATATACCCGATTGTGGTCGATGATATGATTTTTGCCTCCATCTACATAGATTCCCCCGGCAGAATTGCTATCATTGGGGAGGTTCGTTCCATAAGACGGATTAAGATTGGAAGAAATATTATAGACTTCGTTTCCCCGTACAATCCCGTTTCGCGCCTGATCGTAAGTGTCGTCCTCGGAAGTTCCTTCATACCCAATCAGATCAATGCCGATGTTGTCGGTATCATGGATCGTATTGTCGAGTAGGGCAAACGTATCCACATTCCCGTTGACTGCGAGTGACTCACTTGAACCTAGCACGAGATCATACAGTTCATTATCCTTGATGATAATATCCCGTAATGCTTGGGGATGCTCTGTACCATAAATCGCGATTCCATGGGCGTCCCTGCCCTGTAAATTGGGTCCTGAAGGTTTAGCATCATTGGCAATGGAATGAACGGTGTTGCCCAGGAGTTGAATGTGCTCTCCTGACCCGTGAACATATATTCCAGTAGGCACTTGTCCCCGAAGTGAGGTTGTAAAGTTGCGAATTTCGAGATTTTGAATCGTAATATAGCTGGCATTTTCGACTTCAATCAAACCCTCTATGCCGCGTACCGACAGACCTTCACCATCAATGATGGCCTTTTCCTGTGGATAGCTGGAGAATAGGGTTGGATTACCCGAGGAATTACCGCTTTGAGTAATTTTGACCTTTTGGTGATAGACACCTTCTCGCAAATAAACGGTGCTTCCCGGTGTAGCATGGTCGGCAGCGTGCTGCAACGTTTTCCAGGGAGATTGAATGGTTCCTTTGTTCGAATCGTTTCCTTGTGGTGATATGTAAAACATCTTCTGGGTATCCGGTACCTGCACAGCCTCGGGAGAAGGGACGGATGAAGCCTCATCCTTCTGACAACCGGTTGTGAACAGGATCAGGGCCAGGAGTGCAATTGTAGCTATACGATACAAGATGATTCCTCCTCATGAATTAGCTATGAAGTTTTATTATAGCAGATTTGAATGGTGAATTAGGGCGTGATATGCTCATACAAAACAAGCATGTGTGGAGGAATAGCAGCAGCTGGAAGGGAGAAATGATCATGCATAAACTATCTGCAAACGAATTAGTGGATCGGGAACATCACGCTTGGGAGGAACTCAAGGAGCTATTGGACCATGGACAAAATAAGTACACCTATGTTCCTGCACAGCGGGAGGCCGGAGAGGATGCGCTCTATCGCCTCCAAGTAAGCACCAAATCCTATTTGGGAGCCGTTGCCTATGAGACAGCGGGCATCCTGCTGGATGATGGCTGGATTACGTTACTTGGATCGGGCAGTGACCACATCTTTGGGAGTCTGACCAGTTGGAATGGTGAGGGAGACAAGCCGTGTGTACCCACATTGGAAGGCATGATGATCGTCGCCTACGATGCCGCCGGTGGGTTTTTCGGAATGGATATGGGCAAGTATGGCCGTACGGGACATGTATACTATTTTGCCCCTGACACGCTGGAATGGGAATCGACAGAACTGGCTTACTCAGGCTTCATCAACTGGTTGGCCAACGGTGATCTGGAGCAGTACTATCAGACCTTTCGTTGGAAGGGTTGGCAGAACGACATGGGACAGCTTCAGACAGGACAAGTATTTGCGTATTATCCACCGCTTTGGGCGGAGGAGGGCGGCGGCGAGAGCAGCAGCAAAGCTCCGGTAGCAGTGGAGGAAGCCTGGAAAGCAGCATTGGTTGGGAAATGATGTGCTATGACAGGGCTGTAGGGGAGGGAGGGTATGAATAACTTGAATATCAATAACATTCAGAAGCATTACAGCATTGTGTTTCCGCACGAATATCTGGAGTTCCAACGGAAGATCGACGGTCAAGCATTTGATATGATTGAAAATGGAGAGTTCATCGATTGGGAAATTCGTTTCTCTGCTCTCGATGATCAGTTCATTGCAAATAACATCAATCTGGTAGACGATGTGAATCCGGATCCGAGCCGGATTATTCCGTTTGCTTGGAGTGTCAGCAGCGGCAACAACTATTTATTGGATTACCGAAAGAATTCAGAATCTCCTGTCGTACTGGTTATGGATCATGAAGAGGCGATGGTGCGCGAAGATGCTGAGAGTGAATCAGAGACGCCAGAGGAAGCCCAGCGATTGCTGGAGGAAAATGTACGAGAGATCGCTGCCAATTTCAATGCATTCATAGCTTGTTTAAAATCCAGACCGAGTGATTCAGTAGAGTGATTCGTCGTTTGAACAACGGGATGAACAACAAAAGGCTCGCGCTATGCGCGGGCCTTTTACTCAATCGAATACATGAATGTTTTGATTGAATGATATAGAATACATCCTAGTTTGCAACCTATCCAGTCTCAGTCATCGTAACCGTAGAAGTTGATCGTGCAGCTCTGTTGTGCCAGACCACGATGACAAGCGAGGCCAGACAGACCAAGAGCAGACATCCATATACATAATGATAGGCTTCCTCTACCGGAACACCCGGAATGCCGTGCAGCATAAGCCCGCAGACAGCTACGGATACCGAACCGCCAAAAAACTGGATCAACTGCAGCAAGCCCATACCGGAACCGATTTGCGCTTTGGGCAGCACCCGAGACGCTTCGTTATTCAGTGAAGCTATGGAGGCGGAGAGTGCCGGGGAGAAGAAGAGATATCCTCCGGTGATGATCAGGGCAGACTGATTCAGTCCCAGCATAAACAGAGCAAGCACTGCGGCAAGCAAAATGTGTCCGATCATCAGAAAACGTATATTGCCATAACGATCGATCCAGCGACCTACAAAACGGGTACAGAATGCCGAGACGATGGCTCCAGGAGCAATCAGCAGACCAATAGCCAGTGACGAGCGTCCAAACAGATCAGCGAGCACTAGCGGCATCAGGAATAGATTCCCCAGATTTACGACCAGAACACAGAAGCCGATGATCAGTAGCCGAGTAAACCCGGGTGTTCGGAATACATGTGGATTCACAAAAGGAAGGCTCGCCCTGCGAATATACACGATGTGCACAACAAGTGAAATGACACCGATGGCCAGCCATAACCATGACTGCTGAGTAATGGCAACCAGAAGGGTGGTTGCATTAATCACGGTTAATGCAGCACCGATCATATCAAAAGGATTCTCCGGTTTGGCCGTTTCACGCGGGAGAAAATAGAGCAGTACGGGCAGTGCAAGCAGGACAAGCACCGTAATGGCGAAAAGTCCATTCCAGCCCCAGTACTCACTAATGAGTCCGCCGACAATGGGACCAAGCCCAAACGCCATGGCACTTCCTGATGAGATCAGTGCGATGGCAGCTCCGCGTCGTTCCACTGGGATATAACGGCTCGCGATGACAAGTCCAAGC
The DNA here is from genome assembly GCF_900221055.1 of Paenibacillus sp. RU5M. Lineage (NCBI taxonomy): Bacteria > Bacillati > Bacillota > Bacilli > Caryophanales > Paenibacillaceae > Paenibacillus > Paenibacillus sp. RU5M. The sequence goes on along the minus strand of NZ_OBQM01000007.1, from coordinate 284,463 downwards.
CCGGCCATGACTCCTGCACCCGCAGATTGCAAAATACGTGTCAGCAAAAGGATGGCAAAGCTGTGCGCAAATAATCCCAGCAATGAAGATAAGCCCAGAATAAGCAATCCCACCGTCAACAATTTGCGTACCGGAATACGGTCAGACAATCGACTGTAAATCACCGTCGACAAGGCATAACCAATGGAGTAGCTTGAAATGACCCAGGACCCCAGGTCTGATGTAATCTGAAGATCATGAATAATAACGGGTAAAGAGACGTTAAACATGGTGGTATTCATCACAACGATGAATAGGCAGCAAGTCCAGAGAGGCATTACAATTTTATCTTTCACGTAACCATTCCTGTCTATGAATTCAATAAACCATTTTACGCTCAATCTATGTATATGGCAATAATGTCATACGAATTCATTGGGTGGTTAAACAAAAACGGCGTCCTGACCCAGGACGTCGTTTTTGCACATGAGCATTTTCATCTGTTTATTTTTAGGACGTAGTAGCTGGTGTGCCACGATTGCGAATCCACTTGATGACATCCATCAGAATGACCGCTGCGAGAGCAAGTCCCCCTGCGATGAAAAACTCATTCCAGCCAAAGGCTGCCGGGATGGCGAAGATGCTACGAACCCCTGGAATCAGCGTGATTCCATACAGGCAGAGACAAACCAGGATGGAGCCGAGGACATATTTGTTAGTGGTGAAGCCGACCTGGAAAATCGTCTGTGTGTTGGAGCGCGCTGCAAAAGTTTGCAGACTCCGTGCCAGAATCAGGGTCGTGAAGGCCATTGCCACACTCATTTCCTCTGAGATCCCAAGTCCAATATATTGGGACACGATAACAGCCACCCCGATCAGAACACCACGTGTAATGACAGCCTGCAATGTTCCGCCGGCAAAGATACCTTCGTTGATATCCCGCGGTTTCCGCCGCATGACATCCGGTTCAGCTTTTTCCGTACCCAGTGCAATAGCAGGCAGGGAATCATTTACCAGATTGATGAAGAGCAGCTGGAGGGCTGTGAAGGGGTTCACCCAACCGACCACTAATGCAAACAAAATGGCGATAATAGCCCCCAGGTTTCCTGCAAACAGGTACGCAATGGCTTTTTTGATATTATCGAATACCATACGCCCTACACTGACTGCATTCACGATGGAGACAAAGTTATCATCCGTCAAAATCATGGCTGCCGCATCTTTCGCGACATCCGTCCCGCTGCCCATCGCTACGCCGATGTCTGCCTGTTTCAGTGCAGGTGCGTCGTTGACACCATCTCCGGTCATGGCTGCAATCTTGCCTTTGCGCTGCCACGCACGCACGATGCGGATTTTATTTTCAGGAGATACACGTGCATACACCGAGATATGTTCGAGCTGCTGATCGAGTTCTTGATCCGACAGTTTGTCCAGCTCTGCTCCGGTAAGGGCCAGATCATCCGGGCCTGCAAGTCCGATATCAATACCGATCGCTTGGGCTGTTGTTTTGTGGTCGCCAGTGATCATGATCGTGCGAATGCCCGCCTTCTTGCATTCTTCGATGGAACCATATACCGCTTCACGCGGTGGATCAATCATGGCTGTCAGACCAACAAGTGTTAGATCATATTCGTCCTCTACCGTGACCTGATTTTTGTCATCAAACTTTTTGTAGGCGTAGGCTAGCACACGGAAGGCCCGTTTGGAGAAAGCTTCATTCTTTTCTTCAAACTGCGTGCGAATCTCAGATGTCAATGGCTGAACTTCACCGTTCATAAATACATGACTACAGCGACTGAACAGCACATCCGGTCCACCTTTGGTCAGCAAAGCCGTCTGTCCTTCAAATGTGTGCACAGTGCTCATCAATTTCCGATCCGAGTCAAAAGGAAGCTCGGCTTCACGCGGAAACTGGTCACGAATTTCATTGTAATCCTTGTTCACCCGGTTACTGAAGGCGATGAGCGCTACCTCGGTGGGATCACCAAGTTCCTTGCCTTCTTGGTTAATATTCGAATCATTGCAGAGTACTGCAATATGTAACAAACGCCGTTCCTCTGCAGACCACTGTTTGGGATCATCGGGGAATTGATCTTTTGTGCCATGGGGAATGTAATAGTCCACCACGGTCATTTTGTTTTGAGTGAGCGTTCCTGTTTTGTCAGTACAGATAATACTGGCAGAACCCAAAGCTTCCACGGCAGGAAGACGTCTGATGATGGCGTGCTGCTTGGCCATTTTGTTCGTTCCCAGAGACAATACAATCGTCACTATGGAGGAAAGGGCTTCAGGGATGGCGGCGACAGCGACGGCAACTGCGAACATTAGGGCATTCACTATGGATGGCCCGATATTTTCGGTTCCTTCAGTTAACCAGACACGTCCTGCTTCTATGGCGAAAATAAGAATCGATAAGCCCAGGATAAAGAAGCCAAGCTTCTTACTAAACGATTCCAATTTACGTTGTAGCGGGGTTTCCTTCGCTTCTGCATTTTCAATCAATTCGGCAATCTTGCCGATTTCCGTTTTCAGCGCTGTACCCGTAATGACAAGCGTACCCCGACCATACACCACCAGTGATCCACTGAATGCCATATTGCGACGGTCACCGATCGGAGCTTCTTCCGGGATGGCATCTGCATGTTTCTCCGCTGCTTCGGATTCACCTGTAAGCATTCCCTCGTTGATTCGTAAGCTGCCTGACTCCAAAATGCGGCCGTCTGCAGGGACATAATCCCCTGCATCCAGCAAGACAATATCACCGGGAACAAGTTCCCGCGCGGGAATCGTTTTTTTCTGCCCGTCACGAATGATTTTGGCTTCGGGAGCAGACATCTGCCGGAGTGCATCCAGGGAACTTTCGGCCTTTTTGGTCTGCACAACGCTGATTACCGCATTTAACAGAATGACGAGAAAAATGATTAGCGATTCGATCAGGTGTCCAAGGACAATCTGAACAGTGGCTGCGATAAGCAGCACGATAACCATAGGATCTTTAAAATTTTCAATAAACAGCTTCCAAATTGGTGTTGCAGCTTTTCCTTTTATCTCGTTATAGCCTTCCGTCTCCAGTCTCTTCGCAGCCTCAGAGGTTGTGAGCCCATTAGTGGAACTCTGAACGTCCTGAAGTGTCTCCTCTGCACTATGTCTGTAATATTGCAAATGACCAGCTCCTTGGATCATAGATTTCAGATATTAGGTTTCCTTGTGTATATAACCTTGCAGGCGTCTAAGAACCAGTGAAACTTTATCAAATTTATGAACTCCATAGGTAGAATCTCCGCGTCTGGTAAATCTCATTCGTTTGCTATGCGGTGTGTTGGATATACTTTTGCTGTTTATTTTGATTAGGTCATTGTACCTTGCGCAAAAACTATGAAATAAAAGGGGAATTAGTTTTTTTTATCCTATTGAAGTTTTTTCATGGAAATGCGTATATAGATAAGGGCATATCATAAAACTCGGGTTTACCGCAGCATAAGGAGAAGGTACATATGAATGACAAGCAAATCGAAGCACTATTGAAACTCGCAGGGGGAAAGGAAAATATTCGTCATGTGCAGCATGACATGGATACCACTACGCTGACATTGCGTGACCGTACTCGAATGGATCTATCAGTATCTGATGAATTGGATCTTGGCGCCGATATTCGTATAACAGGCGATTATTGCTCCATAGCATATGAGGACGAGTCCTCCCAACTATATAATACGCTACAGGGCATGGGAGTGGGGAAAGCAGAAGGGGACGCACTGCCTGAAACAAGGCGTACCCGTAAAAAATCATTGTTATATTTTATTTCCGATGTGTTCAGGCCTCTGATGCCCGCCATCCTGGGAGCTGCAGTGCTCAAGATTGTTCTAGCCGTCATTACGTTATTTAACGAATCCTCACTGATGGATAGTCAGACATTCCTGATATTTAAATCCATTGGAGATAGTGTGTATTATCTGTTGCCAATCCTGGTAGCCCTCAGTACAGCCTATCGGTTAAAAAGCAATATTTATGTTGCCGCAGCGATTGGCGGACTAATGTTCTACCCGCAAATGACCGCTTTATTGTCAGGTGAAGAGGATGTTCATTTTATGGGTGTACCCATTGTGTCACAAGCGGTCTTTTTTTCAGCTACAATTTGGGTGATTTTGACGATATGTGCGGCGTCCTATCTGGAAAGAGTCGTTGAGCGAATAAGCCCAAGAGTCTTTAAAGGAATTCTTGCTCCATTGTTGACGTTTCTGATTCTCGTTCCATTGGTTCTGATGGTACTTGGTCCAATTGGTACTTGGATTGATCAGTATTTACCGGATGTGGTAGATTCACTACTGAATGATGCCCCGATTGTAGCAATTATGCTGCTGGGAGCGGTTTATTCCCTAATGATGATCGCTGGATTACATTACTGGCTTTTACCTATCATAATCAATGAATTGATGGTTAATGGTTTCTCCCTCATTCTCCCTGTCATGTTAGTTGCCTTCGTTGCACAAGCAGGAGCTTCACTCGCTACTGGGCTAAGAAGCAAACAGCGGGAATTCAGGAAGCTGGCTTTCTGGGCAACAGGAACTGCTTTATTAGGTACCCCAGAGCCTGCGATGTATGCGGTCAATATGAGAAAGAGGGCCTCTTTTTATTCGGCATTGCTGGGCGGTGCTGCAGGAGGACTGTATTTCGGGCTGATGTCCGTCATAGCAGTTGCATTGGGTGGGTCCGGAAGTCTGCTGGAAATTCCGCTATTTATGGAGGAAGGGAGCCTGAATCTGTTACATGCCTGCGTTGGTTTGATTATTTCCTTCTGTGTGTCAGGTGTGCTCACCTATTGGATGATAGGAAAGGAACGGAAACACGTATAAATTAAGAAAAGCCCGTACCTGATGGTGCGGGCTTTCGTGTATTGTAGAGTTAATAATAGGACAGCCACAGAAAGGATAACAAAAATGCCCAACAACATAGAGTGGATGGCTCAATGGAAGTCAACTAAGCCACTTACAGACCAATGGATGAGTGCGGGCAAAAGGCATCACTTTTCAAGTCATGCCTTACTACTTATCCTCGACGGGAAAGCGATCTGGAATATTAATGGTCATAGGGTTCAGGTATCTTATGGGGAGTTAGTTGCAGTGCAAGAAAACACCGTGATTGAAGTGATAGAGGGTGGCAATCTGGATCTGGCCGGATGGCATGTTCAGTTCGATACATACGCGATGTTCCCAGACCGAGGTGAAGTAGTGAAATATGAATGGCATGTACCGTCAGGGGACACGTATCAAAAAGTAAAATTAACCGGTGGCACACTGGCGAGTCTTAGCCAACATTGGAGTGAAGAAGGTTCTCCTAATCCCAATGTAGTACATGTAGGAAATCAGCTTTTGGTGTATGAACTGTTACAACATGTATACCGGGAGCTGTTAGAAGAGGAGCCTACCGTGGAACAAAGCATTCTCCGCACTGTGGATTACATGCAGCAGCATTATGAACAGGTCATCACACGCAAGCAATTAGCTGAGATAGCAGGCATAAGTCCCTGGCATTATTCCCGCAAATTCAGTGAGCGGTATGGAAAGCCGCCTCTGGATTATCTGGCTCATTACCGGATCTATCGTGCTCAAGAGGAACTGTTGTTATCAACGGCAACATCTCAGGACATTGCGAAGAAGACCGGATTCGAGGATGCTCATTATTTCAGTCGTCGTTTCAAACAGTTAACGGGTGTGTCCCCGAGAAATTATGCACAAACGTTACCCCAGCGTAAAATCGTATGTCTTTCCCCGCTTTGTGCGGAAGTGCTGATTCACTTGGGGATTATTCCACATGCCGTTGTGGTAACTCCCTTGCTTTTGCCTGAACATCAACATGAACTATTTGAAACGCATCAGGTGAAGATGTTGGAAGTCTCACAATATGAGCTGGATGTGGAACTGATTCGGCAAGTTCAGCCTGAATGCATTATGGGAAATTGTTGGACAGAAGAGATCAAACAAAAGCTGCGCACAATTGCACCCATCATAACCGGTTTAAATAACGATGTGGAGGCTCTGCTCCGTCAACTGGCAGGCTTTTTTCACCGAGAAGATACAGCCCATAAACTCCATATGCAGATGAAATTGAAAGTAAACGCAGCACAGCAGCAACTGCAGCATCTTGTCCAATCTTCCTCTACCGTGATGGTACTGAGGGTAGAACCGTTTGGTTATCGATATTTGGGTGGTCATTCTAATGGGGTATCCCATTTACTGTACGAACAGCTCCGTTTAACTCTGCCACAGCCGCTGCAAGCAGGGGAGGCGTGGTTTAATCCTTGCTCACTCGACTTGTTGGCCAAAGCCAATCCCGATTACCTGTTTGTGGAGAAACGAGTTATGCAGCACTTTAGTGCTCAAGAAAATATGAAGAAGTTAGTGGAGAGCTCTCAATGGAATGACTTGAAGGCTGTAAAAAACAACAGGGTATTTCTCGTGGATACTCGCCTGTGGGTGGATGGCCGTGGAATTATTGGACAGCAAATGATTTTGAATGAAATTGTGAATAGTCTGGTCACCAATGTATGGTAGAGCACAATAATCCAACTAAATACGCACCATCTCCTATGGAAGGATCTCTTCCTATTTGCTAGTATTTGATAATAATTATCATTATCAATATTACATAAGGGGCGAGTAGATCATGTCACGAAGGTTTAAGGGTTTGGGAATGGTGCTGTTGGCACTAAGTTTGGTGCTTTCGGCCTGTTCCGGTTCTTCTGATAAAGAAGTGGAAGCTTCAGCAAAAACGGCAGAGAAAAATGAGACGAAAGTTGTTCGGGATCAGTTTGGAGAGGTGACGATTCCTATGAATCCTCAAAATATGCTTGTACTAGATTCCATCTATGCCGAGTACTTGATCGAGATGGGCGTTACACCGCAGATGGTTATATTTGTTCCGGAGATTGAGCCGGAATATCGTGCGTCTTATTTTGAGGAACACGGGGTCCAAATGATTGAAGCGGAACAATATCAATATAATTATGAACAATTGCTGACGTTGTCACCAGATATAATTGTTACCGCAGGCGTAGGTATGGAGCAAGGCGTATATGATGAACTATCCAAGATTGCTCCAACGGTGGCTCTGGATTCCAACAGTGAAATGCAGATTGCCATGCCGAAGCTGGCTGCCGTCTTTGACAAGACAGAGGAATCTGCCAAAGTGCTGGCTGAATTTGATGAGAAGGCGAAGCAGGCACAGGAGAAAATTTCTCAAGCCATCGGCGGCAAAACCGTGCTGGTTCTTCGAGTAGAGCACAATCGTTACCGTTTCATGGGTCCCAAAGGAGGAAGCAGCAGTGTCTTTTTCTATGATACTTTGGGTCTGAACAGCCCTGAAGTCATCAAAGACTCTACCGATTGGTTTAGCCAGTTTTCCCTGGAATTTTTGCCGGAAATGAACCCGGATTATATATTTCTAGAAGACAGGACGCTGAAAGGCTATGATACGAAGGAATCCATGGATAACCTGAAAGAAAGCAAAGTGTGGGCGAGCTTGAACGCCGTGAAAGACAATCATGTCTTTCCGCTGAAAACGAGTGATTTTGTAACAGGTGTGGGCCCTATTGGGTCGGCCAAGTTGTTGGATTATGTCGTTGAAAAGTTGGTGCTCTAGATGAATACTGAAGCAGAGCAGCAATTGGACATTTACGATATAACGATTGTTGGTGGCGGACCGGCAGGAATGTATGCTGCATTTTACAGCGGGATGAGAGCCATGCGTACCAAAATCATTGAAGCCAAAGAGGAATTGGGCGGATTTATGCGCACGTACCCGGAGAAACTGGTCTGGGATGTAGGTGGAGTTGATCCGATTCGTTGTGAGAAATTGATTGATTCCCTGGAAAGACAGGCAAGAACCTTCGATCCAACCATTGTATTCGGCCAGGAAATTGCTCAGATGGAACGACGCGATGATCAAGTATTTGTACTCACCTCAAAGACAGGAGAGCGTCATTACACGCGTACGATTTTGTTATGTGCAGGCAGAGGCATGACGCAGGTTCAGAAGCTGGATATTGAAGGCGCAAATCGGTATGAGCTGACGAATCTACACTATACCATTACGGATCTGTCCAGATTCAAGGATAAACGTGTGCTGATCTCGGGAGGCGGGGATTCCGCAATAGATTGGGCGAATGAAATGGAGGGATTGGCGCGGGAGGTCATTGTGGTGCACAGACGCCAGGAGTTTACGGCACATGAGCTGCCTGTTGCCCAGATGAAAGCTTTTGCCCAAGTCTTGACTCCTTACAGCATCTCGCGCTTATACGGTACAGGAGACAAAATAGGCCGCGTCGAACTTGCCCATGTAGACAATGGGGAGATCATGCCAATTGAAGTGGATGAAGTGGTTGTAAGTCATGGATACGATCGTGATTTCGGTAACCTGGTCCATTGGGGACTGGAACGTGAAGATTACGGTATCTCGGTTGATCCGCGAATGTGCACAAGTCAGCCGGGAATCTTCGGAGCAGGTGATTTTATTACCTATGGAAGTAAAGTTCGTCTGATTGCTGGTGCATTTAATGATGCCGTACTCGCAGTGAATAGTGCCAAGCTCTATCTGGAGCCGACCGCTTCCGATATGGCAGGAGTATCGTCCCATAATGCAAGGTTCTTTGAGAAAAACAAAGCCATTTCTACCCTGTAAATCAGCATGTTAGAACGTGAAGTAACAGTAAGAAGCCCGACCGGTATTGAATTTCTCGAACATGTGTCGGGCTTTTTTTATTAAAACTTCCAATCTCAACTAACCAATAAGTTACCCCTGTGGTTCCTGAAATAATTCAATATATGTCATAAGTTCCTTCACGCCTGCAAATTGTAGGGACAGTTGGCTGTTAAGCTTTTGCAGAGCCAGTTGGAAGGCATTATTAATCTGTGTATAATCCTGCGTGCCGACAGTGTTCAGAAGCTCTTTCATATGTTCAATGTAGTAGACGGATTTTCTTAAACTGCTAATGACCAATATCTTTCTTAACTCGGCTCGGGTATACATTCGATAACCGTTGTTAGGGTCTCTTTCCGAGCAAATCAAGCCTTCGGTTTCCCAATGCCTGATAGCAGAAGTGTTGACCCGGGCTGCTTCGGCAGCTTTTCCAATCGTCATCGCCTCCGTCGTTCCAACCTTTCGATCGTTAGCAAAATCCACCTGTTGCACCATCTTCCATATGTCTTCCATTCGTTGCTTCTCCAGTTGGCTGTTGTACAGCTGTTGGTTTATAAGCCAGAGGGCATCGATTGTATCACCCTGTTTTACTTTTCTCATAACCTCATATGCAACGGGAATCTCATACCCTTTCAATAATAAACGAATGGCGACAAACGCCTGAAGATGAACAGGGGTATAGTACCTGTGATTGCTGGCGGTCCGTGGAACGTCAGGAATCAGGTTCTCCTTTTCATACCGTCGCAGTGTAGTTGAACTTACATTCAGCATTGTGGCAATCTGCCCAGGTGTATATGTTCGGTTCATGTTTCTTCTCCTCATGCTTCAAGTAGAACCTTCAAGTGCTACACTAACATACAACTCGCCAAAGTCCATATTTTATCCACATTTTATAATGAAAACCGAAAGGTTGCATCCATGTTATACACTGAGGATATCAACAGTAAAGGAATGATTCAATTGCAGAAAATGATTACATTGTTAAATGGCTCGCAGCTTGAAGTGGGTCTGACGGGAGCGCAAGATCGTAGTGTCATCATGCTGCCCATAGCCAAAAAGTCCGTAACTGGACAAGAAGCTGAAACCCTAAAGTTATGGGGTGTTGATCCTGAATTGGGTGCAAAGTTTATCGACGGACTTTCCGATGAATTTCAGATCCTGCATTTTGATTATGAAGGCCACTATATGGCACATCCCCATCCGGAACATTTTACGCCCGAATATATCGCTCAGGATTTGTTACGAATTGCGGATCAGATGAATGTGAATCGATTTAGTTATTATGGATACTCCTGGCTGGCTCTCGTTGGACTGCAGTTAGCCCTGCGGACTGACCGAATGGAAAGTCTCATTATGGGAGGATTCCCGCCATACGAGGGGCCGTATGAGGAAATGAGAGTAGTGACCACAAAGACATATGAGGGAGCATTGAAGCAGTATGAAGAAACGGGAGAAATACACTCAGCAGAAACTCTAATGAAAGCTGAAGAATTGAGTCCGGATCAATTGGATTGGGACAACTTGGAGTTAAAGATCGATCCGGCTCAAACGAAACAATTTGCGACCTTGTATCAAGGTTTAATTGATTTCGATGATCAACGTATTCAAACTCAGTTGAATATCCCCAGATTGGCTTTTGCAGGAGAGAGAGATACGATTGTGTATGGTGAGAAATTTGGCAGTGTGACGGTGGATATCGCTGGACGATTGCAAAAGCATAAATCCGTTCTTGAAAACCTCGGCTGGACCGTCGAAATCATCAAGGGAGCGGATATGGATCACACCAAAGCCATGCAGCCCAGCACCGTTCTCCCTATTATCCATCCCTGGTTAAAAACTCATTTAAGCTCAGGATCGGCAAAAACAAGTTGATATTACTGTGTGATATCGTCTAAAGCTCTTTGTTTGCGCTGCTGATAATCCAGAATGGATTCGTATAACAATTGCTCATTGAAATCCGGCCACATCACATCCGTGAACCAGAGCTCGGAATAAGCGGCTTGCCATAATAGAAAATTGCTTAACCGTTTCTCCCCACTGGTTCGGATCAGCAGATCGGGGGCAGGATTGAGTCCGGTATACAAAAACTTTTCGAATTCCGCCTCGGAGATTTCCGAGGTTTCTTTGTTTTCTTCATTGTTTTCTACGATGTACGTTTTGATCGCTTGTACAATATCGTTTTTACCCCCATAATTCATCGCAAAATACACAGCCATCCCGCTGTTCGTTTGGGTTAGTTCCACCACTTTGCGCATCGCTTCCTGTGTTTCTTCTGGGAATTTTGAGATATCACCGATAAAATTAACTTTGATATTATTCCGATTCAGTTCCTGAACAGTTGTATCCTGTACAAATTCGACCACCAAACTAATGATGTAATCAACCTCTTCCTTGGGTCTTTTCCAGTTTTCCGTAGAGAAGGCGTACAGAGTGAGCGAAGCAATCCCGTTTTTGTGGCACATGCTTATCGTTTCCCGCATCGTCTGCATTCCTGCATAGTGCCCGGCACTTCGGGGCAGCCCTCTTCTTGTCGCCCATCTTCCATTTCCGTCCATCATAATAGCGATATGCTTCGGGATTAATCCGTTCCAGTCGATAGAATGGGGTGTATTCGGTTTTTCTTTATGTACACGGTACCACTTCATTGGAAATTCCTCCTGATCCTCAAGCTAGAATAAGTTAGACACGTATAATGGATTCAAATGTTCGAAATGATTTCCATAATTTATGGTTATTATATAGGATTGCACAGGGACAAGCCATGATAGGTTACTACATTAGTATCGTGCAGAACATGAGTCGACCATCGTATTCCAGGATTTTTTATATCAAAACCTTTACATTCCAGCCGTATGCGTTTATTCACTTAAATGTTGGTGTATTTTCCCTTATAATGAAATAAGAAGGATAAGGAGATGAGGACTTAATGAAAAAAGCCATTTGGATTATTGTCAGTTTTGTTGCTGTGATTGTACTGGGAACGTTCCTGATTGCAAACAATGTGGGGACAGAAGAGGCAGGTAACGCGGAAGCACCCAATATTAAGAAATTAGTAGAAGATATCAGTACAGGCAAGGAGAAACCGGAATCGGCTTCCATTAATGCCACCCAGTTAATCGTCACGGATAAAGGTAACCAAACGACAACCTACGACTTGCCTGAAAAGGAGTTTTTCCTTTCCATTGCACCCTATGTGGATCAGACTCATCCTTGTGCAATTCATAGCCTGACCGGATGTCAGGGCGAAATGAAGAATAAGAAGTTCATTGTGACGATTCATGACTCTGAAGGGAATACGCTTATGAAGGATGCTGAGATGAAGGCCGGCTCCAACGGTTTTATGGATTTTTGGTTAGCCAGAGATAAGTCATACCTCATTCGTGTGGTGCATGACGGAAAGGTTGCAGAGACACAGTTATCTACATATGAAGAAGATAATACGTGCATCACAACGATGCAGTTGAGTTAAATCGTCGTACGGTGCATTCTAACATCATTTCAAAAGACTCGATGTGATCCAGGCCCGCCTTGAATGCGGGTTCTTTCATTTTTTTTCTGTTTATGCTGTGACAGGGAAGATATTGCAAAGAAAATAATAACTCTTTTGAATTGACAAAATCGCAATCCTACGGGATAATCCATTAGTGATAATGATAATTATTATCATATTAATACATATAAATAGGGGAGAAAAGAGATATGAAAAAAGGATTAAAAGGACTTTTGATCATGCTGGCGTTTGTGCTTGTCCTGGCAGGATGCGGTAAAGCCAATACTACTACAGATGCAAGTAAGGATGCTGATTCCGGAAGTGCTCCTGCAGAAGAGACAGCAGGCCCTGTGACGGTGAAGCATAAACGCGGAGAGCTGACGCTCGACAAGCCAGCAGAGCGTGTGGTTACGTTGGAATGGACATACACCGAAGATGTGGTTGCACTGGGCGTTCAACCAGTAGGTAATGCAGATAACGCCAATTACAAAGTCTATGTATCATCCGAAGCAGGTCTGGATGACAGTGTGACGGATATTGGAACCCGGAGTGAGCCGAATCTGGAAGCTATCGCTGCATTGAAACCGGATCTCATCATTGCCAATGCAGACAATAATACTGCGGTGTACGATCAGCTTAATGCAATTGCACCAACGATTGAATACGACCCGTATGATGGCGATGGCTATAATTATGACAAAATGACAGAGATCTTTAATAACATCGCAACTGCTCTGGGCAAAGAGGACAAAGCAAAGCAAGTACTGGATGAACTGGATCAGCATTATGCAGAAGCCAAAGAAAAATTGGCTGCTGCAGGTAAAGATAATTTCCACTTTGCTCTGACACAGGCATTCACGTATCAAAATGCGGCCAGTCTGCGCATGTTTACCGATAACTCGGTCGTGATTGGCACGTTGAACAAAATTGGTTTGGTTAACGATTGGCAACCAGAAAAATTAGAAGGTTATGGTTTCTCTACAGTGGGGATTGAATCCTTATCTGATGTAAAGGATAGTAACTTCATTTATATTACACAGCCAGACGATGATGTTTTTGGCACAGCAATGAAAGATAACTCGGTGTGGAACGGACTCAACTTTGTTAAGGAAAAACGCACATATCAACTGGATAGCACGACATGGACATTTGGTGGACCCGTTTCCTCCAAAGCATTGGTTGATGGCGTTGTTGAGGCGATTACCAAATGAGTTCGGTTCAGGCAACTAGGCCAGCAATGAACTGGCGCACAATAAGCATATATGGGGGCGGTCTATCCGCTCTCATCGTGCTTTTTTTTGTAAGCCTTTGTTATGGTGAGGCAGCCATTTCATTACATACCGTTTGGGACGCACTTACTGGCAGGCAGAATACTTTAGAGCACAATATGATTTGGGATTTGCGTATGCCACGTACGGTTATTGGTATTATTGCAGGAGGGGCTCTGGCTGTAGCGGGAGCGCTGTTACAGACGATTACTCGAAATCCGCTCGCGGCGTCAGACACGTTGGGCATTAATGCAGGAGCGTACTTTATCGTGGTGCTGGGAACCATTCTTTTTCCGGGCTTACTCAGTCAGTCACCTTTTCTATTTGCAGCTCTTGGTGGTCTGGTGGCAGCATTCGCAGCTTATTTTATGGGTGGCGGACGAAGATCCAGCCCGGTACGACTTGCATTGTCCGGTATGATTGTGTCCATGGTGCTTGGTTCATTTACAAGCGCACTGCATATTTTTTTCTCCATGGAAACGCAGGGGCTGTTTCTTTGGGGTTCAGGAACACTCGTCCAGAATGACTGGAGTGGCGTAGCTTATGCTTGGCCTTGGGTGATTGGTATTACCGTTATCGCGCTAATCCTGTCTAGACAGTGGGATATGCTGGAGCTGGATGAATCAACGGCGTCCTCATTGGGACAAAAGGTTGGACTCGCTCGTGCTGGCGGTTTGATTATTGCGGTATTGCTGGCTGCGGTGATTGTCAGTGTAATCGGGCCGATTGGCTTCGTGGGACTCGTGGCACCACATTTGGTTCGATTGAGTGGAGTACGCTCCAATCGATTGCTGCTGCCTGGTGTTTTTATATGGGGAGCGGCTCTCTTGGTTGGTGCGGATGTACTCGCCAAGATGGTGCATAACTCCAGTATGGAGCTGCCGACAGGGGCTGTAATGGCAATTATTGGTGCACCGTGGCTGATCTGGCTTGTAATCACACGCATGAAGGCAGCGAACGGGTCGGGCATGTCCACTTCGATGAGTACAGGAGCACCTTCACGTCGCTTTGCATTCGGCCCGATGGCTGTATTATTTTCGGTCATCACTGTAGTGCTGATCTTGCTCAGTACCATGTTTGGCGGTATGCGAATTCCGCTGGCTGATCTATTACCAAGTCTATTCCAATCAGATGGACTATTCTCCGCGTTGATTCAACTTCGAATTCCGCGTACGCTAGTTGCTGCAGGTGCGGGTGCTGCACTGGCGATCAGTGGTGTGCTCATTCAGATGGCGGTACGTAATCCGCTGGCGGATGCCTCAATTGTTGGTGTATCCTCTGGTGCTGGGCTTGGAGCAATGATGGTCATCATTTTGTTCCCAGGTCTACCAATTTATTTGCTGCCCATAGCGGCAATCATCGGTGCAGCCATCGCCGCAGTAGTTGTTTTCTCCCTCTCTTGGAAGAAAGGGCTGAACCCGTCTGCGGTTGTGTTGCTGGGAATTGCGATGTCTGCCATTGCAGGAGCAGGAATTCAGATTCTGATTGTACGTGGTGCGGTATACGGTAGTAGTGGATACATCTGGCTAACAGGAAGTACCTATGCTCGGACCTGGGATCAGGTTAAAATTATCGGCCTGTTTTTAATTATTCTGGTTCCGGTGGCTTGGTGGTTGGCTCGCAGATTTGAATTGTTGGTATTCGACGACAATAGCGCATCAGGACTTGGACTGAGCGTGCGTCGCACACGATTACTAGCGATGACGACAGGGGTGTTACTGGCAGCAGGGGCTGTTGCCTGTGTAGGGACTGTCGGCTTTATCGGTCTTATTGCACCCCATATGGTTCGCCTGCTCACGGGACACAAATTAAGACGATCGATGTTTTTATCCGCGTTGGCGGGGGCTGTCATGCTGGTGCTGGCCGATACGATCGGGAGAACGGTCATGGCGCCAACAGAGATTCCATCAGGAATACTCATTGCGATCATTGGTACACCGTATTTCCTGTATTTGATGTATCGTTCCAACTGGCGCAAGTCAATATAATATAATGATTTTAAATTCAGGAAGCCTGCCATCGAGCAGGCTTTTTATTACCCGTTTGTCCCGTATTTCTGATTTAGAAAGATACCCCTTTTATATACCCTGGCTGAAAATAATAAAAATCCCCCTGGTCCACAGTGTAGGACTTGGGGGATAACTCTAACAAGTAACGCTGAACTCTTATCGTGGTATAACGGAGTTGTTTTTTAAAATTCCACAGTTATCTACCGATTGGATCGCTTGCTGCAACGTCTCTTTATCCTGAACCAAAGCGAATCTCACATATCCTTCACCCGAAGGTCCGAAGGCACTCCCAGGCGTTACGATTACACCCGCTTGTGTAACCAGATCCATGGCAAATTGTTCTGAGGTATCGTAGTGGTCCGGAATCCGACTCCAGATGAACATGCTGGCTTCGGGTTTGGCAATATGCCAACCGAGGTTGCTGAATCCTTCGCAAAGAATATCTCTGCGCTCCTCGTAGATATCTCTGACCCGCTCAACTTCACTCTGATCCCCTGTGATTGCAGCAA
Source organism: Paenibacillus sp. RU5M (assembly GCF_900221055.1). Lineage (NCBI taxonomy): Bacteria > Bacillati > Bacillota > Bacilli > Caryophanales > Paenibacillaceae > Paenibacillus > Paenibacillus sp. RU5M. Next base: position 268,514 of record NZ_OBQM01000007.1, on the reverse strand, counting down.
TGGCTGCCTTCTGAATCGGAAGAAACATGCCGTAATCCATGTTGGATTTCAGCTTTTTAAGCACAGATACCACATCCGGGTTCCCCACACAAAAGCCGATTCGTGCCCCAGCCAATCCATAGGTTTTGGATAACGAGTTGAATTCAATGCCGACATCCATCGCCCCGGGATAAGCAAGGAAACTACCGCACGTTTTCCCATCGAACACTAGCTCGCTGTATGCATTGTCATGAAGAACGATAATGTCATATTTCTTGGCAAAATCAATTAGATCCAGATAGAACTGATCGGGTGCCATTGCTGTCGTCGGATTGTTGGGATAGGATACAAGCATGAATTTTGCTTTGCGCGCAACAGCTTCAGGAATGTCCTGAAGTTGAATAACATATCCATGTTCTTCTTTTTGGGGCATATAATACAGTTCGGCTCCTGCAAGTAGAGGTCCATCAGCAAAGACTGGATAACAAGGATCGGGTACAAGGACTAAATCTCCTTCATCAACGATCGCCAAAGAAATATGGGCGAGTCCTTCCTGTGATCCAAGCAAGGAGCAAATTTGGGTTTTCGGGTTCAGTTCAACATGGTAACGGCGCTTGTACCATTCACTGACTGCTTGCAGCAATTCGCTCTGATCATTTACAGCATATGTATAGTTTGAAGCATCTGCTGCTGCCTCGCATAAAGCCGTCATGATATGTTGGGCAGGGGGAATATTGGGTGTGCCTACACTTAAATCGAATACAGGTTCTCCATTCTCCAGTCGTTGCCTCTTGATTTCCAGCAAACGTGTGAATATCCCCTCACTGAAATGTTCCATACGTTTAGCAAACTTCATGATGATTATCCTCCATCCTGATCTCCCCTTGGGGAATAACACTTGGGGGTATTATAGCAGAGTTTTCAGGTGATAAGTAACCACGGAATGTGTATTCGACTTCTCAATGTACTCTTCTTGATTTACAATTAAAGGAAAGCTAGACATGGATAAGTATCAGAGAATTGGAGGGTGACCAGTAATGAACGAACCGTGGGCCGCTTCGATGAGTGGAGTTCCCTGGAACGAGGATAAAATGGACAAGGCTATCGTACAACTGCGGAACAGGGCTACGATTAGCTTTGTTGTCGGGCTGGACGAGATGCATGATCTGCGAACACTGGATGAACATGTGTTTGCCAAACGACCCGATTTGATTTTAAATGTGTCCAATACAGATGTGAAGGGGCGGTATTCAGAAGAGTTTCTGGAGGCACTTGCTGGTTTAAAACATGTCACCGCTTTGCAGCTGGATCTCAAGCAAACACAAGATTTGAGTATATTGAGTGCGCTGCAAAAGATGGAGTTTCTGAACATTCGCTCACCCAAAAAGCAAAACCTGGACTTCATCCGGAATTACAAATACTTGAGTTACCTCGCACTTAGCGGGAAATTTCCCGATATCTCGCCGATTGAGGACTGCATTCGGTTGAGCACCCTCGTCCTAAACTGTGACATTGATCAGCTTGATTTTGTTGTAGACTTACCATTTATCGAGTATTTGGCTCTCGATCACTGTACATTGGCTGGTTCACTCGAAGTTCTGGCTGAATCGAATATCCGTATGCTGAGATTATCGTCCGTAAAGAATCTAACCGAGATCGATGCAGTAGGAGCATTACATCATCTGGTCTTTCTGCACCTTTCGCTACCCAAAATCGAGCGGTTGTGCGACTTCTCTCATTTGAAGAATCTGCGTCAGCTTGAACTGGATTTCATGAAGTCTCTGCAAGAGATTGAGAACCTGTGGACTGCGGATCAATTGGAGGTGCTGGAACTGAAAGAGATACATAAAGGGATCAAGGCTGAGGCATTCGAACGTTTGACTGAAATGCAAAGTTTACGACAGGTGGATTTTCGTTTTATTGATCATAGTAAAGGTCGGATTGCTAGTATGAGCAAACAAATGATTGAAGCGGGAAAAGGGCATCTGCTCTATGAACATATTCCTGAAGAACAGCGAATTCCTTCGATGGCTCTTGTACACCTGTCCAAAATTCTAATGTAAACTGACAGTACACCAGCGCCTGCTTCCGAGCGGACGCTGGTGTATTTACAATCTACGGTTCTTGCCCGCTCACATCTGGTTAGCCATGGCTGGAGGAGATGAATGGCTCATCACCCGCATGACGCTTGCGGTATTCTCCGGGGGTCAGCCCGTATCGACGCTTGAACATGCGGATGAACGAATTCACATTTTGATAGCCGACCTGTGTCGCAATGTCCTGAATTCGCAGATCTACATTCACAAGCAGTTCCTTGGCCCGCTCAACCCGCAGATTGTTCAGATATTCGCTGAAGTTGATGTTAGTCTTTTCCTTGAAAATACTGGAGAGGTACCCTGATGTTAAATTCAACTTGTCGGCGACGATATTCAAATTAATATCTTCCCCATAATGATGATCCAGGTAGTCCAGCACAAAGGTGATAACCGGATCACGCGTTTCCAGCTGGCTTCGTACTGCCGCAAGTACCGGTTGAGCCAACGCCTGAAGCCATTCCCTGTATTGCTGCATGGAATGGAAACCAGCAAATGCCTCTCCCGGAGGAGAAGAGCGAAGCTCGGATTCGATATTCGTCAAATTCAGCTTCATCACCGTCTTGCTGATCTGTTCGACTGCGCCGATTGCAAATGTGCGGAAGTCTTCTGCGGCTGCATCCTTGTGTTGCAGTTGCTCCAGCTGCCGATCCAACCAAGCGAATACGGCGTCTTCATTGCCGGACTGCAGCAGGTTGTGCAGTTCCTCCCCATAAGTGACCTTCACATGGAAGGCATTTGACGAAGAAGCACGCGGCTCCACAATAACTTGTGTCTCCCCATTCAGCCTGCGCTCTTTTAACAGCATGGACAGATTGCTGTACGCATCGGTAAACGGAATTTCTCCGGAATACACCGGACTTACCGCGATGGTCAGGTAAAGGGTTTCCTCGACAGCCAGCAACTCCTTCAGTGTATCGAGCGCTTGAAGAATACCACTCTGTGGACCTGGATCGAACAGCAGCAAGAGCAGTTGGTCCTGCTCGGGCTGAATGGCCACGCTATTGGTTTTGCTGCTGGTGAACAGGCTCTGAATTAGCTTCCATAATAACAGGGTATGCTGCCCGAATTCATCCGGCTGGGATTTGAAGCCCACCTTGAACAGAATGGAGACATAAGGCTGCTCGGCATGCTGGGCATCCTCAAGCTCCGCCAGATAGGAGCTGAGCGGTATATTCTTTACTTTATGGATATAAGCGTACTGGCGTACAAGAGAGTTCTTCTGCGCAAGGTCGCTTTGAATGTAACGGTTATTCTCCAGAATAGAGCTCAGGCGGTCGCCGATCATGGCGAATTCTTTTACACTGCTCCATTTGTCTGGTCCGCTGTCCGAATTTCGGTCCAGAGCGGCAATAAGGCGCTGGAGCGGCTGGTTTAATCTTATGCTGAAAAACAGGGAGGAGATCACGCTAATCAGCACAGCAGCGCCAAGCAGGAAAGCCAGCAGCAGCTGCATGCCCCGCATTTCCGCGGCGATTACTGCGGCCTGGGTGACCCGGACATAGGTAAATCCGGTTTGCTTACCTTTTTCATAGAAGTAATACTGATCCCCAATACGTTCATGTTTGCTTCCGTCTGCAGGTAGCTGCGAATTCTGCAGTTCCCCCTCCATCGTGGTAAAAAGCAGGCGTCCCTCGTTGTCCAGAATGTAGAACGGATTATTAGCGGCATCGCCATATGTGTCCTGCATGCGTTGTGGATCCAGCATAATAATGCCGTACACATCTTCGTAGGGAATAGCTTTCATCATGACCGGCATCAGTTGACCGAGAGAGCGGGATGAGTGAACGGTATTTTCCGTAAAAGCTGCGGCAGGCATTACTTTCAGGAACTGGTTGTTCATCGTTTGAGTTTTCCAGTAATCCGGGGGATATTCTTTACTATAATAATATTTACCGAACATATCGCTGGCACTGCTAAGACCTTCCTTCTCCAGTACATAGTCTTCTTGCTTGAAATAGAGAATGAAGTTGTCGATATGCAGAAAAGGATTGGCGTACAGCGTGGAGAGGTCCGACTTCACCTCTGCGGGAATATCGTAACGGCGGTTCTCCTTAATGTGGCTCAAAATGCCCAGATTGGCTGTCCAGGTATCCGATTGGGTGAGGGCCAGAATCATGTTCTGGGTCAGTCGGAAATGATTCTCATACCCTTCAACGGTCTGCGCAAGGCCGAGTTCATTTTGTCTGACCATCTCCTGATAGACCTTGTTGCTTAAGTACAGATGGGAGAACAGATTAAATGAAGCCAAAATCAGGATGACACTGAGGAAGCTCAGCATTAGCTTGACAAACAGTCCATTCAGCGCAAATTTGCTTGTAAGCAGTCCCTTCATTATGACATTCCCCCTTGAGTACAGCCTCGGACCGAGTGGCTAATCCTATCATAGCGGCATAAAGCTGACACAAACAATATACACTTTTACTGAATTATACGCGGATATCTGGAAAAAAGGAGTAAAGGCGAAAAGTTATATAACATGTAGATAGCGCTTTCCTTTTAGTAAATGGTATAATGTGGAGATGTACATTGGATTTACAAGGGAAGTTACCTCACATTCAAGTCAATTTACAATCTTCTAAGCAAGAGAGGGTGCGCCTCACTCCAAAGTGCTATGCTTCAAAAAGGACTTCCCCTGCTTAATGACAGGCGTTGAACAATATTTTCAGTGGAGGAATTGTAATGAAACGTGCTTACTTGTTATTAATGATTGTGCTTACCCTTAGCGCATGCGAACAGATTAATACTAGTACTAATGAAGATAACACTGCCGTAGTTGTAGGTGATACGAATGGGAAGGATTCTAAAAACACAGAAATTTCGCTGAGCACAAAAGGGGATTTATCAAAAGTTCCCACAGAATTTTTAGCTCAGAACGAAAGTGATCTATCTGCTGGGGATTCTGAAATGGCTTATAAAATGTGTGCAGAAGCTCTGTCTGGATATTATAAAGCGATTTGGAACGGCTCGGACATTGATTTGGATACTTATATCGATAACGAAAACCTTAAACAATATACGCAAAAAAAAGTTTCATCTCAATATGATTTATTTCTTAAGAACAAGCTTACATATAATCAGGTGACAGGCGTTGATATTGATGCTAGACAAGTAGAGTATGTTGGAGGGGATAAGAGTTTTTATTATTTGAAATTAGATGCACGTGTTCATAAGGATATAGGTAACTTTGCTGAAACTACTGAATTTCTTGTGCAAAATTTGAATGGAAAGTTAGTTATTGTTGATTGGTATACTAGTAGTAAGGATAGTTATGATTCCACTGTACGTGGAGAAATTCAGATTATTGACAATCCCGATATCTGGAATAACAGTGAATGGGTGAGCACAATGAACTGATTGAATTTTCCCGTAGCAATTAGATTGTTGTCTTCAATGGTTTAAACGGGCACATATTTTAAATATGTCTTCAAAGGGTACTCCTCGCATTTACAAGTACTAACCGCTGTCCCATATCACGTTTTTCAGTTGCGAAATCCGCTCTACATCTCTTCATCCGGTGAAGGGCGAAGATGCGGCCTTCTTACATCTGTTTTTCAGCGACAATCCGTGCAGTCTGCGCATTTGAGTAATGAAGTTTCGTTCATAATCGCTTTCGGTGGTTGGTTTGCTTTCATATGAGTAAACGTAAGCAACCTGATCGCCGGGCATTTCCACGTATCGCCACTTCCTTCTAGATTAAGTTGCTGATCTTGCTCTTTCCCAGGTGTGTGTAATTTCTTCACTTCTATAGTTGCCGTTTCCCGGTAGTTCACCCATCGAAGCCTTCCCTTTTTTCAAAGTGGGCAAAAGAGTGCAGCCCCCGGACATTGGAGTACATAATGTCAGGGTTGGCTGTCCAGTATCCGATGGAGTGAGGCTAAAATTGTGTTTTAGGACAGTCCCTTCATTATGACATTCCCCCTTGAGTACAGCCCTGGATCGAGTGGCTAATCCTATCATAGCGGCATAAATCTGACACAAACAATATACACTTTTACTGAATTATACGCGGATATCTGGAAAAAAGGAGTAAAGGCGAAAAGTTATATAACATGTAGATAGCGCTTTCTAAAGGTTTATAGCTATAATTCGAATACGAACCCCGGAATTCCAGGGTAAGTTAGCTGACATACAAGTCGAATTAACTCATCTGAGCAAGAGGGGGCATGCCGATGGCTGATGCTAGCGTAATGCAAAGCAAACCGCAAAAAGAAGCGCACCGGCCGCCTCGGCGGAAGTCGCGTTTGATCAGAACCTGGAACAGGAACAAGGCGCTATGGCTGCTATTCCTGCCATGCCTCCTGTATTATTTGATCTTCCGCTATGCGCCGATGTTTGGTCTGGTCATCACGTTCAAGGATTACAATCTGTTTAAAGGAATTTGGGCCAGTGATTGGGTGGGATTCAAATATTACCGGATGTTTCTGGAGAATCCTGATTTTTGGCCGCTGATGAAGAATACGTTTCTGCTGGGACTGTATAAGCTGGTGTTCGGCTTTCCAGCCCCAATCTTGCTGGCCATTCTGCTGAATGAGGTGCGAAGGGCAGCATTCAAGCGTTTTGTACAGACGGTCAGCTATCTGCCGCATTTCATCTCGAATGTAATCGTGGCGAGTATGGTGATTATGTTCCTGTCCCCAACCGGAGGGCTCATTAACAATTTGCTGGCAGGTATCGGCATTGGACCGATCAATTTCATGAATGAGCCCGGGCTGTTCCGGGGCATCTACGTCCTGTCGGAAATCTGGCAACATATCGGCTGGGAGACCATTATTTATCTGGCCGCGCTAACGGCCATCGATCCGCAGTTGTATGAAGCCGCAGATATGGACGGGGCAAGCCGATTGCGCAAAATCTGGCATGTCACACTACCCGGTATATCTCCCGCGATCGTCATTACACTGATTCTAAATATCGGCAAAGTGCTAGAAATCGGATTCGAGAAAGTCTTCCTGATGCAGAATCCGGCGATCTACGATACAGCGGATATTATCAGCACGTATGTTTACAGGGTGGGCATGGTACAGGGGAATTTCAGCTATGGTGCGTCCATTGATTTGTTCATGGGTGTCATCAGTCTGATTTTCATCTATACGGCCAACTGGCTCAGCCGCCGATTAAGTGAGACCAGTCTATGGTAGAAAGAGGTGTGGCGTGAACTCACTCCGATTTTCCTGGTTTAACGTTGTGGCATCGCTGATTCTCCTGTTCGTTGTGGTAGTCACACTCTATCCGTTCCTTCATATGCTGGCGGTTTCCCTCAGCAGCAACGTAAACGTCATCCAAAACAATATTTCCTTCTGGCCCAAGGGCTTTAATCTGAGCATGTACAAATTGGTGCTGGGCGATCCGCAAATCTGGACGGCTTACAGAAATACGATCATTTATACCGTGCTAGGCACACTGATCTCGCTAGTGGTTACCTCCACTGGAGCCTACGCATTGTCCAGAAAAGACATGGCACTGCGTAATAGCTTCACGGTCTTGATTGTCATTACGATGTTCTTCAGCGGCGGGATGATTCCGACCTTTCTGGTGGTCCGTTCCCTGAATCTGGTGGACACCGTATGGGGCATGGTTCTCCCGGGGGCAGTCAGCACCTGGAACCTCATTCTGATGCGCACGTTCTTCTCAGGCATCCCCAAAGAGCTGGAGGAATCGGGTCGAATGGATGGCCTAAACGATATTGGAATCTTCATACGTATTATTGTACCGTTGTCCAAGGCATCCTTTGCCACGATTGCCCTGTTCTATGCCGTGGGTATGTGGAACAACTTTATCTTTCCGCTGCTCTATCTACGGTCTCCCGATTTGTTTCCGCTCCAGGTGCTGCTGCGTAATCTCGTGTTGGCCGGCAGCGCAAGCTCAGGCGACGTAACATCCATTGGGGGTGATAACTTGGTGGTTGAGGAATCGCTTAAGTATGCGACCATTATGGTCTCAACGCTGCCAATTCTGGTCATCTATCCGTTCGTACAGAAGTATTTCGTCAAGGGAGCCATGGTTGGTGCTGTCAAAGGTTAAAGTGAGGCAAGAAATGCACTGCCAATTCAGATTAAGGGAGAGAAGCTTATGGGCAAATGGAAATCGGTAATACTTCCCCTGCTGATTGCAGTAACGATGGTGGCAGGGTGCAGCGGCGGCAAGGGTGCCGACCCCCAAACAGATACCAAGGGGAACAATACCGGAATAACCGATAACTCCACCGGGGCGGGAAAGACGTTTACGGCCCTGCTGGACAACAATGCCACTTTTCCTTATTCCAAGAGCTGGCCCATTTGGAGCTGGTTGAAGGAAAAGACGGGCGTCACGCTGGAAGTGCAGACACCTTCCGGCAAGCTGGATGAAAGCCTGAACCTGGCGATTGCCTCCAAAACGCTACCTGATCTGATGTATATGCCCAATCGCAAGGATTCGAATAAATTTGGTCAACAGGGCGCACTAGTGGATCTGATGCAGTATATGGACAGTATGCCGAATCTGAAGGCATGGATGAAGCAATATCCCGAGGAAGCGAAGGCTGCCCTGTCCGCCGACGGTCAAATGTATATGTTCCCCAATCAGGGCTTCGGCGAGACGAATCGTATGATCTGGATGTACCGCAAGGATGTTTTTGACAAGGAAGGCATTCAGGTTCCAACAACTTATGAAGAGTTGCATGCGGCGCTGAAGACGCTGAAGGAGAAATACCCGGACAGTTACCCGCTCTCGATTCGCTACGGTCAGATCCCGGATGAGATGAATGCCAATATGACGGTGAACTACGGAACGGGTGAGGGTGCCTACTATGATTTTGACCAGAAGCAATGGCGTTATGGACCGACTGAAGACAACTACAAGGCTATGGTAGGGATGTGGAAAAGTTTTTATGATGAAGGGTTGGTCCCGCCCGATTTCTTATCATTGCAAACCAAACAGTGGCAGGATATGGTCTCGACTGGAAAATCATTTGTAACCATTGATTATATCAGCCGGATTGACTTTTTCAATAATGCCATGCAGCCGGAGAATCCGGAGTTCAATATGCAGTTTCTGGCCCCTCCGGCAGGCATTTCAGGCGGCAAACAGCTGAATCCGTATTTTCATTATATGGAAGGCGGATTGACGGTGGCCTCGACCTCCAAGAACATTGATGATGTGATGAAGTACATGGACTTTTTCTATTCCGAGGAAGGACGTACGCTCAGCAGCTGGGGTGTAGAAGGAGAGACCTTTATAAAGGAAGGCGATACGATCAAGTTCAAGCCGGAGTATAACGATGTCATTGAAATGCGCAAGCAGACAGGGCTTCAGACCAGCGGGACCTATACCTGGATTGATTTCAACGCCCACTTGTCGCTGTTCTCGGACGATCTGAAGCATGCCTATGAAGAAGCGGTCAAATATGATCCTCCCGCAATGCAGCCAAGACCCGCTTTTACAGAAGTGGAAAATGAGGTCATATCCATTACCGGTCAAGCGATCAAGAAGCACCGTGACGAGAGCTTTGCCAAATTTGTTACGGGTTCCCGGAGTCTGGCGGATTGGGAGAAGTATGTAGAGGAAATCAACAATCTTGGGGTAGATAAGTTGCTGAACACCTATAAGGAAGCGTATGACCGTGTTCAGAATGTTCAGCTGAGCGCGAAATGAGCGAATGTACGTAAGGTACGGCACGGGAATCCTAGACCATTACAGAATGGCAAAAGGAGGCTTCGCTTATGAAAAAGCAGCATCTGCGTGTGTACTCCGGATTCAAACTGGGATTGTTTCTGTTGATTTGTATGATGACCATTGGAATAGCTGTCCCTGGCAAGGCAGAAGCGGCGGGTTCAATTTCACTGGACGCGCCTGCGGGCGGATATGTATCGGATGGAGGGCTGGTGGAAATTGGGGGCAGTTATACCGACCTGTATGACATTCGACTGTTTGTGGACGGAACGGCTCAATTCGAAGTGGTATTAAATGATCCGGATGGGGATGACAGCGGCACATGGTCTTATATGCTGGATACCTCAGCCTATAACGGGACTGTGGAACTGGTGGTTCGTGGACTGGATACGTCCACCCGTTACGGGGTGTGGGGAGCGCCTGCCACCCTTACCGTTAATAACCCGGCAGGTGCTGTTCCTGTAGTAACCATCACTGGACCATCTGAGGGCGTATCTCTTAGCGGCCAGGTGGAGATCTCTGTCGAGACCAGCTCTCCACTTCCGATCATGCTGGTAGAGGTTCGGGTGAACCGCGGGCCATGGGAGGAAGCTGTTCAGCAAGGTCCTGCATATGTATACACCTGGGACACGGCGGGACTTGGCGATCGCACGGTCAGTCTGGAGGCCAGAGCGGCCAGTGCACCGGAGCGTTATGGTTATAGCCCGACGGTGTATGCTCAGGTTGGAACCGGGACGCATGAGACTGCCGTACCTCTTCCTGTACAGGAGCGCGCTATGTGGATCTGGGAACCGGAAAGCTATAAGCTGCTGCTCAACCCTGGATCGCGCCAGGTGCTGGAGTCATTCATCACCGATACGCAGACATTCGGCCAAACACCGGTCCAGACGCTTTATCTTGCAGTAGGCGGTTATGCCGGATACGATGCACTGGAAGCGCAGGAAGTCGAGTTGCGTTCTTTCGTGAGTTGGGCGCACGGCAAAAATTTGCAGGTGCATGCGTTAATTGCAGGCGGCACTACGCCGGCCTATATGGGCGCTTACGAGAAATATCACCATCATGCTGTGCAGGAAATGGAGCAGGTGATCAATTACAATCTTGCAGCTGGGGATACGGAGAAGTTTGACGGCATCAATGTGGATATTGAGCCTTATATCTCTCCCGACTTTAAAGACCCAAGTCATTTCCTGCAGAAGGAATACCTGGTTGGCCTGCAAAAGATGATTGATCGCCGGGATACCGCAGGTATTTGGCTTCCGTTCGGTCCTGCTGTGCCCAAGTGGTATGACACTTCGGATCAAGCAGCGAATATTTCATGGAATGGCTCCAGCAAATGGATTTCTGAGCATGTTCAGGATATATCAGACTATATCTCCATTATGGATTACCGGGATACGGCGGATGGCTCCGCTGGCATTATTGCCGGGGCTGCTGGAGAGCTGGCTTACGCGGATCAGATCGGCAAGCCGAATTCCGTGGTGATTGGTGTGGAAACGCTGGATATCGCCAATAGCGGAGACCCGGAGACCATTACCTTCTGGGAGGAGGGGCGTATCCACATGGAAGCCGAGCTGGATAAGGTATATGCAGCTTACGGGCAGAGCAGCGCCTTTGGCGGTATTGCCGTCCATCACTATGATTCCTACCGGGCACTTCCTTCTTATTGGGGGCCGGGCGGTGTAGTTTGGACAGCGCCGGATGATCAGGAAGCTCCTTCCGCCCTTTCAGGGGTTCCTTCCATTGAGGCGACTGATTATCAGACTGTACATCTGAATTATGGAATGGCTTCGGATAACATGGAAGTGGAACGCTATGTGATATACCGAAGTACCGTGCAGGGGTTCACGCCTGTCGCTGCGGATATCGTTGGACTCGCCCGCGCCCTGAATTACCAGGACAAGGGACTGCTGCCGGATACGACATACTACTATCGTATTGCGGCCCGTGATTTGCGTGGTAATATCGGGCCTCTCACCGATGAAGTGTCGGCGACCACTGGTAGCACCCCATTGAAGCCACTGATTGTAACGGACATGAATCTGGTTTATGGCGGATCAGGGGTATCTGTCACTCTGAAGGTCAGAGATTATGATACAGGCGCGGTACTTGCGGGGGCGAAAGTCGAGGGGAGATTTACTTATTCGGCGGGGCGTTACACCAGCGGGACAACCGGAGTGGATGGGAGCGTGACGCTTGTCTCGGAAGCGGTGGGACCGGGCAGACAGGTTGGTTTTGAACCTCGCAGAATCCGTTACAACGGCTATCACTACGCAGTAGGTCATGATTCGCCGCATACAACGCTGCTGATGTTGAATGTCAGCAACTGAACAAGTAGACGAGAAATGGCTTGAAGGAGGAGGAAGCACATGAATGTGAATGACTTGGTGGAACCGCTCAAGACTCATATCGTTGAGCATATGTCTGTGCAGGTTTATGCTGATCGGAATCAGATGGGGGCAGCGGCTGCAGCTGCGGTTGGGGCCAGATTAAGACAGCTGCTTCAGGATTCGGAGCGTCAGGTACGCATGGTGTTCGCTGCTGCTCCTTCGCAAAACGAATTGTATGAAGGTCTGGTACGGGAGCAAGGTATCGATTGGTCAAGGGTCTGTGCCTTTCATATGGATGAATATATGGGGCTGGCGGACACAGCTCCCCAGCGCTTCGGACGATATTTAACGGATCGGCTGTTCAATCGGGTGCAGCCTGGGCGGGTGGAGCTGTTGGATGGGCTACACGATGTGGAGCAGGAGTGTCAGAGATATGGGGAACTGCTGCGTGCGGCTCCTATTGAAATCGTCTGCCTCGGGATCGGAGAAAATGGGCATATCGCCTTCAATGATCCGCCTGTTGCCGATTTTAAAGACTCGAGGATCGTCAAAGCGGTAAAACTGGACGAAGCTTGTCGCCGTCAGCAGGTGAACGATGGCTGCTTTGCCCATCTGGATGATGTGCCTGCGGAGGCGTTGACCCTGACTGTGCCAACGTTGATGGCTGGAAGGGAGCTGTTCGTAATTGTACCGGGAGCATCCAAGCGGCGTGCACTTGCGGCAGCTTTACATGATCCGATCAGCACGGCATGTCCTGCCACTATCCTGCGTACACATCCCGGAATCACGATGTTCACAGACCGGGAAGCCTCCGGCCTGTGAGCGTGTCAATGATCGGGAAGCACTACAGAACAGGGCTACCCATTGAGGTGGGGATCAGAGATGGACGTATCACTGCTATTACTGAACTTGAAGTGTCGCCTCCCGTAGATTGCCTGCCCTGGCTTGCGCCCGGACTGGTGGATTTACAGGTGAACGGCGGATGGGGGCTGGATCTGAACACAGCTCCGCTATGTCCAGATACGGTAGTGCAGCTGACCCGGAAGCTACAAAGCCAAGGTGTTACAAGCTATTGCCCGACGTTGATTACGAACAGTTCCGTACGGCTGGCTGAGGCGGCTTCCGTCATTGCAAAAGCCGTTCGGCTGAACCCGGATGCAGCCGAGGGGATTGTGGGCATTCATCTGGAAGGCCCATTCCTCTCGCCGGAGGATGGCCCACGCGGCGCCCACCCAAGGCAGCATATTGTTCCGCCTGACTGGGAGGCCCTTACCCGTTGGCAGGAAGCCGCCGAAGGATTGATTCGCATCATTACCCTTTCCCCGGAGTGGCCTGGTGCAGCTTCTTTTATCGCCCGGTGCTGCGAATCCGGCATTCTTGTCTCGATTGGACATACGGCAGCAACGTCAGAGCAGATCAGGGAAGCAGTCTCCGCAGGAGCAGTGATGTCTACACATCTTGGCAACGGTGCACACCTGATGCTTCCTCGTCATCCGAACTACCTGTGGGAACAGCTGGCAGCCGATGAGCTGTATGGGTGCATGATAGCGGATGGTCACCATCTTCCACTGTCTGTGCTGGCCGTAATTCTCCGGATGAAACGAAATCGCGCCATTCTGGTCAGCGATGCCGTCTCGCTGAGTGGTATGCCGCCAGGTTCCTACCACCTGCATATCGGTGGAGATGTGGTATTGACGGCGGAAGGTCGGCTGCACCTTGCCGGCCAGCCTGAGCTGTTGGCTGGTTCGGCGATGATGCTGCCGGATCAGGTAGGATATCTTGTGGAAGCGGGGTTGTGCGGGCTTCCCGATGCCTGGGACTGTGCATCGGTGCATCCGGCCCGGCTGCTTGGGCTTGAACAAGCTGTAGGACTTGAGGTCGGCGCGCCTGCGGATATCGTTAGCTTCAACATGGAAGGTGGAAAGTTGAGTGTTTTGCAGTGCTGGAAGAATGGCCAGATCAGTCCACAGAGCCGAGAATAGGGGGAGAGCGATGCAGAGCTTGATACCGCAACCGAAGCAGATTGCAGCGACCGAGGGAGAAGCCTTGCGACTAAATGGCGAGGAAAGATTGAGTCTTTTCATGGAACAGGATGATCCCAGATTGGATATTCATTGCCGCCGGGCATTTCCGGGGATGGAATATACATGCTCCAGGATAGAAAAGGGTTATTTTTTAGTAATCGAACGTCTCTCAGGGCAGGAAACGCAGCAGGTAGTTGATGGGGACCACGGACCCCATGCAGTTCATGAAGTCACGGGAGCACAACAGAAGAGCCCGGTCATCCCTGGTCTTAGTTCGTTCACTCAACAAGACAGAACGGATCTGACTGGGCTGGACGGACGTCCACAAGGGTATAAGCTGGAGGTGTCCGCCGGAAGGGCTGAAGTCTACGCACTGGATGCGGCGGGTCTATTTTATGGATTGCAGACATTGGTACAACTGCATGGACCGGATGAGGTCTTCCCGGCGGTGTCCATCACCGACTGGCCGGATACACCTATGCGGGCAATGAACTTTGACCTGCGTCAGACGTTCTCGAAGCCGGAACTGTTGACGAAGTATTTGGCTGAATTCGCCCGTTATAAGACGAACGCAATTTTGATTGAATACGAGGATAAGTTCCCATTTCAGTCGCATCCCGAGTTCGCACATCCACAGCATGCGTTAAGTCGTTCACAGCTGGAAGAACTAAAGCGGAACGCCCACGAGCACTTTATAGAGATTATTCCGCTCCAGCAGAGCTTTGGACATCTGGAATATGTATTACGCCACGAAGGTTGGCGGCATCTTCGCGAGACAGAGCAGTCCACCGGGGAGATCTGCCCATCGCATCCGGAAACCTTTGGATTGATAACCACCTTACTTGAGGAGATGATCGAGGCTCATCCAGATTCGCGTTATATCCATCTCGGCTGTGACGAGGTCTATAGCCTATGCGAATGCGAACGCTGCAAAATTGAGTTTGGAGGCGTGCGTGAACGAGCTTTTATCGCCTTTGTGAACCGTCTGATTGCATTTACGGCAGAACGGGGGAAACAGCCGATTTTCTGGCATGACATGCTGGATAAATGCCCGCCAGAGGAACTGGCTAAGCTGGATCAGCGAAGTATCGCCATGATCTGGATCTACAACGGGCGCAATATCGAAGCGGAGGTTACTTCGCATGCCAATAAATTCAGGGCGCTCGGCATTGAAGTTATGGGAGCGCCAGCAGTCCGCAGCTTTGATTGGGCTGAGCACCAGAATTACCCGGTACTGCTGAACCGGACAGACAACTTGCTTCAGTGGGCAGAGACGGCCGACAAGCTGGATCTTGGCTGCGTGGTTGCTACCAACTGGACGGGGCCTTTCAGCCTCGGTGTTCCATATGGTATTTTCGAAACCACCTGGTACCCCATGCTGCTGCATGCAGATTTGGCCTGGAACCGCAAGGCAGATGCCGCAACCTTTATCGACCGATTTCTGGAACGGTTTCATGGCATTGATCCTGTTATCGGACATAACCTTCTCGGCAATTACAGGGTGGAGGATTATTATGATGTGATCTGGAAGCTGATGGACGAAGTGCGCGAGCACAAGGAAGAAGCGGAACTGATTGCGATCATGCATAATTTTGAGGTGGCGACAGATCGTTCGCGGGCGATCCATAAGTATGCCTACCGCTGGGAGCTGTATCCCGGAGACGATGCGGAGTGGCGCTCACTCCATAACAATTATACGAGAAACCGCCGTGGACGTGAGGGTGTCCTGCCTCGGATGAAGGCTGCGCTGGAGCGTTACCAGCCCTCTGATATGGCGGAGCATTTTGTGAAATCGAGGTTCTATCTGCATGATTATCTGGAGCGCACGCTCTATCAAGAACTGGGTCTGAACGCAATCCATCCGCAAACTGATCTGACGGCATTGAGTCTGGAAGACAAAATAGCCCTGATGTGCGTAGTAGGCACACCATCGACTGGGGCCGAGCCGGAGTTTCGCGGCAGAATGGCACAGCACCGATTTGGGGGTATCGGCATCTTCCCCCATAATATTGAGAGCGAGCAGCAGACTCATGCGCTACTTGCAGAAGTAAAGAACATAGCTAGAGAGAGTGGTAGTCCTCTGCCTTATTACGTTTCAGTAGATGAAGAGGGTGGAACCCTATCCAAGTTTAAGTCCTTTTTTCCCTACGTCCCTGGCAACAGGGCAGCCGGGTTAAGTGAAGATCCGGAAGCCGCCCGTTTGCTCGGTAAAATCATCGGCAGTGAGCTGCACTCCCTTGGTATTCCCATGAACTGGGCACCAGTGCTAGATGTGAACACGAATATAGATAATCCGGTTGTGGGTGTTCGCTCCTTCGGAGAGGACCCGCAGCTGGTGGCCCAATTCGGCCGCACCTATATTCAAGGGATGCATGAAGCAGGTGTAGCCGTGACGGCAAAGCATTTTCCCGGCCACGGGCAAGTGAGCGGAGACTCGCATATTGTCCTGCCCGAGTGTGAGCTGACGATTGAACAGTTGATGGAGGGTCCGTTGCTTCCCTTTGTTGAAGCAATTCAAGCCGGTGTGGATTCAATCATGATGGGTCATCTGGTGTTTCCTAACATTCCGGAATCGGGCGGACTTCCGGCCTCACTCAGTCCTTTTTTTGCCACGGAACTGCTGCGGAAGCAGTTGGGCTTTACGGGGGTGATCTGCACGGATGATATCGAAATGGGGGCAATTCGCAAAAATTTCAGCCCGGAAGAGGTAGGGGTTCTGGCCGTTCAGGCGGGGAACGATATGATTCTGATGTGCCATACGCCGGAGTTTCAGAGCCAGGTCATCGCGGGTATTCTGTCAGCTGTACGGGATGGGAGAATCAATGAGGAGCAAATCGACGAGTCGGTTCTTCGTATTCGGCAGCTGTATGACCAATTCCGGCAGTACCAGGCGGCTGCACAGCCGATTCCTAGAGAGCAGTGGGAAGAGGCGGCACTGAAGCTGGCTCGTATGACCGTGAAAGTTAGCCGGGACCCACAGGGCCTGGTGCCACTCAAGGATTCGCTGAAATATTTGCTTATATTGCCGCTGCAGGAGCAGCTGACCCAGGCCGATAATAGTGGTTCTGCGGAGATCAGGTTAGCCTCCCTATTGAGGGATGAAGGCTTGGCTGTGCAAACGCGCTACTGCGCAATGAAGCCGGATGCCGAGCAGATAAAGTCCCTGGTACTGCAAGCTTCTAATGCGGATGTCGTTATCCAGGGCACCCTTAATGCCCATCTATTCACAGGCCAGCTGGATCTGGCTGAGGCTTTGGCTGCGGTTAAGCCACTGCTAAATCTGGTACTGCGCAATCCCTATGATGACACCGCACTGCCACAGACAGCCGCATGCATTCTGCTGTGTTCCACCTCCGATTACTCCCTGCGGGCACTGGTGGAGTGCATGACAGCATCAAAGTGACTTTTCAATGATGAGCTGTTCAATAGGGTAATGAAACATATCCAAAAGCACAAAAACTCAAAATGTTAAAAGCACAAAAGCTTGCATGTATTTGCCAGCCTTTATTCTTACAAGCGACTTAGTCTGAAAGCCAGGATCCATGACGGAAAATTGAAAAGCCCGCTACTTTGCGGGCTTTTGTCAATTTTAAGACTTTGATGTTCTTCCCTAGACAACACGTTCACTTAGCTCCGAATTCCGTCACTCGCTTCTTGTGCAAAGACGTTATTAGGATAATGGGCCATAACCCGTTGGCTAACTAGACTACAACAACGTCGTCTTCTCAAAAAGTTTTATATATCCTCACCTATAGCAATAGTTTATAGCTGCCTTATGACAAGAGGCTTTCTCGACATCAACCATGCTGCAATCAGCAAGGCGAGAGCCACTAATATTCCGGATTCTCCAGTCCATAGCAGAACGTTCTTGCCACTGGAAGATATATCAAAGGCATCCTGAATCACGGCATTCCAACATGCATGGAGGAGAATCGCAGGCCATATGCTGCCCGTTGTTAAGCGCAAGCGGCTGATCAGATAACTGAAAGAGGTCACTGAAATCATAAACAGGATAACCGATAAGGCAGGATATGGACCGGAATAATAATTTGCAAAAAGCATTACGGGAAGGTGCCATACCCCCCAAATAATTCCGCTCGTCAGCACGGGTCTAGGTACACGGGCGTTAATAAGTCGAGTGAGCATATAGCCCCTCCAGCCGAGCTCCTCTCCTGAACTGCTGATTATACCGATTGCTGTACCCGCAAACATTTGAAAAAGTATCGTTCCTGCAAGGACAACACCAGATGGGCCTTCAATGAATGAGTCTGGTGTAACATACTGAACCAGACCCGTAATCCATGCGATTCCATAAGCCAATAAACCAATGACGACTGGAAAGAGCAAGATGAAGGGCAACGATTTCAGTGTTTGCTTCCCACCAATCCGCAAGGAAATATCCGAGATGCCTTCACGCAGCACTATACGGGCGAAAATGGAGGACAATCCGGGTGTCCACATGAGGAGCAGACCGAAAATCGGTGCTTTCATGATCAGTACATAACTAAGGATGGAGAGAGGAATGAGCATGGCAAAGAAAACGAGCAGTCCTCGCCTGGCTTTTTGGACCTTTTCCTCCTCTGAACTCGTGCTGGGCATGGTTCTGAAATTTGTTCTCATTGTGATAGCTCCTTTTATCAAAATATGTATATCGCTTTGCAGTATAGCAGTGGATATATCCTAATC
Organism: Paenibacillus sp. RU5M; assembly: GCF_900221055.1. Taxonomy (NCBI): domain Bacteria; kingdom Bacillati; phylum Bacillota; class Bacilli; order Caryophanales; family Paenibacillaceae; genus Paenibacillus; species Paenibacillus sp. RU5M. Next base: position 249,755 of record NZ_OBQM01000007.1, on the reverse strand, counting down.
AGAACAAACTCAAGCCCAGTCTTTATCCAAGACCCTAGCCCAGTAAGGGCAGGACTAAAGTTTAGCTAACGAGGTTGAAAAATAAAGTGAATGGAAGCCATCCTTAGTCCGTTTATAAAATGTACACCTCCATAGGGGCAGCACAAAAAGCACGTTTCAAACGCGCTCTTTATGTTTGATTTTCTCTGGTTGTCTTGGAGGTTCTTTAGGAATTGCGGTGGAATTTCGATTAAGCGTTCAAATCCGTAATTGCCGGAATGTTAATTTCTTTTACACAGGCTGCATTGGACAGGCTGACGATGCATTTTACGATAGAAACCATATCCTGAAGAGGGATGCGTGTACCATTATATTCGGAAAGAGCGCGGTCAATGCCTTCTTTATATGGAACTTCGGCTGCGAGTTCTCCCGGGTTGATACACGTAACCGCGATTCTGTCTTTTCTTGTATGTTCTCTCAAGGCTTCTGTAACCCCGCGAATGGCAAATTTGGAGGCCACAAAAGATACCTGAGTACTGTTCGCATTGCTCAGACCCGCAGTCGAGCCAATAAGAATGATTTTGCCTGCTGTTGATTTCCTGAGGTGGGGTAATAAGGCGTGAATACACACAATAGTGGATGTTACATTCACATGAATCAGATTACTGATGTCGGCGGGGGTGTCCTTATCGAACGTATAGTGGTCTTCGAAACCCTCTTTTTCCCAAATGCCCACATTGTAAATGAGAACATCCAAAGTCTCGTTCTGAAGCGCATCGCAGATCTGTTTGGATGCATCGAGCGCAGACAGATCTGCCTGTATCCATATGCGTTCTACCCCATCGTCTAGTTTCAAGTTATCAGGTTTTGTGCGAGACACGACCCAGACTTTATCGCCTTGCTCGGGCACCCCCCTGACAAATGCATCTCCTAATCCTTTGCTAGCACCAAATACAAGATAGTTTTTCAATTCTAGTCTCCTTCTTTTCAAAGTGTCGTTCTATGGGTACCAGCTCAAAGAGCAGGCTCTTTATTTTCCAATAATATAATGTCTTCTCCTTGTTGTTGCCTTAATGCTATATTTTCCCGCCCCCATGTGCACATCACATCCACAATCTTGTTGGCGGTAACTCCATACTCTGTGAGGCTGTATTCGACTTTGGGCGGCATCTGTTGGTAAACATGTCTTCTGACAAGGCCGTCCCTCTCAAGCTCGCGTAATTGCTGGATCAGGACCTTTTGCGAGATACCGTCTATACTGCGCTGTAATTCGCCTGTCCTTTTCACGCCAGACATTAATAAACATATGATTAGCGCTTTCCATTTGCCGCCCATAATTTCGAGGGTCGCTTCGATTCCCAAATTATATTGCTTCATGACATATCACCTCGTTCATGTTACATCGTGTTGATGTGGTATAACTATCCATTTTCTCATAATAGGGCTGATGAAGTCCATACACACTTTGAAGTAACCATCTTACTTTCGGGTGTGTATTTTCTTTTTTTTAGGCTTATATGATAATGGCCATATTCGAAAAAGAAGTCTGAAACTGAACCGAGAAAGGAATGTAAATATGAGAACACTCGTCATTCTGGCGCATCCCAATATAGAGGTTTCAAGAGTAAATCAACGCTGGAAAGAGGAGCTGCTGCAACACTCGAGCGAGATTACAATCCATGAGATTTATAAAGCATATCCTGATTGGAACATCGATGTGTCCAGAGAACAGAAGTTACTGGAAGCATATGATCATATTATTTTGCAGTTTCCGTTATATTGGTACAGCTATCCGCCTTTGCTAAAAAAGTGGCTAGATGATGTTTTTACTTATGGATGGGCGTATGGATCAACAGGTAACAAACTGCATGTGAAAAAGATGGGCTTGGCCATATCCATTGGCGATAAGAAGGAAAATTACACGAGGGATGGTTCAGTATCTTTTACCGTAGATGAGGTGGTTACGCCTTTCAAAGCCAGCATAAATCATGTTGGCGCCGTAGCTTTACCGTATTTTGCAGTCTTCGGTGCCTCATTCCAAGCAACCGATGAAGAAATTAACCAAAGTGCACAAGATTATATCCGATATGTCTATGAGTATCAGAATGAGGTTGGGAATCTATCAATTTAAACAGCAAATGACCTGGATTTTCTTTGCTGATATTTGGGGAAAAGTAGATTTTTAGCCCCTTCTAGATGCTGAGCATATTTACGGCTTTTATATCTACTTGGATTACCACTGCCATATTATAAATAGGTATGTCCAAAAGCCCGCTTGGTACGCGGGCTTTGGTCAAAGCTATTCTTCTCCAGTAGCCATGAGATTGTGATCCATCGCTCTAGTTTCCGGTATACAGCCTTGCAGAGTTTATATCCAGTTTGAAGTGATTGAATAATATCTGAAAATATCTGGACTGATATTTTAACTTGCTAAAATTACGTTGATGTCCTTAATAGTTTGATTTGTTGCTTCATTCGTACTTAATCCGTATTTCGTATAAAATTTTATTCCTTCTATGATTGACGAATTTAAGAATGAATACGACCCGTTATAAAGAAGTTCTAAAGATGCTTGATAAGGTGTAGCGTCGAGAATGACATGTGAATTAAACGTTATGTTAAGATGTGCTCCTTCATTTATTAAATAGGTTCTAACTGCTCCCTTGGTAAAGGCGCCGTTAGCCGTATTTAATAGAGAAAAGGGTGGCATCAAAGGGACTGATTGGTTAGATTCAAAAGTTTGTAACAAATCCATCTCTATCTGACTCTCTATACTTGAAGCATCTGCACCAATAAATTTGTAAAACTTGCTACCATAATTTTTAGTGATCTTTAACATATTTGAATCACTTTTAGATTCTTTTAAAAGGTATGCATAAGTCTCGAGAATAGGGAAATCTCCAAACGATTTTTTAAAAGTTGGATTAAAACTATAGGCTACGTTATATAGGTAATCCTCAAAGGATAAATTTCCAGTAAGATCAAACCTAATCTTATTATAAGCAGTGATTTCATCAAGCCCGAGAGAAGTATAGAGTTGCTTACCAGTCGTAACTACATTCTGTTCGAACTGTCTGTCCAATTCAGCTTCTTTAAGATTCAATGTATAAGTTTTTAACATGTTAAGCTGTTTTTCATTTAGATTGTAGTCAGAAAGACTATAAAGCAAGTAGTTTTCTTTCAGAGAGATATTTACATCACTGTTAAAGGTGAATCTTGGATACTTCGTATGTGGAATCAGTGAAGAAATCCCAAGATAACTGAAGTTATCATTGATATAATGGTTAGGATGCGTTCTGTAGTGAGGTCTGACATAAGTACCGTCTTTTCGATAATATCCGTTTACGTAAACTAAATTTTCTGTATCCGTAGTTCCTGCATAATTCTGTCCTTTGTACAAATTGATTGTGTTTGATAAGCCATAATAATTCTTAGTTTCAGTTTTTTCAGTGTATGTAGGTGTGTAAGAATTGTAACTTGAATTGCTATCTACTGTTCCGCATCCCCTGTAGTATCCACTCACCCTTGTTCCATTCTTCTTTGTATAACCACTTACATATGTGCATTTGGCTTCTGCATAATCTGGGAATAACGAAATAATCGGTATTGAGAGCAGTACTACAGAAAACATAACTAGTAGAATTTTTCTTAACCATTTGTTTATAGACAAATATTATCTCCCCTTAGGACTTTAGTCTGTTTCCAACTTCCTTATAGTACCATTTTATTGGGGGATATGAACTATTTTTTGTGTATTCTGTAGATTACTAAAGAATCATCAAAGGATTCTGGTGAAGTTAGTTTTAAATAGGAAACCTGATTATGAGAACTGAAAAGAAAGGCAGTAGCTATAAGAAGATACACCAGATTCTCCTCATAACTAATTTATTCACTCCAGTTGCCCTCACATGTTATATCGCCTGAGTATCATAAGGCCTATGTTACAATAGGGTGAAAAAGGAGGAGTCATTATTGAATAAACAAAAAATCGTGATTATTGGCGCAGGGATTGTCGGGGCATCCATGGCCTATCATCTGGCCAAACGAAATCAAGATGTAACCGTTATTGAACGACATCCTGCAGCGGCGCGTGAAGTCACGGAAAAATCGTTTGCCTGGATACATACTACTCATAGGGTGGCTCCCGATTACTGGCATTTGTACGATGCATCTTTGGAAGAATATCATACGCTTCAGCAAGAGTTACCCGAACTGAAAATTCATTGGCATGGAGCGCTAACTTGGGACACTCCACCCCTAAGGGAGCAACCCCACTTTCAAAAATTAAACCGGGAGCAGCTTGAGGCATTGGAGCCGAATCTGCTGGAATATCCGGACGAAGCGATGTATGTCAGCGAAGAAGGTGCGGTAGACCCCATAGAGATAACGGAGCTGTTGTTGAACAAAGCGAGGGAGTACGGAGCAAAGGTTCAGTTCGATACCAACGTTACACAGCTTCAGCAAGAAGGTTCCCGCTTGGTCGGCGTGCATACGTCCAACGGTTTTCTGGAGTCGGATGTCGTAGTATTGGCCGCAGGTGCAGGCGTTCCCGAACTTTGCAACCCGTTAGGTTGTCCTGTGCCGGTTACGTCGTCGCCTTCCATTCTGATTCGGATGAAATCGAGGAATAAATTGATACATACATTAATCTCAAATGCTCAATTTGAAGCGCGTCAACTGACAGAATATACGCTGCTGGCTGCGGAAGATTATATCGACGAGTCGGAGGAAAACGGACCAGAGGCGGTTGGTAAGCGAGCGTTCGACACGTTGCGTCGCAGTCTGAAAGATGGGAATCAACTGGAACTGGAAAGCATAAAGGTCGGGTTGAGACCAATGCCTGAAGACGGCTATCCGATTGTGGGTTTCCAAGATCACGTAAAGGGACTTTATCTAACCGTGATGCATTCTGCAATTACGCTGGCGCCACTGATTGCACGTCTGGCTGCAAGTGAAATCATCGATCGGGAATCAAGAAGTGAATTAGACCCTTGTCGACTCTCCCGATTTTAGGACTATACGAAAAATAAAAGAGTACATCGCCACATGACAGATGTACTCTATATTACATACTATATATTTGCTTAATTCTGCTATTCCTCCTCCGTCGCCACAGGATCCCCCTCATAACTAATCCGTTCGCTCCAGCTCTCGGAATACAACTCCATGTTCGTAAACCCTGCCATTTAACCTCTTTGTAGTTGATTGAAAAGCACTTCATTCGGAAAGGAGATATCATTCTATGAACTATTATTTTCTGGAATCTCAATATCCACGTAGAGGTTTTATTAGTGGCGGAACGACCTTCACTCCCGAATTAGATATGAATTATTTGGCCATAGAGAATCCGCTGCCAGAGGGGACAACGGCAGATGTTGAGTTACTGTCTACGGTGCGCAACCTGAATGTAGATTATTTTGAGACGATCACAGGAACGAGACACGTATCAGATCGTTTTAAAACGCTGTTGGAGGAAACTAAAACAAATACACAGTTTATTCCGACAACGGTGTGTTACCACGACGGTCGTTCGGTTGAAAAAACCTATTGGCTTGCACATCAGCTTGATCGTTTGGATGTTTTCGATTATGAACGTTCGGAATTTGGACGCAAAGCGGTCATTGCTGCATCTGTACAACAGCCTCCACGTAAGATCGTCAAAGTTGTATCTCGAATCTGCCTTCATGAAGAGCGAATTGGCGAGCATGAATTTTTTATGCTGGATTATATAAATATCTTCAAACCCATTGTTTCAAAAGATTTTTACGAAGTATGCCGAAAACATAAACTGAATCTGAACGGTACAGAAGTCGGAAATGTAAGCATCTAAAATTCTACATGGATATAATGACAGCACAAAGAAGCCCACGTTGTCCTGCTTTGGCATCAATCGGTTCTTCCAGACCCGCGTAGCGGCGGGCATCGCGGGAGTCAAAATTGACACTTCAATATATCTATAAATTTTGTCCCATATAATCAGCTTGAAAATATACCCTAGTTAATGAGTGTGATATTATGATGAGATTTCTATATCCACGGATGAATCTTTTTGTACCTGATTATGATCGAGATAATCACTCATCACGAATGATGCAAAGATTTTGCAATCCATAATGGATACTTCATGATAGAATAAGACGAAATATAGAATCATGGAATGATTCAGTAGTTTTAAAAATCAGATGGGGGAATTGAAGACTTGGTGCAGGCAGACAGAATGACCCTAAAGGAATGGCTCGATGAGACCCCAGTACTCGTTCAGACGTTTTTACATATGGCTATATCTATTACGGAACAGGTTCATGCGGCACATAAGCGAGGCTCTGACCTGGGGAATTTGAATCCCGCTCATATACGGATTGATATGGAAACCCGCTCAGCTGTGGTTCAAGAAAATCATGAGACGGATTATGTCTATATCTCACCAGAGCAAACGGGGAGACTGCACCGTTTGCCGGATGAGCGAAGTGATTTATATGTGTTGGGCATGATCTATTATGAAATGCTTACAGGGAAAGTACCGTTTCAGGCCGAGAGTGCTGAAGATTACATATATGCCCATCTAGCTATTGTTCCCACAGCGCTGAGAGAGCTGCGTCCGGAGCTTTCAGAATCGCTGGAAGCGATCATTATGAAGCTGTTGTCAAAGTCGACAGAGGCGAGGTATCAGAGCACGTATGGTCTGTTGGTGGATCTGAAAACATGTCTTTCTTTACTAATGAAAGATGGTCATATCTCATCTTTTGACATTTCGCGTGCAGATGAAGCAAGCCGTTTTCGGCTGCCCAGAACACTTTTTGGTCGTGAGAGGGAAGAAGAGAAGCTTCGCGAGGCACATGATCAGGTTCGTTCTGGAGAATCGGTGTTGATGTTGGTTAGCGGTCAAGCGGGAAATGGGAAAACGGCACTTATTCGACAATTTCAAATGCAACATATACAAGAATGTGGTCTGTTCATGGAGGCGAAATGTGAACCGAAGAATCACGATGTTCCCTTCTCACCCATGCTTCAGGTTCTTCAAAAGTTGATTAAGCACACGTTGGGTGAAACACCTGAGCGACTGAATATGGTGAAGACCAGATTAGCAAAAGTACTAGGGCAGGGCGCAGGTGTTCTTGCAGCACTGCTTCCGGAAGTACAAACCCTACTTGGCGAGACTCCTGCTGTGGAATCCCTCCCACCTGCTGAGGCAACGATTCGACTCCACCGTCTGCTTCCTATATTTATAAAAGCATTTATAGACAGAGAACATTCACTTGTTCTATTTCTGGATGATCTCCAATGGGCCGATTCAGCTACTTTGGAAGTCCTTCGTACCATTGTACATGATAAGGTATTGCAGGGTTTATTCATCATAGGGACTTTCCGTGAGGAAGCCATGCCAGAAGGAATAAGTAGCGTAGATCCCGAAGCTGCAGCAACCGTATGGATTGAAAACGTTCTTGCCTTGAAAGGAAGTTATACTCCGATTTCGTTCCAGCATATTGCATTATCCCCCCTGTCTTATAATGAAGTTAGACGATTTGTATCACAGATCTTGAATGAAAACACGGTTAGGATTCGCTTGCTTGCGGAGTCGTTATATCATCGAACGGGTGGGAACACTTTATTTTTACACCGTCTACTAGATAGCCTGTATAGGGAAAGAAAGATCTATTTCGATGAGGAATCATCCATGTGGACTTGGGAAGAAGCTATAGTATCACAGATACCTTCAGACCCGGGTGTTCTTCATTTAATTGGTGAACGTATACGGAAGCTACCGACAGACCAGATGGAGTTGCTTGTTATTGCAGCGGCTATTGGTCATCGCTTTCCTCCTTCAACGCTCGCTCTGGTAAGTGGCCGTTCCGTTACCTATACACGACAGTGTTTACAATTTTTCGAGGAAGAGGGTTTATTGTACCGAGAGTATGATGCCCATGAAACGGAAGAGAGTTATTATAGGTTTCTACATGACAGGGTACAGCAGGCTGCTTATATGTCTGTTCCAAAATCAGCGAAAGCAGCCCTGCATCTGAAGATTGGACGCGTGCTGCGTACTAATTCATCGGCCCAACAGGAAGATGCTATTTTCGATATGGTGTACCATTTAAATCTAGGTATGGACGATATGGTGGAGGAGTTAGAGAGAAACGAATTGGCTGAATACAATCTTCAGGCAGGTCTGAAATCGAAAGCTGCGACTGCATATGCAGCCGCCCTGCACTATTTCGAAGTGGGATTACGACTTGTGAAGGATGACGAGAAGAGAACAGATTCACTGGTCTATCGTTTGCTGCTGGAGATGCCAGAATGTGAATATATGTGCGGTCGCCAGGCTGCTGCGGAAGAATTGCTCAACCGGTTAATGCACTGTACAACAGACTTGGTTGAACGCTCGCAGATCTATCTGATACGGATTGGTATGTATAGTTATCTTAAGAAAAATGATATGGCCGTACAGATCGGGCGGCAAGCGCTGGATGAATTCGGTTGGAAACTACCGCTCAAACCTCATAAAGCAGTAATAGTCAAAGAAGTGATGCTGACGCAAATAGCGTTGCATAACAACCGTAAAAATCTCGCTCACTTACCCATAAATCGTAACCCACATTATAAAGCGTTATCTGATCTTATCATGGCGATATCAACGTCCGTCTTTACTATAAGTCTGGAGTTAACTGCCATGTTATTCTCAAGATTTATTCGGTATGGTCTGAGGCATGGGAACAACGAAGCTTTTGCGTTTATACTGGCTGGATATGGCTTGGTCATTCTTAGAAATAAAATCTCTCTGTCTCGTACCGGACTTCATTATATTGACACAGCTATCCTTTTATCTGCCTCATTCGATAGTATGGACTTGCAGTGTCGGCTGAACTACATCGGAGGGCTTGCGAGGCTTCAACAGAATCCGAATGAAGGCTTTAAGCATTTAGAGAAATCGATGCACTATGGGATGGAATCTGCCAATCTGACTTATGTAAGTATTTCGATGTTGACGAGTGTGACAACGCATATCGGTGATTTGTATGCATTGACTGCACGTATTTCGATGTATGAAGAAATTTCTCAGATGCTTGTAGATGAGGAAACTCACAGCATATTCCGGATCGCAAGGTGGTATATCGCGAAATTACAGGGGGAGGTTGAAGAAAGCGATAAAGTCGTTTTGCCTTTAAAGAATAGCCGTTCAGAGGAGACACTGAATAATGACGTGTATTATCTCTGTACCTGCCAGATTGAAATTGCTTATCTGGAAGGACGGTATCATGACGCGATTGACTGGGTAGAGGAAGGGCGGTTCAACACGTTTAGGCAGACACGGATGCAAGTTCGCAAGCAGCACATCTATCACTCGTTAACTCTTGCTGCTATGTATGATGATTCGCTGGAAGAGGAGCGTGAACATATCCGTTCCAAGCTTACTAAACTGTTGCATTCAATGAAGAATTGGACAGGGTATTATGGGAATCAATCTTCAGCTTATCTACTCGTCACTGCCGAACTCAAGCGGATTAATGGGCATCGGGCAGCTGCGACGAAAGGCTATGATGAAGCGATTCGTACTGCGCGATTAGAGAGTCATTCTTTAATGGAGGGTATCTCGTTAGAACGGGCTGCGATTTTCTATAGAGAAGCGGGCAGTTCAATTGGAGCAAATACCCTCATGGCAGATGCTTGTGCTGCTTATTCAAGCTGGGGGGCTATTGCCAAGGTCAGAGAACTGAAAGAGACGTACCGCGAGTTGGGTTCAGTATCAAGTGTACCGGTAACACCGTACAGGATGATGGTGAAAGAGGTTGGCGTTACATTGAAGATGGAAAGGACACCCATTATCGCAAGCGAGAGGACGCTATTGCAGCAAATCTCCGAATGATCCAGTACAGAGATCAACGAAACGGTACTCTGTCGTTTCCTCGAAACCGTAATTAGACATTCAGGCGCGGTGAAAGGGTATATACTGAACAGCAATGAAGGACGCTTTTCCATTACGGATCAGGCAGGTGGATCGCTGCATGCTCAAGAAGCAATTGTCTACGCGGAGTCTATTGCTCGATATGTGATCAAAACGGGCGAAGCGGTTATGCTTGCAGATGCTTCGCGCAGCTTCTATGCAGCGGATTCTTATATTCGTCGGGTTGAGTCAAAATCGGCTCTATGTATGCCCATTCTTGTTCCAGGTAAACCATTGCTATCGGTTCTTTATTTGGAAAATAACTTCATTTCCGGTGTGTTTACCAAGGAGGTAATGGACATGCTGGATCTGATGATCACTCGGATGGTATACCTCAAATCACTGGAGGAATCCCATATACTTACAATCGCTTCCAGTGATGTAGATCCTCCTCTTGCAGCCATATTGACGGAGGATCGGACGGAGTTGCTTGAGCAACTTACGAAACGAGAAAAAGAGATTTTGCACGTTCTGATGGATGGTTTTTCTAACAAGGAAATTGCTAATCATCTGGGATTAACTGAAGGAACCGTTAAAAGTTATGTTTATCGTATATATGGAAAATTAGGAGTGAACCGTCGTGCTCATGCGATTGCACGAGCAAGAGAACTTATTTAAGAAGATGTACCGTATGGAATAGATCGATGTAGAAGCCAATACTAACGTCATAAGGGGCGTTAATATTGGCTTTTTCGACTTTTTTTTTGCATCATACTAACTTTAGTGAGTATTCCTTTTCAAACCCTAATATTATGATAGGCCTTTACAAAGTGCTATGACAAATATCATGAAATGGGAGTGAAAGAAATTCTATGGTACAGAGGGCAGGAACAGGTAGAGCAAGGAGCAAGACTGGTTTAATTGGAATGCTGTGTTTGGTCATGATGATTTCATTATTTGGACCTATGGTGAATCCTTCGCAGGTATTTGCGGCGACAGGCTTTAGTGGCGGAACGGGAACGGCAGGTGATTCCTATATCATTACAACACCTGAGCAGTTAAATAGCATTCGCAGTTATGGTAGGAGCTACTTTAAGCTCGGGGATAATATTGATTTAACGGACTACCTTTCTCCAACGGGTGCAGGATATAATGGTGGTCAATATTGGACACCTATTTCTTATTTTTCAGGCACTTTGGATGGTGATGGTTACACGATCAAGGGACTGAAAATAAAAAATAACAATAATTTTATCGGTCTCTTTGGAGACTTGGCTTCGGGTTCTTCTATAAAAAATATTGGATTAGAAAATGTGGAGATCATTGGTAGCGGGATGTTTGTAGGCGGTATAGCAGGTGCCCAAAGGAGTCAGTCAACAATATCAAACAGTTATGTGACTGGTGAAGTTAAAGGAGCTAACTATGTAGGGGGCCTGATCGGGTATCAAGATACAGGTGTGGTTGTAAACAGCTATTCTACAGCTAAAGTTCATGCTTCATCTCAACAAGCAGGTGGTTTAATAGGGCTTGAATATCAAAGTTCGACCAAAAATAGTTATGCTGCAGGTAGCATTACTGGCAGCAACACTACCGGTGGGTTGGTGGGCGGTACTTATCCAGCTCCTAACGCTAGCGTACACGTGGATACCTATTATGATCGAGAAGTTTCAGGGCAATGGGATAATTCAGGGAAGGGTGTACCTAAGACAACTGCGGAGATGAAAACGATTTCCACATTTTCGACTTGGGATTTTGACAATGAGTGGTTTATCAAAGAGGGGCATTATCCTCAACTGCAAGCGTTCCTGGCTGACACGCCTAGAGCAGATATTGAAGGTGGGCTTGTTGCGTGGAAATCACAGATCGCGCTTAGCAGCGGGACGACGAATGCATCTATCTATTATACAACGAACGGCGATGAACCGACGCTGAACAGTACACTATACGTCTCTCCGATCGTGGTGCCGGAAGATATGACCATTAAGGCGATTGCCGTTAAAGGAACGACATATAATGAAGTGATGACCGAGAGCTATACAGTTATAGGGAAAGCAGCAGCACCCACAACGGGAAGTTTGTTGCCAGGGACAGACGTCGACACTACGCAATTGAATGGTGTTACGGATGTAATGGAGTACAAAGTGAATAACGGGAATTACAATGCAGTTACAGCGGATGATAGTTCAGTTGATAACATTAGTGTACATGCAGGAGATACAATCTCTGTCCGTATAGCGGCAGAACCAAGTGTTCCAGCATCCGAAGCTCAAGTATTGACGGTAGTTATCGCAGATATTCATACCAGAAGCACAGAGTCCGCGTTAACCTCAACCATTGGAACGGTGAGCACAGGTGGCACATTGAATGAAACGATTACGAACATTCCATACGGAACAACTTTAGCCACGTTTAAGGCAGCAATCACACCGACAGCTGATGCAACGTTTGAAGTCTATGAGGCGAATGGAATAGACTTAGCTACCACATTAGAGACGGGGAACAAAGTCATTGTTACAGCACAGGATACAACTACGAAGACTACGTACACCGTAACGATGCAAGCAGGTGCTCCAGCGGTACATTTGTCACCTGGGACAAACGGTGGCACAACGCTTTTGGATGGTGTTACTGATGCGATGGAATACAAAGTGAATAGCGAGAATTACGTTACCATTGCAACAGGCGATACCTCAGTGGATAACATTAGCGTACAAGCAGGAGATACAATCACTGTACGTACAGCAGCTACACTGGATACACTGCCATCCGTGGAACAAGTGTTGACTGTTGATTTAACAGACATCAAGCCCAAAAGCACAGAGTCCACGTTAACTTCGACCATTGGATTGGTGAGCACAGGTGGCACACCGAATGAAACGATCACGAATATTGCTTACGGAACAACTTTAGCCACGTTTAAGGCAGCAATCACACTCGCAGCTGGTGCAACATTTGAAGTCTATGAGGCGGACGGAATCAATCCAGCGGTCACCTTAGCGACAGGAGATAAGGTCATTGTTACAGCACAGGATACAACCACGAAGACCACGTACACTGTAACGATGCAAGAAGATCCACCAGCTTCAGTATATTTATCACCAGGAACCAACGTGGATACAACGCGTTTGAATGGTGTTACGGATGCGATGGAGTACAACGTAAATTACGAGAGTTATGTTGCCATTGCAACGGATGATACTTCAGTAGATAACATTAGTGTACAAGCAGGGGATGAGATCATTGTACGTACAGCGGCCACACTGAATACACCGGCATCTGCTGAGCAAGTATTGACGGTTGATCCAGCGGACATAAAGGTCAAGAGCAGAGTTTCCACGTTAACCTCAACCATTGGAACGGTGAGCACAGGTGGCACATTGAATGAAACGATTACGAACATTCCATACGGAACAACGTTAGCTGCGTTGAAGGTAGCGATTACACCAGCAGCCGATGCGACATTTGAAGTATATGAGGCGGACGGAATAACTCCAGCGGTTACATTAGCAACGGGGAACAAGGTTATTGTTACGGCACAGGATACAACCACGAAGACTATTTATGTCGTGAGAGTGGAATCAGCAACAACACCAACAACACCAACGACACCAACGACACCAACAACACCAACAACACCAACAACACCAACAACACCAACAACACCAACAACACCAACAACACCAACAACACCAGCACCAACGGTACCAACGCCGACACCTACTGAACCAACGCCAGTAACAACAGAACCAGCGCCAACACTTGTCGTAAGTAAACTTATTTACAGTGACAAAGTGGATAAAAAAGTAGTAGCTGAAATTAAACTAAAGGCTGAATTAGCAAGTCCAACATCCTTTAGCGATGTGAAAATGACTTCTTGGAGTTATGCTGACATTGATTACGCTACACGAGCTGGAATCATAAAAGGGTATAAAGACGGTTCATTCCGAGGTGAGAGCAAAGTAACACGTGGGGAATTTGCTCAAATGCTCGTAAAAGTACTGGGACTCACAGCTACAGGCGATGAAGTGGTTACAGATGCAACGGGTCATTTTGCTGAAAATGCGATTCGAGCCCTGCTAGAAAAAGGAATCATGACTGGATATGCAGATGGAAGTTTCGGACCTAATCGTAACATTACACGAGCAGAAATCGCAGCACTACTAGCTAGAGTACTTGAAGTAACCCTGCTAGATACCAACTCAAAATTTGAAGATATCGAGGGTAACTGGGCAAAAGATCAAATTAACGCATTAGGTAATGCCGGAATTATTAATGGCAAGAAGGCACAGGAATTCACGCCGAATGCCAATGCTACCCGAGCAGAATCAGTCGCGATGATCGTGCGACTTCTTAAGCTGGTAACTACGGAATAAACAGTAAAGAAATATGATCGTCTTTTAGCAAAAACAATTTAAAAGAATTTAATAAGAACGCAGCCCGTTTAATAAGGCTGCGTTCTTTTAATGTACGGCTGGCAGGGTCACCATTTCTACAGTGATAGCTTGACCCAGCTCTGGTCGCTATCGATGGCTTCCTTTTGAATAATCGGTGATGCTTTTAAACCAAACTTGCCATAAATAATGTCTCTACCCCTACCCAAGCTGCCGTAGGCATAAAATTCTTTGGCACTTCCCGAATCAAAGATCGAAACAGTGCGATCAACCACCGCTTGTCCTTTTTGTCACTTTCCTATACGTTATACCTCTCCAGTCGCCACCGGATTCCCTTCATAACTAATCCAGTCACTCCAGCTTCCGGAATACAACTTCACATTCGAATATCCCGCTTCTTCGAGCGCAATCACATTCGGGCATGCGGAGACACCGGAACCGCAATACACGATAATTGCACCATCCTTGTCCAGCTTGCTGAAACGCTCCTCTAACACCCCAGTATCTGTCCAACGTCCATCCCAATCCAACACATCTTTCCAGAAATAATTCACCGCACCCGGAATATGTCCGGCCTTGGCATCAATGGGTTCCTCTAGACCCGCATAGCGGCGAGCATCACGGGAGTCGATTAGTACAGCTGAGCCATCAGCAGAGGCTTGTTGTACATCATCTACACTTGCCAACAGTCCTGGCTGCACATTCACCTTAAACGAAGCCGGGATCTGAACCGGCACATCCGTAGTCACTGGAAACTTGGCATTCTGCCAGGCAGAGAAGCCTTCGTCCATGATATACACCTGTTCATGTCCCAGATAACGAAGTAACCACCACAGCCGCGATGCGTTCATGCCGCCTTGGTCATCGTAGGCAATAATGCGTGCATTCGAGCCGATGCCAGCTTTGGAGAGACGACTTGCCAGTTCAGTCGGATCTGGAAGCGGGTGACGCCCTCCGTGCGTAGATACAGGAGCGGACAGATCCTTTTCCAAATCGAGATAAACGGCACCTGGAATATGTCCAGCCTCGTAAGCTTGTCTTCCGGCATCCGGTTGACCGAGCAGGAATCGGCAATCAGCAATGACGACATCTGGTTCATACATTCTGGCGAGCAGCCAGCGCATGGATACAATATTTTTCATGAAAACACACCGCCTTATATGTAGTGGGATGGATTCAACCGGAATCTGCGTGATGCAGGTCCCAGTTGTTTATTTAAAAATATCTGAATACAAATGCAAGTTACACCGCTGTAGGTTCGATTGGTCCTTTTCCAGATACAGGAGCATCTGAGGGGATGGGCTGTGGTTTGGTTTTGCCATATCGAATGAAGATCCATACCCCGAAAATAATGACAACCCCGGCAGACAACTGAAGCCCGTTGAGGGATTCACCGAGTAGCATCCAGGCCAGTAGAGAGGAAAATACAGGTTCCCCCAGTACCCCCATCGATACCGTCGTAGCATTCATATATTGAAGCAGCCAGTTGAAGAGATAATGTCCAAAGATCGTTGGCACGATTGCGAGCAACAGGAAAATTCCCCACTCAGAAGCTGCATAACCACCAAACGGGTGACCATTAACCAGATTATATACCGCAAGCGTACAGGCAGCTACGAAAAATACCCAGAAGTTATAGGAGAATGCACTCAGTCCGGCACGTAAAAACTGTCCTAGCAGCATGTGTACCGCCACAGCGATCGTTCCGAGTAAAGAAAGAATATCCCCTCGCAGCGCTGTGCCTGCCAACTGGAAATCTCCAGCTCCAATAGCGATCGATCCAAGCAGGGCAACGCCCATACCGATGATCATCATACGGTTGATTTTGGCTTTGAACAGCCAGACGGAACCCGCAAGAATTAATATAGGCTCCAAAGCGAGAATGACCGTTGAACTAGCTACACTCGTGAGCCTAAGCGATCCCATCCAGAGCAGGAAGTGCAGCGCCAGCATCACGCCGGATGCGAGAAGTAAAGCCCACTGTCTGAAGTTTAAACGCATCATCTCATGCCGGTATTTCCAGACAAAAGGCAGCATTAGCAGATTGGTGAGGAACAATCGGTACATCGCAATGACGGCGACGTCCGCTGTGGACCAACGTACAAAGATGGAAGAAAACGAAATGGCAATAATGCCGACAAAGAATAGCAGATAGATCGACCTGCCGGCACGGTTCAAGCTAGTCATGGATGTAGCTCCTTCTTGAAGTCAAATGGCGTAAATCAATTTATTATACAGGAGAATGCATCCGCAGGAAAAGTATAAGAGAAGAAATAGATAAGTAGATTGTAACCGGCCTTGTAACTATTCTGTCATTCTCCAGGACCATTTTTCTATTAATCTTCTATATAGAGACATGAAACGATATAATGTACCAATAATCGGGAAAAAATGAAAGTAAGGAAGTGGCCTGGAAGTGAGAGTTCAACAACAGAGAGCGGGAGAGAGTGGCGGCATTCCGCATAGAACAAGCCGAACCAAGACGCATGGAAGAAGAAAAATCCGGTATGGGAGACTGAGTGCTGCGCTGGCGCTTCTGGCACTGCTCATTATCGGTTTAACATATGCATTCATTGGCATGACGCACTGGATCAAGGATTATGTAGCACCTCCGCCAGTAGCTGCGATTGAACAGCCAACCAAGCTTGGCATGATTGACATGACACCGGAGTCCAAAGAGGAGCCTGCGCGGTTCCAGGGTCAGGTGCGCAAGCTGGCATACATAACGTTTGATGATGGACCAAGTGTATATACCGATCAACTGCTGGATATTTTGAAACAGCATGAGGCAAAGGCAACCTTTTTCATGATTGGACGTCAGTTGAATCAACACAAGGAAGCAGTGGAGCGGCTTGTCAAAGAGGGCAGTTATCCTGGGCTTCACAGCATGACACATAACTATAACAAATTGTATAAGAGCGGAAGCTCCTCTAACTTTGTGAAGGAGTTCAAAAAGGAGCAGAAGATGGTCCAGGATCTGATCGGTTTTACGCCGCATCTGATTCGTGCTCCGTATGGCAGTAGCCCACAGATCGGAGAAGACTTCAGGGGCGACATTGCTGCGGCCGGATTCAAACTGTGGGATTGGACCACCGACTCCCTCGACTGGAATCTTCCAGGTCAGCCGGACAAAATCGTGGAGCGGGTTAGCAGCAGTGTGCATCGGGATAAGGAAGTGATTCTGATGCATGAGCGCGAGCAAACGGTACAGGCACTGCCACGCATTTTGAAGCTGCTTGAAGATCGGGGTTATGAGTTTGAGGTCTACGATCCGAATGCTCATTGGGTATCCAATTTTAGCGCAGACACCCGCCTGTAAGAATAACAACATAGCAGTTGCAAGAGAGGAGGCACCCCGAGGTGCTTAGAAGAAAAAAGATAGCTCTGGCCGGGGTCAGCATATTGCTGGCTCTGCTTGTCAGTGCTTGCGGAAAGCCGCAGGAACCTGCGGCAAATCAAGTTAATCAACTGATTCTTACCGATCAGGAGATGAACCAGAGCCTGAAGGAACTTGTTCATCATGAACGGGAAGACATGGAATTATACGGATCGATACTGAGTAAAGGAAAGAACAAAAACAGTAATCTGGAGGCCTTGCTCGATCAGGCAGACGGACATATTGCCGAGCGAAGAACCCTGCTGGAACAAGCTGAAGCGGTGATGAGCCGGACTAAAGAACAGATGGAAGAGCTGCGAACTTCGTTGGATCAGTTATCCTTTGAAAAGGAAGAGAACCTGGCTCAAGCCCACACGGTATTGGATCAGTATGAGCAAAGAGCTGCGTCATTTGAAGCGTTTGTTGCCTCCTACAGGCAGAGCCTTGATGCGGACGAGCAGTTATATGGATTGATGAGAGGCAGTGTGGAGCCAAATCTGGTCAAAATCAAACGTGCGATTCGGGAACGGAACAGCCAATATGCCAAAGTTGCCGAGTTAAGACAGCAGTTTAACAAGCAGACAAAAGCTTTTAACGGAGCCAACGCGAGACTTGTGCAAATGGAGCAAGCTGGCTGACTATTCATGGTGTCAAAGGAGCATTGAACACTTTCGATGATTGAGCGACGGGTCAGCCGTGTAAGTAATACTAAGCTGTCAAGTTAACATGTCAGGCAACATGGACAAACATCATTGCGTATAAGCTAACGGAGGTGTTCATATGCGAAATACTATGAATATTAGTGCATCATTACTTGTTTTGGTTATGGGATTCTCGCTTGTGGCTTGCGGCAATAGTAGCCCTACTGCTCAGCCACCCGCGAATAATACAGAAGAACAGACACCGGCACCAGGGAAGCAGCCTGAGGAAAGTGCTGTGATTGAAGCGGAAGGCATCTTGACCGGATGGGCAGATCCGCACACGGTTGAAATTCGTGTGAAAGAGGAACCGATGTCTTTCCAGGTGGGTGAAGATCTGCAGAAATCTTTGGATGATATTGACGATGAAGATTCCGTTCAATTCAAATATGTAGAGAAAGCCATCGAAGGCGATACAACGATCAAACAGTTGGTGCTTACGGAAATCGCCAAGGTCGAGTCCGATGACGATAACGGTACGAATGCAGGTGGTAATGTTAGATCTGATCGTGCCAAAACATCTGAGCTGGAAGTGGCTGTGGAAGGCATGACCGAAAAGCGCCCGGTTACACTGGCTCAAGGCAAAGGATACTCATTATATGTGTTTGAACCGATGGTTTACGATGCGGATGATCATGAATTGACCATGAAGATTGATCCGGATTACGAGGTCGAGATTGAAAAACTGCCTTCGGATTATAACCTGAAGGAACTGAAAGTGGATGCGAAGAAAGAGCTGTCAGAAACCGGAGCGGTCAAGCAATTAAGTGAGGAAAAGCTTAGCAACGGCCCGATGAAAGAGGCAAAATTGTTCATGATGTCTCAAAACAATAAGAAAACAGAGTATTTCATCGTAAAAGAGCTGGATGGCAATGGCTTCGCTTTCCATATCCATGCACCGGTTGGCGAACCTTCAGAGGGCTTCCTGCCTATGGTTTATGCCTCCATCAATTCCATCATGAACGAGTAAGCGTGCTTCGATATTAAATAGGTATGTCGTGAATTTGAAAAAGCCGGAAGGAACGATGCGATAAGCATAGGTTCCTCCCGGCTTTTTGTTCGTATGTCTATTCAGTTTGCGGGATCAAACTCTTTGACCTATTGTTAATCAGGTTAAAATGGTTGATTCCTGTCGCCCTTTGAGCTCTTCATAACGGGCAACGGCATGCTGATGGACGGGATGTTCGTCGGGAATTCCCATGCGCTCACGAATGAAGGCAGAGGCGCCATCTTCGCGAATCAGGTGTTGGAGCTTTATGGCTTCCTCGTCATGTTCATGATTGAACAGCATCGCGGCTGCCATAGCGGAAGTTAAATGAGGAATTTCAATTCCGAATTCGCTGGCCTGCATCGCTGGGCGAACAAGCCGGTCGTAAGGCGATAACTTGCGAAGGGGTGAACGTCCGACCCGTGTTACCTGATCCGTTAGGTTCGGATTGGCAAAACGTTCAAGAATGGTATCGATATATTTGCTGTGTTTCTGTGGATTAAAACCGTGCTTGGCGATGAGCATGGCTCCGGTTTCTTCCATCACTTTGCGTACCTTGGCACGAAGAGGTGCATGACTCATAGCTTGCCGGATCGTCTTGAATCCTTCAAGATATCCAAAGTATGCGGCAACGCAGTGACCGGTATTTACCGTAAACATTTTGCGCTCAATATAAGGTTCAAGAGAGTCCACGTAGTGCACACCTTCAATTTCCTTAAATCCTTCCAGCAGTGCAGGGCGATGAACGACCCATTCATAGAAAGGCTCAACGGTAACTTGTAGCGGGTCTTTATGATCCTGAGCGGGGACGATGCGGTCAACCGCTGCATTGGGGAATGAGACATAACGTTCTGCTTTTTCACGGGTTGCTTCATCCAGAAACGGATAAACCCGTTTTTTCAGCCGAGTGCTGCCTCCGATGGCATTTTCACAAGCGATAATATGAAGTGGTGCAGAATTATTATTTTTCATACGCAGATAGATGCCTTTGGCGATGGGTTCAGCGATATCTTCCAGCGCCGATACACCGACGGCTGTTGTGATCAGATCTGCTGAAGCAATCACTTCAGCAACGCGATCCTGTTCACCGACATTAATGGCGGTTACGTTATTTACAATCGTTGTATCCTGATCCGCATTTGCGAGGGTAATGGGATACTCCTGCCTCTTTTGAAGCATGGCGATTTTCTTCGGGTTACGTGCGACAAAGCAGACTTCATAATCGGAAGCGGACAACATATGACCGATAAATCCGCGGCCAATATTGCCCGCACCAAAATGTACAGCTTTCATGTGTGAACTCCCCCTTTAAAGTTTGAAATGCGAAATTCGTTCAGTCTTTAGACCGTAGTGACGAGTGGTTTCGAAATCAAATCGTTAAATTCGAGGTCGGTCAGGCATGACAGCCGTTGGTGAGGCATATCGAAATCAAGTGTCCCGGTAATGGTATTCGAGATGACTACGCAGTGAATACCAGCCGCAGCAGCTGCACGCGCGCCGTTAGGTGAATCCTCAATCGCTACGGCTTCGTCTGCAGTTACTCCAAGGGCTTCAAGTGCTTGATTGTACAATGCAGGATCAGGCTTCACATGGGCAACATCATCTGCGGTGCGAATGACTTCAAAGTAATCTTTCAGCTTGAGATGTTCCAGATGCTGTTCAACCCACTCTCGTTTGGAGCTTGAAGCGACAGCCAGTTTCAATCCAGCTTTGCGTGCAGCTTCAAGGTAGTTTTGGATACCGGGTCTTACCTGTTCCTTGTTCATTAAGGCTGCATGATGCAGCTGAACGGATTCCCTGAACGCTTCCCGATCGATCGGAAGATTCAAATCTGTGATGAGGTACTCATAAGGATTAAATGTTTTCAGACTGGTACCGATGCATTGCGAGTACATCTCCAGGGTTAAGTCTACGCCGTGTTCCTTGTAGGCATCACGAAAAGCAACATACCATGCTGTCTCCGTATCAATAATCGTTCCATCGAAATCAAAAACCAGTGCCTTAATCATAAATTTGTTCCTCCTGTTTCAGAATTAGTTTTGGGATAAAGCTAAATGAATTTCTGCCAATACACACCGTAATCTTTTTAACTTGCGGTACATTAGTTGACGCGAAAGCTGAGTTATAAATCTTAATTTGGGAAAAAACAGGTGTATAAGCTAATAAAACCGTAACATAGGACAAACAAAAGGGTCAAGCGAGTTATGATTGTTCACATGGAAGATTTGCACATGGATGATGTGTTTTCAGAAAATGATAAAAGTGGAAAAGCGTTATACTCTTTGCGTGTAAGCGGTGTAATGGAAAACCTGTATTTTCAGTGTGAACATATTAAAATTCTTTACGCCATATCAAGCCATGTGGGAGAATGGAAGAAGTTATTTGAGAGTTGAATCGCGGAGGGGGGAGCGACGATGCTGCTTAAGGATCGTTTCCAAGGTTGTTTGATTGGGCTTGCCGCGGGAGATGCACTGGGAACCACAGTGGAATTCAGCAGTCCCGGCACATTTGAGCCTGTTACCGATATTGTGGGCGGTGGGGTATTCGATCTGGCGCCTGGACAGTGGACGGATGATACGTCGATGGCCCTGTGTCTGGCAGAAAGCTTGGTGAGAAAAGAGAACTTTGATCCCGGGGACCAGATGCGCAGATATACGAATTGGTATCAGGTGGGTTATATGAGCAGTACGGGAACCTGCTTTGATATTGGCAGGGCTACTCGCAGTGCCCTTGAAAGGTTTGCAGCAACCGGTGAAGCGTATAGTGGTTCAACCAACCCGATGACTGCTGGGAATGGATCAATTATGCGGCTCGCACCTGTAGCCATGGCATATGCCAACCAGCCGGATCAAGCAGTGAGGTATGCTGGGTTGAGTTCCAGAACGACACATGCCGCCCTTGAAAGTGTGGAAGCATGTGAAGTACTGGCGGCAATATTGGTTGCAGGACTGCGCGGAGCGGACAAGGATGTCATGTTACGGCCTGATACCTGCCGTCAGTGGAGGGAAGAGAAATCTTTTTCGCCAGCGATTGAAGAAATTGTCCAAGGATCATACCGGGATAAAGTACCGCCTGATATTCAGGGAAGCGGCTATGTTGTTCGTTCACTTGAAGCAGCGTTATGGGCATTCCATCGATCATCGACCTTCGAAGAGGGTGCGCTGCTCGCAGTGAATTTGGGTGATGATGCGGACACCACGGGAGCGGTATATGGGCAAATCGCCGGAGCGTATTATGGATTAAGCGGCATTCCGGCACACTGGCGAGAGAAGCTGGCCATGCAGGATACGCTGGGCGAATTGTCAGAGGCATTGTGGTCAAAGGCGGAAGCTAGATAGAAGAGACAGGAGAAGAGAACATCATATGCGTAAGACAGATTCATCTCAAACGGAATCGCAAGTTACGAAATCTGCTAAACGAGGGGCGTTTCCTTTATCCCTTTTATGTCTGACGGTAGGGGCTTTTGCCATTGGCATGACAGAGTTTATTATTATGGGCCTTCTGCCCAATGTAGCGACGGATTTAAATGTGAGTATCCCCCAAGCAGGACAGTTAATTACGGGCTACGCGCTTGGTGTGGCGGTGGGTGCGCCTATACTAACCGTGTTCACGCACAAGATTCCCCAGAAAAAACTGCTCGTACTGCTGATGTGTATTTTTATCATCGGTAATGCATTGTCTGTTATTGCACCAACTTACGGGTTGCTCATCTCAGCACGTATTCTAACGGCATTTGCCCACGGTACGTTTCTGGGTGTAGGCTCGCTGATGGCAACACGATTGGTTGCACCGGAGAGAAGGGCAGGGGCAGTATCCGTAGTCCTGGCTGGATTAACGATTGCCAACATTATCGGTGTGCCGTTTGGTACCTTCATTGGGCAGCAGCTAGGATGGCGGTCATCGTTTGGAGCTATTACCATTCTGGGCATCATCTCATTGATCGGTATCATTCGTTTCATTCCGGTGATTCAGCAGGGACCGCCAGCAAACCTTGGCCAGCAATTCCGGAATCTGGTTCGCCCCCAAGTGTTATTAATATTGCTGATTGGTGCGCTGGGCTGTGGAAGTCTGTTCGCTGTGTTCACCTATATAACACCAATGCTTGTTGATATTAGTGGTTTTGCTGAGCAGAGCGTGACCTGGATTCTGGTACTGTTCGGTGTCGGCGTTACTTTGGGTAATATACTTGGTGGACGTCTGGCAGACTGGAAGCTGATGCCTTCCCTGATGGTTAACTTTGGTATACTGGCAGTTCTGTTGGCGGCCTTAACCTTGACGCTGGACAATCCGTATCTCGCGGTAATCACCATCTTCTGCTGGGGCATTGCGGCTTTTGGTATTATGCCAGGCCTACAAATTCGAATTATGAATATGACTCGCGAAGCACCGCTGCTGGCGACAACGTCGAGTCACTCAGCCTTTAATCTGGGCAACGCAGGTGGTGCCTATTTGGGCGGGTTTGCAATTACGCATACGGGGCTCATCTCGGTACCGTTGTATGCAGCAGTTATTGCAGCACTTGGACTTGTGGGATTATTCGTTAGCGTGACAATGGAACGCAAAACGAGGTTACCGGAAATCGCCGATGCTGTAGAGCCGGCACCAGTGAATTAAATATAGACAGGTAGATGCAGCCTTCACTCCGCATTAACGTGTGGGATGGAGGCTTTTCTATGGAAGGATTACAGTTCCAACTAGAAAAAGACAAACCAGCCAAGTTACAGTATTATTGGTATATCATAATAATTAGAAGGAAGGATTTCAATTTGAACAAAACATTTGCTATGTTAATAAGCTTCTTATTAGTGTTTCTATTTATAATCCCAATAAGTGATGCGAATGCAGCCGGGTCGAGCACAGTAACGACAAAAATTTACTCGTATAAAGGGCAAAAGTATGTTCAAATTATTGGCGGCGAACAAAAGGTAATTGATAAAATAAATAAAACACTCAAAATCCATGCCGTAAATGCCGCTATACAGAATACATATCTAAAAAAACAGCAAGATTACTTTTACTGGAATACCACTGCACAGACTAAATACAATCAAAACAACCTACTATCTATTGTATATACAGATTATAATTTCAGAGGCGGCGCGCACGGGTATGAAGAAGTAACGACTTATAATTATGATCTAACAACAGGAAAGCGCCTCTACTTGAACCAGGTGGTTCAAACCAATAAACAAGCTGTTAATCTAGCTGAGGGTATTGAATCAGACCTAAAGAGTAATGAGAATGTTTTCCCGGAAAGTTTTTATAACTTTCCCTTGTCGAATACATCTAGCTTTTACTACCAAAACACAGGAATTGTCATGGTATTTAACCCATACGAAGTTGGGCCTTATGCAGCCGGATTTATAGAAGTAAAAGTTCCTTTCTCTAAAATTCAGTCTGAACTGAGCAGACCATTTTTTGATTTAAATAAAAACTCCATTCAAGAGTTGAAGAGTGGGAGAATACCGGGGTTTGAAAATATAAGTTTTGGACAAACGAAAACAGAAGTATCAAAAGCGCTGAAAAGTTCAGATCGTGAACCCTATTATGAACCGGAAATGGGAGGACTTTTCTGGATATTTGAAGGGGTAGAGTATGCTTCCTTTAATTTTGGGGAGGGAGACACAGACCGTCTTAACCATATTTATTTGAGTTGGAAAACTCTCCCTATGAAAACCTTCAGTGACATTGAGAAGATATTGGGAAAAGGTCAAAAGGGTGTGAACCCTGATATTCAAGAAGAATATTTACTCTCCTATCGTTTTGGGGATACCCGGGTCCATTTCGTATCCAATTCAACCGAGGGAATCATTCATGGCATAACAATCTCACATTACTAGAAAAAGATGCTGATTTTGTACTCTCCAAGTGTCGGGGCGGAAACATTGTACCATAGAAAGTCGCTAATCTAGCGGCTTTTTTACTTTCGTTGTAGGAGTTGCTATATATTATTTCCTGTTTCCACTCGGACTTGAAAGGATCGTTAATTGTGAGAAAAATAATTAATTATATTCTGATCTTGCTGATCATTTGGGTAGCGCTACTGTATCCTATTCGTTTTGCATGGTTTGAAGGTGTAAATCAGATTCCTGAAGATCTTCATGGTATTTATTTACTGTTCTTGTTCTTTGGATATCTTATTTGTTCATCTGGTATGGGGCTTATGCTTTACAAGATGTGTTTTAAACGAAAAGAATAGTAATTACAGTAGGTTAAATCATTCATTTTTCCAAGGAGAAGGTGACAACTTGTACTACTACAAAGGTGCGTTCAGAGAAACGGACAATTTTATTTATTTCAAAAGCGATGTTCAATTAGCCGAGAATGATGTCGTGATATTTGGTGAGAAGAAGTATTTTATCGATAGTGTCGAGAAAGAATTCCTCATCCTTCAAAAGGTGGGCTCCATCGTTTTAGTGAGTGTATGAAATCTTCGCGGAAACATTTCCTTTTTCAAGTGTACGTGCACTTCTGGGCACACGCCTACATACAATAAATCGACCCTGTTCCCACATGTGCTCAGGCCAGATCGTTGTAAAACTGCAGGAGGTGTCATCTGTGCCCGGATTGTTTACCGCAATTGCCCTGTTCATTAAAGAGTTAACGTTACTCGTCTCGTATGTCAAAAATAATGCATTTCCCCAGCCACTGGCTGAGGATGATGAAGCCAAACATTTACGCCTTATGGCTGAAGGCAACGCACATTCACGTAATTTGCTTATCGAACACAATCTGCGCCTCGTCGCGCATATAGTCAAGAAATTTGACAATACTGGCGAAGACCAGGAAGACCTGATTTCGATTGGAACGATTGGTTTGATTAAGGCGATCGAAAGTTTTCAACAAGGCAAAGGGACCAAACTCGCTACGTTTGCTGCCCGTTGTATCGAAAACGAAATACTCATGCATTTGCGTTCCTTGAAGAAAACACGCAAAGACGTTTCCCTTCATGATCCAATCGGAACGGACAAAGAGGGCAATGAGATCACCCTTATAGATATCCTCGGAACAGAAGCCGACGACGTTGTAGATAAGGTGCAACTCAAGATTGAAAAAAGCAAGATTTACCGCAATCTCGACATCTTGGATGATCGGGAGAAGGAAGTTGTTATTGGCCGATTCGGCCTGGAGGCAGGCGGGGAAGAACGCACCCAACGCGAGATTGCCAAGGAACTTGGCATTTCACGTTCCTATGTATCACGGATTGAGAAGAGGGCGCTTATGAAGCTGTATCACGAGTTTTATAAACACAAATAATCGTTGACCAGATCAGAGGGCGCCTTTTACAAAAGGTGGCCTCTTTACTGCGCGAAAAATATCTAAAAGAAGGATATTTTAAAAAGTCTCTCTATGGGGTGTTTTTGTTGTATACCAAGAAAAGAGAATGGAACTGAGATATTTCAATGAGTAAAAATTCAGATCGAGAAGTGAGACAAACTTACCGCCAACCCATATGTGAACTCCGTATCTACGAAAGGAATCACATATAAAGACGAGTTCAAACAACTCTTTATTGCATCGAATCAGCAAGGAAAGTTACCCAGAGATATTTTTGAGACTTGTGGATTCGACTTTTAGATTATAGGGAATGACTTGCATCAAAGCCGCTAAAACACAGTGGAGAGCCAGTTACAGAGAACAATGCGCACAGTACACATTGCAAGAGGCAAGCCGGCCCATAGTACAAGCCAATGATGAAGAAGACCCACGAACATCGGACCCTGCCTAACTTTTACAACGTCACTTCAAACAGGGCGTGCCCCAGCAAAGTGCTGCTAAGCACTATTACCTACTTACTCTCTGGCAAAGGGAATCGAGCTATTCTGTCTACGATCAAGGAAGCTCCATTAATGAATTTCTGGCTTAACATGTGTCGGAACGAATCACCATGGATCTCGTGAAAAATACCTTGCTTCACTTACAGAAGAATCGAGGATTGAAGAAGACTAAGAATGTCTTCATTCTGATCAAGGTTCCGGCTACAATAATCCGCATTTTAATAATAAAGTTAAATTTATGTTATTGATTTAATGAATTACAAATAAAGAGTGGTTTATGGGATTATTCTCCTCAGGAATCGTTCTTTGGTCATTTCAAGAATGAATTTTCACTAAAGAACTACACGACATTAATTGAGGTGAAACGAGGAATCAAAGTATATACAACTATAACCACTACAGATACCAATGGAACTTCCCCTGTAAAGTACAGAGATGACCTTCTTCAAGCTAGGTAGGTCTTTTTTTAGAAATGTCTTTTACATAGGGAACAACTTATGAATAAGACAGTCGATCTACACCTTAAAAAGGGTTGGAATATAATTTTGTAGAAAAACGAGGCAAAATTTATGGATCAGGAAAGGACAGAGCTCGAACGTCCCGAAGATCCAGAAGTGAAGCTCAAATGCCTTGAAGCGGAAAATGAAATGCTAAAAAAGCTCTTACAGATGTAAAGGAAAGAATCTACGCTGTATCTAGTAGCCATCATAATCAGCATTGAAGCCTAAGATAATCGTATGAATGCTAACATTATCATATGGATCTCATATAACTCAGGTGTTAGAATATGGAATATATTGATTATTATTATTATTATGAAATGTGAATCTTAATCAAATAAATGGAAATACCCATAAAAGGAGTGATATTTGTGAATAAGAAAGTGCTTCCTATACAATATCCAATTGTTTCGAATTACCCGCAACATGCCTATTACTTTTCAATCATATCAGCTAATGAGAATTGCCTTCCATGGATTTATAGCAATTATTTAAATATGTGTTTAATGCAATCTGGGAAAGATTGCTTTTTAGATTATTATGCACAATCCCCTGAACATCATTTTCATCCGTGTTTTACAGATACTCAAAGAATATTGAGGTCAACAATATTGAAATTTATTCCAGATATAGTTGAGTTCTTAAAAGAACAAGTTCAACAAGATAATTACATATGGCTTCATGTAAATGAATATTACATTCCAGGCTCGCCAGCTTATCAAAGGTTCACATTTCCACATGCAATATTTATATATGGATTTGATGATAACGAGAGACGTTTTAATATTTCTGGTTTTTTAGAAAATAGAAAATATAAATCTACCTATGTTTCATATTCAGATATAGAGAAGTCATTTTATGATTTTGGGAAAACTCATATAGATAGTGACGTTACTCAACATGTTAACTATATGCACTTGCTGAAATTACATCCAAAACATCATCAAGGATTACCATATCAATTTGATATGAAATTTGTTGCGGAACAAATCAAAGAATATTATGAATCAAAAAATCTATCCTTAAATTATCAATCCTTTTATAGTCATAAATCATATTCAGAGTGGACTTACGGAATAGACATTTTACCAAAATTAATAGAATATTATTCTTTACATTTGGAGGACAGTACTCAATTAGATGTTAGACCACTTTATACGCTTTACGATTATAAAAAACTCATGGTATCAAGAATAAAATATATAGAGGAAAACAAACTTTATGATCTTAACCCTGTGTTCTCAGAAGGTTTTAAGAATATTGAGAATAAAAGTCAAAATATACTTAATTTATATATGAAATATGCATTAACGCAAGATAAGAAATGTTCTCAAAAATTGATGATTCTCTTTAATGAATTGTATCTTAATGAGCAAGTACTTCTAGAACAATTGCTTAACGATTTCTCTAAGAACTCTCTATTGTAAAAATATTTCACCTTAATCAAGTTAATAAAATTATCAAAAGCGTCTTTTTATAAATGGCGGATTGACAAACCGTGGGGCAGTTCCTCTGTAAATGATTCGTATGTTATCCTCATAGCAGTCATGTATATGTTCAAAAAGAAAAATATGTAGGAAGGAAAACTCTATCAGCTTTGCTTTGAAACATGAGGGGATTTGTCGGTGAATGTTGTTCTATCTTCAGGAAGATACACGGATTTGAAGACTGTGGCTGATCGAATTGTTAAATATTAATTTTATCATCAAGCATACATTGCCCAGGTGGATATGTTTACAGCGTACGGATGTTTTTATAACACATGCGGAATGAACAATACTAGTAAGGCACTTTATTACTTTTCCGTTGGTGATGATTCCATTAACGTTGGATCATCCTCTTGTAGCCAATCGGGTACAGTAGTTGGGAGCGGGTTATCACTTTAAATAAGTATAGCCTCGATGCAGCTGATTGGAGGAGGCATTAGGAGAAGTATTAAGCAATCCCAGCTTTATAAAAAACAACAGGCTTGCCTCATCGGTGAATCTTTATGGCAGGCTGGTAGTTATAAGCGGGCCGCCGAAATGATAATGAATCATTTTGCTAAGGTTTAATCTCCATATTCCATTAATTGAATACACTTCTTTTGGAATCCAGTGGTGGCCACTCGGTCATAAGTGACTCATCGTACGCACAGCGTAAAAGCAAATGAGCAGTGAGAATGTCTTCTCCTACTCATTTGCTTTTATTTCATTACATTACAATATCACAAGCCAAAGCCCTGCAAATTACTTGATCGGATTTGCCTTTATTTCCTGTTCCATCTTCTCAATGCCGTCCAGAATTTGATATCCATAACCCAAAAACTGACTGAAATCTGTTACGTAAATTTGTTTTTTTTTGATGGCATTCATGCTTTGCAGTGCAGGGTTGGCATACAGATTCTGAATCAGCTTGTCGATATCCGGAGAACCGGCATAGGCGGATAAGAGCAGGTAGTCCGGGTTTGCAGTGATTAGCTGTTCCACACTGACTTCACCTTGCACGACATCAAACGTATTTTTCAGTTTCAACAGGCTCAGTGCATCCAACTGATACGTATCATTTTGCATGCTGCTCACAGTAATCGTGTCTTCCGTAGAAGGGACGATATAGGCAAAACTATGCTCAGATTGATCCGCTACACTTGACTTGATGGCTTCAACACGAGCTTTCAGGCTTTCTGTGAATTTTGCGGCGTTGTCCTGTACATCGAAGATTTGGCCCAACTGTGCAATATCCTTATAGAGGCTGTCCAATGTCCCTTGATGATTCGTCGTTTGCAGGAAGGTGCGGATGTTCATGTCATTCAAGCCATCCACTGTACCTACACCCCAGTCTGCGTCTGCGAAGAGATCTCCACGTCCCAGTACCAGATCCGGACTTGCGCCTGCAATGAGCTCTTTGC
Organism: Paenibacillus sp. RU5M; assembly: GCF_900221055.1. Taxonomy (NCBI): domain Bacteria; kingdom Bacillati; phylum Bacillota; class Bacilli; order Caryophanales; family Paenibacillaceae; genus Paenibacillus; species Paenibacillus sp. RU5M. The sequence continues at coordinate 219,278 of NZ_OBQM01000007.1, read as the reverse complement.
CCACATAATCTTTGGACAAGACAGGAATTTTCGCAAAATCATCCGCGACATCAGGAGTAACCATGCCATACAATGCGGCGACTCCAACTATTTTATCGGTCAGCCCAAGCTTGATCAGCATCTCTGCTGCAGATTGGGTATTGGCCACGACACGCTCGGGGGCTTTCTCGAATGTTTGTGATTTCGGTTTCCACTCGCCACCTTCACCTGAGATGCTAAAATTCTCAATCGTGAGAGGATAGGATGTTTTGCTTGTATTTTCTACTTGTGTTGCTGTTTCGATGAATTTCTTCCCTCCGCAGCGGGGGTGGTAGTGGTGGAAGAGGATGAATTGGAACATGCTGCAAGCAAGAGCAACAGGAGACTTAAAGAAGCAAACCAAATGGTTCTGAATTTGAATTTCACTAGCGACGAGCCCTTTTTCTTTATGTTTTTAAATTGACAAAGATAATCATTCTCAATTATAATCCGAGAAAATGCTTTGTAAACAGTTAAATTTTTATTATTCAAATTCAAGTGGAATTGATGGGGGAAGAGATGGCACAGACGGCTCAAATTCAGAAGCAGCGTATGGGAAAAAGGGAGTCCCTGATTCACAGCAAATCCGGTTTTGCAGGATTGATTGCCGCTTTAATCATCGTAATGGTTGTTTCGGTTGGGATTGCTGTATCCATTGGACAGGTGAGCATTCCTCTTGCCGAGTCTTATCGTATTCTGTTGTACAAATTAACCGGATTTCAATTCGGCTCTACGCCGATTGAGGCGGGGTCCTTTACGGATATCATCTGGCAGATTCGCTTTCCGCGTGTACTGATGGCCATGTTTATCGGTGCCGGGTTAGCTTTATGTGGTGCAGTTATGCAGGCTGCCGTGCAGAATCCTCTTGCGGACCCGTATATACTGGGGATCTCCTCAGGAGCTTCACTCGGGGCTACGTTTGCCATTCTGATCGGATTCGGCGCGATTGGCTGGCTTGGTCAGACCGGGGTGGCCTTCTGGGCATTTGCCGGAGCGATGGGTGCATCCTTGCTGGTCCTGGCTCTCGCAGGTATTCGGGGGAAAATGACATCAGTCAAGCTGGTGCTTGCCGGGATGGTCATTAATGCACTGTGCAGTGCCTTTTCGAACTTTATCATTTATTTTGCCAACAATGCCGAAGGCATCAAGACAGTAACATTCTGGACTATGGGCAGTCTTGCCTCATCAGGATGGAACAAGCTTCCGCTGATTAGCATCGTTGTGCTCGTAGCCATTATGTTCTTTCTGTTGCAATCCCGGGTCCTTAATACGATGCTGCTGGGTGACGAAGCCGCGGTTACGCTAGGGATTAATCTCAGTGTATATCGCAGGTTGTATATGTTATTAACGGCTCTCGTCACTGGCGTAATGGTGGCAAGCTGCGGCATGATCGGTTTTGTTGGATTGATTATTCCGCATATTGTGAGAGGGCTGGTTGGATCTGACCATCGTAAAGTCATGCCAGTATCCGTACTATTCGGTGCCATCTTCCTGATCTGGACGGATGTTATTGCACGATCACTGATTTCCAGCGTTGAATTGCCGATCGGGATCATTACAGCGATGATTGGTGCGCCGATGTTTATGTATATGTTAGTCAAAAAAGGCTACGGTTTTGGAGGAAAATAAACATGAAACTGAATGTAGAAAATGTATCCATATCGGTGCTGAACATGGATATTATCCGGGACATTTCTTTACAGGTAAATGGCAAGCAATTCGTAGGCCTGATTGGCCCGAACGGTTGTGGCAAATCAACGCTGCTCAAGAGCATCTATAAAGTGATCAAACCACAGCAAGGCAAAGTATTTCTCGATGATACGGACATTTTGAAATCCAGTCCCAAGGTCGTGTCCCGGCATATGGGCGTTGTGGGTCAGTTTAACGAATTGAGCTTTGATTTTACTGTGCGTGAAATGGTCATGATGGGTCGCACTCCTCACAAGAGGCTGCTGGAGACGGATAATGAACGGGATTATGATATCGTGGAACAGGCGCTGGAAAAGGTACATCTGACCGGACATGCGGACCGCAATTACGTGTCCCTGTCCGGCGGGGAGAAGCAGCGTGTGGTCCTCGCCCGAGTGCTGGCGCAGCAGCCCGAATTTCTGATATTGGACGAGCCTACCAATCATCTGGATATCAAATATCAGCTTCAGATCCTCAACATTGTGCGGAGTCTGGATATCGGCATATTGGCTGCGCTTCATGATCTCGAACTCGCTGCAGCGTATTGTGATTACCTCTATGTTGTGAAGCAGGGACAGATTGTGGTTCATGGCAAACCCGCCGATATCTTGACCCGTGAAATGATTGGTGAAGTATTCGACGTGGAATGTGAAATCTATGAAAATCCGGTTACCGGTGGCTTGGGTATTGCCTATTTGAGTACACGGTGAGACAAGGACTGTCTTAACAGAAACTCACACATGTTCTCTCATTATCTCTTCCACTATAACTCCGGTTGCACAGGCAATTATGGACTAAGTAGCAAAAGAAGAACTGTCTTTAAGCGGAATATATGCTTAAATGACAGTTCTTTTTGTTCTAGAGTCTCAAGTGTCACATGTCACGTGTATTCAGATGTCGTGCATCACCTTTTTGGAGATGTGGCTATTCCCTCTAAACCGATGCTCCCATCGCTTTATATGTTCCTAACAGGGCAATCCGGGTTAGTTGAAGAGCCATATGATGAGGTGAATTTACCTTATTGTCAGTAAGCCATTTGTGAATAATTCCAATGGTGGAGAAGCTGATGTGATCCAGCAAAATATCGAGAGGCACTTCTTTTTGCTCCATACCTAATTGGGATATCCGATCCAAAAACATCTCTCTAATCACTTCATTCAACCGACTGTTGAAATTCCCGGCAGGATTAATGAGTACCATCACCCGATAGAATTCATCATGCTCCAATATATGCTCGAACAATACTGCAAAAATGGGATCTGGCTCATTAAATGAAGGTAGGTTCCCAAGATGGTTATTCTGTTCCGCTAGTAACTGCTCAAGCAGTTGAAACTTCTCATTCACCATGCTATCCAATAAATCATCCTTGTCTAGAAAGTGGGCGTAAAAGGTAGAGCGATTGATATTCGCTTGTTCGACGATGTCCACGACACTAATTTCGGTAAAGCATTTCTGTGGCAGAATTTTCAGGAAAGCTTCGGAAATCATCACACGGGTCCGTAAAATTCTTCGATCCACTCCACGGGATTCATTCACTTCTCATCACCTCGAAAACAACGGATTGATCAACTTTGTTGAGCCTTCAAATGGTTTGGGAATGTAGATTAATAAGACATTTCGCAACATATCGGTCAAATGCGTTGCTTAACCGTCAGATTCTGCCTAATTGATCGTTGATATCCAACGGATAATAGCTATCATAATAAATAAAACATACCAAATCAATCGGAAAAATAAAATATAAAGATAGAAATGAGGACATACCTATGGAACTGTTTTGGTTTATTCCCACTCACGGGGATGGCAGGTATCTTGGAACAAAAGAAGGAGCCCGGGCGGTCAGTTATCACTACTGCAAGCAGGTGGCACAAGCCGCGGATGAACTTGGATATGCCGGTGTTTTGTTACCTACTGGAAAGTCGTGTGAAGATGCGTGGATTGTGGCTTCATCGCTGATTTCTTCCACGGAAAGGCTTAAGTTTCTTGTCGCTGCGCGTCCAGGTCTGATGATGCCAACCACAGCTGCACGTATGGCCGCAACCCTGGATCGTTTCTCCAAAGGAAGGCTGCTGATCAATGTGGTGGCTGGTGGAGATCCAATTGAGCTTGAAGGAGAAGGGCTGTTCCTGGACCACGATGAGCGCTATTCGTTAGCCGATGAATTTCTGACCATCTGGCGCAAGGAATTGAAGGGAGAGGCGGTTGACTATGATGGCAAATATCTGAAGGTTAAGGGTGGCTCCGTCCTGTATCCGACCATCCAAAAGCCACATCCCCCACTCTATTTTGGAGGTTCTTCAGAAGCCGCAATGCAAGTGGCAGCGGACCATGTCGATGTGTATTTAACGTGGGGTGAGCCTCCAAGTCAGGTGGAAGCCAAAATTCATCAAATGCGGGAGCTGGCTGCAAAAAAAGGAAGAAGCATTCGTTTTGGCATACGTATGCATGTTATTGTGCGTCCGACAGCAGACGAAGCATGGAAGGCCGCAAATGAGCTGATCTCCCACCTGGATGAGGAGACGATAGCCGCTGCCCAGAAGATCTATGCTCGCATGGATTCCGTAGGACAGCAGAGAATGGCCAAGCTGCATAATGGTGATCGTTCCAACCTAGAGATTAGCCCCAATCTGTGGGCGGGCATCGGCTTGGTTAGAGGTGGTGCCGGAACCGCACTTGTCGGTGATCCCGATCAGGTCGCAGCCAGAATCAGAGAGTATGAAGAACTGGGGATCGAGACCTTCATTTTATCCGGTTATCCGCATCTGGAAGAATGTTATCGTACCGCGGAGCTGTTATTTCCAAAGCTTCAGTACTCGCAACATGGAGAAAGCGGCGATCATTCCTTTATTGGACCATTTGGAGAAATCATTGCCAATAATAACATTCCGGACCACATGGTCAAAACGGAAGTTACCTCCAAATCCTAATTTCATAACGGATTTCGGATTAAGGCAACTAAAAGACACCTGAAGGCATTCGGGTGTCTTTTTACATGTGCTAGAAAGGGCCACCTGTGGCCAGCCATCTCTATATTTTATTCAAATTATTTACTGTATTTTGGAGTCAATCGGACGCGAGTGTCCATCCTGAATGACCTCCTGGAACAGTTCCTTGGATTCCGTGGGCCACGTACCTTGCTTCAGGAGTGCTTCCAAATCACCTATGGTTACTGGACGTGCGTGCCGTTTGAGCACGTAACCGAGTTGCCCGTTTGGTTCCATCGTAGCCGTTTCCAGATCGGCAATGCTTGTAATCCCTTTTTCCCGCAACTGCATCTCCAATTGGTCCACGGAAAAGCGCATGCGTTTCAAATTCGGCAGATTCAACTTCCCATCTTCCACAACAACCTTCGATTTTCCGCTCATCAGTTTTTCAAACCAATTAAACTTCAATTGCAATTGTTCAACAATTAGAAGTGTGAGGATAAATACCGCCGCTGACCCGATCGCTTTACCTAACTCATGATTCGCAATTGGCTGCACGATCGTTGTTCCGATTGAGATAATAATGACCGTTGTGGCTACACTCATTTGCGATATGGATTTACGTCCAGCAATCCGCAGCAGAATCATGCCAATCAGTACAAGCAAGATGGATTTCCATATCCAGTCCATTGGTTGTATTCCTTTCTGTAGCAAATCATGTGTCGTATTTCTTAGCCTGTTCCTGATCTGGTTGAAATATACAATTGCTTAGGACAAGAGATGTGGATAAGGAAAATAGTCCCGGCATGATAAGGACCATTATACTACATCCTAAAATAAGGAAATGACCGATATTATTATGGAGAGCTTTCTTCTAACAAAATGAGGAGTGATACAACGTACAATGTATACAAACATGTTTCAAAAGCATCTTTCCCAAGGAGATATGGAAGGCGTTGTTAAACAAATAGCATATATTGGTGAAAAAAAGGATATAACTCAATTCGCTTTCTTGATTGAACTCCTGAAATCTACGGACAACGCCATACTACGTAACACAATTGCTATCGCTTTATCTGACATTGGAGATGATCGAGCAGTCGAACCGTTAATTGAAGTCATCACAGACTCCAAGACATCAGGAAGCAGAGGCACATTGCTATACGCTCTTGAAAACCTGAATTACATAGTACATATTGAGAACATTATTCCATTTATCGGTGATTCCAGTCTGGAAGTGAGCGCGCAGTCATTCATGTTGCTGGAGCAAATGATGGATAAGTTATCGGATTTACAAAACCTTAGGTGTCAAACAATTATTGAAATGCAAATCTCACATAACCAAAGCAAGCTTCTGGAAGTAGCATTAGACATGTTGAAGAAATGGAGGTATCAAGTGCAGGAATAAGATAAACACGCTTCTTTCAATCTCACCTCCCTATCGTTTACAATAAGGAATTGAATGCAGCAAACGAAGGAGCGGGTCATATTGGCAAAGCAGAAATACTATGTCGTCTGGGCAGGAAAGCAGCCTGGCGTATACAGCACATGGGCGGAATGCAAAGCACAAACGGATCATTTTACCGGAGCAAAATATAAATCGTATGAATCGAAAGCTGCCGCCGAAGAGGCATATCGTGCAGGATGGAAAGGAAACTGGGGTACGGGTGCCAGTGGTTCAGGCGCTTCTTCGAAGACGAAGTCTGGCAGTAGCGGAAGAAGTGCGGGCATGGAGACCTCCGCAGAAATTGACTATGACAGCATCTCGGTTGATGTTGGTACGCGTGGGAATCCAGGGCCGGTGGAATATAAAGGCGTAGATACCCGCACGGGTGAGATTATTTTCTCCGTTGGGCCAATCTCCAAAGGTACAAACAACCTTGGGGAATTTCTGGCCATCGTACATGCCTTGGCGTATCTCAAAAAAGAGGGCAGTAGTAAGACGGTTTATACGGACTCCGTCAATGCGATGAAATGGTTGAAGCAAAAAGCGGTGTCCACCACACTCGCAAGGGATGCTTCCACCGAAGAGATCTGGCTGATGATTGACCGTGCAGAGCAGTGGCTGCGTACGAATACGTACAGCAATAAAGTGCTAAAATGGCAGACCAAGCAGTGGGGCGAAATCAAGGCAGATTACGGCCGAAAATAGCCCTATTTCTCTACAATTTCTATATTATTAATTTTCTATGAGAAACGATGTTTACAATTTCCAGTTTCCATTCTATAATCAGTTCATTATGATAAGTTACACATATGAAGGAGCCTGTCATCAGCGGGCTCTTTTATATTTATGGACCTTAAAATCCATAAAATCTTGAAAGAGTATACTTTGCAGGAGGCAGACATGAGTTCCATTTATAGAAGTGAAGAAGGCAAGAGCAGCATACTTGAGGAATACGAAGCGTATGTTGAGCAATTGGGCGAAGGTTTTACACGAGAGTACGTCGAGACACGTTTTGGACAAACGCATGTTTTATTAACAGGTCCAGAAGACGGTAAGCCGCTATTTATTCTCCAGGGCGGAAATTGTGTGAATCCGATGACGTTGTCATGGTTCTCTTCTCTTTTCAAAGATTACCGGATTATCGCGCCGGATACGATCGGTCATCCAGGCTACAGTGAAGAAACACGAATTTCAGCAAGGTTTGATAGTTTGGCTTTGTGGATTTCTGATTTGCTGGATCACTACAAGATCGAAAAAAGTGCGTTTATCGGTCCTTCCTTTGGAGGCGGAATTGTCCTAAGATTGGCAACTTACATTCCGGACCGAATTGCATGTTCTGTTCTGGTAGCACCCGCTGGACTGGCCGTGGGATCCAAAATTAAGATGGCTCAGGATATCGTGTTGCCACTTGTAACGTACAAAATGACTTCTTCTCCAACTTCTTTGCAAAAGATCGCGGATATCATGTCATGCAGTTGTATGAAAGAAATAGATAAAAATATAATCGGGAAAATCTTCAAATACGTCAGTCTGGAGCAGGATATGCCCAAGCTTACGGAGCAGGACGAATTGGTGAATTATACATCGCCAACACTGCTGCTGGTGGGGGAAAAGGATGTCTTTTTCCCGGCAGATAAGGTCATTGAAAGAGCTCAGAAGATTATTCCGAATGTCAAAGCAATCAAATACGACACAGGTCATTTCCCGTCTCAAGACGTGTTGAAGCAGATGAACCAAGAAATTCAGCAATTTTTACAGAAGAATTATTAAATATAGAAATTTTTTAATATTTCCGCATGATTGTGATTCAAATTGCATCATTTGGTTTATATATATGGTTGGCGATGAAACGCCTGTCTGGTTGGACCGAATGATGCAACATGCGGCAAGTCTTCCGATCGACAAGGTTGAAAAGAGGGTCTGTTATGAAAAAGGACAATTGCAAAATGGCATTGCAACGCAATGTAATTTTAAATGATACATATCAGGTAAGACATCTCATGGCTAGCAGTGAGCTGGCTATTGTATATGCAGGAAGAGATCGGAATACAGGTGCAAAAGTAGCAATCAAGGAGTTTTTCCCCCAGAGGCTTGCAGCACGTCATGCTGACAAACGGGGAGTGTTCTGTTCTTCACGAGGTTTCAGTGGTCAGTATCAGGAACTTCTTGCTGCATTTCTGGTAGAAGGAGAGCTGTTATCCACGTTGAATCATCCTCATATTGTGTCGTATGTGGATCATTTCGAAGAAAATGACACGGGGTATCTTGTTATGGAATATTGTACAGGGGTAACCTTAACCGAATATCTGATTGAGCGAAATCATGCACTGGACGCGGCATTTATTACCGAGACATTGCTCCCGCTGGTAGATACACTGGACTATATTCATAAGCAGGGAATTCTTCATCGTGATGTGAAGCCATCCAATATTATGGTGATGGAAGACGGTACGCCCAAACTACTGGACTTCGGTTCAGCAGCTCGTTGGCCTGTACAATCCGGGGAAAAACAGGCGATCTTTACATCGGCCGGGTATTCGCCGCTTGAGTTCTACTCGGAGAAATCCAGTCAGGGACCGATGTCAGACATATATAGCCTGGCAGCGTTGCTTCATTATTGGACATGCGGGCAGCCTCCTATGGATGTGAAACAGCGATTGTTCCGCGATGAATTGCCATCTGTGCGTTCTCATAATGAGTATGTGAACCGGTGGCTCGCACGCGTTATTCACTGGGGATTATCGGTTCGTTCCGAGCAACGTTGTGCGTCCCTCGCTTGGGTTAAGAGATCACTTCAAGTACAGGCCTGGATGTGGAAAATACGCAAACCTGGCACGGTAGAATGGGTTTTGGCTGAAAATGAACATACCCAAGTCTACGAAGCAGAGCCGAAGAAACAGCATGAGACGGCTTGATTGCAGCCTTGTCTTATACATATAGTCGTAACAAACAAGCCAGTTTGGTCCTTTCACGGATCGAACTGGCTTGTTTTTGTGTTTTTTTAGCCTAAAAGAAAAATTATTTCTTTTTTTAATTTATTTCTGGAAGAATACTTCATTCTAACTCCAGGGTCTGCATATACTCCATTGGAAAGATGGAGTAATTAGCCAGGAAATCTGACGTAAGCGCCGGCTCCCGTCTTATACCAAACTGAGGGGGAATGTTGTGTGACCACCAACAGAAAGGGCTTCACAGTATCTTTGCTGCTAGTCGTTATGATGTCTATGCTGCTTGCCGCCTGCGGAGGAAATGACAATACGGCTGGTACGCCGAGTCCGGGAAGCACTGGGGAGACGGGTACGGAAGCTGGAAAGCCGGTGACGCTAGAGTTTTGGACGATTGCTTTACAGCCAACGTTCAACGATTACTTCAATGAATTGATTGCCAAGTATGAGAGCAGTCATCCTGGCGTGAAAGTCGAGTGGAAGGACTATCCATATGATGCCATTTCACAGCGTTTATTGACCAGCACGGCCAGTGGCAAAAGCCCTGATGTTGTGAACCTCAATACTGAATTCGCCAGTCAATTGGGAAGTAAGGGAGCGCTGCTGAATCTGAATGAATACCTAACAGATGAGGAAGCGAAGAGTTACTTTGAAGGCATTTATAATTCTACTGTTTTGGATGGCAAAGCTTACGCGCTTCCTTGGTACACAGGTACCGAAGTGCTGTTCATGAATACCAAGCTGGTGAAGGAGGCAGGCCTTGATCCGGCAAATCCGCCGCAGACCCGAGAGGAACTCGTGGAGTGGGCCCGTCAGGTCCATGAAAAGACAGGAGTGGCCGGTTATGCGCAGCAGCTTATTTCCAAGCTGTTTCCAATCGACGGCATCCCGATTCTAAATGAGGACAAAACGGCTGCCGCTTTCAATACGCCGGAAGCAGAGGCGATGATCGCTCAAATGCGTGATCTGATGGCCGAAGGCGTGGTGCTGAAGGAGGATGCGGAATTCAGCAAGCAGATCCAGTATTTTTCCGGGGAGCAGGTCGCTTTTCAATTGTCGGGTCCAACCTTTATTAACTTTATCAAGAAATCTGCACCGGATGTTTACAAGAATACGATTGCAGTAACGCTCCCAACGGGCAAAGCGAACCTGCGGCTCTCCAATTCCATGGATCTCGTCGTGCCACAGAAATCCAAAAACCCTGAGCAAGCGGTGGAATTTGCCGCCTTTATTACCAATGCAGAGAACCAGACTGCCTTCTCCAAGGTAGCCAACACGCTGCCGTCGAGCAAAGCCTCCATTGAAGATCCGTTCTTTACGCAATCCGACGGATCGCTGGAAGCCGAAGCCAAGGTAGCCTCCTCTCAAAGTCTAGATAAAGCAACTGATTACATGGTCGGCGTACCGAATGCAGGAGATATCAACTCCGCATTGGCACGGGGCTTGCAGGAAATTTTGATGAACGGAGCAGATATTAAAGAAACCTTGAACGCAGTGGAGAAGGAAGTTAACCAAATTCTTAACCAAGATTCCTGAACTTAAGCGGTACAGTCTGATGAGGGGGGAGTACTCCCCCTCAATCCTAGAAGAGAGGGAGGCGTAGCCGTGTACAAGGCGATTCGATCCGAATCTTTTGCTGCATGGGCGTTTATGGCACCGGGATTGTTGTTTCTGGCGGTTTTCACCTTTTGGCCGATTATTTACGGGATACCCCTCTCATTAACCGATTATTCTGTCATTACAGAGACACATTTCGTTGGTTTGGATAACTTTACCCGGGCCTTTCAAGATCATAATTTCCTGATTTCGCTGTGGAATTCGTTGGTGTATGTGCTGGTTGTACCGGTGATTCAAATCATTTCGATCCTCATGGCCATTCTGGTTAACAGCCGAATTCCAGGTGTCAAAATGTTCAGGGCAGCCTACTACATACCGGTTGTAACTTCCATGGTCGCAGTGGCGCTGATCTGGAGCTGGCTGTTGGGCAATAACGGCGTAGTCAATTACCTGCTGCTGAAGGTTGGCATTCTCAGTGAGCAAGTCTCCTGGCTTTCCACGAGCAGTACTGCGCTGTATGTGCTGATGTTCATCACCATGTGGAAGGGTCTCGGCTATTACATGATGCTCTATCTGGCTGGGCTTCAAAGTATTCCGGCAGATCTGTATGAAGCCGCCAGAGTGGATGGAGCTGGACCGCTGAGACTGATTATTCATGTGACGCTTCCGCTGCTGCGGCCGCATATTCTTTTTTGCACCGTAATTTCGGTGATGGGTGCCGTTCGTGTGTTTGATGAGGTCTATATTCTCACCAAGGGCGGGCCGGGAACGTCCACGCTGACTTCCAGCGTATATATTTTTCAAAAAGGGCTGGAGCAATTCAATTTCGGGTATGCCTCGGCGCTTGGGCTGATCGTCAGTGTGATGGTAGCAGCGCTCAGTGTGTTGGTGTTCCGGCTGAACCGGAGAGGCGGGGTGAATACCTATTGATTCGGCATACGCTTTCGTCTAAAAAAATGAAAAAAGCCCTTCGTCATTTGATCATTTATGTACTGTTGATTTTGCTCGCCCTGTTTATGATGGGTCCTTTTCTGTGGCTGCTCAGCGTATCGCTGATGCCTGGTCGTAATGTGTTTGCAAATCCACCAGCAATTCTCCCTACCTTCATCGCTTTCGATAACTACGTGCAGGTGTGGGAGTTCATGGATTTTCCACGCTACATCATAAATACGGTGGTGATTACGCTCCTTGGGGTAGTGTTTAACATCTTCTTGTCCTGCCTAACGGCGTATCCACTCGCGACCTTTCGGTTCAGGGGACGTAATCTGGTGTTCACGCTGCTAATCTCGACCATGATTATCCCTTCCGCAACGGCAATGATTGTGCATTATTTAACGATTCAGGCCTTTCACTTGGGCAATACGTTTCTTGGTGTTGTGCTTCCGGCCGCGGTGTCGGTATTTAACATTTTTCTGATGCGACAAACGTTTCTGGGCATACCGACGGATATTCGGGATTCTGGCAAAATGGATGGAGCCTCCGAGTTCCGTATCTTCGTGCAGCTTGTCATGCCATTGGTGAAACCAGGGGTTGCCGTCATTGGCTTGCTTGAAGTCATGGCATTCTGGAACAATTTCCTGTGGCCGATTGTGGTGCTGGATGATCCGCAGAAATATCCACTGGCTGCGGCCCTGACGTATTTGAACGGTCAGTTCTCGTATAACTTCGGCTGGATTGCCGCCGGCACCATGATCTCGGTACTGCCGATTATCATCGTGTTCCTTTTCACCCAAAAATACTATATGGAAGGCATCGCCGGAGCGATTAAAGGATAAAAACACAGAAAGGGTGATCGCATTCATGCCGAAGCAGTATAAGCTAACCTTTGTTCCGTTAGATGAACGGCCTTGCAATTATGAGTTTCCTTATTTGTTGGCACAGGGAACGGAATTCAAAGTTGAGCGTCCCCCACTTGAAATCATGGGCCTAAAAAAACGTCCGGGCGATGTGGAACAGTTATGGACCTGGTTTGAGGAGAGCTGTGCAAGGGCAGATGGAGCAATCGTTGCCTTGGATACGTTGCTCTACGGCGGGATTATTCCTTCCCGGCTACATCAGTTGGAGCCGGATGAACTGACGGCCCGTCTGGAGCTCCTTCGGGGGATCAAGCAGCGGTACCCGCAGCTAACCCTGTATGCGTTTCAACTGATTATGCGCTGCCCGCAATATTCCCTGTCCGATGAGGAGCCGGATTATTATGCCGACTGGGGAAGAGAGATTTTTCGCAAAGGTTTCATCAGCCATCGGATGGAGCTGGGGATTGCGACGGATGAGGAGATCCGCGAGCTGGCCGATATCGATAACCGTCTACCAATGGAAGTGCTGGAAGATTACCTGGGACGCAGGGCCGTAAATATTGAAGCTAACAAGCAAGTGCTGGCTCTGGTGCAGGAAGGAATTATCGACTTCATGATTGTGCCGCAGGATGATTCGGCGCCTTATGGACATACAGCCAAGGATCAGGAGAAAGTGCGATCCCGGATTACCGCCCTTGATCTGGAACTTAAAGTCTACATGTATCCTGGTGCGGACGAAGTTGGTTGCGTACTGCTCTCCAGAATGATGAACAAGGCTCGCGGCCGGATGCCGCTGGTGTACCCACGATTATCATCTGTTCAGGGGGCGTTTGTTACCCCGCTCTTCGAGGATCGATTTTTCTATGAGACGCTCAAATATCAGATTTTGGCTGCAGGTGGGTTGATTGCATCCAGTGCGACTGAAGCAGATCTGGTGCTGTTGATTAGCACACCCGGAGAGACGATGGCGGAAGCGGTGTCGCAGCAGCATTCTTTTTACAGCTACGATGTATACCGAAACCTGATGGAACTGGTGGAATATGGACACTTTCTGCTCAGGAGCAAGAACAAGCCGGTGGCTGTAGCGGATGTGGGATATGCCAATGGTGGGGATCAGAAGCTGGTCAAGATGCTGCGGCAAAAAGACATGTTATTTGATCTGGCTGGATATGCCGCCTGGAATACCAGCTCCAACTCGCTGGGAACCGTCATTTCGCAGGCCATGATCTACCTGCTCTATGGTCGTACACAATCGCATCTTGATTTCCTCGCTCTCCGCTATGCTGAGGATGTCTGCTATTGTTCAGTCGTTCGGGGAGAACTTAGCAATGGCCCGGTGCAGGAGATGGGCTATGGCAAGTACTTGCTGGATGGGTCACGTGGCCTTGTTGCCGCCCGAGTAGAGGAAAGGTTGCGTCAAGAGCTTGCTGTGCGGATCGATACTGCAGCAGGGAGTATCCAGATTACCGATTGTTATATGCCATGGAACCGGATGTTCGAAGTGGGCCTGTCTGTACGATTCGTACCATCCAACCCGGGTAAGGAAAGCAGAATATTAGAGAGAGGGTGAGAACCCTGACAAAGGTAGTGTTGGAGAAACTGCATTTGGGACTGATTGTTTCCTGCCAGGCGCTGGCTGACGAACCGCTGCATGGCGCAGAGATGATGGCTCGTATGGCGGCGGCTGCGGAGGAAGGAGGGGCCGCGGGTATTCGGGCGAATGGTGCAGCAGATGTACGTGCGATCAAGCAGACCGTATCTTTGCCGGTTATTGGCATCGTAAAGCGCAACTACCCGGATTCTGCTGTATATATCACCCCAACCCTCAGAGAAATTGACGAGTTGCTGGAGGCCGGAGCGGATATCATTGCATTTGATGCGACCCGCCAGAGCAGGCCGGAAAATCATACATTGGAGCAAATCACCGCCTATCTGAACGCAAATGGGGTGGTTTCCATGGCAGACATCTCCATTCTGGAGGAAGCTTTATACGCTGAGTCACTTGGAGTCAGCTGTGTTTCGACTACCCTATCGGGTTATACACCGTATTCCCGGCAGCAGGAAGGGCCAAATTTGGAGCTGCTAGGGATGTGCGCACAGCGGTTGAAGATTCCGGTCATTGCCGAAGGGCGGATTAGTATACCCTCTCAGGTAGAAGAGGCGCTTGATCTGGGGGCATACGCTGTTGTGGTGGGCTCCGCAATAACTCGGCCACAGCTAATTACCCGACAGTTCGCAGCAGTGACCAAAAAAGCGAGGATGAAGAGTAATGGAGATGAATGACCGAATTAATACGTATTATCCTTCCATGACCAAGTCGGAGCAGAAGGTGGCCAGGTGCGTACGGGACAATCCGGATAATATCATCTATTTGTCTGTGACTGAGCTGGCTGATTTTGCTGGTACCGGAGAGACCACGGTGATGAGATTCTGCCGTAAAATCGGGTTTAAAGGCTATCAGGATTTCAAGCTGATGCTGGCCCAAGGGCTGCCGAAACGGCAGAACCAGCCAGACGGCGAGCAGGGAGAGGACGATTACGCCGACCATTTATATACCGCGATGGTGGGTGTGCTGCAATCCAGCTTGGGTATGCTGGATCGTAGCCAGTTGGAGCAGGCAGTAAAGTGTCTGGACAGCGCACGACATGTGCAATTCTTCGGCGTGGGCTCGTCAGGCATTACGGCTATGGATGCCAAGAACCGTTTTCTGCGCATCGGCCGACGTACGGAAGCAAATTCCGACAGCCATATTCAGTCCATGATGGCGGTAACGATGGGAGAAGGTGACGTGGCTTTTGGCATCAGCGTGTCCGGCAGTACGCTGGATACCAACGATATGCTGATGAAGGCCAAACAAAACGGGGCTAAGGTGATTGCCATGACGAACTATGCCAAATCCCCCATTGCTTCTATTGCGGATATCTTGCTCTTGACCGCGGGGAAGGAGTCTCCCCTTGAAGGCGGTTCTGTAGGAGCTAAAATCTCTCAGCTGTTTATTATCGACTTGCTCTGCCAGGGGCTGGAGCGCGAGCATGGCGAAGAGACCAAAAAGATGAAGGAATTAACGGCCAGGGCAGTTATCGACCGTATTTATTGAAGGGCTTGTGTGAATAGGAGGAAAGCAGATGCCACAGGTCATTGGCGTGGATGTAGGTGGCACAGGCATTAAAGGGCTTGTAGTCAATGAAGCCGGAGTCGTTCTGGTGGAGGCTACATGTGCAACCGAGGCCCGGTTGGGCCGGAAGGCCATACTTGGCCAGCTGCGCGGGTTAGTATGTGAACTGTTGTCTAGCTGTGAAGAAGTGAAGGCACTGGGTATTGCCTCGGCAGGAAGGGTGAATGTGGAAACGGGTGAAGTTATCCACGCAACGAATAATTTACCTGGCTGGCAGGGAATGCCACTGACACAGTGGGCAACTGCGGAATTTGGCCTGCCTTCAACTGCCGATAACGACGCCAATGCTGCACTGCTCGGCGAGGCGTGGCTTGGTACCGGCCGCGGTAAGCAGAACCTGGTTATGCTGACACTCGGAACTGGGGTCGGTGGGGCCAATATGGCATTTGGCAGGATGTTACGGGGAGTAGACTGGCGCGGTGGGGACTGGGGGCACTGTGTGCTGGTGCCTGACGGTCGGCCTTGTAATTGTGGCAAACGCGGCTGCGTGGAGCAATACATTTCCGGTAGTGCACTGATGCGGCTGGCGCGGGAACAGAAGGGCAACACGTATACTCACGGCCGAGAGATTATGACCGCTGCAAGACAGGGAGAAGCAATAGCGTTGTACATTCTAGAGCGTTACATATCTGATTTAGCCTCTGTTATTGCGAATATATCTGCCTCGATAGATCCGGAATTGATTATTCTTGGTGGCGGTGTGACCCATGATCAGGCTATATGGTGGCCGATGCTTACCGCTAAGTTATCCAGTGTCGGGTTGGCAGACCGGGTTGCAGTGGCTGAACTCGGTAACTGGGCAGGCTGTATCGGGGCGGCGCAGCTGGCCTTGGAACGCCTACGTAAGGACGGCGTTGGCTGGTCTGAAGGCAGTGACAGGGAGGAGACAAAGCATGGGGATTGAACAGGAGAAACACAGTGATATCGTCATTATTGGCGGTGGTCTTGGCGGGACTGCAGCTGCGCTGGCTGCAGCCAAGGCAGGGCAACGGGTACTTTTGACGGAAGAGACGGACTGGCTTGGCGGTCAATTGACCTCACAGGCAGTACCGCCAGATGAGCACCGCTGGATTGAACAATCTGGCAGTACAGCATCGTATCGTGAGTTCCGCAGCCGAGTCAGAGATTACTACAGACGGAACTACCCGCTTACGGATGTCGCCAAGAGCGATCCTGTTCTTAACCCCGGCAATGGCTGGGTGAGCCGCTTGGCGCATGAGCCGAAGGTCGCGCTTGCTGTTTTGCATGAGATGCTTGCGCCTTACGTGAACACCGGTCGGATCGAGGTGCTCTATCATACCGTGCCAGTTCAGGTAGACACAGAAGGTGACCGGGTGACTGGCGTGACTGTGTGTGAAGAGCGAAATGGGGGATTAATTAAGCTCCAGGGTGCCTATTATCTGGATGCTACAGAATGCGGTGATCTGCTTCCCCTTGCGGGAGTAGAGTATGTAAGTGGAGCGGAATCTCGGCGGGATACGGGTGAGCCACATGCCCTGGATGAAGCGAACCCGCTAGACATGCAGTCGATTACCCATGTGGCGGCAGTGGATTATGTGCCGGGAGGAGACTTCACGATCCCTCGTCCGAGGGATTATGATTACTGGCGTCAGTATGTTCCCTCGTTCTCACTGTATCCGATCCTGAGCTGGTACGCTTCGGATGCCAATGATACCTCCAAGCTGAAAGAGTTCACGATGTTCCCTAATGATCAGGGCATAACCTCCCTGTGGGATTATCGGCGGATCGTTGACCCGGCTATATGGACAGAGTCACTGAATGATGGTGAAGTCACGCTGCTCAACTGGGCACTGAACGATTATTACGCCGGGCCGATCATTGGCGTATCGCCGGAGGAACGCGAGCGGCATCTGGAAGCGGCGAGGCAACTAACTCTTTCCTTAGTTTACTGGCTTCAGACAGCAGCTCCCCGCCTGGACGGCGGAAAGGGTTATCCGGGCGTAAGGCTGCGTGGAGATGTGCTCGGTACGGAAGACGGTCTCGCGAAAGCACCGTATATTCGGGAATCACGGCGAATCCGAGGCGTATATACCATTACCGAGCAGGATGTGAGCAAGGAGTTGCGCGGAGCAGAGGGA
Organism: Paenibacillus sp. RU5M; assembly: GCF_900221055.1. Taxonomy (NCBI): domain Bacteria; kingdom Bacillati; phylum Bacillota; class Bacilli; order Caryophanales; family Paenibacillaceae; genus Paenibacillus; species Paenibacillus sp. RU5M. Next base: position 201,628 of record NZ_OBQM01000007.1, on the reverse strand, counting down.
GCCAAACGTTACGAGGATAGTGTGGGTGTCGGCAGTTATCATCTGGATCTCCATCCGACAACCGTGAGCCAGCGGACTTTTTATATACCGAACCATCCCTATGAGATTCCGCTGGGTGCACTCATCCCGGTACGAGTCAAGAACTTGCTCCCAGCTTGCAAAAATATCTCCATGACCCAGATTGCGAACGGTTGTTACCGTCTGCATCCCACCGAATGGAATATTGGCGAGGCTGCTGGCACCCTTGCCGCTTATGCCATTGCACAGCAAGTTGAACCAGCACAGGTGAGGGCTTCGACGGAGCATCTTCATGCCTATCAGGCACAGCTGGTTCGGCAGGGTGTTCAGCTTCATTGGACAGATGCGGAGCTGGCAGGGGAGTGTTAGATAGACTTTTAAGAGAACTATATGAAACCAATTTATGCAAGGCGTTATTCGGGCATCTGCTTCGGATAACGCCTATACTATTTCTTATGTTATAGGCATAAATCGAATATTTTATTTTGCTTGTTCTTCCTGAAGCGGAGGTAATTAATCATTTCATTTGAACTCGCGACCCTATCTCCGATACAATGTTCTCATAAAGTTTGAGAGAATGGATCAAATACGGAGCAGAAATGGAGAAATACAATATGACTGAATTTATCAATGCTGACGATATTAATGACGTAATTTTGGCTGCGGCGGCTTCAGAGTTGGAGCAGATGGTGGACAAAATATGTGAACTGATCGGTACGCCTTTGGAACAGACAACAGAGCTGGAGCGTCAGGTGATTGCTGCTTTTGGGTTTGGCGCTGTATATGGCATAACCCATCGGGATCAGCTGGCGGAGCCACAGGCTCATGCACTGAGCATCCGTATGCTGATTAAACCTTTTAACTATAGTGAGCAGCAGGCTGTAGATTTTGCCGATGATCTGATCCGGGTGGCTTCCGATCGGGAAGTTCATCCGGTGATGAACACGATTATTCATCGTGGCATCGATGGACACCGCCAGTTTAATCAGGAAGATGATGAGGGACTCGCCCGCAACATTCAGGAGATTTTGGCGGCAGTACAACCGGAGAGAACCTGAAGAAGCAGAGCGTTCACCCTTTCATGTAGTGGTACAGACAGTATTTGTCTAATGAATTGTTAACTTAATTGGGAGATGATCGCAATGGATCTGATGAAATTAAACAAGGAACTTTCCTACGCCTTGCGTCACGCCCCATGGGAGTATGAGCTGGAGCTGGACGAAGAGGGATGGGTGGAGATTCCGCAATTGCTGGTGGCTTTACATGAGAGTCCACAGTGGAAGGACGTCACGGAAGCGGATCTGGAGCAGATGATTCAAGCCTCGGAGAAAAAGAGACATGAGATCAATTCTGGCCGCATCCGCGCATTATATGGTCATTCGACTCCGCAAAAGATATCCAAAACACCTGCCGATCCACCGGAGATACTCTATCATGGCACGCCAATGCGGTCGGTTGCTTCCATTATGGAACAAGGTTTGCAGCCTCGGCAAAGGCAGTATGTTCATCTGTCCGCAGATATGGATACCGCCAAACAGGTGGGACGAAGACGTGATGACCAGGCGGTAATACTGAAAATTAACGCGGCTCAAGCGTTCAAGGACGGAATTCTTTTCTATCATGGAAACGAAAATATTTGGCTGGCCGATCACATTCCGGCACGATATATCGAGCAATAATCGATGTAACGGTGATGGGGATTATCGATATCTATATTGAATTTATATCACAATTGAACTAGTTTAGTATAAATAGTACGTTCAACTGCTATATCTTTTTATAGATCGCTGTTACACAAAAAGGGACACATCCAACATTCGTTGGTGTGTCCCTTTTTGATTTCCATTCTCTTCTCTTCTCTTCTATTTAAAATTACTTGCCCAAAATCGCTTTAACACCCTTACTCAATGGTTGAGCCGGACGGCCAAGCAATTTTTCCAATGTATCACTCTCTACAGCCAGTGCACCTTCACGGATAGCACTTTGCATATCAACGAGCATGGAGACTACAAAGTCAGGCAGGCCTGCACCTTTCATTATGTCAGCGTAAGCAGCATCGTCTACGTTTTGCACATTGATGTCCTGTCCAAGCACTTCCCCAACAATAGCGGCGAGCTCAGCTTGAGTAAGAAGTTTACCAGACAACTCATATACTGAATTCTCATGTCCCTCACCTGTCAGTACTGCAGCAGCAGCATGCGCATAATCACTGCGAGTAGCCCAGCCCACTTGGCTGGCGTTAGTTGCATGCACCCAAGGTGCGCCCTGTGAAGCTGCTTGAACGCTGCCTGCTTCATTTTCGAGGTACCAGTTGTTGCGCAGGAAGGAATAAGGAATGCCAGATTCACGGATAGCCTGTTCTGTGGCACGATGTACTTCAGCCAGTGAAAGGGTGTTTTTCTCCGCATTCACAACGCTGGTATAAGCGATGAATCCAACGCCTGCCTTTTTGGCGGCGTCTACAGCAGATTGATGTTGGCGAATACGCGTTTCATTGTCCCCGTCTGTGGAGATCAGCAGCAGCCGATCTACGCCTGCAAATGCTTTTTCCAGCGTTTCCGGTTGATCGAAATCACCTTGACGAACGTCCACACCTTGAGCGCGCAATGCTTCCGCTTTCTCCGGGTTGCGTACACTTACAGCCAAATCCCCAGCAGATACCGTTTTTAACAAAGCCTCTACGACCAGTGAACCCAAATGACCTGTTGCGCCAGTAACTAAAATTTTCATTGTATTTTCCTCCTATAAGGTATGTTTTGTGTCGACACAAAAGTGGAATGTCAACGACATGAATAGATGTAATCGTATGTGTTATAACAGGTGTGATTACAACGAAAGGTTTAAAAAAAGCTCGTAATGAGCTTTTTTTATTCAGAGACGTGAACCTGATCCATCATCTGTTGTATCGTTACACGTTTCAAACGCTGTTCCATAGCTAGCTGAGCCTCAATAAGTTCGGCGCGCAAGGTTTGTTCGATCATGCTGCCAACCGGACAATTTGGGTTTGGATGTTTGTGGAAGTTAAACAACTCGCCATCCTCCACAACCTCAAGCGCACGATAGATATCCAAAAGGGTAATATCGGCGGGGTCCTTCAACAAAGAAGCACCGCCGACACCGGGTCTGACCTCAATTAGGCCGGCCTGTTTCAGCTTGGACATAATGCGCCGAATAATGACGGGATTGGTATTCACGCTTTTGGCGATAAAATCTCCCGTACACTCATTGGGCACAACAGCGACCAGGGACAGCGTATGAACCGCAATGGAAAAGCGACTGCTGATTTGTTTCATGCATGATCACCACCATTGTAACTATAATAGTTACAAATAAACGTGATGTCAATGATGAATTTCAAAGTAGCCGTGTATTGAATTATCATTTTGGATACATCTCAACCCTTAACCGCCCCTGAAGTCAGACCACCCACAATATATTTTTGCCCAATCAGGAACACAATCAATACAGGCAGGGACGTAAGCACGATATCCGCACTGACCAGATTCCACTGAGCACTGAACTGTCCGAAGAAGTTATAGACAGCGAGCGTCATTGGCCACATCTCGACGGTATTGAGCATGTAGAGTGGGGCGGTAAACTCATTCCAGACACTCAGGAAATTAAGAACAAATACCGTAACCAGTACAGAGGTTAACAAAGGCACAATAATTCGGAGAAACAGCTTGATCCCGTTGCATCCGTCCATGATCGCTGCTTCATCCAGTTCTTTTGGAATATTGGATACAAACGCATATGTGATGAATAGCGAGATCGGAATGCCCATCGCGGTATAGAGCAGAATCATGCCCACATGCGAATTAATCATGCCCAGCGACTTCATGACCTCCATTAATGGAATGTAGTTCAATGGCAGCGTAATGCCCAGAATAAGAAAGAAATATAGGAACTTGCTTAACTTCGAATAATTTCGTGATAACGTGAAGGCAGAGAACGCCACAACAAACACCAGCAGTAGGGAAGAAGCCGTTGAATGCAGCAAACTGTTGAAAAAGGAACCACCCAAGTGTCCCTGCTCATAGACGATTTTATAATTTTCAAAGATGAACTTTTCGGGCAGGGTCAGTTTGAGCACTTTGGCTTCGGCATCGGACTTGAATGAATTCAGCACAATGACGACAAAAGGAATCAGGACCACCAGGCTAAGAAGCCTAGCGAGTACATTTAATCCGATGGAAACCAGCCGTTTTTTCACTCGCATCTAGTATTCCACCTTTCGGTTCATCAAGCGGATGATAAAGAAGGAGATGATCGCCATAATGACAAAGAGAATCGTGGATAATGCACTGCCGAGCCCCCAATAGCCTTTAGCAAAAGAGGAATACACCGCTGTGTTAATCACATCTGTAGCGTTGCCTGGTCCACCATTGGTCAGTACATATACCGCATCAAATACCCGCAGCCCATACGTAATATTGAGTACCGTGGCGATGGTAATTGTCGGCATCAGCATTGGGATCGTGATTCGAAACAGCTTCTGCCAGAAGCCGGCACCGTCAATCGATGCCGCTTCATAATAATCCCGAGGAATGGCGAGTAGTCCAGCAATGAACAGCACCATAATGTACCCCATGCCTTTCCACGTATCCACCGCCATAATAGATGGCATTGCCCAGGTCAGGGAGCCCAGCCAGTTCTGGGCCAGAACGTCCAGCCCCAGCGAACGCAGTGTCACGTTAACGAAGCCGTTGTTGGGATCGAGCAGGCTTTTGAAGACCAGGCCAACAATCAGAAACGAAAGTACTTGAGGTGAAAATATGATCATGCGATGCAGATTCGCAGCCTTCACACCGCTGACCAGTAATAGAGCTAGGAATAGGCCCAGGACCGTCTTGGCGATCGAAGTAATCAGAGTGAAAAGGACTGTATTCTTAATAAAAAGTAAATACGTTGGATCACCCGCCAGAATGGTTCGGAAATGCTCCAGACCAATAAAGTTTTTCTCCGAACTGTAGCTGTTCCAATCGGTGAAGGAATAATAGATGCCCAGCAGGGCGGGAGCGACGATGAACAGCAGATACAGCACAATCGCTCCAGATGAGAAATACCAAGGATATATCTTATTTACATTCATAAACTGTTACACCTGTCCTTCCTGCCAAAATGCATGAGTGCATGGTGCCTCACCTCGCTGCATTATAATGGTGGTTAGCCACATGCCTCATGTGTTTACCCAGAATACGCGCTGTTATTGCCACGCCTCATCCTTCAGCACTTTGGCTTGCTCAGCCCGGCGTTTATCAATATTTTGCAGAATCTGATCAGGGGTCATGGCTCCGGCGAACATGCCGGAGAGATCCTTGCCGATATCCATCCATTGCGGATCAATGTACTTCACAGCGGCCTGCATGACCGTACCTTTCTCATGATTTTTCTCATAATCGATATAGTCCTGTGTCAGCTTCGGTTTAATTTCAGGCCAGCAGATGGTCAGATTGCCTTCACCACCATCGAATACACGCTGCAGATGATCATGCTCCGTAATCCACCGGAAAAACTTCAGTACCTCTTCCGGGTGCTTGCTGTTTTTGTTGCCAAACATCGCAGCCGAACCGCCCGGATTCACACCAATCGTCTGATTATCGCCCCATGGCATCACGAAAAATCCCATATTGTCCTTCATGTCTGGATACGCCTCAGACACTTCCTTTTCGGTGCCCGGAACTCGAAGCAGCATCGCTGCCTTCTCCTGACCAAAGGATTCAATGCCAGCCTCGACCGTGTTGGACAGAAAATCCTTGCCGAAGTAACCCAGATCCGCAAATTCCTTTAACTGTTCAATGACCGTCTTGAGCTGCGTCAAATCCGCGACCTTCATCTCATTGTTGTTCAGCTTCTCGTACGTTCCCGGCGCAGCTTGCTCATAGTTTGGACCGGTTTCGAACAGAGGCAGCACCTGATACCATCCGCTGGCAGGAGCCTGATAGAACGGAATGATGTCCTTATCCTTGATTTTCTGGCTGATCGCCTTGAACTCGGCGTAGGACGTTGGCGGCTGGATGCCGAGCTCTTCAAAGATGCGTTTGTTATAGTACACATACCATATTTTTGATGGTGCAAAAGAAACCCCGTACACCTTCTCTTTATAGCTAACCGTTGGTAAAATCTCTTCGGACATGCGTCCTGTAAATTCCTCATTGGTCAGATCAATTGCATTTTCCTCAGGTCTTACGTTGGCAGGCATGCTAAGTGGATCCACATCGACATTAAAAATATCAGGAGCTTCGCCGGAGGCGAGCTTCACCTTAATCAGGTCACGCCACTGGGCATCAGGGACCACCTGAAAGTCAATTTTCACACCCGTTTCCTGCTCATATTCTTTAGCCATCGTTTGCATGATACCCGTACGTGGAATGCCGCTCTGACTTGTTCCGAACGTTAGTGTTACCTTCCCTGAACCTTCGGAACTTTCACCGGAGTTGCACCCGGCAAGAAGCAGGCTGGACAGCAACAGCGCACCTACGAGGGATAATAGAAATCGTTTTCTCATCAATGAACCTCCCATGGAATAAAGAATAATAGATCTTGCCGAAACGCTTCATGTAAGCGTATTCTTATGTGAATAACTTTACGCGGAACGAAGAATGCGCTCAATAGACAAAAGCGTTCTGTTGGGTGGACATTTTCGAGTAAGTTGCAAGACATCATCCGATAACGAGGTGTGAGATGGTTAAATACCGATTCAGAACGCTTCAGCAAAGTCTGTTTGCCTACTACTCTGCAGTCTTTATTGTATTTTCATTGATTGTGGCCAGTCTCTTGTATGTTTTTCTTGCCAATGACATTCGTAGTCGAAGTGCCTAACAGCAGAAACAGTTGGGGAATTCGATGGTAGGCAATCTGGATCAGGAAATCGTCAAAATGAATAATTTCTCCATGAACATCGTATATTCCAATCTGGTCAAGGAGCACTTCAGTCACTATTTATCTCCAGCGGAGGACAATGAACAGACGCTGACAAGTGACCCGGCGTTTTACAAGGATACAACAACGCTGATTGATGTCATTCTGGCGATCATTAGCAGCTCCAACACAGCGAAACAAGCTAATATCTATGATGTGAACGGTAAAATGCTGGGGGCCGGTGCGTTCAATGGACAGCTGTCCGTAGATCTGACCCAAAGACCATGGTACGAGGAAACGTGGGCGCGCAATGGCTGGCGTGTCATAAGTTTACTGGATGGTGGGGCATTACCCATGCCAACAGGGCAGGGGGAGTCAGGCAAACCATATCTTTCCCTTACCCGGGTGTATAAGGATGGAAATTATGTCTCGCAAGGAGTAGTGGAAATTTTGCAGGATGCAGGAACCGTGTTCCAGCATTTAAACGATGTGCAAGCGGGGAACGAAAATCTGAGCGTCTATGTATTGAATGAACGTCATGAGCTTTTATATCCTTTTTTGTCCAATGAACATCCGTTAACAGCAACCCATTCCGACGTTGTTAACTTGATTCGAAACGATCAATATCCACCAGGAACGATGCAAGAAGTCGTAGATCCCAATGGAAATTCGAAGCAAATGATGACCTACACGACCTCGCTGGAGACCGGATGGACGGTTATTGTGATGCAATCCAAACAATCCCTGTTTGCGAATTTGAATCGCATGGCTCTTCTGTTCATGGGGGCAACTTTAGCTACCTTGATGCTTATTCTGCTCCTCTCATACCTGATCTCCAAACGTGTTACCTTACCGCTCCATCGTTTGCAGCGCATTATTCAGAAAACTGGCGTCCACGATCTGACCACGGGTCAGGACTCTGGCCAGTTGTTCAAGTTGGACTATCCGGGTTCCATTCGTGAAATGGATGAGTTGAATGATACCTTTATCCAATTGAATCAACAGCTTGTGCAGTCTTTTCAGGACATGCTGGCGATCAAATCTCAGGAAACGGATGCCAGATTGCTGGCGTTGCAGTCCCAGATGAACCCTCACTTTCTGTATAACAACATTACGAACATCAGCATCATGGCGGAAGAGGGCATGAATGAACAGATCGTTGCGTTCTGTGGTCACATTGCATCCATGCTGCGTTACATCTCGACTCCGAACAAAAGCGGTGTTCCATTGGAAAAAGAAATCGACTACTGTGAGCGGTATTTGGAGTGTATGAAAATTCGGTTCGAAGATGATCTGCTTTATGAATTCCATGTTCCGGACTTGATGAAAAATCTTCAGGTCCCCATGCTGCTAATTCAGCCTTTGCTGGAAAATGTCATGAAATATGGACTGCGTGATACACCACCATGGAAGTTGCATATCATTGGAGAGCTGGACACTTTGCAGGAAACCTGGCTAATGACAGTGGAAGACAACGGACCTGGCATGGAACCCGAGGCGCTTACGCTCATCCAGCAGTACATACAACAATCACAGGAATGGGAGCGTATGCCTGAACTTGAGATCAACGGGATGGGATTGAAAAACATCTGGATCAGACTCAAATTATGGTATGGCTCCGCGGCACATATGCATATTACGAATAAACCTTCTGGCGGCGTCAGCATTACGATTGGCGGTTCCATTCGAAAGGAGCACAGTTAAAACTCATGGTGATGACATATAGAACTATTATTGTGGAGGATGAGGCGTTAATTCGCCGTAACGTATCCCGGAAATTCAGCGAGCTGGGCACACGGTTTGAGGTTATAGGTGAGGCTAGGAATGGACAGGAAGCATTGGAACTGATTGAACATACGGTGCCTGATCTGGTCGTTACCGATATTCAGATGCCCGTCATGAATGGGCTGGAACTGGCGAAACATCTTTATTTTGCCTATCCGCATGTCAAGATCGTGATCCTGAGCGGCCATCATGAGTTTGAGTTTGCACGTCAGGCGATCAGTTACAAAGTGGAGGATTATCTACTTAAACCCCTCGCAGAAAAACAGCTTCGATCGCTGCTGGATGCGATGGAATTAAAGCTTGGCAGTGCAGAGGATTCGCTGGCACATGTCAGTGCAATGCTGGATGAGCAGGTGAGGCCGGAGGACATCGCAGAGGCAGTCAAATTGTATCTGAAACAGAACTATATGCATGAAATTACGTTGCAGGACATGGCAGGGCAGATGCATTTTAGTGTAGATTACCTGGGGAAGTGTTTCAAAAAGGTGACGGGTGAAACCCCGCTCAAATACATGACAGGGCTTCGAATCAACGAAGCAAAACGCTTGCTCGCGGCCTTTGAAGATATGGATATCAAGACAGTAGGTAAAGCGGTGGGATATAGTGATTCCCATTATTTTAGCCGTATCTTTAAAAACAAGACAGGACTGTATCCCAGCGAGTATCGCCAAAGGTTACAATAACGAAAAAAAAGCCCTGTCCATGGCTCTTGAAGAACCACGATGACTGGAGCTGATTATTGTAACAAAGCATCTTCCGTGATTTGGCGGATATCAAATGGGGAGCGGTTACCTTCCTCAATGATGTCGGGGAGAATATGTTCGAGGAAATAGTGTACACAGTGGAGGTCAATATTTTTGATTTTGATCAGGGCATATCGGTACATCACGATAAATTCCTTTTCTGTATTGCCACGCTGCAGTTCAGCAAACGCTTCGTATACCTGATCCATTTTGTCTGCCACTTCCAGAATAAGTCCTTCGACAGAATTGTCTTTGCCTTCACGCAGCTGTCTGCGGAAAATCGGCTGGAACTCTTCAGGAATATTTTCGTTAATAAAATGCTCAACCATGCCTTCTTCTACTTGCTGCAGCATCGAACGAAGCTCCAGTGAATAATGTTTAACTGGCGTTTTGATATCACCGATGAAGATTTCGCCATAATCATGACTGCTGGTGATCTCGTAAAGCTTCTTCCAATCGATGGCGACCCCATGCTGTTCCTCAATATCGGCGAGTGTTTTGGCATATTGCACGACTTTCCAGGAGTGGGCGGATACGCTGTGCTCCTCAAACTTGAATTTTCCCGGCGTACGAATAATGCGTTCGAGATCGTTGAGTGATCTAAAGTACGTATGAATTCCCATATAAGTAATCATCCTTTGTTGGTTGGGTATGAACCGACTATACACCAGTGATGTTAACACAGGATTAACGCCGTATGAGGTAAATGTAAAATCAGTTCAACTGTTAGTCTGCCCATAGATCCGATGGTAATTACATGGTGTAGAGTGAGTAAATTAAGAAATGCGAACTATTGTTCTTATATTGTTTTCGTTGTAAAATCTGGAGTGGACGGTTTATGTTCCCTATTTCTTCGAAAGGAAGTTTTTGCACCATGATGGGAAGATCCCACCTGATTATCGGGACCACTGTATCCCTCTCTGTTCTGCAATTGGCAGGTATGTCTGTGACTGCACCGGCGGTTACCGTGGCTCTGATTGGTTCGCTGCTGCCAGACATTGATGAGCCCAATTCGCTATTGGTATCCAAGGCATTGCCGAACAGCCTCATCCGGCTATTACAGACAATCCTGCTGCCTGTCGCCGTATTTGTGTACTTCTATGTACAGGCAAAGCCATGGAATCTGCTGCTCGCCATTCTGATTGGGATGGTATCTTTCTTACCGTCCCGTTCACTGCGCAAAGTGCTGATGTTTGCGATCGGACTGGGACTTGTATTTTATGGGCATGCCTTCGCACCATGGAATCTGATCGCGGGCAGTCTGTTAATGCTGTGTACCACGTTAACCCACAGAGGATTGACACACACATTATATGGAACCGCCGTATGGACTGGGTTGCTCTACAGTACAACTCATCTGCAGGGGCCAGAGATTTGGGTAGCCGGAGGTACAGCCTATGTCATGCACCTATTGGCAGATTCGTTGACGAATCGCGGCATTCGTCCACTGCCACCACTCAAGTGGCGTATAAGAATCAATCTTATGAGTACGGGCACGAAACATGGTGCCGTTGTGGAAAATGTGTGCATTGTGCTGGCTCTTATTTTGGCCTGGATTGCATTCTCCCCTTTATTTCTGTAAACCAAATCATGCCAGCTTCTGCTTATGCAGAGGCTGGCATTTTGCAATTCATCACTACATCTTAATTTCCCCTTCATCTTTAGGACGGATTTCGTGTTCTAAACATCAAAAAAGATGCCCTGAAAATCAGGGCATCTTCTATAGAAAAAGTTACGCGTTTCCGATAATCGTGTTCAGTGTTGTCTGATCCAGACCCTTCACCAGTTTCACGAGCAACTCTTTTGCCGCATCATAGTCATCCGTATGAATGATGGAAGAAGAAGTATGAATGTAACGGGCGCAGATGCCAATTACCGTTGAAGGCACACCGATACCGCTCAAATGAACCGCTCCGGCATCCGTACCGCCAGGAGAGATGAAATATTGCATTTTGATCTGATTTGTTGATGCTGTGTCCTGAACATATTCAACAATACCGCGATGGGTGAACATGCCCGGGTCGAAGATACGTAGTAAAGCGCCTTGTCCAATATGTCCGAATGATTGTTTGTCTCCTGTCATATCATTCGCGGCACTGCAGTCCAGTGCAAAGAAAATATCCGGTTCAATCAGATTGGCAGCCGTGCGTGCACCACGAAGTCCCAATTCTTCTTGGACTGTTGCACCGCAATAAAGGGTGTTTGGCAATTTTTCTTTATGCAATGCTTCAACTAGCTCAAGTGCAAGTCCTACGCCGTAACGGTTATCCCATGCTTTTGCCATAATTTTCTTCGGATTAGCCATCGGAGTGAACTCACAGATCGGCACGATCTGCATGCCCGGGTGAATGCCCCAAGACTCTGCTTCTGCACGGTTATCCGCACCAATATCCAAGTACATATGGTTAAGATCAACCGGTTTATTACGCTGGGATTCATCGAGTAGATGAGTAGGTGTTGAACCAACAACCCCTGTAATCCGGCGATCCGGAGTGATGAGTTCCAGACGTTGAGACAGCACAGCCTGACTCCACCATCCACCGAGTGGGCGGAATTTGATCATGCCTGTTTCCGTAATGCCTGTGGTCATGAAGCCAACTTCGTCGAAGTGACCTGCAACCATGACTTTGGGTCCGGACTCCTCTCCCCGCAATACGCCAAAAAGGCTGCCCAAGCGATCCTGGACAAATTCATCCGTATAAGGAGACATTTGTTCTTTCATCCATCCGCGAAGCTCGCGTTCAAACCCGGAAACGGAAGGGAATTCCGTTAACGTGCGAAACATTTCCAACGTTTTTTGATTCATGTGTCGACAACTCCTCTGCTTGTATGTAAATCAGGTCTCAGCAGAACGGCTGCCGGACTGTTGTCCTTCGGAAGAGAAGAACGTTTTATTTAACCACTGGTCACACTACAGTATGAACCTTGCGCAAGTAATTGTCCATGGTTATGTCACGTATCTCAGGCATGAATGGTTGCTCGTTTAATGTTTCATCGGGCCATTAAATCCGCACCAAGCACAGTCGCCAAGCAGCTGCATTGAATATGCATATAGTAAGGAACCGTTTTGCTTAACCAGTATTCCATAAGGTATTTAATGACCCACTAATTTCACTTGCCTCACAACAGGAAGGAGCTGGGACAATAGATGACGCCACCCGATGAAGGCAATGAAACCATCCTTTGTATCGTCCTTTTTATTTTGCTCGTGATCATTCTGCTTTATTTATAAATTTCACAGACCTCTGATCCGGCGCTGAGCGACTCATCTCATTCGGCAGCTTCATCGTGCTGGAAACATATGCTGTCTTTCGCCGGATACATAACTTTCCCAACCTTAACAAACAATGAATACAGGATTACACACAGTACATGCAGTCACATCTGTTGACTTATTTTCATTTCAAGGGAGGTTCTGTATCTTGCCAGCTCAAACTAAGCGTAGTAGTAAAAAATCATCATCATCCCTGTCCATCAGTGAACAGGAATATAAAAAAGTCGCCAAAAAACATGAGCCTGCCCGTCCAATCTGGACGAACTGTATTAAGGCATTCTTCGTCGGCGGATTCATCTGCGTCATTGGACAGGCTATCCAGGAAGCGTTTATGGCCGGGTTTGACATGACTTCGAAAGAAGCTGCCAGTCCAACCGTTGCGGTCATGATCCTCATTTCAGTCATCCTGACTTGCCTCGGTGTCTACGATAAAATGGCACAATGGGCGGGTGCTGGAACGGCTGTCCCTGTCACCGGGTTTGCCAACTCCATGTGTTCGGCAGCACTGGAGCATCGCGCCGAGGGACTGGTGCTTGGGGTTGGTGCCAACATGTTCAAGCTGGCAGGTTCAGTTATCGTGTTTGGTGTCGTTGCTGCCTTTATCGTGGGGATTGTATACGCCATCCTCGGCTTCGGAGGTGGACATCTATGAAACGCTTGGGCCAACAAACCTGGCAATTTGAGAACCGTCCACGGATTATCGGCAGATCGGCAGTCGTAGGACCGGATGAAGGCAAAGGGCCTCTAACATCAGATTTTGATTATGTGTATGACAATTTGGAAATTGGGGAGAAAACCTGGGAAAAGGCAGAGCGCAAGCTTCTTGAACAGGCTTCCCAAATGGCATTAATCAATGCGAATATCACAAAAGAAGAGCTTCAGTTCTTTGTTGGTGGAGATCTGATGAATCAAATTATAAGTAGTTCCTTTTCTGCCCGCAAGTTGGGTGTACCCTATCTGGGGGTATTTGGTGCCTGTTCAACGTCGATGGAAACGTTGGCTCTCGCCTCACTCATTGTGGACTCGGGTGCAGGGGATTATGTACTCGCGGGTACGGTGAGTCACAACTGTACGGTGGAAAAGCAATTTCGTTATCCAACGGAATATGGTTCACAGAAGCCGCCATATGCGCAGTATACGGTCACCGGTTCTGGCTGTGGTGTGGTTTCTCGTACCGGCGAAGGTCCTGTAGTTACCAAAGCGACTATTGGACGAATTATGGATATGGGCATCAAAGATCCGTTTAACATGGGATCCGCGATGGCGCCTGCGGCAGCGGATACTATCGTTTCCCATTTTCGGGATACAGGGCTGGAACCCGGTTATTATGATCTCATTGTGACAGGCGATCTGGCATCCGTGGGTCTTCCCATTACCAAAGAATTGCTGCAAAAAGAGGGTATTCCCATGGAACAGACGGTTTTCAATGACTGCGGACTGATGATTTATGATCGGGAGAAGCAGCCTTACGTTGTCGCTGGAGGCAGTGGCTGTGGATGTTCTGCAACGGTGACTTACGGTCACATTTTGAACCGGATGCAAAAGGGTGAACTCAATAAGGTATTAGTGGTCGCTACCGGTGCATTGTTGTCTCCACTTTCATATCAGCAGGGCGAGAGCATTCCTTGTATTGCGCATGCCGTAGCCATAGAAAAGGAGGGATAAAGGATGCAGTTTTTATGGGCATTTATTGTTGGCGGGTTGATATGTGTCGTGGGACAACTTCTGATGGATGGTGTCAAACTGACTCCTGCACATACGATGAGTACACTTGTTGTGGCTGGTGCGGTTGCGGATGCGTTTGGGCTGTATGATCCACTCGTCAAATTTGCAGGGGCAGGAGCTTCCATCCCCATTACCAGTTTTGGTAACTCCCTCGTGCACGGGGCATTGACGGAACTGGAGAAAGAGGGATGGATTGGTGTCATTACGGGGATATTCGATTTGACCGCGGCGGGTATTTCCTCAGCGATTATCTTTTCTTTTCTCGCGGCATTGGTGGTTCGGCCGAAAGGGTAACAGAGCATGGCAGAGCTAGCCGTTATATATGGAATCAGCAGAGGCTTCGGATAACTTCTATCCGGGCCTCTTTTTGTCGTAATCATGCGATAACTGCGGTGAATCTGACGGCTGGAAACAAATTATGAGTTCCTTCGAGTGTACTCGCGCCCTTGGATCATGTACAATAAAAGGAAATCTGTATGCTTTTTTAGGAGGTTAGACCACATGCCTGTGCGCAAAGAGTCGATCCAAATCATATCAGCAGTTCGTTCTAATCTGGAATCATGCATAATGGGGAAATCCTTTGAAATTCAACTTTTGCTCACAGCTTTGCTTGCAGGCGGACACGTTCTGATTGAAGACGTACCAGGAACAGGCAAGACGCAGTTGGTTAAAGCGTTATCGAAATCCATGCGCGGAGAGTACCGTCGCATTCAATGTAATCCTGATATTTTACCAAGTGACATCACGGGGGTATCCGTGTTCCATCCACGTGACGAGCGCTTTTACTTCCGTCCGGGTCCGGTCATGACCAACATTTTGCTGGCAGACGAGATTAACCGAGCAACTACCAAAACGCAGTCCGCTTTGCTGGAAGTCATGGAAGAGCGCAGTGTGACGGTAGATGGCGATACGTATGATCTGCCTCATCCATTTATGCTCTGTGCAACCCAGAATCCAATCGATTTTGAAGGAACGTACACATTGCCGGAAGCGCAATTGGACCGGTTTATGTTGAAAATAAGTCTGGGTTATCCCGACAAGGATATCGAGAAAACGTTGCTGAAGCAGCATCAGTCGGGTCAGCCTGTTGATCGGCTTGAATCCGTAACCCATATGGATCAGATATCAGCCATTCAACAGGAAATTAAGGAAGTATTCATCGGTGATCCGGTCATGGATTATCTGCTTGATGTGGTTCGCAAAACTCGCTCCCACCCATCCGTATTGCTGGGCGCCAGCCCGCGGGCAGCCATTTCATTTATGATGGCCGTGAAGGCTTTTGCCTTTTTGCAGGAACGTGACTACGTGCTTCCGGATGACGTGAAAACGATGGCACCTTATGTCATCTCCCATCGGATCGTGCTGCGTCCCGAATCGAGACTGGACAGCATGAGCTCCGAGGCTGTATTAAAATCCGTACTTCAACAGGTTCGAGTGCCCGTCTCCATGGGGCAATAATTGATGAAGCCGCTTTTGAGTACAGTCAGAAGGGGAATACGCCACCCCCGCGTATGGAGCATCGCGGCGGTGTGGATGTGCTGTTTGGCTTATGTTTTGTTCCAGGGCGGGAAGACCTCCCTGATGCTGCTGTCGATGGTGACTCTGATTTGTATTTACCTTGCGATTGCTGGTTTTAGCGGTGTACGTCGTACTCATGGCGTGCGCAAGCTCTCTTCTGGTCAGGATCATGAAGAGCTGCTGCATGCCGGTGACCAGGTACAGGTGCAGTTAAGTCTGAACATCCCGGGATTTCTGCCACTTCCTTATGTGGTTGTGCGCGAAATGCTGCATCGGCATAACGGCGAATCCTGGTCTTTCAAAGAAAGCCTCATTCCGAGCATGCGAGGGTATGGTGAATTGTCTTTTCAAACCCCGCCGCTGGAGCGGGGAAAGTATGTCTTTTCCGAAACGGAATGTGCCAGCGAGGACATCTTTGGTCTGATCGAGCATCGGGGAACGTTTAAAGCCAAAGGGGAATTCCGGGTGTTGCCGCGCACGGTATTTATCCCGTACTGGCAGCTATATGATCGCAAATCACGGTTATCCGGTCCACAGACGGCCTTGACCCGCTCGCGCAGGGAAACGACCCAGATTAACGGCGTGCGTGACTACGTTTATGGCGACCGACTTTCCCGCATTCACTGGAATGCAACGGCAAAGACGGGAACGTGGAAGTCCAAGGAATTTGAACATGAGTCGGTGCCGAAAACGATTCTGGTGCTGGATGCGCTGTCAGGCAGCTATGAACATGGTGAGGCCTTTGAACTGGCTGTGTCCACGGCTGCCTCGCTGCTGGAGTATGGAACAAGAGAACGAATGGGTATGGGGCTGCTGACACTGTCGGAGAAGACATCATTTTTTGCTCCCAGTGAAAGTCCGATGGAGCGGCAGAAGATGATTCATCATCTGGTAGATATCCAATATAACGGCCAAGAGAATCGGCTGCTGCCCGGTGTTGAGAAGATGTCACGTCAGTTTCCTCAAGGCGCGTATTTTGTAGTGATTTCTCCCCAGAAGGATGAAAAAGTTCTCGAACTGCTCCGATGGGCCGACACACGAGGGATGACCCCTTGTCATATTCTGATTGAACCCACTGATTCCCGCCGGAGTTCCGAGTGGAATGCGATGCTGCGTGGAAGAGGTACAAGATCCTTTACCGTTTCCCATTTGCAGGAGCTTCCAACGGTTATGGGGGGAGGTAGTGTATGAGTACTAAAGGCAAAGAGCTGACAGTGGGGAGAAGATCCTGGTATCATGCGGCTTCGTTGCTCTGGATTTTCCTGATTGGCATGCAGTGGATATCATTTACACAGGAATCCTGGTATACCGAGACCACTTCATTGGTACTGTGGACGCTCGCAGCGGTCAGTATTCTGGAAGTGATTCTGCCTTTCAAAATAATGATTCGAACCATAATCAAGGCGGTTGTCCTTGTATATATTTTGCATAAGACATTAATCGATTACACCGTTTATATTCCTTACGGCACGTTAATGGAGCGTACAGAGCAATTTGTGCTGCACCTGGCACCTTACATCTGGTTCTCCCTGTGCGCGTGGGTGATGCTTGAAGCTGCCCTGCGCCTGGTGACTACAACGCGCCGAATTCTCGTTTTTCTGGGCATTAACATTATCTCGATGGGAATTCTCGACTCCTTTACCCAGTTTCCACTCTGGATTGAAATCGCCTGGGTTATGTTTGCAGGAATGGGATGGCTGGTATGTCAGCACTTCCGTAATTTCCAACTGCAATATCCACAAGGGTGGAAGCGAATTATCCGACATCCCTACAAAATTCTGGCCAACATTGCCATCATATTCTCTTTGATTATCGTAGCCAGTGTGAATATGCCGGAAGTTCCTCCTACCTTGACGGATCCTTATACCGCGTGGCGTAACTACACCGGAAGTTCGGGGAGTCAGACAGGCAACGGCACACTGGACATTCCGACAGCTACCGAGTCAGGGTACAGCAGGGAAGACAACCAGCTTGGCGGAGGGTTTAACTTCGACTATACACCTGTCATGTCTGTCACTACCAATGAGCGCAGTTACTGGCGTGGTGAGACGCGGGCAGAGTATACGGGAACAGGCTGGGATGATCGCGGACGAGGTGCGACAGAGGATGTTGAGGCGGGACAAGCACTGGAGAATGATGAACCCGGAAATGTAACCACCAAGCAAGTCACTCAGAAAGTGACGATGTTGAATGATAACGTGTATCCGATCCTCTTTGGAGCCTATTCCATCTCGAAAGTCACATCTGTCAATGGTGAGGCAAATTCAGACCGGATGTTATGGAATCCAGAGCAGGCAGAACTTCATGTCGTAACAGACCGTCAGCAACCGCAATATCCGAAGACGTATACGATTGTATCGGAAGCGCCAGTTATTGTGGAAGATGAACTTCGTACCAAATCTTTTGATGATCTGTATACGAGCAATCCGGCAGATGATATGTACCTGCAGCTGCCATCCAGATTCCCAGATCGGGTGACGGACCTGGCCACTGAAATTACAGCATCGGCAAATACGCCGTATGAAAAAGTGTCATTACTGCAAAACTATTTACAACAAAATTTTGATTACACAAACAATCCGGATTTATCCCGAAAAGTAAGTAGTGACTTTGTTGAAGGATTTTTATTTGACATTCGTGAAGGGTATTGTGATTATTTCTCGACTGCACTGGTTATGATGGCGCGCTCCGAAGGGATTCCCGCTCGTTGGGTGAAAGGGTACGCACCTGGACAGCTGTCGCTGAATTCAGACATGCAGGCCCCGCGCCAACCTGGAGCTGAGATCGAGACAACGTACACTGTAACGAATGCAGACGCGCATTCTTGGGCTGAAGTTTATTTTGGCGAGTATGGATGGATTCCGGTTGAAGCGACGCCGGGCTTTGACATGCCGTTGCTCACGGAACAACCGGATGTACAGCCGGTAGATGAGCCTGAAGAACAACCTGAAGAGGAACCGATAAAAGAGGAAGAGCAGACCCCTGCGCCTGAACAGGCTTCATCCAGTATCCCGACTTTTGTAATCTGGGCTGCGGGAGCCATCATCGTATTGTGGGTGGCTTATATGTTCTGGCGAAATCGCCTCTCGCTTCGATTCTTCGTGCTTCGTCTCCGGACAGGTGGACCGCTAACCCCTGAACAAAAGGTAGTGGCAGAGACCGAACGCTGGATACGTTATGCGAAGCGCAAAGGATTGACCCGAAGCGGGGACGAGACACTTCGTGAATCGGTAACCCGCTGGAGCCAGCTGAAACCAGCTGCAGCAGCGACATTGCATGAACTTCTAGCGAAGTTTGAACAGACTCGTTATAGTCCAGCTTCTGTAACTGCAGACGATTGGAAGGCCGTCTATCAGACTGCTTCGAGGCTGCGTAAGGAACTTAAAGCGGAACGGGCGTAATGTCGCCCGTCCCGTTTTTCCTTTTTTCCTATACCGTGAGGCGCTGTATGCATTTTCAGGAAAGACGGATTTGTGATATAGTGTGTCGTATGAAACTGAGGTGACTTCTTTGTTTGAAATGTTAATGCCCAAGCTGCGTGTAGACACGGTTTTTGACATTAATCTGGAAGAGCTATACGCTCAAGGCTACCGTGGAATTATAACTGATCTGGACAATACACTCGTTGGGGCGAAAGCTCCTGATGCCACGCCCGAACTGATTGAGTGGTTCGCACGTGTCAAAGAGGCTGGTTTCCAGCTCATGATTGTGTCCAATAACAATTTGAATCGTGTATCCCTGTTTGCGACGCCACTGGATATCCAGTTTGTGCATAGTGCACGCAAACCATCGAATGTTCCGTTTCGTAGAGCAATGAAGATGATGGAGTTAACTCCTGAAAAAACGATTGTGGTAGGCGATCAGATGCTTACAGATGTCTATGGAGGGAATCGACTGGGACTCTATACGGTTCTGGTATTGCCGATCTCCATTGGAGATGAAGGCTTCATGACCCGCTTCAATCGGCGCGTGGAACGGATTGCTCTAACGAGTTTGCGCAAGAAAGGCTTATGGCTTGAGGAGGAAAAGAAGAAATGACAGAACCGCATAACGGCAATATTGCCGTAAGGTGCAGCGGATGCGGAGTGCATCTGCAAACGGAAAACCCGGAATTACCAGGATTCATCCCCGAAAAAGCGTTGGATCGTGAACCCGTCATTTGCCAGCGTTGTTTCCGTATTAAAAATTACAATGAGTCATCATCCGTTACAGTGGATCAGGACGAGTTCTTGGCCCTACTGAGCAAAATCGGGGATAAGGATGCACTTGTCATCCATATCGTTGATCTGTTTGACTTTGATGGCAGTATCATCTCTGGTTTGCAGCGTTTTGTAGGCAACAATCCGGTATTGCTTGCCGTGAACAAAACGGACTTACTTCCTAAAGTAACCAACTGGAACAAGGTTCGCAACTGGGTGCAAAAACAGGCCAAAGAACAAGGTTTGCGCACCGTGGATGTCGTTCTGTGCAGTGCGAAGCAAAATCAGGGCTTCGACCGACTGCTTGAGCTTGTCGGGACGTATCGCGGAGATCGTGACGTATATGTGGTTGGTGGTACTAATGTGGGCAAATCCACACTGATTAACCGTCTGATTCGTGATTACAGTGATCTCGAGCAGGAACTCACGACATCCCGTTATCCGGGGACGACGCTCGATATGGTTAATATTCCACTGGACGATGGAAAAGCTATTATTGATACACCGGGAATTGTATACCCTTGGCGTTTCAGTGAGATTGTGTCCCGTAAAGATCTGGCTGCCATTATGCCAGAAAAACCGCTTAAACCGGCTGTTTATCAGTTGAATTCTGGTCAGACGCTGTTCTTCGGCGGCATGGCTCGTTTTGACTTTGTAGAGGGAGATCGTCAGTCCTTCACTTGTTTTATCAGCACTGCTCTTGATATTCACCGGACGAAGCTGGAACGTGCAGACGACTTGTATCGTGACCATCTGGGTGAGTTGCTGTCTCCACCAACGCGTGAAGATGCAGCGGATATGCCTGAATGGACCAGACATGAATTCCGTATCAAACGTGGCAGCCAGTCGGATGTATTCATTTCCGGACTGGGCTGGATTAAGGTTAACGGTGAGAATGGGGCGCTTGTAGCTGTTCATGCTCCAAAAGGTATTCGTGTACTGATCCGCCCATCCTTGATCTAATGTAATTACAGCAGCATTTTCACCAGATCGGAGGCGGAAGTATGTCGGAACAGAAAAAAACAAATCCTTCACTCCCTGTCCTGCTTGGCGTTATGGGTGATCCCATTGCACATTCCAAATCGCCTGCTATGCATAATGCGGCTCTGCAGGCTGCAGGAGTGAATGGAATGTATATGCCGCTGCATGTTCGTCCCGAGCAGCTGGAATCCGCCATTCGAGGCATTGTGGCGCTGGGGTACCGCGGTGTGAATGTAACCATTCCGCACAAAGAACAGGTGATGCAGTATCTTGATGTCATTGATGAAAGTGCACGCCTGATTGGCGCGGTTAACACCATTGTCAATGAAGAAGGCAAGCTGACAGGGTATAATACGGATGGCATCGGTTATGTGCGTTCCTTGAAGGAAGAAGCTGTTCCGGAACTCGTAGGCAAACGTATCGCTGTACTGGGGGCTGGCGGAGCAGCGAGAGGTGTGATATACGCCCTTGCTTTGGAAAAGCCTGAACAGATTAGTATTCTTAACCGTACTGCCGACAGAGCCGTAGCCCTTGCTTCCGATCTGCGGGCTCATGGACTGGGCGACATCACGGGTAGTGGAATGGAAGAGGCTGCTGCGGTACTGGCTTCGGCAGATATCGTGATTAACACGACAGCCGCAGGCATGCATCCGCATGTAGATGACGTGCCTGTTGACCCTGCACTCATTCGAGCAGGTGCAGCAGTAAGCGACCTTATCTACAATCCGCTGGAAACACGCCTGCTTCGCGAGTCAAGGCAGCGTGGATGTACTGTGCATGGTGGTCTTGGTATGTTTATATACCAAGGTGCGGTAGCATTCGAGCACTGGCTCGGCATCCCGGCTCCCGTGGAGACGATGCGACGCGCAGTGTTAGACAGTTTTTAATATTGTAAAAATATAATTGAACGGTCAGGCCCCGACAGTCATTGTGCTGTTGCTGAGGCTTGCTCACCATAAGGAGTATGGAGTATTCATGTTAAACGGTAAACAAAAGCGCTTTTTGCGTTCACAGGCACATCATCTGACCCCTGTATTTCAAATTGGCAAAGGGGGAACAAATGAGCATCTGTTCCGTCATATCGAAGATGCAATCGAGAAGCGTGAATTGATGAAAGTGCAAGTGCTGAACAACAATGACGAGGACAGAAAAGAGATGGCCGAAGAAGTTGCCCGTGAAACGGGTAGTGAGCTTGTACAAGTCATCGGTAACACAATCATCCTGTACAAAGAATCGCGCGATAACAAACAAATCGAACTACCTAGATAAGGGAGTGTGACGCGGGTGAAGATCGGTATCATGGGTGGTACGTTTGATCCGATCCACATGGGACACCTCCTGGCAGCTGAAGCGGCAAGGGATTCGCATGCACTGGATGAGATCTGGTTCATGCCTTCCCATGTTCCACCTCACAAACGCGGCGCCGGAGCTTCGGGACAGCAACGTCTCGATATGACGGAAGCGGCTGTGAAAGGTGTGCAGCAATATGAGGTGCTGGGTATCGAGATGGAACTTGGCGGAGTGTCTTATACCATTGATACGATGAAGGAACTGTGGCGTCGCCATCCTGAACATGAATTTTATTTCATTATCGGGGCGGATATGGTGAACTATCTTCCCAAATGGGAGCAGATTGAAGAACTTGCAGAACGCCTAACCTTTATCGGGGTTGGTCGACCAGGCTTCCAGTTACATCTGGATGATCTACCAGACGAGTTACAGGATCGGGTCCTGCTGGCCGAGATGCCCTTGGTCGATATTTCATCGACAGCCGTACGCAGACGTCTTGCCAAAGGTCATTCGGTACGTTTCATGATTCCTGATGAGGTGCACCAATACATTGTAAGGAGCGGTTTATATGGAACTAAGCCGTGACGAACTGATCCGCGCAGTTTCCGGTCAAATGCCAGAGAAGCGTTGGAAGCATACGCTGGGTGTCATGGAGTCGGCAGTGTTATTGGCTGAAAAATATGGTGCTGATCCTGTAAAAGCGGATTTGGCAGCAATCTTGCATGATGTGGCCAAGTATTGGCCCGTATCCGAGATGGAAGCGGTCATCCGTGAAAATGGATTGAACGAAGAACTTTTGCAGCATGACAAGCAGCTCTGGCATTCCGAAGTGGGTGCTTTTGTTGCCAAACGTGACTACGGCATTGATGATGAAGAAATTATTAATGCTATTCGCTGGCATACCTCAGGTCGAGTGGGCATGAGCCTGCTGGATAAAGTGGTATGTCTTGCGGATTATATTGAACCGGGAAGAGACTTCCCGGGAGTAAATCATATTCGCGAACAGGCTGAGCTCAGTCTGGAAGAAGGTCTAATTGCCGGTTTTGACTCAACGATCAGCTTGTTGATCTCGCAGCGCCGTGTCATTTACCCTTTGACCATGTTGTCGCGGAATGACTTGATTGCACATTTATAGATTAGATTATGGAGGTTGGTTCATGACAGTATCATCGAAAGAACTTATGAATATGGCGGTTGCGGCCGCTGACGATAAAAAAGCATCCAACATTGTAGCACTGGATCTGATTGGTATCTCGCTGGTAGCGGACTATTTTGTTATCTGTCACGGGAATTCCGATACTCAGGTACAGGCGATTGCAACAGAGATTCGTAAACAGGCGCATGCTGCCGGCGTGAACATCAAAGGCATCGAAGGTATGGATTCGGCACGTTGGGTATTGATGGATATGGGTGATGTGGTTGTTCATATCTTCCACCGTGACGAGCGTGAGTATTACAACATTGAACGACTGTGGTCTGATGCCAAAGTGGTGGAAACGGTATGAGTTTGATCGCAGGAACAGTCGTCAACTTGCCGGTTTCACGTGAAGTGTCTCCATTTGGCTACTTTTTGACGACAGGATCGGAAGATGTACTGCTTCACTATACGGAGCTCACACGGGACGTGAAAATTGGAGAAACGCTGGAGGTCTTTGTGTTCTTTGATACGGAAGATCGCCTGGCGGCAACCATGAAAAAACCATATCTCACTCTTGGCGAAATGGCACGTCTGGTTGTGGCTGATATTCACCCACGCCTCGGCTGTTTCCTCGAGATGGGGCTTGGGCGGCAATTGCTGCTCCCGATTCGTGAGCTGTCTGAATTGGAAGAGCTGCGTCCCCAGGTGGGCGATGAAGTCTTTGTTATTATGGAACATGACAAGCAGGGACGTTTGCGTGCGAAATTGGCCGGAGAACGTGAGCTTGCACCATTGTCTTTCCATGCGCCAACCTCATGGGTTAATCAATGGGTTGAAGCTACGGTGTACAAGACACTTCAGATGGGTACGTTTGTACTTGTTGAAGGTGGAGTGCTGGGATTTGGCGCTATTGGCATGATTCATTCCTCGGAACGAAACCGTATGCTGCGTCTGGGTGAAAAGGTAAACTGCCGGGTAACTATGGTCCGTGAAGATGGACGTGTCAATCTGGCGATGTCTCCTCTCAAAGAGG
The DNA here is from genome assembly GCF_900221055.1 of Paenibacillus sp. RU5M. Lineage (NCBI taxonomy): Bacteria > Bacillati > Bacillota > Bacilli > Caryophanales > Paenibacillaceae > Paenibacillus > Paenibacillus sp. RU5M. The sequence continues at coordinate 177,063 of NZ_OBQM01000007.1, read as the reverse complement.
TTGGTCGTAATGAAGATGCAGACAAACTGCTTGCTTTCATGAAAGATCGCCCTACGGGCGGCATGCCGTATTCGGATGCAACCCCGCCGGACATCATCAAGCAGCGTTTTGGTATCAGTAAATCCGCTTTCAAGCGGGCCTTGGGCAAACTGATGAAGGATGGTCTGGTAACTCAAAAGGAAAACTGGACTTATCTGACAGAGTCTGTACCTCAGGATCAGAACGAGGACAAGTAGACAAACGGGTAGAATGGATCAAGCATACGCTTGAATCCACAAGTAAAGGCAGGGCAAGGCTGGGTGAACTCCGGACGCCCCTGCTTTTTCTTTTGTTCAAAAGAGATTCGAAAATGAAATTGAAAGTGCGGTGCCTGACATGTCTTACCGGAAATTTGCCTATGTGTACGATGAATTAATGGAGGATATGCCTTATCCGGACTGGATAAGGTTTGCGAGAACGGCTTGGGAACGGCATGGTATGCCGAAAAGTGTGGCTGAACTGGGCTGTGGAACCGGCTCAATTACGATCCCACTGGTGAACTCCGGCTTTGAAGTTACAGGTATTGACCTGTCAGCGGACATGCTGTCTGTTGCACGCAGTAAAATGGAGGCCACGCCTCAAGGCCACCGCTTATATCGGGAAGGCAGTGTCCGCTGGGTGCAGCAGGATATGCGGGACTGGAGAGTGCCGGAGCCTGTGGACTCGGTGATATCGTTCTGTGATTGCGTGAATTATCTGCTTGAAAAAGAGGATATCGTTCGTACCTTTCAGCGTACTTACGAGATGCTAAAGCCGGAGGGCACATTCCTGTTCGATGTACATCATCCGAATACCCTTATTCGATACGAAGAGGAGCAACCATTTGTGTTGGACGAACGCTCCGTATCGTATATTTGGACCTGTGATATGGATCATGATCGGTGTGAGATTGAGCATCATCTGAGTATCTTTTCGCGTGTGGCTGAGAGCGGCAAGGATATGTACCAACGGTTTGAAGAGGTTCATGTTCAGCGTGCGTATGATCCGGACTGGATGAAGCTGGAGCTCACGAAGGCTGGCTTCAGAGATGTACGTGTATATGCTGATTTTGAGTGGAAAGAGGCGGGAGAAGGCGCACAGCGTCTATTCTATGTAGCCGTGAAATAGGATTAAGATAAAGAACTGTCCTTATGATGTATAAGGGCAGTTCTTTGTTTATAAGAATGTTTTTTTATATGTAATAAAAGTTATTGCCAGTGGGGTTAAAGGAAGCCATAATAGTTGGATGGAAAACGTTTTCTAATTAGTAGAATCCTGAAAATTAAATTCTGGGTGGGATGCAGAATGGAAAGTACATACAAAACAAGGCTTACTTCCGAACAATTAGACAGAATTGTGCAGCAGCACTTTAACACAGGTGTCCAAGAATACAAAGAGATGATTGACGGGTGGGCAAACCACGCTTACTTTATTACCAAGAAAGACGGACAGAAGGTTGTACTCAAAATAGCTCCTTCTAATGGCATTAAGCTGATGCGCTGCGAACAGCATGTCATGGTTGCTGAGGTTGAAGCACTACGACTCGCGGCAGAACTTCAGGATGTACCCGTTCCTCGGGTATTGGCCTATGATCCATCGCTCACCCTGGTTCCGGCAGAGTATTTTATTATGGAGTACATGCCAGGAACGCCATATAACAAAGTCAAAGATCAGTACAGTGCAGAAGAGCAGGAATTCATAGAGCAGCAGCTGGGTGCGTACAATCGTCGGATCAATGAAATTAAAGGAGAGAAGTTTGGTTACTTTTCCTCAAAGAAATCGCATTATACGACGTGGAAAGAAGCTTTCCTGTGCCTAATGGATGATATGCTTGCAGATAGCAAGGCAGCGGGTTTGGAATTTTCGATTCGTTATGAGGAACTGGAGCGTTTGATTCAAGAAAAATCGGATGTGCTGGATGATGTCAAAGAGCCTGTGCTTGTACATTGGGATTTGTGGGATGGGAATGTATTTGTAGAAGCGGGGAAAATCACGGCTATTATCGATTTTGAACGTTCCCTTTGGGCAGATCCTCTCATGGAGCACTATTTCAGTCATTTTAATAATACACTGGGATTCCTCAAAGGATATGGAAGAGCAGTTACAACAGATAGTGAACGAAAAAGAAGAAGTTTATATGATCTGTACTTTGATCTGGCGCTGAGAATCGAGTGTCCGTATCGTCAATACGAGAACAAGGAACACATTCAGTGGTCGATTGATAATCTAGAAGAAGGAATCAAGCGATTCCAGTCGTCTTAATGTGTATACTGATGCATAGCATTGCTTATACTCAACAGACAGTGTAATATTGACTTTAATGCTGCTTTTTTATATAATGTTTCCGATCATATCGTATACATATTTCGATGATAAGGATCAGTAGTGAATCCTGTACATGACAGAGAGCCGGCGCTTGGTGCAAGTCGGTTGACAGTATTTCACGAACTCGCCTTGGAGAAATGCGGTGATTACACCATCTTGCAAATGACCGAAGTTACATTCGGGCTCAGGAATGGAAATCCGCATCGGTTAACCGCCGTTACAGGTCCAAAGGGAGTGGATGACGAAGCACGTTCGTCCGCTAACTAGGGTGGTACCACGGGAATTCAACCTCTCGTCCCTAGCGCTGCAAACGCTACGGGATGCTGAGGTTTTTTTGTTGCAATAAAAGCGAATAACCAAGAGGAGGAACAATAGATGAGTGAGAATCAACAGCCTAAACACGGCTATAAGCCACAAGACATGGAGAAAAGTTGGCAGCAATACTGGGATGACAATAAAACGTTTAAAACGGGTGAAGACCCGGCTAAACCGAAGTTTTATGCCCTGGATATGTTTCCGTATCCATCCGGCTCAGGTCTGCATGTAGGTCACCCGGAAGGATATACGGCAACGGATATCGTATCCCGTTACAAACGTATGCGCGGTTTCAATGTATTGCATCCAATGGGTTGGGACGCTTTCGGCCTGCCTGCTGAGCAGCATGCATTGGATACTGGTGAGCATCCACGGGATATTACATTCCGCAATATTGACAATTTCCGTCGCCAGATCAAATCACTGGGTTTCTCATATGACTGGGATCGGGAGATCAGCACAACAGACCCTGACTATTACAAATGGACGCAATGGATCTTCATCCAGTTGTACAATAAAGGCCTGGCTTATGTAGATGAAGTGCCTGTGAACTGGTGCGAAGCTTTGGGAACGGTACTGGCGAACGAAGAAGTTATCGACGGTAAGAGTGAGCGTGGTGGACATCCGGTCGTTCGTAAACCGATGCGCCAGTGGGTATTGAGAATTACAGAATATGCAGAGCGTTTGCTGGAAGACCTGGAAGAGCTGGACTGGTCGGAAAGTATTAAGGATATGCAGCGCAACTGGATCGGCAAATCGACCGGGGCGGAAGTTACTTTTGCCATTGAGGGTCATGAAGAAGTTATTAAAGTGTTTACGACACGTGCAGATACTTTGTTTGGTGCAAGTTATGCTGTATTGGCACCTGAGCATGAGCTGGTGGAAGTCATTACAACAGCTGAACAGCGTGAAGCAATCAAGGCATATCAGGAACAGGCTGCTCGCAAGAGTGATCTGGAACGTACTGATTTGGCTAAAGACAAAACGGGTGTGTTCACAGGAACTTATGCAATCAATCCGGTAAACGGAGCGAAGGTGCCAATCTGGATCGCCGATTATGTTCTGGCTGGATACGGCACAGGGGCGATCATGGCCGTTCCGGGACATGACGCTCGTGACTGGGAGTTTGCGAAACAGTTTGGTCTGGACATCATCGAGGTTGTACAGGGTGGCGACGTGACACAAGAAGCGTATTCCGGAGACGGACCGCATGTGAACTCCGATTTCCTGAACGGATTGAACAACGAAGAAGCGATTGCTAAGATGATTGCCTGGTTGGAAGAGAACGGTAAGGGACAAGGCAAGGTAACCTATCGTCTGCGCGATTGGCTGTTCAGCCGTCAGCGTTACTGGGGTGAACCAATCCCGATTCTGCATCTGGAAGACGGAACGATGAAGACGGTGCCGGAAGATCAACTGCCTCTGCTGTTGCCGGATATTGACCAGATCAAACCCTCGGGCACTGGAGAGTCACCACTGGCGAATGTTACGGAATGGGTTAACACCGTAGATCCGGAAACGGGAATGAAAGCACGTCGCGAGACGAACACAATGCCACAATGGGCCGGTAGCTGCTGGTATTACCTGCGCTTTATTGATCCACACAATGACAAGGAACTGATCTCTCAGGAGAAACAGCAGCAATGGCTGCCAGTTGATCTGTATATCGGGGGAGCAGAGCACGCGGTGCTTCACTTGCTGTACGCTCGTTTCTGGCATAAAGTGCTGTATGATCTGGGTGTGGTGCATACCAAAGAGCCGTTCCACAAACTGGTCAACCAAGGGATGATCCTGGGAACCAACAATGAGAAGATGAGTAAATCCCGTGGTAATGTTATTAACCCGGATGAGATCGTCAATGAATTCGGTGCAGATACATTGCGTCTGTATGAAATGTTCATGGGGCCTCTGGAGGCGACAAAACCTTGGAACGCTAACGGGGTTGAGGGCATGCACCGCTTCCTGTCACGTGTATGGCGTCTGTTCATCAATGAAGATACAGGTGCAATTAATGACAAGATCACAGCAGATGGTGGAACCGATGAGTTCAAGCGGACTGCACACAAGACAATCAAAAAGGTTACAGAGGATATGGAACATCTGCGTTTCAACACAGCGATCAGCCAGTTGATGATCTTCATCAACGATGCGTACAAAGCAGATACGCTGCCGCGTGAAGCAATGGAGAACTTTGTACAGCTGTTGTCACCGCTGGCACCGCATATGGCAGAGGAGCTGTGGAGCCGTCTCGGTCATGAAGGTGGAATCTCTTACGTAGCTTGGCCTGAGTATGATGAGTCCATGACGGTGGACGCCGAAGTGGAGATTGTTGTTCAAGTGAATGGCAAAATTGTTACCCGTGCTACGATCGCGAAGGATCTGGACGCACAGGGCATGCAGGACTTTACAATGGAACTGGCACCTGTGAAACAGGCACTGGAAGGCAAGACCATTCGCAAGGTCATTGCCGTTCCAGGCAAACTCGTTAATATTGTTGCCGGTTAATCTCACCGGCTTTGAATAGTTCATCCAGCTTCAACAAATCTTCATCATATTTGTCATGAGTCGTCTGGATCAGGCTGTCAAAAACCCCATTCAGACTGACCTTTAGCAGGGCAAGTGCCTGTGCGGTGATGCCGCCAGGTACAGCCACGCGAGCCTGAAGTTCTTGCGGGGTGTATCCTCCTTCGGTGAGCAGCTTGCCTGTTCCCAGGAGCATCTCGCCGGCAAGAGCGCAGGCGTCGGCTCGTTTGATGCCTGTAAGCTTGACGGCACTCTCAATCCATTGCTCCAGAAAGAACGATATGAATGCAGGTCCGCAGCTGGAGAAGTCGGATGTGATCCGGGTACAGGCTTCATCCACTTGATAGGGTCTGCCGATATGACTGAGCAGCCCTTCCAGCACCGCGCGGTCTTCGGTAGTCATTCGCTCACCGTGTATACACAGGGACGCTCCGCTGCCGACCTGGTGCGTAACGCTGGGGATAACTTTGGAGACTTTGCAAGGAAGTGAAGATTCCAGATGGCGCAGCTGCACGGGACTGGTGATCGAGACGATTATATGATTGGGATTCACGACAGGCAGGATGTCGTCAATGACATGTTTGAATTCAAGTGGCTTCACGCACAAAAAGATGATATTGCTGCGGATGACGGTTTCCCGGTTGCTCTGTGATTCATGCAGACCGGGGTAACGGAGGGATAGCTGCCGTACTTTGGAAGGGGTTCTATTGCTGGCGGCGATCTGCCGTGGCTCAAGTGCACCGGATTGAATCAAGGCATAGATCAGCAGGCTGCCCATGCTGCCGGTTCCGATAAATCCAACCTTCATTGTTCAGGCCTCCTTTCATGCTTTACGGTAATGGCGCAGTTCTTTCCCTCTAGTGTATGCGTCAGGACCTGCTTCACATGACATGAAAATAGTACAGCTTGGTTTACCAGGCAAATCCAACGGTTCGGAAGCACCGCCCGTGTTCAGAATAGATTTATTTTGAATCCAGGGAGAGGTGTGGAAGAAAATGAGATGGAACAAGGGGATGACCATTGCTGCGGCGGTGGTCGGATGTATTCTGATATTATGGTCGGGCAAAAGTGAACAGCCGCCTTCGGGCTGGGAACCTATGCAGCTCGCCACCGAGAAGCCGACGATAGAGCAGGAAACCCCTGCTGTACAGTCGGCTACTTTGGTTCAGGAACAAACGAAGGCTTCCGATGCAGAACAGAGATCGTCAACAACAGAGGCCCCAGTAGAGACTAATCAGGTTGATGCCGCAGTAGGGAAAGTGGCTGATCAGACAGTTGAAGTTAAGCAAACGGATACTTCTACAAGTGGGACACAAACGAAATCCGAGGCAGCGGTTGTTTTACCAGACAATAACCAACCATTGGTGAGCAATGAAGCTGTCGACAATGGCAAAATTGATGTCAATACAGCTCCGGCAGCGAAGCTGATGGACCTTCCTGGAATTGGGGAGAAAAAGGCGCAAGCCATTATTGATTATCGTAATTCACATGGTCCGTTTACCAAAGTCAGCGATCTGACCAAGGTGAAAGGAATCGGAATGAAGATGCTGGAGAAAATGGCTCCTTATGTTCAGATTAGGTAATCACGCAATATTAAATATTAGGATATAAGTTGAATTGGAAATGACATAAGAACGAAGGATGGGTTCAACTTGTATCCAATGGGAGGGAAACGGTTATGAGCACGGCAGACGTACGCAAAGACTGGGATACGTATTTCATGGACATCGCATATATGGTCTCTACCCGTTCCCGCTGTTCACGCCGTCATGTTGGGGCTGTACTTGTGCAGGGGAAGAAACTGCTTGGAACAGCCTATAATGGTGCGCCCATGGGGGTTCCGGACTGCTCTGAAGCAGGATGCATGATCTCGGAAGAATATGAGCTGGTGGTAACCGACGGTCAGGAGGAAATGGTTAAAAAGCAACGCTGTATTCGTACCATTCATGCGGAGCAGAATTTGCTTTTGTTCACCGATCGAATTGACCGTGAAGGCTCTTCTGTATATGTCACGGATGAACCTTGCTGGACTTGCTCCAATATGCTCGCGAATAGCGGTATTACAGAAATCGTGTTTCATCGCCCGTATCCCAAGGACACAGGCAAGGTGACAGATATGATGAAGCAAAAAGGTATTACGTTTCGTAAGCTGGAAAATTACCAGCCTCCACGTGAGACGATGATGACGGTAAGTGATTAGAACCAATATAATATTCGAATTTGCGGGGAAGAACCTCCGGTTGCTGTATCAGCTGCCGGGGGTTTTTCTGCGTTCATACGGGTGACACAAAGGAGGGGAAGAAAATGAAAGGCAGACCTTTACTGGTATTTACCGTCTGCTGGTTATGCGGTAGTGGGATGGCATGTGCATTATCGGGTTGGTCCTTGATCGTGGGAATGATCGGGGCATTCGTTTGTCTGCCACTTTTACTACGATGGATTGATATACGCGGTTGGTCCATCTTGTTACTGATTGGAGCACTCGTTGGCGGTGCTGTGCACTGGGAATGGAATGATGCGCGGAATCGGAGCAGTCTGCCCGATATCACACATACGACAGCCGAGGATTTGGACGGTTATGCAGCTACATTCGAAGGAACCCTTATGTCGGATGTACGCATAGATGGGGATCGGGCCGATTTTGAAATGCAGGTCACGTCGATGCTTCCACTATCCGATGCATCCTCGGCGCCAGCGTCGGAAGCGCGAACTGCGCCTAACGTGAGAGAACGTCTAATGGTCCAAGTTCGCCTGGTTGAGGAAGAAGAACAGCAAGTAGCAGCAGGGTGGAAGCGAGGAGATACGATCACGTTAACGGGTGCGCTTGCGCTTCCCAGCGAAGCTAGAAATTTTGGTGGGTTTGACTATCGAAATTACTTAAGGACTCTTCATATCCATTGGTTGTTTAAAGTGAAGGGTGCCAGCTCGGTAACCACCTTTCCGCCGGAAGGGCTGGGGAAACTCAATATCCTCCGGTGGAATGACATCGTAAGGCATAAGCTTGGCGCAGCGGTAGAACAGATATTTCCCCAACCTCATGCGGGCTATATGAAAGGCCTCATTATCGGGATGGCTAATGATATCGATCCGGATACATATGGACAATTTTCACAGCTTGGTTTAACTCATATATTGGCGATCTCCGGAACACATGTCGCGGTGTATGTGGCATCGCTGCTTCTCCTTTTATCATGGCTTAGGTTAACCCGAGAAACCTCGCTCACCATTGTGTTGCTGCTAATACCTGCATATGTACTGTTGTCTGGCGGTTCGCCATCAGTCATTCGTGCGGGTATCATGTCGATGATTGGTTTGTATATGGCGCGGCGCGGGCTTGCGAGGGATGGATTGCAGATGATCAGTGCAGCAGCGTTGTTGATGATGTGGTGGAACCCGTATTTTTTACTGAGCGTGAGCTTTCAGCTATCTTTTCTTGTAACGGCTGGACTGATGATTTACATGCCACTGATTAATCGGATATTTAGCAGTTGGCCCAAGGGCCTTGCAGCAACAGCTTCTGTGACGGTAACAGCACAGCTCATTTCTTTTCCGGTCACGATTCTGTATTTCAACCAGTTTTCACTGCTTTCATTTGTCGCAAACTTCCTGCTTGTATCTTTGATCAGTGCCATTGTACTTCCTCTTGGAACGGTTGCCCTGATTTTATCGTTCATTTGGATACCTCTGGCTAAACCATTGGCGTGGATTGCTATTATGTTGAACAAATTGACCTTTGTAAGTGTGGAGTGGATGAATAGTTTGCCTGGATTTATGCTGATCTGGGCTACCCCATCGCTACTGTGGATAACAGCATATTATGCCGTTCTCTATGCGCTTCTGCGGGTCCTTCATCGTGGTCGAGGTGACCAGCCTGTAGTTCAGGGCACAGAAGAGGATACGGCTCCGCTGGATCGCCGATTTGTCGGGGGAACGCATAAAGCGGCTCTGGGGCTGTCTGGGTTGTCTAATGTATCATCACAAGGATTAAACAAAGGTGGACGTGAGACTAGCCCGGGTTCGATGACAACATTAAGTGCAAGTATTGCCTGGCCGGAATATACCAGTGCATTTGCTGCGCGTGGGGCGGGTTTTTACTCTGGTGAACGGATGAACGTCTTCCACAAATGGATGTGTGCGCTGCTGGCTCTCAGCTTTGTGGTGGGATTATGGTGGGCATACCAGACACCGCAGCCTGCGGGGACAGGAGTGGTGCAGTTTTTGGATATCGGACAAGGGGACAGTACACTTATTACAACACCTGAAGGTAAACATATTTTGGTCGATGGTGGAGGTACGGTCCAGTTCGGGAAGTCTGAACAATCCTGGAAGGCACGGCGTGATCCATACGAAGTAGGGGCCAAGGTGGTCGTTCCTTTATTGAAAAAGCGGGGCATTCATCGGCTGGACGCCGTAATCGTAACCCATGCCGATCAGGATCATGCTGGTGGATTACAGGCCGTGCTCGAACAGATTCCAGTGGAACGATTCATGTTCAATGGGACAACCAGCGGTACAGCCAATTTCGAGAAATTGCTGGATACCGTTATAGACAAGCAGATTCCGTTATATGCCATTCGCCAAGGGATGTCCTACGCTCCGGATGGGGAGACCAGACTACATTTTATATATCCGGATCTGGAGAAAGCGATGGATACAGAAGAAAGATTGCCCTTCTCGGAACATCAGAATCATGATTCGGTTGTCTTTATGCTGGAAATGGCAGGCGCCTCATTATTGTTCACAGGAGACATGGATGCTGCAGCCGAGCAGGATCTGCTCTATATGATTCAAGATGGATCGCTCTCAGCCTCGTTTGGACAGTACGATGCGGATGCTACGTTAGTAGATGTTACTATTCAGGAGATGTTTACACGTCATTTGGGGGAGAATCATGAGGTTCCTGTCACCATAGACGTATTAAAAGTTGCACACCACGGTAGCAAAACATCGTCAACGGAAGCTTGGTTACAGTACTGGAATGCATCTGCATCCGTGATATCTGCTGGGGCCAACAATACATATGGACATCCCAATCCTGGGGTGCTTGAACGTCTTGTAGATTCGGGTACAGAGATCTATCGAACAGATCAAATGGGGGAGATTCAGATGAAGATCAAAGATGGGAAGATTGATGTGCGCTACAAGTTGACGATGGATGATTCATGAATTTCTGTGGGAGTTGGCTAAAATGGATTACTCTCTTGCTTTTGAAATACCAACTATTAAGCTAATTATAGTCGCACTGAATAAGTTAATCGTGTGATCGATTTGATCCCAAGTTTTATGGCGTATCATCATATTATATACAATAAATAATAGACTACAGAGTAGAAAAAATCCCAGGAAGTACTTTAAAAAGATTTTCAAATTCATTTAATCTGCCTCATATCTGCTTAGAAATTTTGTTGCGCCGTTGTGAGTTCTAGTCCGTCTGTGCGACTTGAATTACTATTAAATAGTGTCCAGTTTTCCGTTAGTTGTCTGATTTCGCTCCTCTACGTGCCTATATTTTCTATTTTAAGTTATAAAATGGGATTGATTATGCTGTTTATGTGAAATTAATGTAAAATTTCGTGAAAGATACGTAATACTTCTGTGTTCATCATGTTCGCTCAATAAAGATAAAATCTATACAGTCCCAATCTACAACTGGTTGTCATTTATTAATTTTCTGTATGAAGTACATCATTTGCTCGAAGAATGAAAACAAAAGCCCGCTTTCCGGTATACTCCTCGGGGAGAATGCAGGAAAGCGGGCTAATTTTGAAATGACTTATAACAACGAATTATTCAACGCCATCTTTGAAGTGTTTACTCCAATGTTTGTCGCCTTTGTGCAACAGATCTTCTACGGTTTTCTCAAGCGTCAGCAAGAGCTGTGCTCGTACATCAAGCACGGTTTCTCTGTACAAGCGTTCTTCCGATCCGACGATTTTATCGCCGTATAATGCCTGTGCAGCGGTGTATTTCCGATGTTCCTCAACCAGGGTATCAATAGACTGCAAAGCATGTTCCACAAAATGGGATATGCTTTGATATTCTTTGGGCATTTGTTCTTTTAACGCTTGAATTTTTGCAAGAGCTGGCATGCTCATCACCTCGTGTTATGAATGTAAATTTACAATACACTGTTTTCATGAAAATTACATTAAAACGAGCTTAAATTTGTACAAAATTTGAACTTTTTTATTTTCAATGCTATAAGTGTTGTTGAGCTATAATGTATGCCATTGTAATAAAATTGAGTCGTGTAAGTACTGGAATGACTTTTGAGCTGGCTTGATGACTCGTTATGCAATTTCTGTTATTCTAAGAGAAGATTTCAGCGGCCCCAATACATAAGCCGTTATTTTGTTATGGCAATAAAAAAAATACTTAACTTTGCAACAATTTTATTGATGGTCACGTCTGTAAGGTTGCAGGGAGAGGGGGATCCTTTGTGGTAGAGCCGGAACTCATCAGAGCCGCTCAATCGGGCGATCGCGACGCTCTAATTACCCTATTGCGGGACATTGAACAGCATGTTTATCGGACCGCATATTACATTCTAAATAATGAACAAGACGCTTTGGATGCTGCTCAGGAAGCGTTGATCCGAATTTACACCAAGATTAATTCATATGAGGAAAAGGCCCAGTTTAAGACATGGGTTCAGCGCATCGTCACGAATATCTGTATTGACAAATTCAGAAGAACCAAGCCCTCCGTCTCCATTGACGAGCATGATATGGTTTTTCAGGACAATCAGGATGTGGAATTCGAAGTGATGTCCACATATGTGGCAAAGGATATTCAGGATGCCATTAACAAGCTGCCTGAGCATCATCGTACCGTTATTGTTCTAAGATATTTGCAGGACTTATCCTATAACGAAATTGCGGATTGCCTCGATCTTCCGTTGAATACGGTTAAATCTTATTTATTTAGAGCCAGACAGCAATTACAGAATCTACTACAGGAGTATCAGAAAGGTGGTGTGACAGGATGAAATGCGAAGAGGTGGTGGAATGGATGCACCGGTATCTGGATCATGATCTGGGCGAGGCGGAAACTGCGCAGATGCTACAGCATGTGGCCCAATGCGCGGAGTGCGCCGAAAATTTTAGTTTGCTCAGAGCTCTCTCCAGAGAACTGGAAGATTTGCCGCAGGTAACCCCGAGATTCAGTCTGGTTGATGCCATTATGCCGCAACTGGATGCAATCGACGAAGCGAAAAGGGAACAAAGCAGTACAATACAGGAAATGAGTCCTGTCCCTGCTGCATTTGAGAATTTACAGCGTTCAAGTGAGCGGAAACCGAAGCAAAAATGGTTGAATTCTATGGCGGGCCGGATGTCCATGGGCGCAGCAGCAGCCGCTGTTGTACTGGGCGTTGCCATTTTCGGATATCAGCCAGAGAAGATTGAAAATGCAGAAATGATAATGAGCACGGGCAGTACCCAAGAAGGCGGGAATGAGGATCAAAATCCACTGAGCAGAGAGATCAACAATGAAGATTCCTCCTCCTCACTACAGAGCGATAACAGTGTGTGGATCGATAGTTCGGAAAGTCAGCCATCCGCTGAAGATAAACAAGCTCAAGAGGTTGGTCCTGAAGAAAATGGTTCAGAAAAGGTGCAGGAACCAGAATTGAAGGAAGACCAACCTTCTAAACAGCCGGATACTGGATCAGAATTGAAAAAGAGTGATGCAACGAAAAACGCCCCTTCCAGTTCCAATCCTGCCGATAGTACCAAGAGTGCAGATCAGCAAAAAAGTCAGGGTTCAGGAGCTGCTACCGGACCTTCGGCAGGTTCTACTGAGAGCGGAGCAACGGAGCCTGAAAATGGGGATGCACAATCATTCACTACTTCTCAGGATATGCCTGATGTTAAGGTAGAAGAGCCAACAGAGGGCGTGACGAGTCCTGATTCCGAGACAGGCATGGATGCAGCGGGAGGAAATAAGGGATTGGCTGCCACGGATTCAGGTGCACTTGCTACGACGACTCCAAAAGAATGGAAGTCACCCGATGGCTCCTATCTGGTCATGCTGCTCGGCGATCAGATCAGCATTTACTCTAAACCTGCCGCTGACCCGGATGTGCTTAATCTGGTCGAGCAACGTAGTGTGGAGGGTACACTAAAATCTGCGAGCTGGTCCAAGGATAGCACCGTATTCAATTACGAGACAGATCAAGATGGCACAACAGTGAAGAAATCGTTTAATGTGTCCAATGGTTCAAGCGGGACCTCTGGCAAATAGGCTGTAAATTATACGTTTGGCCTCAAGACTTGCCGAACATTTCAGTTATATCAAGAATATATTGAAAGTAACAACAACGTCCTATCTCAGTTGGCATAACTGACGTCGTATGACCGCGCACCAGCTTTTTCTAGAATTGTTGGTGTCAGCGTTTATATAGATGTAGGACAGGGGGCCTTCATCCGTTAACCGGATGTAAGGCCCCTTTGTTGTCTGTCACTTTTTCTGGTAGGATAAGAGGATAAGGGGGCACCGTGATGGATGTAAAGAGTGCGACAAAGGCAATACGTAATGGAGAAACGGCTCCGGTATATGTGCTGTACGGAACGGAGAAGTACCAGATACAGCAATTTACGGATATGTTAAAACAACAGGTAATTGAAGAAGAACACCGAGAATTTGCGATCATTCCATATGATCTCTCTGAGACACCTGTGGAGGTGGTCATTGAAGAAGCGGAGACGGTTCCTTTTCTTGTTCCACGTAAACTCATTATCGTTCGCGATGCTAATTTGTTTACAGCAGGCAAGGATTCCAAAATTGATCACCAGATTGATCGGCTGCTTACATATATGGACAATCCGGCAGATTATAGTACTATTGTGTTTCTGGCCCAAGGGGGTAAGCTGGATGAGCGTAAAAAACTAGTCAAGGCAGCCAAGAAGAAAGCCGTTGTCCTTGCGTTCGCTCCGCTAAGTGGTGAAGAGCTGCTGGTTTGGATTGTAAAGCTGGCGAAGCAACGGGATGTATCTTTTGAGACTGGAGCGGCTGACACGCTTGTGAGTTATGCAGGAACAGGCTTGCAGACGTTATCTGCGGAAGTGGACAAGTTGTGTTTGTTCGCTGGTAACGGAGGCACGATTAAACGCGCGGATATCGAATCACTGGTGGCGCGAAGCACCGAGCAGAATGTGTTCGCTTTGGTGGAGGAGCTTGCTAACTTGCGGCTGGAGAAAGCGTTGGGTCTTTTTTATGAATTGCTGAAGCAGCGTGAAGAACCAATCAAAATTGCAGCGTTGATTGCCCGTCAATTTCGAATTATGATTCAGGTAAAAGAGTTAGGGCAGCAGAGTTACTCCCAACAGCAGATTGCCAGCCAGCTTGGTCTGCATCCGTATGCTGTCAAAATTGCTGGTGAACAGGCTCGCAAGTTTCAGGCAGAACGTTTGAGGCTAATTCTGAGTCATCTCAGTGAACTGGATTATCAGATGAAGACCGGGGCAGTGGATAAAGTGCTCGGACTGGAGCTTTTCTTGTTAAGGCTCGGTGCTTAAAATTAGATATAACTGTAACACAAAGCGGCCTCTATTCCGTTGATGGTGAGATCATCGGAATAGAGGCCGCCCGTTTGAATGAGTGCTTATAGAATCAGATACTAAAAAATCCTGAAAGCTCGTGCTGTTCAGGATTTTTCCATTAGATCGTATAAGTAACGCTTCTTACGCTTGTGCGGAAAGAGCGTTCAGTTTTTTCGCCAAGCGAGACTTTTTGCGGGCTGCAGCATTTTTATGAACCAGACCTTTAGTTACAGCCTTGTCCAGCTTTTTGGAAGCAGCTTGAATCGCAGCTTTTGCAGTATCAACTTCGTTACTTACCAGAGCAGCATCAGCAGCTTTAACAGCTGTACGGAGTGCAGATTTCTGGGAAGCGTTGAGTGCGCGGCGCTTGTCGCTCGTTTTTACGCGTTTAACAGCGGATTTGATGTTTGGCATTACATTCACCTCCTGTAAGGCATTTGCATGAATACAAACGTTTCACAACTTAAAATATTCTAGCACGCTGGCATGCAAATTGCAACAGATTTTCCTATGATGTTCGATGGTGCTGCATAAAGCACACCATTTTCCCACACAATATGCTCAAATGCGGTAAGGGAGGCAGGGACAGATGACACTGGATTTGCAAAATTATGCAGTTCGTACCGACTTGGCAATTGACTCCAAGGAGATGGCTCAGGGGGGGCAGAAACAGACGATTCCCGGGCTGCGGGAGGATGTGGATGAGAAAGACGGTATCAAAATCACACGTATTGATGTGCTTGATGATGCAGCCGCTACAGCAATTGGGCGTGTAAAGGGGCACTATGTCACTTTGGAGGTTCCATCGCTTCGTAACGGGGATACCGATCTTCAGGAGCGGGTGGCGGCAGAATTCACGCGAGAGATGGAAGATTTTTTGGCCAAAGCGGGAATTAACAAGACGTCCAAGGTGCTGATTGTGGGTTTGGGCAACCTAAACGTCACGCCTGATTCACTTGGTCCGCTGGTAGTGGAGAATCTGATGGTTACCCGTCAGTATTTTGAGCTGGTTCCGGATCAGGTTGCACCCGGTTATCGGGAAGTCAGTGCTATCGCGCCAGGTGTGCTGGGGACAACGGGTATAGAATCCAGTGACATCGTGCAAGCGATCGTGGATCGAACGAAACCGGATGCAATCATTGCGATTGATGCGCTAGCTTCACGCTCCCTCGAACGTGTTAATACAACGATTCAAGTGGCAGACATCGGCATTCATCCTGGCTCAGGAATTGGGAACAAGCGACGTGGACTGACACGTGAAATATTGGGTGTTCCCTGCATTGCCATCGGTGTACCTACCGTATGTTATGCGTCAACCATCGTGAATAACGTCATCGAAATGATGCGTACTCATTTTCGGCAAGAGACCGACCAAACGAAACAGATTATGGGCATGCTGGACGATATCGGCGAAAATGACCGTCTCAGTTTGGTAAAAGAGGTACTGGAGCCACTAGGTCATGATCTGATCGTTACGCCCAAAGAAATCGACGAATTTGTCGAAGATATTGCCAATATTATTGCAACCGGTCTAAATGCAGCGCTCCATGATGCGGTAAATGCTGAGAATGTAGCTGCCTACACCCATTAATTAACATTTGAAATTTAAATGCTTGAGACTCCTGTGAAGAAGGTCCGAATCTATCGGACTTTCTTTTTTTGTGCAATCTTCTTTTTCCTGTTCTATCAAATCTGGCAGGCTCATAGAGTTGAAGTATAAGCGTTGTCCAGCAGGGAAGGAGACAGAAGCAATGAACAAAATATTGGCCTGGAATATTGGTAAATGGAAAAAGAGATGTTTGCACGTGCTGGCCATGGGCCGTACGTTGTTGTTGCTTATGATCATATCTGCTTTGTTTTTTGTTGTACTCGGTCTAGGGGGCATGGCAGAGAAGCGTTTGAATAGCTCACCCGTTTCTTCTATGAAAGGGTTTGCGGGAGCCGTATCAAGCAGCTTTTTTGTGGACATGCTCGGCATGGAAATGCCGCATCTAACTCAGAAGGAACAAGCCTCTGCATTTTCTGGTGAAAATCTGACTTCATTTGTGTTCCAACTGCTGACGAATGTGAATCCGCAAGACCCCAAAAGCCTGATCGCTAGAGAAATGCCTGGCATGGGTTCCAATCAACCCGTACTGCTGCGACCGGGCTCGGGAAATGAAAAAGCTGAAGCTCCAGAAGATTATCAGCCGGGTCCTGGACTCATTGATACGGCATCGGCAGGCGGAGGGAAATCAGGTGGCGAGCAGCATATCCCACCAGGTCAGGATAACCCCGATCCATCTGATCCACAGAATCCGGGTGATGGTGAAGTAAAGGGTGATCCCCCACCGAAGAGTGGCGGTAAAGATGAACCGAGCAAACCAACGACAGGAAAAAAAGCGATTCTTGTCTACCATTCCCATCCACGTGAAGGATACAATCCTCTCTTGGGCACAAAGAGTGACAATCCTTCTTCTGGTAAATCGACGGGCAATGTTTTTCAAGTGGGAACCTACTTATCCGACAGTTTGGAGAAGCTGGGGATTGGGGTGGAGCATGCACAGGAAGATTATCCGACCAAGGTGAAGGATTATAACTGGAATTATTCCTATAAATACTCTCGTCAGACGGTGAAAACTGCACTCGCTCAAAATGACGATCTTACGTATCTCATCGATATCCACCGTGACTCACAACGTCATAACAAAACAACAACGACCATTAATAATCTGGGTTATGCCAAAGTATATTTTATTATAGGACATGAAAATCCAAACTGGCAGCAGAATGAGGCCTTTGCGGCCAAAATTCATAAGAAGCTGGAAGCGAAATATCCAGGGGTATCTCGGGGCGTATGGGGCAAGGACGGCGGCGGGGCCAACAATGGTGAATACAACCAGACGCTTTCTCCCAACAGCATATTGATTGAGATTGGCGGCATCGACAATACAGCTGCTGAACTGGAGCGGACATCCAAAGTACTCGCCGACATGATTGCAGAGGTGTACTGGAATGATCAGAAGGTGGACAAAGCTAGTGCGGAAAAGACATCACAAGGTGGCTAGTATTCCTGATATGGAAGAATAGAAGAATTGAAGATATAACAGGAGGCGAGGAATGTGTCCAGATTCGGCAAAAGATTGTTTTCCATCTGTTTATTAATGTTGCTGGGTGTGCTGTTTGGAATGCAGCTGGCAGGCAACAACTTTAATAGGGGCGATGATTCGACTGGCAACCCTGCAGTGGTGAAAACTGAGCCGGCGGCACCGGCTGCCGAGTCTGTTCCGATCGCGGCGGTACAACAGGAGGTCAAAGAACCCCCAGCCGTACCTGTTCTGTCACCGAGTCAAGTGCTTGGCGCAGAGCAGAGCAAAGCACCGGTCGACGTGCTGGCTGACAAAACGGCAGGTCTTCTTCAAAATCTGTCCCATAACGGAATGAAGTGGGTAGTATCCTTATTTAGCGGAGTCGCTGAATAAAAGGTTATGAAATATAGGCAAAATATACCCTTGGGAGTTCGCAATTGTGACGATAATTATAAAGTTGGGGCAACGCGGGATTGATGCACCCTGCATCAACTGTTATAATGATGTGATTGACACTAGGCTGTTTCTGGGGGTAAGGAATGACTGACATTCGGGCAAGACAACGTAAAATTCGTAACTTTTCAATTATTGCACATATAGATCACGGCAAATCAACACTTGCGGACCGGATCTTGGAGCACACAGGTGCGCTCACGTCACGTGAAATGCAGGAACAGGTTCTCGATAAAATGGACCTTGAACGCGAACGTGGAATAACGATCAAGCTACAAGCAGTAGCCTTGACTTACAAAGCGGATGACGGTGAAGAGTATTTATTGAATCTGATTGATACACCAGGACACGTAGACTTCACGTATGAAGTATCACGCAGTCTTGCTGCATGTGAAGGTGCTCTGCTGGTTGTGGATGCGGCTCAGGGAATTGAAGCCCAAACACTTGCCAACGTGTATCTGGCGTTGGATAACAATCTTGAAATTTTACCGGTTATCAACAAAATTGACCTTCCGAGCGCTGATCCTGAACGGGTGAAGCAGGAAGTGGAAGATGTTATTGGTTTGGACACAAGTAATGCGGTTTTGGCTTCGGCCAAATCAGGAATCGGAATCAAAGAAATTTTGGAGCAAGTGGTGAAAAGTGTTCCGGCACCAACTGGTGATCCTGAACAGCCTTTGAAAGCGCTGATTTTTGACTCGCACTACGACCCGTACAAAGGTGTAATCGTATATGTGCGTGTTGTTGACGGCAAAATCAAATCCGGTTCCAAAATCAAAATGATGGCAACAGGTAAATCATTTGAAGTCATTGAAGTTGGAGCGTTCAAACCTCGTATGACCATCGTGGACGAGCTGAACGTCGGGGATGTTGGATTTATTGTTGCCGGTATTCGGCATGTAGGCGATACACAAGTCGGGGATACGGTAACGGATGCCAAAAATCCAACACCGGAACCTTTGCCGGGTTATCGTAAAATTAACCCAATGGTATATTGTGGTCTCTATCCGATTGAAACATCGGACTATGTTGATCTGCGTGAAGCGTTGGAGAAATTGCAGTTGAACGATGCGTCTCTGAGCTTTGAACCTGAAACATCCAGTGCACTCGGTTTTGGATTCCGTTGCGGATTCCTTGGACTGCTTCACATGGACGTTATCCAGGAGCGGATCGAGCGGGAGTTTAATATTCCGTTGATCACAACGGCACCAAGTGTAATCTATCACGTCACCTTAACGAATGGTGAAGTGATGAAAATCGACAACCCATCCAACTATCCTGAGGTGGGACGGATTGATTACGTCGAGGAACCATATGTCAAGGCAGACATTATCGTACCGAATGATTATGTAGGTACCATTATGGAGCTGTGTCAGAATAAACGTGGTGAATATGTGAATATGGAATATCTGGACACAACCCGGGTTACCATTACCTATGAGATTCCGTTGTCCGAGATTGTATATGACTTCTTCGACCAGCTGAAATCCGGTACCAAAGGATATGCATCCCTTGATTATGAGCTGTCCGGTTACCGTCAGTCCAATCTGGCGAAAATGGATATTGTACTCAATGGCGAACAGGTGGATGCTCTGTCCTTCATCGTTCACCGTGACCGTGCCTATAACCGTGGACGCATTGTCTGTGAGAAACTGCGCGAGCTGATTCCACGGCAAATGTTCGAGGTGCCAATTCAGGCATCTGTAGGTACCAAAGTTGTAGCTCGTGAAACGGTAAAAGCAATGCGTAAAAACGTACTTGCGAAGTGTTATGGCGGTGACATCTCGCGGAAACGGAAACTGCTTGAGAAGCAGAAGGAAGGTAAGAAGCGGATGAAGCAGGTTGGTAACGTAGAGGTGCCGCAAGAAGCATTCATGGCGGTGCTGAAAATTGATGATTAAGAACGCAATCTCTGAGTACATCAAATTTTGTGTATCGGAGAATGCGTTTAAAAAGACGTTTGCTTGCAAACGTCACGTGAACCCTTTCGGTACATCAATAATTTGTGTATGAAAGGATGAACGGATTTTTGAGGTACAGCACAAATGTGTGTATTTAAATTAGATTAATAATTCATTTTTGGGTACAACACTGAGTGTGTGTATCAAAATTGAATTGCAAGACGTTTGCTTGCAAACGTAAGTACAACACAGAATAACCAATAAACCAAGCTGAAAGGGAAGCCGGATGGCTTTCCTTTTTTCAAATAGAGGGGGACTTGCCATGACATTGGCAGCACACAGCCGGAAAACAGGTGCACCCCAAGCGGTGTATCTTCACATTCCCTTTTGCACAAATAAATGTTTCTACTGCGATTTTAACTCTTATGTATTGAAGGACCAGCCTGTTATGCAGTACCTTGAAGCGCTGGAACGGGAGATGGAACATACGGTTAAAGCGAATCCGCCGGGAGAAATCAAAACCATATTTGTGGGCGGCGGTACGCCTACTGCACTGAAACCGGATGAAATGGCCGTATTCCTGAAGTCCGTTAAGACCTATTTCCCCAATTGGGCAGATGATATTGAGTTTTCGATGGAAGCTAATCCGGGCACGACCGATGCGGAGAAACTCGCCGTTATGAAAGAAGGCGGAGTGAACCGCGTCAGCTTTGGGGTACAGGCTTTTCAAAATGATCTGCTGACAGGTATTGGCCGGATTCATAATACAGATGATGTATACCGCAGTTTGGAAAATGCCCGAGCAGCTGGATTGCATAACTTGTCCATTGACCTCATGTTTGGTTTGCCAAACCAAACTGTCGAGATGCTGAACGAGAGTATTGATAAAGCGCTGGAACTGGATTTGCCGCATTACTCCATATACAGCCTGAAGGTGGAAGAGAATACTCTTTTCCATACGTTGTATCAGAAGAACCAGCTACCGCTTCCTCATGAAGACGACGAGTTGCAAATGTATCTTCTATTAATGAAGCGTATGAAAGAAGCAGGTTACGGACAATACGAGATCAGTAACTTTGCCAAACCCGGCTTCGAGAGCCGTCACAATATCACGTACTGGCGTAATGAGGACTATTACGGTCTGGGTGCAGGTGCACATGGATATGTAGGCCGCGAACGCCATATGAATATAAAAGGTATAAACCCGTATGTTGAAGCTTCCAAAGGAGGTCTGCCGCGTCTCGATCATTTTGAGATCAGCCGCGCCGAGGCAATGGAAGATTATCTGATGGTTGGATTGAGAATGCTGGAAGGTGCTTCATCCTCACGGTTTAGCGATCAGTTCGGGGAGCCTATGGAGGAAGTGTTTGCGAAGCCTTTGGGCAAAATGCTGAATGCAGGACTGCTGGAGAAGACGCCAGACGGCTTCCGGCTTAGTGAACAGGGCATCCTGTTCGGAAATGACGTTTTTGCCGAGTTTATCGGGTCTATATCGCTGAATTCGTAGCTTGAAATTCTATACGCTCTGTTGTATATTTATTCATATTGATTTTACAGAGCGTGTAATTTATACAACTACGAAGTCAGCTTTCCTCTGGAAAGCTTCTTATAGGAGGAGAGCTGGATGTCGGCCATATGCAGAAAAGCCGTACCGGAAGATGTTGAACCATTATTTGAAATGATTAAGGGCTATGCAGAGCGTGGGATCATGCTTCCGCGTTCACGGGAAGTACTGCAACGGCAGCTGGAGCACTTTGTTGTAGCAGAAGTGAATGGTCAGGTTGTAGGCTGTGGATCTCTCTGCCGTTTGGGAAATGATCTGGTGGAAGTCAGATCGCTCGGCATCTCCGAAGGTCACAAAGGCATGGGCATTGGCTCACTGCTGCTGGACCGGCTGGTAGAGGAAGCGGAGAAACAGCAAATTCCCAAGGTCATGGCGTTGACATATGAGGTTTCCTTTTTTCTCAAAAACGGTTTTGCCGTGGTGAACAAGGAGATTTTCCCGGAAAAAGTATGGACCGACTGTGTTCATTGCAGCAAGCAGGATTGCTGTGATGAGATTGCTGTATTGAAAGAGTTGAATATTTCAGCCTGATAAATGAATGAACCGTATGGATTGAGCCGAGTATACTCTATCTCACCTGCGGTTCTTTTTAATTCATGAGATGTACAGTAAAGTTGTTATGTCTTGGAGACATTGGTCTATACTAATAAATAGATGAGCGTACTCATCAAACTGACTTGACAATGCTCACGTCATTTTGGTATTTTTGTATTACCGCTTAGCACTCATCTAACCGGAGTGCTAACGACATGGGACAGTACAGTCAGAAGGAGGGAATACTCACCATGTTAACAGAGCGTCAACGAATGATTCTGAACGCTATAGTGGATGACTATATCCGTTCAGCTGAGCCCGTAGGGTCCCGGAGCATTTCCAAAAGGGGAGATGTTGGATACAGTCCGGCGACGATCCGTAATGAAATGGCGGACCTTGAAGATATGGGCTTTCTGGAACAGCCGCATACATCGGCTGGTCGCATACCTTCGCACAAAGGCTATCGATATTATGTCGATCATTTGGTTCCCTGGAATCAGGTGGAGCCGCAAGAGTTGGACGACCTGAAATCATTTTTCGCAGAAAAGCTGAACGTGATGGAACAAGTTATTCAGCATGCCTCAGTCATTTTGTCACATATGACGAATTATACTTCGATCCTGCTTGGACCGGAAGTTTTCCACACGTCACTTCGTCATTTTCAACTGCTTCCGCTTAATGAAAGCGAGGCTGTAGCCATCATCGTAACGAACACGGGTCAGGTAGAGAACAAGACAGTTCAGATTCCACCTGAAATTTCGGTAGCGGAGATGGAGAATGTAGTTCGTTTATTAAACAGCAAGCTGGTCGGCGTGCCGATTTACAAATTAAAGTCTCGTCTCTACACCGAGCTTGGGCAAGAGATGGAACGGCATATTACACGTTATGAGGAAGTCATGCAGGTGCTGAACAGTGCCTTTGACAACGAGCATGACAATCGTCTGTTCCTTAGTGGTGCAACCAATATGTTGACCCAGCCAGAGTTTAAAGATATTGAAAAGGTAAAAGATATTCTTGACCTGCTGGATGAGACACCAACACTCATGAAATTGATGATGCCCGTGCAGGGTGGATCTGGTATTCAGGTGCGAATAGGCACCGAGAATGATCATGAAGCCTTCGCCAATTGCAGCCTGATAACGGCATCCTATTCATTGGATGGAGAGGCTTTGGGCTCCATCGGAATTCTGGGACCTA
Source organism: Paenibacillus sp. RU5M (assembly GCF_900221055.1). Lineage (NCBI taxonomy): Bacteria > Bacillati > Bacillota > Bacilli > Caryophanales > Paenibacillaceae > Paenibacillus > Paenibacillus sp. RU5M. The sequence continues at coordinate 153,623 of NZ_OBQM01000007.1, read as the reverse complement.
CGCGAATGGATTACGCACGTGTCATTCATATTTTAAATACATTATCCCGTGATTTGACGGCCATGCTAACGCATCGCTTCAAATAAGGGAATGAACCATTTCATTCTTATAAGGAGGTGAACATCTTGAAAGAGGAGCAATCATTCGCAGCAGAAGAACAGGAACAGCAAGCAACTACAGCAGCGGAGCAGGAGCCTGTCAACGAAGCCGGAGCTGCAGAAGCGCAGGCGGAAGAGATGACAGATCAGGAGCAAGATGAGATCGCACGTTTGAAGGCGGAAGCTGAGGAACATCAACAGCGTTTTGTCCGTGCGCAAGCTGATTTTGATAACTTCCGTCGTCGTACACAAAAAGAAAAAGAAGAACTGGCGAAATACGCTTCGATGAAGCTGGTCACCGAACTGGTGCCGGTCATTGATAACTTCGAGCGTGCCATGGCTACTGTACCGGAAGGTGCTGAAGTCGAGTCCTTCTCCAAAGGTATCCAAATGATCTTCCGTCAGCTGGAAACTGTGCTGAACAATGAAGGTCTGACGTCAATGGATACGGTAGGACAACCGTTTAATCCCGAATTCCACCAGGCGATTATGTCCGTGGAGAGCGACGAGTATGAAGAAGGTACCGTTGTCGAGGAAGTCCAAAAAGGCTATATGCTGAAGGATAAAGTACTTCGTCCGGCTATGGTTAAAGTTAGCTCATAATTTCTATTAAAAAATGAAATGAGTTCACTCTTGATTGTACGATGCCACCGAAGTTTAATATAAAGGTTAGTACACACATAGAGCACGATTAGGAATAACAAATACAAATAAGGATCAATCTGATCCATTTAAATTGTCGAGGGAGGAAATTTTCCGATGAGCAAAGTAATCGGTATTGACTTAGGAACAACAAACTCATGTGTAGCGGTTATGGAAGGCGGCGAGGCTGTCGTTATTCCAAATCCGGAAGGCGCACGTACAACCCCATCCGTAGTGGGTTTCAAAAAAGATGGAGAACGCGTTGTCGGTGAAACGGCTAAACGTCAAGCGATCACGAATCCGGATCGTACGATCATCTCGATCAAACGTCATATGGGTACATCCCACAAAGAAACAATCGATAGCAAAGACTACTCACCACAAGAGATCTCTGCAATCATCCTGCAAAAACTGAAATCCGATGCTGAAGCTTATCTGGGTCAAACGGTAACTCAAGCGGTTATCACAGTACCAGCTTACTTCAATGACAGCCAGCGTCAAGCAACAAAGGATGCAGGGAAAATCGCAGGTCTGGAAGTTCTGCGTATCGTCAACGAGCCAACAGCAGCAGCTTTGGCATACGGTATGGAGAAATCCGAAGACCAAACGATTCTCGTATATGACTTGGGTGGTGGTACATTCGACGTATCCATCCTTGAACTGGGTGACGGCTTCTTCGAAGTTAAAGCAACTAGTGGTGATAACCAACTGGGTGGCGATGACTTTGACCAAGTGATCATTGATTATCTCGTAAGTGAGTTCAAAAAAGATCAAGGCATTGACTTGAGTAAAGATAAAGCAGCGGTTCAACGTTTGAAAGATGCAGCGGAAAAAGCGAAAAAAGAACTTTCCGGCGTATTGACTACAACTATTTCCCTGCCGTTCATTACTGTGGCTGATGGCGTTCCTCAACATTTGGAGTTGAACCTGAGCCGTGCGAAATTCGAAGAAATCTCTGCTGGTCTGGTTGAGCGTACGCTTGAACCAACTCGTCGTGCACTGAGCGATGCTGGAATGACAGCTAACGATATCGACAAAATCGTCTTGGTTGGTGGTTCCACACGTATTCCTGCAGTACAGGAAGCAATCAAAAAACTGACAGGTAAAGACCCTCACAAAGGTGTTAACCCGGATGAAGTTGTAGCTTTGGGTGCTGCTGTACAAGCGGGCGTACTGACAGGTGACGTGAAAGACGTTGTATTGCTTGACGTAACTCCATTGTCCCTGGGTATTGAAACTGCGGGTGGCGTATTCACTAAAATGATCGAGCGCAACACAACGATCCCTACAAGCAAATCCCAAGTATTCTCCACTTATGCAGACAACCAACCAAGCGTTGAGATTCATGTTCTGCAAGGGGAGCGTGAGATGGCAGCGGGTAACAAATCCCTCGGTCGCTTCATGCTGGGAGATATTCCTCCAGCTCCACGTGGCGTTCCACAAATCGAAGTTAGCTTCGATATTGATGCCAACGGTATTGTTAACGTATCTGCAACAGACAAAGGTACTAACAAAACTCAAAAAATCACCATCACTTCTTCTAGCGGTCTGAGTGATGCTGAAGTTGAACAAATGATGAAAGATGCTGAGTTGCATGCTGAAGAAGACAAAAAACGCAAAGAACTCGTTGAAGCGAAAAACAGCGCAGATCAACTGATCTACTCTGTTGACAAAACGATCAAAGATCTTGGCGAAAAAGCTGACGCTGGTGAAGTTGAAAAAGCGAATGCTGCAAAAGAAAAACTGCAAGGCGTTCTGGCTTCCGACAATCTGGAAGACATCAAAGCCGCTACAGAAGAATTGACAGAGATCGTTCAACAACTGTCCGTAAAACTGTATGAGCAAGCACAAGCTCAAGAGCAAGCAGCTCAAGGTGCTGAAGAGCAACAAGGTTCTGCAAAACGTGACAACGTCGTAGACGCTGATTACGAAGTTGTGGATGAAGATAAAAAACAAAACTAATTCACGATTTCTAGTGAATTAATCATCGGTGACGTTCGGATCGAAGGGAAAGTCATAGCCGGGGCTCCCGTGCTTTGGCTTTCCTTTTGTCACGATGTGCGATATGGTGAATGATATGGGGGTGGAAGAGTGGCTGAAAAACGTGATTATTATGAGGTACTCGGCGTCGGCAAAAATGCCAGCGACGAGGAAATCAAAAAGGCATACCGCAAGCTTGCCCGTCAGTATCACCCTGACGTAAACAAGGCTGCTGACGCGGAAGCCAAGTTTAAGGAAGTTAAAGAAGCTTATGATGTGGTCAGTGACGGCCAGAAGCGGGCGCAGTATGATCAATACGGTCATATTGATCCAAATCAGGGCGGATTCGGCGGCGGTGGCGATTTTGGCGGCGGCGGCTTTGGCGACATCTTCGATATGTTCTTTGGCGGTGGCGGTGGACGACGTGATCCAAATGCTCCGCAACGGGGGAACGATCTGCAATACACCATGACGATTGAGTTCAAGGAAGCGGTATTTGGTAAGGAAACTGACATTACCATTCCTCGTACCGAAGGCTGTGATACTTGTCATGGCTCAGGTGCGAAACCGGGAACCAAACCAGAAACCTGTTCCGTCTGCCAAGGTAGTGGTCAACAGGAAGTGGTTCAAAATACACCGTTTGGCCGTATGGTCAACCGTCGTGCTTGTTCGAACTGTAATGGTTCGGGACAAATTATCAAGGAAAAATGTACTACGTGCAGCGGCAGCGGTAAAGTACGTAAACAACGCAAAATTCATGTTCGCATTCCAGCGGGTGTAGATGATGGCGCTCAATTGCGTATGACTGGTGAAGGCGAAGGTGGTCTGCGCGGAGGACCAGCAGGAGATCTGTATATTGTCATCCGTGTGAAATCACATGATTTCTTCGAGCGTGAAGGCGATGATATCTATTGCGAAATTCCGCTTACCTTCGCTCAGGCAGCATTGGGAGATGAGATTGAAATTCCAACGCTGTCCGAGAAAGTGAAGCTGAAAGTACCTGCCGGTACACAGACAGGAACGTATTTCCGTCTCAAAGGCAAAGGCGTACCACGCCTGCGCGGTATGGGGCAAGGGGATCAGCATGTGAAAGTCGTTGTAGTTACGCCTAGCAAGCTGAATGACGAGCAGAAAGATCTGCTTCGCCAAATTGCTGCGCTGGATGGAGAACAAACTCATGAGCATGAGCAATCCTTCTTTGACCGGGTGAAACGGGCCTTCCGTGGAGACTGAGTCTTAATCATTAATTTAAAAAAGGACACCACAGCGGTTTTTCCGCAGGGTGTCCTTTTTTGCATAATATGGACACGCTTGCGGAAAGATACCAGACATGAGCATTCAGTGGTTTACTGATGTGCCGAAACTAGGGAAGCAGGTGAACCGGATGACCGAAAAAAATATTTTGGCTTATTTCCATAGCCCGGAGCAAGCGGAAGGGGCAGCCAAAAAACTGGAGGCATTACGAGTGGAAGACCTGTCTATCAATCGATTCAGTCGTTACGCGGGTGTCGGGCCAAGTGGAGCATCCTATACGCCGGGTGTTTCCGGCAGTTTTTCTTCCTGGGTACCAGGTGCTCTAGGCACAAATGCCAGCGCGGGAATCATGGCTGCAGCAGATCCTTCTGCAAGCGGTATGAGCGATGGCGGACAAGAGGGACCGACAGGCAGAGATGTATTACTGACCGTTGTTGTTGACGAGGCGGTACATCATCGTGCCCTATCCATTATCGAACAAGCCGGCGGTATGATTTAGGTTTTCAAACACTATACACTGAGTAAGTTTCAACCTAAACATTTACACGATAACGGAGAGGACAGAAAAAACCTAGAGAAGCGAAGCGTTCGTCTGAAAGCTTTCGCAAGAAAGCTACTTCGGAAGCATACGCTATCCCTGGATTTTCCCTTTTAAGAAAAGGAATCAAAAAAATCTGGGGATAACAGCGATCGGAAGGTTGTTCTGTCATCGGAGTGCCAGTGTAAATACGCTTAGTTGGACTTATACAATTTGAAGGAGGAGCATAACGATGGCAGAACATGAACGTCCAGGCAAGATTTTAACGAAAACGGAAAAGATGAAGCGGATGCAGTCCGCCAAAAATGAGGATGTGGAATTCAGTGCCGAAGCTGCGGATCATGAAGATATAGAGGCTTTGCGCCGCAGTGAAGCGGCCGATCGTCGTCAGGGTCGGGAGATTCATGACTGAAGATCGCTCTGCAGTGATTATCGAAGCGGTGTTTACGAGCTGGTCCGAGGCTGAATCTGCACGCAGAGCTCTGGAATTGCTGCACCCAAACCAGTTGAGTATCGAGAGTCTGAATGACTCATCGTCTTCAGTGGATCTGGAAGCGCCTGAGAGCACAGATAATTCGACTATGGCTGTGATTGGGGGATTCAGTGGTGAGCTGAATGTACTTTCCCTCATTAGCGATGAGACCGAGGTGTTGTCGGGTGGACAAGTGTATGACGATCCGGATGCTGGCTCTGAAGGCAGGTCCAAGCAAGAAATCTTGCTGACCGTATCCGTATCCAGTGACTCTCTCCCGCAAGCTGCAGAGATGATTACGCAGAACGGTGGACGCTTTTGCTAACAAGTTAATCGAGTTTAGTCATAATTAAAACAGGGTATTCGAGCAGTCAGGCTGCGGGTATCCTGTTTTTGTTGTTTCTTTACTGCCGCGGTTTTGTACTCCTGCTCGCTTGTGTAGTACAATAGTTGGGATGTTTGAAAAATGAGGAGGAAAAACGAAGTATGTTATGGCATGAACTAACAATACATACCACAGAAGAAGCTGTGGAGATGATTTCGAATTTTTTACATGAAGCGGGTGCTGGAGGGGTCTCGATTGAAGAGTCCGGTACTTTAAATAAAAAACGGGATACGACGTATGGCGAATTGTACGAGTCTCCTTTGAATGATATTCCTGAAGGCTTTGCGGTCATTAAAGGATACTTCTCCGAAGGTACGGACATGGACGCATTGCAATCTGAAGTGAGTCCACGCATTGCGCAGCTTTCCGAATTCGATATCCAAACGGGGGAGGTTCGTTTTGAGACTCGAACAGTGGATGAAAATGACTGGGCGAACGCCTGGAAACAATATTTCAAGCCAGTACGTGTCTCGGAACGTCTAACCATTAAACCGACATGGGAAGAGTATACGCCGGAAAGCCCAAATGAGAAAATTATTGAGCTTGATCCAGGCATGGCGTTTGGTACGGGAACACATCCAACCACTTCGCTTTGTCTGCGTACACTAGAATCGGTCATTCAGGGTGGCGAGGAAGTCATTGACGTAGGTACAGGCTCTGGCATCTTGGCCATTGGAGCTGTTCATCTTGGTGCAAAACATGTGTTGGCGCTGGACCTCGATCCAGTTGCGGTAGCAAGTGCCAAAGAAAATGTGGAACTGAATGGGCTGGGACAACAAATTACGGTGAAAGAGAGTGATTTGCTGTCTGTTCTGGGCAGTCAGGACCCTGCGCTGGGCGTGAAGCTTCCGGTGAAAGTTATTGTTGCCAATATTTTGGCCGAAATTATTATGCTGTTTGTGGATGATGTCTATCATGCGCTTGAGTCTGGCGGTGTTTATATTACTTCAGGCATTTGGAAAAATAAAGAGCAGCTCGTCCATGATGCGCTCGTTGCTTCCGGCTTCGAAATAAGTTCGGTTCATCGCGATGAGGACTGGATCGCGTTTGTGGCCAGAAAGAGGTAACCGATGGATTTAAACTCGTTTTTTCGTTATCCACTGGATCAACTGCCGTTTTTCCTGTTGACGATCCTGATTGCTTTTACGGTCCATGAATTCTCTCATGCCTATTTTGCCAACAAATTCGGTGATCCAACAGCCAAGCTGCTAGGCCGGGTTACCCTCAATCCGGTCGTACACTTTGACTTGTTTGGGGTGCTATTGCTCGTTATTGCTGGCTTCGGTTGGGCACGACCCGTTCCAGTTAATCGGGCGAACTTTGACAAACCAAGATTGATGGGTGTTATCGTCTCTGCAGCAGGGCCACTAAGCAATCTTCTGCTTGCGATCATTGGTACAATTATTTACGCTTCATTGGTTGGTTCGGGAGCGCTGGGGAGTATAGAAAATGAGCGATTGCTCACAGCGATATCCATGTTTTTCTCTATTTTTAACCTGACGAACTTTTTCTTGTTTCTGTTTAACCTTATACCGTTGCCGCCCCTGGATGGTTATCGGATTCTTGAAGACGTATTGCCACCATCTATCAGTCGCAAGCTGCAAGGAGTGGAGCAATGGTCGATTTTTATCTTCCTGCTGATTTTGGTTATACCTCCGCTGCAAAATGTGACGATTCAACCGTTGTATGAGTTTGCACAAACGATGTATGTGGATCTGGCAAAACTAATCATTGAATTATATCGATAAGCAACACGTACCTCTAGGGCTGAAATACTGGTCAGATAGACATAAAAGTTGTATGATCATCTGTGGCGATTGGATTCACGCCTGCCATCAGGCGGGGTGAATTCCAGTCATAACAGGACAGAATGGGTGGATAGACGAATGCAGCGTTATTTTGTATCTGCAGAACAGTTTAATGAACATTCCGTAGTCATCACGGGTGATGATGCGCGCCATATCGGCAAAGTGATGCGTGGTAAACCTGGAGATAAACTGATTGTCAGTGACGGAAACTCCAAAGAAGCTTTGGTGGAGATTGAAAGCATCGAAGCCCAGCAAGTAACAGCGAATATTGTGGAACCTCTCGAAATGGACCATGAAGCACGGATACGTGTAACCGTGGCTCAGAGCTTGCCAAAAGGGGATAAGATGGAGACGGTCATCCAAAGATGTACAGAGATCGGAGCAGTTTCCTTTGTTCCTTTCCTGTCTGAGCGTACGATTGTGCAATATGATGCCAAGAAAGAAGGCAAACGGTTGGAGCGGTGGCGGAAAATCGCCAAGGAAGCCGCTGAACAAAGCCATCGGAACCGCATTCCATCCGTCGAGCAGCCACTTTCCTGGAAAGGGCTGCTATCTTCTTTTGAGGGCTACAGTCTGGTATGTTATTGTTATGAAAAGGAAAACGGCAAGCAATTAAGAGACGCATTGAAGCCGTTTGTGGAGCAGCTTGCACCTGGTGCGAGTGCTGAAGTGTTGATCGTTGTTGGACCTGAGGGTGGATTCTCGGAGAGGGAAACGATTGAAGCCGATCAGGCGGGTGCTGTATCCGTTGGACTGGGCAAACGCATCTTGCGGGCCGAGACAGCTGGAATGGCGGCGCTAACTTGCGTCTTATATGAATCCGGAGAAATGGGGGGAATGTAATTATGCCATCCGTGGCGTTTTACACCTTAGGCTGCAAAGTTAATTTTTATGATACAGAGGCGATTTGGCAATTGTTCAAAAACGAAGGATACGATCAGGTAGACTTTGACGAACAGACAGCGGATGTATACTTGATTAATACTTGTACAGTAACCAATACCGGCGACAAAAAGAGCCGCCAGATTATCCGTCGTGCCATTCGGCGCAACCCGGATGCGATTGTAGCCGTTACAGGCTGTTATGCGCAAACTTCTCCGGCAGAGATTTTGGACATCCCTGGTGTGGATCTTGTTATCGGTACACAGGATCGGGACAAAATTTTGCCATATGTCAATGAAATTCAGGAATCACGTCAGCCCGTCAATGCTGTGCGCAACATCATGAAAACGCGGGTATTTGAAGAGATGGACGTACCGGATTTTGCCGATCGTACCCGTGCATTTCTGAAAATTCAGGATGGCTGCAATAACTTCTGTACGTTCTGCATTATTCCGTGGTCACGTGGACTTTCCCGTAGCCGGGAAGCAAATAGCATCATCCAACAGGCTCATCAACTGGTGCACGCCGGGTACAAGGAAATTGTCCTGACAGGCATTCATACTGGTGGATACGGGGATGACATGGAGAATTACGATCTGACGGATCTCCTATGGGACTTGGACAAAGTTGAAGGCCTGGAGCGTATTCGGATCAGTTCGATCGAAGCCAGTCAGATTGATGATCGGATGCTGGATGTGATCAAACGTTCAGACAAACTCGTACGCCACTTCCACATTCCGCTGCAAGCGGGCGATGATACCGTACTGAAACGTATGCGCCGTAAATATACGACCGAAGAGTTTTACAATAAAATGCTTCGCATTCGGGAAGCGATGCCGGATGTAGCGATCACAACTGACGTTATTGTTGGGTTCCCGGGTGAGACGGATGAGATGTTCCGTAATGGCTACGAGTTGATGAAAAAAATTGGTTTTTCCGAAATGCACGTATTCCCATATTCCAAGCGTACCGGAACACCGGCAGCACGTATGGAAGATCAGGTGGATGAAGAAGTCAAAAATGCACGCGTGCATGAACTGATTGATCTATCCGAGCAAATGCAACTGGCATACGCCAAGCAGTTTGTGGGACAAGTACTGGATGTCATTCCTGAAGGTGAAGCCAAGGGCCGTGAAGGCAGTGGTAAACTGAACGGTTACAGTGACAACTACATTCAGCTGGTCTTTGATGGTTCGATGGATATGGTCGGCAAGGTATGCCGTGTCAAAGTGACCGAAGCGGGTGTGAATGAAAGCCAGGCTACGCTGGTTCGTGTGTTGGAAGAAAATCTCAAGTCCGCAGCGATGTAATCGAGGCGTCAGAAACAAGGATTTCATTTCCTTGGGGAGCGTACCCGTGGAGATGAGGTCCTTCTTTTTCCAAAAAAAGATGAAGACAATTCCGTAATGGGGGAGAGCAACATGAACAGAAAAGAAATTTCGGCAGGCGGAGTCGTCTACCGCACGGGAGAAGACGGAAAGCTTCAAATTCAACTGATTGTAGATCGCTACGGCAAAACGACTCTCGCCAAGGGCAAAATGGAAGATGGAGAAACGGTGGAACAGACCGCACTGCGTGAGATTCTGGAAGAGACAGGCATGGTCGGCCGAATAGTAGAACCCGTCGATATCATTTCCTATACGTATCAGCATGCAGAGTTTGGTCCGGTGGACAAGGAAGTTCATTATTATCTCGTTGAAGCGGAAAGCGGCGACCTGCAGCCTCAGATTGAAGAAATCAAAGGTGTGGATTGGTACGCTCCGGAAGAAGCTTGGTCTAGACAGCAGCATAGTGGATACGATAATAACGATGACATTTTACGAGTGGCGCTGAACAAATTAGGCATTAACGTATAGCTGTTTTCTATTGAATGACGTAACGCTACTGTTTGTTGAGAGCGTTTTGAGCATCAGGCCACGGGTGACTTCGCCACTGGGGTGGAGACCGGTGGTTTTTTGTGCCAAATTGGCAAGTAACAGAACGGCAAGGCAAGCAGTGAACTGGTGACGTTAAAAAGGGTCTGGGCATGCGCAATCTGTGCCCCGTTATCCGCTGATAGCCAGGCCGAGACTGCATGCAGCTGGCCGATCAGCGGCATAAATAGCAGCGCCCCCGCAATGTTTAATACGACATGGGAGGCTGCGACAAATTTGCCTGCGGATGCTCCTCCAGCGGCTGCAATCACGGCGGTGATACAGGTCCCTACGTTTGACCCAATCACAATGGCGATGCCGATCTCCACAGGCAGTACTCCTGTGGCTGCAAGCGTAATCGCCATGCTGATTACGGCTGCGCTGCTATGAATGAGCGCCGTCAGACAGGCGCCTGCCAGAAAGCCCCACCACAAGCTGTCTGCTGAGCGATCCAGAAACCACTGGAATACGCCCATACTTCGCAGGGGTACGGCAATGGATTGCATTACTTGAATGCCTGTCATGACGAGGGCAAATCCGGCGGACGCGAGAAAGCTGTATTGCATGGTAGACAGCGTCCGACGCGTGCGTTCAGGAGCGAACTGATTTCGTTCACCAAGCACAACAAAGACGGCCCAGCCTGTCAGTGACAAGGCAAGCAGAGGCAGGGAAACCCGTCCGATCTGCAGTCCGACCAGCTCGGTGGTCAGGCACGTTCCGATGTTGGTTCCAAGAATAATGCCAAGTGTGCGTCCGTAGGTAATTAATCTGGCGTTCGCCAGTCCAATAGTGAGTACGGTGACGGCGGTACTGCTTTGCAGCAGGGCAGTAGTGCCTGCGCTAAAAGCCATGCCTTTCCAGGGAGCAGAGGTAGCTCGGCCCAGCCATCCAGCCAGCATGGGCCCGGCCATCCGCTGTAAGGCTGTTTCCATCAGCTTCATCCCACCAAAAAAGATAAGAAGCCCATATAACAGGGGCAGCACAACATCTCTGAACATGAGTTAACATCATTCCTTCCGTGCATATCCTTATTCTCATCCTATGAGTAAATAAGGACAACCATGACAGGCTAACGGAATTCTGGAGTCAACAGAGTTTGAAAGACCTATAAGTTTCCTTAACGGTCACCCAAATTACCACCACAATTCAAAAGATACGGAGACTCTGCAAACGTAGCGAAAGGGATGGAATTGGAACTGTAGAAGCTAAGCGTGCGCCTTTATCCCCGGATTTTCCCTTTCAAGAAAGGGAATCAGAAAAATCTGGGGATAACAGCGATCGAAGTCCAATCCATCACCGCAGCGGTCTCTCTTGCACAAAGCCTATCTTTTCAACTAACTATGAAAGAAGTGGATCTATCTTGCCATCAGTTACACTGGAACGCAGCCGCAAAAAGCGGCTTGAACATGCACATCCATGGATATATAACAATGAAATTGCCTCTGTTGAAGGAAACCCCGAGCCGGGAGATCTGGTCAACGTATTGAATCACCAAGGTCGCTATCTTGCGACGGGATACTATAATCCTGCATCTCAAATCACAGTTCGAGTCGTGGCCTATCAACCTTTGGAGTTTGAACAGATGGACACCGCGTTTTTTGCAGCGCGTTTCCGCGATTGCTTGCGCCACCGGGAGCGTTTTATCCAGGATGGAGAGGCATACCGTCTCGTTTATGGGGAAGCTGATTTCCTGCCAGGACTGATCGTTGACCGTTTTGGCAGCATCCTTGTTGTTCAATTGCTCACACTGGGCATGGACCGTTGCCGCGAAGCGATCGTACAAGCTCTAATTGAAGTGATGCAGCCGGAAGGCATCTATGAACGCAGTGATGTGTCCATTCGTGAACTGGAAGGCTTGGAGCAGACGAAAGGACCATTGTATGGGGATTGCCCGCGTCATGTCACGGTAACGGAGAATGGATTGCTCATTAAGGTGGATATCGTAGAAGGCCAGAAGACAGGGTACTTCTTTGACCAGCGAGAGAATCGTGCAGCCATCGAACCACTTATGAAGGGTTGGGGTTACAAGAGTGGCATTACGCTCCAACAGACCGAGCAGGATGGTACGCAGCAGTTGCTTCCTGTGAATAAAAGTGGCAAGGTTGTGACGTTCCCTTATTGGGATGGGGCTACTGTGCTGGAATGTTTCTCCCACACAGGCAGCTTCACATTGAACGCCTGCAAATATGGAGCCAAAAAAGTAACATGTCTTGATATCTCAGAGCATGCGATTGAAAGTGCACGTACTAACGTAGAGCTGAACGGTTTCACTGATCGGGTCGAATTTGTCGTTGCGGATGCATTCCAATACTTGCGTGAGCAGGTGAAAGGCCTCGATGAGCGTAACGTACGTGCGCGTGCTGGCGAACAGAAAGTGGATACGTCCAAAGCGCTTGCAACCGGTGGTAAAACATTTGATGTGGTTATCCTCGATCCACCAGCCTTTGCCAAAACGAAATCAGCTGTCAAAGGCGCATGCCGTGGATATAAGGATATCAATCTGCAAGGAATGAAGCTGGTGAATGAGGGCGGGTATCTGGTAACGGCAAGCTGTTCATACCACATGCGTCCGGATCTCTTCCTGGAAACCATTGCGGATGCAGCCGAAGATGCAGGCAAAGTACTGCGTCTGATCGACTGGAAAGCAGCCGGTAAGGATCACCCGCAAATTCTGGGCGTAGACGAAGGTCATTACCTGAAATTTGCCATCTTCGAAGTGCGCAGCAAAAAGAATTAATCGAGCGATTTCCATTTAAGTCGAACATACATTTACGCAAAGAGTCCACAGTTTTCATAAGCTGCGGGCTTTTTGCTATGCTCGTGCATATGATCTCTGGAATTGCCGGATAGTGGCAAACGTATGTTCCGAACCAAGTCAGATATGTTATACTGGGAATTAAAATCTGTTCGTGATGGTTTGGAGGATTAAACATGTCCGTACGCTTTGTTATTGGCCGGGCAGGCAGCGGCAAGAGTACGCTGATTACCCGGGAAATCACATCCCTGCTACAAAAGGAACCGCAAGGTAAACCACTGATTCTGCTGGTCCCGGAACAGAGTTCGTTTCGAACCGAACAGTCACTGGTTTCTTCAGGTGCTATAAAAGGTACCATGCGTGCTGAAGTGCTTGGTTTTCGCCGATTGGCCTATCGGGTAATGCAGGAGGCAGGTGGTTCTGCACGTATTCCCATTGGAGCTGAAGGTAAAAAAATGCTGCTCTACAAAGTGCTCCAGCGTCGTAAGGAAGAATTGAAGCTGTTTGCAGCATCAGGCAGTCAGCTGGGATTTATCGGAGACTTGAATGATCTATACAGTGAGTTTAAACGTTATGAACTTGACCCCACTTCACTGGAAGAAGGACTTTCCGCATGGAATACTTCCTCTTCTGCACCGATTCTGGGAGACAAGCTGCATGACTTGCTTCTTATATACCGTGATTATGAAAAGGAATTAACCGAACTATATATCGATGATGAAGACACGTTGACTGAACTAACAGAGCGGTTGCCGGAGAGCACGCTGCTGCAAGATGCACAGATCTGGATCGATGGATTTCAGGGATTTACCCCGCAGGAAATGAGTGTCATTGGAAGATTGATGCTGCAAGCTTCTTCCGTCACAATTGCATTGACGTTGGATCGTGCTTACGACCACGGCGCACTTCCAGGAGAACTGGAGCTGTTCCATCCCACAGCGAGTGCATATGCACGTCTCAAAGGTATGGCTGAGGATCTGGGTGTTTTTAATGAGACAACCGTGCTTCAACCGGAAGTTTTGCCAAGATATGAAGGCAGTCCTGGACTGGCGCATTTGGAGGCTGGCTTTGATCGTAGAGTCCGCTGGAAGAGTGAGGGGCGTGATGCGGGTGTCCGACTTTACGCCGCTGAGAACCGCCGGGCTGAGATGGAAGGAGCACTTCGTGAGATGCGTCGTCTGGCGCAAGATGAAGGTGCGCGTTATCGAGATATGGCAGTGCTCGTTCGTCAGTTGGATACATATGCCGACATTGCTGAGCCTCTATTCAGGGATTATGGCGTGCCTGTCTTTCTGGATCGGAGAAGAAATGAACTACATCATCCATTATCGGAATTTATTCGTTCAGCACTCGATATCGTTCGCCGTCGCTGGCGTTATGAGGATGTATTTCGCTGTGTGAAAACGGATTTGCTGCTTCCACGGGGCGGTTCCATTACACGTGAAGATATGGACCAGCTCGAAAATTATATATTAGCTTGCGGAATTCACGGATACCGCTGGACAGATGGCAAGCCATGGAAGTATGTACCCAGCCTGTCCCTGGAAGACAACGATCAGGATGTCCGCAGCCGGGGCCGGGAACAAATGCTGTCCTTAATGGAAAAATGCCGTACGGTGATTGTTGATCCACTGGGTGCTTTTGAGAAACGAATGAGCAAGGCAAAGACAGCTAAAGACCAATGTGCGGCGCTTTACAGATTACTGGAAGATGCCGAGATTCCTTGGAAGCTGGATCAGATGTCTGCAGAAGCCAAGGCCCAGGGTGATCCGGAACGTTCGAGAGAGCATCGTCAAATGTGGGGTGCCGTCCTTGATCTATTAGATCAGATGGTTGATATGATGGGGGCCGAACGGCTGGATATCGATTTATTTGCCGGGCTAATGGAGACCGGATTAACCGAACTGAAGCTGGGACTTGTTCCTCCAGCGCTTGATCAAGTGTTGATTGGATCGATGGATCGTACACGTCTTCAGGGTATCAAGTACGTATTTATTCTGGGTGCAGTAGAGGGTGAACTGCCTGCTGTCCCTCAAGATGATGGTGTATTAACTGAGCAGGAACGGCTGCTGTTGACGGAGAGAGGTTTGGGGCTTGGGCCAGGAGCAACAAGACAAATGTTGGATGAACGCTTTCTGATATATACAGCCCTGACAGCGGCGAGCAATCAGTTATGGCTGAGTTATCCCGTTGCAGATGATGAAGGGAAAACATTGCTACCCTCAGAAATTGTACGACATGTACGTAAGATGTTCGGTCTACATGAGCAGCCATTACTTGCCCAGCCGCCGGTTACAAATGCTGAAGAGGTGCACTGGTCTTATGTTATTCATCCTGGTCAGAGCCTCTCTTATCTCATCGGACAGTTGCGCAGATGGCGCCGTGGAGAAGATATTCCTGAAATGTGGTGGGCGATCTATAACTGGCATGTCTCTCGGGAGACAAGCAGACCTCAGCTGAAACAATTGCTTGGATCGGTCTTTTATCGCAATCGGGCGTTACCTTTGCGTACGGCTACCAGCCGTAGATTATATGGTACAGAGGTAAGGACCAGTGTCTCCAGAATGGAGCGTTTTGTGGCGTGTGCGTTCTCCCATTTTGCATCCCATGGGCTGCGACTGAAAGAGCGCCAGTTGTACCGCTTGCAAGCCCCTGATATAGGACAATTGTTCCATGCTGCCTTGAGTCAGCTTGCCATGCGTTTGCGTGAGCAGAATCGCAGTTGGGGCAGTCTGTCTCCGGATGAATGTCGGAAGGAAGCGGAGCACACCGTGGAGCAGATTGCACCACAGTTGCAGGGAGAGATTTTGCTTAGCACGAAACGGTATGGTTATATCTTCCGCAAGCTGAAGGATATCGTTAGCCGGGCGTCGGTTATTCTGGGTGAACAGTCCAGACGAGGAAGCTTTGAACCGATTGGGTTGGAGCTTGATTTTGGGCCAGGTAAACCCCTGCCACCGCTTCGTTTTGAATTGGAAAATGGCTGTGTGATGGAGATTGTGGGGCGGATCGACCGCGTGGATGTGGCCGAAGGAGAGAACGGCCTGCTGCTGCGGGTTATTGATTACAAATCGAGCCAGACCGACCTCAAACTGCATGAAGTGTATTATGGCCTGTCATTACAGATGCTCACGTACTTGGAGGTGCTGCTTAGTGCTGCCGAGGAGTGGCTTGGAGAATCGGCGATGCCTGGAGGAACACTCTATTTCCATGTGCATAATCCGTTGCTTCAATCCGCGAACGGCATGACTTCTGAGCAGGCAGGACAAGAACTGCTGAAACGGTTCAAAATGAAAGGCTTGCTGCTCGCGGATCGGGATGCGATCGCTCAAATGGACAATACCCTGGACAAAGGCTACTCAGCTATTATTCCAGTTGCGCTTAAGGCGGATGGCAGCTTTTATAGTAGCGCTGCTGTAGCTACGCCGGAGCAATGGGATACATTGCTTGCTTCAGTTCGCAGCAATATACGTGAGATTGGCACCCGGATTACGGAAGGGGATGTCGCGATTGAACCTTACCGTATCCAGCAGGAGGTTGCATGCACCTTCTGTCCGTACAAGCCAGTCTGTCAATTTGATGAAAATATCGAAGGTAATGAATACAATCTGTTGTCCAAACCGGGCAAACAGCAAATCTGGGACATGCTGTCTCATGGCAAAGGAGGGGAAACATCATGACGAATATGCCAAAACCGGAGGGAAGCTTCTGGAGTGATGACCAATGGAGTGCCATCTCACAGAGTGGAGAAGACATTCTGGTTGCTGCTGCAGCGGGTTCCGGGAAGACGGCTGTATTGGTTGAACGGATTATTCGCAAGATTGCAGACCCTTCCCGTGGATTCAGCGTAGATCGTTTGCTGGTTGCGACATTTACGAAAGCTGCTGCTGCTGAGATGAAGCAGCGGATTCGGGAAGCACTGGAACGTGCACTTGAAGAGCAACCTGCCGAAGAACATCTGCGCAAACAACTGTCATTGCTCGGGCGAGCATCCATTACGACACTGCATTCATTCTGTATGGAAGTCATTCGTCGTTATTATCAGCAAATACCGCTAAACCCGGCTTTCCGGATTCTGAATGAAAATGAAGCCGAAATTATGCGGCAGGAATTGTTGGAGCAGTTGTTTGAGGAAAAGTATGGGGAAGAAGACGAAGGCAGTACATTCCGTGAATTAGTGGATTGGTTCAGTGGGGAACGAAACGATGATGCCATGCATCGACTTGTGCAGCGTTTGTATGATTTCTCACGCAGTCATTCTTGGCCGGATCATTGGCTTGCGGAGATGGCATCTGCTTTTCAGGTGGAAAGTGTCGAGGCACTTGGACATTCTGCATGGGTTCAGAGTATTTTGCGTGATGCAGCTCTTGCCCTAAGTGGTGCTGCTGGTCTGCTGCGTCAAGGGATCAGCATATCGATGCAGCCGGAAGGTCCGAAACCTTATGCAGATACATTAAAAGAAGATTTAGCAATGGTCGAAGAGCTTCTGTCAGCTGTTGAGGTCATGCCATGGGAAAGATTGCCTGAAGTGTTTCAGCCAGCAGCTTTTGGCAAGCTGAAGCCTTGCAAAAAGGACCAGACAGACCCGGGGTTACAAGAACAGGTCAAGGAACTTCGTGAGGCTGCGAAAAAAGCCGTGACGGACCTGAAAGGGTCATTGTTTGGAAGAAGTGCGTTTTCTTTCTGGCAGGAGCTGGAGCAGGCGGCACCACTAATGCAGGAGCTATCCAAGCTGGTCAGTGCATTTGGAGAGCGATACCGACAGGCCAAGCAGGAGCGCGGTCAGGTCGATTTTAGTGACCTGGAGCATTACTGTCTTCATATTTTGCGCCATGAAGATTCAACCCCTGAGCTGTCCATGCCTTCGGATGCAGCAATGGAATACCGGGCACGTTTCGATGAAGTTCTGCTGGATGAATATCAGGATACCAATACAGTGCAGGAAGATATCGTCCGACTGATTTCCAGAGAAAATCCAGGAAACCGATTCATGGTTGGGGATGTAAAACAGAGTATTTACCGTTTTCGTCTGGCTGAACCCGGTCTGTTCCTGAACAAGTACCGTCAATACGCAGCGAATTCGGATATGGATATGAAAATGGACGGAGAGAGAGAATCACTGCATGCAGGAAGACGTATTGATCTTGCACGTAACTTCCGTAGTCGTGCAGAAGTAGTCCATTCGGTCAACGTGTTATTCAAGCAGCTCATGAATGAAGGGGTAGCCGAGATTGCCTATGATGAACGAGCTCAGCTCGCTTATGGGGCTACTTTCCCGGCAGAGACGCTTGGAGATGAGGCATACACACCTGAACTCATATTGATCGATCGTCAAGGCGGAGGACCTGATCTGACGGAAAGCACGGATGAGAATGGGGATGCGTTACCTTCTGCTGAGCTGGAGAGTGCCGAGCTTGAAACCGCTCAGCTGGAGGCTCGGGCCATGGCTCGCCGTATTCGTGAAATGGTCGGAGATACGGATAAACCAGCCCTCAACGTTTATGATAAAGCCCTCAAATCCATGCGACCTGCGCGTTATGGAGACATTGTTATTTTGCTGCGTTCTGCCCTGATGTGGGCTCCACTCATGATTGAGGAATTCAGACAGCAGGGTATTCCTGCCGGAGGGGAGCAAAGCAAAGGGTATTTTCAGGCGACGGAAGTGGAAGTGATGTTGTCCTTGCTGCAGATTGTGGATAATCCAAGGCAGGATATACCGCTTGCTTCCGTGCTTCGTTCGCCGATTGTCGGACTGGATGAAGAGGAACTGGCTCAGATTCGCCTTGGGGACAAGAGACAGTCTTTCTATGATGCTGTTATATCAGCTACAGGAGCATTCTCAAGTTCGTTGAATGTTTTCGGGCAGCATGGTGAGAAAGCTTCGAATCCGGATTCATCTGCAATCCAGCTGCAATGGCCCGAAGTCTGGTCAGAAATGGAACAGGGGCAGCGGGAGTCGGCAGTATCCGCCGAAGCAGAACTTATCGAACGTATACATGAAACCTCTGTACATGCAGATAAAGATGAGATTATGGATGCTGGTATAGATGCAAGTATGGGTGGACGTATAAGCGACGATGCGGATAGGGACAACGGTACCAGCACAGAGCTGCAACAAAAGTTAATTCGATTTATGCGTCAGTTGGAACATTGGCGACTTGAAGCCAGACAAGGCAGCTTGAGTGAACTCATTTGGTGCATGTACCGGGAAACGGGTTATCTGGACTGGGTTGGCGGCCTACCGGGAGGCATGCAGCGTCAAAGTAATTTGAAGGCTCTGTATGATCGCGCGCGGCAATATGAGGAGGCAACGGCCAATCGTGGATTGTTTCGCTTCCTGACCTATGTATCCAGACTACGGGAGAACGGGGGAGATCTTGGCACCGTAGCAAGTGGTTCTGGTGAGCAGGACAATGCTGTACGCATCATGACGATTCACCGGAGTAAGGGCTTGGAATTCCCTATTGTTTTTGTCGGGGGTATATCCAAGATGTTCAATCAGCAGGATCTGAACTCGCCGTTTCTGATGCATAAGGAGCTGGGGTTTGGCCCGAGGTTTGTAGATCGTGAGAATCGGGTTGCCTACCCAACCTTGGCGAATCTGGCGATTCGTCGTCGTGCCCAGTTTGAGCTGCTTGCCGAAGAGATGCGGGTGCTCTATGTGGCTCTAACCCGTCCAAAAGAGAAAATGATTTTGGTCGGTACTGTAAAAGATGTTGTTAAAAAGGCAGTGGCCTGGTCTCAGATTAAGGACAGTCCGGAACGGGTATTGCCTGACTATCTGCTTGCAGCCGGACGGAGTTATCTGGACTGGATCGGTCCATCCCTGATGAGACATCCAGACGCAGCTTTGCTGCGTGAACTTGCGGGAGGCACTGATTCATATGCTGCCTGTCTTGTGGATGATGAATCACGCTGGGGCATTTCCGTCATTTCTGCTGATCAAGTATCCCGGGAAATATTTGTGGATCAGACACTTGGTGAAGAAGACGGCATGACAGAAGTGCGGAAACATCGAATTGCTGCCCTAAAAGCAGTTCAGCCTGTGGAGCTGTTTCCTTCCTCCACTGAAGAAGAGATGGTCGAGGATACTCAAGATGCAACACTACGAGACATCAGTGAGGAAGATGTATTTACAATAGGTGAGCAAGAGGGTGTACAGCTGCTTCGTGAAGTTGATAAACGGCTTTCATGGGCGTATCCTCATCAAGCAGCAACGCAAGTAGCTGCCAGTACATCGGTTACCGAACTAAAAACATTGCTAGCCATGCAAGACCATCAGTCTTTACAGATGATGGAGGAAGTTGAAGAACAATCTGAGGCTTCTGTGGATTATGAGGGCCGTGAAGTGAAGGATGGAGGCTCGTCCTTTAAATTGCATCTACGTCGTCCCAAATTCATGGAGGAGAAACAATTGACTGGAGCCGAGCGGGGAACGGTGTATCATACGTTGATGCAGCATCTTCCTGTAGATGGTTCACCCGTTGATTCGCAAATCGTTGAGCAGACACTTTTGCGGTTAGTTGAGCTCCAGATTTTGCTCCCCCATCAGGCAGAGGTTATTGAGTCTGATCAACTGGCTGGATTTTTCAATACAGAGCCTGGGACAGAATTGTTGCGTGCAGAGTGGATGAAACGGGAGATTCCATTTATTTATGGACTTCCGGCACATCATTCTCCTGCCGAATGGCTTCATAGTCTATCACCAGATTCAGGGATACAAACTTTGGAAGAAGACGGTAAGATGCAGGCATCACTAGAAAATGAGACGGTGCTAGTACAGGGGATTATTGACTGCCTGTATGAGGTGGATGGCGAGCTTGTTTTGCTAGATTACAAGACAGACCGGGTGTTGGAGCATCGCGGTGGACTGGACAAACTGACGGAAAACTATCGCTTTCAGCTGGAGCTGTATGGCCGGGCTATTGAAGATATTCTGGGTCGGAAAGTCGACCGGAAGTGGCTGTACTTTTTTGATGGCGGACATGCTGTGAAACTATAAAGTGAAATTTTAAAACGGCCAGATGGAATTTGTATCATCGGATTTTGCATGAGAGAGGGGTTGAACGGACGATGCGTATTTTGCACACAGGGGACTGGCATCTGGGGAAAACGCTGGAGGGACGGAGCCGGCTGCGAGAGCAGGAGGATTTTGTGGATGAGCTTGTTAGACTCGCGGATGAGCAGCAGGCAGATGCCATATTGATGGCTGGAGACGTGTATGATTCTGTAAATCCGCCTGCATCGGCGGAACAGCTTTTTTATGAGGCTGCGGCGCGTCTGACGGAACAAGGGAGACCTCTTGTGGTGATCGCGGGAAACCATGATCAGCCGGAGCGAGTGGCTTCGGTAACCCCGCTTGTGAACAGACAGGGAATTACACTTGTAGGTATGCCTACTTCAGAAGCAGTCACTATCCATGCAAAGCGAACTGGGGAGACAGCGCAGATTGCTGCATTGCCATACCCCTCGGAAGCGCGACTGAACGAACTGCTGACAACGGATGGGGACGAAAATGTGCTTCGTCAGGCATACAGTCGCCGGGTTGGCATGTTAATGCAGCGTCTGGCTGCTTCTTTTCGTCCGGATACGGTGAATTTGGCGATGAGTCATATTTATGTTCTGGGCGGAGTGGAAAGTGATTCGGAACGTCCCATTCAGGTAGGGGGGGCCTATACGGTTGACCCTTCTGCATTGTCAACAGGTGCGCAATATACAGCACTGGGGCATCTTCATCGTGCGCAGGCAGTTAAAGGGGACGGTGTGATTCGGTATAGTGGCTCTCCACTGGCCTACAGTTTCTCCGAAGCGGGGCAGAGTAAGTCCGTCACCATGGTTGATGTGGCACCAGGAGGCGCCGCAAACGTGGAAGAAGTGCTGTTGACCTCCGGACGTCCCCTTGTACGCTGGAAGGCGCGTGGCGGACTGGCTGAGGTTTATCGGTGGCTGGATGAAGGGCGTGATCCTCAGGCTTTTATTGATATGGAAGTATGGCTGGATGACGCCATGTCTCTGAAAGAAATTCAGCAGCTCCGTAAGTCGCATGACGGGATCATCCATATCCGTCCGGTGTATCCCGAGATGGCAGCCGCAGGGCTTTTGGAGCAACGATCCGAGCTTCCGGTACATGAGCTTTTCCGCAAATTTTATCAGCGTCAGACAGGTGGGGCATTACCTGAAGACAGTCTGGTTCAACTGTTCCTGGAACTCGTAGATGAGGACGAGCCGGGCGTGCGTGAGGAGGTCGAGGGAAATTGAAGCCGATTTTATTGAAAGTCGCAGGTCTGCAAAGTTATCGGGAGACTCAGGAGATTGATTTTACTGTATTGACGGAAACGGGACTGTTCGGTATTTTTGGTCCTACAGGCAGTGGGAAATCTTCTTTACTCGACGCGATTACGCTGGCCATGTACGGAAAAGTGGAACGTGCTGTTAATGGTACCCAGGGAATCATGAACCACGCTGAGGATTCGTTGTCCGTAGCTTTTACATTTGAACTTGTATCGGCGGAAGGCACAAGAAGATTTCGGGTGGAACGACGCTTCAAACGAAACAATGAGGTATCGGTAAGCAACACAATAAGCAAATTCATTGAGACCGTCAACGGAGAGGAACAGGTGCTGGCTGATAAACTGGCAGACGTGAATCGATGCGTTGAAGATGTCATTGGGTTGAAAATGGATGATTTTACGCGGGCCGTTGTGCTTCCACAAGGGAAATTTGCTGAGTTTCTGTCACTGAAAGGCAGTGAACGACGCCAGATGCTGCAACGTTTATTCCATCTGGAGAAGTATGGAGATCAGCTTGCCATCAAGCTCAGCCGTCGGGTGAAGGACAATGATATGGTTCATCAGTCATTGGCCGCGGAGCAGCAGGGGCTTGGGAATGCCAGCAAAGAGACGTTGGCAGAAACGGAGCTTCTTCTTCAAGCTGCTGTGAAACAGTCTGAATTGTCACGCAAAACGCTTGATGAAGCGATGAAGGAAGCCGAGCAACTCGGTAAAGTCCGTGAGTTAAGCCATGAACGCCAGGCTCGTATGGAGGAACACGAAAAGCTGAAAGCACGTGCACCACAAATCGAAGCTGGGGAACAACGGCTGAAACTGGCCGGGGCGGCAGACGCGATACTGCCTTCATTGCAGACGATGCGTGACGCAGCAGCACAGCAGAAGTTACGTGAGGATGCAGCCGGGATTGCTCACCAGCAAGCGGTAGAACATGAACGGCTGTCTGTACTGGAAGCCGAGAAGGCCGAAACGGCCCGTGTACAGATGGCTGAGGAAGAACCCAAGCTGCTGCTTCGATTGGAACAGCTTGAACAGGCCAAGGAGTTGCAACGGGAACGGGATGGGCTACGAGAGGATAGTACCCGTCTTAAGCAGCTTTTGGACAAAGGACAGGCTGAACAGAGTGTCATCGGACAACAGCTGGAGAAGGAAAAAGAACTACAGCAGCGTGGCCGCAAACGGCGGGAAGAATTACAGGAAAGCCTGAAGCCGAATGAAGTGAAGTCCGAAGAACGTAGACAGCTGCAGGCTGCACTGGAATTGAAGCATCGTTTGGATACTGCGGCGGAGCAATTGCGCCAGAACAAGGCTGAGATGGAAGCCAATAAGCAGTCGGCTGAACAGGGGGCAGATCGGCTGAAGCTGGCTGCCCAGGAAGAGACCCGTCTGAGTGAACAGCGTCAGCATCTGATCGAACAGGCGGCAGTGGGCCTTGAGGCCTTGCTTGCCTGTGAGCAGGACATTGGCCGCGAACAGAGCCTGCTGGCCAGGGCGGAGGAGCAGCTGCGCGGAACCATGCGTGAGCAGGAGCTGCATAGGCTCTCCTCCGCCTTGCGCGCCGAGCTGCGCGACGGCGAGCCATGCCCGGTGTGCGGCTCCGCACACCACCCGCTCCCGGCTGCGCCGCCGGGAGAAGGTCCGCCCGCAGGCGATGCGGACCTGGAACTGCTGCGCAGCCTGCACGCGGAGCTGCAGGAGCTGCGCTTTGGGCTGCGCCAGCAGCTGCACGAACGTCGCAGCCTGCTGACGCAGCTTGGCGCTGCGGCCGGCGAAGCCCCGGCCGCAGCCGAGGCCGCGCCTGCGGCGGCGAAGCCAGAGCCCGCCGGTTCGCCCGTACACGGGCGCTCCCCGGCGGACTGGGCGGAGCGTGCCGCCGCACTGCGCGAAGCCGCGCGGGCGCTGGCCGCTGACGCAGCGCCGCTGCAAGCGGAAGCCGCCGCGTTGCAGCAGGCGGCTGTAGGCGCGCAGCAGCGCCGCATGGAAGCGGCTGCTGCGCAGGAGGCAGGCCAAGCCGGACTCGCACAGGCGGAGCGCCGGTTGGCCGAGAGTGAGGCCGCCGCAGCCGCATTGCACGGCCGCTGGGCCGCGGAACTGCCCGGCATCGTTCAAGAGCAGGCCATGGCCCTTCACCAGGCGATGCAGGAGCGAGACGCGCGCGCAGAAGACATCAAGGAACGGCTGAACAAGAGCGTGACGTTCCTTGAAGAAAAGGAACAGTTGGTACAGTCCCTTCAGCAGAAGCTGGTTGAATTGGACAAACAGCTGATTCAATGGCAAACGGAATGGCAAGGAAACAGCAAACAGCTTGCCGAGAAGGAAGAACGTCTGCGTCAATGGGTTGGCGAGCAACGGGTCGAGGATTTGATTGCTGCGGCCCAGACTCGTCTGGATGGACTACGGAAAATTGCTGCCGATTCAGCACAGCGTTTCAAGGAAGCGGATGTGTTGAAACAGGAATCGGCCAAGAAGGATGTCATGGCTCAACAAGCAGCAGCCTCGGCAGCAGAGCATTTGCAGCAGGCACAGGAACGCTGGAAGCAATTGATGGAACAATCGCCATTTGATTCGGAGAATGCTGTTGTGGAGGCAGCCCTCCCTTCCCAAGAAGCGGAGCGTCTTGCCGCGGAAATTCAGCAGCATCGTGAGCGTGATCGTGAACTTATTTCTCAATTGCGTGAGCTGGAACAAAAATTGGGCGGAGTCGTTGTATCCGAGGAACAATGGTTGGCATGCTCAGAGCGACTGAAACTGTCTCGTGCAGAGGATGAAGCAGCTCTTAGAGCCAAGGCGCGTGCAGAGCGGGATCTGGAAGATGTGCAGCAGCGACACGTTCGCTGGACCGAGTTGGAGAACAAACGGGTAGAAGTGAGCAGACAAGGTGAGATGCTTAGCAAACTGCAAGCAGCTTTCAGAGGTAATGCATTTGTCGAGTATATTGCAGAAGAACAACTGATGCAGGTAAGTCAGGCTGCTTCACAGCGTCTGCGCTTCCTGACCAAACAACGTTATTCACTTGAGGTGGATTCAGGCGGGGGCTTTGTCATCTGTGACGATGCAAACGGTGGAGTTAAACGTCCGGTGTCCACCTTGTCTGGTGGAGAGACGTTCCTGACCTCATTGTCACTGGCCCTGGCTCTGTCTGCCCAGATTCAGCTGCGCGGTCAGTATCCGCTGCAATTCTTCTTCCTGGATGAAGGGTTTGGCACATTGGACCCTGAACTGCTGGATACCGTCATTACATCGTTAGAAAAATTGCATGATGACCGTCTTGCCGTCGGTATTATCAGCCACGTTCCGGAGCTGCGAGCACGCTTGCCACGCAAACTTGTAGTTATTCCAGCGGGCGAGGCCGGAGCTGGCTCTCGCGTAGTATTGGAAACATTATAGGAACTTGAACACAGAACACATACGAATGAATGACCCCAATTGGGATGCCCTCAGGAACCGGCCGTACAAGGTTGTTCCTGAGGGGGAAATCTCCTGATTGATTGAGTTTTGTTGGTTTGAATCTCATTTATATACTCGTTGTAACAGTTGAGTGAGATAGCTCACAGATACAGGTTCATCCTGTTGTTATACTACAGTTAAGCCGACAAACTTATGTTAAGCACCCCGGCGGACGTCTGATCAGGAATAATCCTGGTTAGACGTCCGCGACAGCAGACTTCCGCATGGAAACTGCAACGGGGTGCTTCTTTTTTTAATAGGCCCTTATCTTGAAACTCTTGTCATTCACAGTGTCATTTCGCCCAGATCTGAATACGATGAAAGGGTGATGAAGAGCAGAACAGATTCGGGAGGCGATCGAACGTGGAAAAGGTAGAAGCGAAGAAACTGTGTAAGGAACACATGCATCGCTATGTATGTATACAGATGCATGACGGTGCCCATTATGATGGCATTGTGGAAAATGTGGATGATGACATGATTTATTTGGCTGTTCCCGTGGGGCATGAAGCTGTGGTTAATCATGCAAACGCAAACTGGGGACCCAATATGATGCCAGTTACTTATCCCGCTCATGCACGGGGATTCTTCCCGGGCTATGGCTACCCATACCCTTATTATGGTTACGGTCGCAGACGGTTTAACAGGCTGGTCCTTCCGTTGGTCGGCCTGACTGCATTATCTTTGTTACCTTATTATTAATAGGGCCTTGAAAGCATTATCTTTTACCAATGAAAACTGAACCTTTCACATCTTCGGTGTATTCTTTGCACTTCACTGAGATGTGAGAGGTTCTTTTGTTGCTATTATTATTGAATTGAAACAGGTTAAATTGGACGTGAGTTTTCAGTTCCGGTATGATAGTAGGGTATACATAATTTTTAATTCGAAGGAGGGTATGAACAATGGATTGCTTATTTTGCAAAATTGTAGAGGGCAGCATTCCCTCCAATAAGGTACTGGAGAATGACCATGTCATCGTCTTTCATGACATCCAGCCCGCTGCACCGACCCATGTACTCGTTATTCCCAAGAAACATATTGCTTCCATGAATGAAGTAACGGCGGAAGACTTGCCGTTGATCGGTGAGATTCATTTGGCTGCGCAGGAAGCGGCCAAGCGTCTCGGCGTGGAAGAAACAGGTTACCGACTGATTAATAACTGCGGCAAGGATGGAGAACAAACCGTTCATCATCTGCACTATCATTTGCTTGGTGGGACCCGACTTGGCGTGTTGACAAGTTTGTCAGACTCACACCAATAAACGATCCAAGTTACTTTAAATCAGGACTGATTCATATATGCATAAAAGGCATGAATATGGAGCTGAAGTTCACATAAAATAAATGATCATTACGTTAAGGTTGACACCTTTATTACCTTTCGCCTATAATGAAAGGTGATGAACCGTGTTATTGCTCTTGGACGGTCTGGTCGGAGGGAGGGAAAACTGGTGTCTGAAACTAAAGTTCGCAAAAACGAGACTATTGATGCTGCACTTCGTCGCTTTAAACGTTCCATCGCAAAAGATGGCGTATTGGCTGAGGTGAAGAAACGTAAGCATTATGAGAAGCCAAGCGTAAAGCGCAAGAAAAAGTCCGAGGCTGCTCGTAAGAGAAAGTTTTAGGAGGATTTTAACTACATGAATCTTAGCGAACGATTGAACGAAGATATGAAGCAAGCGATGAAGAGCAAGGACAAGTTCAAGCTCTCCAACATTCGGTTGATTCGTTCGACGATCAAGAATCTTGAAATAGATTTGAAAAGAGATTTGGATGATAACGAAGTGCTTGATATTCTGAGTCGTGAAATCAAACAGCGCAAAGATGCCCTCCAAGAATTTGACAAAGCGGGCCGTGAAGACCTCGCGGCAAATGCAAAAGCGGAAATTGAATTACTCAGTCAGTACCTTCCCGCACAGCTTACCGAAGAAGAAATTAAAGTTATTGTACAGCAGACCATCCAGGAAACCGGTGCTTCTTCGAAAGCCGAGATGGGGAAAGTCATGTCTGCCCTTATGCCGAAAGTCAAAGGCAAAGCGGATGGCAAACTGGTAAATCAAGCAGTTCAACAATTTCTGCAATAAAGCAAATCAATAAACACCTCCTGACTTGTCAGGGGGTGTTTTTTCCATTTTACATCATTGATACGGTACTCATTTCCCAGAAGAAATTTGAAACGTAATTAGTAATCGTTCATTTGTTCATGGAAATTCACAAATATTGCTTTTAAATGGATAATATATATGATTATGGATTTAAAATGTTGCAATTGCTTCCAGTTTCAAATATAATTTTAAGATTTTGAAACGAAATGTTGCATTGTACGTAATAAATACCATAAGCTGGACAGTATAACATTAATGGAAAAGGGGGGACTATTTGTGAAGGGAAAGCGCCGGAAGAAGCTTACGGGGCCATTGATGCTCATGATGCTACTGACGCTGCTGCTTCCTGTCTGGATTGGATCACCGTCAGCGCATGCAGCTGAGAAAAGTGGCGCCGTATATATCATTCCGGTGGATAAACCAATCGAGCAGGGACTTGGCAAGTTTATGGAACGCGGGTTCAAAGAAGCAGAAGAGATGAATGCTGGCCTGATCGTTCTGGATATCAATACGCCAGGAGGGCGTGTCGACACGGCAGAAGAACTGGGTACATTAATTAAGGAAAGCCCAGTTGAAACCGTTGCATTTGTCCGTGGAGATGCTGCCTCGGCCGGAAGTTTTCTGGCTTTGAATGCAGATAAGATCGTAATGTCGCCAGGGAGTATGATTGGTGCGGCAGCGATGGTAGACAGCACGGGTAAACATGTTGATGATCCGAAGCTGGTTGCATTCTGGAAGAGCAAGATGCAGGGAGCGGCTGAGAAAAGTGGCCGTGACGGCAAAATTGCAGCCGGAATGACGGATGTTAACATGGTCGTGGAGATGCCTGAGATTAATAAAACTAAGCAAAAAGGTGAAATTATTGCTCTCTCGGCCGAAGAAGCGCTGAAAGTGGGCTATGCGGACCATATCAGCAACACGCCGGAAGAAGCTGCAGCTTGGATTGGTTACAGTCAGGATGATGTGTTCACTGTTCAGAGAACAGCTGCAGAGAACATATCCACATTTCTCACCAATCCTGTCGTCATGACTGTATTGCTATTCCTCGGAATAGCTGGTGTGATCATTGAGTTAATTGTACCTGGGTTCGGAGTGCCTGGTATTGTTGGTATCGTGTGCTTTGTGCTTTATTTCTCAGGGAACTACATTGCCGGTTTTGCCGGAGCGGAGACATGGGTGTTATTCACTGTCGGACTCATCATGATGATCCTCGAGATGTTTATCCCGAGCTTCGGTATTCTGGGGATTTTGGGATCGATTGCGCTTGTCGCTGGTGTCGTGCGAGCTGCCTATGATACAAGTGATGCATTTATATCGTTAGGTATTGCTTTTGGAGCCGCGCTGGTAGTCATTGCAATCGTTGTTATTCTGTTTAAGGATCGAGGCATATGGAATCGATTCATATTAAGTGACAGGCTGTCTGCTGATCAAGGATACTCTTCGGCGACAGAACGCAAAGAGTTGATCGGTTTGCAGGGCATCAGTTTGACTCCACTTCGTCCCTCGGGAACAGCGATACTTAACGGAGAGCGTGTCGATGTGGTGTCGGATGGAGATTTCATTCCGATTGATACACCAATTATTGTGATCAAAGCGGAAGGTACCCGGATTGTGGTTCAACAAGCATTACCGGTGTAACCCGCTCTGTTGCCGGAGTTGATTAAAGCTTCGGCAATGTACATAACCATTCTACGGAGGCTGCTAGTCGAGTGGTGTAAATCAATGCACAGCAGCAAAGTTCCACACTGTTTTTATCATGTTTCTTACAAAAATTAAATTGCAAATGGAGGAATTTTGACTATGGAACCAACCTTGATTACGGTTTTGCTTATTGCGGTAGTTGCGATTATCGTATTGAGCGTATTCTTCAGCTTTTTCCCGGTTATGCTCTGGATCTCAGCCCTTGCATCGGGCGTACGCGTGGGGATTATCACGCTGGTAGCGATGAGACTAAGACGTGTAACACCTAGCAGGATCGTAAATCCACTGATTAAAGCAACCAAAGCTGGACTTCAATTGACAATGAATCAACTGGAGAGTCACTTCCTAGCCGGTGGTAACGTAGACCGAGTGGTCAACGCCCTGATTGCTGCACAACGTGCGAACATTCCACTCGAATTTGAACGTGCTGCTGCGATCGACCTTGCGGGTCGTGACGTATTGCAAGCCGTACAGATGAGTGTAAACCCACGTGTTATTGAAACGCCGATTGTTTCTGCGGTAGCCAAAGATGGTATCGAAGTTAAAGTAAGAGCGCGGGTTACGGTTCGTGCCAATATTGACCGCCTCGTCGGTGGTGCGGGTGAAGAGACGATTATTGCCCGTGTCGGTGAAGGTATCGTAAGTACAAACGGTTCCTCGAATTCCCATAAAGACGTCCTGGAAAATCCGGATCTGATCTCCCGTACCGTATTGTCCAAAGGTCTGGATGCAGGTACCGCTTTTGAAATCCTGTCTATTGATATCGCGGACGTGGATGTAGGTAAAAACATTGGTGCCTTCCTGCAAACGGAGCAGGCAGAGGCTGACAAACGTATTGCACAGGCAAAAGCGGAAGAGCGCCGCGCAATGGCCGTAGCCCAAGAACAAGAGATGAAAGCGCGCGTAGTGGAAATGAGAGCGCGTGTAGTTGAATCCGAATCCCAAGTACCTCTTGCTATGGCTGAAGCACTCCGTAGCGGTAAAATTGGTGTAATGGACTACATGAACCTGAAAAACATTGAAGCAGATACTCAAATGCGCAACACATTAGGAAAACCTGGTGAAAATACAAACTCCAACGATCACGGTGATTCCAAAAACGGAAGATAGGCGGTGAGTGCATATGGGCCTATTTGAATGGATTTTTAACAATCTGTATATTGTAGCAGTCATCGCTTTTGCACTCTTTTCCTTCCTTGGAAAAGCAGCCAAATCGGCTGATCCGAACAAAAAGCGTGCAAATAACGGGATGCCTACGTTTGGAGGGAGTGGTGATTCGGACCGGAATGATCGCTCGCGGGGAAATACCGCACCGCAGCAGTCATCGGCTCCTTCAGATCCCCGCTATGATGAGCAGTATGACGAACGATACGACGAGCGGTATGATGACGATCAGTACGATGATCGATATGATCAAACCTATTCGCAGCCAGCAACGACATCTGCCCGTCCTGTGAATGACGACTTTGGAGGGCAGAGTTCTCTGGGTGGAATGGAAAACTCCCTCGAAGAACAAATGAAAGTGATGGAGCAACGACAACGTGAAATTCGGGAGCGACTCGATCGTATTTCTACTGCAAATACACCGGTTGTGTCTGACTCCAGTTGGGATGAAGTTCCATCCAACGAGTCTGGACCGTCCCAGCTTCGCCGGGAAGACATTCGTACTGGTGTGTTATGGGCAGAGGTTCTCGGTTCTCCGCGCTCTAAACAACCCTTTGGAACACGAGGCAAACTATAACTTCATATGGTTTTAAAAAGTGAAAAGCCGTCTCTGGTGAGCATAATCCCAGACGACGGCTTTTTTCTGTTTCGGCCTCTTTTTATTTTCACATCTAACACGGTCCGTAGTTTTCATAATTTCAAGAATCTGCGCATAAGTTGAACTGTAGAGGAAGGGGGAAGACCTTCGAATGACCCGGATCAGCCGCAAGCTGCGCAGATGGACCAGTGAAGTTCTGGATCTGCCGCAGGACGTGCTTTACGATATGCCACGGTTAACCCTGATCGGCACAAAGCAATTGTATATAGAGAATCATCGTGGTGTCATTCATTTTACACCGGATCGCATCGTTCTGGCTCTCTCACAGGGTCAGCTGGAGATCAAAGGAACTGAACTGATGATTCGCAATATTTTGCCGGATGAAGTGGCTGTTGAAGGAACAATTCTGGATATTCATATGAATGGAGCGGAGGGGAACGGATGAAGCAGCCCAGTCTGTACAAACTGCGCGGAGCAGTCCGAATCACGGTCACTGGGGGGGATATTGAAGCATTAATCAATACGGTGGCAGAGCAGGGACTGGAAGTATGGGACCTGCGTGCCCATGATGGACGCAAGGCAGAAATGAATATTCTGCTACCGCATTTTTTCAGGCTGCGTCCTTTGCTGAAACGGACAGGCTGCCGGGTAAAGGTGACACACCGGAGTGGATTTCCTTTTTTTGCAGCCCGTTTGTTAAGAAGGAAGTTCTTTCTGGGCGGCATGCTATTTTTTGTAGCAGCTCTGTTTGCGTTATCATCAATGGTTTGGAATGTAGAAGTGAAAGGCAATGTGACGATTCCCACGGATGAAGTGCTCGCGGCAGCAAAGAAAGAAGGCATCTACCCCTTCCAGTGGGGATTTCGGCTGCAAAGCCAGGACAAGCTCTCCAGACAGCTCGCGCTGGCTCTGCCAGATGTAACCTGGATTGGGGTGAGCAAAGAAGGGACAACCATCACCATCCAGGTTGTGGAGTCAGCACAGCCTAAGCGTGAACCGCTGCTGAACCCGAGACATCTGGTCAGTAAAACAGACGCTGTAATCACTCAAATTTACGCGGAGCAGGGGCGCCCTGTCGTGCAGAAGGACATGCGTGTCAAGAAGGGGCAGGTACTAATATCCGGTATTTTGGGAGATGAAGAGAATACAAAGACCATTGTAGCCAAAGGGGAAGTGCGTGGACTGGTGTGGCGTGAATATCAAGTCGAAGTCCCTCTTGTGCAGAAACATAATACGATGACTGGAGATAGCAAGGAACGTTTTTACATTGTGCTGGGGAAATGGGCGATACAACTCTGGGGATACGGGAATACGCCTTTTACCACATTTGATACCGAAAGTGATCATAAACCGCTGACCTGGAGATCCTTCACACTTCCCATGGGATGGCTGACAGAGAAAGATTTGGAAACTCGGGAACAAGAGGAGCAGCATACGATTGAATGGGCTAGAACGAAAGGATTGGAAGGAGCAAGAAACGATATTATCGCCAAAAACGGCAAAGGAACGAAAATTTTAAGCGAAAAAATTTTGCATGAGAAGAAAGAGAATGGTAAAGTTTATATGAAAGTATTATTTGAAGTGGAAGAAAGCATTGCGGAAGAACTTCCGTTAGTCCATAGTCAAGGAGAATGAGGCTATTTGTCAGAGCAAACACGCAGCATACGAATCTCCCTCCAAAGTGCGGGAGAGGGTCAATCTCTTTTTGGACCCCAAGATATTTTTCTGAAACTGATTGAATCCGAGATTCCCGCCCAGATCGCATCCCGTGAAGCGGAGATTGTGATCCATGGCAACATCCAGAATGTGGAATCGCTTGAACAATTATTTGATGTGTTGTTGCAATTGGTACGTAACGGATATGTGTTAACCGAAAGGGACGTTAAGTATGCCATCGAGCTTGCAAAGGAACTGCGTGCAGACCAGCTTCTGGATCTGTTCAAAGGCGAGATTACAACGACGTACCGTGGTAAGCCGATCCGTGTTAAAACGATTGGACAGAAACACTATGTAACTACAATTAAAAAACGTGATGTTGTATTTGGTATCGGTCCAGCCGGTACAGGTAAAACGTATCTTGCTGTTGTCCTGGCTGTGGCAGCAATTAAGGAAGGAAGCGTCAAGCGGATCGTGCTCACAAGACCTGCTGTTGAAGCGGGAGAGAGTCTTGGTTTCTTGCCTGGTGATCTTCAGGAAAAAGTTGATCCTTATTTACGGCCGCTGTACGATGCTTTGTACGATGTTATGGGACAAGAGCAGACTGCGAAGGCACTGGAGCGCGGTTTGATCGAAATTGCACCTCTTGCCTATATGCGGGGACGTACACTGGATGATTCGTTTATTATCCTGGATGAAGCTCAGAATACGACACCGGAGCAGATGAAGATGTTTCTGACTCGTCTCGGTTTTGGTTCCAAAATGGTCATTACCGGTGACGTGACACAAATTGATTTACCGCGCGGCAAAAAGTCAGGGCTTGTGGAAGCCAATGCAATACTGGGCCAAGTGGAAGAGATTGGATTTGTCTATTTTGCCGAGCAAGATGTTGTACGGCACTCCCTCGTCCAGAAAATCATCGTCGCCTATAACCACGCCGCAGAAAATCAAGAATAGAAAGGGATTGTCTCGATGACCTCGAAGGAACTGTCAAAAGGCAAATCTTTTCAAAATAGAGCTACAGGATGGAAGTATAGCGTGTGGGCACGCTATCTTCTGTTTTTGTTTCTGGTGATCCTCTTCTACGTGAGTCTTGCTTCCAAGCTACTACCAGAGCGGTATGATATTCAGGAAGGCACACGAAGTGAAGTGAATATTGCTGCGCCCATGCAGATCCCGAATACCAAGGCTACACTGAAAGCACAAGAAGAAGCCGCTGAACGTGTACAGCCGATGTTTCAGATCGTGCAGATGCGGAACGAAAATCTGATGACGACTCTGCTTGATCGTATTGATCGACTGAATCAGGATGATCAGATTTCCAGTCAGGACAAGATTGACATCTATCGTGATGAAATACCGCAGCGTCAGAAAGATTTTGTTTCCAATTTCATCAACAACAACCGGAAAGCGGGTACATACTCCGAAACTCTGTTGGAAGAGATCAGAAATGTGGTACAGGAGCAAAGCTACCGTATCCCGGAAGAGACATATATCAAAATTTCACGTCTGACTTCGGATGATATTCAGGAGATGAAGGCCGTTGCTCGGGATATCGTCTCCAGATTAATGACCGACCAGATTAGTGAGGCTACAACAGCTCGTGCCAAAGTGGCCGAGATGGTGAGTGTGAGCTCTCTAAGCAAGCGTACGCAGCGTGAAGTTGTACAGGAGCTTGCTCGTCTTGTGGTAACGTCTAACCGCTTCTACGATGAAGAGGGTACAAAAGAAGCTAAAGTACAGGCTCGTGAGAACACTCAAACGGTCTTTATCAAGCAAGGAGATACGCTTGTTGCCAAGGGTGAGATGATTACCCCGGAGATGTACACCCTTCTGGGCGAGAACGATTTGCTGAAAAACGAAGTGAACTATTGGCCTCAGCTTGGACTGCTTATGTTGTCTTGTCTGTTGTCGGCAGCGATTCTCATGTATATTCAGCAATTCAGCGGAACGCATTTCAAATATAATAATGCTCAGCTGCTGATGCTTGTTCTCATATTTATTATTACGATTGTGGTTATGCATGTTACAGCGATACTCCAGACCAGTGAGAATTCATACGTAGGCTTTCTTGCTCCTGTTGCCGTAGGCGCAATGTTAATTGCATTGCTGCTGGATACATCGCTAGCCTTTGTCTGCTCGATTATTATCGGCATGCTGTCGAGCATTATTTTGAATACACATCAGGGTCAGATTTTTGACTTTGAACTTGGATTCTTCGCGGTGTTGGTATCGTTTGTTGCGATCTTCGCCACCCATCGAGCAAGTCAGCGGTCTACGATCCTGAAAGGCGCCATTATGGTCTGTCTGTTCGGATCGATGGCAGTCTTCACGCTGGCGTTGATTGACTCAAGTGACTGGAACCGTACGACAACGCTCTATGGCATTGGATTTGCGTTTGCCGGAGGCGTACTGACCGCCATATTGGTTATTGGGCTAATGCCATTTTTCGAAACCTCATTTGGCATCTTGTCTGCGCTGAAGCTGGTGGAACTGTCTAATCCCAATCACCCGCTACTACGTAAACTGCTAACAGAGACACCGGGAACCTATCACCACAGTGTGATGGTAGGAAACCTGTCAGAAGCCGCCGCAGAGGCGATCGGTGCCAATGGGTTGTTATGTCGGGTCGGCTCGTATTACCATGATATTGGCAAGACCAAGCGACCGATTTATTTCATTGAAAATCAAAACAATATGGAAAATCCGCATGATTCGATTGATCCAAAGCTGAGCAAGTCCATTATCGTGGCTCACGCACGCGATGGTGTGGAAATGCAGAAGGACTACAAGCTGCCGAGGCCTATTCGGGATATTGCTGAGCAGCATCATGGAACAACCTTCCTGCATTACTTCTATCACAAAGCACTGCGTCAGGCTGAGGAAGCAGGAGTGGAACCTGATTTTACGGAAGATGATTTCCGTTATCCGGGTCCCAAGGCTCAGTCCAAAGAGTCGGCGATTGTTGGTATTGCTGACAGCGTGGAAGCTGCGGTCCGTTCCTTGCGGAAGCCTACTGTAGAGCAAGTGGAGTCCATGATCGAAAAGATTATTAAAGGTCGACTGGACGATCATCAGTTTAACGACTGTGATCTGACAATGCGGGAGCTGGATATCGTCGCCAAGACCCTTAAGGAAACCGTCATGGGTATATTCCACTCCAGGATTGAATATCCGGAAGAAATGAAGAAACCGAAGCCAACCTCGCCTGAAGCGGGTTGATTCGCTAATATGAGAAGACAGGAGTATGAAAGAATGAGTCTTAACCTAGCATGGAATAATGAACAACAGGATAAAGAAATCACCGAACCGATGATCGCAATGCTGGAGCAGCTGCTGAACCTTGCAGGGGAAGCAGA
The DNA here is from genome assembly GCF_900221055.1 of Paenibacillus sp. RU5M. NCBI lineage: Bacteria > Bacillati > Bacillota > Bacilli > Caryophanales > Paenibacillaceae > Paenibacillus > Paenibacillus sp. RU5M. Next base: position 117,576 of record NZ_OBQM01000007.1, on the reverse strand, counting down.
GGGTGTTGCGGACGGGGAAGTGGCCCTGACTTTCGTAGATGATGAGCAGATTCATGAGCTGAACCGTGACTATCGCGGCATTGATCGTCCAACAGATGTATTGTCTTTTGCAATGAATGAGACTGTGGATGAGGAACTGGATATCATCTACGAACTGGACGAAGATGAAGAAATGGAAGAAATGCCGGATGTTCTGGGGGATATTATTATTTCTGTTCCACGGACCATCCTGCAGAGTGAAGAATATGGGCATTCATTTGAACGTGAGCTCGGGTTCCTGTTTGTTCATGGCTTCTTGCACTTGCTTGGATATGATCATCAGGATGAAGCCAGCGAAGCCGAAATGATGGGCAAACAGGAAGCGGTACTCGCCCAAGCCGGGTTGACACGATAATGAAAAGGCGCTCCTGGGGGATGGTATTCCGCAATGCTGCGGAAGGAATCGTATACGGGCTGCGGACTCAGCGGAATGTAAGAGTTCATACAGGAGTCGCCATTTTGATGTGTGCAGCCGGCTTTTTTTTCGGGATTTCCAGAACGGACTGGATGTTTGTACTGACAGCCGTTTTTCTGGTTCTTGTGACGGAGCTGATGAATACAGCAGTGGAAGCTGCTGTAGATCTGGCGCATCCGCATATACATCCGCTGGCAAAAGCGGCGAAGGACACCGCGGCCGGTGCGGTTTTGCTGGCTGCGGTGTTCGCCGTCATCATCGGGAGTATCGTTTTCATTAAGCCGGTGATGAGCTGGCTAGGTTTGCTCTGATTTTGTTTTTGTTTTGATTTTAATATTACACACTAATTATAAAGTTGGACTCATCTTTAAGTTGGACTTCTGGTTTGCACAATAACGGAGAGGTCAGAAAAAACCTGTAGAAGCGAAGCGTTCGCCTTTATCACCGGATTTTCACTTTGGAAAAGGGAATCAATAAAATCCGGGGATAACAGCGATCGTAAGGTTGTTCTGACAGCGGAGAGGCTAGTGCAAATATTTTTAAGTTGAACTTAACTCATTGAGTGCAACTTTATAGTACACCCCAAAGGGAGAGATTAATTATGGATAATGATTTGTTGATGCAAGAAGCAATTAAGGCACGTACGAAAGCGTATACGCCTTATTCTCATTTTGGTGTAGGTGCAGCTTTGCTTGACAGTGAGGGACATGTGCATCATGGTTGTAATATTGAGAATGCTGCTTATACGCCAGGCAACTGTGCTGAGCGTACAGCCATGTTCAGTGCGATAGCAGGAGGTAAGCAACCACGCAGTTTCAAAGCCATTGCCATTGTAGGAGATACAGACGGCCCGATTGCTCCATGCGGCGTATGTCGTCAAGTGATGTATGAACTGTGTGAACCGGATATGAAAGTTATTCTGGGTAACATGAAAGGTGATCTGCAGGAGACTACAGTTGCCGAACTATTGCCATGGGCTTTTGGACCATCTGATCTGAACTCTGCTAAAAAGTAAAAACCAATACATTCCAGGCCTAGGCGCCTGAGGAGGAACATATGAAAAAACAAGCATTCAAATCCGGCTTTGTAGCCATTATTGGACGTCCCAATGTAGGTAAATCCACACTGATGAACCAAGTCATTGGACAGAAAATTGCGATTATGTCGGACAAGCCACAAACGACTCGTAATAAGATTCATGGTGTTTATACATCGGAACACCAACAAATCGTTTTCCTGGATACGCCAGGGATTCACAAACGTCAATCCAAGCTGGGCGATTACATGAACCAGACCGCTTTGAATACGCTCGGAGAAGTCGAAGCTGCTCTGTTCCTGATCGATGCCTCGGAAGGCATGGGCGGTGGTGACCGTTATATTGCAGAACAATTGAAAAATGTACGGACGCCTGTCATTCTTGTCATGAACAAAATTGATAAAATTGAGCCGGAAGCATTGCTTCCGCTGATTGAGGAATATCGCAAGCTGCATGATTTCGCTGAAATCGTACCTGTTTCTGCCATGCTCGGCAGCAACGTAAGTACCTTGCTTGAGCAGCTCGGCAAGTATTTGCCGGAAGGTCCGCAGTACTATCCAGATGACCAGGTTACAGACCATCCGGAGCAGTTCGTTTGTGCTGAGTTGATTCGGGAGAAAATTTTGCAAATGACGCGTGAAGAAGTGCCTCACTCCATTGCGGTCACGATTGAGGATATGAAAGTACAGGACAACGGCGTCGTTTATATTTCTGCCGTCATTTTTGTGGAGCGTGATTCGCAAAAAGGGATCATTATCGGTAAACAGGGTGCCTTGCTTAAAGAAGTGGGGAAACGTGCCCGCCATGATATTCAAAACCTGTTAGGTTCCAAAATCTTCATGGATCTGTGGGTTAAAGTGAAAAAAGACTGGAGAAATCAGGATCGAGTTCTGCGTGACCTTGGCTTTGGCCGCGACTAATCGTCGGAATTGTATCCAGTAATTGCAACACATAGTTTACCTTGCAAGACTCCATCCTATCTGGTAGAAGCAGACGTCATTTCCGAAGAGAGGATGAAATTCCGATGCGAGATTTTTCGTGGAAGGTTTTTGCGATGACGGGGGATGTGGAATCCTATCTGTTGTATGCCGAGGCATGTAGCTCAGTGGGACAGGAGTCGGAACCTGCAAGGGAAGTGATTGAAGATGAAGAAGCCGAAGGTTAATTGGCTAATTCGGGAATGGTTAGGTGACGAGGCATGCTATACAGGGTGGAAGGGATTGTCATCCGCAGCATGGACTACGGCGAGGGAAACAAAATCATTACGCTTTGCACCGAAAGCGGCGGGAAAGTAGGGGTACTCGTCCGCGGTGCCAAAAAGCCCAAAAGCCGACATGCTGCACTGGTGCAGCCATTTACGTACGGTCAATATGTATATTTTCGTAACACCGGTCTGGGAACACTAAACGCAGGTGAGATCATCGAATCTTATCATGAGCTGCGTGAAGATCTGATTAAGGCCTCCTATGCATCTTATGCTTGTGAACTGTTGGATCGTGTGTTGCAGGATGAAGAGACAGGTACGTTCTGGTTCAAACAGTTGAAAGCCTGTCTTCAGGCGTTGAAGGAAGAGAAAGATCCGGTCGTCATCACAAGCCTGTATGAAATGAAAATATTACAGGCAGCCGGGTACGGACCTCAGCTTGATGATTGCATTTCTTGTGGTCACGAGCGTCCGGATGAGCAATTATTTGTTAGTCCAAGGCTTGGAGGCGTTCTGTGCCGTGCTTGCAAACACTTTGATCCTCCGGCGATGTCCGTGAGTCCGAAGGCGTTGAAACTCTTGCGTCTGTTTGCACAGCTGGATCTGCAAAGGCTTGGTAATATATCGGTTAGCGAAGGCACCCGGGATGAGATCAAAAAGATCATGCGGGCCTTTATGGATCATCAACTTGGCTTGAATCTAAAATCCCGTTCTTTTCTTGATCAAATGGAAAAGTACGGGATTTGAGTCGTCTTGATGTGAAATAAGTAATATATCTTGACTTCGTACTTATTTTTATATATTATGAACTATAATTTCTCTTTTGGAGACATGCATTGAACGAGAAAGTAGGAGACTTGATTTATACATTCAGGAGCAGAAGAGGTCGGTTGACCTTACTAATCTTGTGTGAGCGAGCCGGGGATGGTGGGAGCCGGGTTGAATCGGTCTGTGAAACGGCACTCGGGAGCATGAATGACACGGAAAAGTGGGCTTGAATGAACAGGATCTCTGTTTATATCTAAGCCAAGTAGGGTGGAACCGCGGGAATAGCTCTCGTCCCTATGTCTGTATAACAGGCGTAGGACGAGGGCTTTTTATTGTCTGTACCGTTCTAGGCTTGTTCATCACAAACCATCGAAAAGGAGCATGATTATGAATTTTCAGCAGATGATTCTCACGCTGCAACAATTCTGGGCCGCGCACAACTGTATTATTGTTCAACCATATGATACGGAAAAAGGGGCAGGTACGATGAACCCGATGACCTTTTTGCGTTCGCTTGGACCCGAGCCTTGGAAAGTAGCTTATGTAGAGCCGTCCCGCCGTCCTTCGGATGGTCGTTATGGAGAAAATCCAAACCGTCTCTATCAGCATCATCAATTCCAGGTTATTATCAAGCCTTCGCCAGACAATATTCAGGAGATTTACCTGGAAAGTCTGAAACAGTTGGGTATTGATCCGCTCAAACATGATATTCGGTTTGTTGAAGACAACTGGGAGAACCCTTCCCTCGGCTGTGCTGGTCTTGGCTGGGAAGTCTGGCTGGACGGTATGGAAATCACCCAATTTACGTATTTCCAACAAGTCGGTGGAATCGAGACGAATCCGGTAGCAGTTGAAATCACGTATGGTATGGAGCGTCTTGCTTCATACATTCAGGAAAAAGAAAATGTGTTTGAGTTGGAATGGGTAGACGGAATTACATATGGTGATGTGTTCCGTCAGCCTGAATTCGAACACTCCAAATATACGTTTGAAGTATCTGATGTCAAAATGTTGTTTACGCTCTTCAACATGCATGAAGAGGAAGCGAACAAGGCTATGGCACAGAATCTGGTTTTCCCGGCATATGACTATGTGTTGAAATGTTCCCATACGTTCAACCTGTTGGATGCGCGCGGAGCAATCAGTGTAACGGAGCGTACTGGGTACATTACCCGTGTCCGTAATCTGGCTCGTCAAGTGGCTGCAACATATGTGGAAGAGCGTGAGAAGCTCGGCTTCCCGCTGATCAAGAAAGGGGGAGCTGAGCATGTCTAAGGATCTGTTATTTGAAATTGGTCTGGAAGAAGTGCCTGCACGCTTCATGCGAGCAGCAATTGAACAGCTGCAGGATCGTGTCGTGAAATGGCTGGATGCATCCCGCATTTCTTACGGTGAAGTGAATGCCTATGCCACACCGCGCCGATTGGCTGTTTTGATCAAAGATGTTGCCGAGAAACAGGAAGACGTGGAGGAAGAAGTTAAAGGACCTTCCCGTAAAATAGCACTCGACGACAGTGGTAACTGGAGTAAAGCTGCACTCGGATTTGCCCGTAGTCAGGGAGTTGAACCGGATCAGTTTACATTCAAGGAACTGAGCGGCGTGGACTATATCTACGCGACCAAGAGCAGTAAAGGCGTTGAAACCTCATCTGTGATCGGTCAGGGTTTGCTGGCTATACTGCATGCCATGACGTTCCCGAAATTCATGCGTTGGGCTTCGTATGATTTCAAATTTGTGCGTCCGATTCGCTGGATTGTTGCTCTGCTGGGCAGCGATGTTATTGAATTGGAAGTTGCAGGTGTGAAGTCTGGCAATGTAACACGTGGACATCGTTTCCTCGGAAAAGAGGCGATCATTTCGGATCCCGCTTCGTATGTGGAAGTGCTTCGTTCCGAGCATGTCATTGCGGATATCAAAGAACGTGAGCACATGATTGTATCCCAGATCCAGGCACTGGCTGCCGAGAAGAAATGGGATATTGCGATCAAGGAAGATTTGCTGGAAGAGGTCCTGTTCCTGGTTGAGACACCAACAGTGCTGTTCGGAACATTCGAATCTTCATTTTTGAATATTCCACAAGAGGTACTGATTACTTCGATGCGTGAGCATCAACGTTATTTCCCGGTGCTTGATAATGATGGACAATTGCTGCCATACTTCGTTACGGTTCGTAACGGCGGTAGCGATTCACTGGATGTCATTGCAAAAGGAAACGAAAAGGTACTTCGTGCACGTCTGTCTGATGCCAAGTTCTTCTACGAGGAAGACCAGAAGCTGGAGATTAAGGATGCATTGTCGAAACTGGAAAGTATCGTCTTCCAGGAAGAGCTGGGAACGGTTGGAGATAAAGTTCGCCGTATTCGCAAAATTGCGGATGGTCTGGCTAGCAAGCTGCAAGTACCAGCCGATGTAGCCGAAGCGGTGAATCGTTCTGCGGATATCTGCAAATTCGACCTTGTTACACTTATGGTGGGAGAATTCCCTGAACTGCAAGGTGTGATGGGTGAGGATTATGCCCGTAAAGCTGGTGAAAAAGAAGAAGTGGCCAAAGCGGTATTTGAGCACTATCAGCCACGATTCGCTGGAGATAAATCTCCTGCTTCGCTCGTTGGTGCTATTGTGAGTGCTGCGGATAAAATGGATACAATTGTAGGTTGTTTCTCGATCAATATTATTCCTACAGGATCTCAAGATCCTTACGCGCTGCGCCGTCAGGCAGCAGGGATCGTACAAATTTTGCTGGATCACAATCTTCCGCTGACATTGTCCGATGTATTCGGCGTTGCACTTCAAGTGCATGCTCAGATGAACCTGTTGAAACGTGCGGATGAAGAGGTTCGTAAAGATTTGCAGGACTTCTTCGGTCTTCGTGTGAAAAAACTGTTGTCGGAAACGGTCCGTTATGATGTTGTGGACGCAGTGATTTCTTCCGGATTTGATGATATCAGCGCGGTAGTTCCAAAAGGTGAGGCACTCATGGCAGCTGTCCAAACGGGAGATGCCTTCAAAACAACCGTCGAATCCTTCAACCGTGTCGGTAATCTGGCTGCCAAAGCATCCAATGCTTCGGTACATGCAGAACTCTTCACAGAAGAAGGAGAGCGCCAGCTGCATGCAGCATGGAGCAAAACCAATGAGGAATATCGTCAGGTATTGTCTCAGCATGCTGCTGCTGAAGCGCTCGCGATTGCATCAGCTTGGAAGGAAGCTATCACCGTATTCTTCGATTCGGTTATGGTTATGGCTGAAGACGAGGCTGTGCGTGCGAATCGTCTAGCATTGCTTGCAGCCATTGACCGTGATCTGAAAGCTTTTGCTGATTTCTCCAAATTGGTCTGGTAGTCGGGTCCTTTTCTGCTCTGAGTGGACAGATCTGCGGCAAAGCATAAATTCAGTATTAAAGAAGGATATATGAGGGTATAAATATACGGAACGGATTGTGAAAAATTTATATTTACAGCCGTTCCGTATTTTAGCCTTTGATTTCCATAGACCGGTCAGAAGGATTTTGACTGGCTGGGGTCGTATATTACAATATGCAGCTATTTTATGAAACCGGGTGGTCTGGCTTTGAGTGAGTTGAATGTACGCCACATTGTTGTGGATGGTGATGCTTGCCCGGTCAAGGCTGAGATCGCAGAAACAGCTCTCCAATTCAAAGTTCCTGTATTGATGGTTTCTTCATTTGATCATTTTCTTCAGGGCGGAGAAGGAGTGCGTACCGTTCAGGTAGATCGAAGTGATCAGAGTGCAGACCTTTACATTGCCAATCACATCAAGCCATACGATGTGGTCATTACACAGGATTATGGACTGGCGGCGCTCGCACTTGGCAAACGTTGTTATGTTTTATCATTTCGTGGTCGTGAATTTAATGATCGTGACATTGATTTCATGCTGGATTCCCGTCATACTGCCGCCAAAGCACGAAAAAGAGGACATTATGGAAAAGGCCCAAAGCCTTTCACAGAGCAGGATCGGGAAATTTTTCAACATAAACTGACAAAACTTTTGAAAGATTTGCAGGAGAATGTGTAAGTTTATCGAATAATATTTACGTGTTAAAGAGATGAAGGTGGACCAAGATGAGTACCGGACAAGGCGGTATACCCGAAAGCATTATTGAATCGGTGTTACAGCAGCATGATATCGTCGATACGGTGAGCCGATTTGTACATCTGACCAAACAGGGGAAATATATGAAAGGCCTCTGTCCTTTTCATTCTGAGAAGACGCCTTCGTTTACAGTTACGCCTGAGAAACAAATTTTCTATTGCTACGGTTGCGGCACGGGTGGAAATGCCATCAAATTCAGGATGGAAATCGAAGGGTTATCCTTTCCCGAGGCTGTCAAGACGATGGCAGAAGAAAGCCACATTTCAATGGGGGACTGGCAGGGGCGTGAATCGGCTCATGTTAATCCAGAAACCGAACGTTTATTGGAAGCATATGAGCTTACCGCGAAGCTGTATCATTTCTTATTGAAAAATACAGAGCACGGTAAAGTGGCTATGGAATATTTACGCTCACGTGGGTTTAGCGACAAACTCATTGACCAATTCCAGATTGGCTATGCGCCTAATCGCTGGGATACCTTGGTACAATTTCTGGAAAAGCGCGAATTTCCGCTTGAAGAGATGGAAAAGGGTGGTTTACTGTCACAGCGAAACGAAGGTCAGGGTTATGTGGACCGTTTCCGAGACAGGGTCATGTTTCCGATTAACGGCAGGAGCGGAAAGCCGATTGCATTTGCAGGTCGCATTTTGGGAGACGGGCAACCGAAGTACCTAAATTCACCGGAAACCCGGTTATTTAACAAAAGCCGTGTTCTCTACAATCTGCATCATGCCAAAAATGCAATTCGCAAACAAAGGCAGGCCATATTGTTCGAAGGGTATGGGGATGTTATCTCCGCCTGGGATCAGGATATCCAGAATGGTGTAGCGGCAATGGGTACCGCGCTCACTGAGAATCAGGCATTGATGCTTAAAGGCATGTGTGATGAAGTCATTGTATGTTATGACGGTGATCGAGCTGGACAGGCTGCGGCGCTCAAAAACTTCCCTATACTCGAGGAAGCTGGGTTACAGGTCAAAATTGCTCTGATTCCGGATGGACTCGACCCGGATGATTTTATCCGCAAGCATGGTGGCGAACGGTTCCGAAACCAGATTGTGGACGGCGCCGTAACGACTACAAAATTTAAGCTTATAAACCTTAAAAAAAACCATATACTGCTAGAAGGCGGCGGACAAATCGCTTATTCCAAGGAAGCGGTGAAACTTATTGCTCCATTGTCTTCTCCTACAGAACGGGAAGTATATCTTCGGGAACTGGCTGCGGAAGTGGACGTATCATATGAAACACTGAAGCAGGAGTGTAATGAAGAACGGGAGGCCATGAAAAATAACCTCCAGTATGGGGATAATAACCCGAAAAGGTGGAATAATGGTAGGCAACAAAATAGGCAGGTGCCTACACCCAATCTGTTGCCAGCTTATCACGCTGCTGAACGCAAACTGCTTGCCTGGATGCTTCAGGATGATGAGGCTGCCCAGTACGTGAATGAGCATCTTGGTGAAGCTTTTAACTTGGATGATCATGCAGCTATTGCTGCTTATCTATATGCCTATTATGCGCAAGGCAAACCGTCGGATACAAGCCGTTTTATGTCTTCACTTCATGACGACCGACTGGAAAAGACGGTCAGTTCAATCTCAATGATGGATGGTCCAGGTGAATGGAGTATTCTAGCACTTGACGATTGCATCAGGGAAGTGCTGAAGTATCCGCGTAAGAAAGAGTACGATCTGAAAAAAGAAGAAATGATTGCTGCAGAGCGGGCAGGTGATTCTGTACGCGCGGCACAAATTGTACTTGAAATGATTGCCCTAGAGAGACAGTGAACATCTGAATGTTGGATGTTTCTAGGGAGGAGGGAGTCGAGTTATGGCGAATGATCAGCATACTGAATTAGAAACAGAATTGACGCTGGATCAGGTTAAAGATCAATTGATTGAATCAGGTAAGAAAAGAGCTTCGTTGAACTACAAGGAAATTATAGAAAAACTCTCCCCGTTTGAGCAAGATGCAGAGCAGATGGATGAGTTCTATGAACAACTGAGTGACCTGGGTATTGATGTCGTGAACGAAAATGATGAAGAGGTAACCCTTCGCCCTAGTGAAGATTCCGAGAACAACACCAGAGAGGGAGACGATGAATTCCACTTTGATGATGATCTGAGCCTTCCACCAGGAATCAAAATCAACGACCCTGTTCGGATGTATCTCAAAGAAATCGGTCGTGTACCTTTGTTGTCTGCGGATGACGAAGTGCAGTTGGCCAAACGGATTGAAAACGGGGATGAAGAAGCGAAACGTCGTTTGGCTGAAGCTAACCTTCGTCTCGTGGTAAGTATCGCCAAGCGTTATGTTGGACGTGGCATGTTGTTCCTGGATCTGATTCAGGAAGGTAACATGGGTCTGATCAAAGCGGTTGAGAAATTCGACCACAAAAAGGGTTATAAATTCAGTACGTATGCGACATGGTGGATTCGCCAAGCGATCACCCGTGCGATTGCGGACCAAGCACGTACGATTCGTATTCCTGTGCACATGGTGGAGACGATTAATAAGCTGATCCGGGTATCCCGTCAGCTGTTGCAGGAACTTGGGCGTGAACCGACACCGGAAGAAATCGCTGCCGAGATGGATCTGAGTGTGGAAAAAGTTCGTGAGATTACGAAGATTGCTCAGGAACCGGTTTCCCTGGAAACACCGATTGGTGAGGAAGATGATTCCCATCTGGGTGATTTCATCGAGGATCAGGAAGCATTGGCTCCGGCGGATGCTGCTGCTTATGAGTTGCTAAAAGAACAGCTCGAAGATGTCCTGGATACATTGACTGAGCGTGAAGAGAACGTGCTTCGTCTGCGTTTTGGTCTGGACGATGGACGTACAAGAACGCTGGAAGAAGTGGGCAAGGTATTTGGTGTTACGCGTGAGCGTATTCGTCAAATTGAAGCCAAAGCTCTTCGCAAATTGCGTCACCCTAGCCGCAGTAAACGGCTTAAAGATTTCCTCGAATAACATCACTATGGGAGACTTTCCGCAAGACGCTTTAGCGGCGGCGGGGTCTCCTTTATTTTTAAATTGAACATCTAAATTTCTTGGTTTTGGTAATTCATCCTTGAAATGTTTTATTGGATTTCATTTTATCGCTTTTCGTTGTTCAATGCAAATCAATAAATTAAATGAATGGTGTAGGTGCTTCATGAAACTTTCGAATCGATTACAGCGGATACATGATCAAATTCCCGAAGGCAGTCGCTTGGCTGACATTGGCTCAGACCACGCTTTGCTTCCAGTTGCGGCAGTACGCAGCGGGAAAGCAGCAGGTGCAGTAGCCGGAGAAGTCAACCCAGGCCCTTATGAAGCTGCACGCAAGCAAGTCAGCGATGCAGGCCTGAAGGAACGAATTACAGTACGTCGTGGAGATGGCTTGGATGTCATCTCTGCAGGAGAAGTGGACGTTATCACCATTGCTGGTATGGGAGGAGCACTCATTGCCTCCATTCTGGACCGTGGCCTCTCCAAACTGGATGAGGTCAAGCTTCTTATTTTGCAGCCTAATGTTGGTGAGGATATTCTCAGACGTTGGTTGTTGGAGCATCACTGGGTGGTCGTTGCAGAACAGCTGCTTGAGGAAGATGGCAAAGTGTACGAGATTATTACAGCAATGCCGCAAGAACTCAGTCCGATCGCCAATGAGGAAGTGTATCGCTCACGTCCGCTTGAAGGCGGAGTGGAATTGACATCAGATTTGCTGCTGCGCATGGGGCCTTATTTAACAGACCGTCCAACGGATGTGTTTTTTGCCAAATGGGAGAGCGAAATCGTCAAGCTGCAAAGTGTCGCGCAGTCCATCTCCAAATCTGATCAGGAGTCTTCTCGGGACAAGGCAGCTGAGGTGGAGCGTCTTATTGTGAACTTGAAGGAGGTACTCTCATGTTTGCCAAAGGTCAAACTGTAATTCAATTGATGGAGCAGCTTGCTCCCAAACATCTGGCTGTGCCGGACGATCGGATTGGTCTTCAGCTTGGCAGTTTGCAAAAGGAAATTACGCACGTTCTTATCGCACTTGATGTTACGAACGAAGTTGTAGACGAGGCCATTCGGATTGGAGCCAATCTGATTATTGCGCACCATGCCATCATTTTCCGTCCGGTCAAGTCATTGAATACCGATACACCCATGGGGAAACTGTATGAGAAGCTAATCAAGCATGATATTGCGGTGTACATTAGTCATACCAATCTGGATGTGGCTGAAGGCGGCATGAATGACTGGATGGCCGAGGCCATTGGTATTGAGAGCAAGGAATCACTTGAGGATGTACATACAGATCATTTGTTCAAACTGGCTGTATTTGTACCCCGTACCCATCATGAGCAGGTACTCCAGGCGGTTCTCGAAGCGGGTGCTGGCAGTATTGGGCAGTACAACAAGTGCAGCTTCAATACGGAGGGCACAGGTACTTTTGTACCGGGAGAGGGGACACAACCTTTCATCGGTACAGAGGGGCAGATGGAGCGTGTAGAGGAAATGCGGATTGAGACCATTGTACCGCAGAGTCTGCGCAGCAAGGTTGTACAAGCAATGCTTAAGGCGCATCCGTATGAGGAAGTGGCCTATGACCTGTATGCAATGGATTTAAAAGGCCGTACGCTGGGTCTAGGGCGCTTGGGACCACTCAAACAACCAAAGACACTCGGTGAGCTTGTGGAGGTCGTTAAGGCCCAACTGGATGTGCCATACGTTAGGGTAGTAGGCGATCTCAATCGGCAGATCAAAAAAGCAGCAGTGCTTGGAGGCTCAGGTAGCCGTTATACTCTTCCTGCACGGTTCAAAGGTGCCGATGTCATCGTAACTGGAGACATTGATTATCATACGGCTCACGATGCGCTGATGGCGGGTATGTGTATCATCGACGCCGGGCATAATGCCGAGAAAATCATGAAACCGAAAACTGCGGATTGGCTGCGCTCACGTTTGGAAGACAAACGTTATGACACGCAAGTGACTGCATCGGAGGTAAATACGGAAGTATTCCAATTTATCTAAAAGCACTCGGGTTCAATGCTTCCTGTAAGATTAAGCTTGTTTGTAAACTAAAATGCCTGTATACTATGTAATGTTGTTCGGAAAGCTTGACAGACAATCGCTGGTGGCCTTCGTTGCCACGAGAGGAAAGTCCGGGCTCCACAGGGCAGGATGCTGGATAACGTCCAGTCAGCGCGAGTTGAAGGATAGTGCCACAGAAATGGACCGCCGATGGCCGGATTTTCCGGCACAGGCAAGGATGGAACCGAGGTGTAAGAGACCCCGAGGAACGCTGGTGACTTCGTTCCTGGTAAACCCCATCTGGAGCAAGACCTAATGGGACACAGTCGACTCTTCGGAGAAGGCAGCCTTAGCCCGAGGTGTGTCTAGGTTGGTCGCTTGAGCTGTGCAGCAATGTATGGCCTAGATAGATGATTGTCGCTTGTGGTGGGAGGGTAGTTCCCGTCTGAACCACGAAGAGCACAGAACCCGGCTTACGGTAAGCTTTCCTAACTACAACACAACAGTAACAAGTGCAGTCCACTATCAGTCACGGGCAAACAGAACGTTTGTACCTGATGTGCCAGACTGATCAGAAGGACGCGATTAAACTTCAAAAGAATTCCTGCACTTGCAGGTCATATAAATAAGGCGTCAGACTTCGAGCTTTCTCGGGTCTGACGCCTTATTTTTGTGTTATTTGTTGGGATGAGAAATGGTTCCTAATGATACAGTGGATGACAGTTCGTTACAGTGTAACTACATTATCCGACTGTAATGATGCATGCCAGCGTTGAATGGCACGATCCATACGCTCTACAGCCTCGGGAAGCAGATCTGGATCCGTATGAGTAAAGTTGATCCGCATACGGTTCAGCTCCGGTGTACCCGCGTAGAAAGAATCCCCTGGCACAATACATACTTTTTCCTGAATTCCATAGGTAAACAGATTGCTGGCCAGCATGCCCTCAGGCAGTTGCAGCCATAGGAACATTCCGCCTTGCGGTGAGTTCCAAGAGATACCTTCCCACGATTTTGCAGCCATGAGAGTGGTCATTTTTTTCATCCGTTGTTCATAATCCTGTGAAATATTGCGAATATGGCCGTCCAGATCGAAAGACTCCAGCAGCGCATGAAGTGCTCTTTGGTCGATGCTGCTGGAATGCAAATCTGCCCCCTGTTTGGCGCGGGCAGCTATTTGGATAACATCCGGAGCAGCCAGTATCCAGCCAGTGCGGAGGCCTGGAGCAACTGTTTTGGAGAATGTGCTGGTGTAGATGACATTGGATGGACCCTCATAGGATTCCGCATCCAGTTTCGCCAGTGCAGGGGCATCTAGTTGTTCCGGTTTAAAGCGGATTTCACCATAAGGATCGTCTTCCAGGATCAGTACCCCATATTTCCGGCACAGGTCTACGGCTTGCTGACGTCTGGCGCGACTCCATACTTTACCTGACGGGTTGGAGAACGTAGGGTTAATGTAAACGAGCTTTGGACGATGCAATTGCAGCTGTTCCTCCAGTGATTCAGGCAACATTCCGTCATCATCACAGGCAACACCGTGCGCCTCAGCCTGATAGGAATGAATGACTTGAAGGGCAGCCAGATAGGTTGGTGATTCAACTAGCACGCTGTCGCCTGGATCGAGCAAGATTCGGCACACCAGGTCAATGGATTGCTGGGAACCTGTAGTCAGAAGCATATGATCAGGTGAAGCGGGAATGCCCTTGGATTCAAGACGTTCTGCAATTTTGGCACGTAGTGGTCGGAAACCTTCCGTCTCTGCATATTGAAGAGCCGCTGAACCACCCATGAATACCTTTTCGTATGCGTCACGGATGGCTTCAAGCGGGAATGATGACTGGGCAGGTAAACCGCCGGCTAGAGAAATCATTCCAGGCGCCTGTGCAGCCTGTAACATGTCGCGAACGACAGAGGACGGGGTATTTTGTGCCATTTTGGACCAAGGGATATTCATATTATTCTCATCTCCTGTTATTCACTGTTATACTGATATTATAAACTATAATAGACGGACTGCAGTATAACAGTAAAATGCTGATCATAACAGTTGGGAGGGTGCATGTGTGCATATTGAATTGAAACGGGGAAGCAGCACCAAATTGTATGTTCAGATTGCCCTTACACTTGCTGACCGAATAAGGTCTGGACTAATCGAGCCTGGAACCCGTCTGCCGTCGGTTCGTAAAATGACGAATGATCTGGGCGTCAGCCTCGTCACCGTGTCCAAAGCCTATGCCGAGCTCGAAGCGATACAGTTGGTTACGTGTTCCCAGGGGAAGGGTTGTTATGTACGGGGGGCGGATGAGCTGGAGATAATAGAGGATATGGAGAGGACTCACCGCACTCATGCAAAAAATGAATCCAGCACACCTTGGAACTGGCAGATGGCCCTTGTGGATTATTTGCCCCGAGCTCAGCTCTGGAGACATTTTGATGCATCTCCACAAGTTAGATATGAGCTGCATATGTCGGCAATTCAGCCTGAATTGTTGCCAACGCGAGAGATTATCGATAGTGCGTACCGGCTTTCCTCGGATCATCCAGAGCGCATGGCTGCCTACGGGTCTTTTCAGGGAGATCGCGAACTGCGTCAGACGTTTTCCGGGCATTTTGCGGAAAGAGGTTTGCGGGTAACGCCCGAACGGATGCTGATTACGAGCGGTACCCAGCAGGGAATCGATCTTGTCGCGCGTACGTTTGTTGGTCCTGGTGACGTCGTATATATGGAAGCACCAAGCTATACCGGAGCAATAGATGTGTTTACAAGCAGAGGAGCAAAGATTATTACGGTGCCGATGGATAACGAAGGTATGCGTATAGATCTGTTAACCCGGTTATGTGATACATACCCGCCCAAGTTGATATATACCATTCCTACGTTTCACAATCCTACAGGCATCACGATGAGTGCCAAACGGCGTGCGCAACTGCTTAATCTTGCTCAAAGTTATCATTGTCTCATCCTGGAGGATGATCCGTTCGCCGATCTGTATTTCCGTGATCCTCCCCCTGCTTCCATTAAATCCATGGATGGGACGGGGCATGTGATATATATCAAAAGCTTCAGCAAAGTACTGTCTCCAGGCTGCCGTGTGGCGTGTGCGGTTGCAGACGGAAGTGTGCTCACCCGACTTGTTGCAGCCAAATCCACTGCGGATCTCGGGAGTCCGCTGCTTACACAAAAGGCCTTGCAATCGTTCATACAGCATCAATACAGTGCGTATACAGCGCGATTGAGGGATGAGTTATATTCCCGGCTTCTTGCCGCATCAACGGTACTGGAGGAACATGGTTCTCCCGGGATGTACTGGACTTTGCCTGGTGGTGGACTAAACTTGTGGCTGCAATTGCCTGATGGTTTGGATATGCGTGAACTGCACCGCCAGTCGCTTGCCGCAGGTGTTTCCTTTTTACCTGGCTCTGCCTGTTATGTAGGGGAAACGGATACGGCGAGTCTGAGGATCTGCTTCACGGTTACGAATCAGGAGCTGTTATGTGAAGGTCTACGGGTATTATGCAGGGTTATTAAGAACATTACCCCTCAACAGGGTGGGGCTAAGGCGGACAGGCTCCCGCTTATTTAATTTTTGGAACACGGACATACATCCAATCCACATTGGACCCAGTGCAATACGTTATAGTATCACTTGAAAGGGAGTTGGTTTGAAATGAACCATTTCTGTCCACCGCTTTGTCCGATTGTTTGTGACCCAATCCAGGTTGTTGAAGATTACTACATCCCACAAATCGTACCCGTAATTCACCCGATCGAAGTCATCAAAAAACATCACTGTGTGCCGATCCATCATCACATGTATCCTGTCGTGGTCAAAGAAGAAGATCCTTGTTATGTTTCAAGCCACAACGGTAAGAAAAAATCCGTGAAAAAATCAAGCAAATCCCGCACAACTTCTCGCAAGCGCTAGTCGCAGTGGGTGCCCCGGGGAAATAGGTAAACATACCAAAGAGCAGCATACGCCCCGGGGCGCAGCTGCTTTTGTTTTTTTTATATCCAGTGTACGGTTATTGTTTGATGTACTTTTTCATTGTATTATCCATTTGCTGTCTCACATGTTGTGGCCAGAATTGAAGTGGGGCACTGTTGCCTGAGGCCGCCTCCAATGCTTTAAACACATCGATTTGACCATAACCGAAATACTTGTCATGACCTGGGTCTCCGAGATCTATGACGCTTTGACGCATGAGATCCATGACTTCTGTGTTGGTCAGATCAGGATTGAGTGAGCGAATCAAGCCTGCAAGTGCCGCTACATGGGGGCTTGCCATCGACGTTCCGGACAAGGCTGCATATTGGTTGTTCGGATACGTACTTGCAATGCTGGAGCCTGGAGCCGTCACATCGACGTAATCCCCGTAGTTGGAATAGGAAGCTTTGTTCATGTCCGCATCCGTAGCGGATACCGCAAATACTTCTGGATAAGCGGCAGGGTATCCCGGTCGCTCCGTATTATCGTTACCGGTCGCTGCAATTAATACGATGTCGCGATCAAAAGCGTATTTGATAGCATCATGAAGAAATTGGGCATCTGCGTAGTTACCCAGACTCATGTTAATGACCTTGGCTCCATGATCAGCGGCCCAAATGATGCCTTCTGCCACAGCATAGGTTGTGCCTGAACCCGAATTGTCGAGCACTTTAACAGGTAGTACCTTGTTATACCAGCTCATGCCTGCTACACCTTCGTTGTTATTCACAACAGCGCCGATGATGCCTGCTACATGTGTACCATGGCCTACGTCATCAAGTGGTTTGCTCGCTGGATCGACAACGTTATAACCTTTCAGCAGCTTGCCCTTCAAATCAGGATGAGTCAGATCGACGCCGGTGTCTACTACGGCAACGATAACATCCTTGTTGCCCTTCGTAATATTCCAGCCACGGTTAGTCTCAATGGCGGGCAGGTTCCATTGGTAGTCGGAGAACAAAATATCATTGGGCACGGTTACATCTTTTTGTTCAGGTACGGTTTCATTGGTTAAATACATGTAGTGGGGTTCCATATACAGCGGATTCCATTTACGTTCAAAATAAGCATGTAATTGTTGATAATTCATATTTTCTGACCGAAAAACATACGTGTATCCAAGCTTGCGTGCCGATTGCGTCCGCAGGTCAGATTTAATGATGCGCATATCCCGTTCACCTGGATCCTGACGGAAACGGATGACGATTTCATTTTCGTAAAAATGGCTGGCATTGGCATTATCATGTCCTGTTTTTACAGTGATTTCTTTAAGGGTGTCAGGGTGCACAGACTCGATTTTGAATTTACCTTCACGAGGATAAGGGATCATGCGCAAATTTTTGCGCTGATGCTGTTCCACGGCATTCAGTACATTTTGGCTAAACAGAGCGATGACGGCACGTTCTCCATCCTTGGAGGGCTGCGCCATAACAAAAAACTTTTCCTTGCCGAGAGGAAAGGAAGAAGATTCGAAGCTTTGACGTTTGCTCACAGCTTTCTTGGCCAGGGCGAGAGAATGTTCCAGCTTTTGCTGTTCCATCTTGCTTCCTTTTGCAGCTGTTTTGTCAAAATGCCGACTGCGTGATCCTTTGGTATTCATTACATCAATAGAGCGAATATGATCATGTGTTTGTTGTAGCTCTTTAACGTATTGACTTATTTGCACATCGTTCATTTTGGAGGTCTTCTCAAGCATGATGTTAAGGTGCTGTTTGGCATCCGCACGGGTCAGCAGATCGGTTGACTTTACATCCTGAACTTTAAGACGTTGTTTGCTCGCATGCTCCTCGTGTGGAGAATCGGGCATGGCACTTGGAGCAGGAACAGGGCGATTGGACGTCGGAAGCAAAAGCGTCAAGGCAAGTGCGCCCGCACCTGCGGCAATGGCCCAGTTAACCCATTTCGGTCTGGACATAGGGGATGGAACCTCCTCGTTTATTTTGACAATCATCTTACAGTGCTCTGATTTCATCGTTGTCACTGGATATATCTATCGTTAGGAAAAGCGGCTATTTTTATGCAGGTGAACATCAGGTGAGCTGTGTGTAATGGGCATGTTCAGGGACAGAAAGGGAAAGCCTGATTAAGGGATACCGCTCGTCATCTTTTTATGGTAGGATAGTACCTGAGAATTCAAGGTCAGGGGAGAACCTCCCGTTGGCCGATCTATATGTAAGGACTTATTTAAGGGGGAGCTACCTTTATGTCAGCAGCCAATGTACAGAAAACATGTGAGTCAACTAGGGAAAAGTTAAAACCGGCTATCGATCGGATCGAAAAATTTTTGAATGAAAATGCCTTGCCTGAACTGGATCAGAATCAGACGGAGGAGTCATCAGCCTTCTACAAAGGATTTCTTTCGGATCTCCGTCATTTGCTCGTTTTTTCTGAAGTTTCTTACGAAAAACTTGGCGTTGTGCTGCGTCGTGCCAATTTTGATGTCGATTTTGCCGAAAAGGCTCTCTATAACACATACCATCAAAGCATAAACAGCTTTTTTTATCCTAAAAATGAATGTTACTCCGAAGATGGTAGATATGCTTACACTGGTCAGGATGCGATCCGATTCCGTGATAAGCCGATTCGTGCAGTACGTGATGTCATTCTTGAGATATCGAAAACGTACGAAGAATTGCGCGATGATTTGGCCTTTTATGAAAGTGACTACCTCACGCAGCGTCGGATGCAAAATCAACGCAATCACGCGTAAATACATTTTTTAACTTATATGCGAATTGGACAAAACCGCCCTTGTGGCGGTTTTTTTGCGTGTTCTTTCAACTGGCATCGCGGATAAAGGATCATGTCATCATCTGGCATTTCGTTGGAGAATAGCCGATTTACGGTGCGGAGACAATAGATGTCGAGGTGATAAAAATGAGCCAAGAGAAGCCGATCGTCAAATGCAGTGTTGCTAACTGCCACTTTTGGGGAGAAAACAATTTCTGCCAGGCTGATGCCATCATGATTGACATTGACCAACATGCCACCCGTCGCTTACATGAGGAATTTGCCGGAGAGACCTTTGATTCTGATCATCATGATCATGCCCGTACTTCATCTGCAACTTGCTGTCACACATTCAAACCGAAATGAGCAGTCATTCCCATTTATATGGAGGTGCTTTGCATTGAATAATGACCGTAGAGATGATCACCCGTTGCAACGTCCAAAAACGACTCCGTTAGATGAAAAGCAGCGTCAGCGTGTAGACTATCCAAGACGTAGCCACAGGGAAGAGTATGGTGCAGAGGTAGCGCCCCCAACAGGTTCTATTCGAACAGAACCTACGGAAAGAACCGATCATACCCCTGTGAAGCGTGAAGATGACGACGGTGTCATGAAATCTACTGGCCGAATCTCCGGATATATGGGTCTGGCCTTTGGTATCGCATCCTTATTTATGTGGTCCATTGTCCTTGGTCCAGCTGCAGCGGTACTTGGTTACTATGCTTACGTCAATGGCCGGAAAACGGCGGGTGCGTGGTCCATTGGACTTGGCGCAGTGGCAACACTTAGCTATTTCTTCATGATTCCATTCGCCCGTTAATAAAGCAAAAACATGATCTGATTATCAGTACAAAAAATGATAACCGAACTGGATATGAGTTGGTTATTTGCAGCCTTCTGCTTCCACCTTACTTAAGGGGTGATTGCAGAAGGTTTTTTCGCATATACGCAATGAAGTTGTAAAATCGGTCTATTTTTTTGAAAACAATGGAACCTGCCTGTAAAATAATGTAGAATAAAGTCATAATCTACGTTTACATTATACGGGAGTGAATATAACTCATGCAGATTGATCCGCGCGCGTCGCGGCAGTTGCTGGAACTGCAATTGTCCAATAGTCTCAACGAAACAAATGCATCGGATGGAAACTCCGCTTCAACAGTGGATTTTGCCAGTATGATGGACGGGCTGCTCGGTACGAATTCAAATACTTTGAACAATACGAGTAGCGTAGGCGAAGACGTGAATTCTGCTGCGGTCTCCAAACGATCCAATGACGGTCTGTTGTGGCTGCAACTGGGCAGCATGTATAACCCGGATGCAAGTTCTGTTTCTTCCTCAAACAGTAATGAGGTTTCTTTATCTTCCCTGTTAAATACTGGAGCAGTGGATTCGGGTGCATCTGTACCTACAGATTTTGAATCTTTGATTGCCTCAGCGAGCGCCAAATATGGGGTGCCTGAATCTTTGATCAAGGCGGTTATTGATACAGAATCCGGTTTCAATCCGAATGTAGTGTCTTCCGCAGGTGCCAAAGGACTGATGCAGTTGATGGATGGGACGGCAGCAGGGTTGGGAGTAAGCAACGCTTACGATCCCGCTCAAAATATAGATGGTGGAACCAAATACCTTTCTCTCCAGCTCCAGCGTTTTGGTGGCGAGGTGAAGATGGCACTTGCTGCTTATAATGCCGGACCGGGACGGGTTTCGAGTCTGGGTGTATCGAGTGACGCTGAACTGATGAGTGTACTTAACCGCCTCCCTTCGGAAACACAGGCTTATATCTCCAAAGTGGAGAAAGCACAGTCGAAATATTCGGTATAAATGGTATAGACCAAAGAAATGGCAACACAACAGTACGCCCAGGAAGAGATCAAACGCGGGAACAGCAGTCTTAAATGTGCTTAGTTCCTGTTTGGTCTTTTTGTGTTGAGCGGGGATCGTGTTACAATGCTCACTGTAGATTCCACAACGAACAGACAAGGAGGGGAACCTCATTTGAAATATTTTGATTATGCAGCAACGACGCCTCCTCATCCGGATGTCGTTCGTACAATGGCCGAGATTATGGAGGCGCAATATGGGAATCCGTCATCGATACATGGATATGGTGAGCGAGCCCATCAATTGTTGCGCCGAGCGCGATCTGGTTGTGCCGCCGCAATTGATGTGAAACCGGAAGAAATCGTATTTACCTCAGGCGCAACTGAGAGCAACAATCTTGCCATTAAAGGGGCGGCATTACAGTATCAGTCTCGGGGCAAACACATCATTACAACTGCAACGGAACATGCTTCAGTTTACGAGAGTTTTGTGCAGCTACAGCAGTGGGGATGGGAGGTCACTTGGCTTCCCGTGGATTCCGATGGTCTGGTTAGCGCCCAGCAGGTAGTGGATGCCATAAGATCGGATACGGTGCTTGTGAGTCTGATGCATGTGAACAATGAAACAGGAGCGATACATCCAATTGCTGAAATCGGTGTACGACTGAAAAAGGAAGCACCAAAGGTGCTTTTTCATGTAGATGGTGTGCAGGGTTTTGGCAAGATGGAAGCTAAACCTGCGGCATGGGGCGCGGATCTTTACAGTTTGTCTGCTCACAAGATTCGTGGTCCCAAAGGAGCTGGTCTTCTCTACGTACGAAGTGGAGTCGAGCTAACGCCTTTACTGTCAGGGGGTTCCCAAGAGCAGGGACTAAGAGCGGGTACTGAAAATGTACCTTTGCTTGTGGGTATGGCGAAGGCGATGCGTCTCGCTGCGGAACGTCAGGCTGACTTTGCACAGCGTACAACGATTTTGCGAGATCGTATCATGGAGGTCATAGATACTATTCCCGGACTTGTGTTAAATAGTCGTAAGGAGGGTGCGCCGCACATTGTTCATTTTTCCTATCCTGGAATGAAGGCAGAAGTGGCGCTGCATACCCTTGAACAACTTGGAGTAACTGTTTCTACACAATCTGCCTGCTCTTCGCGATCGGCTGAACCCAGCAGGGTATTGCTTGCCATGGGCAGGGATAATGTTTGTGCTGCTGGTGGATTGCGTATTAGTCTTGGAGATGAACATACAGAAGAAGATGTGGCACTGCTGGAGCAGGCTTTACATCAGATGGTGGCGCAGCTGCGCCCGTTGGAAAGGCGGATGTGATTTTAGATGAAATATGATATGCTGCTTCTCCGTTTCGGAGAGTTTATGTTAAAAGGAAAAAACCGTGCCCGGTTCGAAAAAACAATCATCACCCAGGTACGTTCCCTGCTCAAACCTTATCCAGGTGCAAGTCTGCGGAAGGAGTTTGGACGGTTGTATGTTGATCTGGGTGGCGAATCTCATACAGAGCTGATCCCTGTGCTGAAACGAGTATTCGGCGTTATGTCGATCAGTCCGGTTAAAGTGACCCCATCGGAGACTGACCAAATCGTGGAGACAGCCGTTGCTTTTATGGATGAAAGAGAGTCTGAATTCAAAGACGGTACCACGTTTAAAGTTAATGCACGGCGTGTTTGGAAAGAGTTCCCCAATTCTTCGCATGAAATGAACCATCTGGTAGGTTCTCCGATTCTTCGGAAATTCCAGCAGTTAAGCGTCGACGTGCGTCAACCTGACATTGAACTGCGCGTGGAAATTCGGGATCAGGGTACGTATATCTTCAGTGAGGTGATTCCGGCCGTAGGCGGGTTCCCTCTTGGCACAAATGGAAAAGCGATGCTGTTATTATCGGGTGGCATAGACAGCCCTGTAGCGGCATGGTCTTCGATGCGTAGAGGCCTGGAAGTGGAATGTGTACACTTTTACAGTTATCCGTTCACAAGCCAGCGTGCCAAAGAAAAGGTCATTGATTTGGCGCGTGCACTTGCTGATCATGCAGGCACAATTAAGCTGCATCTGGTTCCTTTTACGGAAATTCAAACTGCATTTACCCAACTGGGACAGGATAACTTGATCATCACACTGATGCGCCGCTCCATGTTACGTATTGCAACCAAGCTGGCTGAACGTGAGCGTGCGCTTGCACTGATTACCGGAGATAGTCTGGGTCAGGTAGCGAGCCAGACCCTGCCAAGCATGAATGTCATTGGACGTGCGACGGATCTGCCGTTGCTGCGACCACTTGTCATGATGGACAAACAGGAAATTATAACTTTATCCAAACAGATCGGGACGTATGATATATCGATTCTGCCATATGAAGACTGTTGTACTCTTTTTGTACCGAAATCCCCATCCACCAATCCGAATCTTCGCATTGTGGACAAGATTGAAGCAACCATGAGTCAACTGCCGGAATGGGTGGAGCAGGCGGTGGAGCAGACAGAAACAATTACGCTTCATGCAGGCGAGAATTTTATGGTAACCAATCAGCAGAATGAAGTTAATGACATGAAAGAAGAGTGGTTCTGAGGAACCGTATTCTGGATTGAATAACATAATAAGGACTATGTTATCTTCTTGAAGAAAAAGGACTGCCGATGTATTATCGGTCAGTCCTTTTTTTATGGTTGTGTTTGATGGGAATCCCATTTAATAAAGCTTAGGAATAGGAGTGCTGCCGTTCTCCACCTGGTTTATTGCTGCTTGCACGTTTGCGATATCCTGCAAATACGACACCAGCAGTAACGAGAACGATAAATAAGATTCTCAGTGCCGGATGCTCAGTGAAGAAAGGTACAAGACGCTGCTCCTCTGTGATCATGTTTGAAGCCGTATACCCAAGCACGATAGCTCCAAGATAAATGATCCAAGGGAAATGGTTAATTAATTTGATAAACAACGTACTGCCCCACACGATAATAGGTACACTGATCAGCAGTCCGAGTATAACAAGCACCAAGTGCTGCTGTGCTGCACCAGCAACGGCGATGACGTTATCCAGTCCCATGGCAGCGTCTGCGATGACAATCGTTCGCACGGCTACCCAGAGAGAACTGCCAGCCTTGATATCGGAATGCTCTTCCCCTTGATCTGCCAATAGCTTGTACGCAATCCAGATCAGGAGTAATCCCCCAACAAGGAGTAGCCATGGCACTTTAAGCAGCCAGAGCACAATCACGGTGGCTACAATGCGAATCAAAAGTGCACCGCCTGTTCCGTAAAGAATCGCCCTTTTCTGCACAGAAGGGTGCAAATTTCGAGCTGCGAGACCAATCACGATGGCATTATCGCCAGCCAGAATTAGATCAATAAATACAACGTTCAACAACGCTAGCCAAAAAGCGGGGCTAAACAGCTCCATACGATGTCACTCCTTCTATATATCCAAACCTGAGAAAGCTTGTTCAACGTTTAAGAATAGCATGGACAACTTTGACATACAAGTTAGAGTGGGGGGATGAGGAGCATGGATACGCTATGGCTGCTGACCGAAATATTAATGATCAATCTGGTTCTGAGTGGGGATAACGCGGTTGTTATTGCCCTTGCAAGCAAGGATTTGCCGGCGAGACAGCGCAAGCAGGCGGTATGGTGGGGGGCTTTCGGCGCTGTTGTTTTGCGTTGTTTGTTAACCTTTGCAGCTGTGCTGCTGTTGGGTATTCCTTTTATTCAGGCGGCTGGTGGTCTGCTGTTGCTCTGGATTGCTGTCAAGCTGCTGCTTCAGAATGAAGATGAAGTACATATTCGTAAGGCGTCCACGACCTGGAAAGCGATCCAAACGATTTTGATTGCTGACTTTGTCATGAGTCTGGATAACGTTCTCGCGATTGCTGCGCTGGCGGATGGGGACTTGGCACTCACGGTCATCGGAATTGCCATAAGTATTCCGATTGTGGTGTGGGGCAGCGGATTAATTGTCGGTTTGTTGAAGCGATTTCCGATTCTGGTGTTTGCCGGTTCAGGTATTCTGGCCTTCACAGCAGGTGAGATGGTGATGAATGATCCGAAGCTAGGACAGTGGCTTGGTGGCTTGGCTGCTGAGGCGCATACACTGCTGCCTGTAGCTATGGCTTGTCTTGTAATCGCGATTGGAGGAGCGCACAAGTTTGTTCGTCGAAACGTGTAAGTCGATTTGAGCAAATGGAAATGTGAATTTTCTGGCGAACTGCCCGTAAAGGGCAGTTTTTTGCTGTATTTATTTGTTCAGAAGAAATGGGTGAACTTGAATAAGTCATAGACCGATCATTTTAGGGTAATACAGGATAATGGAGAGAGGCGAAGTACGACATAAAGTGTAGTTTTTTGCATACACATCGGCTACACTAGAAGAAGGCTGGGAACAGTCAGTCATCATGGTGTGCTTATAGTTTATCTTACGGGGTACATAGCCAAATGTTATAAGAGGTGATTGTAGATGAGGATGAGAAATGAAAAAGCAATCGGAATATTTATTTTTGTTGCAGGTTTAATAATTTTACTTGGTAAACTAGGTGTGTTTGGCTTTATTGGACGGCACTTCTGGCCTTTGCTCATCTTGTTGCCTGGTATTGCTCTTCATGCATTATATTATGCAAGGCTCACGCCATCATGGTCACTCGTTCCAGCAGGAACATTAACCGTCTATGGTCTGTTGTTCGGAATCACGAATACATGGGGCAGCGGATTGATGAGCAACCTGTGGCCTGCTTTTTTGCTTGGAATTGCCGTTGGTTTGCTTGAATATGCACTGGCTGATCATCGAAGACCCGCAATGGTACTTCCGGTGGCATTGGGCGTTGGCATCCTTTCAATTATTTTATTCGGATTTACACTGCTTCACACCGGTATTATCTACGTTCTGGCGGTAATTTTGATTGTAGGCGGGATGTGGTTGCTGTTTGGCCGAGGACGCCAAGGGAGAGGCTGGTAACATTCCCAGTGGTCTTTAAAGCGAAATATCTTGATTTTTACCTATGATCAACTATAATATAAGGGATATAGGCATGCGTCGGGATATCACCGACGCTTATTTTGGGTGAGTAACCTGCGAATTTGCGGGAAGTTTAGTAGATAAGAATTGAAATTGGAAAGGATATGGATACAAACCATGCATTCAAGAGAACACATTCGCAATATTGCGATTATTGCCCACGTCGACCACGGGAAAACAACGCTCGTCGACAAGTTGCTCCAGCAATCCGGTACTTTCCGTGATCACGAAACGGTACAGGAGCGCGCAATGGACTCCAACGATTTGGAGCGTGAACGCGGTATTACGATTCTGGCCAAAAACACAGCTATTACCTATAAAGATTACCTGATCAATATTGTGGATACACCAGGACACGCCGACTTTGGTGGTGAAGTGGAACGTATCATGAAAATGGTTGACGGCGTTTTGCTCGTTGTTGATGCTTACGAAGGATGTATGCCGCAAACGAAATTCGTACTTCGTAAAGCTTTGGAGCACAACCTGACACCAATCGTTGTTGTAAACAAAATTGACCGTCCAGCGGCTCGTCCGACTGAGGTTATTGATGAAGTACTGGACCTGTTCATTGAACTGGGTGCCAACGATCAACAACTTGAATTCCCTGTTGTATATGCTTCCGCATTGAACGGAACATCCAGCATGGATAATGATCCTG
The DNA here is from genome assembly GCF_900221055.1 of Paenibacillus sp. RU5M. Lineage (NCBI taxonomy): Bacteria > Bacillati > Bacillota > Bacilli > Caryophanales > Paenibacillaceae > Paenibacillus > Paenibacillus sp. RU5M. The sequence goes on along the minus strand of NZ_OBQM01000007.1, from coordinate 90,775 downwards.
CAAAACAGGATGACAACATGATGGCGATTTACAATACCATCGTTAGTCATATCCCACACCCTACCGAAAATGTTGAAGAACCACTTCAATTCCTCGTTACTTTGATGGACTACAATGAATACCTTGGCCGTATTGCCATTGGTCGTGTTAACCGCGGTGTGATCCGTCAAGGACAATCGGTAACGGTTATTATGCGTGATGGTAAGAGCAAAACTGCACGTATCGAGAAACTGTTCGGTTTCCAGGGTCTCAAACGTATTGAGACGGAAGAAGCAGGAGCAGGTGACATCGTTGCGATTGCAGGAATCAAGGACATCAACATTGGTGAAACCATCGCTGATCCGAACAACCCAGAAGCACTTCCAGTTTTGAAAATTGATGAGCCTACACTGCAAATGACGTTCCTCGTGAACAACAGTCCATTCGCAGGTCGTGAAGGTAAATGGGTAACTTCCCGTAAACTTCGTGAGCGTTTGTTCAAAGAATTGGAAACTGACGTATCCCTTCGTGTTGACGAAACGGATAGCCCGGATGCATTTGTCGTTTCTGGACGTGGTGAGCTTCACTTAGGTATCCTGATTGAAAATATGCGTCGTGAAGGATATGAGCTTCAAGTATCCAAACCAGAAGTTATCGTTAAAGAAGTTGACGGTAAGAAAATGGAACCTCTAGAGCGCTTGTTGATTGATATCCCTGAAGAAAGCATGGGTTCCGTAATGGAGAGCCTGGGCGCACGTAAAGCAGAGATGGTTAACATGGTCAACACAGGTAGTGGTCAAGTTCGTCTGGAGTTCCTGATTCCAGCACGTGGTTTGATCGGATATAGCACCAACTTCCTGACATTGACTCGTGGTTACGGTGTAATGAACCATGCATTTGACAGCTACGCTCCAGTAGTATCCGGTCAAGTAGGTGGACGTCACCAAGGCGTGCTGATCTCAACTGAAACTGGTACATCTACGTTCTATGGCATGATGGGCGTTGAGGATCGCGGTACGCTCTTCTTGGAGCCGGGTACTGAAATCTACGAAGGTATGATTGTTGGTGAACATACACGTGACAATGATATCGTTGTTAACATCTGCAAAGAAAAACAACTGACTAACGTTCGTTCTTCTGGTAAAGATGATACGGTTAAAATTAAAACTCCGATTATCTTCTCGTTGGAACAGGCGCTTGAATATCTGAATGAAGATGAATATTGTGAGATTACACCAAAATCTATTCGTCTCCGTAAGAAGATCCTGAACAAATCCGAGCGTGAGCGTGCAGAAAAACAACGCAAAATGGCTACAAAATAACACCTAACTACAACTAAAATAAATGATATAAGTTAACGTTTGATGGAACACATATACACCATCGACGTCGATTACAACCCGCTGAAGTAGTGGAGGATTCGGAATCGATTCTGTAGGAGCGAAGCGTTCGCCTTTATCCCCGGATTTTACCATTGAGAAATGGATCAAAAAAATATGGGGATAACAGCGACCGAAAGAACGATCCGAATCCGAAACGGTCACATGCAGAGTTTTGTAATTTATGTTGTTGGAAGGGTTCCATCAACCAGTTAACTTATATCTAGCATGAACACGAAAGGAGCTGGCTGTGCATGCAAGCATGGTTCGCATCAAACCCGATCGTAGCCTACATCGTCATCTTTGTATTGATTACTTACGTATATAACAAGGTGTTTCGGGTACGTCAGAAATTGCCACTTGGTAAGGAAATCGTTCTCTATATATTGATGGCGATGGGCACATTCATGCTTCTTGTGTTTCAAATCGACAAGTTGCCAATTATTCAATGTTTGCTGGTGGCTGTTGGTTTGATGCTGTTAGTGAGAGTTCGGTATTTTATTGAAGGTCGTCAAAAGAAAAAAGCGGAAGCTGCCGCTCGAAACTCATAAATTCTGTATAGTATAGACCATCCGTTTTCCTTAGGGAAAGCGGTTGTCTTATATATAGGCCAAAACAGATGTGATAAAGGTGTTGAAGATATGAACTCGAATTCGAACGGACTGCCTCCACGGAGACAGGCACCGACTCAATCCGGCGCTTCTGGATCGAAGAACGGCAAAGGTAAGCAACCAAAGAAGAAGAAAAAGATGCGAACCTTTGGCAGACTGATTTTAAGTTTATTGGTTATTGCAATTGTGGTAGGCTGCGGATATCTCTATTGGGTATACAATCAGGTAGCTGATACGGGCATTGACAAGCCAGTACCGGCTGGAATGTCAGCGAAAACCAAACCCATTACGATGTTGCTGCTAGGTACGGATAACCGTCCCGAAACAGGTACGTATCTATCGGATGTGGTTATGGTAGCTTCTCTGAATCCGGAGACCAAGACGGCAACCATTGTATCTTTACCTCGGGATACCCGTATTCAGTTGGATGGATATAAGGCGAATAAATTAAATTCCTATTATCCTAAATTTAAAGCCCAAGAAAAAACCTCTGGCAAAAATGCAGAGGAACAAATGAAAGAAATGATGGGCAAATATCTGAATGTGGATATCAATTATACGACAGTACTGAATTTTCAAGCATTCCGGGATGCGGTTAATGCTGTAGGTGGCGTGGATGTAACAGTGGATAAAAACATGTGTTACAAAGATACGGCCGATGGCACGGATATTAACCTGGTGGCTGGTGCACAGCATTTGGATGGCAAAGAAGCACTTGATTTTGTTCGTTACCGTAAATCGAACTGTAAGCCGAAGACAGATGAATCCAACGATTTTGACCGAAATAAACGTCAGAATCAAGTGTTGAATTCTATGTTGGATCAGTTGAAATCACTGGGAGGCGTAACGAAGATTGGTAAAGTGATAGGCGCTATTGACGACAACATGACAACTGACGTGGAATCGGAGCAAATGAAGAACTTCATTTCAACCTATTGGAATATTTCCAAATCGGATGTGCACTACACACCTGTAACCGGAGAGTGGAGAAGTCCATATGTATATATCAACGAAACTGAATTGGCTAATGCTAAACAGGCGTTGCAGGATACACTTTCAGGCAAAGTAACAGCATCTCCGACAGCTGAGTAACATTGATTCTTTTGGGATTGGAAGCAAGTTTGATGGTATGCTATAATAACATCAACAACGAATCAAGAATTGCATAAAGAAGATTAGGGGGCTGGTTGGATGTCCGAAGCCGTCACACAATTGACTGAATCTCTTTTACAGCAATTCAAGAACGAAACCTTTGTGCTCTTGAGCACCGTGGACATTGAATCTGGAGGTCCGACATCAACAGCAATCTCCTGGATTTATGCGGAGAATGCTTCTACCCTTCGTGTGGCGATTGATCATCGTTCACGTCTCGTGAACAATATGATCGAGAATCCGGCTATTACCGTCACCATTTTTGGAGAAGAGATGGTGTATGCGGTGAACGGACGTGCTTCCGTACGACAAAATCCGTTACTGGATGTTCCGTTTAATATGTGCTGTTTCGACATTTCCATTGAAGCGGTAAGGAATGCCCTTTTTTATGGAGCCCAGCTATCTTCTGTGCCTCAATTTGTCAAAATATATGATCAGCGTGCTGCTGAGAAATTAGATGAGCAGGTTTTTACTGCAATGAAAAAAGCCTAGTGAGAGATCACTGGGCTTTTTGTTGTCTTTTGTCAGAAGAATGCAGCTGCTGCATTTGTTGTTCACGTTCAACATGTTCATCCGGATTTTGACGGACTTTGACATCTTTGGGTAGTTGGGGAATGATCCTGCCCACCATGTCTGCGAGTTCTGAAGCGAAACCGGATATTGGATGACCTTGACGAATATGTTCACCGATTTCCTTAATACGCTCGGTGACATCAGCATCTGCGGTAACAATTGAATCCACACCTTCCGGATCTTTGCGGAGGGCTTCGGCTACTGAGTATTTAATTGTACCTACTCGTGCACGTTCCAGTTCACCGTCAACATCAATGCCAACTACGGCTGTATTTCCAAGAATGACACAGTTGGCATCTTTGACACCTTCCACTTGCTTGGCAAGTGTTTTGAGGTGGGTGACCCTTTTTTCATTTGGCATCCGATCGGCCTTGGTGTTGTCCATGACGTTTTTTTCATGAACCTCACCTGTATTTTCGGTCAGATGGTCCACAGCTGAAGGGTGCAACCGATCTTCCTGAGTATTGAGCATGTGAGATCCTTTCCTTTGGTCTTGCTGAGTTGTAACATTTCCTCCGTAACCTTTGGCATGCTGACCTTGTTGCTGCGAGGCATTACGTGTAGAACTGTTGCAGCCTGTAAGTATAAAGATCAGAAGCAGCGTGCAAACCCAATATTTCATAAATGTTCATCCTTTCCTGGAGTTTTTCAGAATGGTTGACAATTATTTTGTCCTAGTCGAATACATTTATGTATGGGAGCATGATTGTCCATGTCGCTGCTGAAAGATCAAACTTATCCATGCCTTTAACGACGCCGCTTTGGAGGGGATTGAATGAAAAAGATTTTTGTATTGGATACGAACGTGCTTCTGCATGACCCCAATGCCATATTTGCCTTTGAGGAACATGAGGTAATCATTCCCGCGGTTGTACTGGAGGAGATAGACTCCAAAAAAAGAAATGCCGATGAAATTGGGCGTAATGCCCGTAATGTATCGAGACTTCTTGACGGGTTGCGTGAATTGGGACATTTGCACAGTGGCGTCCCTTTAGCTAATGGAGGCAATCTGAAAGTGGAACTGAATCATCGTAGTTTTGTGAAAGTACAGGAAATGTTTGGAGAAGTGTCCAACGATAATCGGATTTTGGCCGTCGCCCTGAATTATCAGATTGAGGAAAATGAGAAAGAGGTCGTTGAACGACAGGTGGTTCTGGTCAGCAAGGATGTGCTTGTTCGTATCAAAGCGGATGTACTCGGTCTTTTCACACAGGATTACTTATCAGATCGCACGGCAGGTCTCAGTGAATTATATCCAGGCTACACTGCCCTCAAGGTTCATCCTTCGGTCATTGATGAGTTTTACACATATCGCTTTCTACCGATCAAACCGTTACAGTTGTCTTATTCGCTTTACCCGAATGAATTTGTAATTCTCAAGGATGAGATGGGAACCAATAAATCGGCTTTGCTCAAAGTAAACACAGAGGGAACGAAGTTGGAACCACTGTTCCTGAGTAATGATAATGTATGGGGCATCAGTGCACGTAACGCGCAACAGCGTATGGCCCTAGAACTGCTCCTGAATGATGATATTCCACTTGTCACGATTACAGGAAAGGCAGGTACGGGGAAAACCTTGTTGGCGCTTGCTGCGGGTTTGCTTAAAGTGGAGGATGACCATAAGTACAAAAAATTATTGATCGCTCGTCCGGTTGTGCCAATGGGGAAAGATATCGGTTATCTTCCTGGTGAGAAAGAAGAAAAACTAAGACCATGGATGCAGCCGATTTATGATAACTTGGAATTTTTGTTTGATACCAAAAAAGCAGGCGACATTGATAAAATTTTGATGGGTCTTGGCAGTATTCAGGTTGAGGCACTCACTTATATTCGTGGTAGGTCTATACCAGGACAGTTTATCATTATCGATGAAGCGCAGAACCTGTCTCGACATGAAGTGAAGACCATTGTATCGAGGGTGGGCGAAGGCAGTAAAATTATTTTGATGGGTGACCCTGAGCAAATAGACCATCCTTATCTGGATTCAGCAAGTAATGGTCTGACGTATATTGTGGAGCGATTCAAGCAAGAGGGAATCAGCGGACATATTATGCTGGAAAAAGGAGAACGTTCCAAGTTGGCTCAGCTTGCAGCAGATTTATTGTAAGGTAACGGAAAGTTATTTCCCGGAAAATGTTTCTATTAAACCGGCTCTTCGAGCCGGTTTTTTTGCTGAAAAAATAAAAATCAGTTATTGCACAGAACTCGATATGCTCGAAGTATGCAAAATATCGGAAAACTGTTTTTTGGCAGGATAGGACAAGAGCACTACTTATTTGTTACAATGAGTGTTGCAGGAAAAAATTAGGGGAGCAAGGAGGGGAAGTTAATGAAGCGTGGACACCAGGTTGTTTTGTTCGCAGTGCTGCTGCTTTCGTTAACGATTCTGTCTCCCAGCTTTGATTTTAGAGGTTCACAGCTTAATCAGGAACGAGATCAGGAAAAAGATGCATTTCCCAACACGTCATCTCGTAGCGAAGACCAACATGCCCCACTAGAGATTGTAGTCTCGATGTCTGAGACCGACTTTAAATCATTTAAAAAGATGGCTAATGAAGTAGCAACTTCTCAACATGTGGAAATCAGTCTTCGGAATTTGGAGCCGGATACATATAAGCGAGTGCTTGATAATAAATTTTCGGTAGGAGAAAGCGGAGATATCATTCTTCTGGATAGCGCGGAAGTTCAATATCATGCCAAAAAAGGACATCTGTATCCGTTGAATGGTACAACACTGTCCAAGTCTTTGGGAGAAACTGTGGTAGGCTTACGAGAAATGACAGAGTGGAATGGTTACCAATGGGGGATGCCGTTTGATTTTGACGCTTATGTACTTGCAGCTCGCTCTCCATTCCTGGACGAAGCCGGTTTGGCAGGTTTACCGAAAAATAAGGAACAGTGGAACAAACTTGTACAACAAGCAACGCAGGATGAAACGGATTTAATAAGCATAAATTTAAATGACCCTCACGCGGTAAGTGCGTGGTTGAATCAGTTTGATCCAGGCATGGCTCCCGACAAAATTAAGAAAGCGCAAACTTCTTCGCAAACGGAGGCGTACCAACAGATCATACAGTTGATAGATCAGATCCAGTCGCATATTAACGTCGAATCAATGAATCCGACGATCTCTTCTTCGGGTGAGCAGACGGGAGTTCCTATGGTAGTAACGTTGCTGTCTCGTTTGTTGAGTGGAGATCAAGGCGTGGCAGGCGAACAGGAATCATCGGAGAAGATAGCTCTCAGTGCGTTAGAACCGCTGAGATCAAGAAGTCTTGTTATCGCAGCTGGATCACTTGAGGCGGAAGAGGCCAGCCGCTGGATTGAAGGGATGACATCCTCTGCCGTGCAATCGGAGTGGTACCAACAGGCTAACTATTTACCAGCAAAGCAACAGGAACTAGATCTTGAGTCACAGAAACTAATAACGAAGTATAATACGACGGATGTAAAATCCTGGTTTCCTGCTGACTCTTCGCAGGCTGTTATGACGGAAAGTCCTATACTAACTTCTGCCTTTCAAAAGAAGATCCAACAACTTCTCGCGGGAGAGATCACGGCTAATCAGTACGTCAAAAGCATTATTGCCTTGCAAAGCTCGTCAAAATGAAATGGCGAGCTTGACTTCAAGTATGCCTTCGCTTGTGGATACCTCTGTGGCTTTGACAAACGACAGAATCTTCTGTGGGTAAAATCCGAGATCGAATTCTCGTTCCAGCATACGACGTGTGGTATCGGGCAGTTCTAACTGATTAAACACAAGTTTATCGACATGAAATCGAATTGAATTCTGAGGTTCATTCTCGACCGTATAATGGCCTTCAATGCTTAATTGCAACTGATCACGCTGCCCGGAAGCAGTGATTCGATCTTTGTCGAACTGAAAGGCGAAGTCTTCAAAGATCGGATTCTGTGATCGAAGAAACGTATTCAGCTCATCTTGTCCAATTCGAATGGTGTACGATGTTCCGGTAGTGGAGATTCCTCCGTTTTGTTCCTGGATAAACTGTGGCAGGTTCTGCATAGCTGATGCCAAAGCTTTAAAATATCGCTTGACCTCGTATATGCCAATGTTCTCCCAATAGATGGTCAACTCATCCATCAATTTCTGCATGGCTGCAGCATCCCCGCTGGCAGCTACTTTTCCGTCCACTTCTTTCTGCAAAGCTAGTACTCGTTCACGTTGATTTTGAAGATTGTTTTTGAGTTCAGACAGTTCTGCAGAGGTCTGATTAATCTGGGCAGACGTTTGCTGCATGGTGCGATATCGATCCTGATACTTGTTCAGTACAGCCTGATCCCTGCCAATAATAATCTGATAGTAATCGTATAGAATGAACAGGTCCTTAAAGGATCTTGCCCCCAGTACCGTCATCAAGAGACTATCACGCTCCCCGGTATAGTAGGATCTTACAACTGCACCCGCTCGGTCTTGCTGAGTATGTATCTGGTCTTCCTGTTCCTGAAGCTGAATGGATAACGTCTGACGCTGTTCGTCTAGCTGTTTTTGTTTGGCTGCAATACGTTCGATTTCATGATCGATTTCGACGATGGATAGGCTTTGTTGCAGTATTTCGCGTGTTTCCTCAGAGGAAGGTTCTCCATAGGCATAAGTCCAAGGTATCTGGATCAAAAATATAATACATACGATGAAGCCAGGAATGCCGTATCGACGTTTCACCTATCATTCTCCTTTCCATATCTACATATGATGCGAACAGGCTTATCTCTTCCAGACAATATATGAAATAGATACGTGAAATATCCGTAGTGGTTACATAACACAAAGAATAGTCATTTAATCTAAAAACGACAAAAAAGCAATCCGACATTAGCCGGATCGCTTTGATGCTGCTGGCGGATTAGAGCGGCAAATCCATTTGGAATACGGTCCAGTAGCTGAACCCTGTGAATGTCACGATCATATAACCCCAGAAGAGCAATATGTACGTACGTTCGGTAAATTTCAAATATCCCAAAATGACAAAAAACGCAGTCTGCAGGAAAAAAAGCAAAGCCATTTCGACCAGGTCTCCCGCAAAAGCCATCAGGCCAATCGCTAGCGTGAAGAACCCGAGTACCCGAAACATGCGCGCCACGGTAAGTCCTCCTCTCCTATGTACGATCATAGATTGTCTACACAACATTATACCGGGAAAGGAAAAAGGTGTAAACAAAATTGGATATGAAAGCGAATTCTTTTTTTGGCCTAAAAGAGTTAAAGTATGGTTTGTTTTGCATATGTAACGTATGAGTACTCATAAATATGGAAATACATTTTAGTATGAAATCAATTCTATGAACTCTATGAGAGGCATAAGAATGAATGAAGCAGCTTTTATACCTAATTCACATACCGGGAAATCGGTTATGGGGACGGTTATTTTAGGATGTTGTTAGGAGGGTATTATAGCATGACTGCAGTGAGACAGGATGCTTGGAGTACAGAGGACGATTTGATTTTGGCTGAGGTTACTTTGCGTCATATTCGGGAAGGAAGTACACAACTAGCTGCTTTTGAAGAGGTTGGCGAAAAAATAGGCAGAACTTCTGCCGCTTGCGGTTTTCGCTGGAACAGCTGTGTACGTAAGAAGTATGAGTCTGCTATTAGCAATGCTAAGGCTCAACGACAAAAACGGAGTTATCTCCGCAAACAACCGGCTTTGCTTGGACCACAAGTAGCGGCTTTGTCCACCCTGGATACAGAAGAAAATCTGTACAAGGCGGATGGTATTTCGGAAGATTCTCTATCCATTGATGCAGTTATACGATTCTTGCGGCAATGGAAGGGAACTGTGCAGGAAAACGGTCGTCAGCTCAAGATGCTTGAGAAAGAGCTTCGTGAAAAAGAGGATGAACTTCATGAACTGCGTTGCGAGAATGATCGTCTGTCTAAGGAAGTGAATGAAGTACAGACTGATTATCGTGTTGTAAACGACGATTATAAAGCACTGATTCAGATTATGGATCGTGCTCGCAGACTCGCATTTCTGACAGAAGAAGAAGAGGAACTCAAAACGAGATTCAAAATGGATGCCAACGGGAATCTGGAACGAATTGAATAAAAGCAAATTGTATCTGATGATCAGCATTAGATTAGGACCCGTCACACCTCCGTTACATAACGGCGGGTATGATGGGTTTTTTGTTTGCTGTTTTTGTTCTATTATAGATAAAAGCAACTATTGGAGCAGAGGTAGGGATGCAGCATGATCATTGACGTTGTAGGATCAGGGTCACTGGGTCTTTTGTATGGAGGTAAGCTTCAGGACGCAGGCAACGAGGTTCGGTTTTGGACCAGAACGGCTGAACAGGCAAATAAACTGAGTATAGAAGGATTTAAGGTCATCGAACGGGAGAAAACCATCCAGATTACACCTGATCATATCCAGGTCAAACCGATTACGGAGTTAACCCGAGTGTGGGAACACTCACCTGGAGATTGGCTACTATTAATGGTGAAACAGACAGCGATACTTGATGTAATACGTGAAATTGGTTCATTGAAGACGCAAGTGCTCAACATCGCATGTTTCCAAAATGGGGTTGGGCATCTGGATCATGTGCAATCCAATATGCCGCATTCCAATATATACAGCGTCATAACTACAGAAGGGGCGAAACGTCAGCAAGATGGAGTCATCCGTGCAGGTATAGGAGAGACCTGGTTGGGCAAAAGTGCAGATGTACGTATCTCACCTCTAACGCCAATGAATCAAAATGACCCCATTCGTTTACAGGGACTTTTGCAGCAGGCAGGATTTGGCTGTACAGTGTCGAATGAAATCGATAAGCTGATTTATAGGAAGTTGTTAATCAATGCTGTCATTAACCCTCTTACCGCGATATGGCGTATTCCTAACGGTGAGTTAATTACAAAGGAAGAGCGAATCGTGTTTATGCGTCAGCTGTACGATGAGGCATTGGCGGTATACAGAGCAAGCGGAATACTTCTTGATGTTGATGTGTGGGAACAAATCCTCTCCGTCTGTCGTTCCACAGCCTCAAATACATCTTCCATGCTGTCGGATGTTCTGCATGGACAACAAACGGAGGTGCAATCCATTAACGGGCAAATCGTAAGCATGGCGTGTCGGTGTGGCCTGTCCGCTCCGATGCATGAAGTACTGCTTCATCTGATTGAAGGTATGCAACCGGAAGGAGTGAGTTAATGGGATTTTTTATTGTGCTGAGCATACTGCCGTTCTTTCCATTTTTTCTTGTGTATTGGATCATGTATGGATGGAAAAAAGATAAGCGTGTGGCGCTGCGCTCGGCAATGGATGTAACAACCTTATTCCTTATATTCTCTGTATCGGCGTTATTCAACTTAACATTTGATTCGAATTTTGGATTTTATTTAACACTAATACTCATACTAATAGCGCTTGGATTCATCGGAGGTGCACAAAATCGGCTCAAAGGTAAGGTCGATAGGGGTAGAATGTTCCGGGCCGTTTGGCGCATGGCTTTTGTCATAATGAGTTTTGGGTATGTTTTGTTTACTATATTTGGATTATTTAGATACTTCATGAAACAGATGTGAGGATACATAACGCAAAAGGGCTAAAAAATGTGTCGATTTTGTCGAAAACTGAAAAAAACATTACTTTCTGAAAAAGTAATGTAGATTTTTTTGACCGGTGGTTGTATAATCTATAAACATATACCACATCAATTTAGGGGGAAAGTGTTAGATGAAAAGGAAAAGTCTATTAGTCCTTTTGACGCTGATTTTGGCGTTCGGTACCGTACTTGCAGCGTGCGGATCGAAAAACGAAGGCACAGGTAACACCGATACTGGTTCTGCAACCGAAGGAAATGGTCTTGCTAAAGATCAAGTCCTGAAAATTAACCTGTCAGCTGAACCTCCTACGTTAGACCCGGCTCAAGCAAAAGACAGCCAAACCAACACTGTTCTGAAATTCTTGTATGAAGGTCTTGTGCGTATCGACCCTGATGGCAAAGAAGCTCCAGGTGTTGCTAAAGACTGGGTTATTTCTCCAGATGGGTTGAAATACACTTTCAACCTGAACCCGGATGCTAAATGGAGCAATGGTGATGCAATCACTGCCGAAGACTTTGTACGTTCTTGGGAACGTGCTTTGAAACCGGAAACAGCTTCTCCATATGCTTACCAATTGTATTACATCAAAGGTGCTGAGGGTTACAACCTGAGCAAAGACGAAACATATAAAGGTACTAAAATCACAGACTTCTCTCAAGTAGGTGTTAAAGCTACTGATGAGCACACGTTGGAAGTAACGTTGGAAAACCCAACACCTTACTTCTTGGGTCTGACAGCATTCTACACGTACTACCCAGTACACAAGTCTGCTGACACGAATGACAAATTCTTCACAGACTACAAAAACATGATCGTTAACGGACCATTCACAATGGATCAATACGCTAAAGGTCAAAAAATCGTCGTGAAGAAAAACGAAAGCTACCATGCAGCTTCTGACATCAAATTGTCTGAAATTAACATGTCCCTGACAAACAGCAGTGCTTCCGAACTGCAAGCTTATAAGTCTGGACAATTGGACTACACAGGCGCACCTAACGGTGAAATTCCTTCCGACCAAATTCCTTCTGTAAAAGCGGAATTGCCGGACGAGTTTAAAGCTACTGGTATTGCAAGTACTTACTACTACCAGTTCAACGTTAATGAAGCTCCATTTAACAATGTTAAAATCCGTAAGGCTTTTGCAATGTCAATCGAGCGTCAATTGATCGTTGACAAAGTAACACAAGGTGGACAAATTCCAGCTTTCGGCTTTGTACCTCCAGGTATCCGCGGTGAAAACGGCGAATTCCGTGATGAGCACAAAGATGACTACTTCACTGAGAACGTAGAAGAAGCTAAGAAATTGCTTGCTGAAGGTATGAAAGAAGAAGGCTACACAACATTGCCAGCAGTAACTTTGATCTACAATACTAGTGACGGTCACGCGAAAATCGCGCTTGCTGTTGCTGATATGTGGAAGAAAAACCTTGGTGTTGACGTGAAAACGGAAAACCAAGAGTGGGGCGTATTCCTTGAGAACCGTCAAAACCAAAACTTCCAAATCGCTCGTGCGGGCTGGTCTGCTGACTACAACGATCCGTACAACTTCTTGGAAATGTGGACTACTGGAAACACAAACAATGATTCCAAATTCAGCAACGAACAGTATGACAAAGATGTTAAAGAGACTGTAAAATCTGCAGATCCAGCTACTCGTATGGCTGCTTTTGCTGACGCTGAGAAAATCCTGATTCAAGATGAAATGGGCGTATTGCCGATCTATTACTACACTAACGTATCTTTGACTAAGCCTTACCTGAAAGGCATACAACTTGATTTCAGTGGAGCTATTGACTTCACTCGTGCATATCTGGAAGAGAAATAAGTTGTTCTGAAGTCTATATGATTACTTCGGGATATATATGTGGAATTCCATATATATCCCGATTTTTTTGTATGTGCACCGATTTTCCTTATAATTCTTGAAATTTCCGATAAATGGATTGGACATTATTCTTGTCTAATTCTACAATCGATTTGTATACAAAATATTGTTTGTGGAGGTGTGCAAGGGTTGGTTAAGTACGTGCTGAAAAAACTGCTATTTATGCTGCTATCGCTTTTCATACTCGCATCAGCAACCTTCTTCCTTATGAAGGCCATTCCGGGTGACCCTTTTACATCCGAGAAAAAAGTATCACCTGAAATCCGGGCACTTTTGGAAGTGAAGTATGGTTTGGACAAACCGATGTATGAACAATACCTGAAGTATATGGGTGGAATCATCAAAGGTGATTTCGGGGTTTCTATGAAATACCTGAATCAAGATGTAACGGGTATGATCACTCAAACGTTTACAGCATCGCTGAAGCTAGGAATCTTTGCGATTATTATCTCAATTGTTGTGGGTGTCTTGTTGGGGCTTATTGCCGCAGTGTACCATCGCAAGTTGATTGATGATATTACGATGATTCTGGCTGTTATCGGGATTGCTGTTCCGAGTTTCTTGCTCGCATCCCTGGTGCAATATGTTTTTGCATTCAAACTCGGCTGGTTTAATGTTATGGGCTTCGATGGCCCGCTCGACTATGTGCTTCCGGTTGCCGCACTGTCAGCATCTCCAATTGCCTTTATCGCACGTTTGACGCGTTCAAGCATGTTGGAAGTGTTGCATGCAGACTACATCAAGACAGCCAAAGCCAAAGGTTTGAAATGGCCTGCTATCATGTTTAAACACGTTTTACGGAACGGTATTCTGCCAGTCGTTACTTACGTTGGTCCGATGACAGCAAATATTATCACAGGTTCCGTTGTTATTGAGCAAATCTTTAATATTGGTGGAATTGGTAAAGTATTTGTAGAGAGTATTACGAATCGTGATTACACGATGATCATGGGGATTACAATCTTCTATGGTATTCTCTTGATGCTTGCACGTTTCCTGACGGATATCGCTTACGTGTTGATTGATCCTAGAATTAAGCTAGAAAGCCGGAAGGGGGCATAACGTTGTCTGGCAAGAATAACAACAATAATGAAACGGCGAACACAGGCCTGGATAGTCAGGCAGCGTTGAAATCGCAAGAGAGTGTATCGCTATTCAAAGACGCTATGTACAGACTTGCAACCAACAAGGCCGCTATGATTAGTTTGGCTGTTCTAGTCCTTGTTGTCATTTTCTCTATGATTGGTCCAACTTCGTTGTTCTCAAGCTATAATTATTATTCCAATGATTTGTTGAATGCCAATGCTGCACCGAGTGCTGAACACTGGTTCGGAACAGATGAACTGGGTCGTGATGTATGGGTAAGAACCTGGGTAGGTGCACGTGTGTCTCTTACTGTAGGTTTGGCTGCTGCTTTGATTGACCTTGTCATCGGGGTAATTTATGGAGCCATTATGGGCTTCTACGGTGGACGTGTTGACGGCATCATGAACAAGTTCTCCGAGATCTTGTACTCCCTGCCATACATGCTCGTTGTTATCCTGTTGCTGGTTGTATTGGAGCCAAGTCTGACAACGATTATCATTGCACTTACCATTACAGGATGGATCAGTATGTCCTGGATTGTGCGTGGTGAGATTATGCAACTCAAAAACAGAGACTTTATCCTTGCTGCTCGTTCCATGGGCGCAAGCACTGGACGTCAACTCTTCCGTCATTTGTTGCCAAATGCTGTCGGACCAATTCTCGTTACATTGACATTGTCCATCCCAAATGCCATCTTCGCAGAAGCATTTTTGAGCTTCCTCGGATTGGGTGTATCTGCACCTAAATCCTCTCTTGGATCTATGATCAATGATGCACTTACAGGCTGGACGCTGTATCCTTGGCGGATGTGGTTCCCTGCAGGTTTGATGGTTATGACAATGCTCGCATTTAACTTGCTTGGTGACGGCTTGCGCGACGCGCTTGATCCGAAATTACGTAAATAGAAATAGGAGGTGGGATTATGGAGCCGATTTTAACAGTCAAAGACCTGAGTGTGTCATTCACGACGCGTTCTGGTGAGTTTGATGCCGTTAAAAATGTGAGTTTTGAACTTGGCAAAGGAGAGACGCTGGGGATCGTAGGTGAATCCGGTAGTGGTAAGAGTGTTACTGCCCAAACCATCATGAAATTGATTCCCTCCCCGCCTTCGAAGGTCAAAAGCGGAGAAATTACTTTTCACGGGCAGGACCTGCTGAATAAGACAGATAAACAGATGGAAGCCATCCGTGGTAAAGATATCGGCATGATCTTCCAGGATCCAATGACTTCTTTGAATCCTACCATCAAAATTGGTAAGCAAATTACAGAGGTACTGCGCAAGCATCAGAATATGTCCAAAAAAGAAGCTGAAAAAAGCGCATTGGAAATGCTCGAACTTGTAGGCATCAAAAATGCGGAGTCGCGTATGAACCATTATCCACACCAATTTTCCGGTGGTATGCGCCAGCGTGCTATGATTGCGATTGCCTTGGCATGTCGTCCATCCCTTCTGATTGCGGATGAGCCAACAACTGCACTCGACGTAACGATTCAAGCACAAATCTTGGATGTTATGAAAGACATGCAGCAAAAGCTTGGAACTTCGATCATGCTTATCACGCATGACCTTGGAGTAGTGGCAGGAATGTGTGATCGTGTTGTCGTTATGAAGGAAGGCGAAGTTGTTGAAACAGGAACAACTGCTGAAATCTTCAGTAATCCTCAACATCCATACACGATTAAATTGCTGAATGCTCTCCCTCGTCTGGACGAGCCTAAAAAAGAAAAGCCTACTCCAGTTGGTATTATCAAAGGTGCCAACAAGCCGCTGGTTCAAGTGAAGAACCTGAAACAATACTTCAACTTGGGCAAAGGCAACATTCTAAAAGCGGTTAATGATGTTAGCTTTGATATTTTTGAAGGCGAAACACTTGGAGTTGTAGGGGAGTCGGGCTGTGGTAAGTCCACAACTGGCCGTACAATTCTGCGCCTTTATGAGCCAACAGGCGGAAATGTTAACTTTAATGGAACGGACATCTACAAGCTGTCTCCGCGCAAGATGAAAGAAATGCGTAAAGATATGCAGATGATTTTCCAGGATCCTTATGCATCTTTGAACCCACGTTTCAACGTTATGGATATCATCGGTGAATCTCTTGATATTCATGGTCTGGCGTCAAGTCGGGCAGAGCGGAAGAGACGCGTTGAAGAATTGCTTGATCTTGTAGGTCTGAATCCTAGCCATGCACTCCGTTATCCACATGAATTCTCAGGTGGTCAAAGACAACGGATCGGGATTGCCCGTGCATTGGCTGTAGACCCTAAATTCATCATCTGTGATGAGCCATTGTCTGCATTGGACGTGTCCATTCAGGCTCAGGTCGTTAATTTGCTTGAAGAACTTCAGCAACGCCTCGGCTTGACATACCTGTTTATTGCACATGACTTGTCCATGGTTAAACATATCAGTGACCGTGTAGCTGTAATGTACATGGGTAAAGTGGTGGAGTTGGCAGAAAGTGAAGAACTTTATGCTAATCCAATTCACCCTTACACCAAAACATTGCTGTCCGCGATTCCTGTACCTGATCCGGAAGTAGAAGCGAGCAAACGTCGCATTTTGCTGCCGGAAGAACAAGCACTTAAGAATGGATCTGGTGGTCCTGCAAATGATCCATACAACCTGCAGAACGCTCAATTGATTGAGATATCCAAAGGTCACTGGGTAGCAGAACCTTACGTATAAAAAGTACAATTTTCATTTGGACTTATCCATGAATATCAAACCGCCGACTTTGTTCGGCGGTTTTTTATTTTTTGATGCACTTTCTTTTGACGAAGAGGGCTCTCATTCGGTACAATCAAGAAAGGCTCTTTGAAGCAGAATAGGAGGCAGACCTCATGAAAGGTATTACCGAGGCACTCCGCAGCGGAACGCGACTTGCAGAAGACTATGTCTGTTCAAGGGATGCTGCGCGTGGCCTTTACCAATATGACATTCGCTGGGAATCGGGGCTTCATACGCGTGCCGAGTGGCTAGACCAATCGGAGAACACACGTATTCCTCGTCAACATCTGGCAGAGTATCTACGTATATATAATAAACGGGTGAACGATCATGGTGCAGTCCATGAATCCATCACACGTCTCGCGGAACAAGAAGCGTTGGTTGTTACGGGAGGACAGCAAAGCGGCCTGCTTACAGGTCCGTTGTTTGTAATTTATAAAGCAGCAAGTGTAGTTGCAGCTGCGCGGGAAGCGGAGAACAGGCTACAACGGCCGGTCGTTCCCGTTTTTTGGATTGCAGGCGAAGACCATGACTGGGATGAAGTGAACCACACATACTTGCCTGACGCCAACGGTGACATGACGAAGATCAAGTTACAAGGGCGGTTTGCAGGCAGGGATTCTGTGAGTTATGTCCATGTGGAAACAGAACAATGGATGACCGTGCTGAAGCAGGTGGAGCATCTGTTACCGGATACGGTGCACAAACCTGGTTTGATGAAGCTGGTTACGGAAATTCATCAGTCGAGTTCGAATCTGAGTGATGCGTTTGCTCGGTTAATCTCAGCATTGTTTGGCAGCAGTGGACTTATTCTAATGGATGCTGCAGATCCAGACTTGCGCAGGCTTGAGCAGCCTGTATTTGAGCGTTTGATTCGTGAAAATGGGACATTACGCCAAGCATATGCACAAGGTGCCTCCGCATTGGAACAAGCCGGATATGCCATGCCAGCTGAAGTCGCGGAAGATGGGGCCAATCTGTTTTACATACATGAAGGGGCACGGTTGCTTCTGATGTTGAAAGACGGCTTGTACAGCGACCGTAAAGGTCTGGTTTCATTTACAGAAGAGCGACTGCTTCAGGAACTGGCTGAACATCCCGAGCGGTTTAGCAACAATGTATTGACCCGGCCATTGATGCAAGATTCCATTTTACCTGTAGCGGCTGTTATCTTAGGTCAAGGTGAGATCGCGTACTGGGGATTGACACGTGAAGCGTTTGGCCGGTTTGGGCTGCAGATGCCTATCTTGCTTCCACGTCTGTCCTTTACCATTTTGGAAGATGTTCATCACAAGCATATGAAGCAGTACGGTCTTTCTTTCCAGGACGTTCAATATCATATGGAAGATAAGAAGGAACAATGGCTGGCACAGCAGGAGACCTTCCAGGTCGATGAACAATTCGAGCGCGTTCAGCAAGCATTTGCCGATCTATATCGTCCATTACTTGATCAGATCACAGAGATCCATCCTGGTCTGGACCGAATTGGAGATACCAATGTAGGTAAGATCAGCGAACAGATGCAATATCTGCAACAGCAGACCCACAAAGCCATCAAAGATAAACACAATGTGAGTCTAAGACACTGGAACGGGATGCAAAACTCACTCTTTCCCATGAACAAACCACAGGAACGAGTACATAACGTACTCTTTTACCTGAACCGTTATGGAACCGAGTGGATCGGACAACTGATTGAAAGTCAGAACGAATTCCGTGGACAACACCAAGTGATCACATTGTAGTGACCTTTTATAATAGAAGGAATAGATAATCGAGGAGGATGAGGAATGACTACCCCTGCATTGCAAAACAGTATCGTTAAGGATATGGGACTCGCTTCGGAAGGTCATCTGAAAATTGATTGGGTAGAAGCACATATGCCGGTGTTAAACCGCATTCGTCGCCAATTTGAACAGGATCTTCCGTTTAAAGGTTTGAAAGTAGCCATTTGCCTTCACCTTGAGGCCAAAACAGCTTACCTGGCGAAAGTCATTCAAGCTGGTGGTGCAGAAGTGACGATTACACACAGCAACCCATTGTCAACACAGGACGATGTTTGTGCTGCTCTGGTGGAAGACGGCGTTACTGTGTATGCCAAACATAATCCGGACCCTGTTGAGTTCAAAGAACTGCAACTTCGTGCACTTGAAGTGAAACCTGATCTGATCATTGATGACGGTGGAGACTTTGCCACTATCATTGCATCTGAACGTCCTGACCTAGCTGCCACCATTCGTGGTGGAGCAGAGGAAACGACAACGGGCATCATTCGTTTGAAAGCTTTGGCGAAAGAAGGACAATTGCGTTTCCCAATGGTTGCAGTCAATGACGCTTATTGCAAATACTTGTTTGATAACCGTTACGGTACAGGTCAGTCTGCATTCGATGGTATCATCCGTACAACTAATCTGGTCGTTGCAGGAAAGAACGTAGTTGTAGTGGGTTATGGATGGTGTGGTAAAGGTGTAGCGATGCGTGCCAAAGGGCTCGGAGCAAATGTCATCGTAACTGAAATTGATCCTATTAAAGCCGTAGAAGCACATATGGACGGATTCCGTGTCATGACGATGGTAGAAGCTGCAAAATTGGGTGATTTCTTCATCGCTGTTACCGGCAATAAAGATGTGATTACTGGAGAGCATTACGATGTGATGAAGGATGGAGCAATTCTTAGCAATGCGGGTCACTTTGACGTGGAAGTAAACAAACCTGAACTTGCTAAACGTTCCGATTCGATTCGTACCGTACGCCGAAACATTGAAGAATATCGCTTCAAAGATGGCCGTAAGATGTATTTGCTGGCTGAAGGACGCCTCGTAAACCTGGGTGCAGCCGATGGACACCCTGCTGAGATTATGGATACAACGTTTGCATTGCAAGCGCTGGGTCTGCGTTATGTGAGCGAGAACTATGCGGAATTGGGTAAAACCGTTGTTAATGTACCTTATGACATTGACCAACAGGTTGCCAGTTACAAACTAGAAAGCTTGAATATTGCCATCGACTCTTTGTCCGCCGAGCAGGAAAAATATCTGGACAGCTGGAAATTCTAAGAGGCATCCATTAATTACAAGCTGATTAAGTGCTTCAAAGGGTTTAAAATGGTTTATTAATGATATGGCTCATATGCGGGTGTACGTGCGATTGCCCGTAAACGGGAAACGTCTTTGATCCTGAGTGACAGGATCAAAGACGTTTTTTTGCGGTTGGAAATTAAAAAAAAGTAAAGCCCGTAAGAAGGGTTTTGATTTTTTTGTGCGAATCTATTATGCTTAGGTGGTGGAAAGTGGGGCAAAGTGGGAGAAACGGGTGAGGAGTGAGTGGGCCAATGTTTATGGGGGAGTTCCAACATAGCATTGATGACAAGGGTCGGGTTATTATTCCGGCTAAATTCCGCGAATCTCTGGGACCGTCTTTCGTTGTCACACGGGGTTTGGACCAGTGTCTTTTCGTGTACCCCATGGAGGAGTGGGGGGTCATGGAACAGAAGCTCAAAGCACTGCCGCTGATGAAATCCGATGCACGTGCGTTTACCCGGTTTTTTTTCTCGGGTGCCACCGAATGTGAATTGGACAAACAGGGCAGGGTAAATTTGCCGGGCAATCTTAGAGAGTATGCCAAGCTGGACAAGGATTGCGTTGTTCTTGGCGTGTCGAACCGGGTGGAGATTTGGAGCAAAGGCATATGGGAGAGTTATTTCAATCAATCCGAAGAAGCATTCAACGACATTGCCGAAAAGCTGGTCGATTTTAATTTTGATCTATAAAGTCAGGAGGGGTGCAGGTTGTTTCACCACATAACCGTACTCAAAGAAGAGGCAACAGAGGGATTAAACATCAAGCAGGACGGTATATACGTGGACTGCACTTTAGGCGGTGGCGGACATAGCTCCGTGATTGCATCCAAGCTCGGTCCAGGGGGACGTCTGATCGCACTGGATCAGGATGATTGGGCTTTGGATAACGCGCGTGAAAAATTGGCTCCATATGGAGAGCGGATTACATTGGTGAAAACCAATTTCCGTGATCTCGAACAGGTACTGAAAGAACTGGATGTACCGATGAAAGATGGCGTGCCACAGGTAGATGGCATTTTGTACGATTTGGGGGTATCATCGCCGCAATTTGACGAAGGAGAACGTGGATTTAGCTACAATCACGATGCTCCGTTGGATATGCGTATGGATCAGGACGCATCTCTTACCGCCAAAGAGATTGTTAACGAATGGCCGGAAGAGGAGATTGCCCGCATTTTGTATCGCTATGGTGAAGAGAAATTCTCTAGACGAATTGCGCGTGTCATTATTGAAAAGAGGAAGCAATCCACTATTGAGACTACTGGCGAACTGGTGGAATTGATCAAAGAAGGGATTCCGGCGGCGGCTCGTCGTACCGGAGGACATCCTGCAAAACGCAGCTTCCAGGCATTGCGAATTGCGGTTAATGATGAGCTGGGCGCGTTCGAAGAAGCGTTACATCAGGCCGTTCGGTGCTTGGCACCAGGCGGACGTGTATCTGTTATTACTTTTCACTCACTTGAGGACCGAATTTGCAAACAGATTCTTAGCAGTTATCTGGAGAAATGTACATGCCCTCCCGATTTTCCGTTGTGTGTTTGCGGCGGTAAGGGTACCATGCGTTTAGTGAACAGAAAGCCGCTGATTCCAACGGAAACGGAACTGGCCGAAAACTCCCGTGCTCGTTCAGCGAAGCTGCGCGTAGCCGAGAAACTGTAAATCAAGAGCGGAGGAGAGAGTCGGAGTATGGCATATACACGTGGTAATCTGGCAGTGAAAGAAAAAGCGTCCCAAGAACGTGTGACCCAGCAGCGGTACAAGGAAACCACCAAAGTGGTAACCCGTCGTACCGGTCTTCCGGCACGCGAGAAATTTTTGTATTTGATTACTCTGGTCGCAGTCATTGTTGTGGGTGGTGTAATGATGTCGCGTTACGCTCACATCTATGATCTGAATAAGCAGGCACAGACGACGTTGTCTGACGTGAGAAAAGCAGAGAAAACGATTGCAGATCTGCAAGTGGAAAAAGAAAAACTGAACAATCTGGTCATCGAGAATGCTCGCAAACTTGGTTACGTTGAGGCTTCCGGCAAGGATGTCATTTTTGTACCTCGCTCAACAAGTACAACGAACTCGACAGGTACTGAATCGTCCTCGGATACAGCAAATAAGTAGAACATTTTGTATCAATCCATACAAAGTGCTGAAGCAAAAGAGGTGTACCGATGGTAAAAAGAATAAAGATGCGCACGCTGCTTATAGGGGGATGTATTACCCTCTTTTTTCTTGTATTAATAACCCGCATATTCTTTATTCAGGTTGTTAATGGCGGTATTTGGCAGGAGCGAGCAGCTGGTTTGGTCGAACGTGAACAAACCATCAAGGCCAGTCGCGGGACAATCACAGACCGCAATGGTAACATCCTGGCCACAGATGCACCTGCTTACACGGTATCTGTAAACCCGGAGATGATTAATAAACTTGGGATTGAAGATGTGGTTATTAACAAATTATCTAGTTTATTGGGTAAAAGCGAGAGTGAAATGCGCGCACTTGTAACAGCCAAAAAGAAAGATGGGACATTCTTTCAACAACGTGAAGTGCGCAGTGAAGGGTATAAAATTAGCCCTGAACTCGCTGCTAAAGTAGACGAATTTCGCGAAAAACTTCAGGATGACTACAAGGCTAAAAACGCGATTGTCATGACACAGGAGTCGAAGCGATTTTATCCAGAAGAAACGCTCGCCTCTCATCTGCTGGGATACATGAGCCGTGATGGCAAAGCGGTTAACGGACTTGAAGTCTCCTATGATGAACAGCTTACAGGTACAGATGGTTATCTGAACTACCAGAAAGATGCCAAAGGGTACAAGCTGCCCGATTCCCAGGACAACTATCTTCCACCGCAGAATGGAAGTAACTTGAAGCTGACGATTGATGATACAATTCAGTACTACATCGAAGATGCAATGAAAGAAGCGGTAGCCCAGTACAATCCACTGAGCATGACTGTTATTGCAGCAGATCCCAATACGATGGAGATTCTTGGTATGGCCAATTGGCCGACCTTTAATCCTAATACGTATGGGGAAACGCCGGATCAGAAAAATTTTATCAACCATGCGATACAATCCATCTATGAACCAGGGTCTACTTTTAAAATTGTTACTCTGGCGGGTGCGGTTGAAGAGAAGCTGTTTGATCCGAATGCTACGTTTGAATCCAAGCGAGTCTATATCGGTGGCTACCCAATTAGTGATAACGGTCACGCCTATGGCCGGATTTCCTACTTGGAAGGTGTTAAACGTTCAAGTAACATTGCGTTTGTTAATCTGGGCTATAACATGCTTGGCGGTGAACGTTTACGTCATTACATAGACCAATTCGGTTTTGGTAAAAAGACGGGCATTGATCTGCCGAGTGAATCGGCTTCACCAATCAAGCCGCTGGTTTATAAATCGGAAATTGCCACAGCAGCATATGGTCATGGTCTTGTACAGGTAACGCCAATCCAGCAGGTAGCAGCCATTTCGGCCATTGCCAACGGTGGCAAACTTATGGAACCGCATCTGGTAAAGGAAATTATTAACCCGAATGACGGTACATCAGAAGTAATCAAGCCGAAGGTCGTTCGTCAGGTCATTTCCAAGGAATCTTCCAAACTGGTGAGCGGGTATCTGGAACAGGTTGTAGCAGACCAAACGATTGGTACAGGGCGCAATGCTTATATCGAAGGATACCGTGTGGCTGGTAAAACGGGTACAGCAAGAAAAGTTGTGAATGGGACATACAGTAAATCCAAAGACGTCGTTTCGTTTATCGGATTTGCACCTGTAAATAATCCCAAAATCGCGATGTTAATTGTGATTGACCAGCCTGATGGTTCCAATATTGGCGGAGGTACTGCAGCTGCTCCGGTATTCAAGAAGATTGTGAGCCAGACCCTTCAATACATGGGAGTTCCCAAAGATACAGTAAAGACCACTGACAAAAAGTCAAAAACAACGCCGGTCGTTCAATCTAAAGCTCCTGATCTGTCAGGAAAGACAGCCAAACAGGCTAGAAGCCAACTTTTGAACGCAGGAATTGCCTATGAGACGCTTGGTCAGGGTGAAAATGTCATTCGCCAGTATCCTGTGGCGGGTGCAGCCATGAATCCTGGCCAACGAATCTACCTTTTGACCGAAGAGAGCAGCAAAATGAAGATCCCTGATCTGACTGGCGAATCTCTACGAGATGCACTTGAAGTGCTCTCCCTCATGAAAGTGAGCGTAACCGTTAAAGGTGAAGGATATGTGGTGAAGCAAACGGAGCAGGTGGCAGGCGAACAGAGAACGGTTGAGCTTGTGCTGCAGACGGCCAAAGCGGCAGTTACCGGTATAGCAGATGAAGCTCCCGAGTCTTCTGATCCAGCATTAGGGGACGAGACTATCAATCAGGGAGCAGCTGATGGAACGGGGAACACCGAAGAAACGGGCAAAACGGATACTACAAATCCACCTTCAAATGAGACAAAATCGTCTGGTAACACTTCGGACGGGGCTTCGCTTCCATAGAGATCACAGACAGCTTGTTCTAACCCCCGGTTGTCCTGAATATTCATGAATTGAACACAATCATGATTTTGGGACGAGTGGGGGGATCTTTTCGTGAAGGGGTCAAGCGTAAATCTGCGGCGCAGGTTGTTATGGAGTTTAGTGATTTTAGTTCTGTTATTCTCAGCCTTGGTGATCAGGCTTGCTTATGTACAGTTAGGGAAAGGACCGGAACTATCTGCGAAAGCGGAAGAGTCTTGGCGGCGGAATATTCCTTATTCAGCCAAACGGGGAGAGATCTTGGATCGAAATGGAACCTCTCTCGCCTACAATATAACCACACCAACCATTATGGCGATTCCTGCCCAGGTCAAGGAAGCGGAGACAACAGCAAGAGCACTGGCTCCTTTGCTGGGGATGACCGAAGAGAAAGTGCTGGCAACCATCAAGAAAAGAGAACTAATTGTACGACTACAACCCGGTGGCCGCAAAATTACGATGGAGAAAGCTCAGCACATCCGTGATTTGAAGCTTCCGGGTATCGTTGTTGCTGAGGATAATAAACGCTTTTATCCTTATGATGATCTGGCGGCTCATATTCTTGGTTTTACGGGTATTGATAATCAGGGCTTAACGGGTGTGGAGAAAAAGTATGATGATAAACTGAACGGTTTGAATGGCAGTGTGTCCTACTTGTCCGATGCGGCCGGAAGGCTTATGCCGGGCTCATCTGAGAAGTATGTGGAACCGAAGGATGGTCTGAACCTGAAGCTGACTATTGATAAATCGATTCAGTCCATCATGGAACGCGAGCTGGATCAGGCTATGGTCAAGTTCCAGGCCAACTCGGCGCTTGCCATTGCAATGAACCCTAAGACGGGTGAAATCCTTGGCATGGCCAGTAGACCCGGATACGAACCAGCCGATTATCAGCAATATCCGGCCGATGTATACAACCGGAATTTACCGATCTGGATGACGTACGAACCGGGTTCAACGTTTAAAATTATTACGCTCGCAGCAGCACTTGAAGAGAAAAAAGTAAATCTGACGCAGGATCAGTTCTATGATCCCGGATTTGTTGAAGTTGGAGGCGCTCGCCTGCGTTGCTGGAAAAAGGGCGGCCATGGAAGTCAGACCTTCCTCCAAGTCGTGGAGAACTCCTGCAACCCTGGATTTGTTGCACTGGGTCAGAGGCTGGGCAAAGAATCATTATTCTCCTATATTAAAGACTTCGGTTTTGGCACCAAAACAGGCATAGATCTGAGTGGTGAGGCCAGCGGGATTCTGTTCAAACTGTCACGGGTCGGTCCTGTGGAGCTTGCGACCACTGCTTTTGGTCAAGGGGTATCCGTTACGCCGATTCAGCAAGTAGCGGCTGTGTCAGCAGCTATTAATGGTGGTAAACTATACAAGCCATATGTTACAAAGGCTTGGGTTCATCCCGAAACGGGTGAAGTGATGGAAGAGGCCAAGCCGGAACTGGTTCGTCAAGTCATCTCGGAAGATACGTCCAAGCAAGTACGTGAAGCACTTGAGAGTGTCGTCGCCAAGGGTACGGGACGTCCAGCGTTTATTGATGGATACCGGGTTGGCGGAAAAACGGGTACGGCCCAGAAGGTAATCAATGGACGTTACTCCTCTACCGAGCATATTGTATCCTTTATCGGTTTTGCTCCAGCGGATGATCCGCAGATTGTTGTGTATACTGCGGTGGATAACCCGAAAGGAATTCAGTTCGGCGGCGTGGTTGCCGCACCGATCGTACAGAACATTCTGGAGGATGCGCTGCATTATATGAATGTTCCGGTTCGAAAGGATCAGGTAGCCAAAGAATACAAGTATGGAGAGACCAAAATCGTGACGGTTCCCGATCTGACAGGAGCTACGGTCGAAGACCTGTATGAGGATCTGAATATGAACTTTATGCTGGCCAAATCCGGCAGTGGGAAATATGTCATTAACCAGGCTCCAAAGCCAGGAGCACGGGTTGATCAGGGTTCTACTATACGAATCTATATGGGTGATGTTCTGAATGATATTCATGATCATACCAAGGAGGAAGGACAAGAGCCCTGATGGGGCTCTTGATCCCCACCGCAACAAAATGCACTGAGTTGCGTTTCATTAATTGGCTGTGTTTACGATATTAATGATTACAGAGAACTGTTGAAATTGAAGTAAACTTGGAAAAAGTGAGGTTATTCATGTGCTTTTAAAACAACTTTCATCAATGCTAACAACCGCCCGTGTCATTGGCGAACCAAATACAGAATGTCAAAACCTACAGACAGATTCTCGCCAGGTACAACCGGGAGATCTGTTTATCTGTCTTCCAGGACATACGGTTGACGGACATAACTATGCTGAGAAGGCTGTAAACGCTGGGGCTGTCGCTCTGGTTGTGGAACGAGAGCTGGATCTGCCTGTTCCGCAGTTGCTGGT
The DNA here is from genome assembly GCF_900221055.1 of Paenibacillus sp. RU5M. Taxonomy (NCBI): domain Bacteria; kingdom Bacillati; phylum Bacillota; class Bacilli; order Caryophanales; family Paenibacillaceae; genus Paenibacillus; species Paenibacillus sp. RU5M. The sequence continues at coordinate 63,810 of NZ_OBQM01000007.1, read as the reverse complement.
AAAAGACAGCCGTTTCGCCATGGCTGTACTGGCAGATTCCTTTTTTGACTCGCCAAGCCGCAAGATGAATATGATTGGTGTAACGGGAACCAACGGAAAAACAACGACTACCTATTTAATTGAAAAAATCATGAGTGACTTTGGTCAAAAAACAGGATTAATCGGGACCATTCAAATGCGCTATGACGGGCGCACATACCCGATGTCAGGTACTACACCGGAAGCACTTGATCTACAGCGCAGTCTGAATGATATGGTTCAAGCAGGCACGGACTGTTGTGTTATGGAAGTTTCATCCCACGCTTTGGAGCAAGGTCGGGTGAAGGGGACGGAATTCCGTACGGCTGTATTTACCAATTTGACGCAGGATCATCTGGATTACCATCATTCCATGGAAGAATATCGTGGAGCGAAAGGACTGTTCTTTGCACGGTTGGGTAACGGATATACCGAGGATGCTTCCAAGCGCAAATTTGCAGTAATCAACGCAGATGATCCCGCTGCAGCTTACTTTATATCTGTAACGGCAGCTGAAGTCATTACATACGGCATGGAGGAAAATGCGGATGTACGCGCATCCCAGATTTCAATTACCTCGCAGGGGACTTCTTTCCATGTAGACACATTCAGAGGCAGCACTGATATTCGTTTACGGATGGTAGGCAAATTCAATGTGTACAACGCAATGGCTGCCATCGCTGCCGCTCTGGTTGAAGACATTCCGCTGGAGGAGATCAAACGTAGTTTGGAGACGGTACCTGGCGTAGATGGACGTGTTGAGGCTGTTGACGAAGGACAGCCGTTTGCAGTCATTGTTGACTATGCTCATACCCCAGATGGCCTGGAGAACGTATTGCGGACGGTGAAGGAATTTGCTGAAGGCCGTGTGATCTGCGTATTTGGATGTGGTGGTGACCGAGATCGTACGAAGCGGCCTCTAATGGGTAAAATTGCAGCGAAGTATAGCGATATCGTATTTGTTACTTCCGATAATCCGCGGACAGAAGATCCCGATCTGATTCTCAAGGATATTGAACAGGGCTTGATTGAAGATGCCATTCAACCTGACCGTTATACGATGATTGTGGATCGGCGCCAGGCGATTCATGAAGCTATTGAAATGGCAAGCCCTGCCGATGTAGTATTGATTGCGGGCAAGGGGCATGAGACCTATCAAATCATCGGCACAACCAAGACGGACTTTGACGATCGGATCATAGCGAAAGAAGCGATAAGGGGCAAATCCAATTGATAAAAAGAACATTGGCACAATTGGCCGAGATGTGTGGAGGAACACTAACTGACATTGCTGCTTATGGTGATGTTGGTGTTGAAGGTGTATTTACAGATTCGCGTAAGCCCGTTCAAGGCAGTCTCTTTATCCCGCTTGTTGGCGAAAGGTTTGACGGACATGAATTTGTGCAAACCTGTGTAGAGAAGGGCGCTGCCGGAGCTTTATGGCAAAAGGATCATGGAGCTGCACCTCAAGGTGCTGTGATTATTGTGGAGGATACCCTGGTTGCATTGCAGGAGCTTGCGTCCTCCTATTTAAAAGAAAACAAGGCCTCCGTTGTAGGCATTACAGGCAGCAATGGTAAAACAACAACAAAGGACATTGTGGATGCCATTCTGTCTACCACGTTCAAAGTGCATAAGACCCAAGGCAATTTCAATAATCATATTGGTTTGCCGCTTACCGTACTTAGCATGGAACCAGACACTGAGATCGTAATTCTGGAGATGGGCATGAGTGGCCGAGGAGAGATTGAAGAATTATCTTTAATTGCCCAGCCGGATGTCGCAATCATCACGAATATTGGTGAATCCCATCTACTTCAACTGGGATCTCGATTGGAGATTGCTCGGGCAAAAGTTGAAATTGCTGCTGGCATGAAACCAGGTGGATTGCTGATATACAACGGCGACGAACCGTTGATTGAGCAGGTTCTGGCGGAGCCAGCGACTAAGCTGCCTGAAGGACTTCAACGGTATACATTTGGCTTGCAGACGGATAACGATGATTATCCTACTGGAATTATGAATGCACAGAGTGGGGTTGCGTTTACAACCAAGCAGTCTGGAGAGGATGCTCTTACACTGCCATTATTGGGGACACATAATGTGGTCAACTGTCTTGCTGCATTAGCGGTTGCCCGTCATTTTGGAGTGGCTGCTGAACAGATTGTAGCAGGACTGTCACGTCTGAAATTAACCGGCATGCGCATCGAGATTATTAACGGGGTCAGTGGTTTGACCATGCTCAATGATGCTTACAACGCTAGTCCAACCTCCATGAAAGCCGCTGTGGATGTGCTGGAGGGCCTTAAGGGGTATCGGATCAAAGTTGCCGTGCTCGGTGATATGCTAGAACTAGGGCCTCAGGAGCATGAGCTCCATCGGGGAATCGGTGAATATATTACACCCGACAAAATGAATATGGTGCTGGCTTATGGCCCTTTATCTGCGAGTATCGCAGAAGGAGCAAGACAAAACATGCCAGCAGAAGCCGTACACACTTTTGAGAGCAAGGAAGAATTGACCCGATATCTACTGAAGAATCTCCAATCCAGAGATGTTGTCTTGTTTAAGGCCTCCCGAGGCATGAAGCTTGAGGATGTGGTCGAAGCGCTAAAAATAGCTCCATTACAGAATAGAGTAGACTAGAGGGGTGAACCCATGGATTTTCAGGTATTACTGTTAACAATCGGTGTTTCATTTATTTTGGCGGTGATTGCCGCACCGCTCTTGATTCCATTGCTGCGTCGAATGAAGTTCGGACAGCAGGTTCGGGAAGATGGGCCACAGAGCCATCTGAAAAAAAGCGGAACACCTACAATGGGCGGAGTAGTTATTTTACTCGCGTTCACATTGGCCTTTTTGAAATTTTCAGCGGTCAAAAATACGGACTTTTACGTCCTGCTGGTGGCTACACTCGGCTTCGGTCTGATTGGTTTCCTGGATGACTACATCAAGATTGTATTCAAACGTTCACTGGGGCTGACGGCTAGACAAAAGATGATTGGTCAGTTGTTCTTCAGTGCAGTGATGTGCTACTTGCTGATTCAGAATGGACACAGCACAGCCATATCGATTCCAGGTACATCAGTCTCCTTCGACTGGACGGGATGGTTCTACTATCCGTTTGTGGTATTCATGATGCTTGCCATCACGAATGCAGTTAACTTTACCGATGGTCTGGACGGCTTGCTGTCCGGCGTGAGCGCCATCGCATTTGGGGCATTTGCCATTGTGGCGATGCAGGCAACATCCATGCCAGCAGCGGTATGTGCGGCGGCGATGATTGGTGCGGTACTTGGATTCCTGGTATATAACGCACACCCGGCCAAAGTGTTTATGGGAGATACAGGCTCACTCGGAATTGGTGGTGCGATTGGTGCCGTCGCCATTGTGACGAAGACAGAACTTCTTTTTGTCATCATTGGCGGTATTTTCGTCATCGAAATCCTGTCCGTTATCATTCAAGTAGTATCTTTCAAAACTCGTGGCAAACGCGTATTCAAAATGAGCCCGATTCATCATCACTTTGAACTGAGTGGCTGGTCGGAATGGCGAGTTGTCATTACTTTTTGGGCGGTAGGTGCCATTTTGGCCGCTCTTGGACTTTATCTCAACAAGGGGTTGTAAACAATGAATCATCCTGAATCATATCGTGGACAACAAGTGGTCGTGCTTGGACTGGCCAAAAGCGGCGTGCAGGTCGCCAAAGTACTGGATCGTGCCGGCGCAATCGTTACAGTTAATGATAAAAAAGAGAGAGAACAGTGTCCCGAAGCATCCGAATTGGAGGCTTTGGGAATTTCTGTTGTATGCGGGGGACATCCGGACGACCTGATTCATAGTGATGTGAAGCTTGTAGTCAAAAATCCGGGCATTCCTTATCAGGCACCTCCTGTGCAACAGGCACTTGCCTTAGGCATAGAAGTGGTGACTGAGGTGGAGGTAGCTTACCATCTATGCGCTGCGCCTATGATCGGGATCACGGGCTCTAACGGGAAAACAACCACAACAACGTGGGTAGGCAACATGTTGGAGCTTGCCGGTTTGAAACCAATCGTTGCCGGTAATATTGGAACGCCATTGTGTGAGGCGGCAGAGCAGGCTTCTGCGGATAACTGGATGGTGGTGGAGCTTAGCAGTTTCCAACTGAAAGGCACATCCGATTTCCGTCCACGCATTGCAAGTTTGCTAAACGTGGCGGAGACTCATTTGGATTACCATGGGGACATGGATGATTATGTGGCTTCTAAAGCCAAATTGTTCTCCAACCAGCAACCGGAGGATGTAGCTATCCTGAACTGGGATGACCCGGTATGTCGCGGACTGGTTCCTTATATTAAAGCAAGACTGCTCCCATTCTCGCTGACAGAGAAGCTTGAAGCAGGGGTATATGCCGATCCTCCATACGTGGATGGGGAAGAGGATGATGTGAAGCGCCAGGTGATCTATGCAGACGGTGAGGGCAACCATCATGTCATTATTGATGTGGAAGACATCGGAATACCAGGACGATTTAATGTGGGAAATGCCTTGGCAGCAGTAGCTATTGCTGTATCCGCTGGAGCCGATCCATCTGTGCTTGCTGCGCCTCTGGCTGACTTCAAGGGGGTTGAACACCGTCTTGAATATGTACTTGAACATAATGGAGCGGGCTATTACAACAATTCCAAAGCGACCAACTCCAAAGCAACCGTAATGGCGCTGAACTCCTTCAAGGAACCGGTCGTGCTCATTGCCGGAGGACTGGATCGTGGTTCAGACATGATGGAATTGCTGCCATTATTCCAGGAGCGCGTGAAAGCTGTGGTTGCTCTTGGAGAGACACGAGAGAAAATTGCCAAGGTCGCGGAACTGGCGGGATTAAAGCAAATTAAGGTCGTCGATAATGAGGAGGACGCTGCTCGGACGTTAACCGCTGCCGTGCAGGAAGCTTCACAGTTTGCAGCCCCAGGTGATGTGGTCTTGTTATCACCGGCGTGTGCAAGCTGGGACATGTTTCCTTCCTATGAAGAGCGGGGACGCATTTTTAAAGAGGCGGCGCATAACTTGTAAGTAGGGGGGTGGAAAAGCCCCTACTTCCATGCAAGGGGTGGCCTCCTGATGAAACAGACGCGACCGGCGCCGGATTTCTGGCTCCTAATTTGTATTCTGGCATTGCTTGCCATCGGCATTATTATGGTATACAGTGCGGGCTCGGTGCTTGCTTTTCATGACTACGGTGATTCATTTTACTTTGTCAAAAGACAGCTGCTGTTCGCCGGACTTGGACTTGCTGCCATGTTTGTTACGGCAAATGTGGACTACCGGGTCTGGAGAAAGTATGCAAAGCCTATACTGATTGCCTGTTTTATAATGCTGATTGCGGTGCTGATTCCTGGCATCGGAGTGGTTCGCGGAGGGGCACGAAGCTGGTTGGGCATTGGCTCGTTCGGCATACAACCTTCAGAATTCATGAAACTGGGTATGATCCTGTTTCTCGCTCACTGGTTAAGCAAGGAACCTGGCAAAATCAAAACGTTCACGACGGGGCTTCTGCCACCGCTCGGCTTGATTGGTTTGGCCTTTGGTATTATTATGCTTCAGCCCGATTTGGGGACAGGCACCGTGATGATGGGTGCATCGATGCTGATTATTTTCACAGCAGGAGCACGGATGAAACATCTATCACTGCTTGCCCTCGGCGGTATAGCAGGGTTTGCCGGACTGATTGCGGCAGCTCCCTACAGATTGCAGCGAATAACGGCTTTTTTGGACCCGTGGTCTGATCCACTTGGTGCCGGATATCAGATTATTCAATCTTTATATGCGATCGGCCCTGGAGGACTTGCGGGCTTGGGGCTGGGTATGAGTCGACAAAAATACAGCTACGTACCCGAGCCACAAACGGATTTTATTTTTTCCATTTTGGCAGAAGAGCTAGGCTTCATTGGTGGAATGATTGTATTATTGCTGTTTCTGGTCCTGGTGTGGAGAGGGATGCGCGTAGCGATGACGGTACCGGATGCTTTTGGCAGCCTTCTGGGTGTAGGCATTGTGGGTATGGTGGCTGTGCAGGTCATTATCAACATTGGTGTCGTGATCGGGCTTATGCCGGTTACGGGGATTACGCTCCCGCTCATCAGCTATGGCGGTTCATCTCTGACCTTGATGTTGACAGCGCTAGGCATATTATTGAACTTATCCCGTTATGCGAGGTGAATGTACGATGCGAGTCGTTCTAAGCGGCGGCGGTACCGGTGGGCATATCTATCCGGCCGTTGCTATAGCAAGGCAATGTGAGGCGGAGAATCCCGACTCGACATTTTTATATATCGGTGGTACCCGTGGACTGGAAAGTAAACTGGTGCCACAAGAGAATATTCCGTTTCAATCGATTGACATTACAGGTTTTCGCCGGAAATTGTCCTTTGACAACGTGAAGACTGTGATGAGATTTTTGCAAGGTGTTCGCAAAGCCAAGAAAATGCTCAAGGAATTCAAACCCGATGTTGTCATCGGTACGGGGGGCTATGTGTGTGGGCCTGTCGTATATGCAGCAGCCAAACTTGGTATTCCAAGTGTCATTCATGAACAGAATGCCATTCCCGGGTTAACTAACAAGTTCCTTACCCGGTATGTGGACACGGTAGCTGTTAGTTTTGAGGGTTCGGAGAAAGCATTCTCTGGAGCCAAAAGAGTTGTGTATACTGGCAATCCAAGGGCTACAACGGTAGCTCAAGCTAGTCGTGATCGTGGTTTTGCGACACTGGGTGTACCGATGGACAGCCGAGTTGTTCTTGTGGTTGGTGGTAGCCGTGGTGCGAAAGCAATCAATAAAGCCATGGTGGATATGGCACCGATGCTGGCCAAGCTTGAAGATGTGCACGTGGTCTACGTGACTGGTGATTCTTATTTTGATGAAACGCGTGAAGCGATTCGCAGTTCCCTTGGAACGATGCCAAATCATCTGCATGTGCTGCCCTACGTACACAACATGCCTGAGGTTCTTGCATGCACGTCGCTGATTGTAAATCGTGCTGGGGCATCATTCCTTGCCGAGATTACATCTCTAGGTATTCCATCCATTCTGATTCCGTCACCTAACGTGACGAATAATCATCAGGAGGCGAATGCTCGTACACTTGAGGGTGGTGGTGCATCGCTTACGATGCTGGAGAAGGATCTGACAGGCCAGGCGCTATATAAAGCGATTGCTGGAATTATGAATGACGAAGCGGCGCGCAAAAGGATGGCGGAAGCCTCCAGGGAACTGGGGAAACCTGATGCAGCCGAGGTGCTTGTGGGCGAGATTCGGCGTCTTGCTGCAGGGCGTTAAAGTGCGTTTTGGGCGATTGTCACACACACGGCGGGACTGACATAAGATACCCTATAAATCGTGACAATCGTTCCATGGCGCCGCAACACGGCTTGCAGCAATGAAAACTGCCGTGCTCATCGGTTTTGAAGTAAAGGAGGATGTTAATATGCAGCAGTGGATATCGTTACTATCCCAGAACAATGTCGGCAAAGTTCTTGAAAACGAGCCGCTAGCCAAATACACCACATGGAAGATCGGCGGTCCTGCAGATGCGCTGGTCATACCGGAAAACAAGGAGCAGATGATCAATCTCATTCAATTGCTGCACAAGCATCAGATCCCATGGATGCAGCTTGGACGGGGTTCAAACATGTTGGTGTCTGACAAGGGAATACGCGGAGTTGTCGTGAAACCGGGAGAAGGCTTTGATTATGCCGAATTTCACGAGGGCGGGGTAACTGCCGGAGCGGCACATTCCTTTGTTAAACTCAGTGTTGTTGCTGCAAAGAAAGAGTGGACCGGTTTGGAATTTGGTAGCGGCATCCCCGGAACGGTCGGCGGAGCCGTATATATGAATGCTGGTGCCCATGGATCGGATGTGTCACGGATATTTCAATCCGCTGAGATTGTACTGGAGACAGGGGAATTGGTACGTTACAGCAAGGAGGACATGGAATTTGCCTATCGCCACTCTGTTCTTCATGACCGGAGAGGTATCGTGCTGGAGGCTACATTTGCACTCCAGCAGGGAGAACGCAAAGTCATTTCGGAATCGATGGCCGCTTATAAAGACCGTAGACGCCGTACACAGCCACTGCAGATGGCGTGTGCTGGCAGCGTGTTCCGGAATCCACCTGGTGATCATGCCGCCCGCCTGATTGAAGCAGCGGGGCTAAAGGGTATGACTCAAGGAGGCGCACAGGTATCCACCATGCATGCCAATTTCATTGTCAATACAGGCCAAGCAACAGCAGAGGACGTTATCACCCTAATGCAGCAGATTCAGAACACTATATCATCTCAAAACGGTATTAACCTGGTACCGGAAGTCTTCGTAGTGGGTGAACGGTAAACCCCGGAGGTGATACATTGGACAAATTGGTGATTGAAGGCGGGAAACCCCTCTCAGGATCCATACGCATCCATGGAGCAAAAAATGCCGCTTTACCGATTATGGCCGCAAGTTTGTTGGCAGACGGAGAAGTTACGCTGCACAACGTTCCACACTTGCTGGACATTGAAGTGATGCTGTATATCCTGGAACGACTTGGATGCACGTGTCGGCATGAACAGGGAACAGTGACGATAGATACATCGTCCATCCGGTCATATGATGTGCCTGAGGATCTCATGAAGCAGATGCGTTCTTCCATTTTTTTAATGGGACCATTACTGGCTAAGTTTGGGCAAGTATCCGTGTACCAGCCAGGTGGCTGTGCCATTGGGGAACGTAAAATTGATCTTCACCTTCGGGGCCTTGAGACGCTCGGAGCTTCGATTGAAGAGCTGGATCAGCAGATCATATGCCGCGGGCGCAAGCTGGTGGGTACAGACATTCATCTGGATTTCCCCAGTGTAGGAGCCACAGAAAATATTATGATGGCTGCTGTTACGGCTGAGGGTACAACAACGATATTTAATGCAGCCAGAGAACCTGAGATACAGGATTTGCAACATTTTCTGAATGCAATGGGTGCACGGATTATCGGTGCTGGAACGGATACGATCACCATTAATGGTGTGGAGAAACTCAAGCCTTGTTCTTACGAAATTATACCTGATCGGATCGTTGCAGGAACGGTGATGATTGCAGCCGCAGCAACGAGAGGGAATGTAACGCTTACACACTGCAATCCGGCTCATCTTACTTCCCTTATACATGTGTTGAAGCGTACTGGTGTTCAAATCACAGTCTGCAATGATATAATGACGGTGAGCTGTATGAGCCGTCCCAAATCAGTAGACCGCATTGTGACTTCTCCGTATCCTTCATTTCCAACAGACCTGCAGTCGCAAATTATGGTGCTGCTCAGTCTGGCAGACGGTTTCAGTGTGATGAAGGAAACGGTATTCGAGGGTCGGTTCAAACATGTGGATGAGCTGAATGTCATGGGAGCCGATATTTCGGTAGACATGAATGCAGCATTTATCCGTGGCGTTCCCCGTTTGTACGGGGCTACAGTGGAAGCAACCGATCTGCGTGCAGGTGCAGCACTAGTCATTGCTGGCCTTGCTGCCCAGGGAAAAACGGTTGTGGAGCAAGTACATCATATTGATAGAGGGTACGATCGTATCGAGAAGCTCTTTCAGAGTCTTGGAGCTTCGGTTGAGCGACAGTCCCCCGTTTCGAAGCAGCTGGATTTTGCCAATTAACGTCCTTTGAGTCCCCTTCTTAAGGGAAGGGGGCCGGAGGCTTTGTGGAGCGCGACCTATGCCTAAAAGTCAAATTCCGGTTCTGAAGAAGAATCGGCCCAAACGAAACACAAGCCGTAAAATCGTATTTATTCTTTTACTTCTTTTTATTGTATTACTTGCTGTACTTTTTTTTCGTTCTTCGATGAGTCGGATTTCGGCAATTGAGATTACGGGTAATGTATACACAACAACTTCGGAACTGCTGGAGAAAAGCGGTCTGAAGGAGGGCGAACAGTTTTTTGGGACAACCTCTGCTGATGTGATTGAGCGACTGAAAACGATCAAGGCTATATCAACCGTAACTGTGGATAAACAATTTCCGGGTACTATTCTTATCAAGGTGCAGGAATATCCAACGGTTGCGTATGAACTTGGTTCTGACGGTACGCTAAAAGCCATACTGGCAAGCGGGACAAGCTTAACGGTTCCTGCCACCATTGGCGTTGCGGTTGAGAAACCGATTTTGACCCAGTGGAAGGCGGACGATCCGCTCAAGGCCAAGCTGAGTGAAGCGTTGGCCAAGATCCCGAATGAACTAACGACGGATATTTCAGAGATTATTCCGAATCCTACACCTTCATTCCCGGATCAGATTCGGATGTATACCAAGTCACAGTTTGAAGTGATTACAACTGTTTCTCTATTGTCCGATAAGGTAGAGTATCTCAACCAGGTCATTGAGACGGAACGGCCAGGGAAAATCACGATGCTAGAGGCTGATACGTACGTGCCTTTCATTCCGGATAACCCGGAAGAAGATGCTGAACCAGGAGCAACTCCCTGATTTCCGCCTTTATTCGGTAGAGAAGTATTCAAAACCAGGCGGGATCGGGGTTTAGCCCCTTTTATCCAATGAAAGTTGTTCTTTCTGAGACGAAGAAAAAATGATACACTTGAACTTATGGCACTTGAGTTGCCTCCTTCTTTTTTCTTCAAGGTTTTATGTCTCGCAACCAGATCTTGGCACCCAAAAAAATTGTAGAAAAAAGAGGGAAAGCCTAAAGTGTGTTGAATATATTTTAAGAGTGTTTAAACCCGAACGTATTTTACTATTTGGAGTCAGGAGGTGCCACAGACTTGAGCAACAATGACATCATTGTTAGTTTGGACATCGGTACATCCAAAATTCGCGCTATTATTGGGGAAATGAATAATGGAACCTTTAATATTATTGGAGTTGGATCTGCCGACTCGGAGGGAATTCGCAAAGGTGTAATCGTAGATATCGATCAGACGGTGCAATCGATCCGTAATGCAGTGGATCACGCAGAACGTATGGTAGGTATTCAAATATCCGAAGTATATGTTGGAATCTCGGGAAATCATATCGGACTGATGAGCAGTCACGGTGTCGTGGCAGTATCTAACGAGGATCGTGAAATCGGAGAAGAAGACATGGAGCGGGTGTTGAAAGCAGCCGAAGTGATTGCGGTTCCACCGGAACGGGAAATTATTGATGTTGTAGCCAAGCAGTATGTTGTCGATGGCTTGGAGGGCATACAGGACCCCCGTGGTATGATTGGTGTTCGTCTGGAAGTAGAGGCGACCATCATTACGGGTGCAAAAACCGCGATACATAATCTTTTGCGCTGCGTGGAAAAAGCGGGTCTGAAAGTAAGTGATTTGGTACTCATGTCACTTGGAGCAGGTCAGCTGGCATTGTCCAAGGATGAAAAAACGATGGGTTCCGTGCTTGTTGATATCGGAGCAGGGGCTACAACCATCGCCATCTTCGAAGAAGACAGTCTCGTTGCAACTTCAACGCTACCTATTGGTGGGGAGTTTGTAACGAATGATATTGCCTATGGTCTGCGCACATTAACAGATCAAGCCGAAAAGGTAAAATTGAAATATGGCTGCGCATGGCTGGATGATGCTGCTGCGGATGTCATGTTCAAAGTAACACGGATCGGCAGCAACGTAGACAAGGAATTCTCTCAAGAGGATCTGGCGGCTATTATCGAACCGAGGGTTCAAGAAATATTCCAGATGATTTCTCAAGAAGTGAAGCGTCTTGGTTACAATGATCTTCCTGGAGGTTATATACTAACGGGAGGTACGGTCTCTATGCCGGGTGTTCTGCAGGTAGCTCAGCATGAGCTTGCTGCTTCGGTACGAGTTGCGGTGCCGGATTATATCGGTGTGCGTGACCCTGGCTTCACGAGCGGAGTCGGCATTTTGCACAGTGTAATCCGCAGTTTGCGTATTCGTCCCTCGATCAACAACGGCGGTGGAAATAACAACAACAATAATAACAACAAAAAACCGACCAACCGTCCTAAGCCGAATGCGGCCCAGGAATCGGAGCAAAAACCAGGTCTGTTCGAACGGCTGAAAAATATGTTCAGCGAATTTATATAACAGGTTGAATCCATTTCATACAATTCTTGAAGCCGTTTGAATGCGCTGGTTATAAAATAAACGCTTTCGTTCGTCGATATATGAAATTGATTCGGTTCAATCAAAAATTGGACGGGCCATCCATGCACATTGAGGGGGAGATGGAATAATATGTTGGAATTTGATTTCGAGATGGAGAGCTTGGCTCAAATTAAAGTCATCGGTGTAGGCGGCGGCGGAAGCAATGCAGTCAACCGTATGATCGAAAACGGTGTACAAGGTGTAGAATTTATTACGGTAAATACGGACGCTCAGGCGTTGCACCTCGCGAAATCCGAGCATAAATTGCAAATCGGTGATAAATTAACCCGTGGTCTTGGCGCTGGCGCCAACCCGGATGTAGGTAAAAAAGCAGCGGAAGAATCCCGCGACTTGATCATGAACACCTTGAAAGGTGCAGACATGGTATTTGTTACAGCGGGTATGGGCGGCGGTACGGGTACAGGTGCGGCTCCGGTTATTGCCGAAATCGCCAAAGAGTGCGGCGCACTTACCGTGGGTGTTGTAACACGCCCGTTCACATTTGAAGGACGTAAACGTTCCAGCCATGCAGAGCAAGGTATCGAAGCTCTCAAGGAAAAAGTGGACACGCTGATCGTCATTCCAAATGATCGTTTGCTTGAGATTGTAGACAAAAAGACCCCAATGCTTGAAGCGTTTCGTCAAGCAGATAATGTATTGCGTCAAGCGGTACAAGGTATCTCTGACTTGATCGCTGTACCGGGTCTGATCAACCTTGACTTTGCAGACGTCAAAACGATCATGCACGAGCGTGGATCTGCGCTGATGGGTATCGGTGAATCGACTGGCGAGAACCGTGCAGCTGAAGCAGCTCGTAAAGCCATCATGAGTCCTTTGCTGGAAACGTCCATCGAAGGTGCACGTGGTGTCATCATGAACATTACGGGTGGCATTAACCTGTCCCTGTATGAAGTCAATGAAGCAGCTGAGATTGTTACTTCAGCTTCCGATCCGGAAGTGAACATGATCTTTGGTGCCATCATTGATGAGGATCTGAAAGAGGAGATCAAGGTTACAGTTATCGCGACCGGATTTGAGGACAAGCCTGCTTCGCCTCCACCTGGACGCAAACCTGCTCCAGCAAGTGAGCCTGCGGATAACCGTTCGCCGAACCTGCGTCCTTTCGGAAATCAGCCGAGCAATGATCAGCTGGATATTCCGACATTTTTGCGCAATCGTTCACGCAATAATAACAACGATTAATACTCCAATAGATTTCAATGAAGACCCGGTACTCCTGATAGGAGTAACCGGGTCTTTTTGTTTTTTATTATCCTATCACATCGTATTGAACAAATCCTGAACAACGGGTCTGAGCAATTCCGACAAAAAAAGTTGGAACGATCCCCCCATGATTAGACAGACTTTGAAAAGTGAGCTCCTTATACTTGTGAATATGCTCATGAATATCGGGATAACGTTATTTCGATATGTTGCGCGCAGGCAGGTGAAGAATGTGGTTGTATATGTGGATCTTATTTTTTTGACGAACCTGTGTATTGACGGTGCACTCATCGGACTGACGGCCTGGATGCGCAAAACGAAGCTGGTCTGGTGGAGATGGTTGCTGTCCGCGATCGTGGGTGCGCTGTACGTAGTCATGATGTTTGTACCGGAGTTTGATTTTATGTTCACCTTTTTGATCAAGTTTGGATTGTCTCTGGTGATGCTGAGTATTGCATTTGGGTTTAAGGGTCTTCAGGCATTTATGAGGACCTTGGGTACCTTCTATGTAATCAATTTTGTCGCCGCAGGGGGAATTCTGGGTGTGCACTACATGCTGCAAAGCTCTGGGGAATTGTTCAACGGCATTTGGTTTACGGCATCAGGTGGAATGTCTTTTGATTTGAAAATTGCCTTTTGGTTCACGTTTGTTGTCTTTTTTGCCGTGCTTTTTCTATTCAAAGCCGTGCAGAGCTCGAAACGAAAAACAGACCGAATGACAACGTACTTGGGTAAAGTGGAGGTTTTTATTGATGATGTGACTATTTCTTGTACAGGCCTTCTGGATACAGGAAATCAACTCACAGATCCCCTTTCACGTATGCCCGTCATGGTAATGGAGGTATCGTTATGGCAAGACATGCTGCCTGCTGCATGGAAGGGCAGGTTGAAGGATGAGGCGCCGGACAACCTTATCATGGAGCTCGATCAGGAGGATTTCCACTGGCAGGATCGTTTAAGGCTTGTACCCTATCGGGGGATTAACAAAGGAACTGCATTTATGCTGGCGATGAAGCCAGACCGGGTGAAGGTAACGATGGATGAGATGTGTTATGAGACGACAAAGGTATTAATAGGGTTGGACGGGGGCGTACTGTCATCCGATGGAAAATACCAGGCCGTGATTCACCCTGTGCTTGTGCAAGACGCTGCTTCTGCGCAGTCTACGGCTATCTCTGCGGGAGCAACAGAAAAGCCGCTGAATGTGGTATAGGAGGAACGTACATGCTTGTAAAATGGAAACTGGTGGCGCAGCTGCAGTACTATCGTTTATTATTTCTGCTTGGTTTGAAAAGTGAAGAGATTTATTATATCGGAGGCAGTGAGGCGCTACCGCCCCCATTAACACGTGAAGAAGAAGAATTTTTGTTGCAAAAGTTGTCTTCAGGGGATTCCGCGATCCGTGCCATGCTGATTGAACGGAACCTGCGACTGGTGGTATACATCGCACGCAAATTCGAAAATACAGGTATCAATATCGAGGATTTGGTCTCCATCGGTGCGATCGGGTTGATTAAAGCCGTTAATACATTTGACCCGGAAAAGAAAATTAAACTGGCAACCTATGCTTCCCGTTGTATCGAAAATGAAATTTTGATGTACCTGAGACGTAACAGTAAAATTCGTACAGAAGTTTCTTTTGATGAACCACTCAATATTGATTGGGATGGAAATGAACTATTATTATCCGATGTACTCGGTACAGAGAACGATACAATCTATCGGAATATCGAAGAACAGGTAGACCGGAAGCTTTTGCATAAAGCATTGGAAAAATTAACCGAGCGTGAGCGAATGATTATGGAGCTTCGTTTTGGCTTGACGGATGGGGAGGAAAAGACACAAAAAGATGTCGCCGATCTGCTTGGAATCTCCCAATCCTATATCTCTCGTCTCGAAAAAAGAATCATTAAAAGACTCCGAAAGGAGTTCAACAAGATGGTCTGAACAGGAGCATTTTTCATAATGGGTATTAATGGCAAGGATGCCAAGTGCGAATAAAATAGCCTGCCCCGGAGATAATGTACATTAATGTTTCTCCTTGGGAGGTAAGTCACGATGACCCGAAACAAAGTCGAGATTTGTGGCGTGGACACCGCAAAATTGCCTGTCCTCACCAACATAGAAATGCGGGAATTGTTTCATTCCCTACAGCAACACCATGATCGCTCAGCAAGAGAGAAATTAGTGAATGGCAACCTGCGCCTGGTGCTCAGTGTCATTCAGCGCTTTAACAATCGGGGAGAGTTTGTCGATGATCTGTTCCAGGTTGGATGTATCGGCCTGATGAAAGCCATTGATAATTTTGATTTATCCCAGAATGTCAAATTTTCAACCTACGCGGTGCCGATGATTATCGGTGAAATCCGTCGATACCTGCGCGATAATAACCCAATTCGGGTATCTCGCTCCTTGCGGGACATTGCTTATAAAGCACTTCAGGTGCGTGACAGCCTGACGAATAAAAATTCCCGTGAACCGACGATATTTGAAATTTCTGAGGTACTGAATGTGCCGAAGGAAGATGTGGTTTTTGCATTGGATGCCATTCAGGACCCGGTTTCGCTCTTCGAACCGATCTATCATGATGGTGGAGATCCGATCTATGTGATGGATCAGATCAGTGATGACAAAAACAAGGATGTGTCCTGGATTGAGGAAATTGCACTGCGTGAAGCGATGCACCGTCTCGGTCAAAGGGAGAAAATGATTCTGTCGATGCGGTTTTTCGAAGGGAAAACCCAGATGGAAGTGGCTGATGAAATTGGCATTTCCCAGGCGCAGGTATCCCGTCTGGAGAAATCAGCGATACAACAAATGCAGAAACATGTGAAGTCGTAACAAGGGGTAAGCAAGGAGACGATCAAAGGGAAAAAATATCCCTTTGATCGTCTTTTTGCTTTTTGGATTTCGACATCAGAGGGATTTGGAATTGTTCCATTGCCTTTCCTTCGAAAAAGAGGACATTTTTCGCGTATGAAACATATATTGTATAGAAGCGGAGAACGGGCAGAAGCGGATTAATCGGGGGGCGGGACCAAATGAAAGTGAACACAGGTGAACCGGTCGGTAGCGGGATGAAAATTTCGGATTTTCAAACCAAAGATGTTATTAACATTACGGATGGCAAACGTCTGGGTCAGATTAGCGATTTGGAACTGGATCTGAAGCAGGGACGAATTGAAGCAATTGTTGTGCCAGGTTACAGCCGTTTTATGGGGCTATTCGGCGGGGGAACGGATCTAATCATCCCTTGGAGGAACATTGTGAAGATCGGTTCGGATGTGATTTTGGTTAAAATGGATGAAATGAAGGAAAATAACTACGATGAGCGTGACCGTGAAGCCCGCTTGTATGACGAGCAGAACGGCCGGGTGGACCGGGTGGAACGTATTGAACGGTTGAATCGGAACCAGCGTCGAACGATATAACCGAGACAGAACGGGGTTCATTTGGTACACTGGAAGTTGTGAGGTGAGAAGATGGAACCGTTTATTTTGGATAAGGAAATACGGTCGAGAAGCCAGAACTCAAATTGGGGTCCTGACCCGTTGTTATTATATGTGGAGCCGTGGAAATTGCAGTTTAAGCATATGAAAGCCGGTTTTACGACAAGGCAGGGTGGTGTTGGAAGCACACCTTACGCCAGTCTAAACTGTGCCTATCATGTGGGTGATGATCCGGCTAACGTGCTGAGTAATCGCAAACTTGTGGCTGAAAAGCTGGGTTTCCCTTTGGAATCCTGGACTTGTGGAGAACAGGTACATGGTAAACATGTCGCTGTAATCACGGCTGAAGAGCGGGGTAAAGGTTTGCTGGATCGACAGTCTGCATTACAGGATACGGATGGTTTGGTCACCAATGTGCCTGGTGTGCTGCTGACTTCCTTTTATGCAGATTGTGTACCCCTTTATTTCTATGACCCCGTACAACAAGCGGTGGGGCTTGCTCATGCCGGATGGAAAGGTACTGTTGCCGGTATAGCCGAATCGATGGTCGAAAAGATGGAGCAGGAATACGGAAGTCGCAGACAGGATATCCATGCTGCAATAGGTCCCTCCATTGGGGATTGCTGTTATGAAGTGGATGAAGTGGTTATGCAGCATGTACGGGTTTGGTTGGACCACTCCTCGGGTAATGATGAATACAAGAACTCTGCATCTAATCAAGTATATCGGCCTGCCACAAATGGCAAAACGATGTTAAACTTGAAAGAATGCAATCGACACATTATGATGAAAGCAGGAATATTGCCGGATCATATCGAATGTACAACTTGGTGTACAAGCTGCAATCCCGAGCTATTTTTCTCGTATCGTAAAGAAAATGGCATTACCGGGAGAATGGCGAGCTGGATTGGGCTGGAAGAGAGGTGACCCTCTGTGTCATTGGAGGAGCGTATACAACTGGTAAATCAGAAGATCGAAGCCGCGTGTCAGCGCAGTGGCCGTCAACGTGAAGATGTGAATGTGATTGCTGTCACGAAATACGTCTCACTTGAAACAACGGGAGCTGTGCTGGACCACGGTCTTGAGCATATTGGCGAAAACCGCTGGCAGGATGCACAAACAAAATGGGAAGCATTCGGTCAGCAGGGAACCTGGCATTTTATCGGTCATTTACAGACGAATAAGGTGAAGGACGTCATCGGTAAATTCCGTTACATACATTCACTGGATCGTTTGTCCCTGGCCAAGGAGTTGGATAAAAAGGCGGCGTCTCTTGGCATCCAGGTGGAAACACTATTGCAGGTGAATATTTCGGGTGAAGAAAGCAAGTATGGCTTGCAGCCTGAACAGGCGAGTTCCTTTTTGCGTGAAATCAGTTCGTTCAACAACCTGAAGGTCATCGGCCTGATGACCATGGCACCCCATGAGGAAGATCCGGAGCTTACACGTCCCGTATTTCGCGGACTGCGTGAGCTTAGAGACCATTTGAATGGACAAGCTTTGACAGCGGAGCCATTGACCGAGTTGTCGATGGGCATGTCCAATGATTTTGAAGTGGCGATTGAAGAAGGGGCAACCTGGGTTCGGCTTGGATCGATTCTCGTAGGAAAAGAGGAGGGTTCGCAATGGGCGTAATGAATAAGTTTATGAATTTCCTCGGGCTTCAGGAAGAGGAAGAGATTGTGGAACGTGAGCGTATGGCGGCACAAGAGGAACATGATCCTGATCAGCAGGAAGCTGAAACCTCAAGTCTAGACAAACGTAGAAACCAAAGGGGTAATAATGTGGTGAGCATTCATTCCCAGAAAAATGTTAAAGTCGTCCTTTATGAACCGCGTTCTTATGACGAAGCACAAGAGATTGCTGACCATCTGCGCTCCCATCGTACAGTTGTAGTTAACCTGCAGCGGGTGCGTCAGGATCAGGCACTTCGCGTCATTGATTTCTTGAGTGGCACAGTGTATGCACTGGGAGGCGGTATTTCAAAAATTGGCGGCAACATTTTTCTCTGTACGCCAGATACGGTTGAAATTCAGGGATCAATTACGGAAATACTGGCTGACAGCGAGCAAGATTATAACAGAATGAGGTGAGCCACTTTTGTATCAGATTGAAAGCGTGTTGTACACGTTATACCAGATTTACTTTTACATGGTCATTGTCTACATATTGATGTCATGGCTTCCCAACGCACGGGAGAGTTTCATCGGTGAATGGCTAGGTAAGTTTGTAGAACCATATTTAAGACCTTTCCGCCGATTTATTCCGCCTTTGTTCGGTGTGTTGGATATTTCACCGATTGTGGCGTTGATCGTACTTCAACTCGCGCTTAATGGGCTGATCTCCATCCTCCGATACTTTGTATATTAAGGTAGGGTGAACATAGATGAGCGGTGAAATTTACGAGCATTTTAGTCATGACGAGCGGGATTTTGTGGATAAAGCCTCAGACTGGGTTGAACGTGCAGGTAAGTATCATGACATGAAGCTAACTGACTTTCTTGATCCCAGACAGGCCTTTATTTTACAAACGCTTGTGAACCGTCGAGATGATGTACAGATTCGTCTGGATGGTGGTTATGAAACAGCTGAACGTAAGCGTGCGCTGATTGCACCGGATTATCGATATCTGGACGATGAAGATATGGGTATGCAGGTGATGAGCATTACGTCTGACGATCAGAAAATCAAAGAGCTGGAGCATGGGGACTATATGGGTGCCCTGCTCGGGCTTGGCATGAAACGTGGCAAGATCGGTGATATTCAAGTGCTGGAGGACGGGTGCCATACTGTGGTGGCGTCTGAAACCGGCGCTTTTTTATCGCTTCAACTGAATCAGGTGCATCGAGTACATGTGTTTACGGAGTTGTTGGCACTGGATCAGCTGAAATGGTCCGAGAGCAAACTGGAGACGATGGACATTACCGTGGCTTCCCTGCGTTTGGATGGCATCTGTGCAGATGTGTATCGGCTTAGCCGCAGTAAAGTTCTCGTTCCGATCAAGGCTGGCCGCTGTCGGGTGAATTGGAAAGTGGAGGAAGATCCGTCCAAAGCGCTAAAAGCGGGAGATGTGGTATCCATTCAAGGATTTGGTCGATTCAAGGTGATGGAACAGGATGGGTTGACCAAAAAGGGACGCTGCCGCGTAAAAATCGGCAAATTTGCCTAAGAGTGTTGCAGGAAAACCCGCTTTCTTGTCGAAATGTTTAAGGTAAAGGTGCAAAAAACATTCGGTGTTTCCGATATACATTAAAGTGCAAAGGTTGATATGACCGCCAAAGGATCAGAGTCTGATCCTGCATTCCGTGTTAGTGCCAGGATTAGGCATCACATATACGGCCCCTTGGGTGGAACCCATATGCTGCAAACCTTCTCAGTCCGGGAAGGAACTTTTACAGGAGGTGGACAGCATGCCATTAACGCCGCTGGACATACACAACAAGGAATTTTCCCGACGTTTGCGCGGGTATGACGAGGATGAGGTCAATGAATTCCTGGATCAAGTCATCAAAGATTACGAAGGCGTCATTCGCGAAAACAAAGAGCTGAGCAATCAGTTGCTGTCCGTTCAGGAGAAACTTGATCATTTTGCAACGATTGAAGAGACGCTGAGCAAAACGATCATCATTGCGCAGGAAGCTGCGGATGATGTGAAGAACAATGCGAAAAAAGAAGCACAGTTGATCGTGAAGGAAGCCGAGAAAAATGCGGACCGGATCGTAAACGAATCTTTGTCTAAATCACGCAAAATTGCTTTGGAAGTCGAAGAGCTGAAAAAGCAGGCGTCCATCTATCGTGCTCGTTTCCGTACACTTGTGGAAGCACAGCTTGAATTGTTGACTCAGGATGGTTGGGAAGCGCTGGAGAGCCGGGAGCAGGAAGTCCGTGACCGTGAGCGGGAAATGAAGGAAATTTATTAGTCTATCCGCCTGGTTGACTTTTGCCTGTAAAGAGGCTATAACTATATTCATAATGAATAGTGATTCCATGACGGGTTCAGTACGTTATGATCTCATCCCTCAGAGAGTTGGCGTTTGGTGCAAGCCAATGGATGAGTTATAGCCGAATATCTCCCCGGAGAAGTGACGCTGAAGCGGTGTAGGATTGGCCGTGTGTAAGCGAAACCGTGAGCCGAACGTTATATCGGCACCCTGCTGTAGTTAAGCGGGGCATAAGCGCTGTTGATGACAGAGCATACCCAATTTATATTGGATGTGGTTTGTGATGAACAGAATTAGGGTGGTAACGCGAGCACAACCTCGTCCCTTTCCAGGGATGAGGTTTTTTTGTGTCCAAAAAAAGCAGCGAACGTACATGAGGCCCGAAGGGACCTCAAGGAGAGAGCCCGCCGCCGGAAGAGCGAAGCGTCCGGCAACTCCCTTCTCGCGGTAAGGCCCTGCGGCGTTCCCGAAGGGGACAGCCGCATGAGGGCCGACTCCAACATACACACCCTCGCCAACGCCGCCGCAGTTCCCGCCAAAGACAACCCATTCCTGGTGTCCAGAGGGCGGAGCGCCTATGGGGTCCCCCTTGGTAAGGGGGATTTAGGGGGATTGAAACGCTTTTTGTGGACGGTCCACAACTATATCTCGAAAGGAAGATTATCATGCAACGAGTTGACGTCAAAGAGAAAGCACGTGCCAGAGAACTACGTGTGTTAAACAAATGGAAAACCGAGAATACATTCAAAAGATCCATCGAAAACCGCGAAGGTAAGCCGAACTTCGTATTTTACGAGGGGCCGCCTACAGCCAACGGTAAACCGCATATCGGTCACGTATTGGGACGGGTAATCAAGGATTTTGTGGGACGTTATAACACGATGAAGGGTTACCGCGTCGTTCGTAAAGCAGGCTGGGATACACATGGTCTGCCTGTAGAACTGGGTGTTCAGAAAAAGCTGGGCATCTCCCATAAGTGGGAAATCGAAGATTATGGTGTGGAGAAATTCATTAACGAATGTAAAGCGAGCGTGTTCGAATACGAACAACAATGGCGCGATCTGACCGAAGGTATCGGCTACTGGACCGACATGAATAATCCGTATATCACACTCGACAACAATTACATCGAAAGTGTGTGGAACATTCTGGCGACGATTCATGAAAAAGGTCTGCTGTATCGCGGTCACCGCGTGAGTCCTTACTGTCCGTCTTGTCAGACTACACTTAGCTCCCATGAGGTAGCGCAAGGGTATAAAGACGTGAAAGACCTCAGTGCTACAGCCAAATTCAAGCTGAATGACAGCGGCGAATTCGTGCTTGCCTGGACAACGACCCCTTGGACATTGCCTTCACACGTTGCGCTTGCCGTGAACCCGGATATGGACTACTCCCGTGTTCGTCAGGACAACGAAGTGTACATCATGGCGACTAATCTTGTTGAGAAAGTCATGAAGGATGCCAAAGGGGAGTATGAAATCATCGGTGCCCTGAAAGGTTCTGACCTGGTTGGCAAAACGTATGATCCTCCGTTTAACTACGTACAGGCTGAGAAAGCAAATATCATCCTGGGTGCAGGTTTTGTAACCGATGCAAGTGGTACAGGGATTGTACACATGGCACCAGCACATGGTGAAGATGACTATCGTGTATGTCGTGAGCATGGCATCAGCTTTGTGAACATGGTGGACCTGGAAGGTAAGTTTGTGCCACAGGTAACTGATTTTGCCGGACGTTTTGTTAAGGATTGCGATATTGATATCGTAAGATACTTGTCTGAAAAAGGACGTTTGTTCAGCAAAGAAAAATATGAGCATAGCTATCCGTTCTGTTGGCGTTGTGATACACCACTTCTGTACTATGCAATGGACAGCTGGTTTATCCAAACAACAGCAATCAAGGATCAGTTGATCGCCAATAACAGTGAAGTAGACTGGTACCCAGGCCACGTTCGTGACGGGCGTTTCGGGAAGTTCCTTGAAGATCTCGTAGACTGGAATATCAGCCGTGACCGTTACTGGGGAACGCCACTGAACATCTGGGTGTGCGAAGAGACAGGTGAACAATTCGCTCCGCATAGCATCGCTGAACTGCGTGCTCGTGCCATCGGCGACGTGCCTGAGAATCTGGAGCTGCATAAGCCGTATGTAGATGACGTCAAAGTCATGAGCTCTTGTGGCAAATATGAAATGAAACGTACACCGGAAGTGATCGATGTCTGGTTCGACAGCGGCTCTATGCCGTTTGCCCAGCAGCACTATCCATTTGAAAATAAAGAAATATTCGAACAGCAATATCCGGCAGACATGATCTGTGAAGGAATTGACCAGACACGTGGCTGGTTCTACAGCTTGCTGGCCGTATCTACACTTTTGACAGGCAAAGCGCCTTACAAAGCGGTTATGGCAACAGGCCACGTTCTCGATGAGAACGGACAGAAGATGTCCAAATCCAAAGGCAACGTTATCGATCCTTGGGAAGTCATTGAAGAATACGGTACAGATGCATTCCGCTGGGCTTTGCTGTCTGACAGCGCACCGTGGAACAGCAAACGTTTCTCCAAAGGCATCGTGGGCGAAGCGAAATCCAAAATGGTGGATACGCTGGTCAACACCCATGCATTCCTGACGCTGTATGCTACAATTGATGGATTTGATCCACAGGAGCATCCGTTTAAATTGTCATCACACAACCTGGACCGCTGGATTTTGTCAAGACTGAACAGCCTGATTCTCGTTGTAGAAAAAGCGCTGGCTGTTAATGACTATCTGAACTCTTCCAAAGCCATTGAAGCGTTTGTAGATGAACTCAGTAACTGGTACATTCGTCGTTCCCGTGACCGTTTCTGGGGCAGCGGATTGACAGAAGACAAACTGGACGCTTACCGTACCCTTACCGAAGTGCTGGTGACTACAGCCAAGCTGGTGGCTCCATTCACACCAATGCTTGCAGAAGATATCTATCTGAACCTGACTACTGGTGAGAGTGTGCACATGGATGATTATCCGGTTGCCAATGAAACGCTGATTGACTTGGATCTGGAGCAGGATATGGAGACAGCACGCCGAATCGTTGAACTTGCCCGTAACGTCCGTAACGAAACAGGTATCAAGACACGTCAACCGTTGTCTGAACTGATCGTTTCCCTGGATAAAGGCTTCGATCTGGCAAGTTATGAAGAGATCATCAAGGATGAGATCAATGTCAAAACTATTCGTACCGAGCATGATGATGCGGATTTCGTTGATTTCACTTTGAAATTGAACCTGAAAGTGGCGGGTAAAAAATACGGTAAAAACGTAGGCTTCCTGCAGAACTTCTTCAAGGGAATGTCAGCAGATGAGACGCGTAAAGTGGTGACAGAAAATCTTCTGAATGTCGTTTCACCTGAAGGCGAAGAGCTGCAAGTGACGGGTGAAGAACTGCTGGTGGAGAAACAAGCCAAATCCGGTTTTGCCTCGGCATCCGGCTATGGTCTGACAGTAGCTCTCAATACGGAGATCACAGCAGAACTCGAACAGGAAGGCTGGGTCCGTGAAGTCATTCGTGCAGTTCAAGACACACGGAAGAAGCTGGATCTGCCGATTGAGAAAAGAGTACGTTTGACTCTGGATGTGGACGCTGCTTTACAAGAAGCGATTAAGGCCTTCGATCATGTGCTGCGTGAGAATGTGCTCGTTACCGAAGTTACCTTTGGAATGAATGATTCGATGCAACGCATTGAAGCCGGAGGCAAAGCCATCGGTGTATATATCGAGGGGTAATACAGTAATTCTCACGTAAGGCGTTCCTGGAGAAAGGATTGCTTTGTCAGACTTTAACGGGGACAGAGTAACTCTATTTCAAATAGGACAGTATATAGAGACAGACATGCCAACGAGCCTCAGATGCAGGAGATCAATCCTGTATCCTGGCTCGTTTGGTTTTTCAGCAAATGGGCAATGATTTCTATTGTGCAGACATTCTATATACATCAAAGGAACTGAGTAAATTATGAACGAACAGGATACCCAATCGCCATCTAATTCAGAATCCACGACGCATTCCAAGAATGCGGAGGACAAGATTGAAGAACTTCACAAGCTCACTAACCGGCTCGCGAATGAACTCGAACGTTCACGAATCGCACAGTATACGGAATTACTGAACCGGCCGTGGAAGCTGATCGGACTTAATCTGTTGTCCGGCGCCGCAAGGGGCGTGGGAATCGCCATCGGTTTTACTTTTTTTGCAGCAACGATCATTTACGTGTTACAAGTGCTTGGTGCGCTTAATCTGCCCATCGTGGGTGATTACATCGCAGATATTGTACGGATTGTGCAGCGACAGCTGGAATTGAACACTTATTAGGTTACCCGTGGGTTAATATGAGTCGTCTGACTCGACATCTGGTTCTAACAGACCATCACCTTCACGGTTCTCTAGGTACTGTCGATATTGCCGATTACGTACGATGGACACGTCATGGCCGTAGATATCGGTTGCGACAAAGCTCTCATATGCCTCAACGCAGCCCTCCACTTCGTCAGTGGCTTCAATCGCCATAACATCATAACTGTCGATGTCGCGTCCCTCAGCCATAGCCGGAGTATTGGAGGTGCCCCAACTTTCAACAATCTGCCATGCATCTTCACCGTCGAAGCCGTTCTGGTCGTCACGTTCATCCAGGCTTGTGCGGCCAAAGGCAGGAGCGAGGAATTCTTCCTCGACAGGACGATTTTCGGAGACAACGGTTTCCGGTTGATGTTTTTTGCAGTATTTGGTGTAAGGAACAGCTTGCATGCGTTCATAGGGGATAGGTTGCTGACACACGGCGCAAGTTCCATAATGGCCTTCTTCGATGGAATGCAGGGCAGAATCGATGCGCTCCAGTTGAAATTCATCATGCTCCAGCAGAGAAATATCCTTTTCGCGCTCATACATCTCGGTAGCTACATCACCTGGATGGTTGTCAATCGGTGATAATTCACCTGTTTGAAGCTTCATGGAATCACCAAGACCATAATGTTCGTTTTGCTCCAGTCTATGTTCAATGTCACGCTTTTCGGTTATCAGTTGGGAACGTAACGATTGCAGTTGTTTAGCATTGAAATGTGACATCATTTTCCCCTTTCTGTTCCGTATGGACTCCGGATTTTAACTCTGTTGTAGGATGTACCATTTCGTGCAGAATTACAGAAGGGAAATGTTATCGTTTTTGCCATCCGGGCTGGGGCTAACCGCGTCGTGGACGATTTCCAAACAGCTGTGCTACAATGAACAAGTCTGGCGTAAAGCCTGGTATCGTTTGGAAAAGACAAGAACGGAGTGACAAACAAACGTGGTGTATTATATCCTCGCTTTTATCGTATTTTTAGTCGATCAGGGAACGAAGTTCCTAATTGCAACCCGGATGGAACTTAGAGATGAAATTCCGGTGATTGGCAATTTCTTTGTCATCACATCACATCGTAACTCAGGTGCAGCTTTTGGTATTTTGCAGGATCAACGCTGGTTCTTTATTGTAGTTACACTGGTTGTCGTGGTGGCTTTGGTTTGGTATTTGCAAAAGGTAAAAGATACTCCGCACAAATTGCTGCCCGTGGCGCTTAGTTTGGTGCTTGGGGGAGCCATTGGTAACTTCCTGGATCGGGCTTTGACCGGAGAAGTGGTCGATTTTATCCAGCTTAATTTTGGTAGCTATACGTTTCCCATTTTCAACATAGCCGACTCGGCGATCTGTATCGGTGTGGTACTGATTATTGTAGAAACGTTGCTTGAAGGACGGCGCGAGAAAGCAGCCGCAAAGGTCGAAGGGAATGAACATCATGAGTAAAACGCAAAATGAAGAACAGAATAACGGAGATACGTCAACGCATGACGATGAACTCTTGAATGGCAATGATCGTATGGAATGGACGGTTGCCGCTGAACATAAAAAAGAACGAATTGACAAATATATTACAGAATCCATGGATAACGTATCGCGCTCCCAAGTTCAATTGTGGATTGGAGACGGATTCGTAACGGTGAACGGAGTTAAAGTCAAAGCTAACACCAAATTATCTGAAGGTGATCTGATAGAGCTTCTGATCCCTGAGCCGACGACTGTGGAGATTATTGCTGAAGATATTCCGCTTGAAGTGGTGTATGAAGATAGTGATTTGATCGTTATTAACAAACAGCGTGGCCTTGTTGTACATCCAGCACCAGGGCATACGTCAGGAACACTTGTTAATGCACTGATGTATCACTGTAAAGATCTCTCAGGCATTAACGGCGAGCTGCGTCCCGGTATTGTGCATCGGATTGATAAGGACACATCAGGTCTAATTATGGCTGCCAAAAATGATCGTGCTCACGCCTCGCTGGCTGCTCAGCTCAAAGAGCATAGTGTGAATAGACGATATATTGCACTCGTTCATGGGCATCTTAGCCATGATCAGGGTACGATTGATGCACCCATTGGTCGAGATACCAATGATCGCAAAATGTACACCGTTACAGAGCGTAACAGTAAACATGCGGTTACGCATTTCACCGTCACGGAGCGCATCAATGACTACACGTTGTTGGAACTGAAATTGGAGACAGGACGTACCCACCAGATTCGTGTTCACATGAAGTTCATTGGTCATCCGCTTGTTGGAGATCCGACGTATGGTCGTAATAAAGGAATCAAAATGCAGGGACAAGCCCTGCATGCCGCGATTCTCGGTTTTGTACATCCAACGACCGGAGAATACCTTGAATTTACAGCTCCGCTTCCGCAGGATATGGAAGATGTTCTGGCCTCACTGCGTAGCCGCTGACAGCTCGAGAAAGTACAAATGTTCGGATAATTTGTCCATGGTTTTGAACGCGCAAATGCTTCATATTAAAGTGTAGAAATTTGCGTCAAATGAGGAGATGAACAAAATCATGAGTATCGATAAATATCAGGAAACGTACATTCAGACTAATTTTGCCGACCGTATTGGCGGCTCCAACTATGGTAAAGACACCAACATCTATAAATTCGAGAAAATCAAACGTGCCAAAGCTTCGGCTAAAAAAGATTTTCCCAATGTAGAATTGATTGACCTCGGCGTAGGTGAACCAGACGAGATGGCAGATGCAGGCATCGTAGCTGCATTGGCGGAGCAAGCCTCCAAACCTGAAAACCGTGGATACGCGGATAACGGTATTCCTGAATTCAAGGAAGCGGCAGCTGCTTACTTGAAAAATGTATTTAATGTTGAAGGTATCGATGCATCAACTGAAATCGTGCATTCCATCGGTTCCAAGCCAGCTTTGGCGATGATGCCTTCTTGCTTCATCAATCCAGGTGATGTAACGATTATGACGGTGCCAGGGTATCCGGTTATGGGTACACACACCAAATACCTGGGTGGTGAAGTGTTCAACATTCAATTGACCAAGGAGAACAACTTCCTGCCAGATCTGTCGGCTATTCCGGAAGATATTGCGAAACGTGCGAAGTTGCTCTATCTGAACTACCCGAATAACCCAACGGGCGCGAGTGCTACCGTGGAGTTCTTTACGGAAGTGGTTGAATGGGCGAAGAAATACAGCGTAGTCGTTGTACATGATGCTCCATACGCAGCATTGACTTATGACGGCAAAAAACCGTTCAGCTTCCTGTCTGTACCTGGTGCGAAGGATGTGGGCGTAGAATTGCACTCCCTGTCCAAGTCCTATAACATGACAGGCTGGAGAATTGGTTTTGTTGCAGGTAACCCGCTTGTTGTTAAAGCATTCAGCGACGTGAAAGACAACAATGACTCCGGTCAGTTCATCGCGATCCAAAAGGCTGCTGCTTATGGATTGAACCACCCGGAAATCACGGAAAAAATCGCCGAGAAATATTCCCGTCGTCACGACCTGCTGGTAGCTGCACTGAACGAGCTGGGCTTCCAGGCTGAGAAACCTAAAGGTTCCTTCTTCCTTTATGTTGAAGCTCCAAAAGGTATTGTCGGAGGCCGCCGCTTTGAATCAGGCGAAGACTTCTCCCAGTTCCTGATCCGTGAGAAACTGATCTCTTCGGTGCCTTGGGATGATGCAGGTAACTTTGTTCGTTTCTCCGTTACCTTTGAAGCTAAAGGGGAAGAAGAAGAGAAACGTGTTATCGCTGAAATTAAACGCCGCCTGAGCGACGTGCAATTCGAATTTTAATTAATTCACATAATCATAATGATGTAAAGTAAAGAAAGAAGAGACCGGAAACGGTCTCTTTTTTTATGCAAAAAAATATAATTTCTCCCTGTAATACCTTTACAAAATTATACAAGCAACATATGATTAGATCTTTACGTTATTTATTATAGTCAGAAGTTGCTTTTGAAGGGAGTAATGGAAATTGTTATCATCACGTACCAATACCGTGTCCACACCTGCTGCAGGGACAGGCAATACCGTTTCAGGATTGCTTAAACTATTGAGACCAAAACAATGGACCAAAAATTTGCTGTTGTTTGCCGCGCTGCTTTTTTCTTTTGAGGAAATTCGGACGGAGACCATTCTATCGACTTTGCTAGGTTTTATTTTATTTAGCCTTGTTGCAAGCTGCGTTTATATTTTAAACGATTATGTAGATCGCGACAGAGATCGTCAGCATCCGGTGAAGATGTTCCGTCCCCTTGCTTCTGGACAGGTCAATCCGGCTCACGCCTTGTTGTTCGGAATTCTGTTATTAATTCTTTCCGTCGGGACAGCCTTCGTGATGAACCCATTATTCGGAGTATTATGTATTGTTTATTTCCTATTGAATGTGTCGTACTCATTTGTACTCAAACATCTCGTTATTTTAGATATGATGACCATTGCGGCTGGATTTGTGCTTCGTGCGATTGCAGGCGGTGTCCTGATCCATGTGCCATTTACGCCGTGGTTCCTCATCTGTACGATGCTGCTGTCCCTGTTCCTGGCTATCGGCAAACGGAGGAATGAACTCACCCTGCTTGAGGGAAATACTGGTTCACACCGTAAAGTATTGGATAACTACTCGATAACGTTATTGGATCAGTTCAATACCATTGTCACAACGGCGACCATTATTAGCTATTCGCTCTTTACGTTCACATCCGATCGTACCATTCATTTAATGTGGACGATTCCTTTGGTTATATACGGCATGTTCCGCTATCTGTATCTGATTCATATGAAGAACCAAGGTGGTTCCCCAGATCGAGTTCTATTTGAGGACAAGCCCATCTTGATCACGGTCATTTTGTATGTCATAAGTGTTATTTCGATTTTTGCTATTTTTGAATAAAAGTTTGAGTCTGGAAGGTAGAGGGGATCAGGGTGAAAAGCACGAAAATCGCCATCTTTGATATTGATAAAACGATTATACGCAGAGATTCCATGTTTCAGTTTGTACATTACGGCGTTCGCCGTTACCCATGGCAGGTATGGAGATTGCCTGTAATTGCATTTCATACCGCGCTGTTCAAGGCAGGTCTGATGACGGTTGAGCGTGTCAAACGTTCCTATTTCAAAAGCATTGAACGCATGTCCGAAAATGATCTGGAGCATTTTTTTGATACACGATTGCGTACTGCCATTTTTGCGGAGGCAAGTGTAGAGATGCAGCACCGTAAGGAAGCAGGCTATCATGTATTGCTGGTGACCGCATCTCCGCATGCCTATATGAAATATTTTAAAAACTTTCCCTGGGTGGATCATGTCATTGGTACCGATCTGGTTCGTCACTCGAATGGCTATACCTGTAGGATTGATGGCAGCAATTGCAAAGGGGATGAGAAGGTTCGTCGAATTCAGGCCTATCTGGATGAGAAAAAGATGGTGATTGATTATGATCAATCCTGCTCCTACTCCGACTCCTTATCCGATCTTCCAGTGATGCAGTTGGTGAGTCAGCGATACTTTATTAACAAGCGCGTGCCAGAGATGGAGGCATTGTCGTGGGGGAGATAAAAGGGCGCCATACAGGCAAGCTGTTGATGCTGGTCTCCGCTTTTCTTACAGCGACAGGCCAATTGTTCTGGAAGTGGGGGCTGACCGAGTGGATCTATCTGGGCATCGGCTTTCTCTGTTATGGGCTGGGTGCCATTTTGATGATCAAGGCTTTTGCTTTGGAAAAGCTGTCTGTGGCCTATCCTTTGATGTGTGCAAGCTATGTGTTTGCGCTGATCTATGGATACTTTTTGCTAGGAGAAGAAATTACGGTGCAGAAGTTGGCCGCTGTTGTGCTGCTTGGAATTGGGGTGACGTTGACCAGTGTTGATCGATAGCTGGATGATTGCTGTATTAATTGCAATGACCCTGTGTGGAGCGATGGGGGGAGCGGGTTTGAAAGCCTACGCTACCAGCCGCAAAAAGCTGCATGTTTTAATGGGGCTAGGATTCTATGGTACAGGTGCGCTGCTGAACATTGTATTGTTGAAATTTCTTCCCTTAACGGTTGTGCTGCCAGCCAATGCGTTAACGTATGTGTGGACGCTCATTATAGCGCGGTTTGCCTTTAAGGAAGCGGTGGGTCCTTTGCGCTGGATCGGTGTCACTTGTATTATGGGCGGGTTGTGTTTATTGGTTTTCTAGAATAATGAAACTGGATGTGAATGCATGAAATTTTTGGACTACATATTTTATAATCGCAGGACCAATTGGACGGCATTTGGCCTGTTTGCGGGTTTTGCTCTTTTTTACGCTCTCATGAATGGACCTTACGTGACGTACATTGCGAATCACGCAGAGCTACTTGGGTCATACACGCCATTTAGTACGACGCAGTTTCCACTTAATTTATTTAACTTCGATCCTTCCATGTATTACGGAAGCAACAGTTCTTCGGTTATTCATCCGTTAATTTCATTTCTAGCGGTCACGCTTGAAGCAGGTGCTCAATTGCTGGGCGGGAATTGGTTCTTTCTTGTCCTGCAGTCCCTTGTGAATGCAGGTTCGGTTGTGCTGGTGTTTCTGTTTTTAAATCAAAAAGATAAACAAATCACCACACCGTTACTTTTCGCTTTATTGTTCGGTTTCAGCTCCTATCTGATGTTTACCGCGTTGATTCCGGATTCGTATCCGTACGTACAGTTTGTTATCCTGTTCTCTGTGCTGTATATGCAATACACCCGGGAACGGAAAGATGTCCGTTACATCCCGAATGCGCTGCTGGCATCCATCAACTTCGGACTGACGTCGACCAACATTGTACCATTTGCGGCAGCCATGTTTTTCAATTTGCGTACGTGGCGTAACAAGTCTGGTTGGAAAAAGTATATCGGGATTATGGCACTGGCCGTTGCCTTCATCGTAGTATTGACAGGAATCCAATACATCGCGTTTGGCGGTCGCAGTTGGGTCAGTAACTGGCTGCTTGGCATTCAAAATGGGGGAACAAGCTATGCGACTCCATTCCAGTTCGCAGCTCATTGGAAAGCTCTAAGTTTGCTAACGATTAATCCGATGCTGTCACCGAAAGTACATTTGCTGGACCCGGGTATGGTCGCGTTTGTAACAGATTTGACCCGTTCCAATCCGATCTATGTTCAGCTTACGGGTATATTTATCCTGTTGCTGGCGCTCACTGGGTTTATCAAAGGCATCCGTGAACGGGAAGTGTGGACTCTTGTGCCATACATTCTGTTTGCCTTTTTACTTCATATCGTTGTTGGTTTCGGGCTGGCGGTATTTCAATACGATATGTACCTGTACGCAGGACACTATCTGTTTGCGTTTTTCCTCCTCGGTGGGGGCTTCGTCATCTGTCTTCGTCCGGGGCTGGGTAAAAAAGTGCTAATAGGCTTGATCATGATATGTATTCTCGTCACCGCAGGGAACAACATCTACCGTCATGTAGAAACTTTAACAACCATTAAGCAGTCCTATGATCAGTTGGAACAGGAACGTACAGTGAAATAATCAGAGATTTTAATTATCTTTATAATGAGACAAGGCCATTGGACTTTAAATCCAATGGCCTTGTCTTGTTTGGTATGATTCATTCGATATGTGCATGTTGGGATAAACAAAAGACCCACTGCGTTGATTACGCAGAGGGTCTCACGGACGATTTTAAGCAATGATTTTGGTCTTCTTGGCATTCTCGGCTGAACGTTTGGTGAGACTGCTGAGTGGACGTTTCAAAGCGAGAGCAACGATGAGACTCAGCGCGATGAACATGCACAACCACAGAATATCCTTGATGGCAGTCGACCACAAGATGCCGCCGACCGACTCACGCAGTAGACTAATCGCATACGTGAAGGGCATGAACGGATTCAATGCCTGGAAAAAGGGCGATGTCATGCTGATTGGAAACGTACCGCCGGAGCTGGAGAACTGAAACACCATGAAGATGATCGCGATCCCTTTTCCGATATTCCCAAAAACGGACAGCAGGGTGTACGTTATGGTGACAAATACGGCACTCACCAGCATGGCAAACAAGACAAACCACACTTTATCTGCGACATAGGTGCCGAGAATCAATATATCTCCCAGGCTGACACAGATCGCTTGAAGCAATCCAATAGTCAGAAAAGTGGCAAGACGTCCAAGATACAACTCGTATCCCCGGAACTTGCCTTCTGGATTCTCAGCTTCGGCACGAAGCAGGGAAATCAGTAGCGTTGAGCCGACCCACAAGGACAGCACGCCATAAAATGGTGACATGGCTGATCCGTAATTCGGAATCGGGTAAAGCTGTTGTTCCTTGATTTTCACCGGACTTGCTAGGAAAGCACTCTCTTCTTCAATGTCGCCGCGCAAAAGCTTGGCGAGCTCGGCAAACTGGTTATTACCTTCGACTTCTCTAAGTTTGTCTGCTGCCTTGCTGAGGGCACTTTCCAATGCTGGCAAATCATCACGTACAAGCGTGGCAACACGATGTACTCCTTGTTCGACCTCCGGAAGCTGGTTCTGTACAAAATCGGATGCCTTGCCTATCTGTTTCTCGGCATTGGGCAGATCGTTCCGAACAAAATCAGCTGCTTCATTCAGCTTGGTCCCCAGCTTGGGCAGATCGTTTCGAATTAATGAAGATACTGTGTTCAAAGCTTGGATGAAGCCTTCACTTTTATTCGCGAGTGTCTCCGATATCTCATGAATCTTAGATTGTATTTGAGGCAGTTCGCTCTGGATTTTTGTCAATTCAGTCTGCCCAAACGTAATCCCTTCTTTGGCTGACGCAAGAATGTCCGCGATATCCGGAATTCGATCTCTTGCTCCCTGTAGTGTATCTGCTGAAGTGGAAAGGATAGACCTCAGCTTATCCGCACCAGCCGCAAGAGCCGGCGATATTTCGCTCTCGTAGGTGTTCATGATATTGCCAATGCCGCTGCTAATGTCCTTGGAGAGAGCATTTAACTGGGCGATGACGTCTGCGGGCGGAGTTGTATTACGACGCAGAGCATCACTGATAATCCCTGTCAGGCGGATTTGCAGCTGAAGTTTATCTGAAATGGTGTTCAGCTGCGTAATTTTATTAGCAAGTGGATGGCTTGGAAGTAAGTTGTCGATTTTGCCCAGTAGTTCTGCCATGCTGTCGACGAGTCTTACTGCAATCCCCAAACGGGCAGCGATCCGGTCCAGATCTTCTGCTGTCGGCAGGTTATTAAGATCTGTATTCTGCAATTGCCCAAATACGTCTGATGCAGCGTTTGATATTTGCTGCACCAGCAGCAGGTTTTGCCGAATCGCCGGGCCTATAGCCTGAAATGCTTCTTCACTGGAATCCACAAAGTGATTTAAGCCTTCGGCCAGCTCAATCCCGTTACCAGCGATTTGGGATACTTTGTCCAGATCTTGCTCTGCGGCCGTTACGATAGAGAGAGCCTTATTGGTTTTATCCAGGGCCGTTTGGATGACACCTGATACCTGACCAAAGTTTGCATCCACTTCTTGAATACGTTCTACGGCTTTTTGAATATGGGGAATACGCCCCTGAATAGCCAACACCTCGGATGCTGCATCATTAATTTGTGGCCAATACTCCTGCACCTTGAGCACATACTGTGCGGCTTCATTGATTTCAGGCAGTTTTTTTTCGATCTCGACGATCTTTTGAGCATCTTTTACGATACCAGGCATGGCTTTTTCTACTTCCAGTACCTTTTGACCTGCAGCTTGTATATCCGGAAGATTTTTCTCCAGCGTGAATATGCCATTCTCCATCTTGCGCAAAGTTGGAAGCTGGGCATTGATCTCAACTCCGGCTTCCTTCAATTTGGTTAGAACAGCCTGACTGACGGCTTCAGTGAAATTTTCATTGATTTGTGTTGTTATCGCAGATACACCGGAACCCGTGATTTTTGGAGCGATGGCATTAACCTTCTCATTAACGGTATAGATTACCTCTGGGCGCTCCAGCTTCCCGTCAACGATACCTGTAATTTTGGTTGAAAAGTCCCCAGGAATGAGCAGGCTTGCATAATACTCTCCTGTTTGCACACCACGATCAGCCTCAGCCTGGCCCACAAAAGTCCATCCCAGCTTTTCGTTCTGTTTCAGGCTGGACACCAGTTCGTCTCCAATATTGACATTAGTTCCTGCAACAGTTGCACCCTTGTCCTCGGTTGTCACCGCAATTTTGATCCCTTGGGTGTTGCTGTATGGGTCCCATACGGACTTCACGTTGACCCAGTCATACACCCCGGGTAGTAAAATAATAGCCACAATTAGAAAAATACCTGTGGGAACCTTCAAAATATGCAACCAGTCTGTTTTGTAAACTTGCCAAATGTGACGCATAACTTCCTCCTAAATGTAAATAAATGTAGGTCTTATCTTATTTCTATGTCGCGTATTTGTAAATCCTTATGTATATCGGCTTTATTGAAGCATCTATGAATTGTTTCATGTTTATAAACTTTACCCATTTCGCTGGGTACTAATGCAGAGCCTTCATGTATTCCGTGTTTCTGGACGTTGAACTCTAAAATTAGAAGAGATGGATCATATTAAAAATGCATTCAGAACTTAAGATAGCTATGACGAAACTCATTGCATGTTCCAAAGAATAGGGCTCTGTCTCAACGTTGAGTATAGTCAGAGGATTATTTTGGTTGTAAGATTCTCCGCAATTGCCTATGGATAAATATACAGAATTATTGTATAATTATGAATAACGAATGAAATGTGATGTGTTTGGATGTTTTTCAGCCGAACTGCTGATTCTAAGGGAATACAGTAGAGGAATTTCGCCTGTGATGTTGAGGTGTTGACAGAGGGTTGTCTTTCTGTCATAATTCATGGAGACAAACGGACATATTGAGTACAGAACCCTGTGAGGTCCTGCAATATGAACGACATGAATAGCACCTTTAAATCAGTCCCGTGAGACTGGCAAGGTAACGTGAACGATACATCGTTTTTTGCTGCGGCAAATCAAGCGATGCATCCCGAGAGTAAACTTTCTTCAGAGCGGTCTGAAGTTCGGAGACTCCTTGCCAATGAACACGGCAAGGAGTCTTTTTTGTTCTCCTCGTCACGGGGCCATGATCTGAAAGGTAAATCCTGAGGAGGCTGAACGCATGAGCACAGAGACACATGTCATTATGGATGAAACCGCGATCCGCCGCGCATTAACACGGATTGCCCATGAGATTTTGGAAAAAAACAAAGGTATTGAGGGTTGTGTACTTATCGGAATTCGAACACGGGGTGTATACCTCGCAGAACGGATCGCCGCCAAGATTGAAGAAATCGAAGGTACACCGATCCCTTGGGGAGAACTCGATGTGACCCCTTATCGCGATGATCGCTTGGAAGAGAATAAAGCGAATCGCAAGGAACTGTTGACGATGACACCTGAATCACTTTCAATTCATAACAAAAAAGTGATTTTGTTCGATGATGTGCTCTATACCGGACGTACGATTCGCGCAGCGATGGATGCCCTGATGGATTGTGGAAGACCACAGAACATTCAGCTGGCGGTTCTCGCAGATCGCGGACACCGGGAACTTCCGATTCGACCTGATTTTATCGGCAAGAATGTGCCGACTTCTAAATCAGAGGAGATCGAGGTTGCACTGATAGAAACGGACGGACAGGACGAAGTCAAGATCATTCAGAACCGGGGGGAACAGGCATGATGATTACACAACCAGCATTGAAGGACCGGAGCTTGCTTGGCCTTAAGGACCTTAGCCGCGATGAGATCGACTCCATTCTGAACAGAGCAACACACTGGGAAGCGCAGAAGGAGAAACTGGTTCCTGTACTGGAATCCCACTTCGTAGCCAACATGTTCTTCGAGAACAGCACGCGTACTCGCTTCTCATTTGAGATGGCAGAAAAACGTCTGGGTGCACAAGTACTGAACTTCACGGCGGCTGCATCAAGCGTGGAGAAAGGTGAATCCATCTATGATACGGTACGCACACTGGAGTCCATGGGCATTGACGCAGGAGTGATTCGGTTGAAACCTTCGGGTGTTCTGCAACAACTGGCTCAGAAAGTGAATGTTCCACTGGTGAATGCCGGAGACGGGAATAACGAGCACCCTACCCAGGCGTTGTTGGATCTCTACACGATGCGGAAGGCTTTCGGTGAGCTGAAAGGTTTGCGTGTGTCGATCATCGGAGACATCCTGCATAGCCGGGTAGCTCGCTCCAATCTGTGGGCACTGCAAAAGTTTGGTGCGGATGTGAGCTTCTGCGCACCGCAAACGATGCAGGCACCGGAGCTCGCAGAACACGCGCCTTATGTAGGTCTGGAAGAAGCACTCGATGCGGATGTAGTCATGATGCTCCGAGTTCAACTGGAGCGTCATAAACATGGCCTGATTACTTCGGCTGAGGATTATCGCGAACACTACGGATTGACGGAAGAACGGGCATCACGCCTGAAACCAAGCACAATCATTATGCACCCTGCTCCTGTGAACCGAAATGTCGAGGTAGATGACGCGGTAGTGGAGAGCGCAGCATCGCGGATCTTCCCGCAGATGGCAAACGGTGTTCCAATCCGCATGGCGGTCATGGAACGTGCGATGAAACTGTAACAGGGTCTGGCTGTGGGTCATAGGCTGACGGGACGGAAGTTCTTATAGAGCAATGTGAGGGTACACGATAAAGAAAATCACCCGGCTTGTCTGGCAAGTCGGACAGAACCGAAGCGGAGGGCAATTATGCTACAGATTATAAAGAACGCGAACATCTTGAATCATCAAGGGGAACTTGAACGGAAAACGATCATTATAGATGAAGGAAAAATTCAAAAGATCGCTGGAGTGGAAGACGAAGCGGTACTGAAAGCAGAGCAATCAGCGCATAGCGTAACCGATGCTTCAGGCAAACTGGTCATTCCCGGTTTGATTGATATGCACGTGCATCTGCGTGAACCTGGATTCGAGCATAAAGAGACGATCGAGACGGGTGCCCGTTCGGCAGCACAAGGTGGTTTTACAACGATTGCATGTATGCCAAACACAAGACCGGTAACCGACAGCGCAGATGTCGTTAAGTTGGTTTTGGATAAAGCCAAAGAAGCCGACCTGGTTAAAGTACTGCCTTATGCAGCTATTACGAAGAACGAGCTTGGACGTGAACTTACGGATTTCGCCGCATTGAAAGAAGCGGGTGCGATTGGATTCACGGATGATGGGGTGGGCGTACAAAACGCTCAAATGATGAAAGATGCTATGAGCCTCGCAGCAAGTATGGATATGCCAGTCATCGCTCACTGCGAAGACGACTCATTGGTAGTTGGCGGATATGTGACAGAAGGCGAGTTTTCGAAGCGTCATGGTATCAAAGGTATCCCTAATGAATCCGAGGCCATCCACGTAGGCCGTGATATCCTGCTTGCAGAAGCAACGGGAGTTCACTACCACGTCTGCCACGTAAGTACGGAGCAGTCGGTTCGCTTGATTCGCCTGGCGAAGTCCATCGGTATTAAAGTAACTGCTGAGGTATGTCCGCACCATCTGGTATTGTCGGATGAGGATATCCCAGGTATGGATGCCAACTGGAAGATGAACCCGCCCCTACGCTCACCACGCGACGTGCAAGCTTGTATCGAAGGTTTGCTGGACGGAACGCTGGATATGATCGTTACCGATCACGCGCCGCATAGCGAAGAAGAGAAAGCAAAAGGTATGGAGCTGGCACCGTTCGGTATCGTTGGATTCGAAACGGCTTTCCCGCTGTTGTACACGAAGTTTGTGGAAACAGGGCTTTGGAGCCTGGACTTCCTCGTGAAACGCATGACAGCAGATCCGGCACGGGTATTCCGACTGGATACTGGCAAGCTGGAAGAGGGAGCACCAGCGGATATCACGATGATTGACCTGAACGAGGAAAAAGCGGTTGATCCAGCAACTTTTGCTACCAAAGGAAGAAACACACCATTCACAGGCTGGAAGCTAAAA
This sequence comes from Paenibacillus sp. RU5M, assembly GCF_900221055.1. NCBI lineage: Bacteria > Bacillati > Bacillota > Bacilli > Caryophanales > Paenibacillaceae > Paenibacillus > Paenibacillus sp. RU5M. Next base: position 24,723 of record NZ_OBQM01000007.1, on the reverse strand, counting down.
GGATGGCCGGTACAGACATGGGTGGATGGCAAAAGCGTGTGGAATAACACGGTACAACAGTAAATCAGTAACTTATTAGATCAATAAATCAAATAAGCTTTTCCTCTTTAATTCTTTTAAAACAACAAGGCTTTATAACTCTAAATCTACAACCTATACACCAATAACATCTTTACAACTAACTCAAGGCAGACCATGCCGAGAGTCAAACATACGAAACAAAGAAAAGTTGAATAATGCTTTTGAACATGGACACCAACGTAACTGTGGAGTGGGCAGAAAGAACCCGAAGAAGCAAAGCGTTCGCCTTTATCACCGGATTACTCCATTTGAAGAATGGGATCAAAGTAATCCGGGGATAACAGCGATCAAAGGGTTTTCTGCCCACGGAGCCGCACCAAACGTAACGTCCCCCATGTTCAACTCAAAGTATTCAACGTTGATAAACACAGAGGAGTGAAATGGGATGCAGGCACAGGCAAGATTATTGTTGGAAGACGGCACACTGTTCACCGGGAAAGCGTTCGGTGCTGAAGGTGAAACAACAGGTGAGGTCGTTTTTAATACGGGAATTACAGGCTATCAAGAGGTGCTTTCGGATCCTTCTTATTGCGGTCAAATCGTAACCATGACGTACCCACTGATTGGTAACTACGGCATTACGCGTGACGACTTCGAGTCGATTCGTCCGTTCGTACATGGTTTTGTGGTACGTCGTCATGAGCCGACACCAAGTAACTGGCGTGCGGAATACAGCGTAGACGATTTGCTTAAAGAGTATGGCATCGTAGGAATCAGCGAGATTGATACACGGATGCTGACTCGCCGGATTCGTCACCACGGCACAATGAAAGGAATTCTCACAACAGGATCGAAACCTGTGGAAGAGTTGCTGGAGATGATGGGAGACACCAGCATCGCTGAACTGCGAAACCAGGTTCCTATGACTTCTACTCAACATGTATACAACAGCCCGGGAACGGGTGAACGCATTGTATTGGTTGACTACGGTGCCAAAACAGGGATTTTGCGTGAACTCAGCAAACGTAACTGTGACGTTGTTGTAGTTCCGCATGATGTAACAGCGGACGAAATCCGCCGCATGAACCCGGATGGCATCCAGCTGTCCAACGGCCCTGGGGACCCGAAAGACGTTCCTCACGCGGTTAAAATGATCAGTGAACTGCTCGGCGAATATCCGATCTTCGGAATCTGCCTGGGTCACCAACTGTTCGCACTTGCGGCAGGAGCCGATACAGAGAAACTCAAGTTTGGACACCGCGGCGGAAACCACCCGGTTAAAGAACTGGAGAGCGGACGTTGCTTCATCACATCCCAGAACCACGGTTACACCGTAAACGAAGAATCCGTGAAAAATACGGAGCTTGAAGTGACACATATCAACAATAATGATAAGACCATTGAAGGTCTGAAACATAAAACATTCCCGGCGTTTTCCGTTCAGTATCACCCGGAAGCAGCGCCAGGACCATATGATAACAGCTATCTGTTTGACCGCTTCATCGAGATGATTCGGGAGCACAAGATTACTCACCCGCAACAGCCGCGTCAAGCCGTATTGGCAGCCGCAGTGAAAGGAGCACAATAACATGCCGATTAACAAAGATCTCAAAAAAATCCTGGTGATTGGTTCAGGTCCAATCGTCATCGGTCAAGCGGCCGAGTTCGACTATGCCGGTACACAAGCATGCCAGGCACTGAAAGAAGAAGGCGTGGAAGTTGTACTCATCAACAGCAACCCGGCTACGATTATGACGGATACCAACATGGCTGATAAAGTGTACATTGAACCGATTACACTGGATTTTGTAACGCAAATCATTCGTCAGGAACGTCCAGACGGTTTGCTGCCAACCCTTGGCGGTCAAACGGGTCTGAACATGGCTGTGGAACTGGCACGTGCTGGCGTCCTTGAGCGTGAGAATGTCAAACTGCTCGGAACACAGCTCACATCCATTGAGAAAGCGGAAGATCGTGATTTGTTCCGTGATCTGATGCGTGAACTGGAACAGCCTGTACCCGAGAGTGTAATCGTAACAACACTTGAGGAATCACTTGATTTTGCGAATGAGATTGGTTATCCAATCATCGTCCGTCCAGCCTACACGCTTGGTGGAACAGGCGGCGGGATCTGTTCCAACGAAGAAGAACTGCGCGAAACCGTAGCAGCAGGAATTCGTTACAGCCCGATCGGGCAATGTCTGGTGGAGAAAAGCATTGCTGGCATGAAAGAAGTCGAGTATGAGGTTATGCGTGACAAAAACGATAACTGTATCGTAGTCTGCAACATGGAAAACTTTGATCCGGTAGGTGTTCATACAGGTGACAGTATCGTTGTGGCGCCAAGCCAGACGCTGTCTGACCGTGAATATCAAATGCTGCGCTCAGCTTCCCTGAAAATCATCCGTGCCCTCAACATCGAAGGTGGATGTAACGTACAGTTTGCGCTTGATCCGCACAGCTTCCAATACTATGTTATCGAAGTTAACCCACGGGTAAGCCGTTCTTCGGCACTAGCTTCCAAAGCAACGGGCTATCCGATTGCTAAGATGGCTGCCAAAATTGCCATGGGTTACACACTGGACGAAATCGTGAATCCGGTAACGGGCCAAACATATGCATGCTTTGAGCCAACACTGGACTATATCGTGAGCAAAATCCCACGCTGGCCGTTTGACAAGTTTATCTCAGCGAACCGCAAACTGGGTACACAGATGAAAGCGACAGGCGAAGTTATGGCGATTGGCCGTACATTCGAAGAGTCAATTCATAAAGCTGTTCGTTCCCTGGAAATCGGCGTACACCGTCTGTATCTGAAAGATGCCGAAACCCTGGATGAAGCAACGCTGAACGAGCGTCTGGTCAAAGCCGACGATGAGCGTATCTTCCTGATCGCTGAAGCATTCCGCAGAGGGTATACATTGCAACAGCTTCAAGATCTGACGAAGATTGACTGGTGGTTCCTGGATAAACTCGAAGGGCTGATCCGCTTCGAAGATCGCATTCGTGAGGAATCCGAATTGTCCTCCGAAACCTTGTATCAAGCGAAGCGTCTTGGCTTCACAGACCGTGCCATTGCTGAGCTGCGGGCTGAAGGTCAACCAGGAGGTACGCTGACGAAAGAAGCTGAAATCAGAGCACGTCGTGAAGAGGAAAACCTTCGCCCAGTCTACAAAATGGTAGATACATGTGCAGCTGAGTTTGAAGCAACAACGCCATATTACTACTCTACTTACGAAACTGAGAATGAAGTCATTCCTTCAGATAAGAAAAAAGTAGTCGTACTTGGTTCTGGTCCAATCCGGATCGGTCAAGGGATTGAGTTTGACTACTCCACAGTACACGCGGTATGGGCTCTGCAAAAAGCAGGCTATGAAGCAGTTATCATCAATAACAACCCGGAGACGGTGTCTACGGACTTTAATACATCGGATCGCTTGTACTTTGAACCCCTGTTCTTCGAAGATGTAATGAACGTTATCGAACAGGAACAGCCAGTAGGTGTTATCGTACAGTTTGGTGGTCAAACGGCAATCAACCTGGCAGCACCACTACGTGCCGCTGGTGTAACGATTCTCGGAACTGATCTGGAAAACATTGATGAGGCAGAGGATCGCAAGAAGTTCGAGCGTTTGCTCTCCCGTCTGGAAATTGCACAACCAAAAGGAAAAACAGTCATTTCGGTAGATGATGCGGTTGAAACGGCTCAAAGTCTGGGCTACCCGGTACTGGTTCGTCCTTCCTATGTACTCGGCGGTCGTGCGATGGAGATTGTATACTCCGATGCAGAATTGCTGACATATATGGAGCAGGCGGTTAAAATCAATCCGGAGCATCCGGTCCTGATCGACCGTTACATGATGGGTAAAGAGGTTGAGGTTGACGCGATCTGTGATGGTGAAACGGTATTGATTCCGGGTATCATGGAGCATATCGAGCGCGCAGGGGTTCACTCCGGTGACTCCATCGCGGTTTATCCGCCACAGCACCTGTCCCAGGATCTCAAAGAGAAAATTGTAGAGATTACAATCAAGATTGCAAAAGAACTGAAAACGATCGGTTTGGTTAACATCCAGTTTGTTATCCATAAGGGTCAAGTGTACATCATCGAGGTGAACCCGCGTTCATCCCGTACAGTACCTTTCCTGAGCAAAGTAACTAACATTCCGATGGCGAACCTGGCAACACAAGCCATTCTGGGCGTGAAGCTGAAAGACCTCGGATATGTCGACGGTCTATGGCCTGAATCGGATCATGTTTCCGTAAAAGTTCCGGTCTTCTCCTTCGCGAAGCTGCGTCGTGTGGAACCAACGCTTGGACCTGAGATGAAATCCACAGGTGAGGTTATGGGTCGTGACCCGAATTACGCTAAAGCGTTGTTCAAAGGTCTTATCGGTGCAGGCATGAAGATCCCGGCCACCGGAGCAATCGTGGTAACGGTAGCGGACAAAGACAAAGAGGAAGCTGTTCCACTGCTTGAAGGTTTCTATAGACTGGGATACAAAATCATGGCTACCGGAGGTACGGCAGCTGCGCTTGAAGCAGCGAACATTCCGGTGACGACGGTGAACAAATTAAGTGAAGGTTCGCCGAACATTCTCGATATGATCCGCAGCGGCGAAGCAAACTTTGTGTTCAATACGCTGACCAAAGGCAAAACCCCGCAGCGTGACGGATTCCGTATTCGTCGTGAGGCGGTAGAGAACGGGATTGTATGTATGACTTCACTGGATACGATCCGTGCCCTGTTGATCATGCTGCAAACGATCAACTTCTCCTCTGAGGCTATGCCAGCTCTTGTAAAATAAATAAGACGATTTGTCACTGATCAAGGACATCAGTCAGCCTTCGGGCTGGCGGGATGTCCTTTATATCGGGCAAAAACGGAAAAATCAAGCTTTTGGAAGGAGCGCTGGAATATGAATCACCCGAATTTCAACGAAATGGCTGGCCGTCTGATGGTGGCACTCGATTATCCCGGAGCAGAGCAAGCACAGGAATTGGTACAGGCCCTCGAAGGCATTCCCTGTTATCTGAAGGTGGGCATGCAGCTGTTCTACGCCGCTGGCCCGGACTTCATTCGCGAGCTGAAGTCGAAGGGGTACTCGGTATTCCTTGACGTGAAGATGCATGATATTCCAAACACGGTTCGTGGGGGTGCTGAAAGCATCACCCGTCTGGGAGTGGATATGTTCAATGTGCATGCAGCTGGAGGTACAAGCATGATGCGTGCTGCTCGTGAAGGTGCTGAGGCGGCTCTGGCTGCTGACCCATCCTTGCGTAGACCTGAGATTATTGCGGTTACCCAGCTGACCAGTACCAGCCAGGAAACGATGAATGCCGAGATCGGCATCCAGGGCAGCGTTGAGGCAGCAGTAGTCCGTTATGCAGGACTGGCCCATGAGGCAGGTCTTGATGGCGTCGTTGCTTCCCCGTTGGAAGTACCGGCGATCCGCGCAGCCTGTGGCAGTGATTTTCACACGGTCACACCAGGCATTCGCCCAGCGGGAAGTGGCCTCGGAGACCAGACTCGTGTCCTGACGCCAGGTGAAGCCATTGCCAGAGGCAGCCATTACATTGTTGTAGGCAGACCAATTACAGGCGCTCCCAATCCACGTGAAGCGGCAGAAACCATTTTGAAGGAGATGTTGAACGCATGATCGAACTTACTGAGATTCCTAACCATATTGCTTCCCAACTGTTGAAAATTAAAGCGGTGGCGCTGCGTCCGCAGCAGCCATTTACCTGGACATCCGGCATCAAATCACCAATCTATTGTGATAACCGTCTAACGATGTCTTATCCCGAGATTCGTAACGACATTGCTGAAGCCTTTGCTGCGATCATTCGTGATCAATATCCCGATGCAGAAGTCATCGCAGGTACAGCAACCGCGGGTATCCCGCATGCTGCCTGGGTGGCGCAAAAGCTGAATCTGCCGATGGCATACATTCGTGATAAAGCCAAAGGACATGGCAAAGAGAACCTGATTGAAGGACTGATCACTGAGGGGCAGAAGGTTGTTGTCATTGAAGACCTGATCTCGACAGGTGGCAGTTCAATCAAAGCCGCTGAAGCAGTACGTGTAGCCGGGGCGACTCCATTGGCTGTACTGGCGATTTTCAGCTATCAGCTCGACAAAGGAATTAAAGCTTTTGAAGAAGCGGGAATTCCACTGCAAACCCTGTCCAATTACACAGCTCTGATGGATGTGGCTTTGGCTGAGGGTACAATCCAGGAGAGTGATTTTGAACTGCTCAAATCCTGGCGTGAAGATCCTTCTTCATTTGGTAAATAATATCATTCACACCCGACTGAACAGTTTGATTGTGAACGGTATCAAAATTGTAATGATTGCCGCCATAGAGGCAAATACATTGAATATTCAAGAGGCATCCCGCACTTTGGGGTGCTTTTTTCGTTTGTTCATCAAAATATTAACTTTTTCACTGGAACGTTGTAAAAAGCTTGTAACTTTTAGTTGTGATCCGTCGTTTATAATTCAGTGTAGTATGGAATAGATTTCTATTTTTAGTGTCTTGATGAAGTGAACGGGATATGAAGAAAGGATGAGCGTGATTGCTGGCATGAAGAATTTATTTTCCAAAATCAGACCTGCCAAGAGCCAGTCAGGCGAGGACAGTGCGGTCGGACTCACGGAGCAGCAGGAACCAGTCGGGCAGGAGGAATCGGCATACATAAGTGAACCGCAGAATACATCCATCGACCCGCACGACATAACCAATGAAACAAGCCAAGAGGAAGTTGCGGTTGCAGCAGCTGAACCTGAAGTGAAGTCCAAGCCCTCCAAGAAGGATCTGTTGCCTCCATATGAAGGACCTGTGCTGGAGGTTCGCAATGTTCATCGCAGTTTCCAGACGGGTAGCCGTATTATTCATGTGCTCAAAGGCATCGATATGGAAGTGAACCCGCAACAGCTGGTGATGTTGAAGGGGCGGTCGGGCTCAGGGAAAACGACGCTGCTCAATATGCTGGGTGGGCTGGATCAGCCATCCAGTGGAGACATTTTGTTCTCCGGACAGCCTCTTCAGGATTGGGGAGACAGGCGGCGAACCGCTTTGCGGCGCAGAGAAATTGGTTTTATTTTTCAGGCGTATGCCCTTATGCCTTTGTTGTCTGCCTGGGAAAATGTAGAGCTGTCGCTGCGCATGGCGGACGTGCCGCGTTCGGAATGGAAGGACCGGGTAGGTCATTGTCTGGATCTGGTCGGACTAACCAAACGGGTCAAGCACCGTCCATTCGAGATGTCCGGGGGAGAGCAGCAGCGGGTGGCCATCGCCAAGGCGATAGCCCACAGACCGAGATTATTGCTCGCGGATGAGCCGACAGCTGAACTCGATTCCAAAATGGGAGCACAGGTTATGGCTGTATTTCGCAATATTATTGAAGTTGAACAAGTAACGATCTGTATGACTACACACGATCCTACGATTTTGGAGGTTGCGGACCATGTTTATGAAATGGCGGACGGCAGATTTATCAAGTAAAGGGGCCGCTCCGAAGAGGGGGAAACGCGCAGCGCTTATTGTGCTTAGTGCGATAGTGGCTGCAACGATGTCCGGCTGTTCTTTGCTGCCGGCTGAGACAGAGGAAGAAGTACTTCCGCCAATTACACCGCCAACGATCTCCAAGAAGCCGGAATATGAAGTTCGGACTGAGACGCTGGAGAAGAAAGTAAGCGGAAGCGGCAAGATGATGAGCCAGCGGGAAGAAAAGGTGTATTTTACGCTGGACGGTATGCATATCAAAGAGTTGAATGTAAAACCAGGGGATAAAGTGAAAAAAGGTCAACTTCTCGCTGTTCTTGATGTAGAGAGCGTGGAGAAGGAAATCCGGGCCAAAAACCTGCAGATTCGCAAATCGGAAGTGCAAATGAAGGAAACGCTTCGCAAACGGGATGAGATGGACCCGGTAGAGTTCGAAGAGTCCACGATTGCCTTTGAAGAACTTCGTCAGGAACTCGCCGATCTGGAGGATCAGTTGGGTAAAGCCACTTTGACCGCTCCATTCGGTGGAACAGTCATTGCTGTGCAGGTGGAGAAGGGCGCGGCTGTCAAAGCTTATGACCCGATTGCGACCATAGCAGATACATCCAACCTGGTTGTCGCAGCTACGTTTGCCAAGGAAGATTTGGAAAAGTTCTCGGCTGGCATGAAGGCGGATGTGGACATTAATGGCGCAGGCAAAGTGGCTGGCAAAGTTAAAGTGATGCCTGTTGCCCAAGCATCGGGTAGTGGAAGTGGTAATGGCGGAGGTTCGGGGGAAGGCGGAACGCCTCCAGCGAAAGAAAGCCTGGATCAATATGTTATCGTCTCGCTGGCGAAAATGCCCAAAGGGGTTGAACGCGGTACACCTCTAACGGTTTCGATTGTCACGCAGCGAACAGAGAACGCGATTGTCATTCCAGTATCCGCTCTGCGCTCCATCGGTTCAAGAACGTACGTGCAAGTGGTGGAGAGTGATGGAAGCAAGCGTGAAGTGGACGTAGAAGTTGGGCAGCAGACATCCACGGATGTGGAGATTCTGAAAGGTCTGACCGTTGGACAGAAAGTAGTGGGCCGCTAATGGGGCTGCCATTGCTTCGACTGTTGTTCCGCAAAATGTGGAACACTCGCTGGATGACGTTCAGCACACTGATCGGACTGATTGTGGCGGTAGCGTTCACCGTTAGTATTCCGATGTATGCCGATGGTGCGCTGAAGCGGGTCGTGGCCCAGACGCTGCAGGATAACAGTGAGGGACTGCCAGCCGGCTCGTTGCTCATGAGTTACCAGGCACCTGGTGGTGTCAAGACAGACACACGTGGTCTGGAAGAGGTGGATCGATATATTCGCGAGGATGTGCCCCGTGACATTGGATTTCCTTTTCATACGTATGTGAACTCCCGTTCCATCCGCAGCACGGAAGTGAACCCGGAAGACCCAACGAAAGTGGATGCCAGCCGGGTCCGCAGCATGAGCCTGGGGACGATGACAGGCCTGGATGCACAGGTTAATTATTCTGCGGGAGTGAAGCCGGGCAACCAGGTCAAGGACGATACGATTGAAGCGGTCATGCTCGAAGAGGGCATGTATCGTAACGATCTGCATATCGGAGATGTTCTGGAATATCCAATTTACAGCGGTCTCGATATTACGTTGCGTGTGAAGATTGTAGGTTCTTTCAAAGCCGATGATCCTAGCAGCCCGTATTGGGTACAGGGATTTGACGGGATGATGAATGGACTATATGTGGATGAATCGGTATTTAATAATGTTTTGTTAAAGGAAAAAGGGATCCCTCTTCAGAATTCACGTTGGTATTATGCATTTGATCTGAAAGAGATTCAAACGAGCCAGCTCTCGGGATTGACCTCTGTGCTGGAAAGGCTGGATATCGATCTGTATCAGCGGTTGAAGGATACGAAAGTGGACATCACCTTCGGGGATCTGCTGAAACAATTCCGCAGTCAGAGTCTGCAATTGCAGACCATGCTGTTCACACTGGCAGCACCGATGATTGCGATGGTCTTTTATTTTATTGCCATGAATGCCAGACAGTCGTTACAGAAGCAGGAAAGTGACATTGCGGTTCTGCGCAGTCGCGGAGCTTCTGCCCGGCAGATATTCTCTCTTTATCTGCTTGAAGGTATATTCCTGGGAGCGATTGCTCTTGTCATCGGACCGTTTCTTGGATGGTTTATGGCGAAAAGCATCGGTTCAGCGAGTGGATTCCTGTCGTTCGTGGATCGGAAATCCATTCCGATTGGAATATCGAAAGAAGCCATCCTGCTTGGCCTTATCGCCGTGTTGGTGGCAATTATAGCTTCGCTCATTCCGGCAGTAACCTATGCGCGGGCGACGATTGTATCGGCTAAGCGGCGGCAAGCACGTACAGATCGTGCGCCGGTATGGCAGCGCTGGTTCCTGGATATCGCGCTGTTGGGGCTCGCCGGATATGGATACTACTTGTTCTATGAACGGCAAATGTTGACGTTCCAGACCGGAATGACGACAGATCAGCTTCAGGTACAGCCGTTTCTGTTCTTTGTACCGGCACTCGCGATCTTTGCACTGGGACTGTTCTTCTTACGGTTGTTCCCGTGGATTTTGAAATTGATTCAGCTGATCGGGCGTAAGTTTCTCCCGGTTCCACTGTATCTGACACTGACGCAGCTTTCGCGTTCATCATCTTCTTATTATCCTTTGATGATCCTGCTTGTATTGACACTCGGACTCGGTGTGTATAACTCGGCGGCGGCTCGTACCATTGATCTGAACTCAACCGAGCGCACGTTATATCGCTATGGTTCGGATGTTATTATGCAGACGGTATGGGAAGGCACACCTGAGGTTAAGCCAACGGGTTCCGGACAAAACGGAGGTTCAGGCGGTGGACAGGGTGGAGGAAACGGTGGCGGTGGTTCTGGAGGCGGCGGTAACGGCGGCGGAGGTGGATCAGGTGGGGGCGGTGGTACTTCACAACCCACGAAGATGATCTATTCCGAGCCACCTTTTGAAGTGTTCCGCAGCCTGAATGGTGTCGAACATGCAGCGAGAGTGCTGCAAACGAAAGGCAACATTATTGTCTCTGGCAAATCAGGTGGACAGGGAATGCTGGTGGGGATCGACAATGTGGATTTTGCCCAAGTGGCGTGGTTCCGCAACGATCTGTTCCCGGCTCATCCTTATAAGTACCTTGACTTGCTTGGAAAATATGAAGGGGCCGTATTGATCTCTTCCAAATTTGCAGACAAATTCAAGCTCAAAACCGGAGACCTCGTCTCCATTGGTGTACAGGGCCAGGCGATTGAATTTGTGGTCTTTGGCATTATACCTTACTGGCCTGCCCAGTACCCGGATCAAATGCCGTTTTTCATTGCTAATCTGGATTACATCTATGATCAGGTGCCTCTGATTCCATATGAGGTCTGGCTGAAGATGGAGCCGGATGCCAAAGTTGCTCCTTTGATGGAGAAACTTGCAGCTGAAGGCATTGAGTTATCGTCTGTACGGGATGTGCGTACAGAGTTGGTATCCCAGGGCAAACATCCGTCAAGAGGCGGGGTGTTCGGCATACTGAGTCTCGGATTCCTTGTGTCGGTGATTATTTCCCTGATCGGATACATTCTGTACTGGTTCTTCAATCTATCCGGGCGTGTAGTACAGTTCGGTGTCCTGAGGGCGATGGGATTATCCCGGGCACAGCTGAGCGGTATGTTGCTGTTAGAGCAGGTGTTCACGGCGGGTCTGTCCATCATTCTCGGTATTGGCATTGGTCAGGTATCCAGTCGTCTGTTCCTGCCCTTCCTGCAAACGACAGATAATGTGTCCGCACAGGTACCTCCGTTCCGAATTGTATTTGAAGAGAAAGATATGTTGCAACTGTATGGCGTGACCGTGGTCATGCTGATCATTGGAGCAACGATGCTGCTGTGGCAAATCCGCAGGCTGCGTGTTCACCAGGCAGTCAAAATGGGAGAGGAGAGGTAAACGTGATCCAATGCGAAGGACTTGTCAAAATTTTTAAATCCAGCGATGTGGAAGTCGTTGCCCTTCAAGGTCTCAATCTGACTGTCAATCAAGGTGAAATGATGGCCATTATCGGTAACAGTGGTAGTGGTAAATCCACATTGCTCAACATTCTGGGTGGACTTGATCGTCCAACAGCTGGTACAGCCGTTGTCGGGGATTGGGATTTGCTGAAAATGACAGATGCCCAATTGGTGGAGTACAAACGTCATACCGTAGGGTTCATTTGGCAAAATAACGGCCGTAACCTGCTGCCATACCTTACAGCACTGGAAAACGTGGAAACGCCCATGATTTTGGGAGGCAAGCGCGATCGCGCATATGCCATGCAGCTGCTGGAGTGGGTTGGACTGAAGGATCGGATGCACAACAAGCTGCATCAATTATCCGGTGGGGAGCAGCAGCGGGTAGCGATTGCCATCTCGCTATCAAATCGCCCCAAGCTGCTGCTTGCCGATGAGCCGACAGGTTCGGTGGATTCAGAGACATGTGATACCATCATGGGCATTTTTCGCAAAATGAACAAGGAACTCGGGGTCACGATTGTGATTGTTACTCATGATCTAACCCTTGCTGGTAAGGTGGACCGGATCGTGGCGATTCGGGACGGCTTGACCAGCACCGAGTTTGTGAAACGTAATCCGAATCTGGATGACGAACATGGCTTATCGGAGGCAGGAGCCCCGGATATTCATGAAGCTTTTGTCATTATCGACCGGGCGGGACGACTTCAGGTGCCCAAGGAGTATCTGGAGGCGCTGTCCATTGATAATCGTGCCACATTGGAATTTGACGGTGAACGTATTGTCATTACACCGCCAAGATAATTTTAGAGGGGGAATTGGGAGATGAAGAACAGGTTTTGGGGAAAACGAGTGCTGGCCGTGTTGGCTACAGCTAGTCTGGCATTGCCGCTGCTTGCGGGTTGTACAGCGAGTGAGTCCAAGGATAACGAGCAGCGTGTATTGCGTGTAGCGACGTTATGGGGTGGCCAGGATGACAGCTATTTCCGTCAGCAGTTTACCGATGCTTTTGAATTGACACATCCAAATATAACGATTGAAGTTGTACCTGCGGTAGATCAGGGCAGCATGTATGGCTATGGTAACCAGGAAGAGCAGAAGGACATTCCGGATACGATGGAAAGCTTGAAGAAGATTATGACAGGGGATAACCCGGTAGATGTCATCGTGGCGGATACGGCGACAGTCAAGTCGTTGATTCAGGAAAACATGGTGAAACAACTGGACCCACTGATGCAGGAAGACAAGTTTGATACTACGGATATTGTGCCAAGTGTTCTCGAAGGAATTAAGGATTTGGGAGATCAGAGCATCTACGCTTTGACACCAACGTTCTCCTCTTCCGCTTTGTTCTATAACAAGGGTATGTTTGAGAAAGCAGGCGTGGAGCCTCCAACGGATAATATGACTTGGGATGATATTTTCAACCTGGGTACACGCCTTACCAAAGGTGAAGGAAAAGACCATGTATTTGGTTTCTCTTTCAGTACCTATCAAGGCGGTTCTCCATACTATACGATGTCCCAGTATTATAACTCTTTGCAGCTGAAAATTTTTGATGACAAAGCGGAAAAAATGACTGTAGATTCTCCTCAATGGGAGAAAGTATGGAGCACGATAAGCAAGCTCGCCTTAGATAAAGTCATCCCTAAAGGAGACGAACCGCAGGATAGTCAGGATGAGAGTGGGCGTTATAATCCGCTTCAGGGTGATCTGTTCCTGAGTGGCAAAACAGCCATGGTGATTGGAGATTACAGCTACATTAATCAGTTGATTGATGCCAATAAAAATGCAGATAAAATGAAAGACTTTACGAAGGTAGACTGGGATGTTGTTACACCTCCAGTTCATCCGGAGGCTCCTGAAATCGGAGGCAACATTTATCTGAGCAATCTTATGGCCATTAATAGTTCAGCTCAGAACCCTGATGATGCATGGGAATTGATTAAGTATATGAACAGTGAAGACTGGGCGAAAATCAAAGCTCGCAGCAGTTATGAGATGGTTTCACGGAAGAGCTTTATTAAACCGAAGGATGGCTTGGATTACAATATCCAGGCGTTCTATACACTGAAACCTATACCTCCGACCAATACGAACTTGGATAAAATGTATCAAAAAATGCCGAACCTGTGGCAAGTAAGTGACAAGGGTATGGAATACTTCAATCAAGTTCTTGCGAACAAAAAAACACCAAAAGAAGCACTTGGTGAATGGGCAGCCAAAGGGAACGAGATGCTGGAGAAATTGAAAAAGAACCCTAAAGCCACATTTCAATAAAAGTTAGATGATCTTGTAATAAAATCATAGATGCAGCCGCTGGAGATTTATATCTTCGGCGGCTATTTTTATGGAATTGGGGTATTCTACAAAAGCAGGGATAAATGATGACTTCAAGAAAGGACGAGTGGAATGCACTGGGTATATTTCAGCAAATTGTATACAACCAAATTTCAGGCAGGGTGTCTTGCAAAACGGATGGAGCAGGATGGTTGGATTTACGGTCATAACGAGCCAGCTGAAGTGGAAGTATATCGTTCAAAAAAGGGGCGGTATGGCGTTCGCTTCATTCCCTAACATTACCCCTTGACATATGGGATAGGGATGGTGTATATTAATTAAGTCGCTGTTTTAATATTTCTTACTGACGCGGGGTGGAGCAGCCCGGTAGCTCGTCGGGCTCATAACCCGAAGGCCGCAGGTTCAAATCCTGCCCCCGCAATTTAGTTTTACTGGATGATTCACAGCCATCATCTGAACGTTATACATTTTTGTTCAGGGCCCTTAGCTCAGTTGGTTAGAGCGGTCGGCTCATAACCGATTGGTCACAGGTTCGAGTCCTGTAGGGCCCATTCTCTCAAAACCCTTGCGTAGCAAGGGTTTTTTTCTATTGTTATAAACTCAAAACTGATATTAACTGAGCCTTGGAATAAAGCCTGCAAAAGTTCGATGGTGATGAGCATCATCATTCGTTGCTGCTTCATCAAGGCTTTTTTGTTGTATTTCCCCTTCAACAAAGAATCCGTACTACTTTAAATGATAGGGGCGTACAAATAGTGTAGTTAATCTGTGGTTCAAAGAGGAGGGATAGTTTGATTGCCAAACTCTACAGGGTTGATCTACAATTCGCCAACAGGTGGAAGTGTGGCTACTCAGATTCTTGTGACTTGTTTAAATGATTCTCTTGATATTCCTGTAAATATAGAGATAGAAGTGTTTAAATGGGACACTACTCAAAATGCCAGAATTCCAATCGGGCACGATTTATTTCAAGTAGGCCCCCAGGCATCTCGGACCTTGATTTATGCTCTAAACGATGCAGCATTTTATGAAGTTCAAGCAGATTTCTTTAGTGCTACAAGTACGATTATTCATGCATATGGTATTGATTCTACAGGTAATATTATTCAACGTGTTTTACAGTCAGAAATGATATTAATTGACCGGTTTACGAATATTCCTTAATCTTTGGAATGGAGATGAGGTACTTGCCCGTTGTAAATATCACAGGAGCACTCGGTGGAAACCAATTTGAACCCTCAATTGCTTCCAACGAGCTACTTCCGAATATCATGTGTGCGGTTGCTGTTGACACAAGTACAGGACCTACACTTATCGGCGTTTATCGTTCTACTGACAGTGGACAGACATGGTCAACAACAACTATGCAGCAGCCTGCCGGGTATGCAGGCGCTGAAGCACCAACCATTGATTACACATTTCCGAGTACGTTTATAGTGACAGTTCACATATTTAACGGTGATAATGACGGTACAATCATCAGTTACACATCCCTGGATGATGGAGTGACCTGGACTCCTCCCGTGTTTGTGAACAAGGGATATGGCCTTATCGTTCATAATGATGAGCCGTTTATAGCAGTGGATCGAACACCTGGAAGCCCTTATCGGGGGAATGCATACGTGGGGTATACCCCTCTTGCTACATTGGCTTCGTCCACATTTTTGCAAAGGTCATTAGATCAGGGGACAACGTGGGAGATTCCGAGCCGAATTTCAAGCCCAAGAGGTTTCCATGACAGAAGTTCTATAGCTATAGGTTTTACTGGTGAGGTATATGCAGGATATATTACTACAGGGCCGGATAGTCCGTACGCACTGCTTCGCATCTCCTACGATGGAGGGGCTACGTTCCAGCCGCCGATTGAACGACAATCCACATGGATTGCTTCTGTTGTCCCTGCCCCATCTCCTTTACCTGTCACGAATTATGCTTTTCGCGTGCAGACGAACCTGAGCTTGGGAGCTGACATATCCAATGGAACCTTTAGTGGTAAAGTCTATGCAACCTGGAATGATGCGCGGAATGGATACACCGACATTTTCCTATGCAGCTCACCGGATGGGCTTCTATGGTCAGATCCCGTAAGCATTACTGGAGCCCCTGTTGGTTCTCAAAATTTCTTTCCCTCCATTACTGTATCGCCATTCATAGGAACTGTAAGGGTTATTTATTATTCCAATCAGATTGACGGGTTTCTTTTAGATGTGTTTGTTGCTGAATCGTTTAACGGAGGAGCTACCTTTGCGAATCGCCGACTCACAACGACTTCGTTTAACCCCAACGGCAATTCACCGGTGCCTACCGTATTAATTGGTGATTATATCACCGCTACAACGTATGCTCCCGATAATTTGGCTGCAGTTTGGATGGCAACCACTCCGCCCACTGGAAAATTGGACGTTTACTTTGGAAGTTGATTAGATTACTTTAAAGTGATGAGGGAATTACAAATAATTCACTGTGAGAAAGCTCTGTTAGCATAATGCTAGCAGAGCTTTTTTATGGCAGGCGAATGCTAACGAAATTGCAAACAAAGCTGATAAAATAAATATATGGTATCATTGTTAAAATATATGTTATAAAGGTGGTGACAATTTAAAGTTATGAATGGTGCTAGTGCTGTGGGTTTTGTAGGAATTTTAACTATATTTATTTTCATTGGTTTGGTAGGTCTGATTTTATATGCTGTGTTTTCAATGGCAATAAAAAGATCTGGTTTAAGGGAGGAAATCTCAGGTTTGAAGCAAGAGATTCGATTATTAAAAGAGAGATTGGAGAAAAACGAACATAACTTTGATTAAGAAATTCTGGAGGCACTGCCTTAGCAATACGGGCAGTGTCTTTTTGATATGCCCTTTTTTCTTAATATCAGTGTCTGTCCATGCCATATCTCAAATCTCACATATACTATCATATCCCCGACAGAAGGAGGTAGATTTCATGAGTCAATTTCTTGATGCAAGAACATCGCAGAATGCGAGTTTGGCGAACTCCATTGCTATCCCGATCCTCGTAATTAATACTCCTCAACTGTTTGGTCAGATTGGTCTGCAAACAGCTGGTGCTGGTGCAAACCCACGGGTACAATTCAAAGGAACTGTATCAGTGCAGCTTCCATTAGCCCTCGTAGGTGTAACGATAACAATTGTCAGAGGAACCTTAGCAACGGATCCTGTCATCTATTCTGCAACGTCTACGTTCAGCTTGAGCATTCTGGCTCCTCAGGTCATTACGTTCTCAGCGGATGATTTCAATCCACCAATAACACCTCAGTTGACGTACACTGCATTTATCAGCTCTAACTTGCTGGGTACGATCCGTGTAGGCCCTGAGAACTTTGATGGAGCGGTATATTCGGACTAACGTTGAGCGCCCTTGCCAACAGTTCGTTATAGAAGGAGTATAAATGTATTAACGAGCATTGCCTGCCTTGAGAAAGGCAGGTTTTTTCTATTTTACTGGAGTGTGGTTTAGCACTTCATTGGATCAGTCATCGTTTATGATATAATGCGTTAGAGATTAAGGGAACGGTCTATGAGAACATGGAATTGAAATTCCGAAATGTCGATGAAATTATGAATGGAAAGCAGGTTTTCAACCAATGATGCAAAACGAAGGACAACGATACCGCTTCAGTGAAGCTCCGGTATGGGACTGGCAGCGGGCATATTATGAACAGAAAGGGCTGCACGCTTGGACCGAGAATCAGGTTCCGCAATATATTACGAGTAACCCCATGATTGCAATGGCGTATGCCGAGATGATTTTTGGTTTTCTTCAAGATCTCGCCAGCAAAGGAAAGACGGCCGAGACAGTGACCATTCTGGAACTTGGAGCGGGCGTAGGCCGCTTGGCGCACCAAATTCTGTTCAAACTGACAGAGTTGAAAGATTTTGCAGGCGTGCAGCTGCCAGCTTTTCGATATGTAATGACCGATCTGGTCGAAGATAATGTATTGGGCTGGAGAGAGCATCCGTCCATGCAATCCTTTATTGACCAAGGAATACTGGATTTCGCACGTTTTGACGCGATACAGGACACCGAGTTGAATCTGGTAGTGGCGGATACAGTTATTCGACCGGGCGATCTGAAGCAACCTTTGCTGTTGATTGCCAATTACTTTTTTGACAGCATTCCACAGGAATTAATTTATGTCGGTGAGGGGGAGATATATGAGTGTGACATACTCCTCCAATCTCCAGAATCTGCTCTTCATTCGGAGCCTGCCGAGTTGCTGAAAAACATGATACTGAGTTATGAATACCGCCGTGCACCTGAGTACAGTGCAGAAGACTATCCGTATCAAGGGCTTATCGCTCTGTACAAGGAAGAGTTGGAGGATTCGCACATTATGTTCCCGGCAATCGGTCTGTCCTGTCTCGAACGATTGAATAGGTTATCAGATTCAGGATATGTGTTAATTACTGCGGACAAAGGTGACCATCGACTGGACAACTGGAAGTTTGCCGAGCCTCCTGAATTTGTACTTCATGGAAGTTTTTCTTTAACGGCAAATTATCATGCCATTCAATATGTATTGGAACAGCAAGGAGCCCACACTCGTTTCACAACACATCATTATAAAGATCTGAACGTTGGATGTATTTTGATGGTGGACGAACCACTGGGGTACATAAACACTCGTCTGGCGTATCACCGATTTGTTGAACGTTTTGGACCCGATGATTTCTTCAGTATGAAAGAATGGATGGATCATCAGGTAGAGCGGATGGAATTGAAGCAGATTATACCGTTCTGGCGTCTGGGCGGATATGATGCTGAGTTTTTGATTCATAGTGCCAACCGGATTTCGAACCTTCTACCGGATGCAAGCGATGAGGAAATACTTGATATTCAGTCTGGAATCCACATCATGTGGTCTTCATATTATGTAATGGAGCGGCTAGGAGATGTGGCGTTTCTTGTAGGTCAGCTGTTATATGGGATGTATATGTATGAGGACGCCAAGCGATTTCTGGAGCTGTCGTTAGGTACTGATTCGAGAAAACAGAACTCAGCGGTGCTGTATGACTTGGCCGTGTGTTGTTATGAACTTGAACTGGAAGAAGAAACACTGGCTTACACACGGAAAGTACTGGCTTTGGAACCTGATCATGAGGAAGCAATAGATTTGTTGGAAAGCTTCGAGTGTCTATAAAGATTGAAACTTACTTCTTTTCATCGTATTATTAGGATGATCACACAAAAATTCCCTGTATACGGAAGAGGAGATGAGTACATGAAGAAGGTTCTGACCATTTTGCTGTATCCACTTGCGGCGGTTGTGGGAGCGTTGGGCGCAAATTCAGCTGCGACTGGTGATATGGTACTTTTTGCGAAAGATATAGCTACAGATCGAGGTTATGACGGGCAGGAGATTTATGATAGAATTGAACACAGAAATTCCTAACTACATATCATTTAAACTGTAAAAGTAATTGTTAGACGTAACGATATGCCAAAGACAATTACTCTTGAAGCGAAGTGCGGTGAGCAGGAATCCTGCCTGTACAACCTTTAAGCCGGTTTCGTACCTGATACAGGTATGAACCGGCTTTTATTCATGAATGGGGGATAAACGTTGAAGATTATTATTGGACAACCCAGGTTGGAACAACAATTGCTGCAGCTGGAAGCGGAATTGAAACAACATCCAGAAGCGGATGTGTTGTTCTTTCCTGAAGGCTATCTGAATCAGAACGTGGAAGAGGCTAGCCGTCTGGCGGCTGTATATGGAACGATGATTGTATCAGGTCATCGCAGGTTGGATGAACGTCCCAAGGACCGTGCGATCATTATTAACAAGGCTGGGGAGACTGTATTGGAGAAAGCGAAGTATACCGCTGCTGAGGTAATTAAGGAACAGGACTGGACCATAAGCACATTGTTATGTGACGAACTGGTACTGCAAGGATTTCGCAACGAGAATATTGGCAGAGTGGATTTGATTATGCATTCCATTGGTGTGGGGATGTTCAGTGAAGAGCAGTATACAGAGTGGGTTGAAGAAGCGCGGCAGATGGCGATACAAAATCAATGCATTGTTATGGGGACCAGCCATGCGGACGGTTCATATCGTAACAGTGAAATTTCAATTCCAATCGCTTATTGTATTGCCCCGGATGGTCAAGTGGTTTTGGCGTCCAGAAACGATACACGTACTCGTTTGATTGTCCTGGAGAAACAAAATACACCAGACCTCTATCGTGAAATACCAGAAAATGATGTGAACATCCAAGTCATTCCTTCGGCATAATTCAACTAACAGAATACACAATGATTGGGCCGGTTAGCTTGCCGTATAGCCCGGTCACTCATGTTAGAATCGACATATGTTATGGCATACCTTGAAATTCAAAGGAGGCCAATCAAATGAGTGAAGTTGGATACGGTTGTGGCGGCAATGTTGGTGGATTTGGCGGATGGACTTCCACAAGCGCAATTCTCGTACTCTTCATCCTGCTCGTAATCATCACTAAATCTTTCTGGCTGTAAGCCGCTGTAGAACAAGGTGAGACCCTGGTTGCGTGTATGCTCCGCTGAGACTTCAGCGGGGCTTTTCTGCGTTTCTAAGAAAAAAATGATATGATGAAAGAGATTTGACAACCGAAAACAATGTGCTTAAAATCACATAAGAGACTAATAATAGAGATTGAAGGGATAGCAATGCCGTTTATTCGTTTTAAAGGATTCACAGGACCTCAGCTGGAGGAAGTTGTACCTCGCATCACGGAGCAATTTGCGTTGATTACCAATATTCCGCGGGAGAGAATGAAGGCAGAACGTCATGACGTACAAGCCCTTACTCCTTCTCCGGCTTCAGTAGAGATCTTGATGTTCCAACGTGATCAGGAGATTCATAATCGGATTGCTTCCTCAATGCAGGTTATTTTGGAAGAAGCGGATTTGCCTGATGTGCATATTTTCTTCAATATACTGTCACCCGCCCTGTATTATAAACAAGGCAAGCCGTTGACAGATTACCGATTGGATTGAGAATAAAATGGCTGCACCGATGATGTTCGGATGCAGCAGAGACGAGCAGATATGTGCTCGTCTTTTTTTGATTCAATCATTTTGCTCTTTAATTCGATTTAACCGGAAAGAGCACAGGGAGGATACGATGAATAAGGCACCGCCAATCAAATATACTAGCCGAATCCCCATTTGATCAGCAATCAGACCGAAGATTACCGTAGATATGCTCATGGAAGCTGAGAGAATAATTCCATGTGCTGCGTTTACTTTGGACAGTGATTCGATGGGCACACTGGTCTGAAAAGCCGTCTGCTGAGCAATATCGCGGATCTGATAAGCAGGACCCATAAGCATACACAATACCAGAGCAAGCCAAGGAAGGCTGTTTAAACCGTATGCGATGGTCAGTAAGCTGAAGAGAAGAGAACCTATGGCCATACTGGAGATCAAGTGCTTCTGTATGCGAGTGGCCAAGGCGATGGCCAGAATTCCCCCAAGAATGGTGCCGGCAGAATAGCTGGAGTTGATAAGTCCCCACCAACCTTTCTCTTGGCCCAAAGCTTCTTTCACAAAAGCAAGCGTGATAGCACCGATCCAGATGGAGCCAGCAAGACCTTCAACCAGATCCATGAACGTTATCAGGCGCAACGATCGATTTTTCCAAAGGATAAGCCAACCTTCCCTTAATACATCCCATCTGGAAGTGGATTTCTCGACTTTTTCCTGCATATCGCGGGTAAGTGAACTGATCGTAATCATTAGAAGCAGGACAGCCCAGGATAAGCTTGTAGCCGCCCAGAATGTTTGTGAAGCCCCCCAGTGCATAACGATGAATCCTGTCATCGCATATCCAATGATCGTCACGGTCTGAGTAGAGAATGAGAGAAAACTATTCGCCTTCACCAGATCTTCTCCTTGAACCAATCGTGGAGTTAATGTGTTTATTAATGGAGATTCCCATCCGTCCAGGAACGAGAGGATCGCTATTCCCACAAGCAGAAGAGGAATGTGAGCAGTGAGATCGGTAAATGCGATGGCGATTCCGGTTATCATCAATGTTTTGGCTAAAGGAATGCTAATAATCAGCCTGGAGAATGCGAAACGGTTCACAAGCAGTGGTGCAGTGAACCCTGCGACGATACGAGCTGACATTTGAATGAATGGAAACAGCGCAGCGTAAAGGACAGACCCGGTCTGACCGTAAATAAACGTCGTGATAACCATGATATATATAACATTAATGAGAGAAAGCAGCGTTTTGGCAGCCCAATATGGATAAAATGCGATGTTCATGCTAAGGTGTCCTTTCCACAACGATAATTATATATTACGGGTATCGTTGCAAACGCACCACAAACAAAGTTGTCATTTTCCCGTCATTGAAGCAGCAAAAAAGCAGCTGTCCCAAGGGATAGCTGCCGTTCTGGTTTCTATAATTCAAGCCACAACGAGCGTAAAAGCGATAAGCAGCATCAACAGACTGGTCATTCTGGTCATCGCCATATACGGTCTGCTGGGCTCAGCCTCTCCCCGAGAAATCCAGCCATAACGCAAGTACCAGCCAAATTTCGGGAAGCACAAATTAATGATACAAAGTGTCATGAATATAAAAAAGAGGGTTCTCATACCCGATCTTCCTTCCTCATTTTACATGACCCGCTCAAAATTAACGCTTACGTCTGGAGAAGAAGAAAACAAGCAAAATAATAATAATAACGATTAATAAAAATTTCATGAGTGACCCTCCTGATGAGATGATAAGTTTTGTGAATGTATTATTCAGATATTACCCAAGGAACACATGGCTTGAATAACTATGTTACAATTAATTATATTGTTTTTATATAATCACATACCATCGGGTTATCGATAGCTGCATTAGGAGCATGAACTCAACACAACAAAGTTTGGTGAGATGAAGGAGGAAGCATGACAAAATACAATCAACTCGCTATACAATGGGAATTTATAATTTCTAAGATTAAATCTTCCGTGACCGTAGTCGATGCTACCTTGCCTGATTTTCCTCTAATGTATGTAAATGAATATTTTAGTGAATTAACCGGATATAGTGCGGAAGAGTCGATTGGACAGAATTGCCGGTTCCTGCAAGGGCCGGATACGGATCCGGAAACCGTACAGAAAATTCGCGAAGCATTGAAGAAGCGTCAGTCGATCAAGACAGAGATTCTAAACTATACGAAGCATGGACAGAAATTCTGGAATGAACTGAATATTGATCCGATTTTCGATGATTCAGGGGAATGTTTGTTTTTTGTAGGGATTCAATACGATATTTCGGAGCGAAAATATGCTGAGCAGCAGTTACGTATGGCAGCTTCGCTGACAGAAATGAACAGTAGGGGACAGCTGGAGTTCATTGGGAAGCTGAACCATGAACTTCGCACGCCGCTGAACGGGATTATGGGCATGATCGAACTTGTGGGCATGGGTGACAACAGTGAGGAGCAAAAAGAGTACCTGGAGCTTGCGCGCCAGTCAGGGGAGGCTCTTCTGAACATTGTCAACAATAGTCTTGATATGGCCAAGCTGGGCAGAGGGAAAATGAGAGTGGAGCAAATCGAATTTCAGCCGTTGAAGCTGATTCAACAGATTATTAAAACGCATGAACCTGCGGCGCAGAATAAACAAATTCGCTTGCTCTGTTATGCGGATCTGACTACTCCTGATGTACTCACAGGTGATCCTCTTCGTCTCCGACAAGTGCTGGATAACCTGCTCAGCAACGCCATTAAATTCACGGAACAAGGTGAAGTGCAATTACAGATGGATGTTGAGGAGCGGCGAGGGGATACCGTTATTCTGGTATTCACTGTACATGACACCGGCATTGGCATTCCGGATAATAAAATCAATCAATTGTTTGAAGCATTCACGCAGACAGACATCTCTCATGCACGCAAATTTGGCGGCAGTGGACTTGGACTCACCATCTGCAAAGAGTTGCTCGAATTGATGGACGGTCAAATTTCGGTGGAGAGTACCGAGGGGAAAGGTACGAAGTTTGAGGTAACCTTGCCTTTACTTCGACAACAGGCGATTCCTAACGTGGGGTAGTCTATGCAGAACGAACAGCCGGGAAGTGTCGGCTGTTTTTTTATGTTTTTTTATATTGTT
Organism: Paenibacillus sp. RU5M; assembly: GCF_900221055.1. Taxonomy (NCBI): domain Bacteria; kingdom Bacillati; phylum Bacillota; class Bacilli; order Caryophanales; family Paenibacillaceae; genus Paenibacillus; species Paenibacillus sp. RU5M. The sequence continues at coordinate 728 of NZ_OBQM01000007.1, read as the reverse complement.
TAGCGAACTGGCGTTCTGGTATAATGCAAGTGTTGAATGGGGGAGAAACAGCATGAGTAAAAGACGCAGAAGTAAAAGGAGCAAGGGCAAGCAACGATTTAAAAAGCAGATATTGACGCTGGTGGCCATGTTAATGGTAGCTCTCTATGCATGGGTTGGGGGAGAATGGTCTCTGGACATACCGTCCCAATTTGGGGGAAGCAAGGGGAGCGTAGATCATACCATCACATTCCCGGCCGAGCGCTATCCCGAAACGGCCAATCATATCAAGAAGGCCATCAAGGCAGGACATTCGGATGTATGCACCATTGATCGCAGTGGAGCTGAAGGTAATCGGGATTTGTCCCTCAAAGGTGTTCCGGTCAAAAAGGGGAAAGATCGGGATGAATGGCCAATGGCGATGTGTGCGGAAGGCGGAGCGGGTGCGGATATCCAATATATTAGTCCCAAAGATAATCGTGGTGCAGGCTCATGGGTGGGAAACCAGCTAAGTACATATCCGGATGGAACACGAGTAAAGTTTGTGGTGAAATAACGACGGACTATGAATGAGAAAGTAATTGATGGAGAAATGCCTTGGCTTTGAAAAAGTGTGGTGTAAAGTAAAAGGCAAAAATAAAACCAGACGTCGATTGAACTGCACCCCATTTGTTAGACACGACTAACAATGGAGGTGCAGTTTTTTTGCCTAAATTCAGTTTAGATGAGAAATTGAAAGCCATTCATAG